>RJVL01000016.1 GCA_003755025.1 Diaphorobacter nitroreducens | reverse complement strand
GATTACGCAATGATCTTGGCAACGACGCCGGCGCCCACGGTACGGCCGCCTTCGCGGATAGCGAAGCGCAGGCCTTCTTCCATGGCGATGGGGTTGATCAGCTTCACAGTGATCGACACGTTGTCGCCGGGCATCACCATTTCCTTGTCGGCCGGCAGCTCAATGGAGCCGGTCACGTCGGTGGTGCGGAAGTAGAACTGGGGGCGGTAGTTGTTGAAGAAGGGCGTGTGACGGCCGCCTTCGTCCTTGCTCAGCACGTACACCTCAGCCGTGAAGTGGGTGTGGGGCTTGATGGAGCCGGGCTTGCACAGCACTTGGCCGCGCTCGACGTCTTCGCGCTTGGTGCCGCGCAGCAGCAGGCCCACGTTGTCGCCAGCCTGACCCTGGTCCAGCAGCTTGCGGAACATTTCCACGCCGGTGACGGTGGTCTTTTGCGTGTCGCGGATACCGACGATTTCGATTTCTTCGCCGACCTTGATGATGCCGCGCTCGACGCGGCCGGTCACCACGGTGCCGCGGCCGGAGATGGAGAACACGTCTTCCACAGGCATCAGGAAGGCGCCGTCTACGGCGCGCTCAGGCGTGGGGATGTAGGTGTCCAGGGCTTCGGCCAGGCGCAGGATGGCGGGTTCGCCCTTGTCGGACTGGTCACCTTCCAGGGCCAGCTTGGCGGAGCCGCGGATGATGGGGGTGTCGTCGCCGGGGAAGTCGTACTTGTCCAGCAGTTCACGCACTTCCATCTCGACCAGCTCGAGCAGTTCCTCGTCGTCGACCATGTCGCACTTGTTCAGGAACACGATGATGTAGGGCACGCCCACCTGACGGGCCAGCAGGATGTGCTCGCGCGTCTGGGGCATCGGGCCGTCAGCGGCCGAGCACACCAGGATGGCGCCGTCCATCTGAGCGGCGCCGGTGATCATGTTCTTGACGTAGTCGGCGTGGCCGGGGCAGTCGACGTGGGCGTAGTGGCGGGTGGCCGTTTCGTATTCCACGTGCGAGGTGTTGATCGTGATGCCGCGCGCCTTTTCTTCAGGGGCGTTGTCGATCTGGTCGTAGCCCTTGGCTTCGCCGCCGAACTTCTTGGACAGCACCGT
>RJVL01000015.1 GCA_003755025.1 Diaphorobacter nitroreducens | reverse complement strand
TGACCTGCCCCCAATACCCGTACCAGTCGTTTTGAGAAAATCCGCTGGTTAAAGGAGATTACTCCTGGGTTTGAAGCGGCGCCGTTACGGCGCCGCCAGTTGATTGTCGATGTCGCGCTGCGAACTTTGCTGGGGGAATCCGGCCGCAGCTGCTGTGCGGTCTGATCTCGTTGTAGTCAGCCCGCCAGCGCGCAATCTCGGCACGGGCCTGTTTCAGGCTCTGGAACCAGTGCTCGTTCAGACACTCGTCGCGGAACTTGCCGTTGAAGCTCTCGATGTAGGCATTCTGCGTGGGCTTGCCGGGCTGGTTGAGGATATGGCGCACGCCCCTGGCCTGCGCCCACGCCATGAAGGCTCGGCTGGTGAATTCGGGCCCCTGGTCTGTGCGCACGGCCTGCGGGTAACCGCGAAACCGCGCCACCTGCTCCAGCACGCGCACTACGTACTCGCCGCCGATGCCGTGGTCGACGGCGATATCCACGCACTCGTGGCTGAAGTCATCGGTGATGGTCAGGCACTTGATGCGCCGGCCACTGGCCAAGCTGTCGCTGACGAAATCCATGCTCCAGACCTCGTTGACGCTCTGGCATTGGTGCAGCGGCACGCGTTCGAGCTTCAGGCGCTGCTTGCCGCGGCGCTTGCGCACCGACAGCTCAGCCAGCCTGTAGAGCCTATAGACGCGTTTGTCGTTGACCTTCGTGCCTTCAGCCCGCAGCAGGTCCGCAATGCGCCGGTAGCCGAAGCGACGCCGCTCGTGCGCGAGCTCGACGATGCGCTGACTCGTGGCCTGGTCGTGCTGTGCGCGCTGGGGCGGGTGCCGCCAGCTGTCGCGCGACAGTCCCACCAAAGCGCAGGCGCGCCGTTCACTGATCGAGGTCTCTTCCAACATCTTGCCCACCGCGCGTCGCTTCGCCGGTGGGCTCAGCGCTTTACGCCGAAGGCCACCTTCAGCGCCTCGTTGTCCAACACCGCTTCGGCCAGTAGCTTCTTGAGCCGGTTGTTCTCGGCTTCGAGGTCGCGCAGCCGTTTGGCGTCGCTGGCTTCCATGCCGCCGAACTTGGCTCGCCACTTGTAGAACGTGGCCGAGCTGAAACCCTCTCGGCGGCACAGGTCCGCAACGCTCATGCCAGCGTCGGCCTGCTTGATGAACCCAATGATCTGTTCGTCCGTGTACCTGCTCTTGCGCATCGCGCTTCCTCTCGGTTGCGCGGATTCTCTATTGCCTTGGTACGGGTGGCGGGTTGCAGGTCA
>RJVL01000014.1 GCA_003755025.1 Diaphorobacter nitroreducens | reverse complement strand
TCCGGCACGGCCTGGAACAGATCGGCCTCCAGCCCATAGTCGGCCACCGCAAAGATCGGTGCCTCCGGGTCCTTGTTGATCGCCACGATCACCTTGCTGTCCTTCATCCCTGCCAGGTGCTGGATGGCCCCCGAGATCCCCGCCGCGATGTACAGCTGCGGCGCAACGATCTTGCCCGTCTGCCCCACCTGCAGGTCGTTCGGGGCGTAGCCTGCGTCCACCGCTGCGCGGCTCGCGCCAATGGCCGCGCCCAGCTTGTCCGCCAGCGGGGTCATGACTTCGTTGAACTTCTCGCTGCTGCCCAGCGCCCGGCCGCCCGAGACGATGATCTTGGCGGCGGTGAGCTCGGGGCGGTCGCTCTTGGTGACTTCACGTCCGGCAAAGCTGCTCTTGCCGGCATCGGCCACGGCGGCGGTGGTTTCCACCGCGGCGCTGCCGCCCGTGGCGGGCGCCGCGTCAAAGCCGGTGCCGCGCACGGTGATGACCTTGACGTTGTCCGCGCTTTGCACGGTGGCGATGGCGTTGCCCGCGTAGATGGGGCGCTCGAAGGTGTCGGCGGAGATCACTTTGGTGATGTCGCTGATCTGCGCCACGTCCAGCTTGGCGGCCACGCGCGGGGCGACGTTCTTTCCGCTGGCGGTGGCCGGGAACAGGATGTGGCTGTAGTTGCCGGCAATCTGCAGCACCTGGGCGGCCAGGTTCTCGGCCAGGCCGTCCTTCAGGCTGGCGCCGTCGGCGTGCAGGACTTTGGCGACGCCGGCGATTTGGGAGGCGGCCTGGGCGGCGGCCTGCGCGCCTTCACCGGCTACGAGCACGTGCACGTCGCCCCCGCAGGCGAGTGCGGCGGTGACGGTGTTCAGGGTGGCGGCCTTGAGGCTGGCGTTGTCGTGTTCTGCAATGACGAGTACGGTCATGTTGTTTCTCCTGTCCTGCCTTTAGATGACCTTGGCTTCGTTCTTGAGCTTGTCCACCAGCGTGGCGACGTCGGGCACTTTCACGCCAGCGCCGCGCTTCGGGGGTTCGGCCACCTTGAGGGTCTTGAGGCGCGGGGCCACGTCTACGCCGAGGTCTTCGGGCTTGATGGTGTCCAGCGGCTTTTTCTTGGCCTTCATGATGTTGGGCAGCGTGACGTAGCGCGGCTCGTTCAGGCGCAGGTCGGTGGTGATGACGGCCGGGGTGGTCAGTTGCAGGGTTTCCAGGCCGCCGTCGACTTCGCGTGTGACGCTGACCTTGTCGCCGGCCACTTCGACCTTGCTGGCGAAGGTGGCCTGGGGCAGGTCTGCCAGGGCCGCCAGCATCTGGCCGGTCTGGTTGGCGTCGTCGTCGATGGCTTGCTTGCCCAGGATGATCAGGCCCGGTTGCTCTTTGTCCACCAGGGCCTTGAGCAGCTTGGCCACGGCCAGGGGTTGCAGCTCGGCATCGGTTTCCACCAGGATGCCGCGGTCGGCGCCAATGGCCATCGCCGTGCGCAGCGTTTCCTGGCATTGCGCCACGCCGCAGCTCACCGCGATCACTTCCGTGGCCAGGCCTTTTTCTTTGAGCCGCACCGCCTCTTCCACGGCGATTTCGTCAAAGGGGTTCATGCTCATCTTCACGTTCGCGATGTCTACGCCCGTGCCGTCCGACTTCACCCGGACCTTCACGTTGTAGTCCACCACGCGCTTGACGGGGAC
>RJVL01000013.1 GCA_003755025.1 Diaphorobacter nitroreducens | reverse complement strand
CCCTCCCACTACAACAGTGGGAGGGCGTTTTGCTTTGGGCTTGAGCGGTCAATCAACATCGGCCGGCACACAGCATTCAACAACTCCCAGTTGCCCTGTAGATCTGCAGCCAATTCGACCTGCCCCCTTTAGACGTGCTAGTTGAAGAGTTGACGGTTTGGGCTGCTGCCGGTTTCAAAGACACCTTGTTAAGGTAAAAGTGAAACGGGAGGTGGTTCATGGAGAGAAGAAGGACATTCAGCCGAGAGTTCAAGCTCGAGCGATCAAACTGGTCACCGAGCGTGATGTGGTTGTGGCCCAGGTGACCTGCCCCCCGCCAGCCGTACCAGGCTGAAGTTAGTGAAGTCCGTCAACCACTAGGAGAATGACGGGCATGTAGAAGAGCAGATTCAGCGAGGAACAGATCACATGGGGTCCTGCGGCAGGCCGAAGCGGGTATGCCGATCAAGGAGCTGTGCCGCAACGGCGGCTTCAGCGATGCCACTTTCTACAAGTGACGCGCCAAGTTCGGCGGCATGCAGGTGTCTGAAGCCCAGCGCGAGCTCGAATCCGAGAACGCCAAGCTCAAGCAATGGCCCGGAGTTCACCAGCCGAGCCTTCATGGCCTGGGCGCAGGCGCATAGCATTCGCCACATCCTGATCCAGCCGGGGCGCCCCATGCAGAATGGCTAAATCGAGAGCTTCAACGGCAAGTTCCGGGACGAGCACTTGAACGAGTGCTGGTTGGAGACATTGCATCAGGCCAGGGTGGCCGTGGCGGTCTGGCGAACGGACTACAACAGCAGCCTGGGACGCATGCGACCGGCTCGCTTCGCTGAGCTGCATCGCCAGCGCGCTGGCGATGCAGCTCAATACCCGTCAACCCCGAACCCACCGAGTAATCTTGAACCCGGACTTTCACTTTTGATTGGTACGTCTACAGGGGGCAGGTCACAGGCTGCCA
Organism: Diaphorobacter nitroreducens; assembly: GCA_003755025.1. Lineage (GTDB taxonomy): Bacteria > Pseudomonadota > Gammaproteobacteria > Burkholderiales > Burkholderiaceae_C > Diaphorobacter > Diaphorobacter nitroreducens. The sequence goes on along the minus strand of RJVL01000013.1, from coordinate 1,722 downwards.
AAGACCTGGACAGTCACGAAAACGTGATGCGCAAGTGGGTTCGTGAGCTGCGAGACGAACCTCAGGAGGCCTTCCCTGGCAACGGCAAGCAAAAGGCCCAGGACGCGGAAGTAGCGCAGCTACGCAAGGAAGTGGCTGAGCTCAAGATGGAGCGCGACATCCCAAAAAAACCGCGGCCTACTTCGCGAAGGAGTCGATGTGAAGTTCGGGTTCGTGGCGAAACACCGGGGGGCCCTGCCGGTCGATCTAATGTACGAGGCGCCCGGCGTCTCGTGGGGTGGCCGCGTGACACGGCCCGGCGGGGCGGCGCAGCCTCAGCGATGAAGTGCTGGGCGCGCAGGCCTACCAGAGCTTCGTACACAGCGACCGCACCTATGGCGCACGCCGTGTGTGGCACGAGGTGCTGGAGCAAGGTCAGGCTTGTGGTCTGCACCGCATTGAACGGCTCATGCGCGAACAGGCATTGCGAGCCAGACCCCGACGGGATCGCCTAAGGAGACCGTGGCGCGCGCAATGCCGTGGCCAACAACGTACTGGACCGGCAGTTCCAGGCTGACTGCCCGAACCAGAGGTGGGTAGCCGACTTCACCTACATCTGGACGGCAGAAGGCTGGCTGTACCTAGCCGCGGTGCTGGACCTGTACTCGCGGCGCATTGTGGGTTGGTCTATGCAGGAGAGCATGACCTTGCAGCTCGTGGTGGACGCGCTGATGATGGCCGTGTGGCGTCGGGCAAGCCGGTAGCCTTACTGCATCACTCGGATCAGGGTAGCCAGTACACCAGGGAGCACTTCCAGAGGTTGTTGGATGAACAGGGCATCACTTGCAGCATGAGCCGGGCCGGCGAGGTCTGGGGCAACTCGGCCATGGAGAGCTTCTTCAGTTCTCTCAAGACCGAACGCATCGCCAGGAAGGTGTACTGAACACGAAGGCAGGCCCGTTCAGATGTATTCGATTACATCGAGTGCTTCTACAACCCGACGCGCAGGCATTCGACGCTCGGCTATCTCAGTCCGTACAGTACGAGCAAACTCAAAAGGCTTAGGTTGGTGTCAAGGGAACAGGCAGCAGCCCACTCAACCAACAGCCGCCCATGAGCAACCTCTTGGAACTCAACGGCTAGCTCGCCAAACTGATGCCACCGACTGCATAAAGATCCGCCACGCCTAAAACAAAAAATAGTGATATCGACGCAAGGATCAAAAAGGCTGTATACTTCTCAATTCTTCGGAGGGGTGCCCGAGTGGCTAAAGGGGGCAGACTGTAAATCTGTTGGCTTACGCCTACACTGGTTCGAATCCAGTCCCCTCCACCAGATTGTGGTTTGAAGGCGTTGGACCGTACTTGCGCGAAATTCGGTCTTGCGGGAGTAGTTCAATGGTAGAACCCTAGCCTTCCAAGCTAATGACGCGGGTTCGATTCCCGTCTCCCGCTCCACGGTTTGGATAGGTTGGTTAAGAGGAGTTTGACTCCTTGTTGCCCATGTGGCTCAGTGGTAGAGCACTCCCTTGGTAAGGGAGAGGTCGCGGGTCCGATTCCCGCCATGGGCACCACAGTTTCAGGTGCGTCTCCGTTTGGGGTGCATCAATATTTGTCGTGTTGGTGTAGATTTTTTCGGAGTCGAAAAGATGGCAAAAGGTAAGTTTGAACGTACCAAGCCCCACGTGAACGTGGGCACGATCGGTCACGTGGACCATGGCAAGACGACGCTGACGGCGGCCAT
>RJVL01000012.1 GCA_003755025.1 Diaphorobacter nitroreducens | reverse complement strand
GGTTGCTCTAACGCGGCACCTCCTGGAGCGCCAAGGTGGCTAACCCGGCGGTCAAGCCGACCCGCATACTGCGGGCGGCTTATCTTGTCCGTTAGCCTTCGGCAACAGGTCACACACCACATCCATGCACAAAGTTCTTAAATTAGTCATCGCAATCATTGGCACCTTCCTTGTCGCCGTTTTACTATTTGACGCAGTCCAAAGCTCAAATACAGCCTCGTATATAAAATCGACTACGGCGTTTTTCGTCACAGTTTTATTGCTAAGAAGCGTCCGAAAAAATACCAAGCAAAGTCAGTTAGAAATTGCTTCCAATAGAAGAAATATAAAAATGATCGTAAGTGGTATAGCTATTGGATTAGGCTTGCCCATATTTTTCATCTGGCTTGTTAAGTCAGCGGTCAGGTAACTCACGGGCTTCTGGCTGCGTATGGCTAACCATTCAGTCAAGCGGACTGGCCTTCGGCCAGCCGCTTACTTTGTCCGTTAGCCAACACTCAAATGCTTGAGGCTTCGTTCCTTTTATTGACGCTCGGTCCGCTTGCAGCTTTCATCATCTGGGAAAGCTATCGTCGTCGGCGCACTTCAGTTAAACCGCTCTCGCGAACATCAATGGAACGTGGGTTTGTTCCGGGCGCCAAAACCGCCGAGCGTGTTTGTTTCATCTTTGCAGTGGCCATGGCGGTATTTGTGGTTTTCCTGATTATTCAGCCTCAGCATCCGCCTTTCGCTGGTAGGGGGGCATTTTTCAGCTCGCTTTTGTACTCTTGGTTTGGAGTTTGGGGCCAGCCTTTATTTGCTTGGTTGGTTTCGTGTCTGTCCGTTTTCGCCGCAGTTTCTGCACGCAGCAAGCGTTTGCACGCTACACGTGCGGGCTAACCCGGCAGTCAAGCGGACTGGCCTACGGCCAGCCGCTTACTTTGTTCGTTAGAAAAACCAAGTACGCAGCTGAAATTTAATTATTGACATTTAAGAAAATGGCAGATAAGAAATACGATGGCGGTAGGCCAAATATTCCAGCAGACATTGATCGGAGCGTCAGAACTCAAGCTGGGCATCGATGCTCCATTACTTTTTGCAATGAGCACACATATCTTGAAATTCATCATATAGATGAAAATCGAGCCAACAACAACATAGATAATTTAATATTGCTTTGCGATAAACATCATAAGATGGCGCATGCAGGGAAAATTGACAGAAAATCTCTAAGAGAATACAAGAATAAACTAAATATTAATATTCCTAATTTAAATTTACTTGATATAAAAGCAGTTCAGTATTTTCAAAATAAAATTCCTCCTGAGGGAGTTATTCTTCGACTTAGGAATGAGGAGTTTATTGGTCGATTGGAAAAATATTTTGTAGATTCAATTCATGAACTGCAGTATTTTTGGCAGTCTCCATACGCTCAATTTCAAGATGCAGAGCTTCAAAATTCCAGCAAGGAATTATTGGCATCATGTGAACGCCTAAGCAGAACTCTTGCCCAAAAAACGTTCGGAGCAAGGGATGGTGCTGACTATTACGAAATACCTCCCGAATATCCCACCGATCATTTTTACAACGAAGCTAATGCTCTTATAAATGATGCGAGAGCGGTTTGTGCCGCATATGATTCATTTGCTAGAAATGCAATCTCTAAAGGTTTGAATTTCTAATGCCACGCCGCAATACCACATCTAACCCAGCACTCAAGCCGACCCGCATACTGCAGGCGGCTTAGCTTTTTCGTTAGCCGTCAGAGAGGATTTCGATGCCATTGGAACTAACCAAGTCTCGAAGAGATGTTCTCGTTAAACTCGAAAGCATCCTCGGGGGAGAGTGCTACAACGGAAACATTCAGAACTACGGACCCGGCGGTGCGCGCGAAGCCGATGGGCGAAGCTTTAGATACCCTCTGATGGTTCGCTTGGAAGATGGTACAAAGCAGAAAATACGTGCATCTAGCATCCCCGACTCAGTTCCAGATAACGCGCTTAGGAGCGGCTACTACGCTTTCGGAGCCAATCAGTTGGATGTCATGTCTGCATTAGAAAGAATGCTCACGTATCTTGAGAAGAATCATGGCTTGCAGCTTAAAGCTGACGGCTAACAATTCATTCAAGCCGACGCCGCTTCGCGGCGCGGCTTAATTCAGGCGTTAGCCTGCTTTTTATTCCTGCTCATTTCGGCCCATGAATATTCAAACGCCATTTACCCTCGCAAGCGTTTATCCGCTGGGTGTTTGGCGTTCGCTCGGGCTTCGCCTGCGTGGGTTGCGCCAGTTTCAATCCTTTTTGGCCTCTAGCCCTTGTGCAGCAAGCGCAAGCAGCTATTTTTTTCGTAGTCCGTGGCCTGTGCGGTCACTTTCGTTTTTGCGCTTTGGGTCTAACCCGGCGCTCAAGCCGACCCGCATACTGCGGGCGGCTTACCTAGCCCGTTAGTCCCATCACCCGCTCTATGCGCGCAGCCACTTGTTCCAGCGCTCGGCCCTGTTTTAAGGGCTTTCACGCCTTTTTGGCCCCCAGCGCTTGCGTATCAAGCGCTACCAGCTATCAATCTTGCAGCGCTGCGCCGCTCTCGTGGCCCAGCGCTTTTTCGTGGGCTGCGCGCTTGTCCAATTCTGGGCGCTCCCTGTTGGCCTTCGGGTCTAACTCTGCGTTCAAGCCGACCCGCCTGCGGCGGGCGGCTTACCTGGGCCGTTAGCCCTAATAGGAAATCCGATGGACGTACTAGCGACGCTCAATCATTCAATCTCGCTTGTTAGTCGACTCCGCGAGATTTCAAAGAATATTTCTGAAGCCGAATTCAAGAACCTGCTGGCCGATCTATCGAGCGAACTGGCAGATGCCAAGATTCATATCGCCGAGCTAAAAACACAACTCGCAGCTCTCTCGGAAGAAAATCGATCTTTAAAGGCAGCTGTGCCTGAGAGCAAGCAGACGCCCACCCAAAAGTGGGGCTGCTATCAATTCGAAGGCGAACAGGGCCTGTTTTGCACCGCTTGTTATGACTCTAAGGGCAAGAAGAGTCTTACGAATCGCTTGAGTTCGACGAGACGTTCATGCCCTGTCTGCAAGTCGGTAATCGGCACGTGAGAGCTAACCCTTCAGTCAAGCGGACTTGCCTTCGGCAAGCCGCTTACTTTGTTCGTTAGTCCCATCACCCGCTTTATGCGCGCAGCTACTTGTTCCAGCGCTCGGCCCTGTTCCAAGGGCTTTCAAGCCTTTTTGGCCTTTAGCGCTTGTGCAGCAAGCGCCACTAGCTATCATTCTTGCAGCTCTGCGCCGCTTTCGTGGCCCAGCGCTTTTTCGTGGGCTGCGCCGTTGTCCGAGTTCGGCCGTTCCCTTTTGGCCTTCGGGTCTAACCCGGCGTTCAAGCCGACCCGCCTACGGCGGGCGGCTTACCTTGGCCGTTGGGCACTACTATGAACAAGTGGAAGCGATGGGCATTAATTGCGGCAGTAGTTACTGCTATTGCCTACCCTGGAGCATGGTGGATGGTGCAGCAGTCGGATGCATATATTGATGCTGAGACTTTCATTCGCAACGATCAGCGGGTGCTCGAAGCTATTGGCGCCATCCGAAAGGTGAAGTTGTCACCGTTCGGGTATTCCCTCAGATACTCGGGTGCAAATGGTGATGCCTCTTTCGAACTATCGGTGGAGGCTGAGCGAGATTCGGCATTCGCATTTATCGAACTTCAAAAACGGGGCGTGTGGGAAGTTAAATTCGCCCGGCTGATTCGTGCTGACAAACAGGTCATTCAATTGGTGCCACAACAATGAAGCCCAACCCGTCAGTCAAGCGGGACGCGCCTTCGGCGCGCCCCTTACCTCCAACGTTAGCCAGTCAACAGGAGAGAATGTGTTCCGTATCCTTCTCATTGCTCTGCTCGCCTTTGGCGTTTGGAAGGGCTATGAAAAATACCAATCTC
>RJVL01000011.1:2500-5144 GCA_003755025.1 Diaphorobacter nitroreducens | reverse complement strand
TAGTGGGAGGGCGGTTTGGGCTGTAAGAGCCTGACGATGACCTACTTTCACACGGGAACCCGCACTATCATCGGCGCGAAGTCGTTTCACTGTCCTGTTCGGGATGGGAAGGAGTGGGACCAACTTGCTATGGTCATCAGGCATAAAGGGTTGCTGAGCAGTGAGGACTGCACAGCGAATTCATAGAGTCTGTGAATCAGCGTGGATTTGATTGCGTACTTGGCATAACAGTCTTGAGCTGCGATTGGCAGTCAAAGTTATAGGGTCAAGCCGCACGGGCAATTAGTACTGGTTAGCTTAATGCATTGCTGCACTTCCACACCCAGCCTATCAACGTCGTGGTCTACAACGACCCTTCAGGGGGCTCAAGGCCCCGGCAGATCTCATCTTGAAACGAGTTTCCCGCTTAGATGCTTTCAGCGGTTATCTCTTCCACACTTAGCTACTCGGCAATGCCACTGGCGTGACAACCGATACACCAGAGGTGTGTCCACTCCGGTCCTCTCGTACTAGGAGCAGGCTTCCTCAAATCTGCAGCGCCCACGGAAGATAGGGACCAAACTGTCTCACGACGTTTTAAACCCAGCTCACGTACCTCTTTAAATGGCGAACAGCCATACCCTTGGGACCGACTACAGCCCCAGGATGAGATGAGCCGACATCGAGGTGCCAAACACCGCCGTCGATATGAACTCTTGGGCGGTATCAGCCTGTTATCCCCAGAGTACCTTTTATCCGTTGAGCGATGGCCCTTCCATACAGAACCACCGGATCACTATGTCCTGCTTTCGCATCTGCTCGACTTGTCAGTCTCGCAGTTAAGCACGCTTATGCCATTGCACTATCGTCACGATGTCCGACCGTAACTAGCGTACCTTCGAACTCCTCCGTTACGCTTTGGGAGGAGACCGCCCCAGTCAAACTGCCTACCATGCACTGTCCCCGATCCAGCTAATGGACCTAGGTTAGAACCTCAAACGCACCAGGGTGGTATTTCAACGTTGGCTCCATGAGATCTAGCGACCTCACTTCAAAGCCTCCCACCTATCCTACACAGATCCGTTCAAAGTCCAATACAAAGCTACAGTAAAGGTTCATGGGGTCTTTCCGTCTTTCCGCGGGGAGATTGCATCATCACAAACATTTCAACTTCGCTGAGTCTCAGGAGGAGACAGTGTGGCCATCGTTACGCCATTCGTGCAGGTCGGAACTTACCCGACAAGGAATTTCGCTACCTTAGGACCGTTATAGTTACGGCCGCCGTTTACTGGGACTTCAATCAAGAGCTTGCACCCCATCATTTAATCTTCCAGCACCGGGCAGGCGTCACACCCTATACGTCCACTTTCGTGTTTGCAGAGTGCTGTGTTTTTATTAAACAGTCGCAGCCACCGATTTTTTGCAACCGCTTTGGGCTCCCTTTGTACAAGTTCACCTACTTGCGGCATACCTTCTCCCGAAGTTACGGTATCAATTTGCCGAGTTCCTTCTCCTGAGTTCTCTCAAGCGCCTTAGAATACTCATCTCGCGCACCAGTGTCGGTTTGCGGTACGGTCGTCAATAGCTGAAGCTTAGTGGCTTTTCCTGGAAGCAGGGTATCACTCACTTCGTCTGCAAGCAGACTCGTTATCACCCCTCATCTAAGCCCGGCGGATTTGCCTACCAGGCACGACTACAGGCTTGAACCAACATATCCAACAGTTGGCTGAGCTAACCTTCTCCGTCCCCACATCGCACTATTGATCGGTACAGGAATATTGACCTGTTTCCCATCAGCTACGCATCTCTGCCTCGCCTTAGGGGCCGACTCACCCTACGCCGATGAACGTTGCGTAGGAAACCTTGCGCTTACGGCGAGCGGGCTTTTCACCCGCTTTAACGCTACTCATGTCAGCATTCGCACTTCTGATACCTCCAGCATCCGTTACCAGACACCTTCACAGGCTTACAGAACGCTCTCCTACCACGTGCAATAAATTGCACATCCGCAGCTTCGGTAACTGGCTTAGCCCCGTTACATCTTCCGCGCAGGACGACTCGATCAGTGAGCTATTACGCTTTCTTTAAATGATGGCTGCTTCTAAGCCAACATCCTGACTGTTTTAGCCTTCCCACTTCGTTTCCCACTTAGCCAATTTTAGGGACCTTAGCTGGCGGTCTGGGTTGTTTCCCTCTTGAGTCCGGACGTTAGCACCCGGTGCTCTGTCTCCCAAGCTGTACTCTGCAGTATTCGGAGTTTGCCTTGGTTTGGTAAGTCGCCATGACCCCCTAGCCAAAACAGTGCTCTACCCCCGCAGGTAATACTTGAGGCACTACCTAAATAGTTTTCGGAGAGAACCAGCTATTTCCAAGTTTGTTTAGCCTTTCACCCCTATCCACAGCTCATCCGCTAGTTTTGCAACACTAGTCGGTTCGGACCTCCAGTACCTGTTACGGCACCTTCATCCTGGCCATGGATAGATCACTTGGTTTCGGGTCTACACCCAGCGACTGAACGCCCTGTTCGGACTCGATTTCTCTACGCCTCCCCTATTCGGTTAAGCTCGCCACTGAATGTAAGTCGCTGACCCATTATACAAAAGGTACGCCGTCACCCCTAAGGGCTCCGACTTTTTGTAAGCATGCGGTTTCAGGATCTATTTCA
>RJVL01000010.1 GCA_003755025.1 Diaphorobacter nitroreducens | reverse complement strand
GGACAGTGAAACGACTTCGCGCCGATGATAGTGCGGGTTCCCGTGTGAAAGTAGGTCATCGTCAGGCTCTTACAGCCCAAACCGCCCTCCCACTACAACAGTGGGAGGGCGTTTTGCTTTGGGCTTGAGCGGTCAATCAACATCGGCCGGCACACAGCATTCAACAACTCCCAGTTGCCGTAGATCTACATCTGCTTGATGTGTTGACGGGGATGTATCTGCTGTAGCATTGACGTTCACGTCAACTAATACGCTACATTGGAGCAGATCTCCCGGTCTGCAATGCATGGCTACTTACACCATCAGTGACCTTGCCAAAGAATTCGATCTCACGACTCGCGCCATGCGGTTCTACGAGGACATGGGCTTGCTGCGTCCGGAACGGGCAGGTCCAGGGGGGCGGAATCGGATTTACAGCGCACGCGATCGCACACGGCTCAAATTGACACTGCGGGCAAAGCGCCTGGGTCTATCGCTTACCGAAGCCAAAGAAATCATCGACCTCTACGACAGCCCTCGTGACACGGGGGTGCAACTGCGCAAGTTCCTAGAGGTTCTTGCGATTCATCGTAGGCAGTTGGAGTCCCAGATGATGGACCTGCAAGCCAATCTGGACGAGGTGCGGGAGCATGAGCGCGAGGCTCAAGAACTGCTTCAAAAAATTGAGGCCCCAACGCCCAAAGTCGTGGATAATTGACGTTTACGTAAACGTCATATTTGCGCGTCCTGGCTTTGTCCGGCCTGTAGCGTCGTCGTCTTGGACGTATCGCAGTGGGGACATCGAGCCAACGACCCGTGAGAGATCATCTTCCGAGGAGACACCCATGAGCACCGCCACCCAGTTGCCAGGCCTGAACTTTCAGTTGGGCGAAGACATTGACGCCCTGCGCGACGCGGTGCGCGAATTCGCGCAAGCCGAGATTGCGCCTCGCGCTGCCGAGATCGATCGCAACGACCAGTTTCCCATGGACCTGTGGCGCAAGTTCGGTGATCTGGGCGTGTTGGGTATTACCGTGCCGGAGCAATACGGTGGTGCCGACATGGGCTACCTCGCGCACATGGTGGCCATGGAGGAAATTTCTCGCGCCAGCGCATCGGTGGGTTTGAGCTACGGCGCGCACAGCAACCTGTGCGTGAACCAGATCAACCGCAATGGCAACGAAGCACAGCGTAAGAAATACCTGCCCAAGCTGATCAGCGGGGAGCACGTTGGCGCCCTCGCCATGAGCGAGCCCGGTGCCGGCTCCGACGTGATCAGCATGAAGCTGCGTGCGGAGGACAAGGGCGGCTACTACCTGCTCAACGGTTGCAAGATGTGGATCACCAATGGTCCGGATGCCGACACGCTGGTGGTGTACGCCAAGACCGAGCCTGAACTGGGTGCGCGCGGCGTGACCGCCTTCCTTATCGAAAAAGGCATGCAAGGCTTCAGCATTGCGCAGAAGCTCGACAAACTCGGCATGCGCGGCAGTCATACGGGGGAACTGGTGTTCCAGAACGTCGAGGTACCGGCTGAGAACGTGCTGGGCGGCGTGAACAACGGTGCCAAGGTGCTGATGAGCGGCCTGGACTACGAGCGCGCCGTACTGACGGGTGGGCCGCTGGGCATCATGCAGAGCGTGATGGACAACGTGGTGCCCTACATCCACGACCGCAAGCAGTTCGGCCAGAGCATTGGCGAGTTCCAGCTCATCCAGGGCAAGGTGGCCGACATGTACACCGTGCTCCAGGCGGGCCGCTCGTTCGCCTACACGGTGGCCAAGAACCTGGACATGCTGGGTTCCGACCACGTGCGCCAGGTGCGCAAGGATTGCGCCAGCGTCATCCTCTGGTGCGCCGAGAAAGCCACTTGGATGGCCGGCGAAGGTGTGCAGATCTACGGTGGCAACGGCTATATCAACGAATACCCGCTAGGTCGCCTGTGGCGGGATGCGAAACTCTACGAAATCGGCGCCGGTACCAGCGAGATCCGCCGCATGCTGATCGGCCGGGAGCTGTTTGCCGAAACCTGCTGATGGCCCGCGCCGACGCCGCTCATTCATTCACAGCAAGAAGAAAAGGATTGCCTTTATGACCACCGCCTCCATCGACGAGCTGTTTGCCCACAACCGCGAGTGGGCGGAACGGATGGAGCGTGACCGGCCGGGTTTCTTCACCGGCTTGTTGGCGCAGCAGAAACCGCGCTACATGTGGATCGGTTGCTCCGACAGCCGCGTACCGGCCAACCAGATCACGGGGCTGGAGCCGGGCGAGGTGTTCGTCCACCGTAACATCGCCAACGTGGTCGTGCCCACCGACCTCAACTGCCTGTCGACCATCCAGTACGCGGTCGACCAGCTCAAGGTCGAGCACCTGATGGTCGTGGGGCACTACGGCTGCGGTGGTGTATTGGCGGCGCTGCAGGACGCACGCATTGGTTTGGCGGATAACTGGATCCGCCATGTGAAGGACGTGCGCGACAAGCACGCCGCCCTGCTTGAAGGCATGGACGTGCAATGGCGCCACGACGCGCTGTGCGAACTCAACGCGATCGAGCAGGTGATGAACATCGCCCACTCCACGGTGATGCAGGATGCCTGGGCGCGTGGCCAGAAGGTGCAGTTGCACGGATGGTGCTACAGCCTGAACAACGGCTTGATCACCAATCTGCAGATGTCTGTACCTGACGTGGCGGGGCTCGGCGAGGCGCACCGCCAGGCGGTGGCCCTGGTGGCCAGCCGCGTGCGCCAATAGGGCGCACCGCACTGCGCGCGGTTCTGCAGGCACGGCATGTTTCCCGAGCGACTCGATGCCCCGCAGGCCTACGACATCGCCAAGGCGATGATGGATGGCTTCAACCGCCACTACCGCCTGTTTCGCGCCGAGTCTGCGCGCGCCAAGCACCGCTTCGAGACCGCCGACTGGCATGGCCAGCAACGCGCCCAGCGCGAGCGCATCGAGTTCTACGATCTGCGCGTCAAGGAGTGCGTGCGCCGCCTCGACAAGGAGTTCCACGCGGGCGACCAGTCCATGGAGGTGTGGCACCAGATCAAGCTGCACTACATCGGGCTCATGGTGAACCACCTGCAGCCCGAGCTGGCCGAGACCTTCTTCAATTCGGTCACCACCAAGATCCTGCACCGCACGCACTTCCATAACGACTTCATCTTCGTGCGACCCGCGGTGAGCACGGAGTACATCGAAAGCGACGACCCCGGGGCGCGGCCCACCTATCGCGCCTACTACCCGTCGCGCGACAACCTGCACGAGACCGTTGTGCGCATCGTCGAGCACTGCGCCCTGCAGCGGGACTTTGAGGACCTGCCGCGCGATGCGGGCCACGTGGTGCAGGCCCTGCAGCAGCGCCTGGGCGCGGTCAAGCTGCGCACCAACTTTCAGGTCCAGGTGCTGTCCAGCCTGTTCTTTCGCAACAAGGGCGCGTACCTGGTCGGCAAGGTCATCAACGGCTATAACGAACTGCCGTTTGCGTTGCCCATCCTGCATGGTGAGGATGGTCGCCTGCTGATCGACGCCGTGCTGTTCGGCGAGAACGACCTGCAGATGCTGTTCTCCTTTGCGCGGGCCTACTTCATGGTGGACATGGAGATCCCCAGTGCCTACGTGCAGTTCTTGCGCAGCCTCATGCCGCGCAAGCCCCGTGCCGAGCTCTACACCGCGCTGGGCTTGGCCAAGCAGGGCAAAACGCTGTTCTACCGCGATTTCCTGCACCACCTGCGTTATTCCACCGACAAATTCCGCATCGCCCCCGGCATCAAGGGCATGGTGATGCTGGTGTTCGACCTGCCGAGCTTTCCTTACGTCTTCAAGCTCATCAAGGATCAGTTCCCAGCACCGAAGGACACCACGCGTGAACAGGTGCAGGGCAAGTACCTGCTGGTCAAGCAGCACGACCGCGTGGGGCGGATGGCCGACACGCTGGAATACAGCCTGGTTGCCTTTCCCCGCGAGCGTTTTTCCGACGAACTCATCGAGGAGATCCGCAGGCATGCGCCGAGCCAGATGGAGATCAGCGACCGCGACGGCGATGGCCGCCAGGAGGTCATCATTGCGCACCTGTACATCGAGCGGCGCATGATCCCGCTGAATATCCACCTGCAGGAATGCTTCGATACCGGGCTCGACAAGCCCGAGGCACGCAGCGCGCTGGAGCATGCCGTCACCGAGTACGGCAACGCCATCAAGGACATGGTCGCCGCCAACATCTTCCCCGGCGACATGCTCTGGAAGAACTTCGGCATCACCCGCAATGGCAAGGTCGTGTTCTACGACTATGACGAGATCGAGTACCTCACCGACTGCAACTTCCGCCGCGTGCCGCCGCCGCGTTGCGAGGAGGATGAAGTGTCTGGCGAGGTCTGGTGGCCCGTGGGGCCGCACGATGTGTTCCCCGAGACCTTCGGCCCGTTCCTGCTGGGTAACGACGCCGTGCGCGAGGCGTTCATGCGCCACCACGCCGACCTGCTGGACGTGGAGTTCTGGCAGTCGCACAAGGAACGCATCCAGGCCGGCCACGTGTACGACGTGTTTCCCTATGACAGCGCGCGGCGCTTTCGCTGCGCAAGCTCTTCTTCATTTCAAACCCAAGGAGATTCCACATGAGCCAACACCACGACCCCGTCGTCATCGTCAGCGCCGCGCGCACGCCCATGGGCGCTTTCATGAGCGACTTTGCCGACCTCGCGGCGCATGACTTGGGCGGCGCTGCCATCAAGGCCGCCGTCGAGCGTGCCGGCATTGCCCCCGAGAAGGTGGACGAGGTGCTGTTCGGCAACTGTTTGATGGCCGGCCAGGGCCAGGCGCCTGCGCGCCAGGCAGGCTTCAAGGGTGGGTTGCCGCAGAGCACCGGCGCGGTGACGCTGTCCAAGATGTGCGGCGCGGGCATGGAGGCCACCATCCTGGCCCATGACCAGCTGATCGCCGGCAGCCGCGACGTGATGGTCTCCGGCGGCATGGAGAGCATGACCAACGCCCCCTACCTGCTCAAGAAAGGGCGCGGCGGCTACCGCATGGGCCATGACAAGGTGTACGACCACATGATGCTCGATGGCCTGGAAGACGCCTACGAGGCCGGCCGCTCCATGGGCACCTTCGGTGAGGACTGCGCCGCCAAGTACAGCTTCACGCGCGAGCAGCAGGACGCCTTTGCCATCGAAAGCGTCAAGCGCGCGCAGCAGGCGACGCAAAGCGGCGCCTTCGCCACCGAGATCACACCCGTCACGGTCAAGACCCGCAAGGGCGATGTGACGGTGAGCATCGACGAAGGCCCGGCCAAGGCCAAGCTGGACAAGATCGCCGGCCTCAAGCCCGCGTTCAAGAAGGACGGCACCATCACCGCCGCCTCCAGCTCCAGCATCAACGACGGCGCCGCCGCCCTGGTGCTGATGCGCCAGTCCACCGCCCAGCAACTGGGCTGCAAGCCCCTGGCCAAGATCGTGGCGCACGCTACGCATTCGCAAGCGCCCGAGTGGTTCACCACCGCACCCGTGGGTGCAACCCAGAAGGCCCTGAAGAAGGCCGGCTGGACGGTGCAGGACGTGGACCTGTGGGAGGTGAACGAGGCCTTCGCCGTCGTGCCCATGGCGCTGATGGCCGAGCTGAACGTGCCGCACGACAAGGTCAACGTGCATGGCGGCGCTTGCGCTCTGGGCCACCCCATCGGCGCCAGCGGCGCGCGCATCATCGTGACATTGATCCACGCGCTGCAGCGCCATGGCAAGAAGAAGGGCCTGGCCACGCTGTGCATCGGCGGCGGCGAAGGCACGGCCATGGCCATCGAACTGGTCTGACCCGCCAGCCATGGGCGCCCCTGCACACGCAGTGGCGCTCTTTTTTTAATAGCTGCTAGCGCTTGCTGAATAAGCGCTGGAGGCCTATTTGGCTTATCACTTATGTCCACAGTCCTGGTGATTGGAGCGTCGCGCGGCATCGGTCTGGAGCTGGTGCGCCAGTACGCGGCCGACGGCTGGCGCGTGCTGGCCACGGTGCGTGACGAAGCCGGCCGCGCGCGCGTGCAGGCGCTCGGCGCGCAGGCCCTCACCGTGGACGTGGCCCAGCCCGCCAGCGTAAGCGGACTGGCCTGGATGCTGGACGGCGAAAAGCCCGACCTGGCGTTGTATGTCGCAGGCGTGATGCGCCGCCCCGGTGCGCGCACCCCGCCCACGCGCGAGGACTTCGACGCCGTCATGCACACCAACGTGCTGGGCGCCATGCAGGTCATTCCGCAGGTGGCGCCGCTGGTGGAGGCCGCGGGCGGCGTGTTTGCCTTCGTGTCCTCGTCCATGTCGCTGATCGGCGGCGTGCCGGACAGCAACGCTTGGCTGTACCGCACCAGCAAGGCAGCGCTGAACATGGCCGTGGCAGCGGCGCAGCACGATTACCCGGCCGCGACGCTCGTCACCATCGACCCCGGCTGGGTGCAGACCGACATGGGCGGCGAGGCCGCTCCGCTCACCGTGGCCGACAGCGTACGCGGCATGCGCGCGGTGCTGGCGCAGGTCACACCCGCGGACCGCGCACGCCTGCTGCACCACGACGGCCGGCGCGCCACGCACTGGTAAGCCCGCGCAACGCGCCACTTCAAGAACCACTGAACCCTACGGAGACACGATGCTGCTGACCCAAGACCAGGAAATGATCCGCGACGCCGTGCGCGACTTCGCCCAGCAGGAGCTGTGGCCGAATGCCGCGCGCTGGGACAAGGAACACCACTTTCCACGCGAGGCGCACCAGGGCCTGGCCGCACTGGGCGCTTACGGCATCTGCGTGCCCGAGGATCTGGGCGGTGCGGGCCTGGACTACCTGACGCTGGCCCTGGTGCTGGAAGAAATCGCCGCCGGCGACGGTGGCACGAGCACCGCGATCAGCGTGACCAACTGCCCGGTCAACGCCATCCTCATGCGCTACGGCAACGCGCAGCAGCAGCGCGACTGGCTCACGCCCCTGGCGCGCGGCGAGATGCTGGGCGCGTTCTGCCTGACCGAGCCGCATGTGGGCTCCGACGCTTCGGCCTTGCGCACGACGGCCGTCAAAGAAGGCAACGAGTACGTCATCAACGGCGTCAAGCAGTTCATCACCAGTGGCAAGAACGGGCATGTGGCCATCGTGATTGCCGTGACCGACAAGGGTGCGGGCAAGAAAGGCATGAGCGCGTTCCTGGTGCCCACGAATACGCCCGGCTACGTGGTCGCGCGCCTGGAGGACAAGCTGGGCCAGCACAGCAGCGACACGGCGCAGATCAACTTCGACCACTGCCGCATCCCGGCCGAGAACCTCATTGGAGCGGAGGGCGAGGGCTACAAGATCGCGCTGGGCGCGCTCGAAGGTGGCCGCATCGGTATCGCCGCGCAAAGCGTGGGCATGGCACGCAGCGCGTTTGATGCGGCGCTGGCGTACTCGAAAGAGCGCGAAAGCTTCGGCCAGCCCATCTTCAACCACCAGGCCGTGGGATTTCGCCTGGCCGACTGCGCCACGCAGATCGAGGCCGCGCGCCAGCTCATCTGGCACGCCGCCGCGCTGCGCGATGCGGGGCGCCCCTGCCTGAAGGAAGCTGCCATGGCCAAGCTCTTCGCCAGCGAGATGGCCGAGCGCGTGTGCAGTGCCGCCATCCAGACACTGGGCGGCTATGGTGTGGTGAACGACTTCCCGGTGGAGCGCATCTACCGCGACGTGCGCGTGTGCCAGATCTACGAAGGCACGAGCGACGTGCAGAAGATCATCATCCAGCGTGCGCTGGCGTGATGGTGCTATTGATTGAATAGCTGCTCGCGCCCGCCAGACGGGCGCGACAGGCCATTTTGATGTAAAAGCGTCAGCGCTTCTTGAGCACCACGGTGATGGTGCCGTTGGTCTCCAGCGTGGCGCGCTCCACCTCGTGGGTGTGCAGGCAGCCGCCCATGCGCAGCGCGGCAGCCAGGTCGCTGGGAGAGATCAGCTCGCGCCGCAACAGCGCCTCGTCCACCTGTCCGTCCTGCACGACCACCTGCGCGTGGCCGTCGATCAGGCGTTCCAGCCACCGCATGCGGAACGTGAGCTGCGCCAGCGCCACATGGCACAGGATCAATGTGGAGGCCGAGATCAGCCCGCCGATGAGCGAGTTGTCACCCGCGTTCATTGAGTTCTGCACCGCGTTCGAGAGGATCAGGAGCAACACCAGATCGAACGGTGCGTACTGCCCCGTCTGGCGCTTGCCCGTCAGGCGCAGAAACACCAGCAAAAAGACATACACCACCACGCCGCGCAGCACGAATTCCCACCACGGAACACCCATAGACCACATGCAAGGCTCCCCATCTGCAACGTGAGGGGGGCAGTCTACGTTCAATAATCGCCGCATGACCTTGCCGATCTGCCCCTGCGGCGCCACCCACCGGCGCCGGCCCCTGGCCTATGCCGACTGCTGCGGCCGCTACGTGGAGCAGTTCGACGCCGAGCCCGCGCCCAGCGCCGAGGCGCTCATGCGCTCGCGCTACAGCGCCTTCGTGCGCGAGAACGCCGCCTATTTGTTGGCCACCTGGCACGCCAGCACCCGCCCGGCGCAACTCGACTTCGAACCCGGTGCCAAGTGGCTGGGCCTGGAGGTGCGCGCCGGCGCGCAGACCGGCGAGCACAGCGCCGAGGTCGAGTTCGTCGCCCGCTACCGCGTGGGCGGACGTGGCGTTCGCCTGCATGAACGCAGCCGCTTCGTGCGCGAGCAGGGGCGCTGGTATTACGTGGACGGCGACCTGAAGTGACACCAGGCTGCGGTCCTGGTGTTGTCGCGCCAAAGGCCTTTGCTGGTGAGCGCGAGAAGCTATTAAATTTGTAGTAATTCAGCCGTCATTCCCACCACATGCCGGCGACGTTGTGCACAAAGATGGGGTAGTTCATCCACGTGCCGCGCAACCCCTTGCGCACCACGGTGCCGATTTGCGGCGCGAAGATCCAGGCGTTGACGGCGTCCTGCGCCAGATGCCGCTGCATCTGGGAGAACAGCATCTGGCGCTCGCGCGCGTTGGTGGCGCTGGCGTGGCGCTCCACCAGGGCGCGAAAGGCCGGGCTGTCGTAGCCGAAGTAGTAGCCCGGATCGGTGTAGATGCGGTAGTCCAGCGGCTCCACATGATTGATGAGGGTCATGTCGAACTGGCCCTTGAACGGGCCCTGCAGCCACTGCTGCCAGCTCAGCTGCTGGATGTTGGCCTCGATGCCCACCTGGGCCAGGTCGCGGGCGATCAATGGCCCGCCCACGTGTGCGTACGGTGCGGGCGGCAGGGCCAGTTCCAGCCGCAGCGGCGTCTGCACCCCAGCCTGTTTCAGCAGGGCGCGTGCGCGGGTGGGGTCGTAGGGGTGCAGGCTGGCCAGGTGCACATAACCCGCGTCCGTGGGACTGAAGTGGCTGCCGATCACCACGCCGCGCCCATCCAGCGCGGTGCGGATAAAGCCCTCGCGGTCGATGGCGTGGGTGATGGCGCGGCGCACGCGCACGTCGTCCAGGGGTTTGCTGCGATGGTTCAACGCCAGCATCCCCTTGCCGCCGGAGGCCCCGATCAACACCTGGTAATGGCTGTTGTCCTGAAAGCGCCGCACCGTCTGCGTGGCGAAGTTGAACAGCACGTCGATCTCACCCGCGCGCAGGGCGTTGTCCTGCGCCTCCAGGTCGTGCAGGAAGCGGTACACGGCGCGTTCCATGCGTACCTGGGCCGCGTGGCGGTGGGACTCGGCCTTGACCAGCGTGATGTGCTGGCCGCGCTCCCAGCGCTGTACGCGGTAGGGGCCCGTGCCCACCGGGGCGCTGGCCGCCTGTGCGGCCGTGTCCGGGTGCAGGATCACGGCCGGCCCCTCGCCCAGGCGGAAGAGCAGGTGCGGATCGGGGTGGTGCAGCGTGAGCGTGACGGTGTGCGCATCGGGCGTGACCACCGTGGCGATATTGTCGAAGAGCGCCTTGCGGGACTTGTTGGTGGAGCCGGGCGCGACGGCACGCTCGAAGCTGAAACGCACGGCCGCCGCGTTGAGCGCGCTGCCGTCGTGAAAGCGCACCCCCTGGCGCAGCCGGAAGGTGCACGCGAGGCCGTTCGGGTCGGCGTTCCAGGACTCGGCCAGCAGCGGCTGTACCGCGCCGTTTTCCGTGATCTGCGTCAGCCCCTCCAGCACGTTGTAGTGCGTCACCTCGCCCACGGCGGCGGCAGCGGCCATGGTGGGGTCCAGGCTGTCGGGCTCCAGGGAGAGGTTGATCACCACGGAGCGTTCCGCGGCACGCGGTGAGACCTGTGCGGCGGCCGGCGCGGCGCACAGCGCGAGGGCCTGGGCCAGGCAGGCACGGCGGGTGAGGGAAGCGGGAGGCTGCGCAGGCATGGGCTACACCATCAGGGATGGGGCCTGTGGCCCCGGTGCTCAAATGCTACAGACTGTGACATAGTAGGGGCACATTGGCTATTCCTATCGTCCCCTGCGGGTTCAACCCGCGCCGTTTTCACCCATGACTTCGCCTGTGGCCTCGCTCCGCCTACCGGCGCCTGCCCGCGCGTGGTGGGCGCTCGGGTTGCTTGTCGCCCTGCTGTTTGCGGCGATTGGCTGGGGGGTGCATGCCATCTACCAGGCGCGTGAGCAACGCTACCGCCATCAGATCGAAGGCGGCCTGCAGGCCGTGAACCACATGCAGGTGCGGGGGGTGACGGACTGGCGGCGCCGGCGCTTGCAGGAGGCGGCGGCACTCACCGACGACCGCCTTCTGGCACAGGCCGTGGCCCGCTGGCGCGCAACGGCGGCGCCTGACGCCGAACAGGCGGTGCGTGAGCGGTTGCGCATCCTGGTCGAGCATGTGCGCTATACCGCTGCCTATTTCGTCGATCCGCAGGGCCGGCTGATCCTGGATGCCGGCGGGCCGGCCACGGGCACGCTGCAGCCACCCGAGATGCGCGCGCTGGAGGGCGCGCTGGCGCGGGCCGAGCCCGGCGTTGTCGAGCTGCGCCGCGACCCGGCCTTCGCCTTTCCGTTCTTCGGATTGCTGGCGCCGCTGTACGACGGAACCGCGTCGCTGGGGGCCATCTGGCTGGTGATGGATGCGCGCACCACGCTCTACCCATTGCTGGAGACCTGGCCCACCAGCAGCCGCACCGCCGAATCGGTGCTGGTGGAGCGGCAGGAGGACACGGCCTTGTTCCTCAGCCCCTTGCGCCATCGCAGCGATGAACCACTGGCGCTGCGCCTTCCGGCGGAGCCGGGCAGCCGTGATCCCATGGTGCTGGCCGTCGCGGGCGTGCGGGGCGCCTTCTACGGCAGCGACTATCGCAACCAGCCGGTGCTGGCGGTGGCCAGCGCGGTGCCGGACTCGCCCTGGCTGCTGGTGTCCAAGGTGGACGTGGCCGACGCCTTCACCGCTGCCCAGCGGCGCGAATGGCTGGCCCTGAGCCTGTTCGTCAGCCTGGGGCTGCTGTCGCTGGGCTGCGTCGTGGTGCTGTGGCAGGGGCGGGCCTGGCGGCGCGAACGGGCGTTGAAGGCGGAGCTGGAGCGCAACCTGCGCTGGCTGGACAATGCGCAGAAGGCGGCCTCGGTGGGCTACTTCGTCTATGAGGGGCAGAGCGAGGCATTCATCATGTCGCGCATGGCCAGCGCCATCTTCGGCCTGCCATCCGACGGGCGCATGACGCTGCGCCAGTGGGTGGGGATGCTGCACCCCGACGAGCGCGCGCAGACCCTGGAGATCCACGGCCGTGCCATGAGCGAGCGCATTCCGCTGCGCACCCAGTACCGCATCCAACGCAACGGCGACGGCCAGGTGCGCTGGATCGAGGTGTGGGGCGAGTACGGCGACTCCGCCGGCGACGGCGAGCCGCTGCTCATGACCGGCACCGTGCAGGACATCACCGACCGCAAGCACACCG
The DNA here is from genome assembly GCA_003755025.1 of Diaphorobacter nitroreducens. Classification (GTDB taxonomy): domain Bacteria; phylum Pseudomonadota; class Gammaproteobacteria; order Burkholderiales; family Burkholderiaceae_C; genus Diaphorobacter; species Diaphorobacter nitroreducens. The sequence continues at coordinate 43,566 of RJVL01000010.1, read as the reverse complement.
AGGACGAACTCGCGCGTTACCGCAACGCGCTGGAGTCGCAGGTTCGCATGGACCCGCTCACCCAGGTGGCCAACCGCCTGGCGCTGGACGAGGCCGTGGCGCGCGCCTGGAGCCAGGCGCTGCGCGAGGGTTCGTCGCTGGCGCTGCTGATGATCGACGTGGACCATTTCAAGGCCTACAACGACTATTACGGCCACGTGGCGGGCGACCTCTGCCTGCAGCGCGTAGCGTCGGCGCTGGCGTCGGCCTTGGGGCGGCCGGGTGACCTGCTGGCGCGCTATGGAGGCGAGGAATTCGCCGTGCTGCTGCCGGGCGCGGACGCCGATGCCGCCCTGGCCGTGGCGCACCGCCTGCAGGAGGTGCTGCGCGCCCTGTCGCTGGAGCACCGCGCCAACCCGGGCGGATTCACCGTCACCGCAAGCATGGGCCTGGCCCACCTGCGTCCGGCCGACGTCGTGTCCGCAGGCACCGAAACGCGCGCCGGCGTGGACGCGGCCCAGCCCCTGTTCCAGCAGGCAGACGCCGCGCTGTACCGCGCCAAACAGCTGGGCCGCGACCGCGTGGTGAGCTACGACGCGCAGTGCGCGGCCACCCTGTACGAGGCCGGGCAGCCCGCGCCTGCGATCATGCTGACCTATGACATTTGAAGCGATATTGTTCGATTGCGACGGCGTGCTGGTGGACAGCGAGCCCATTACCAACGGCGTGCTGTGCGAGATGCTCAATGAAGCCGGCTGGCTGCTGGCGCCCGAGGAGTGCATGCGCCTGTTCATCGGCAAGACCGTGCGCAGCGAGGCTGCGCGCATCGAGGCCGAGACGGGCCGCCCGCTCACCGACGTGTGGATGGCCGAGTTCTACGCGCGCCGCAACGCACGCCTGCAGGCCGAGTTGGTAGCCATCCCCAACGCGCCCCAAGCCGTGCGCGCCGTGCACGGGCTGCTGCAGGGGCGCATCGCCTGTGCCTCCGGCGCCGACCGGCAGAAGGTGGAGATGCAACTGGCGCAGGTGGGCCTGGCGCCGCTGTTCGCGGGACGCGTTTTCAGCGGCCACGAGATGCCCGCCACCAAGCCTGCACCCGACGTGTACCTGGCAGCGGCCGCAGCCGTGGGCGTGCCGCCCCTGCGCTGCCTGGTGGTGGAAGACACGGTGACGGGCGTCACGGCCGGCGTGGCCGCGGGCGCCACGGTGCTGGGCTACAGCCCGTCGCCCGTGGGCCATGGCTCTGCCGAGGCGCTGCGCGCCGCTGGCGCCGTGCAGGTCATGGCCGATATGGCAGAACTGCCTGCGCTGCTGCAGGCCATGCGGGTTGCGGTTTAAGCCAAATTGGGCTCTAGCGCTTGCTGGGTAAGCGCTAGCAGCTACTAATAAATGAGCGTCTATACCGCAACGGAGCGCGCGCCGCGGCGGAACTCCGCGGGCGACTGGCCTGTCCAGCCGCGAAACGCGCGGATGAAGCTCTTCTCGCTGGCAAAGCCCGTGGCCTGCGCCACCTGCTTGATGGGGCGGTCGCTGCGGTGCAGCAGCTCGATCGCGCGGCTGCGGCGCACCTCGTCTTTCAGCGACTGCAGCGACGCGCCTTCCTCCTTGAGCTGGCGGTGCAGCGTGCGCGCCGAGACGTGCAGCTGCTCGGCCAGCGTGTGTGCGCTGTGGGTCGCGTCGGGCAGGGCGGCCAGCACCTGGCGCACGCGCTGCACCAGCAGCCGGTCGCGGCGGTACTGGCGCACGGTGAGGGGCAGCGCGTGCTGCAGCATCTGGCGCATGGCCGCCTCGTCGCGCGTGATCGGCAGCGCGAGGTAGCGCGCATCGAAATGCACCGCCGCGCGCGGTGCCTGAAAGCGCGTCGGGCCGCTGAAGAGCACGCCATAGGCCTGCGCATGGGGCGGTGGCGCGAAGGGGAACTCGGCCGCCAGCACCGGCAGGCGCGAGTCGATGAACCAGCTGGCCAGCCCGAGCGCGTTGCGCAGCGTGGAAACCAGGCAGAACTCGCGCAGCGTGCCCAGGTCGCGCTGCTCGGCGATGGTGAGCGTGGCCTGCTGGCCCTCGGCGTGTAGGTGCAGCGTGATGTCGTCCGTCAGCAGCGCGTGGTGGCGGCACCAGCGCGCCAGCGCCAGGCCCAGTGTGGGTGCACTCAGCGAGGCGCGCGCCAGCAGGCCGTAGCTGCCCCAGGGCAGGCGGCGGGAGAACCAGCCCAGGGCTTCGTCGTCCAGCTCGCGCATCGCAGCGGCGGACAGCACCTCCATCTGCTGCGCCGTGATGCGGCCCGCAGAGTTGCCAACCTGCTCTGGCGGGATTTGTGCCAGCGCCAGCACCTGCGCCGCGTCCATTCCGCGCGCTGCGTAGGCCTGCACGATGGCCTGCACAAACGCCATGGGCGTGGCGGCCGTGGGTGTAGCGAGGAGTGCGGTGGGTGCGGGCGGTGGCGGCGCAGGGTCAGGATGGTCGGGCATGCGTGGAGTCTGCAACTCTGTGGCGCAATTTGCAACCTTTCTGACCCATCTCGGTCACCGCGCGTGCGGGGGTGCGGCGTATGCTGTGCAGCCTGTTGCCGGGCCCCGCGCGGGCGCTGGCCCACCCCGACCAGGAGACAAGCCCATGGAACCCGCATCCACCCCATCGGCCGCGTTGAGCCATGCGCGTGGCAGTGCCGCCACCCCCCTCATCGAGCAGACGCTGGGCGACTTCTTCGCCGGCATGGCGCAGCGCCAGCCCACGCACGAGGCACTGGTCAGTCGCCACCAGGGCCTGCGCTACACCTACGCCGAGCTGCACCAGGCGGCCCGCCAACTGGCCAGCGCGCTGCTGGGCCTGGGGCTCGCCAAGGGCGACCGCATCGGAATCTGGTCGCACAACAACGCCGAATGGGTGCTGATGCAACTGGCCACGGCGCAGGTGGGCCTGATCCTGGTGAACATCAACCCGGCTTACCGCACGGCCGAGGTGGAGTACGCGCTGAACAAGGTCGGCTGCAAGGCGCTGGTGGCCATGCCGCAGTTCAAGACCAGCGACTATCTGGGCATGCTGCGCGAGCTGGCACCCGAATTGGCCGCGTCCCAGCCCGGCGCACTGCAGGCCGCGCGCCTGCCCACGCTGCGCACGGTGGTGTGGATCGACGCGGCCGGCTCAGGCGTGGCGGGCCAAGGCGACGAACAGCCGGGCATGCTGCGGTTTTCCACGCTGATGGCGCGGGGCGACGCGCAGGACGCGCGCATCGACGCCATTGCCGCCCAACTGCACAACACCGACCCCATCAACATCCAGTTCACCAGCGGCACCACCGGGTTCCCGAAGGGCGCCACGCTCACGCACCGCAACATCCTGAACAACGGTTTCTTCATCGGCGAGTGCATGCGCCTCACGCCCGAGGACCGGCTGTGCATTCCCGTGCCGCTGTACCACTGCTTCGGCATGGTGCTGGGCAACCTGGCCTGCCTCACGCATGGCAGCACCATCGTGTACCCCAACGACGGCTTCGACGCCCTGACCGTGCTGGAGACCGTGCAGGCCGAGCGCTGCACCGGCCTGCACGGCGTGCCCACCATGTTCATTGCCGAGCTGGACCACCCGCGCTTTGCCGAGTTCGACCTGCGCACCCTGCGTACCGGCATCATGGCCGGCAGCCCGTGCCCGATCGAGGTGATGAAGCGCGTGGTGGGCGACATGCACCTGTCGGAGATCACCATCGCCTATGGCATGACCGAGACCAGCCCCGTGAGCTGCCAGAGCGACGCCGAAACGCCGCTGGCCAAGCGCGTGTCCACCGTGGGCCGCGTGCAGCCGCACCTGGAGGTGAAGATCATCGACCCCGAGACCGGCGCCGTGGTGCCGCGCGGCGAGCGCGGCGAACTGTGCACCCAGGGCTACTCCGTCATGCACGGCTACTGGGGCGATGAGGCCAAGACCCGCGAGGCGATCGACGAAGGCGGCTGGATGCACACGGGCGACCTGGCCACCATGGACGACGAGGGCTACGTGAACATCGTCGGCCGCATCAAGGACATGGTGATCCGCGGCGGCGAGAACGTGTACCCGCGCGAGATCGAGGAATTCCTCTACCGCCACCCCATGGTGCAGGACGTGCAGGTGGTGGGCGTGCCCGACCAGCGCTTCGGCGAGGAGCTGTGCGCCTGGATCATCGCCAAGCCCGGCACGCGCCCCAGCGAGGACGACATCCGTGCCTTCTGCAAGGGCCAGATCGCGCACTACAAGGTGCCGCGCTACATCCGCTTCGTTACCAGCTTCCCGATGACGGTGACGGGCAAGATCCAGAAGTTCAAGATCCGCGACGTCATGAAAGACGAGCTGGGCCTTGCCGAAGACAAAACCGCTTGAAACGAGCCACCGCCATGATTCTTGAATCCCAACTCAACCCGCGCTCGGCCGACTTTCAGGCCAATGCCGCCGCGATGCGCGCCGTGGTGGAGGACCTGCGCGCCCAGATCGAGCGCGTGTCCCAGGGCGGCGGCGAGGCCGCCCGCGCCAAGCATGTGGCGCGCGGCAAGCTGCTGCCGCGCGAGCGCGTGGAGATGCTGCTGGACCCCGGCACGCCGTTCCTGGAGATCGCCCCGCTGGCGGCCCTCAACATGTACGGCAACGACGCGCCCGGCGCGGGCCTGATCGCGGGCATCGGCAGCGTGGCCGGCATCGCCTGCATGATCGTGTGCAACGACGCCACGGTGAAGGGCGGCACCTATTACCCCATGACGGTGAAGAAGCACCTGCGCGCGCAAGAGATCGCGCAGCAGAACTGCCTGCCGTGCATCTACCTGGTGGACTCGGGCGGCGCCAACCTGCCCAACCAGGACGAGGTCTTCCCCGACCGCGACCACTTCGGCCGCATCTTCTACAACCAGGCCAACATGAGCGCGCAGGGCCTGGCGCAGATCGCCGTGGTCATGGGTTCGTGCACGGCCGGCGGCGCCTACGTGCCGGCCATGAGCGACGAGACCATCATCGTCAAGAACCAGGGCACCATCTTCCTGGGCGGCCCGCCGCTGGTGAAGGCCGCCACGGGCGAGGTCGTCAGCAGCGAAGACCTGGGCGGCGGCGACGTGCACACGCGCCTGTCCGGCGTGGCCGACCACCTGGCACAGAATGACCTGCATGCGCTCTCGCTGGCGCGCGGGGCCGTCAAGAATTTGAATAGAAATCAGCCTGTAGCGTCCGCAGATCAAGCGCCAGTAGCTCCTAAATATGCAGCAGAAGAGCTGTATGGCGTGATCCCCGTGGACACGCGCAAGCCCTTCGACGTGCGCGAGATCATCGCCCGCATCGTGGACGGCAGTGCGTTCGACGAGTTCAAGGCGCGCTACGGCAACACCCTGGTGTGCGGCTTCGCGCGCATCGAGGGCATGGCCGTGGGCATCGTGGCCAACAACGGCATCCTGTTCAGCGAGAGCGCGCAGAAGGGTGCGCACTTCATCGAGCTGTGCTGCCAGCGCAAGATTCCGCTCGTCTTCCTGCAGAACATCACCGGCTTCATGGTCGGGCGCAAGTACGAGAACGAGGGCATCGCCCGCCACGGCGCCAAGATGGTCACGGCGGTGGCCACGGCCAACGTGCCCAAGTTCACGGTGATCATCGGCGGCAGCTTCGGCGCGGGCAACTACGGCATGTGCGGCCGCGCGTACTCGCCGCGCTTCCTGTGGATGTGGCCCAACGCGCGCATCAGCGTGATGGGCGGCGAGCAGGCCGCCAGCGTGCTGGCCACCGTCAAGCGCGACGGCATCGAGGGCAAGGGCGGCAGCTGGAGCATGGAGGAAGAAGAGGCCTTCAAGACGCCCATCCGCCGCCAGTACGAGGAGCAGGGCCACCCCTACTACGCCACCGCCCGCCTGTGGGACGACGGCATCATTGACCCCGCCGACACGCGCCGCGTGCTGGCGCTGGCGCTGGCGGCTTCGCGCCACGCGCCGATCGAAGACATGAAGTTCGGCGTGTTCCGCATGTAAGGCGCGGTCCATGGATGCCGTCACCCATTTCAGCCTGCTCGCGCGCTACAACGTGTGGGCCACGGCGCGCCTGCTGGCAGCCGTGCAGGTGCTGCCCGAGGCGGACTACCGGCGCGACATGGGCCTGTTCTTTCGCAGCATCCATGGCACGCTCAACCATCTGCTGGTGGGCGAGCACCTGCTGTGGTTCGCGCGCTTTGCCGAAGGCGCGTCGCCCCGTATGGCGCTGGATGCCGAGGTGGAGAGCGATCGCGCGCGCCTGGCCGAGCGGCTGCAGGAAGGCGCCGCGCGCTGGGAGCCGCTGATCGCCGGCTTTGCGCCAGCGCGCTGGGAGGGTGCGCTGTCTTACACCACCATGCGCGGCACGCCCGCCGTGCTGCCGTTTGCCGCCACGCTGGCGCATGTGTTCAACCACGGCACGCACCACCGCGGACAGATCACGGCGGCACTCACCGCGCTGGGCCAGCCGTGCCCGTCGCTCGACCTTGTCTACTTCCTGCAGAACCCGGATACGCCATGAGCCAGAACCTTTCCATCACCCAGTCGGGCGCGGTGGCGCGCATCACGCTGACGCAGCCCGAAATCCGCAATGCTTTCAGCGACGAAGTGATCGCAGAGATCACCGCGGCCTTCACGGAAGTCGGGGGACGCGCGGACGTGCGCGCCGTGGTGCTGGCCGCCGAGGGGCCGGCCTTCTGCGCGGGTGCCAATCTGAACTGGATGCGCCGCATGGCCGACTACACGCGGCAAGAGAACCTTGCCGACGCCGCCAAGCTGGCCGAGATGCTGCGCGTGATCTACGAATGCCCCAAGCCCACCGTGGCGCGCGTGCAGGGTGACGTGTACGCCGGCGGCATGGGGCTGGTCGCGGCCTGCGACATGGCGGTGGCGGTCGATACCGCGGGCTTTTGCCTGTCCGAGGTGAAGATCGGCCTGATCCCCGCCACCATCAGCCCCTACGTGATCCGCGCCATGGGCGCGCGCGCCGCGCACCGCTACTTCCTCACCGCGGAACGCTTCAGCGCGGCCGAGGCCTTGCGCATCGGTTTCGTGCACCAAGTGGTCGGCGCAGAGCAACTCGACGCCCAGGTGGACGAGCTGCTCAAGGCACTGACGGCCGCGAGCCCGAACGCCGTGCGCGCCTGCAAGACGTTGGTGCGCGATGTGGCCGGGCGCGAGATCGACGCCGCACTCATCGCCGCCACCGTGGAGGGCATTGCCGACATCCGCGCGAGCAGCGAGGGCCGCGAGGGCGTGCAGTCGTTCCTGCAAAAGCGCAAGCCCTCCTGGCTGGGCTGATCCGCCATGGACGCGCTCTGGCTCCAGATCGTGCAGTGGCTCCACAGCGTGGGGCTGCATGTCGATGCGGGTACCGCCCAGGCGGTGGCCGAAGGGGCTGCGCGCGCCACGCAGCAGCTGGACATGCCCGCGCTGCTGGCGCTGGCCGCCGCATTGGGCTGGGCCAGCGGCTTTCGGCTGTACGCCGTGGTGTTCCTGGTGGGCATGATGGGCTTGGCCGGCTGGCTGCCTCTGCCGCCGGGGCTGGCGCTGCTGCAGCACCCGCTGGTGCTGATGGCCAGCGGCTTCATGCTGCTGGTGGAGTTCTTCGCCGACAAGGTGCCCTGGTTCGACAGCGCCTGGGATGCCATCCACGCCTTCATCCGCGTGCCCGCCGGCGCGCTGCTGGCCGCCGGCGTGTTCGGTGCCGACAACGCCACCATGGCGCTGGCCGCGGGGCTGCTGGGCGGCTCCCTCTCGGCCACGGCGCTGGCCACCAAGATGACCACGCGGGCGGCGGCCAACACCTCGCCCGAGCCATTTTCCAACTGGGGCCTGTCGTTCTTTGAGGACGGCCTGGTCGTCGGCGTGGTCTGGCTGGCCACGCAGTACCCGCTGGCCTTCGGCATTGCGCTGGCGGTGATGCTGGCGCTGTCGGCGCTGCTTCTGGTGGTGCTGTTCAAGTTCCTGCGCGCCGTGCTGCGGCGCATTTCCTCTTTCTTTTCCGATTCCGCCAAGGTGGCCTGAATGTTCCAAAAAATCCTGATTGCAAACCGGGGTGAGATCGCCTGCCGTGTGGCCGCAACCGCCCGCCGCATGGGCGTGAAGACCGTGGCCGTGTACTCCGACGCCGATGCCCAGGCCAAGCACGTGGCCGCCTGCGACGAGGCCGTGCATATCGGCGGCAGCGCCCCCAAGGACAGCTACCTGCGCTGGGAGCGCATCATCGAGGCCGCCCAGGCCACGGGTGCGCAGGCCATCCACCCAGGCTACGGCTTCCTGAGCGAGAACGAAGACTTCGCCCACGCCTGTGCCAATGCGGGGCTGGTGTTCATCGGCCCGCCGCCTTCGGCCATCAAGGACATGGGTTTGAAGGCCGAGTCCAAGCAGCTGATGGAGAAGGCGGGCGTGCCGCTCGTGCCTGGCTACCACGGCAAGGACCAGGACCCGCAACTGCTGCAGCGCGAGGCCGACCGTATCGGCTACCCCGTGCTCATCAAGGCCAGCGCCGGTGGCGGCGGCAAGGGCATGCGCCTGGTGGAAAAGAGCGAGGACTTTGCCGCAGCGCTGGCCAGCTGCCAGCGCGAGGCCATCAACAGCTTTGGCGATGATGCCGTGCTGGTGGAGAAGTACGTGCTGCGCCCGCGCCACATCGAGATCCAGGTGTTCGGCGACACGCAGGGCAACTGCGTCTATCTGTTCGAGCGCGATTGCTCTGTGCAGCGCCGCCACCAGAAGGTGCTGGAAGAAGCCCCCGCCCCCGGCATGACCGAGGCCCTGCGCCGCCAGATGGGCGAGGCTGCCGTGGCAGCCGCCAAGGCCGTGGGCTACGTGGGCGCGGGCACAGTGGAGTTCATCGTGGAACAGCCCGGCGGCTACGACGCGCCCGAGCAGATGAAGTTCTACTTCATGGAGATGAACACCCGCCTGCAGGTGGAGCACCCCGTGACCGAGGCCATCACCGGCGAAGACCTGGTGGAGTGGCAGCTGTGCGTGGCCAGCGGGCAGCCTTTGCCCAAGCGCCAGGACGAGCTGAAGATCATCGGCCACGCCATCGAGGCGCGCATCTGCGCCGAGAACCCTGACAACAACTTCCTGCCAGCCACTGGCCAGCTGCACGTGTACCGCAAGCCGGCATGCACCAGCTTCGAACGGGGCAGCGTGCGCGTGGATGACGGCGTGCGCGAGGGCGACGCCATCAGCCCCTTCTACGACAGCATGATCGCCAAGCTCATCGTGCACGGCGACACGCGCGCGCAGGCCCTGGCGCGGCTGGACGATGCGCTGGCGCAGACCCACATCGTGGGCCTGGCGACCAACGTGCAGTTCCTGCGCCATGTGGTGAAGAGCGATTCGTTCGCCCAGGCGCGGCTGGACACCGCGCTGATCCCGCGCGAAGAGGCCGTGTTGTTCGGCCAGGAGCGCGTAGGCCTTCCTTTGGCCGCGGCAGCCGCCGTGGCTAGCCAGTTGCAGCGTGAGCAGGCGCAGGAAGGCGCCAATCCGTTCAGCCGCCGCGACGGCTGGCGTTCGCTGGTAGCGTGCCGCCGGCGTTTCGAGTTCGACTTCAATGGCGCACATGCCAAGGCCTGGCTGACCTATGAACGCGATGGCGGCTACCAACTGACCGTGGGAGAAGGCGAGGGAGCCGCGCAGGGTCCGCTGGCTTTCACGCCCTGGGCGGGCGGCCTGGACCTGCAATACGCCGGCCAGCGCACCTGCGCAACGGTCTATGCCCAGGGCGAGACCGACCACATCTTCACCCCCCGTGGCGCCACGCGCATCGAGGCATTGGACCTGCTGGCCCATGCGGGCGAAGCCGCCAGCGAGGGCGGGCGTCTCACCGCGCCCATGCCGGGCAAGGTGGTGTCGTTTGCCGTGCAGGCCGGCGACAAGGTGACCAAGGGCCAGCCCCTGGCGGTGATGGAGGCCATGAAGATGGAGCACACCATCGCCGCCCCCGCCGATGGCGTGGTGCAGGAGCTGCTCTACGCGCCAGGCGACCAGGTGGCCGAAGGCGCAGAACTGCTGCGGCTTTCCGCCGAGTGACGGCGGGGGCTTGCCCAGCCGCGGTACGCTCGTTGGCCATGAAGATCACCTTTTGCTGTACCGATACCAAGGCCGAACCCTGGCTGCAGGGGCTGGCCGCCGCCCTGCCGGGGGCCGACATTACCGTCTGGCAGCCCGGAGCCCCCCAGGCGGATTACGCCGTGGTCTGGGCACCGCCCCAGCAGTTCATCGACGAACAGCCCGCCTTGCGGGCGTTGTTCAACATCGGTGCGGGGGTGGATGCGCTGCTCAAGCTACGCCTGCCACCCTCTGTGCGCGTCGTGCGTCTGGATGACGCCGGCATGGCCGTGCAGATGGCCGAATACGTGTGCCACGCGCTGATCCGGCATTTCCGCGAGTTTGACCAGTACGAGGCCGCCATGCAGGCGGGCCAGTGGAGCTACCGCAAGCCGCGCCTGCGCCAGGACTTTCCTGTGGGCGTGATGGGCCTGGGCGTACTGGGCGAGCGCGTGGCGCGCGCGGTGGCGCAGTTCGACTTTCCCGTGCTCGGCTGGAGCCGCAGTCCGAAGCAGATGGCGGGCGTGCGCTGTTTCAGTGGGCAGGAGGGCTTTAACGAGTTCCTGGCCGCTACCCGCGTGCTGGTCAATCTGCTCCCGCTCACGCCCGAGACGCAAGGCATCATGAACCGCGACACGCTGGCCCGCCTCCTGCCCGGCGCCTACGTGATCAATGTGGCGCGTGGTGCGCACCTGGTCGAGGAGGACCTGCTCGCGCTGATCGACGCCGGCCATGTGGCGGGCGCCACGCTGGACGTGTTCCGCACCGAGCCGTTGCCTGCCGGGCATCCCTTCTGGGGACATCCCAAGATCACCCTCACACCCCACACTTCGGCACGCACGCTGCGCGACGAGAGCATTGCCCAGATCGCCGGCAAGATCGCGGCGCTGGCGCGCGGCGAGGCCGTGGCCGGCGTGGTGGATGCCGGACGCGGCTACTGACGAATCCCTCACCCAAGGACACCCATCGATGAACCCGAACATCCCCTCCCGCGTCAAGCTTGTGGACGTGGGCCCGCGCGACGGGCTGCAAAATGAGAAGCAGCCGGTGCCGGCGGCCGTCAAGATCGAATTGGTACACCGCCTGCAGCAGGCGGGCCTCAAGGAAGTCGAGGTCACCAGCTACGTTTCTCCGAAGTGGGTGCCGCAGATGGCCGACAACCACGAGGTCATGCAAGGCATTACACGCGTGCCCGGCGTGCGTTATTCAGTACTGACGCCCAACCTGAAAGGCTGGGAGGCGGCCGTGCTCGACAAGCCCGACGAGATCGTGGTCTTCGGCGCCGCCAGCGAGGCCTTCAGCCAGAAGAACATCAACTGCAGCATTGCCGAGAGCATCGAGCGCTTCGCCCCCGTGGTCGAGGCCGCGCGCGCCGCAGGCGTGTATGTGCGTGGCGCGATGAGCTGCACCGTGGGCTGCCCGTACGAAGGCGAGATCGCGCCGGAGCGCGTGGAATACCTGGCCGGGCTCATGAAGGGCATCGGCGTGCAGCACATCGGCGTGGCCGACACCATTGGCGTGGGTACGCCGCGCAAGGTGCAACGCGCCATCGAGGCAACGCTCAAGCACTACGACCTGAACGACGTGTCCGGCCACTTTCACGACACCTACGGCCAGGCGCTGGCCAACACGCTGGCGGCGCTGGAGCTGGGCGTGTGGCAGTTCGACACGTCCGTGGCCGGCCTGGGCGGCTGTCCCTATGCGAAGGGCGCCACGGGTAACGTGGCCACCGAGGATGTGGTCTACATGCTGCACGGCATGGGCATCGAGACCGGTATCGATCTGGACCAGCTGATCGACGCCGGTGCCTACATCAGCGACTTCCTGGGCCGCAAGCCGCAGTCGCGCGTGGCCGTGGCGGTGCTCACCAAGCGCAAGGGCTGAGCGGCCACCCGGCGTCAGGCCAACGGCAGAGCCGGCGCTGCCGGGTGCTGCGCCGCGTCCTTGTGCGCCTGCTTGGCCTGGTACATGCGCTGGTCGGCGCAGCGCATCAGCTCCGTCAGCGTGGGGCCGTCCTGCGGGCTGTGCGCAACGCCCGTGCTGACGCCCACGCACAGTTCCTGGTGCTGGAAGTACACCGGCTGGCAGATAGCCAGCTCCAGATGCTTGACCAGCGCCGTCAGGTCGTCGCCCGCGGGCGCGTGGGCCAGCATGACCACGAACTCGTCACCGCCCAGCCGGGCCACGATGTCGCCGGACCGCGTGTGCGTCTGCAGCCGTGTGGCAACGGCGCGCAGCACCTCGTCGCCGGCGTCATGGCCATAGGTGTCGTTGATGGGTTTGAAGCGGTCCAGGTCGAGCAGCAGCAGGGCGTGCGTGCCCCCTTCCGACAGCAGTTGCGTTGCGCCCTGGGTCAGCCCCATGCGGTTGGTCAGGCCCGTGAGAGGGTCGGTGGTCGCGGCCTTGGCCAGATGGTCCGCGCGCAGCCGCAGGGCGATCTGGGAGGCGTTCAGGCTGTCGATGCGGGTGCTCAACGCAACGGCGAACACCACCATCTCGGCCGCCACGCCGATCTGCAGGCCGTTGGCCAGCATGAAGGGCGCGTCGATCACCTTCCAGTTGCTCAGCACCACGCCGGCCACCGTGACGAACAGCAGCGCCTGCGCGCCCAGGTACCAGCGCGCGGGCGTGAAGCCTCGGCGCAGCACCAGAATGGCCGCGAGCGACGCGGCCGCGATGCCGGCGCTGGCCAGCAGTTCGTTCTGCGTCTGGGCGATGGCAAATTGGCCGAGCCCGCCGAGCACGGCGGTGAGCGCCGCCAGCAGGCCGATTGCCACCAGCACTCCGTCCATCAAGGGCGTCTGCCGGGTGTCCAGGAAACTGCGCGTGAACAGCGCGCCGAAGAACAGCCACAGGCTGGGCAATACGAAATAGCTGCGCTCCTGCCACCACGGCGCGTCGCCCCACAGGTAATGGGCCGTGTGGCCGTTGAAGGTGGCCAGCGTCAACAGCGCGAAGATGCACTGGCCGACGTAGAAGGTGTACGTGGTGTCCCGAAAGATGCCCACGAGCGTGAGGTTGTAGACCAGCAGTGCGATCAGGATGCCGTAGCAGATGCCGTCGAACAGCCGCTTGTGCTGGCGCCATTGCAGGTATTCGGCCGTGTCCCAGACGGACAGGTCGAAGGACGGCGCCGTCTCGCTGTACAGCCGGGCGTAGACCGTGTAGGTGCCCGGGCCCGGGGGCTGCAGGCGCGTGAGGTAGCGCTCGCTGCCCAGGGGCCGCGTGGCGAAGGGCTGCGCCAGGCCCGTGTGCACTGGCGGCGCAAGCGCCGTACCCGACGCATCGAACGGGCCGTAGAACCGCACGTCCTGCAAAGACGTGGTCTGGGTGGCCAGCACCCAGTCGCCGCTGGCCGCGCGCTGCTCCAGGACCACTTTGAACCAGTGGTAGGCCGGTGTGGCCCCGCGCAGCGGCATGCGGGGGGGCGGGCCGAAGCGCGCATCGGTAGCCGCTGCGCGCACATCGTCGATGGTGAGGGTGCCCAGGTCGTCCACGAGCCACAAAAGCTGGCCGGTGCTTCCCAGCGATAGGCCCTTGCGGTGATCGTCCAGCACCGCAGGGGCGCCACCGGCCCAGGCCAGTTTGCCGACGAGAAGCCACAAGAGCAGGCAGGCGCGAAGCAGGTTCATGGACAATGGATGGCAGCTATCACACTGTAACCCCGCCTGGGGCTTGTGGCTGCGCCGAGGCACTCCGCATCCGTGCGTGCGCTTCGCCGTCCCAGGCCCCGCATTGCCCTGTTATGCACGCATTACCTGAAAGCACCCAGCGGGTGGCTGCCGAGTTGCAGCGCCTGCGCCACCCCCACGCGCCGCGCATGCTTGACGACGCCGCGCGCACCGCGCAGCAGGCGGCTGACGGGCTGGGCGTGGCGCTGGGGCAGATCGCCAAGAGCATCATCTTCCGGCGCAAGAGCGATGATGCAGCCGTGCTGGTCGTTACCTCCGGCGACCGGCGCGTGGACGAGAAGAAGGTCGACGCCCTCGTGGGCAAGACGGGCCGCGCCGACGCGGAATTCGTCAAGGCCAAGACCGGCTTCGCCATCGGCGGCGTCTCGCCCGTGGCCCATTCCACCGCGCCTGTCACCCTCATCGACCGCGAGCTGTTCCGCTTCGATGTGATTTGGGCTGCCGCCGGCCATCCCCACGGCGTGTTCCAGTTGAGCCCGCACGATCTGCAGCGGCTCACCGGTGCCCCGGTGGCCGACGTGGTGCAGGAGATCAGCGCATGAGCGACGCCGCAGTGAATGCTTCTGAATTGATAGCTGCTCGCGCTGGTGAAATAAGCGCTAGAGGCCAATTTGGCTTAAATTCCCAGGAGCCGGTTCCGTCGCCCTGTGTGTCGGTCTGCCGCATGACGGCCGACCGCAGCCATTGCGAGGGGTGCTTCCGTACGATCGACGAGATCCGCGCCTGGTCGCAAGCCGATGGCGCCGCGCGCCGCGCGATCTGGACCGCCGCATTGCAACGCGCGGGGGTGGACCTTCCCGAAGAGCTGGAGCCACTGGCATGAAGCACATCACGTTCTACCTGGATTTCGTCTCGCCGTACGCGTGGCTGGCCTTCGAGCGGCTGCCGCAGGTACTGGAGGGGCTGAGCTACCACCTGCACTACAAGCCGGTGTTGTTGGGCGCGCTGCTGCAGCAGCATGCCAACCCCGGGCCGGCCGGCGTGCCGCCCAAGCGCGACTGGACGTACCGGCACGCCACCTGGCTGGGCCATGCGCTGGGCTGCGGTCTGGACATGCCGGCGCGCCACCCCTTCAATCCGCTGCCGTTGCTGCGCCAGGCGCTGGCGTGCAGCGACGATGGCACGGTCAACCGCTATGTCGCCGGCACCGTGCTGCGGCATGTCTGGCTGGGTGGGCAGGATGCGCTGGACCCCGCGCGCCTGGACGTGCTGGCGCAGGCCCTGGCAGAGCAGTTGCGGCCCGACGCCGAAGGCGCGGGCGCCCTGCCCAAGGCCCTGCTGCGCGCCAACACGGACGAGGCGTCAGCCCGTGGCGTGTTTGGCGTGCCGGCCTTTGAGGTGGAGGGGCGCCTGTTCTGGGGGCTCGACAGCCTGCCCATGTTGCGCGCCTACCTGGACGGCGACGCGTGGTTTGACGGGCCGGCATGGGATGCGGCCCCCGCGGTGCCATCGGGCCTGCCTTCCGTGCGCTGAAGCGCATTCCTCGGCGGCGGCCGACGGGGCCGCGGCAGGCGTTCCAAGGCGCCGCAGACAGCGTTCTGCGGCGCCTTTTTGCATGGGGCCGTGCCCAGCACTGTGCGGCGGGCGTGGGTTTGTCATGCGTCAAGGGTTTGTCCTAGGGAGGGCAAACCCTGGCGAAAAACTGCGGGGTTACCCGTGTCTGGTGCCGTGCGCGAGACTCACCGCAGCCTCGTGCAGTCCGATTTTTCGCATCAAGAAAAACGATCTGCGGGTTGTCACGGAGTTTGTCAGATGGCCGTAAGACTGAGGTGGCGGCAGCGTTTGGCGCATGTCAGCTTTCGGTCAGATGGCGGCCCGATATTGCGTCGCAAGCACCGCAGAGTGCTTCAGATCGTCGGTTTTTCGCGCTTTCTTACGCGCATTTTCGATTCCATCCCAATAAGCAGGAGACAGCATTCATGGCTACCAGCACTGCATACGCCGGCCGCCCCGGCGCTGCCGCCCGACCGATGTCGGCGGAAGAAAAGAAGGTGATCTTCGCCTCGTCCCTCGGCACCGTGTTCGAGTGGTACGACTTCTACCTCTACGGCTCGCTCGCGGCCATCATTGCCAAGCAGTTCTTCAGCGGGCTGGATGCTGGCGCGGCGTTCATCTTCGCGCTGCTGGCCTTCGCGGCCGGCTTCCTGGTGCGCCCGTTCGGTGCGCTGGTGTTCGGCCGCCTGGGCGACATGATCGGGCGCAAGTACACCTTCCTGGTGACCATCCTGATCATGGGTATCTCGACCTTCATCGTCGGTGTGCTGCCCAGCTACGCCAGCATCGGCATCGCGGCACCGGTCATCCTGATCGCGCTGCGCATGCTGCAAGGCCTGGCGCTGGGCGGTGAATACGGCGGTGCGGCCACCTACGTGGCCGAGCACGCGCCCCATGGCCGCCGCGGTGCCTACACCTCGTGGATCCAGACCACGGCCACGCTGGGCCTGTTCCTGTCGCTGCTGGTGATTCTGGGCACCCGCACCATACTGGGCGAGCCCGTGTTCAACGACTGGGGCTGGCGCATTCCGTTCCTGGTGTCCATTCTGCTGCTGGGCATCTCGGTGTGGATTCGCCTGTCGCTGTCCGAGTCGCCGGCCTTCCAGAAGATGAAGGCCGAGGGCAAGACGTCGAAGGCGCCGCTGTCCGAGTCGTTCGGCGAATGGAAGAACCTGAAGATCGTGATCCTGGCGCTGGTGGGCCTGACCGCCGGCCAGGCCGTGGTGTGGTACACGGGCCAGTTCTATGCGCTGTTCTTCCTGATGCAACAGCTCAAGGTGGATGCCGTCACGGCCAACCTGATGATCGCCGCCGCGCTGCTGATCGGCACCCCGTTCTTCGTGGTGTTCGGCTCGCTGTCCGACAAGATCGGCCGCAAGCCCATCATCATGCTGGGTTGCGTGCTGGCCGTGCTGACCTACTTCCCGGCCTTCAAGATGCTGACGGAAGCCGCCAACCCCGACCTGGCCAAGGCCCAGGCGACAGCGGGTGTCGTGGTGACCGCCGATCCCGCCACCTGCTCGTTCCAGGGCAACCCCGTGGCACGCGAGATCGACTTCAAGAGCTCCTGCGACATCGCCAAGCGCTACCTGGTGCAGAACTCGGTGAGCTATGACAACGCCGCAGGCGCACCTGGCTCTCAGGCCGTGGTGAAGATCGGCGACAAGGTCGTTACGGCACCCAGCGGCACCGTGGTCAACCACAAGTTCGACGAGGCAAGCGTGAAGGCCATCGCCGCCTTCAAGAAGGAGATGGCCGAAGACCTGAAGCTCGCCGGCTACCCCTCCAAGGCCGATCCCGCCAAGATGAACAAGGTGATGATGGTCGTCATCCTGACGTATCTGGTGATCCTGGTGACCATGGTCTACGGCCCCATCGCGGCCATGCTGGTGGAACTGTTCCCCACGCGCATCCGCTATACCTCCATGAGCCTGCCGTACCACATCGGCAATGGCTGGTTCGGCGGCCTGCTGCCCACGACATCGTTCGCCATCGTGGCGTCCACCGGCAATATGTATAACGGCTTGTGGTACCCCATCATCATCGCCGGCATGACGGCAGTGATCGGCACGCTGTTCATCCGCGAAACCAAGGACGTGGACATCTACGCCAACGACTGACGTCGTTCCGCTCTTTTGTCAGGGTTTTCCCTGACTGAACCCTGCCGCCACACCTTTGCCTGTGCGAAAGTGTGGCGGCAATACGTCAGGGGTATTACAGGCGGGACTTTCCCCTGTGTTGGCCCAGATGGTTACACCTAGAATTTGCGCCGTAGCTGCACATTGTGCTAACCGGCTCCCTGCGGGCGGCGAGCTGTGCCTACCACAACTGATGGACACAAGCATTCAAGGAACTCAAATGCAAAAACCAAGTCGTTTGCTGCTCGCTACCCTGGCTCTGCTGGGTACTTCCGCTGTTTTCGCGCAAAGCAGCGTGACCCTGTACGGCCGCGTGAACACGTCGGTGGAACGCCAGAAGGTCGGCGGTACCAGCAACACCGTCATGCAGAACAACTCCTCGCGCTTCGGCTTCAAGGGCACTGAGGACCTGGGCGGCGGCCTGAAGGCCGGCTTCCAGCTGGAAAGCGGCTTCAACTCCGATACCGGCACGGGCTCGGGCTGGACCCACCCCACCACCGGCATGACCTTCGCCCGCCAGAGCGAAGTGAACCTGTCTGGCGGCTTCGGCATGATCCGCCTGGGCAACTTCACGCCCGAGTCGTACTACGCTACGGCCGACTACGTGAGCATGCACAACCATGACACGGGCACGTCTTCGGACGCTCTGTACTACGATCCCGTGTGGTTCGGCGGCCTGAGCACCACCAACAAGATCGGCTACCGCTCGCCTAGCCTGGGCGGCCTGACGATCGATGCCTCCGTGAATCTGCACGAGCAGACCACCGGCGGCAAGAACGGCTATGACCTGGCTGCCAACTACAACATCGGCGCGCTGAACCTGGGCGCCGGCTACAGCCAAGTGGACAGCAATCGCCAGCTGGGCCTGCGCGCGTTGTACACCTTCGGCCAGTTCGTCGTGGGTGGCTACTACCAGCGTAACAAGGACGACAACCAGCTCCTCGCCACGGGCGCAGGCAACCGCAACAACTTCCGCCTGGCGGGCGCCTACATGATGGGTGCTTCCGAGTTCCACGTGAACGTGGGCCGCGCTGGCAAGTGGAGCGACATTGCCGACAGCTCCGCTACGCAGTGGACCCTGGGCTACAACTACAACTTCAGCAAGCGCACCAAGGTGTACGCTTTCTACACGAAGGTGGACAACAAGGCAGGTGCTACCTACATGACGGGCGCCGCTGGCCAGGACTTCAGCTCGCTGGCGCTGGGCGTTCGCCACAACTTCTGATGCACCGGCAGCGTAAGCTGCCTGCAATGCAAGCCTGATTCAATGGAGTCGGGCTTGCGATCAGACAGGCCTCACACGATGGTGTGAGGCTTTTTTATTGGTGCCGCCCTTTTCCGTCGACAACAATTTTCAGGAGATGAGCATGTGGAAGATCGTGGTGGGTTTCGTGGTGTTCGCAGTGATCATGCTGTTCGTGATCATGAAGGCAGGAGACCAGGTGGACATGAGCGGTGAAAAGCATGGGGTGGAAGCGACGCACGTGCCCGAGTCCGCAGCTGCTCCCGCATCCGGCGCCAGCGCAGCGCAGTGAACTGGCCCCACCCATCCAAAACGCGGAGCCAGGCTCCGCGTTTTGGATGGGGCGGTGGGCTCCGCCGCCGTGGCGTTACGGCCCGCTCAGCGCTGGAACCGGCCGTCCGCTCCGATGATGGACAGGTCGGCGAAGTCCAGCCCCGAGTGTTCCTTTGCGCTGTAGGAAAGCTCCAGGCCCCCCAGGTCGAATTTGCTCAGGCTTTCCAGGGCCGCGTGCAGCCGTGCACGGTCCGGCTTGGGGCCGGCGCGGCGCAGGCCCTCGGCCAGCACCTTGGCGTTCACGAAGCCCTCGACCATGGCCGGAGTGAGTTCCTTCAGCCCTTGCGCCTTCGCCAATTCCAGGGCTTCCTTGATCACCGGGTAGTTCAGCGACCGCTCGGACGGAAAGACCTGCGTGACGATGACGCCGCGGGCCTGGTCGCCCAGCGCCTTGGTGAAGCCCCCCGACGCATTGTTTGACAGCGTGACGATCTGCCCGCCCACGCCGGCCGCGCGCAGTGCCTTGATGCCGTCCACGACCGCCGCGCCGGTGCCGATGAAGATGACGGCCTGGGGATCCTGCGCACGCACGCGCGGGGCGATGGCTGAGAAATCGGGCTTCGCCCGGTCGAACTTCTCCACGAACAAGGCGGGCAGCTTGTTGTTCTGCAGGCCCTTTTGCGCACCTGCCAGGCCGTCCTGGCCGAAGGCGTCGTCCACATGCACGATGCCGATGCGCTGAACTCCCAGCAGCGCAAGGTGGGCGATGGCTTTCTCCACCTCGCGCTGGTAGGGCGCGCGGACGTTGAAGATATTGCGGGAAACGGGCTGGTGTAGCGCCATGGCGCCCGTGGAGGGCCCCACCAGCGGCACGCCGTACTTGTCCAGCAGCGCAACGATGCCCTGGGTGTGGGGCGTGCCGCGCGTCATGAACAGTGCCAGCACACCCTTGTCCTCGATGAGCGTGCGGGCGTTGTCCTGCGTTAGCTTGGGATCGAATTTGTCGTCGAGTGCGACGAGCTCGATCTTCTGCCCGTTCACGCCGCCGCGGGCGTTGACATGGTCCAGGTACAGCGACGCGCCCAGCATCGATTCCTTGACGGTTGCCGCCGCGGACCCGGTGATGCCGACGGTCTGACCCACGAGCAACTGCGCGTGGGCCAATGATGAGGCCGCACTGACCACCGCAAGGGCGCACGCTGCGCCCCACTTTTTCCAATGTGTCTTCATGAGGTGTCTCTTCCCTGTGTATTTGCGCGTGAGTGCGAGCAGGGGCGAGTGTATCGGCGGCAGCCTACGCTGGAATGACGTGCCGCAGACGCCGCGCGATCACCCAGGCGGCGTCTGACCTCATGAAAGGGGTTTCAGCGGCGGAACTTGCCGTCCGTGCCGATGATGGAAAGATCGGCGAAATCCAGGCCCGTGTGATCGTCGGGGCCGTAGGAGATGTCCAGCCCGCCCAGATCGAACTTCTGGATGGATTCCAGGGCCGTCTGAATCTTCTCGCGCGACGGCTTCGGGCCGGCGCGGCGCAGGCCTTCGACCAGCACCTTGGCGGCGGCAAAACCTTCGAGCATGGCCGGGCTGACCTCGGTCATTCCCTTGGCCTTGGCCAGGTCGATGGCTTCCTTGACCAGCGGGAAGGTCAGGCTGCGCTCGTTCGGGTAGACCTGCGTGACGATCACGCCGCGGGCATTTTCGCCCAGGCTCTTGATGAAGCCGCCCGAGGCATTGTTGGACAGCGTGACCACCTGTGCCGTGGAGCCCGCCTGGCGCAGCGCGTTGTAGCCATCCACCACCGACGTGCCCGAGGCGACCATCAGGACGGCCTGGGCCTGCGCCTGGGAGATCTTGGCCACCAGCGGGGTGAAGTCCGGCTTGGCGCGATTGAACTTCTCCAGCACCACGGGCTGCAGCTTGGCCTGGGTCAGGCCTTTCTGCGCGCCCGTGACGCCATCGGCGCCGAAGCTGTCGTCCGCATACAGCACGGCGATGCGCGTGATGCCCATCGAGGCCAGGTGGGTCATGGCCTTCTCGGCCTCGCGCTGGTAGGTGGCGCGCACGTTGAAGATGTGCTTGCGCACCGGCTGGTGCAGCACCATGGCGCCCGTGGACGGGCCCACCAGGGCCACGCCATGCTTGTCCAGGTGCGGGATCATGGATTCGGTGTGGGGCGTGCCGCGCGTGAGGAACATGACATGCACGTTCTTGTCCTCGATCAGCGTGCGCGCGTTCTCGCCGGCGGTCTTGGGGTCGAACTTGTCGTCCATCGAGATCAGTTCGATCTTCTGCCCGTGCACGCCGCCCTTGCCATTGACCGCGTCCAGGAACAGCTTGGCGCCCTGCGTGGTCTCCTGCACCCCTGCGGCCACCTGGCCGGAAAACCCGGCCGTCTGCCCCACCAGGATCTGTGCATGGCTTGCGCCCAGCGTTGCGCCCAGGACCAGGGCGGCCCCCCATTTATGCCATGGCTGCATGGCGTCTCCTCTCTTTGGTTGTTGGTGCGGCGCAGTCTAACGGATAGGGCCGGATGCGCCATCACCTGCGTGACCGGCTGTGGTGTGGTGTCCACCCGGTCGATGCGGAATCCGGCTCGTCCCTAGAATGTTCCGCCTCATTGCAGAAAGACCCGCTCATGACCCAGGGACTGATCCGTATCCACGGCGCGCGCCAGCACAACCTCAAGAACATCGACCTGGACATCCGCACGGGCGAGCTCACCGTGGTCACCGGTCCCAGCGGCTCCGGCAAGTCCAGCCTGGTGTTCGACACGCTGTATGCCGAGGGCCAGCGCCGCTACGTGGAGACCTTCAGCGCCTACGCGCGCCAGTTCCTGGACCGCATGGACAAGCCCGCCGTGGACAAGGTGGAGGGCGTGCCCCCGGCCATCGCCATCGACCAGACCAACCCGGTGCGCTCGTCGCGCTCCACCGTGGGCACGATGACCGAGCTGAACGACCACCTCAAGCTGCTGTTCGCGCGCGCCGGCCAGCTCTTCGACCGCGAGACGGCGCTGCCCGTGCGCCACGATTCGCCGGACACCATCCATGCCGAGTTGCAGCGGCGCTGCGCCGCCGAGGACGACCCGCGCATCGTGCTCACTTTTCCCGTGGAACTGCCCGTGGGCACCACCGCGGAACAGCTGGAGCAATGGCTGTCGGCCAGCGGCTTCACCAAGGTGCAGGCCGAGCGCGAGGTGGCCACGCCCACAGGCCCGCGCAAGCTGCTGGACGTGGTGGCCGACCGCTTCCGCATGGGCAACGTGGAGCGCGCGCGCGCGGTCGAGGCGATCGAGGTCGCGCTCAAGCGCGGCGGGGGGCGGCTCAATGTCTATCGCCTGCGGGACGATGGCGAAGCAGACCTGTGGCGCTTCTCCACCGGCCTGCATTGCCCCGAGAGCGACCTGCGCTACGCCGAACCCATCGCGTCCATGTTCTCGTTCAACTCCGCCGTGGGCGCCTGCGACACCTGCCGGGGCTTCGGCCGCGTGATCGGCGTGGACTACGGCCTGGTCATTCCCAACGACAAGCTCACGCTGCGCGCCGGTGCGATCAAGACCATCCAGACCCCCGCCTGGAAAGAAGCGCAGGACGACCTCATGCGCCACGCCGAGGCCGCCGGTATCCCGCGCGACACGCCCTGGTACAAGCTCACCGCGGAGCAAAAGCACTGGGTGATCGAAGGCACGCCCGGCTTCAAGAACGGCAACTGGAACAAGCAGTGGTACGGCATCCGCCGCTTCTTCGAGTACCTGGAGAGCAAGGCCTACAAGATGCACATCCGCGTGCTGCTGTCCAAGTACCGCAGCTACACGCCATGCCCGGTGTGCGCCGGCGCGCGACTGAAGACCGAGAGCCTGCTGTGGCGGCTGGGCAGCAAGGAGGACGCCGATGCCGTGCTCGACCCCGCGCAGCGCTTCCTGCCGCAGGGCGTGGCCTGGACGCGCGCGCAGCTGGAGGCGCTGCCCGGCCTGTGCCTGCACGACCTGATGTTGCTGCCCATCGACCGCCTGCGGCGCTTCTTCGCGCGCATGGCGGGTGTGCAGAATGCTCCTGTTTCAATAGCTGGTAGCGCTCGCCAGGTAAGCGCTACAGGCCAAAACGACTCTCAGGCTGGCGATCGCCAGGCGCTGCAGCTGCTGCACGACGAGATCGCCACGCGCCTCAAGTACCTGTGCGACGTGGGCATCGGCTACCTCACGCTGGACCGGCAAAGCCGCACGCTGTCGGGCGGCGAGGTGCAGCGCATCAACCTGACCACGGCGTTGGGCACCTCGCTGGTGAACACGCTGTTCGTGCTGGACGAGCCCAGCATCGGCCTGCACCCGCGCGACATGCACCGCATCACCGAGGCCATGCTGCGCCTGCGCGACGCGGGCAACACGCTGGTGGTGGTGGAGCACGACCCCGCCGTGATGCTCGCGGCCGACCGCGTCCTCGACTTCGGCCCGGGTCCCGGCGAGCGCGGCGGACAGATCGTGTTCGACGGCACGGTGGGCGAACTGCGCCGCGCGCCCACGCTGACCGGCCAGTACCTCGGCGGGCACAAACAGATCGGCACCGGGCTCAAGCGCCTGGTGACGGATGCCACGCCGCGCCTGGTGCTGGAGGGTGCGCGCGAGCACAACCTGCGCGATGTGAACGTGGAGTTCCCGCTGCAGCGCCTGGTCACCATCACCGGCGTGTCGGGCTCGGGCAAGTCCACGCTGATCCAGGACGTGCTGGCGCCCGCGCTCATGCGCCACTTTGGCAAGGCCACGGAGACGCCCGGCGCGCATGAGCGCCTGCTGGGCGCCGACCACCTGAGCGACGTGGTGTTCGTGGACCAGTCGCCCATTGGCAAGACGGCGCGCTCCAACCCCGTGAGCTATGTGGGTGCGTGGGATGCCATCCGCGAGCTGTTCGCCGTGGCACCGCTGGCCCGGGAGCGCAGCTACACCGCGGCCAAGTTCAGCTTCAACTCGGGCGACGGGCGCTGCCCCACCTGCGGCGGCTCGGGTTTCGAGCATGTGGAGATGCAGTTCCTGTCGGACGTGTACCTGCGCTGCCCCGACTGCGACGGCAAGCGCTACCGGCCCGAGATCCTGGAGGTGCGCATCGAACGCAGTGGCAGGCTGCTCAACGTGGCGGACGCGCTGGACCTCACCGTGCACGAGGCAGCAGAGCTGTTTGCGAAAGACCGCGAGGTGATCCGCGCGCTGCAGCCCATCGTGGACGTGGGGCTGGAGTACGTGAAGCTGGGCCAGCCCGTGCCCACGCTGAGCGGTGGCGAGGCGCAGCGCCTGAAGCTGGCGGGCTTCCTGGCCGAGGCGGCCCGGAGCCAGGCCAAGTCGCGCCAGCCGCTGGCCCGCAAGGGCACGCTGTTCCTGTTCGACGAGCCCACCACCGGCCTGCACTTCGACGACATCGCCAAGCTCATGCGCGCATTGCGCAAGCTGCTGGACGCGGGGCATTCGCTCATCGTCATCGAGCACAACCTGGACGTGATCCGCGCCAGCGACTGGCTCATCGACCTGGGGCCCGAAGGCGGCGACGCCGGCGGCCAGGTGGTGGCCGAGGGCGCACCCGAGGAGGTGCGCCAGCACCCCACGTCGCACACCGCGCAAGCGCTGCGCGAGTACGAACTGGCGCTGGGCGAGGGCGGCCATTCGGTGCACGAGCAGCAGGCGGCGCTACGAAAAGAGAAGCTGCTCGCGCTGGATGGAAAAGCGCCAGAGGCCAAAAACGCCATAGAGATCGTGAACGCGCGTGAGCACAACCTGCGGCACCTCACGCTGGACATTCCGCGCGGCCAGTTCAACGTGATCACCGGCGTGAGCGGCTCGGGCAAGTCCACGCTGGCGTTCGACATCCTGTTCAACGAGGGCCAGCGCCGCTACCTGGAGAGCCTGAACGCCTACGCCCGCAGCATCGTGCAGCCGGCCGGGCGGCCCGAGGTGGACGCGGTGTACGGCATACCGCCCACCGTGGCCATCGAGCAGCGCCTGTCGCGCGGCGGGCGCAAGAGCACCGTGGGCACGACCACCGAGGTGTGGCACTTCCTGCGTCTGCTGTATGTGAAGCTGGGCGTGCAGCACTGCGTGCACGACGGCGCGGCGGTGCAGCCACAGACCAGCGAGAGCATTGCCGCGCAGCTGCTGCGCGACTACCGCGGCCAGCACATTGGGCTGCTCGCGCCGCTGGTCGTGAACCGCAAGGGCGTCTATACCGAACTGGCCGACTGGGCGCGCCCGCGTGGCTACACCCACCTGCGCGTGGACGGCCACTTCCTGCCGACCGCGGGTTTTCCGCGCATCGACCGCTTCAAGGAGCACACCATCGAGCTGCCCGTGGCCAGCGTGGACGTGTCGCCGGAGCATGAAGACACGCTGCGCACGCAACTGTCCAAGGCGCTGGAGCTGGGCAAGGGCGTGGTGCATGTGCTGAGCGGCCTGGACGGCCTGCAGCAGGCGCTGCAGGACGGCGCGCCCACGGCGCACATCGGGCGGCTGCAGGTGTTTTCCACCAAGCGCGCCTGCCCCGTGTGCGCCACCAGCTATGCCGAGCTGGACCCGCGCCTGTTCTCCTACAACAGCAAGCATGGCTGGTGCCCCGACTGCGTGGGCACGGGCGTCAAGCTGACATCGGCGCAGCGCAAGGTGTTGGACGACTCCGTGCAGTCGGAGGACAACCGCGGCCGCGAGCAAACCTTTGCCGAGCCCGAGATGGAGGACGTGGCCGACGCCGCCTGTCCCACCTGCCAGGGCACGCGCCTGAACCCGGTGGCGCGCGCCGTGCAGTTCGCCGGCACGCCGATCACCGAGGTGGCGCGCCTGTCGGTGGCCGAAGTGCGGCAGTGGATCGCCGGGCTGCAGCTGTCGGGGCGCGAGGCGGAGATTGCGCGCGACCTTGTGCCCGAGATCCAGAGCCGGCTGGAATTCCTGGAGGAAGTCGGGCTGTCCTACCTCACGCTGGACCGCGGCGCGCCCACGCTCAGCGGCGGCGAGGCGCAGCGCATCCGCCTGGCGGCGCAGCTGGGCAGCAACCTGCAGGGCGTGTGCTATGTGCTGGACGAGCCGACCATCGGCCTGCATGCGCGCGACAACCAGATCCTGCTGAACGCCCTGCACAAGCTCGGCGACAAGGGCAATACCCTGGTGGTGGTGGAGCACGACGAGGACACCATCCGCCGCGCGGACCACATCATCGACATCGGCCCCAGCGCGGGCAAGCGCGGCGGGCGCCTGGTGGCCCAGGGCACGGTGGCCGACGTGCAGGCGGCTGCGGACTCGCAGACCGGCCGCTACCTGCTGCATGCCATGCGCCACCCGCTGCAGGCGCGTCGCCCGGTGGATGCTATTGAAAAAGTAGCTGATTGCGCCCATCCGGCGGGCGCTGGAGGCCAAAACGATGCGGAACCCCTGCGCTGGCTCACCGTGCACGGCGCGCACCTGCACAACCTGCAGCAGGTCACCGCGCGCGTGCCGCTGCAGCGGCTGGTGGCCGTCACGGGCGTAAGCGGCTCGGGCAAGTCCACGCTGGCGCGCGACGTGTTGCTGGCCAACGTGGCCGCCTGGGTGCAGCAACGCAGTACCAAGGCCGGGCGCGACGCCATGGATGCGGGCAAGGCGCCGCCGCTGGCCGGGTGCACCGGCCTGTCGGGCTTCGAGACCATCGACCGCGTGCTGGAGGTGGACCAGACGCCCATCGGCAAGACGCCGCGCAGTTGCCCCGCCACCTACATCGGCTTCTGGGACACCATCCGCAAGTTGTTCGCCGAGACGCTGGAGGCCAAGGCGCGCGGCTATGCGCCCGGGCGCTTCAGCTTCAACACCGGCGAGGGGCGCTGCCCGGCCTGCGAAGGGCAGGGCGTGCGCACCATCGAAATGAGCTTCCTGCCCGATGTGAAGGTGCTCTGCGAGGTCTGCCACGGCGCGCGCTTCAACCCCGAGACGCTGGCCGTCACCTGGCGCGGCAAAAGCATCGGCGACGTGCTGCAGATGGAGGTGGACGAGGCCGTGGAGTTCTTCGCCAGCATGCCCGGCATTGCCCACCCACTGCAGCTCTTGAAGGACGTGGGCCTGGGCTACCTCACACTGGGCCAGCCCAGCCCCACGCTCAGCGGCGGCGAGGCACAGCGCATCAAGCTGGTGACCGAGCTCACCAAGGTGCGCGACGACGTAGGCCGGCGCGGGCAGAAAAGCCCGCACACGCTCTACGTGCTGGATGAGCCCACCGTGGGCCTGCACATGGCCGACGTTCACAAGCTCATCCAGGTGCTGCACCGGCTGGTCAACGGCGGCCACAGCGTGGTCGTGATCGAGCACGATCTGGACGTGATTGCCGAGGCCGACTGGATCATTGACCTGGGCCCCGAAGGCGGCAAGGACGGCGGGCGCATCGTGGCGGCAGCCACGCCCGAGGACGTGGTGCGCCAGGGCACGCACACCGGCAAGGCGCTGGCACCGGTGTTGGCGCGCTGACCGGGCCGCGGGGGCTTTTCCTACAGGGTGCGGCGTGCGTGGCTCACACGCCGCCCCTGGGCGCGCTTTCTAGGATCGAACCCATGTTGCCAGCACGCGTTGCTGGCGGTGTTCAACCCCCAACAGCACACAGCGCCATGAATACCTTTGTCAGAACCTCCTGCGCCGCGGCGGTGGCCGCCACTGCCCTTCTTCTCAGCGCCTGCGGCGGAGGCAACGACGACGATCCCACGCCCAGCGACCAACTGGGCGTGTTGACCGTCACCGGCTCCACCGTGGACGGCCTCAACGGGGTGTATGGCGACGGCAACATCAACCTTACCGATGTGGACAAGAAGAACCCCATCGGCTCCTACCCCGAGGTGTGCACCTTCCGCTTCGACGGTGCCAACCGCGTGGGCGGCAGCGGCCAGGCGTTTGGCGACATCCGCTACCAGCCCGATGCCACGTCGGTGTACGAGGCCTTCTTCACCTTCATGGACCGCGAGTTCCGCGCCGACGACGGCTGGAGCGACGTGGCCGTGGTGCGCGACACCGATCGCATCCGCCTGGTCAACAAGACGCTGACGGCCACCGACGGCTCGGGCGCCCGGGTGACGGTTTCAGGCGTGATCCCCATGCGGCCCAACCGCCCGTCGGGCTGCTGAGCACCGCTTCCTCCCGCTCTTTTACGGCTCTCTTTTGCTTACCCCTCGCCCCTACTACGGGGTTTGCCCCGGCCCGCTACGGCGCCGGGGCTCTTTTTTGCGCGTGTTGCGCATGTAGTGGATGGGACAATGCGGTCCATGACCGCCACCACCGACACCCTCACGATCACCCGCCCCGACGACTGGCACCTGCACGTGCGCGACGGGGAGCCGCTGCGCACCGTGGTGCCGCACACGGCCGCGCAGTTCGGCCGCGCCATCATCATGCCCAACCTGCGACCGCCGGTGACCACGGCGCAGCAGGCCGCTGAGTACAAGCAGCGCATCCTCGCCGCCGTCCCCGAGGGGGTGGCCTTCGAGCCGTTGATGACGCTCTACCTCACCGACAACCTGCCGCCCGACGAGATCGCGCGCGCCAAGGATGCGGGCGTGGTCGCCGCCAAGCTCTACCCCGCAGGCGCCACCACCAACAGCGACGCGGGCGTGACCGACCTGCGCAAGACCTACAAGACGCTGGAGGCCATGCAGAAGGCCGGTCTGCTGCTGCTGGTGCATGGCGAGGTGACCAGCAGCGACATCGACCTGTTCGACCGCGAGGCGGTGTTCATCGAGCAGCAACTCATTCCGCTGCGCCGCGACTTCCCCGAGTTGAAGATCGTCTTCGAGCACATCACCACGAAAGAGGCGGCGCAGTACGTGCAGGAGGCCGGCCGCTTCACGGCCGCCACCATCACCGCGCACCATCTGCTGTACAACCGCAACGCCATCTTCACCGGCGGCATCCGCCCGCACTACTACTGCCTGCCCGTGCTCAAGCGCGAGGTGCACCGCCAGGCGCTGGTGCACGCGGCTACCAGCGGCAGCGACAAGTTCTTCCTGGGCACCGACAGTGCGCCGCACCCCGCGCACCTGAAAGAGCATGCCACCGGCTGCGCGGGCTGCTATACCGCGCACGCCGCCATCGAGATGTACGCCGAGGCCTTCGACAACGCGGGCGCGCTGGACAAGTTGGAAGGCTTTGCCAGCTTCCACGGCCCGGCGTTCTACGGTCTGCCGCGCAACACGGGCACGGTCACGCTGCGCCGCGAGAGCTGGACGCCGCCCGACAGCTTCGCCTTCGGCGAAGCCGCGCTCAAGCCGCTGCGCGCGGGCGAGGCGCTGCCCTGGCGCCTGGTGGCATAAAAAGCGTCACAACCCACACAGGGGGAGGTCACCCATGGCGGAACGCCAATTGCGCATTGCGCTGCTGATCGACGCCGACAACGCACCGGCCGACAAGATCGACGAGATCCTCACCGAGCTGTCCACGCTGGGCGAAATCAACGTGCGCCGCGCCTACGGCAACTGGACCAAGTCCGGCCTGGGCGGCTGGCAGCAGCGGCTGCTGGAGTTCGCCATCCGACCGATCCAGCAGTTCGACTACTCCAAGCGCAAGAACGCCACCGACATGGCGATGACGGTGGACGCGATGGAACTGCTTTATTCAGAGCGGCCCGACGCGTTCGGCATCGTGTCGTCCGACGCTGACTTCACCCCCTTGGTCATGCACCTGCGGGCCAAGGGCTCGGCGGTGTACGGCTTTGGCGCCGCGCAGACGCCCAAGCCTTTCGTGAACGCCTGCTCGCGTTTCCTGTACCTGGAGTCGCTGGTCAGCGAAGAAGACGCCGAGGGCGCGCCCCTGCCGGCGCAGCCCGAGGCCACGGCCGCGCCCGCGCAACCCGCCCCCGCCAAGACCGAGGATGTGCCCGCCCCCGGCGTGCCGCTGTGCCCCGCCACGCTGCGCGTGCCCACGGCCCAACTGCGCCAGGACACGCGCCTCATGAACCTGCTGCGTGATGCCGTGCAGGCGTGCGCGGACGAAACCGGCTGGGCCCGCGTGGGCGCGGTGGGCACGCAGATTGGCAACAAGACCTCGTTCGATGCCCGCAACTACGGCTATGCCTCGCTGTCCAAGCTGCTGGCGGCCACGCAGGCCTTCGAGTTCCGCGACGAGGGCACCTCGCGCGTGGCCGTGCGCGACAAGCGCGCGGCGCGTGCTCCGGCCCCGCCCGCCGGTGGGCCGGCCAGCACGTGAGCGAACCCTCCGCCGCGCAGGCGTTGGCGGCCATCGACTGGCAACGCCCCTGGCTTGCGCCGCTGGCGGTCCTGGGGCCACGGGTGGCGGCACGCGTGCAGGCCGGCGCCTGCGTGGCCGACGCGCTCAACGCTGCCATGGACTGCGCAGGGCTGGCGCCGGGTATTCGCTTCGCGCCGCAGCAGGCACTCCCAGCGGGCGAGGCCTATGAGCAGTTCGTCCATGGCCAGCGCCGCGTGCCCACGCGCGACAACCTGCATGACTTCTTCAACGGCCTGATCTGGCTGCACTACCCGGCTACCAAGCGGCGTCTCAACGACTTGCAGGCCCGCGCCATCGCTGCGCAGGGCGTGGGCGCGGTGCGCGGGCCGCTGCGTGACGCGGTCACGGTGTTCGACGAGAACGGCGCCGTGCTGCTGGCGCCGCAACCCTTGCACGAAGCCCTGGCCGCGCGCCAGTGGCGCCGACTGTGCGTGGAACTGCGCCCGCTGTGGCGGCAGGCGCGGCTGCTGGTCCTGGGCCATGCCCTTCTGGAAAAGCTGGTGTCACCCCGAAAATCGATCACAGCGCACGTCTATCAAGCGCAGGCAGCTATCAAAAGCGAAGCAATGGTGGACCAGGCGCTGGCGCGAGACCTCAGCGCGCCATGGCTCGCGGCCAAGCCGTTCAATCCCCTGCCGGTTCTGGGTGTGCCGGGCTGGTGGCCCGAGAACGAGAACTTTTGCTTCTATGATGACTCCCTCGTTTTCCGCAGCGCGCGCGTCGCATAACGCAACCACAACAGGCGCACCCTTCGCTGCCCGCGCGGCTTGAAGCGCCGCGCTCCATCCCCAACTTGTTTTCTGCCCGCCGCGCCTGTCCGCGGCCTTACCGTCGCTTTCCACGGAGAAGCCATCGATGAAACGCATTGCGCTCTTTTTGCTGACCAACGTCGCCGTCGTGGTGGTGCTGGGCATCGTTGCCAGCCTGCTGGGCGTGAACCGCTACCTGACGGCCAACGGCCTGAACCTGGGCGCCCTGCTGGGCTTTGCCTTCATCATGGGTTTTGGCGGCGCCATCATCTCGCTCCTGATGAGCAAGCCCATCGCCAAGATGAGCATGGGCGTCACGATCATCAACGCGCCGCGCAACGGGGATGAGGCCTGGATCGTGGAGACCGTGCGTGCCTTCTCCGAAAAGGCCGGCATCCAGATGCCCGAGGTCGGCATCTACGAGGGCGAGCCCAATGCCTTCGCCACGGGCGCGTTCAAGAACTCGGCCCTGGTCGCTGTCTCCACGGGTCTCTTGCAGGGCATGACGCGCGAGGAGGTCGAGGCCGTGATCGGCCACGAGGTTGCGCACGTGGCCAATGGCGACATGGTCACCATGGCGCTGATCCAGGGCGTGATGAACACCTTCGTAGTGTTCCTGTCGCGCGTGATCGGCTACGCGGTGGACAGCTTCCTGCGCAGGAACGACGAGAACAGCTCGGGTCCCGGCATCGGCTACATGATCACCACCATCGTGCTGGACATCGTGCTGGGCTTCCTGGCCGCCATCATCGTGGCCTGGTTCTCGCGCCAGCGCGAGTTCCGCGCCGACGCCGGCGCCGCCCAGCTCATGGGGCGCAAGCAGCCCATGATCAACGCGCTGCACCGTCTGGGCGGCATGCACCCGGGCGCCATGCCCCAGAGCCTGCAGGCCATGGGCATCACGGGCAACATCGGCAAGCTGTTCAGCTCGCACCCGCCCATCGAGGAGCGCGTGGCCGCACTGCAAAACAGCCAGAGCGCCTGATCCAGCGCACGGTCTTTACCTTCGCTTCACAAGCCCCTGTCAACAACCGGCAGGGGCTTTTGCGTTGTAAAGGCATGACTGCCAGGAATGCGCCATGACGATGAACTTCCCTGTTTCTCTGGGCATGCGCCGCGTGCTGCCAGCCGTGGCGCTCGCCAGCGCCATCGCGGCACTGACCGGCTGCGTGGTGGCGCCGGCGTATCCCGTCGTGCCGCAGGGCGAGGTGGTGTATGCGCCGGCGCCCCCGCCGCCGCTGCGCACCGAGGTGATTCCTGTCGCGCCCTCGCCGGTGCATGTGTGGATCAACGGTTACTGGGGCTGGGGTGGCGGGCGCTATGCATGGACGCCGGGCTACTGGGCCGTGCCGCCGCACCGCGGCCACGTGTGGCACCCCTACCGCTGGCAACAGGGCCCGCAGGGCTGGTACCGCGGCGGCGGGCGCTGGGGGCCGCGCTGAACCCGACCGGCGATCAACCGCCGGTCGCTGCTGCCTCTGGCGCCGCCTGCGGGGCGGGCGGCAGCGCACTGCGGCCGGCCTTGGCCAACAGGAAGTCGATGCAGGTGCGCACCGCGCGCGTCTGGTGCCGGTTGGGCATGTACAGCAAGTACATGTGGGTGCCGAAGATGCTCAGGCGGTATTCCTGCAGCGCGGTCAGCACCTCGCCGCTGGCGATCTTGTCCTGCACCACATAGTCCGGCACCACGCCCACGCCCAAGCCCGCCAACACACCCTGGCGCAGGAAGGGAAAGTGCTCTGAGATCAGTGTGGGCTCCAGCATCACCTCTTGCCGCTCCAGCCCCTGGTAGGCCGCCAGGCGCAACTGGCGCCCCATCACGCCGGCCGTGATCACCGGGGCATTGCGCAGCTCCAGCAGCGTGCGCGGCAGGCCGTGGCGCGCGGCGTAGTCCAGAGACGCGCATGCCACATAGCGCACATCGCCCAGGCTGCGCGCCACCACCGACAGCGGCGGCTCCTGGATCACGCGGATGGCGATGTCCACCTCGTCGCGCAGGTTGTCGGCGCGGTTCTCGAACAGCACGTCCAGCACGATGCCCGGGTACAGCTGCTTGAACTCGATCATCCAGTCGCTCATCACCATCTGGCCGTAGCCGCTGGGCACGCTGATGCCCACGCGCCCGCGCAGCTCCTGGCCCAGGCTGGTGATGGTCTCCTGTGCGGCGGCCAACTCGTTGCGCACATTGCGGCCATGTTCATACAGGCGCAGCCCCACCTCGGTGGGCTCCACGCGGCGCGTGGTGCGCTTGACCAGCTGCACGCCCAGCGACTTCTCCAGCTGCGCCAGGTGGTAGCTGACGTTGGCGCGGGTCATCTTCAGCTTGCGCGCGGCCTGGCTCAGGTTGCCGCTGTCCACGATCTCCACCAGCAGGGTCAGGGCATTCAGGTCCATGTCAGGCTCCGGTGGAAGGTAGGTATTTGTTCAAAAAGATTTGACGCTCTGTCAATTTGACTGTGGATTGTAAAGAACCATTATCAGAACAAGAATGCGACTTTTCCGTTACGAGACACCGGAGACGTACGCATGAGCCCTGCCGCCCAGGCCCCTGAAGTCCAGACCCGCCGCGAAGGCGCGGTGCTGGTGGTCAGCATCAACAACCCGCCCGTCAATGCCCTGGGGCAGGCGGTGCGCGCCGGCCTGCTGGCCGCGGTGGAGCAGGCCGAGGGCGACGCCGCCGTGCGCGCCCTGCTGATCGTGGGCGAGGGCAAGGCCTTCATCGCCGGTGCCGACATCCGCGAGTTCGGCAAGCCCCCGGTGCCGCCGTCGCTGCCCGAGGTGTGCAACCGCCTGGAGTCCTGCGGCAAGCTGGTGGTCGCCGCCATCCACGGCGCCGCGCTGGGCGGCGGGCTGGAAGTGGCGCTGTCCGCGCACTACCGCCTGGCCTTGCCCGCGGCCAGCCTGGGCCTGCCCGAGGTGAACCTGGGCCTGCTGCCCGGCGCCGGCGGCACCCAGCGCGCGCCGCGCCTGATGGGCGTGAAGGCGGCAGCCGAGCTGATGCTCAGCGGCAAGCATTTGAGCGCCAAGGCCGCCGCCGCGGCGGGCCTGGTGGACCGACTGGTCGAAGGCTCCGACCCCGTGGCCGCCGGCCTGGCCTACGCCAACGAGCTGCTGGCCCAGGGCGCGCAGCCGCGCCGCACGCGGGACCTGAAGATTGCCGACCAGGCCGCCGCGCTGGCCGAGCTGGACGCGCTGGCGCTTGAGACCGCCAAGAAGACCCGCGGCCTGTTCTCGCCCGGCAAGATCGTGGAATGCGTGCGCGCCGCTGTGGAGCTGCCGTTCGACGAGGGCATCGCCAAGGAGCGCGCGCTGTTCGTCGAATGCCTGAACAGCCCGCAGCGCCAGGGCCTGGTGCACGCGTTCTTCGCCGAGCGCGAGACCGCCAAGATCCCCGAGGCGCAGGCCGCCGCGCCGCGCCACTTTGCCAAGATCGCCATCATCGGCGGCGGCACCATGGGGGCAGGCATCACCGTGGCCGCGCTGGACGCCGGCCTCACCGTGACCATGATCGAGCGCGACGCCGAGTCCATCGCGCGCGGCCGCAAGAACGTCGAGAAGGTCTACGACGGCCTGATCGCCAAGGGCCGCATGACCGAGCAGGCCAAGGCCGCGATCCTGGCGCGCTACACGCCCAGCACCTCCTACGACGACATCCAGGATGTGGACCTGGTGATCGAGGCCGTGTTCGAGGACATCGATGTCAAGAAGGCCGTGTTCCAGGAGCTGGACCGCGTCTGCAAGCCGGGCGCGGTGCTGGCCACCAACACCTCCTACCTCGACATCGACGCCATCGCCGCCGTCACTCGCCGCCCGCAGGACGTGATCGGCCTGCATTTCTTCAGCCCGGCCAACATCATGAAGCTGCTGGAGATCGTGGTACCCGCCAAGGTGAGCGCCGACGTGGTGGCCACCGCCTTCGAGCTGGCCAAGAAGATGAAGAAGGTGCCCGTGCGCGCCGGCGTGTGCGACGGCTTCATCGGCAACCGCATCCTGGCCGTGTACAAGCAGGCGGCTGACTACCTGATGGAAGACGGCGCCAGCCCCTACGAGATCGACGAGGCCGTGCGCGGCTTCGGCTTTGCGATGGGCCCGTTCCAGGTGACCGACCTGGCCGGTGGCGACATCGGCTGGGCCACGCGCAAGCGGCGCGCCGCCACGCGCGACCCTCAGGCCCGCTACGTCGAGGTGGCCGACCGCGTTTGCGAGCGCGGCTGGTTCGGCCAGAAGACCGGCCGGGGCTTTTACCTCTACCCGCAGGGCGCCCGCGTGGGCCAGCCCGACCCCGAGGTGCTGGCCATCGTGGACGCCGAGCGCGCCAGGAAGGGCATCACGCCGCGCCAATTCACGGCCGACGAGATCATGCGCCGCTACATGGCCGCCATGGTCAACGAAGGCGCCAAGGTGGTGCAAGAGGGCATTGCCCTGCGCCCGCTGGATGTGGACGTGACCTTCCTGTCCGGCTACGGTTTTCCGCGCTGGCGCGGCGGCCCGATGAAGTGGGCCGACATGACGGGCCTGGACAAGGTGCTGGCCGACATCCGCGCCTTCGCCAAGGAAGACCCGCTGTTCTGGAAGCCCGCGCCGCTGCTGGAACAGCTGGTGGCC
The DNA here is from genome assembly GCA_003755025.1 of Diaphorobacter nitroreducens. Classification (GTDB taxonomy): domain Bacteria; phylum Pseudomonadota; class Gammaproteobacteria; order Burkholderiales; family Burkholderiaceae_C; genus Diaphorobacter; species Diaphorobacter nitroreducens. Next base: position 8,138 of record RJVL01000010.1, on the reverse strand, counting down.
GAGGGCCGCAACTTCGACAGCCTGAACAAGGCAGCTTGATTCTCTGGCCGATTATCAAAAACAGGAGCTGTCAGCGCTTGTCATTCAAAGGTTTAAAGGGGTTTTCATGCTTGAAGGCCCATTGAACAAGCGCTAGCAGCTATCAAAAACACAGCATCCCGAGACACCCAGGAGACCCGCCATGCGCGAAGCCGTCATCGTTTCCACCGCCCGCACGCCGCTCACCAAGTCGCACCGCGGCGAATTCAACCAAACCCCGGGCGCCCAGCTGGGGGCCTTCTCGGTGCAGGCTGCCGTGCAGCGCGCCGGCATCGACCCCGGCCTGATCGAAGACCTGGTCTGGGGCTGTGGCTACCCCGAGGGCACCACCGGCCGCAACATCGGCCGCCAGACTGCGCTTCGCGCCGGCCTGCCGGTGACGGTGGGCGGCACGGTGATCAACCGCTTCTGCTCCTCGGGCCTGCAGGCGATCGCCGTGGCGGCCGGGCGCATCGTGCTGGAGGGCGTGCCGGCCATGGTCGCCGGCGGCGTGGAGAGCATCTCGCTCATGAACCCCGCCGGTCGCAGCGGCGCCTCGCACCTGGACCCCTGGCTGGTGGAGCACAAGCCCGCGCTGTTCATGGAGATGATCGACACCGCCGACGTGGTGGCCCAGCGCTACGGCATCACGCGCGAGGACCAGGACGCGTTTTCGCTGCAAAGCCAGCAGCGCACGGCGGCCGCGCAGGCCAGTGGCGTGTTCGAAAACGAGATCGTGCCCTGCGCCACCACCATGGCCGAGAAGAACAAGGAAACCGGCGAGGTGACCTACCGCGAGGTGGTCGCCACCATGGACAACTGCAACCGCCCCGGCACCACGCTCGAAGGCCTGGCCAAGCTGGAGCCCGTGAAGGGCGCGGGCAAGTTCGTCACCGCGGGCAATGCCTCGCAGCTGTCCGACGGCTCGGCCGCCTGCGTGATGATGGAAGCCAAAGAGGCCGAGCGCCGCGGCCTGCAGGCCCTGGGCGCCTTCCGCGGATTTGCGGTGGCGGGCTGCGAGCCCGACGAGATGGGCATCGGCCCCGTGTTCGCCGTGCCGCGCCTGCTGGAGCGCGCGGGCCTGAAGGTCGAAGACATCGCCCTGTGGGAGCTGAACGAGGCCTTTGCCTCGCAGGCCCTGTACTGCCAGCGGCAACTGGGCATTCCCATGGAGCGGCTGAACGTCAACGGCGGCGCGATTTCCATCGGCCACCCGTTCGGTATGACGGGCGCGCGGCTGGCCGGCCACGTCTTGCTGGAAGGCCAGCGCCGCAAGGCCAAGGACCCGTCCGTGAAGTGGGCCGTGGTGACCATGTGCATCGGCGGCGGCCAGGGCGCGGCCGGGCTGTTTGAAATTTTCTGAAGAGACTCCCATGGATCTGCAATTCACCCCCGAGGAGCAGGCATTTCGCGACGAAGTGCGTGCGTTCCTGAAAGACAAGCTGCCCGCGCGCATCGCCGCCAAGGTCAAGGCCGGCCAGCGCCTGACCAAGGAAGACCAGGAGGAATGGCACGCCATCCTCAACGAGCGCGGCTGGCTGGCCAACCATTGGCCCCAGGAGCACGGCGGCCCCGGCTGGGGCGCGGTGCAGAAGTTCATCTTCGACACCGAATGCGCGCTGGCCGGCGGCCCGCGCATCGTGCCGTTTGGCGTGAACATGCTCGGCCCGGTGCTGATCAAGTACGGCAACGAGCAGCAAAAAAAGTACTGGCTGCCCCGCATCCTGAACGGCGATGACTGGTGGTGCCAGGGCTATTCGGAGCCTGGCGCGGGCTCGGATCTGGCCTCGGTCAAGACCACGGCCGTGCGCGACGGCGACCACTACATCGTCAACGGGCAAAAGACCTGGACCACCCAGGGCCAGCACGCCAACATGATCTTCTGCCTGGTGCGCACCAACAAGGACGCCAAGGCGCAGGCCGGTATCAGCTTCCTGCTGGTGGACATGACGGCGCCCGGCGTGGAGCTGCGCCCCATCCGCACGCTGGACGGCGACAAGGAAGTCAACGAAGTCTTCTTCACCGACGTGAAGGTGCCCGTGGAAAACCTGGTCGGCGAAGAGAACAAGGGCTGGACCTACGCCAAGTACCTGCTGACGTATGAGCGCACCGGCATCGCCGGCGTGGGCTTTTGCATCTCGGCGCTGGCCAAGCTCAAGGTCATCGCCGCCAAGGTGCACAAGAACGGCAAGCCTTTGAGCCAGGACCCGCTGTTCGCCGCGCGCATGGCGCGCGTGGAGATCGACCTGGAAAACATGAAGACCACCAACCTGCGCGTGATCGCCGCCGTGGCCGGCGGCGGCGTGCCCGGTGCGGAAAGCTCCATGCTGAAGATCCGCGGCACCGAGATCCGCCAGGAAATCCTGTCGCTGATCCGCCGCGCCATGGGGCCGTATGCCGTGCCCTACATCGACGAGGCCCAGTACGAGGGCTGGAACGAGGCGCCCGTGGGCGGCATCGACGAGGCGGCCACCGCCGCGGCCAGCTACTTCAACTACCGCAAGCTGTCGATCTTCGGCGGCTCCAACGAAATCCAGAAGAACATCATCTCCAAGATGATCCTGGGCCTGTGACCGAACCGCGCGGGAAGAAAAGCACATGAACTTCGCACACACCGAAGACCGCCGCATGCTGGCGGACACGCTCGGCCGCTTCGTCTCCGAGCAGTACGCCATCGAGGCGCGCAACCGCATCGCCTATGGCGACGAGGGCCACAGCCCGCAGGTGTATGCGCAGCTGGCCGAACTGGGCGCCATCGGCGCGCTGTTTCCCGAGTCCGAAGGCGGCTTTGGCGGCGCGGGCTTTGACATCAGCGTGGTGTTCGAGAGCCTGGGCCGCGGCCTGGTGGCCGAACCCCTGCTGGGCGCGCTGGTGGTGGGCCAGGCGCTGATCGCCGCGGGCAGCGACGCGCAGAAGGCGCGGCTGGAAGACCTCGTGGCCGGCACCGCCATCGCCGCGCTGGCGCATGACGAGCCCGGCGGCCACTACGAGCTGAACCGCGTGACCACCACTGCCGCACGCACGGCCAGCGGTTGGGAGCTGAACGGCGCCAAGGGCGTGGTGGCCTTCGGCGAGAAGGCCGACCTGCTGCTGGTCTCGGCACGCACGGCCTGCGGGCCGCTGGACGAGGCGGGCATCAGCCTGTTCCTGGTCGATGGCAACGCGGCCGGTATTGCCAAGCGCGCCTACAACCGCTTCGAGGGCGGCCGTGCGGCCGAACTCACCTTCAACAATGTGCAACTGCCGGCCGACGCGCTGCTGGGCGCCGAGGGCGAGGGCCACGCCGTGCTGCAGCACATCGCGGGCTATGCGCTGCTGGCGCTGTCCGCCGAGTCGCTGGGCGCGATGGACGTGGCCAAGGACCAGACGCTGGAATACCTGCGCACGCGCAAGCAGTTCGGCGTGGCCATCGGCACCTTCCAGGCCCTGCAGCACCGCATGGCCGACCTGCTGCTGGAAGTCGAGCAGGCGCGCTCGGCCGTGATCAACGCCGCCGACGCCATCGACAACGCCCAGGGGGCCGCGCGCGACCGGGCGCTGTCCGCCGCCAAGTACACCGTGGGCTACGTGGGCACGCAGGTGGCCGAGGAGAGCATCCAGCTGCACGGCGGCATCGGCATGACCTGGGAACTGCCGCTGGCGCACTACGCCAAGCGCCTGGTGATGATCGACCACCAGTTTGGCGACGAGGACCACCACCTGCAGCGCTTCATGGCCCTGGCGGCCTGAGGCGGTTCTCTGGAGCCCCTTCTTCGTTGGAAGAGGGGGTTAAGCATAAAAATAGCCACGAGCCATTGCGCATCAAGCGCGGATAGCTACAAAATAAATAGCATAGGAGATGCCCGTGACCGACAAAGCCCTGGATGGCGCGCCAGACGGCGTCCTGCTCACCCGCCGCGAAGGCGCGGTGCTCGTGTTGTCCCACAACAATGTGGCGGCGCGCAATGCGTTGTCGCCCGCGTTCTATGCCGCCGTCACCCAGGCCCTGGTGGACGCGGTGGCAGACCCCACCATCGGCGCCGTGGTGCTGACCGGTGAGGGCGGGCACTTCTGCGCAGGCGGCGATCTGCGCCAGCTGGCCAAGCGCCGCGAGCTGCCCATCGCGGAGCGCCGCGCCAAGCTGGAAGGCCTGCACGACCTGATCCGCGCCGTGCGTGACTGCCCCAAGCCCGTGATCGCCGCGGTGGAGGGCGCGGCCGCGGGCGCCGGCCTGTCGCTGGCGCTGGCCTGCGACATGCTGGTGGCGGCAAAGAACGCGGTGTTCTCCGTGGCCTACGTCAAGGTGGGCCTCACGCCCGACGGCGGCGCCACGGCTTTCCTGGCCGAGTTCGTCTCCCGCCAGGTGCTCACCGAGCTGTGCCTGACGGGTGAGCGCATCAGCGGCGAGCGCATGCACCAGCTCGGCCCGGTGAACCGGCTGTGCGAGCCCGGGCAGGCACTGGCCGATGCGGTGGCGCTGGCCGCGCAGGTGGCCAGCGGCCCCGCGTGGACCATGGCCCGCATCAAGGAGCTGTGCCGCGCCGCGCCGCGCAACACGCTGGAGCAGCAGCTGGAGCTGGAGGCGCAGTGCATGGTGCGCGCGCAGGAGACCGCCGAATCGCGCGAGGGCATCGGGGCCTTTCTGGAAAAGCGCGCACCCGATTACACGAAACTGCGCGGCGCGCACTGATTTTCGTATTGGCCGATATCCAAGGAGACAAGCCCATGGCATCCAACGCACCGACCCACGACATCGACTTTCCGCTCGACGGCGTGAGGGTGCTTGATCTTTCCCGCGTGTTCGCCGGGCCGCTGTGCGGCCAGGTACTGGCGGACCTGGGGGCCGAGGTCATCAAGGTGGAACACCCGGGTCGCGGCGACGATACCCGCGACTGGGGCATGCGCATCGGCAAGACCGAGACCACCTACTACAACAGCATGAACCGCAACAAGCGGTCCATCACCCTCGACCTGCAAAGCCCCGAGGGGCTGAAGATCGTCCACGAGCTGCTGCCGCAGTGCGACGTGGTGATCCACAACTTCAAGACCGGTGGCGCCGAGAAGCTGGGCCTGGGCTACGAGCAGCTCAAGGCCCTCAAGCCCGACCTCATCTACTGCGCCGTGGCCGGCTACGACACCAGCGGCCCCGAGGCCAAGCGCCCCGGCTACGACCTGGTGATCCAGGGCGAGACCGGCCTCATGGCGCTCAACGGCGAGGCGGGCACGCCGCCGCTGAAGTTCGGTGTCGCCGTGGTGGACCTGATGACCGGCATGTACGCCGGCCAGGCCGTGCTGGCGGCGCTGTTCCAGCGCAGCAGAACGGGGCGCGGGCGCCTGATCGAGATGGCGCTGTACGACTGCGGCCTCACCATCACCGGCTATTACGGCCTGGACGCGCTCAAGCTCGGCCACGACCCCGAGCGCTACGGCAACGCGCACCCGTCCATCGTGCCGTACGGCATGTACGACTCCGCTGACGGCCCGCTGATCATTGCAGTGGGCAACAACGCGCAGTTCGACAAGTTCTGCCGCCAGGTGATCGAGCGGCCCGACATCGTCGAGGACCCGCGCTTTGCCACCAACGTGAACCGCGCCAAGCACCGGCTGGAGCTGGGTCCCATGCTCAAGGAGCTGATCGCCACCTTCCCGCGCGACCTGCTGCTGCAGCGCCTGACCGCGGCCGGCATCCCCTGCGGCAAGGTGGCAGGCCTGCACGAAGCGCTGACCAGCGAGCGCACGCGCCGCGGCCGCCTGGTGCAGGACATGCCGCACCCCGTCGAGGGCACCACGCCGGTGTTCGCGCCGCCGTACCGGCTGGACGGCCAGCGCCTGCCGATCCGCAATGCCCCGCCCACGCTGGGAGAGGGCACGCGTGAGGTCTTGCACCGGCTGCTGGCGCTCAGCGATGAGCAGCTGCAGGCCTTGCAGGCGCAGGGCGTGCTCACGCTGCCGCCGCAGTGAGCTATCTAAAAGATAGCTGCCAGCGCTTGATGGGTAAGCGCTGGAACCTTTTTTTATTCTAGGAGACGTCATGAAATTTTCTGCAATTACCCGCCGCACCGCACTGGCCCTGGCCGCCGCGCCCCTGCTCGCCAGTGTGGCCGGCGGAGCCATGGCGCAGGCCGCCTGGCCCGACAAGATGGTCAAGCTGATCGTCCCATTCCCGGCGGGCGGACCCACCGACACGGCCTCGCGCATCGTGGGCCAGAAGCTGGCCGACCGTCTCAAGCAGCCCGTGGTGGTGGAAAACCGCGCGGGTGCCTCCGGCTCGATCGCTGCCGCACAGGTCGCCAAGAGCCCGGCCGACGGCTACACGCTGATGATGCTGGCCACCCCCACGCTGCTGGCGCCGCATCTGTACAAGAAGGCGGGCTACGACACGGTGAAGGACTTCACCCCCGTGGCCATGGTGTACGACCTGCCCATCGTGGTCGTGGTGAACCCCACGCAGCTGCCCAACGTGACCGACCTGGGCTCGCTCATCCAGCATGCCAAGGCGCAGAAGGTGCCGATGAATTACACCAGCTCGGGCACGGGCAGCTTCGGCCACCTGAGCATGGAACTGCTCAAGCAGATGGGCGGCTTCGACATGCAGCACGTGCCCTACAAGGGCAGCGCCCCTGCCATCACCGACACCATCGGCGGCCAGGTGCCCGTGATGTACTCGGACCTCATCGCCGCACTGCCGCACATCCAGGCCGGCAAGCTGCGCGCCATCGCCGTGGGATCGCCCCAGCGCGTGGGCGTGGTGCCCGATGTGAAGACCATTGCCGAGCAAGGCTTCAAGGGCTACGAGGCCGTGTCCTGGGGCGGCTTGGTGGCGCCCTCGGGCACGCCCAAGGCCGTCGTGGACCGCGTGGCCCATGAGGTGCGCCAGATCCTGGCCGAGAAGGAAGTGCAGGACCGCCTGCTGGGCGCCGGGGCCATTGCCCATTTCATGGATCCCGTCCAGATGGGCCAGCGCGTGCAGCAGGACTACACCCGCTGGGGCCAGGTGATCCGCGACAAGGGCATCGCCAACGACTGAGCGAGCGCGCCATGAAGACCCGCATCACCGAGCTCTTCGGCATAGAGCACCCGATCCTCCAGGGCGGCATGCACCACGTGGGGTATGCCGAGCTGGCCGCAGCCGTCTCCAATGCCGGCGGGCTGGGCATCATCACCGGCCTCACGCAGAAGACGCCCGAGTTGCTGGCGCAGGAGATCGCACGCTGCCGCACGATGACCGACAAGCCGTTTGGCGTGAACCTCACGTTCCTGCCGTCGGTGAATCCGCCCGACTACCCGGGCTATGTGAAGGCGATCATCGAGGGTGGCGTGAAGATCGTCGAGACGGCAGGCAACAACCCGCAGAAGTGGATGCCCGCGCTGAAGGAGGCCGGCATCAAGGTCATCCACAAGTGCACCTCGGTGCGCCACGCGCTCAAGGCCGAGTCCATCGGCTGCGACGCGATCAGCGTGGACGGCTTTGAATGCGGCGGCCACCCGGGCGAGGACGACATTCCCAACTTCATCCTGCTGCCGCGCGCGGCCGAAGAACTCAAGATCCCCTTCGTCGCCTCGGGCGGCATGGCCGATGGGCGCAGCCTGGTGGCTGCGCTGGCGCTTGGCGCTGACGGCATCAACATGGGCACGCGCTTCATCGCCACCCAGGAAGCGCCGGTGCACGAGAACGTCAAGCAGGCGATCGTTGCGGCCTCCGAACTGGATACGCGGCTCATCATGCGCCCGCTGCGCAATACCGAGCGCGTGCTCACCAACAGCGCCACCGAGCGCGTGCTGGACAAGGAGCGCGCACTGGGCGCCGCCATCACCTTCGCGGACATTGCGCCCGAGGTGGCCGGCGTCTACCCGCGCATCATGCAGCAGGGCGACATGCAGGCCGGCGTGTGGTCCTGCGGCATGGTTGCCGGGCTGATCCATGACGTGCCCACCGTGCAGCAGCTCATCGACTCCATCATGTCCCAGGCCGAAGCGCTGATCTCCCAGCGCCTGGCGGGCATGCTCCGATAACCCAGCAGAAAGAGACTTGTTATGAAAATCCTCGTCCCCGTCAAGCGCGTGGTGGACTACAACGTGAAGGTCCGGGTGAAGTCGGACGGCACGGGCGTAGACATCGCGAACGTGAAGATGAGCATGAA
>RJVL01000009.1 GCA_003755025.1 Diaphorobacter nitroreducens | reverse complement strand
AACCCCATCGCCATGGAAGAAGGCCTGCGCTTCGCTATCCGCGAAGGCGGCCGTACCGTGGGCGCCGGCGTCGTTGCCAAGATCATTGCGTAATCTAGTGGGGATCGAAGGGGTATAGCTCAATTGGCAGAGCGTCGGTCTCCAAAACCGAAGGTTGTAGGTTCGATTCCTACTGCCCCTGCCACTTCAGGGTGGTAACAAAACAAGCCCGCCAGCCCCTGGCGGGCTTCGGCGTCTTGTAAGGCGCGATCAAATAGGCGAATTTATCTATGGCCACATCCCAGGTTGAGACGGTCACGACTGGTGCGGACAAGGCAAAGTTGTTCGCGGCAGTGGCGATTGTTCTCGCGTCCATTGCCGGTTTCTATTTGCTGGGTAAGCAAGGGCCCCTTATTCAATGGGGGGTGTTGCTGTTGGGGCTAGTGCTGGCTGTGGCGGTCTTTCTCGTTTCCGAGCATGGACGCCAGTTCGTCGGGTTTGCAAGCGATGCGTGGCGTGAGGTCAAGAAGGTCGTCTGGCCCACGCGCAAGGAAACGCTGCAAATGACGGGCTATGTGTTCGCTTTTGTGGTGGTGATGGCGCTGTTCCTTTGGTTCACGGACAAGACCTTGGAATGGGTTCTGTACGACTTGATCTTGGGCTGGAGGAAGTGATGGTGGATGCCGTGGACACGAATGGTGTGCAGCCTCCGGTGGATGTTGCGGTGAATCCAGATCTGCGCTGGTACATCGTTCATGCCTATTCTGGTATGGAGAAGGCGGTGGAGCGCAACATCCAGGAACGCATTGCGCGTGCCGGTATGCAGCAAAAGTTCGGCCGCATTCTGGTGCCCACTGAAGAAGTGGTGGAAATGAAGAATGGGCAGCGCAAGACTACCGAGCGTCGCCTTTTCCCTGGTTATGTGTTCGTCGAAATGGTGATGGACGATGACACCTGGCACTTGGTGAAGCACACCAGCAAAGTGACAGGATTCGTGGGCGGGGTGAAGAACCGCCCTGCGCCTATTTCCGAAGAAGAGGTGCAGAAGATTGTCAGCCAGATGCAGCAGGGAACGGACAAGCCGCGCCACAAGATCGAATTCATGGTGGGCGAGTTGGTGCGGGTCAAGGAAGGTCCGTTCACCGATTTCAACGGCTCCGTAGAAGAAGTGAATTACGAGAAGAACCGCTTGCGCGTTTCTGTGATGATCTTTGGCCGCTCCACCCCGGTGGAACTGGAATTTGCCCAGGTCGAAAAGACCTGAGCGTCAGTGAAGTATTCGCGCTTTTCGACTCGGTGCGATGAGAGAAGAGAGTCGATAACCCCGGGGAGCCTGGTGAACGATCAGGCGTTAATACCCGCAAGGAGCAAACATGGCGAAAAAAATCGTCGGCTTCATCAAGCTGCAAGTGCCAGCTGGTAAGGCCAATCCCTCCCCTCCGATTGGTCCCGCGCTGGGCCAACGCGGTCTCAACATCATGGAGTTCTGCAAGGCGTTCAACGCGCAGACCCAAGGTGTCGAGCCTGGTCTGCCGCTGCCCGTGGTGATCACGGCTTTTGCAGACAAGAGCTTTACTTTCGTCATCAAGACGCCGCCCGCAACGGTGCTGATCAAGAAGGCGATCAAGCTGGACAAGGGCTCCTCCAATGCCTTGAGCACCAAGGTGGGCAAGATCACCCGTGCACAGCTCGAAGAGATCGCCAAGACCAAGCTCAAGGACATGAATGCTGCTAGCGTTGACGCGGCAGTGCGCACGCTGGCTGGTTCTGCTCGCTCGATGGGCGTGACGGTGGAGGGTCTGTAAATGGCAAAGCTGACCAAGAAGCAAAAGGCCCTGCAGGGCAAGGTGGACTCTACCAAGCTGTACGCTTTCGCTGAGGCGGTGGCTCTGGTGAAGGAAGCCGCTACTGCTAAGTTCGACGAATCCATCGATGTTGCTGTGCAACTCGGCGTGGATGCCAAGAAGTCGGACCAAGTGGTGCGTGGTGCCGTGGTGCTGCCGAATGGCACGGGCAAAACGACGCGCGTTGCCGTGTTCGCCCAAGGCGCCAAGGCAGAAGAAGCCAAGGCCGCAGGTGCCGACATCGTGGGCATGGACGACCTGGCCGCTCAGGTCAAGGCTGGAGATATGCCGTTCGACGTGGTGATCGCTGCTCCCGATGCCATGCGCGTCGTGGGTACGCTGGGCCAGATCCTGGGCCCCCGCGGTCTGATGCCGAACCCCAAGGTAGGCACGGTGACGCCGGATGTGGCGACGGCCGTGAAGAACGCCAAGGCGGGTCAGGTGCAGTTCCGTGTCGACAAGGCCGGTATCGTGCACAGCACCATTGGCCGTCGGTCGTTCGACAACGACAAGTTGCAGGGCAACCTGGCAGCTCTGATCGAAGCGCTGAACAAGGCCAAGCCTGCGACCAGCAAGGGCGTGTACCTGCGCAAGGTAGCCGTGTCGTCCACGATGGGCGTCGGCGTCCGCGTGGATACGCAGACCATCGCAGCGTAATTGCGAAATCTTCAGGCGTGGTGCCCATGAGGGCGGCAGGTCTGATGTGGTGGGCTGACAGCTCCTTTGAGGGCTGGCAGGCCATCCAAGACCGTTGGTGTGCAAGGTGCACTTAAACCTTTGGAGGCCAACGCAGATGGCGATCCCGCTGCAGATGGAATGCATGTTCCAAAACAGTTGGTCGCTGCAACAAGAGCGCGCACGGAGGCTTGTCCGAAGTGCGCATATGAAGGAGTAGACCTTGAGTCTTAATCGCAGTGAGAAAGAAGCGGTCATCAATGAAGTGACCAGCCTCGCCGCTAAAGCTCAAACGCTCGTGATCGCGGAATACCGTGGCATCACGGTGGCCGACATGACCAAACTGCGCGTGGAAGCTCGCAGCAAGGGTGTGAGCCTGAGTGTTCTGAAGAACACCCTGGCCCGCCGTGCTGTGGCTGGCAGCCAGTTTGACGTGGTGGCCGACCAGATGACCGGTCCTCTGATCTATGGCTTCTCCGAAGACGCTGTGGCCGCCGCCAAGGTGGTGGCCGATTTCGCGAAAACCAACGACAAGCTGGTGATTCGCGGCGGCGCTTTCGCGGGCAAGGCCCTGGACGTGAACGGCGTGAAGCAACTGGCCAACATTCCTACCAAGGAAGTGCTGCTGGCCCAGCTGTGTGGCTTGCTGATGTCGCCGATCTCCCGCACCGCCGTGGTGCTGGGTGCCCTGGCGGCCAAAAAAGGCGAAGGCGAGCCTGCTGCTGCCTGAGGCAGCGTGGCAATCGTCCCCCCTCTCAACCAATTGTTAGGAAATCAAAATGGCATTCGATAAAGACGCATTCTTGACCGCGCTGGACAGCATGACGGTCCTGGAACTCAATGACCTGGTGAAGGCCATTGAAGAGAAGTTCGGCGTGAGCGCTGCCGCTATGGCTGCTCCCGCTGCTGGCGGCGCTGCCGGCGGCGGTGCTGCAGCTGCTGAAGAAAAGACCGAATTCAACGTGGTGCTGGCTGACGCCGGCGCCAACAAGGTGGCGGTCATCAAGGCAGTGCGCGAAATCACCGGTCTGGGCCTCAAGGAAGCCAAGGACCTGGTGGACGGCGCTCCCAAGAACGTCAAGGAAGGCATTGCCAAGGCTGACGCCGAAGCTGCCGTCAAGAAGCTGGTGGAAGCCGGCGCCAAGGCCGAACTCAAGTAATCGACCTTGTCTCCTGGGCTGGGGGTCTTGCAAAAGGCCTCCAGCCTTTGGTGCTTATGGGACGCACTTTAGAGCGCACCAGAAAGCGGCCCCCGTGGACTGTTTTCTAGTGTCTTCTGAACCATCCGACAGCAGAAGACGCCTTGGTTCGGGCGATGTGCAACGCATCGCCGTCCGCCATGGTTGGTAGTGGCCAACCGCCAAGCCTGCAAGGTGGCCGCCTTGCAGGGCAGTCGTCGAAGATCCCATTCCATGTCCTTGCCCGGAGATCTCATGGCCCAAACATCCACGTACAGTTATACCGAACGCAAGCGCATTCGCAAGAGCTTCGGTAGCCGCGACAGTGTGCTCAAGGTCCCGTACCTGCTGCAGATGCAGCGGGATGCCTATACCGCGTTCCTGCAGGCCGACACGGCCCCGCAAAAACGCAGCATCGAAGGCCTGCAGGCCGCATTCAACTCCGCGTTCCCCATCGTTTCCCACAACGGCTTCGTGGAGATGAAGTTCGTTGAATACAACCTGGCCAAGCCGGCGTTCGACGTGCGCGAATGCCAGACCCGCGGCTTGACTTTTGCATCGGCCGTGCGTGCCAAGGTGCAGTTGATCATCTACGACCGCGAGTCCTCGACCTCGCAGTCCAAGGTGGTCAAGGAAGTGAAGGAGCAGGAGGTCTACATGGGCGAAGTGCCCCTGATGACTGATAAGGGCTCCTTCATCATCAACGGCACCGAGCGTGTGATCGTCTCCCAGCTGCACCGCTCGCCAGGTGTGTTCTTCGAGCACGACAAGGGCAAGACCCACAGCTCGGGCAAGTTGCTGTTCTCTGCGCGCATCATCCCCTACCGCGGCTCCTGGCTGGACTTCGAATTCGACCCGAAGGACATCCTGTACTTCCGCGTGGACCGTCGCCGCAAGATGCCGGTCACGATCCTGCTCAAGGCCATCGGCCTGAACCCCGAGTCCATCCTGGCGAACTTCTTCGTCAACGACAACTTCCGCCTGATGGACAGCGGTGCTCAGCTGGAGTTCGTGCCCGAGCGCCTGCGTGGCGAGGTGGCGCGCTTCGACATCACCGACAAGGCCGGCAAGGTGATTGTGGCCAAGGACAAGCGCGTGACGGCGCGCCACACGCGCGAACTGGAGCAGTCCGGCACCACGCACATCAGCGTGCCTGAGGACTTCCTCATCGGCCGCGTGGTGGCCCGCAACATCGTAGACGGCGACACCGGCGAGATCCTGGCCAAGGCCAACGAAGAGCTGACCGAGGCGTTGCTCAAGAAGCTGCGCGCTGCTGGCGTGCAGGACCTCCAGGTCATCTACACCAACGAACTCGACCAAGGCGCCTACATTTCGCAGACGCTGCGCATCGACGAAACCGTGGATGAATTCGCCGCGCGCGTGGCTATCTACCGCATGATGCGCCCCGGCGAGCCGCCGACCGAGGATGCCGTGCAGGCCCTGTTCCAGCGCCTGTTCTACAACCCCGACACGTACGACCTGTCGCGCGTGGGCCGCATGAAGTTCAACGCCAAGATCGGCCGCGACGAAGCCACCGGCCCGATGGTGCTGTCCAACGACGACATCCTGGCCGTGGTCAAAATCCTGGTGGACCTGCGCAACGGCAAGGGCGAGGTGGACGACATTGACCACCTGGGCAACCGCCGCGTGCGCTGCGTGGGTGAACTGGCCGAAAACCAGTACCGCACGGGCCTGGCACGTATCGAAAAGGCCGTGAAGGAGCGCCTGGGCCAGGCCGAGCAAGAGCCGCTGATGCCGCATGACCTGATCAACTCCAAGCCGATTTCCGCGGCGCTCAAGGAGTTCTTCGGTGCGTCCCAGCTGTCGCAGTTCATGGACCAGACCAACCCGCTGGCCGAGATCACGCACAAGCGCCGTGTTTCGGCCCTGGGCCCGGGCGGTCTGACCCGTGAGCGTGCCGGCTTCGAGGTGCGCGACGTGCACGTGACCCACTACGGCCGCGTGTGCCCGATCGAGACGCCGGAAGGTCCGAACATCGGTCTGATCAACTCGCTGGCCCTGTACGCGCGCCTGAACGAGTACGGCTTCATCGAGACCCCCTACCGCCGCGTGGTGGACGGCAAGGTCACGATGGAAATCGACTACCTGTCGGCCATCGAAGAAGGCAAGTACATCATCGCCCAGGCCAACGCCACGCTGGATGCCGAAGGGCGTCTGACGGGCGACCTGGTGTCGGCGCGCGAGAAGGGTGAATCGACCCTGGTGTCCGCCGACCGTGTGCAGTACATGGACGTGTCGCCTGCACAGATCGTGTCGGTGGCGGCTTCGCTCGTTCCGTTCCTGGAGCACGACGACGCGAACCGCGCGCTGATGGGCGCCAACATGTCGCGCCAGGCCGTGCCCGTGCTGCGTCCCGAGAAGCCCATGGTGGGCACGGGTATCGAGCGCGTGGCGGCCGTGGACTCTGGCACCGTGGTGACGGCCAACCGCGGCGGCGTGGTGGACTATGTGGACGCCACCCGTATCGTGGTGCGTGTGAACGACGACGAAGCCGTGGCCGGTGAAGTCGGCGTGGACATCTACAACCTCATCAAGTACCAGCGCTCCAACCAGAACACCAACATCCACCAGCGCCCCATCGTCAAGAAGGGCGACAAGCTGGCCAAGGGTGACGTGATTGCCGACGGCGCCTCGACCGACCTGGGCGAGATCGCCATCGGCCAGAACATGCTGATCGCGTTCATGCCATGGAACGGCTACAACTTCGAGGACTCGATCCTGATCAGCGAGCGCGTGGTGGCCGAAGACCGCTACACCTCGATCCACATCGAGGAGTTGGTGGTGATGGCCCGCGACACGAAGCTGGGCGCGGAAGAAATCACCCGCGACATCCCGAACCTGTCCGAGCAGCAGCTGAACCGTCTGGACGAGTCCGGCATCATCTACGTGGGCGCCGAAGTGCAGCCCGGCGACACGCTGGTCGGCAAGGTCACGCCCAAGGGCGAAACCACCCTCACGCCTGAAGAGAAACTGCTGCGCGCCATCTTCGGCGAGAAGGCGTCCGATGTGAAGGACACCTCGCTGCGCGTGGACCAGGGCTCGCAGGGCACGGTGATCGACGTGCAGGTGTTCACCCGTGAAGGCATCCAGCGCGACAAGCGCGCCCAGCAGATCATCGACGATGAACTCAAGCGCTTCCGCCTGGACCTGAACGACCAGTTGCGCATCGTGGAGGCCGACGCGTTCGACCGTATCGAGAAGCTGCTGACCGGCCGCGTGGCCAACGGCGGCCCGCAAAAACTCGCCAAGGGTACGAAGATCGACAAGGCCTACCTGGCCTCGGTGGAGAAGTTCCACTGGTTCGACATCCGCCCCGCCGAGGAAGAGGTCGCCACGCAGCTGGAGTCCATCAAGAACGCGCTGGAGCAGACCCGCCACAGCTTCGACCTGGCCTTTGAAGAAAAGCGCAAGAAGCTCACCCAAGGCGACGAACTGCCCGCGGGCGTGCTGAAGATGGTCAAGGTGTACCTGGCCGTCAAGCGCCGCCTGCAGCCTGGCGACAAGATGGCCGGCCGCCACGGCAACAAGGGCGTGGTGTCCAAGATCGTTCCGGTCGAAGACATGCCCTACATGGCCGACGGCACCCCCGCCGACATCGTGCTCAACCCGCTGGGCGTGCCTTCGCGCATGAACATCGGCCAGGTGCTGGAAGTTCACCTGGGCTGGGCCGGCAAGGGCATGGGCCAGCGCATCGGCGACATGCTGCAGCGCGAGGCCAAGACGGCTGAGCTGCGCAAGTTCCTGGAAGAGATCTACAACTCGCGCGGCCGCAAGGAAGACCTGTCGCAGTTGAGCGATGACGAAATCCTGGCCATGGCGCGCGAGCTGACCTCGGGCGTTCCCTTCGCATCGCCCGTGTTCGACGGCGCGTCCGAAGAGGAAATCAAGGACATGCTCAAGTTGGCCTACCCGGACGACCTCGCCCAGGCCAAGGGCCTGACCGAGACGCGCACGCAGGCGTACCTGTACGACGGCCGCACGGGCGAGCGTTTCGAGCGCCCGACGACCGTGGGCTACATGCACTACCTGAAGCTGCACCACTTGGTGGACGACAAGATGCACGCCCGCTCGACCGGTCCGTACTCGCTCGTCACGCAGCAACCGCTGGGCGGCAAGGCGCAGTTCGGTGGCCAGCGCTTCGGGGAGATGGAAGTGTGGGCGCTGGAAGCCTACGGCGCCGCCTACGTGCTGCAGGAAATGCTGACGGTGAAGTCCGACGACGTGCAGGGCCGTACCAAGGTGTACGAGAACATCGTCAAGGGCGAACACGCGATCGAAGCCGGCATGCCGGAGTCGTTCAACGTGCTGGTCAAGGAAATCCGTTCGCTGGGCCTGGACATCGAGTTGGAACGTTCCTGAGCAGGATCGAGTTTTTAAAAAAGTGAGCGACTGGCGCTCACCTCGTCTGGGTTTGCAAATGTTTTGTGCTGCAAATCCTTATGTGGCAAGCGCCAGCAGCTATGTTTTTAGGTGAAAAGGAAAGAGTCACATGAAATCGCTACTCGACCTGTTCAAGCAATTCACGCCCGATGAGCATTTCGATGCCATCAAGATCGGCATGGCTTCGCCCGAGAAGATCCGTTCGTGGTCCTTCGGCGAAGTGAAGAAGCCCGAGACCATCAACTACCGCACGTTCAAGCCCGAGCGCGACGGCCTGTTCTGCGCCAAGATTTTCGGGCCCATCAAGGACTACGAATGCCTGTGCGGCAAGTACAAGCGCCTGAAGCACCGCGGCGTGATCTGCGAAAAGTGCGGCGTTGAAGTCACGCAGACCAAGGTGCGCCGCGAGCGCATGGGCCACATCGACCTGGCCGCGCCCTGCGCCCACATCTGGTTCCTGAAGTCGCTGCCCTCGCGCCTGGGCCTGGTGCTGGACATGACGCTGCGCGACATCGAGCGCGTGCTGTACTTCGAAGCCTACGTGGTGACCGACCCCGGCATGACCCCGCTGAAGAAGTTCGGCATCATGTCCGAGGACGACTACGACGCCAAGCGCAAGGAATACGGCGACGAGTTCGTCGCCAAGATGGGCGCCGAGGGCATCAAGGAGCTGCTGGAAGGCATCGACATCGAGATCGAGATCGAGAAGCTGCGCGGCGACCTGACGGGCTCCGAAGTCAAGGTCAAGAAGAACGCCAAGCGCCTGAAGGTGCTGGAGGCCTTCAAGAAGTCCGGCATCAAGCCCGAGTGGATGATCTTGGAAGTGCTGCCCGTGCTGCCGCCGGACCTGCGTCCGCTGGTGCCGCTGGACGGAGGCCGCTTCGCCACGTCGGACCTGAACGACCTGTACCGTCGCGTCATCAACCGCAACTCGCGTCTGCGCCGCCTGCTGGAGCTGAAGGCGCCCGAGATCATCGCGCGCAACGAAAAGCGCATGCTGCAGGAAGCCGTGGACAGCCTGCTGGACAATGGCCGCCGCGGCAAGGCGATGACGGGCGCCAACAAGCGTGCCCTGAAGTCGCTGGCCGACATGATCAAGGGCAAGTCGGGCCGCTTCCGCCAGAACCTGCTGGGCAAGCGTGTGGACTACTCGGGCCGTTCCGTGATCACCGTGGGTCCGACGCTCAAGCTGCACCAGTGCGGCCTGCCCAAGCTGATGGCCCTGGAGCTGTTCAAGCCCTTCATCTTCTCGCGCCTGGAGGCCATGGGCATTGCCACGACCATCAAGGCTGCCAAGAAGGAAGTGGAAGCCGGCACGCCCGTGGTGTGGGACATCCTGGAAGAGGTCATCAAGGAACACCCGGTGATGCTCAACCGTGCGCCCACGCTGCACCGTCTGGGCATCCAGGCGTTCGAGCCCATCCTGATCGAAGGCAAGGCCATCCAGCTGCACCCGCTGGTCTGCGCCGCGTTCAACGCCGACTTCGACGGTGACCAGATGGCCGTGCACGTGCCGCTGTCGGTGGAAGCGCAGCTGGAAGCCCGCACGCTGATGCTGGCCTCCAACAACGTGCTGTTCCCGGCCTCGGGCGAGCCCTCCATCGTGCCCTCGCAGGACGTGGTGCTGGGCCTGTACCACGCCACCCGCGAGAAGATCAACGGCAAGGGCGAAGGCCTGGTGTTCGCCGACACCGGCGAAGTCCAGCGCGCGCTGGATGCGGGCGAGGCCGAGCTGCACGCCAAGATCAGCGTGCGCCTGACCGAGTGGACCAAGGACAAGGCGACGGGTGAGTTCGTGCCCGAGACCAAGCTCGTGGACACCACCGTGGGCCGTGCGCTGCTGTCGGAAATCCTGCCCAAGGGCCTGCCCTTCAGCAACCTGAACAAGGCGCTGAAGAAGAAGGAAATCTCCAAGCTCATCAACGCGTCGTTCCGCAAGTGCGGCCTGAAGGACACCGTGGTGTTCGCCGACAAGCTGCTGCAAAACGGCTTCCGCCTGGCCACGCACGCGGGCTTCTCCGTGGCGATCGACGACATGCTGGTGCCGCCGCAGAAGGCCGAGATCCTGGCCCGCGCCGAAGCCGAGGTGAAGGAGATCGAGCAGCAGTACGTCTCCGGTCTGGTGACGGCCGGCGAGCGCTACAACAAGGTGGTGGACATCTGGGGCAAGGCCGGCGACGACGTGTCCAAGGTGATGATGGACCAGCTCAAGGTCCAGAAGACCATCGACCGCAACGGCAAGGAAGTGAACGAGGAATCGTTCAACGCCATCTACATGATGGCCGACTCCGGCGCCCGCGGCTCGGCGGCCCAGATCCGTCAGCTGGCCGGTATGCGCGGCCTGATGGCCAAGCCCGATGGCTCGATCATCGAGACGCCTATCACCGCGAACTTCCGCGAAGGCCTGAACGTGTTGCAGTACTTCATCTCCACCCACGGTGCCCGTAAGGGCCTGGCGGATACGGCGTTGAAGACCGCGAACTCGGGCTACCTGACCCGTCGCCTGGTGGACGTGACGCAGGACCTGGTGGTGACCGAGGACGACTGCGGCACCTCGAATGGTTCGCTGATGCGCGCCATCGTCGAGGGCGGTGAAGTCATCGAGTCCCTGCGCGACCGTATCCTGGGCCGTACCGCGGCCGAGGAAGTGCTGCACCCCGAAACGCGTGCCGTGCTGGCGCAGCCGGGCCGGATGCTCGACGAAGACCTGATCGAAGAGCTCGAAGCCGCAGGCGTGGACGAAGTGAAGGTGCGTACCGCGCTGACCTGCGAAACCCGCTACGGCCTGTGCGCCAAGTGCTACGGCCGCGACCTGGGCCGCGGCGGCCTGATCAACCTCGGCGAAGCCGTGGGCGTGATCGCCGCGCAGTCCATCGGCGAGCCCGGCACGCAGCTGACCATGCGTACGTTCCACATCGGTGGTGCGGCATCGCGTGCGGCGGTGGCGTCCAGTGTGGAAGCCAAGTCCAACGGCATCATCGGCTTCAACGCCACGATGCGCTACGTGACCAACACCAAGGGCGAGCTGGTGGTGATTGCGCGCTCGGGTGAAATCATCATCCAGGACGAGCACGGCCGCGAGCGCGAGCGCCACAAGGTGCCGTACGGCGCGACGCTGACGGTGAAGGCCGACCAGACCATCAAGGCCGGCACCATCCTCGCCAACTGGGACCCGCTGACGCGCCCGATCATCACCGAGTACGCAGGTACGGTGAAGTTCGAGAACGTCGAGGAAGGCCTCACGGTGGCCAAGCAGGTGGACGAGGTCACGGGCCTGTCCACGCTGGTGGTGATCGACCCCAAGCGCCGCGGCTCTGCCAAGGTGGTGCGTCCGCAGGTGAAGCTGGTGGACGCCGATGGCAAGGAGGTGAAGATCCCCGGTACCGACCACTCGGTGACGATCGGCTTCCAGGTCGGCGCGCTGATCCAGGTGCGCGACGGCCAGGAAGTGGGCCCCGGCGAAGTGCTGGCCCGCATCCCGATGGAAGGCCAGAAGACCCGCGACATTACCGGCGGTCTGCCGCGCGTGGCCGAGCTCTTTGAAGCCCGCAGCCCCAAGGACAAGGGCATGCTGGCCGAGATGACCGGCACGATCTCCTTCGGCAAGGAAACCAAGGGCAAGGTGCGCCTGCAGATCACCGATCCGGACGGCAAGGTCTGGGACGAGCTGGTGCCCAAGGAAAAGAACGTGCTGGTCCACGAAGGCCAGGTGGTCAACAAGGGCGAGCTGATCGTCGACGGCCCGGCCGATCCGCAGGACATCCTGCGCCTGCTGGGCATCGAGGAGCTGTCGCGCTACATCGTTGACGAAGTGCAGGACGTGTACCGCTTGCAAGGCGTGAAGATCAACGACAAGCACATCGAGGTGATCGTTCGCCAGATGCTGCGCCGCGTCGTGGTCGAGAACCCGGGCGAGTCCACCTACATCGCCGGCGAGCAGGTGGAGCGTTCCGAGATCCTCAACACCAACGAGGCGCTGCAGGCCGAAGGCAAGCTCCCTGCCACGTACTCCAACGTACTGCTGGGCATCACCAAGGCGTCGCTGTCCACCGACTCGTTCATCTCCGCCGCGTCGTTCCAGGAAACGACCCGCGTGCTCACCGAGGCTGCCATCATGGGCAAGCGCGACGAGCTGCGCGGCCTGAAGGAGAACGTGATCGTGGGCCGTCTGATCCCCGCCGGCACGGGCTTGGCTTACCACCAGGCGCGCAAGGCCAAGGACGCCATGGACGAGGCCGAGCGCCGCGCCATCGCGGATGCCGAAGCCGCCGAGCTGGCCTCTGCAGGCACCGACGACGCAGCCGCCGAGATCGACGGCAGCGCCGACACGGCTGATTAAGCCGTTGCCAGTCCCGCCTCTCGCATGCGGGTACTGAACGCTCCCGGCTTGCCCATCCGGCAGGCCGGGAGTTTCTTTTTTGTCGTGTTACCAATCCCTCGGTTGGCAGGGGCCGTGCCCGCTGGCGCGAAGCCCCGGCTGTGAACATGTTGACCACCTGGATACTTCTCGCCCTGTTCCTGTTCTGGGCCGTGGGCGCCTACAACCGGCTCATCCGCCTGCGATCCGCGGCGCTGCAGGCCTTTGGCGGGCTGGACACCCACATGGTGCGCTGGATTGCCCTGCTGGGTGAATACGAGGCTGCGCACGGTGCGCCTGGCGCGGTCCAGGCCATCGTGGGCGACGAACCGGCGCCGGCGGCAGGCGCGCACGACGCCCATGCCGCCCTTTGGGCCGCGGCCACGCAATTCGGCGCCTCGCTGGCAGTAGCGCGCGCGCGCCCGCTGGACAGCGGCGCCGCCGCCGCCTTGGCGGCCGCATCGCAGGTGTTGGAGAACGCCTGGCAGACCGTTGTGCGCGAAGCCGCGCAGGTGAGCGAAGGTGTGGCACCCCCTGCACTCGCCCCATGGGTGGTGCGGCGCGAACAGGTGGCGCTGCACAGCGACGAGGCGCGCCGCCTGTTCAACGATGCCGTGGCTCAGTACAACCATGCCATCGCCCAGTTTCCCGCCAGCCTGCTGGCGTGGCTGTTCGGCTTCAAGAAGGCGCAGACGCTGTGAACAAGCCTACTTCCATCCCGACGCAGGGGGCTCCCGCGGTTGCGTTGAGCCAGTTGCTGGACGCCACCGCCTTGGCGCTGCAGGCGGTGCGCGCAGGACAGTCGGGCACCGTGGCGCTGGAGACCACGGCTGCCGCGCTGCGCCCCGGCGTGCAGGCGCTGCTGTTCCAGGTGCTGCGCCACCTGGGGCGCGCGCAGGCCTTGCGCCGCCAGCTGGCACCCCGCAACCCACCGCCGCGGGTGGATGCGCTGCTGTGCACCGCCCTGGCACTGGCCTGGGACCCGCAGACTGCTCCCTACGCGCCGTTCACCCTGGTCAACCAGGCGGTCGAGGCCGCCAAGCGCCACCCCGCGACGCGGGCGCAGGCGTCTTTCGTCAACGCCTGCCTGCGGCGCTTCCTGCGTGAGCGCGACACGCTGGTGGCCGCCACGCAGGGCGACGAGGTCGCCGTGTGGAACCACCCCACATGGTGGATCCAGCGCCTGCGCCGCGACCACCCCAATCAGTGGCAGCAGATCCTGCAGGCGAACAATGCGCCCGCGCCCATGGTGCTGCGGATTTCTAAGTCAAAAAGCACTCCAGCGCTTTACCAGCAAGCGTTAGAAGCTATCAATATTGAAGCGATGGCGGTAGGCCCCGAAGGGCTGGCGCTGGCACGCCCCGTGCCGGTGCAGCAACTGCCTGGCTTTGCAGAGGGTGTTGTCTCGGTGCAGGATGCCGCCGCGCAGATGGCGGCGCCGCTGCTGCTCAACGGGCTGGACGCCGCGCAGCCGCTGCGCTTATTGGATGCCTGCGCCGCCCCCGGCGGCAAGACCGCCCATTTGCTGGAATGGGCCGCCGCACTGCGGGCCCCCTGGCGGGTCACCGCGTTAGAGGTGGATGCGGCACGCGCCGAGCGCATCCATGACAACCTGCATCGCCTGGGGCTGAGCGCCCAGGTGCTGGTGACCGATGCCGCCGTGCCCGCCGACTGGTGGCAGCAGGCCAGCGGTGGTGAGCTGTTCGACGCGATCTTGCTCGACGCGCCCTGTACCGCCTCGGGCATCGTGCGCCGCCATCCCGACGTGCGCTGGCTGCGGCGCGAGAGCGACGTGGCCCAGCTGGCCGCGCAGCAGTCGCGTCTGTTGGCGGCGCTGTGGCCGCTGCTGCGCCCCGGCGGGCGGCTGCTGTATTGCACCTGTTCGGTGTTCCGGGCCGAGGGCGACGGGCAGATCGCAGCGTTTCTTGCGCACAACACTGACGCACGCCTGCTGCCGTCGCCGGGCCATTTATTCCCCGGCAGCCCAGACAAGCGCGACGGGCTCCGTGACAATGGGCCGGGTGAACACGACGGTTTCTTTTACGCCCTGTTGCACAAGGCCCCCGCCTGAACGTGCCGGTCTGCGCAGGCCGGGCTGGCTGTGGGCCGCGCTGGTTTGTCTGCTGGCGCTGTGGATCGCGGCCATTCCCGCCGCCCACGCCCAGCAGCACGGCGAGATTATTGAATTGCAACTCGACCCTCTGCCCGAGGGACTGTATCTGTCGGCCACGCTGCAGCTGGAACTCCCCGAACTCGTCAAGGATGCGCTCTACAAGGGCATTTCCGTGTTCTTCATCACCGAGGCCGAGGTGGTGCGCCAGCGCTGGTACTGGTCCGACAAAGTGGTGGCGCAGGCCAGCCGTTTTCTGCGGTTGAGCTACCAGCCCCTTACGCGGCGCTGGCGTGTGGTGCAGTCGTCCACGCCCTTTGCACCGTCGGGCCTGGGCGTGTCGCTGGGCCAAAATTTTGACACGTTGCAGGATGCGCTGGCATCGATGCAGCGCATCGCGCGCTGGAAGATCGCCGACGAGGGGCAGGTCGATGAAGGCGTGACCTACGTCATGAACTTCCAGTTCCGGCTGGATACCTCGCAGTTGCCCCGGCCCTTGCAGATCGGTGCGGTGGGCCGCTCGGGCTGGAACATGGTGCTTGCGCGCAGCGTGCCGCTGAGCGTGGTGGAGGCTGCGCGGTGAAAGCGGGCGATCCGCGTCCCGCGGGTTCGGCCCGCCGCGCAGAGACACGCGCACGCGCCGTGCGATGGGCGCTGGGCCTCGGCACGGGTCTGATGTGCGCCATCGCATTGGTGCTGCTGTTCCTGCTGACGCTGGCCACCAACAACCGTGACCTGTACGAACGCAACTTCGCCTGGCTGCTGGGCGTGAACGTACTGGTGGCGCTGGTGCTGCTGGCCGTGTTGGTCTGGGGCGCCCTGCGCCTGGTGGTGCGCCTGAGGCGGGGGCGCTTCGGCAGCCGGCTGCTGCTCAAGCTCGCGGGCATCTTCGGGCTGGTGGGCGTGATCCCCGGGCTGCTGATCTACGTGGTGTCCTACCAGTTCGTCTCGCGCTCCATCGAGAGCTGGTTCGACGTCAAGGTCGAGGGCGCGTTGACCGCCGGTGTGAGCCTGGCGCGCGTCACGCTCGACACCATTGCCAGCGACCTGGCCTCCAAGACGCGCACCGCCAGCAGCCAGTTGGCCCAGGTCCCCGATGCGGCCGCGGGCCTGGTGCTGGAGCGCATGCGGGACCAGTTGGGGGCCACCGACCTCGTGCTGTGGAACGCCGCGGGCCAGCCCGTCGCCGCCACCGGGCAATCGCGCTACATGCTCAACCCCGAGCGGCCAAGCGCGCAGCAGTTCCGCATGGCGCGGCAAGACCGCGTCACCTTCCAGATCGAGGGCCTGGACGACATCACCGACCCGCTGGCCGCGGAGAACGCGCGCGTGCGCGCGCTGGTGCTGGTGGCCAACCCCGGCGTGGGTCTGCTGGCCGAGCCGCGCTTCGTGCAGGCTACCGTGCCTTTGCCCCAGGCGCTGGTCGCCAACGCCATTGCGGTGCAGGAAGCAAACCGCGAATACCAGGAACGCGCGCTGGCGCGCGGCGGGCTGCGGCGCATGTACATCGGCACGCTGACGCTGAGCCTGTTCCTTGCCGTCTTTGGCGCGGTGCTGCTCGCCGTGGTGCTGGGCAACCAGCTTGCGCGGCCCCTGCTGGTGCTGGCCGACGGCGTGCGCGAGGTGGCAGCAGGCAACCTGTCGCCCAAGGCCGCGCTGCAGACCAAGGACGAGCTGGGCGGGCTGACGCGCTCTTTTGCCCTGATGACGCAGCAGCTCGCGGACGCCCGCGGCACGGTCGAGCAAAGCCTGAACGCGCTGGAAGCCGCGCGCGGGCACCTGCAGACCATCCTGGACAACCTCACGTCGGGAGTCATCGTGCTGGATGAAAAAGGCATCGTCCAGTCGTCCAACCCCGGTGCGACCCGCGTCCTGCGCGCGCCGCTGGCGGCCTACGAAGGACGGCCGCTGGCTGAGGTGCCGGGGCTGGCGGATTTCGCGGCGGCCGTGCAGCGGCACTTCGATACCTTTTTGCTGGACCGTGACCACCACGGTCTGGACCACTGGCAGCAGACCTTTGAGCTGCACGCGGCGGGCGGTGGCGTCACCACGCAAGGCACCAGCCTGGTGGCGCGCGGCGCGCAACTGCCCAACGAGGCGCGGCTGCTGGTGTTCGACGACATCTCCGAAATCGTCTCCGCGCAGCGCGCCCAGGCGTGGGGCGAGGTCGCTCGGCGTCTGGCGCACGAGATCAAGAACCCGCTGACGCCGATCCAGCTCTCGGCCGAGCGTCTGGAGATCAAGCTCTCAGGCAAGCTGCCTGCGGCAGAGCAGGCCGTGCTGACCAAGTCGGTGAAGACCATCGTGGACCAGGTGGATGCGATGAAACGGCTGGTCAATGAATTCCGCGACTACGCGCGCCTGCCGTCTGCGGAACTGCACACGCTGGACCTGAACGCACTGGTTGCCGATGTGCTGCATTTGTATGGCGCCGAGACCGCGCAGGTGCCGGTCGAGGCCGAGCTGGACCCGCGCTGCCCCGCGATCTCCGGCGATGCCCAGCAATTGCGCCAAGTGGTGCACAACCTACTGCAGAACGCTCAGGACGCGACACAGCAGGCGGCCGAGCAGGGGGGCGTTCCACCGCCGCCCGTGCGCATCAGCACACGCTGGAGTGCATCCGCGCAACGTGTGCGGCTGACGGTGTCGGACTGCGGGCCGGGCTTTCCGCCACACATCCTGCAGCGCGCCTTCGAGCCCTACGTCACGACCAAGCCGCGGGGCACCGGGCTGGGGCTGGCCGTCGTCAAAAAAATCGCGGATGAACATCGCGCGCGGATCGATCTGGTCAACCGCGTGGAAGACGGCATGGTGAAGGGCGCACAAGTGTCGCTATCATTCGCCCCTGAATCGGCGGTGGCGCTCTAACAACACCGCACGTGCAGCAAGGGTGCATTTACACACATGGCAAATATTCTGGTGGTCGACGACGAACTGGGGATCCGGGACCTGTTGTCAGAAATTCTGAACGACGAGGGGCATAGCGTCGACCTTGCCGAGAACGCCACGCAGGCCCGCAACGCGCGCTTGAATGGCAGCTATGACCTGGTGCTGCTGGATATCTGGATGCCCGATACCGACGGGGTATCGCTGCTCAAGGAATGGGCCATGGCCGGCACGCTGACCATGCCAGTGATCATGATGAGCGGCCACGCCACCATCGACACGGCCGTGGAAGCCACGCGCATCGGTGCCTTCTCCTTTCTCGAGAAGCCCATCACCATGCAGAAGCTGCTCAAGGCAGTGGAGCAGGGCCTGGCACGCAGTACGGCGCAGCCACCAGCAAGCGCTGCCGCGCCGGCCCAGACCAACACCGCACCTGCACCCGCAACAACCGGCGCCATTGCCAATGGCGCGCCGGCTCCTGCGCCTGTTGTTGCGGTGATGGAGCAGGCGCCCATGTCCCACCAGGGCTTCAATCTCGACCGACCCTTGCGAGAGGCGCGCGACGGTTTTGAGAAAGCCTACTTTGAATTCCATCTCGCCCGCGAAGGCGGCTCGATGACACGCGTCGCCGAAAAAACAGGATTGGAGCGCACACATCTTTACCGCAAGCTGCGCCAATTGGGAGTGGACCTCGGGCGCAACAAACGCAACGCGTGAATTGGCAAAAATTTTGCAGCTTGGCGTCATGCCCAGATTTCTCGGGCTATAATTCAAGGCTCAGGCCCGGTAGCTCAGTTGGTAGAGCAGAGGATTGAAAATCCTTGTGTCGGCGGTTCGATTCCGTCCCAGGCCACCAGTCAGCATGCGCCCCAGCGCCCGAAAGGGTTCTGGGGCGTTTCTACATAAAGGCGCTAATTTCTACAAAAGCGCCATGTTGTCTTGGTTTTGAAGGGGGAGATCTCATGAGTGACCCTGCAACCGCTTTGCGAGAGGCCGAAGCGCCCAAGAGCAAGCGCGACTGGTTTGGGTATGTGCTGACAGCTGTAATCGGCATAGTCGCAACCTTCTTGGCGACTTGGTATCAGATCGCAGTGACCGAACGAGAGGCAACAGCTGCTGAGATAGAACGCGGCCGGGCAGTGCGGCAGAGCGTAATTGGGATCATTGAGGAGCAAGCGCTGAATGGCATCAAGTTGGATGCGGATCGTATTGGGCGGTTGATCGACCAGCGCCGGCGTGATCAACGTGTACTCCTGCAAATTCCCACCGTCGATGTGGTCGAACAAGCAGAGTTCAACATCGCTAGCAGCCCCTACCTGCCGGTTTCCAGGAAAGAGGAGATAAAACCAATCTTTGAATCCCTGTATGCAGACGTTGCAAGTCGTAGCTTTCTATCCTTCCCCGACACTGAGCCAAACTCCGAACTTCTGAACGAGCTGGCTAAGCAAATCCAGGAGGGCAAGAGCTCGGCAGCACTGGCGAATCTCAAGCGATTGCAAGAAATCCACTCTGCCACACTTGTCCTAATGGCCAAGCGGTCTCGCGTAGGTTTCTTCGATGCGTTTCTTAAATTTTTTACTGAACCGAGCAACCTAGCCGTTTTTTTAGGTTTGTATTTCGTCGTTTTGCAGCTTGCTCTTCGAATTCGCAAGTGGCGCATGGAACGATGGGGCAACCATCGAAATTGGATCAGTGTCGATACACACGGCATCCTTTAATGACGCTGGTCATCGTAGCGGCTTTACACGCTCTCCAATCCGCGTCCTCACATAGTGCTCTGTCATCTCCCGATTCTTGTGCGCAAGCAGCTTTTGCGAGTGCGCCAGGTCGCCGGTATCAGTCGCAGCTTTCGCCCGAATGTCTCGAAACTGGAAGTCCACCTTTGCCAGCGTGCGCGCCTTGTCAAAGCGTGAGCGCAGTGCAAAACGGCTGAGCGGCTGGCCGTTCTCATCCTGAATCAGGAATGCGCTGATAGCCTTCCTGGGGCGTTGATTGATTCTGTCGATGACCGCCGCCAGCTCGCCCGTGATCTCGATGCCCAGGCGCGCCCCGGTCTTGTTCTGAACGATCCATAGCGCACCATCCCGAATGTCCGCGCGCTTGATCTTGAGCACGTCGGCGGGGCGTTGGCCGGTAAGCAATGCAACGTCCATGGCATCGGCCACGGTGAAATGTGCATGCTGCTTCACACGCTCAAATTCCTCATCGGTCACATAGCGGTCGCGCCCCGTTTCCTTGAAACCTTTCACGCCCTGGCAGGGGTTCTGAGCGGCGGTGAAGCCCCACTCCCTGGCCTTGTTAAAGATGTGTGAAAACAGGGCTTTCTCGCGGTTGGCGCGCACCTTGGCTGCCTGTCCGCGAATGTCGAGGTATTCGCGGATGTGCATGGGGGCGATAGCGTCGATGGGCATGTGCCCGAACACGCGCAGCAGGTTGGCGAGTTCCTTGTCGTTGTCGCGCCTGGTCTGATAGCTCTTGGTGGGGAACACTTCGCGCACGTAGCGGCGAGCCACCACGGAAAAAAGACGGGTTGATTCGTCTTCCTTCACGCCCTCCCGCTGTGCCCATAGGCGCAGGGCTTCGGCGCGGTCGTTGGACAGGCGCGTCCACACGCGGGGCAGGGTGCCGCTCACGTGGTACCAGACATTGCCCTTGCGATGAAAGCGCGGGGGATCATCGAAATTGGACTGCCTACGTCGCCCCATCACGCCCCCTGCATTGCGGCGAAGTTAGGCCTGAAAGTGCGTTCCTCAGGCAAGCCGCATCCGAGCATTTTCTCTGCGTACTTTCGCGCGATGATGGGCTGCCGATTACCGTTGAGTTCGAAACGCCAACCTTTCAGGCTTAGCCATTTCACTTGCCTGGATGGCAGGCGAAACCCCGTGAGGGTCGCTATTTCATCGGCGGTCAGAAAGAGTGGCTCGGGCGTCATGGCTGCACCGGAGCAAAAAGATTGGGGCGACCCAGCAGGGTGTAGGGTCCGCAGACGTCTGTCATTCCGCCGATGTATTCGAAAACCTTTTGCGCGGTGACTCTGCTGCCGCTGACGGACACCCGCCAGGGCGATTGCACGCAAATCCCCGAAGCCCGATCCACCAGGCCAATACCTTTGATTCGCACAAAGCTGCTGCCGACTCCGGCGAGATGCTTGAGCCATGTGGGCAAGTTGAACCATTGTCGAATCTGCTTGGCAGATTGGACGAATCCGCCCGATCCGTGAAGGCGAGCACCTTTTGGAAGTCCGCCCTTGATATCCAATTTGCTGACGTACTTACACAGGTATCCGATGGGGCGCTTTGCCCATTCGATGCGGGTGCTTCCATGAGGCCACCATCCTTGTTTGTCGGGTTTGGGGAGAGTCAGGCCCTTGGGGAGCCAGATGAGCACGTGGTAATGCAGGGCGCCGCGCGCTTGCAGCTCCGCTACCCACACGTACAGCATGCGGAAGCCGCGGCGATGCAACCATTGCCGGATGTGCTTGATGAGCGTGGAAATGTGGCAAGGCTCGAAACCCTCGACGTCGCGGTAGGTGAGGGTGAGCATGGCGCTGCGTGTTCTGAAACCGTGCCACGGTTGCTGAAACAGCTGGGCAGCGGTAAGCACTGAGCGCCGAAGGCGGGTGAGCCGTGCCCGGTCCTGATCGATCACTACTTCATCAGGTAGAAGCGTGTCACTTGTTTTAAGTTGGACAAGCCCAGCGTGCGGCAGCGCCGCCCGCCGTTCCCCGCACGGCGGGGCCCCTTCGTGCGGCGCTGCCGCACGCGTTGGTGCTTCCAGATAAGAAGGATGAGGGGATTTCATGCCCCCTATTTAAAGGGGACTTAAAATTCCTGTCAAGGGACTTTATGTTCCCTCAATCGACCAGGCTGCGCTTGTCGATTGTGAACGGCGGCTTTTCCTCGCCCGATACTGCCTTCCAGAAGTTGGAAACCGCAGTGGCGATCTTGTAGGCATTGGTGCGATCCGCGTCAGGACCGTACTCGGGAAAAACTTCGCGGATCTTGATTCCTAAGAGGGCTTCGTACTTCGCAATGGTCTTTTTGCTATGCACGATATGCAGCACTTTCCAGCCGAAGTGGAAGCCGACCATGTACATACCGAGAGCCGACTCCAGCTCGTCGATTTGCAAGCCAGGCTGACGAATGGCCCGTTCCATGAGCGCATACCTTTCCACGGCCTGTTCCGGGGTAACGGGAGGCGTTTTCAGGGTCGGCAGGGGGGCATGCTTCTTTGCGGGCATGTGCGCAGCATATCAGGCGAAGGGGACTTCAAGAACCCTGTCAGTTCCGCAACGATTTCTTCGAAATCGATGCGGCTTGAGCAAATACCGGCAAGCGTTGAGCGCTCCTGCAACATCAGCGCATAGTCGGTATTGCTTCAAACTCTTGACGAGCACGCCCAATTGACGAGGTGCGCTACACAGCCTCACTGCTTGTTGATCAAGGCGGACCGAACATGAGGTGGCCACCAGCGACCCTGGGCAACGCGTCTCAACACATGCTCCTTGAATTCGTCAGGGGACAACGGTGATGGGCGAGCGTGTCGGCGACTGTTGCACCATTGATGGGCCGCTGCAATGTTTTGAGGGACATCTGCCCCGCCAGCGGACTTCGGATGGAGATGCTCGGCTGTGCATTGCAGGAGTTTTGCGATTTTGCCGCCGATAGATAGTTTCGCAGCGAATTCAAGCTCATGCCCAGGAGGCGGGAGCAGAAGGTCGCAATAGAAGCAGCGGCAGGACTGGCGCAGATACGCGCTATTGCGAGATCTTCGGAGGGTGGATTTGGCCATGCGTTGAGCGTTGAAGTGGCGTGCTTGCCACGAGCACGTACTCGATCAGCTCAGACTTGATCCAATACTGACGGCCTGTCGCTTGACGAACTGGCGATGCAAGAGGTTGCCTTTTGCATCATGGGGCGTGGCAACCCCAACTCGGCTTTAATAATACGCCACGCTTAAGCCTTCTACAACGCCTCGCTGCACCATAGGAACTACGCACGTAAACCATGCGTTTGTTTGTAGAAGCCAAGAAAGGACAGAGCATTGATTCGCGCTTAATTGTGCGTAGATTGAAAATCCTTGTGTCGGCGGTTCGATTCCGTCCCAGGCCACCACATACAACGCCCAACCACTCGGTTGGGCGTTTTTGTTTCTGCACTGCCACGCTGCATGGAACGACGCAGTGGTTGCGTGTCCTCATCCTCCAGCGCTGCACAGGACCTCTCCGTGATTCGGGGCCCCGTCTCTTTCACGGAGCGGTAGTCCTTGCTTTGGAAGCCAATACCTGCAGGCACGGGCACGGGCACGGGGCGTACAGCAGCCACGCACTGTCCATTCCCCCAAAGATCATGCGCTGCGGGCAGCTCTACGCAGGGCGACACTTCGGGCCGCATGTACGCCCATGTGTCATGAGCGTGTGACGGCTTTGAACTACAGTGACCGGATGCAAGACTTTTCACGCACGCTTTCGCTGACGGGGGCGTCCAACTTCCGTGATCTGGGAGGCTATGCGGGGCTGGATGGACGCACGGTACGCTGGCGCCGGTTGTTCCGCTCCGATCATCTGGCGGCCCTGACACCACAGGACGCGCAGGTGCTGGCCGGTCTGGGGCTGACCCGCTCGGTGGACTTCCGCGGGCTGGTGGAGAGCGCGGCCCAGTCGTATGCGCTGCCGCAGGTGCGCTATCACGCGCTGCCGATCGAGCCGACCGTCGTGCAGCGCGCCAAGGAACTGGCGGTAGCGGGCCAACAGATCACGGCACCCGTTGCGGTAGGGCTGATGCAGGACACCTACCGCGCCTTTGTTTCCGACAACGCGCAGCAGTTTGCGGGCTTGTTCGAGCAGTTGCTGGCAGAGGATTCTCCCCTGGTCTTTCACTGCACTGCGGGCAAGGACCGCACCGGTTTCGCCGCGGCCCTGATTCTGCTGGCGCTCGGCGTGTCGCGCGAGGTGGTGATGCAGGACTACCTGTTGACTAACGCGCTGTACCGTCGGCCTGCGGGGCTGGTCAGCTCTGCGCCGCAGGAGGTGCTGAATGTGATCTGGCGCGTGCAGGAGGACTTCCTGGAGGCCGCATTGCAAGCCGTTAACCAGGACCACGGCGGCGTGCAGCGTTACCTGGAGCGTCGCCTGGGCGTGGACGATGCCGCGCGCAACCGCCTGGCGCAGCTGTACCTGCAGCCGCTGCCGGAGTGAGGCGCCGCGGCCGTGCGCCCTGGGCCGCTCGGGTATAAAAAAAGCAGCCCGGAGGCTGCTTTTTTGCGAAACCCGCGCCACGGTGTCAGAGCGTGGCGTCCTTGAGTTTCTTCAGTGCGCGGGTCTTGATCTTGACCGATGCGGGCTTGGCGGGGAACCAGCGCTCTTCGCCGGTGAACGGGTCCTTGCCGAAGCGCTTCTTCTTGGCGGGCACTTGCTGCAGGCCGATCTTGAGCAGGCCGGGCAGCGTGAACTCGCCGGAGCCCTTCTTGTGCACGGAAGCCAGGATGGCCGTCTCCAGCGCGGCGAGCACGGCCTTGGCGGCCTTGGGCTCGACACCCGCCTGCGTGGCGAGATGGGCGATCAGCGCGGTCTTGGTGAAGGCTTCCTTCACGGGCTTGATGGCAGCAGGAGCTGCGGGGGCGGCTGCCTTCTTGGCAGGTGCCGCAGCCTTTTTGGCGGCGGTCTTTTTCACCGGAGCGGTGGTCTTCTTTGCAGTTGCCATGATGTCGGATCGTTGTAAGGTGTATAGAAGCAGGCCAGCCAGGCTGGTGATCGGATTCTAGGCGCTGTCTGTGCGCGTGGGGTGCCCTATTCATGCGGGTTTGCGCGAGAAAACCACGCTATCGCGGGCCTGTGGACGGTACAGGGCACGCACGTGCCGCACGGGTGGCGCGCATGCGGGTAAGCTGTGCAACCATTCCCTGATGTACCAGGAGCAGGCCATGAGCGATAGCACCCCTTTCGGCTTCGGGCGTTTCGTCCCGGGATTTGATTTCCTGCAGAACCTGGCCAAGGGCGCTGCGGCGGGTATGCCCACCATGCCGGGGCTGTCGGGCTGGGTGGCGCCCACGGTGAGTGTGGACGAGCTGGACAAGCGCATCCAGGAGCTCAAGGCCGTGCAGTTCTGGCTGGAGCAGAACGCGCGCGCCCTGGCCGCCACCGTGCAGGCGCTGGAGGTGCAGAAGATGACGCTGGCCACGCTGCAGGATATGAACGTGGCGATGGGCGACCTGGCCGCGAGCTTCGGCGCCGCCGCAGGCCAGGACAAGGAGCGGCCCGCCGCACGAGCCGCCGAGCCACCGTCCGCGTTCCCGTTCACCTCTCCACCCGTACCCACACCTGCACCTGCACCTGCACCGGAGGCGCCGCCCCCGGCCAACAACGCCTCGGCGGCGCGTAGCGCGCGAACACCACCGGACGATGAGGCCGCGCCCGAGCAGACCAAGGGCGCGGCCGACCCGATGCAATGGTGGGGTGCGCTGACCAGCCAGTTCCAGCAGATCGCGGCGCATGCCCTGCGGGATGCGGGCACGCACCAGGCGGCCTTCGATGCCACGCGCGAGATGGCCAGCGGCGCACTCAAGACCGCCTCCAGCATGGCGGCGCAGATGGCTGCGCAGGGCATGCACGGCATGCACGCGGCGGCGCAGGCCGCCGGTGCGGCGCCTGCGGCAACGCCCGCACCTGCCGCCGGGAAGCCTTCCGCAAAGGCGGCCGCCCGGCCGGCGACCCAACCGGGCGGCAAGGCCAACGACAAGTCACGTCCGGCCGCCAAGCGGGCTGCCGCGGCCAGCGCGGGCGCCAAGCGTGCCCCCGCACCATCGCCCACCCAAAAGGCTGCCGCGTCCCGCACGCGGCGGCCGGCAGGCTGAGCTGCGCGGCGGCGCCTGTACCCCACCGCAGGGCTGACACATGAGACTCTTTCCCAATGCACACGCCACCCATCCGCAGTGGCACATGGCCGCGGTGCTGGTTCTGGCGCAACTGCGGGCGCAGATGGCGCTGCCCCAGTACGCCAGTGCACCCACGCTGGGGCTGCTCTACATCACCGACCACTACGCGGACGATGCCGCGGCCCTGCTGGACCTGCTGCGGCGCGAACTGCCGACGGTCACCGACTGGGCAGGCGCGGTCGGCGTGGGCGTGGCGGGCAACAACGTCGAATATTTCGATGAACCCGCGCTCTCGCTGATGCTGTGCGACCTGCCGCGCGCGCACTACCGCGTGTTCTCGGGCGTGGCGCCGCTGGCGCACGGCGATGCGGCCGGGGTGGGCTTTGCGGCCCACACGGCGCTGGTGCATGCGGACGGCCAGACCCCCGAACTGGCGGACCTGGTGGCCGAGATGGCGGGCCGCACCAGCAGCGGCTACCTGTTTGGCGGCGTGGTGGCCAGCCGCGGGGCGCAGGTGCAACTGGCGCTGCCCGCCGGCGGCGAGGGCGACGGCGTGCTGCACGGCGGCCTGTCGGGCGTGGCCTTTGATGCGCAGGTGGAACTGGTCTCGCGCGTCACGCAGGGCTGCCAGCCCATCGGCGCGCAGGCGGCCATCACCGCCGCGCAGGACAACGTGGTGCTGGAGCTGGACGGCGAGCCTGCGCTGGACGTGCTGCTGGACACGCTGGGCGTGACGCTGCAGGGGGACGCTCAGGCCGCCCTGCGCGCCGTGCGCGCCACGCTGGCAGGGCTGGAGGACGCGGACGCGCCGCAGCGCCAGCGCACGGGCCATTTCGGCGCCGACACGCGCGTGCGCCACATCGTCGGGCTGGACGCGACGCGCAGCGGCGTGGCGCTGGGTGACCATGTCGAGGTGGGCATGCGCCTGGCCTTCTGCCAGCGCAACGTCGGCGCGGCCCGTGCCGACCTGATGCGCATCTGCGCCGAGATCCGTGAGGAGCTGTCGCCCCAACTCGAAGAGGCGCAGGCGCTGCCCGCCGCAGGCAGCGCGCCGCATGCCGAGCCGGCGGGCGGCCGGCGCATTTGCGGTGCGCTGTATGTGAGTTGCTCGGGCCGCGGCGGGCCGCACTTCGGTGGGCCCAGCGCCGAGCTGCAGATCGTGCGCCATGCGCTGGGCGATGTGCCCCTGGCGGGCTTCTTCGCCGGCGGCGAAATCGCCGCGCACCGGCTCTATGGCTACACGGGCGTGCTGACGGTGTTCGTCGCGCCGGACGGGGCTTTATAAGCCTTTTGGGCCTCTAGCGCCCGTCCACCAAGCGCAAGCAGCTATGCAATGCATAGCGCCGTGGCGCTTGCTCAAACGCCGATGACGGCGGGGCGGGGCGCCGCAGCAGGGCGCGGCAGGCCGCAGAACGCGAAGTCCAGCTCCGGCTCCAGCCCGCTCACGATGCGCGCGATGGACTTGCCCGAGCCGCAGGCGTGGGTCCAGCCCAGCGTGCCGTGGCCGGTGTTCAGGAACAGGTTGCCGTAACGCGTCTTGCCGATCAGCGGCACGTTGCTCGGCGTGGCGGGGCGCAGGCCGCTCCAGAACTGCGCCTGGCTCGCATCGCCCGCGCCGGGAAAGAGCTGCTCCACGCGCCGCACGATGGCTTCGCAGCGCACAGCGTTCAGTGCGCGCTCGTAGCCGTTGAGCTCGGCCGTCCCCGCGATGCGCAGCCGGTCGCCCTGCGCGCTGGTGTAGCGCGAGAAGACCAGCTTGTACTCATCGTCCGTCAGGCTCACCTGGTAGGCGGCGGCCGCGTCGCGCACCGGCAGCGTCACCGAATAGCCCTTGGCCGGGTAGATCGGCAGGCGCAGGGCCAGGGGCTGGGCCAGCAGCGGGCTGAATGCGCCCAACGCCAGCACGTAGGCGTCGCCGCGCACGCGCTCGTAGCCGCCGGCCTCGTTGGTGATCTCCACATGGTCGATGGCGCCGCCCGCCTGGTGCAGCGCGGTGATGTGGCAACCCAGGCGGAATTGCACGCCCGCGGCCTGGGCCACGCCGGCCAGCGCGCGCGTGAACAGGTGGGCGTCGCCGGACTCGTCCTCCGCCGTATAGGTGGCGCCCGCCAGCTGCGGGCGGACGTGGGCCAGGGCCGGCTCGATGCGCACGGCCTCGTCGGCATCCACCACGCGGCGGTGGCAGCCCAGCGCACGCATCTGCTCGGCGGGCGCCAGCGCGGCGTCGAACTCCTGGGTGCTGGTGTAGAAGTGCAGGATGCCCTGCGTGCGCTGGTCGTACTGCAGGCCCGTGTCGGTGCGCAGTTGCTGCAGCGTGCTGCGGCTGTAGCTGCCCAGGCTCACGATCTGCTCGATGTTGTGGCGCGTGCGCGCAGGCGTGCATTCGCGCAGGAATTGCAGGCCCCAGAGCCACTGGCGCATGTCCGCGCGCAGGCGAAACAAGAGCGGCGCATCCTCTTTGCCCAGCCACTGCAGCACCTTGAGCGGCGCGCCGGGGTTGGCCCAGGGCTCGGCGTGGCTGACCGAGATCTGGCCGCCGTTGGCGAAGCTGGTTTCCGCACCGGGCACAGCCTGCCGGTCGATGACGGTGACCTCGTGGCCGAGTTGCTGGAGGAAGTACGCAGAGGTGGTGCCGACGACGCCGGCGCCCAGAACGATCACGCGCATGGTTTACAAGCCTTTTTCAAGGTTTGCGCAGGCAGGGCGCGCGCGAGCAGCTATTGAATGAATAGCGAACAGCGGGCGCGACATGGCCTGGCTGCCGCTCCCCCTGTCCTTGGTACCTGAGAGATTCATGCCGCGCGGGACCGTGCGCGGCACTTGCTCCTTCGGTGCGCCACGGCGGGCGTGGCGGCTCTCCAGACGGCTGTGTGGATGTGCAGTTCGGAACCTGAGCGTGTATGGGAGTTTGCGCCTTCGGTGAAACGGCATGCAGCCGTTTGCTCTCCTGCGCCGGCCATCGTAGCGATGCGGGCGCGGCGCCCCCAGCGGGCTAACCCTCAGACCATGAACACGCTCTCAGGGCGGGGCGCCGGGCGCATGCTCAGGGGTAGACCGCTTCGCCCAGGTTGAGCATGAGGCGGTTGGCCCAGGCGAACAGCGAGGCGGCGTGCACCGTGTCCAGGATTTCCAGGTCGCTCAGGCCCGCGGCGCGCAGCGGCGCGAGGTGCTGCGGCCCGAATGCACCGGGCGCGCGCGTGAGCGCGGCGCTGGCCTGCGCCAGCGCGCGTTCGCGGGCGTTGGTGCCGGCGCTGTCGGGGTCGGTGAAGATCTGCGCGATCACGTCGTTGCGCTTGGCCAGCTGCTCGAAGCGCTGCGCATGCACCGACGCGCAGTACACGCAGCCGTTGATGCGCGAGACCACGGTGGTGGCCACCTCGCGCTCGGCGCGCGGCAGGCCGCCAGGCGCATACATGATGGCGTTGAACGCCTCCGAGCGCTCGGCGAGCACGCGGGGCTGGTGCGCCAGCACGAGGTAGAAGTCCGACGTGCGTGCCTTGGGGTGGCTTGCGTCCAGCACGGCGTTCTGCTCGGCGCTGGCGGTGGCGGGGTCCACCACGGGCAGCCAGGCCTTCCAGTCCAGCGTCTCGCTGGTGTAGCCGGCCAGGCGCAGCGGCTCGCCGGGCGGGGGCAGGTTGGCAGGGTGCACGAAGGGCGCGTCCGGCGTGGTGGGAGCGACCGCCGTGGCTGCGGTGCCCGCGGGGCCGAGGGCGGCCAGCGCCGCCACGCCGGCCACCAACCGCGCCTGGTAGGCCACGAAGCCGATGAGTTGCGCGAGCAGCACCACGTCCGGCGTGGCGAGGCCCGCCTGGGGCAGGGCGAGCAGGGCCGCGCGGTCGGCCGCAGCGGGCTGCGTGGCCAGCAGCTGCGTGAAATGCGTGATGGCTTGCCAGCGGGCATCCGCCGCGGGGGCGGGCAGGCCGGCCAGGCGCGCGCCGTAATAGTCGGCCAGCGTTGCCACGCCGCTGGCGGCCGCCACGGCCTGGGCCACGGACAGGCGCTCGGCCAGCGCCAGGCCCCCGGGCAGTGCTGGCGCGAGCAGCAGGTCTTCGCAGGCCTGGGTGGCGGTGATGGCCTTGGCGCGCTGTTGGCGCGCGGCCTGGGCATGGGGGGCATGGCCCAGGCGGGCGAGTTGGTCGATGGTGTCGGTCATGGCGAAGGCAGGATGCGTTGGGAGGTGTCGGCGGGCGTCCATTCGTCGCCCAGCAGTTCCGGCTCGGCATAGGCCTGCAGCGCGGCGAAGTGGTGCTCCACGTCCTCGCGGTACAGCAGGCCGGCGATGCCGCTGGCCAGGCGCCGTGCACCGTCGCTGATGGCGGGGATGTCGCCCGACACCGTGCCGTGTGACAGCGCCGCCGGGTAGCAGAAGCAGTGGATGCGGTCCAGGCCGGGGCAGGCGCCGGCGGCTTTCTCGCGGAATTCGAACGCCGGGCCGAGGTCGGGCGAGTCGGACAGTTCGCGGTCTTCATCGCCGGCGGGCGGCTGGTAGCGCTCGCCCCAGGTGCGCACATGGCGCGCAAACGGCGCGAACTCGGGCTTTTGTGCCCAGTCGATCACGAAGCCCGTGGCGAGAACCAGGAAGTCGAATGCGAACGTGCCCTGGGCCGTCGCCACGTGCAGCGCGTCGCCCACCTGCGTGACGCCCTGCACCGCGCAACCGAAGTGGAAGAACGCATGGGCGTGCCGCGACACGCGCAGCGTGCTGCCGTGCGGCGGCGGCACCTGCTGCACGTTGATGTAGTGGCGTATGCGCCACTTCCATGCGTCGGGCAGGTCGTGGTGCCCTTGCGTGAGGCCGGGCACGCCCGAGCCCTTGGACTTGTTCACCGTGGGCATGACCGCGCGACGCGCGATCAGGTCCACGCTGGCGGCGCCGCATTCCAGCGCCGTGCCGGCGCTGTCCATGGCGGACGAGCCCATGCCGATCACGCCCACGCGCTTGCCCTTGAGCGTGGCGTAGTCCAGCACGTCGGACGAATGCGCCCACAGGCCACCCTGTGCGGCGTGGGCCACGCCCCGCATGAAGGCAGGGACCTGCGGGCCGCCCAGGCCGTCGCGGCCCGTGGCCAGCACCACGCGGCGCGCCAGCCAGGTGGCGTGGCCGGTGGGGGTCTGCACGTCCACCGCCACCAGGCCGTCGGCGCGTGGGTGCACGGCGGTGACGGTGTGTTCATTGCGCACGTCGGCCTGCGTCACGCGGCGGTACCAGCGCAGGTAGTCCATCCACTGCAGGCGCGGGATCTTGTCGAGCGCGGCCCAGGCCTCGCGGCCCCACTGGGCCTCGAACCAGGCGCGGAAGGTGAGCGAGGGCACGCCGAGCGCGGGGCCGGTGAGCTCCTTGGGCGAGCGCAGCGTGTCCATGCGCGCCGTGGTGGCCCAGGGGCCCTCGTAGTCGGCGGGCGCGCGGTCCAGCAGCACGGCGGCAATGCCCTGCTGCGCCAGCGCCATGCTGGCCGCCAGGCCTGCCTGGCCGGCGCCGATGATGAGCACGTCGGTGACGGGCTGCCCTTCATGGGTGCGTGGAGGCAGCCATGCGCGGGCACGCCAGTTGAGGGTGAGCAGGTCGTGCCGCAGGCGGTCTTCGAGGGCGGCCAGGCCGGCCACCCCCAGGGGAAGCGAAAAAGACATGGAGGATGTCGAAGAAAGCGTGGAGGGCGAAATCAGTCGATGCTGATTTTGGCGTCCTTCACCACCTGCGCCCACTTCGCGCGGTCCTTGTGGACCGTCTGGCGGAACTGCTCGGGCGTTTCGATGCGCACCGTGTTGCCCTGCGACTCGAAGCGCTGGCGCACGTCGGGCTGCTCCAGCACCTCGCGCAAGGCGGTGTTCAGCTTCTGGACCACGGCCGGGTCGGTGCCCTTGGGGGCGAAGATGCCGAACCAGATCGAGCTGTCAAAGCCCTTGGTGCCGGGCAGGCCGCTGGCGCCGATGGGCGGCACCTCCTTCACGGCCGCCACGGGCTTGGCCGTGGTCACCCCCAGCAGGCGCACCTTCCCGGTCTTGTAGTGCGGCAGCACGGTCTGCACCTGGTTCATGATGCAGCAGGTCTCTCCGCGCAGCACCGAGGTGATGGCCTCGGGCCCGCCCTTGTAGGGCACGTGCACCATGTTCAGGCCCAGGCGCGCATTCAGCTCGGCAAAGGCCATGTGCGTGCCCGTGCCGTTGCCGGTGGATGCGAAGTTGTACTTGCCCGGGTTGGCGCGCACGGTCTCGACGAACTCCTTGAGGTTCTTGGCGTCGATCACCGCGGGGTTGATGGTGAGCACGTTGGACACGTCGATCAGCGGGGCGACGGGCACGAAGTCGGCCTCCACGTCGAACGGCAGGTTCTTGTAGAGCGCTGCATTGCTGCCGTGCGTGGCGGCCGTACCGAAGGCCAGGGTGTAACCGTCGGCCTTGGCGCGGGCCACGTACTCACTGGCGATGTTGCCGGCCGCGCCGGACTTGTAGTCGATCACAACGGGCTGGCCGAGTTTCTGGCCCAGCGGCTCCTGCACCGCGCGCGCCACCACGTCCACGCCCGATCCGGCCGGAAAGCCCATGATCAGGGTGACGGGCTGCTTGGGCCAGTCCGTGGCCTGGGCGAGAGCGGATGTGACGGTCAGCAGCGTGGCCAGGGCGGCGGTGGCGTGGCGCAGGAGGGGCATGGCGAATTTCCTTGTGATGGGTCAGTGCAAGGCGGCGCCCTATCGTGTAGGCGCAGCCGAAACACACCCATTGTGGAGAAATTCACATGCGCACGCGCTATATGCATATGGACGGCCCGTCGCCGTCCCGGGCCATGCTGCGCGCGGACGACCGGCGCTCGGCCGTTCATCTCCGGTAGGGGTTGTCGGGCCGGCGGTCGTGGCGGTTGGGCACGCCGTCGCCATCGCGGTCCCAGCCGCCGCGCACGAAGCGCCATTGGTCACCGCGCTGCACCCAACGCGGCTGGCGGTAATGGTGGCCGTGGCGCACCTGCATCCACTGGCC
Source organism: Diaphorobacter nitroreducens (assembly GCA_003755025.1). Classification (GTDB taxonomy): domain Bacteria; phylum Pseudomonadota; class Gammaproteobacteria; order Burkholderiales; family Burkholderiaceae_C; genus Diaphorobacter; species Diaphorobacter nitroreducens. Next base: position 100,530 of record RJVL01000009.1, on the reverse strand, counting down.
GGGCACCCACACATGGCGGTGGCCGCGCCATTCCCAGTGGCCCTGCGACCAGACCATGCCGCGGCGCGGCGGGGGCACGCGCTCGTAGCGTGGAGGCGGTGGCGCGTGGTATTGCACCGCATAGGCGGGCGGTGCCGAGTAGTGGGGCGTGCCGGCCTGGATCACGACGGTGGCGTTGGTGGCCGCATGCGCGGCGCCTGCCAATGACAGCAGGGCGACGAGGCTGCCGGCTGCGGCAAGGGTGGTGGTGCGGACCATGGCGTTCTCCTTTGTTGTGGGATGCGGCGCGGGGCGCTGCGGGAGACTCCATGCTGCGGGCCGCATGTCAACGTTTCGGGCGCGTTGTTGCATCCCCGGCAAAGGTTTGTGAGCAGGTGTGACGACGGCCTTTCGGCGGGCAGGACTCAGGTGCTGGTAGGGCTGCAGCCCTTGTCAGAGAAGCGCCACAAGCTCCTTTTTCAATAGTGAGAGAGGCGCGACCAGTGCGTGGCGAGGCGCCGCGGTGCTTGGCGCACCGCCCGCCACGCCACGATTGCTTGCATGTACCGTGGGATTGACCCCTCTGGGGCCGCCCCCCAAGATCAAACACCGCACACGGCTTGGAGAACTGGGGGGCTTGCATGGACACACCCAACTGGGCCCTGGTGGCCAATGGCTCGATGGCGCGCCTGCTGGAGCTTGACCCTGCGGCAGCCACGCACTGGACGGAAAGGCAATGCCTGACGCATCCGGCCGCCCGCCTGCATGGCAGTGCGGCGGGGCATGAGCCGCCCGGACATTCGATCGCAGGACGCAGCGGTCTGGCGCCGCGCAGCGAGGCCGCCGCGCAGGAGCGGCGCACCTTCGCGCGCGAGGTGGCCCACGCGCTGCGCGAGGCCGTGTTCGCGTCCAACCCTTTCCTCGGCGAGCTGATGGAACAGCTGGATGGTGTCACCCACCAGCGGCTGGTGGCCAGCCATGCACAGGATCTGACGCAGCTGAGCTTGCAGGAGTTGGCGCGGTATTTGCAGGCGGAACGCGGCGGCTGACACGGCCCCGGTGTGAGGACCGACCATGCGCGCCATGGTGCTGGACGGGCCCGGCCAGCCGCTGCGGCTGGCGGAGTTGCCGTGCCCCGTTCCGCAGGCAGGCCAGTTGCTGCTGGCGGTGCAAGCCTGCGGCGTGTGCCGCACGGACCTCCACCTGCGTGACGGCGAGCTGCCGGATGCGGTGTGGCCCCTTGTGCCGGGGCATGAGATCGTGGCCCGTGTCGCCGGCCTGGGGCCGGGCGTGCGGGGCTGGCGGCGGGGACAGCGGGTAGGCGTTCCTTGGCTGGGGTGGACCTGCGGGCACTGCCGGTTCTGCACCAGTGGGCGCGAGAACCTGTGCGTGCAGGCGTGTGGGGGCGACGGATGGTCCAGTGTGGGCACCGCGAAGGGGGAAGTCAATGGCAGGCCGACGGCGTCGGGTTTTGGGTGTTTTAAGGCGCTGGCATCCGTCCATCAAGCGCCATAAGCTATTAATATAGGAGCATCACGGCCTTGCGGTGCGGCGCATCTGGGCAAAGGCCTCGAACTCCCAGCTGCGCATGGCCAGCAGCAGGGTGTAGCCCTCGCGCTCACGCTCGGGCAGGCGCTGGTCGGCCAGGTGCTGCTGCGCGAAATCCTGCGCCACGCGTTGCAGCCGCTCGGTGAACGCGGGCGCCAGGCTGCGTGCGATGGAGCCGTGCACCAGCAGCACGCCCTCGCCCGGCGCGTCGAAGCCGCCGTTGAAGTAGTCCAGCAGTGCATGGTCGCGGAAGTAGTGCATCACCGGCCCGTGCGGGCGCCAGCGGAAGGTCTTGGCAAGCTTCAGGCGGTAGCGGTTGAGCGGGCGCAACTCGATGATGCCGATGCGGTCGAGCTGCGCCAGGTACTGGATGCCCTCGGCCTCGCTCAGCCGGTAGGTGGTGGTGATCTGCTCCAGCGTCCACTGGCTCAGCACGCAGATCGCCATCAGCAGCAGCTTCTTGTCGGCCACCACGGCCTTTTCCTGCTCCTGCGTCAGCTCGCTCAGCAGCGGCTGGCTGTCCGCCACGCGCCGCGCCAGGTCGGCAAAGTCCAGCCGCAGCACGCGGCAGATGGCGTCGATGCGCGACAGCGGCATGTCGCCCTTGGCCAGCATGCGCTTGACGCTGGACTCGGCCATGCCCAGCGCCTGCGCCAGGCCGGCATAGGTCATCTGGGCGGACTTGAGTTCCTTCTTCAGGGCGATCACGAGGTCGGCGGTGGTGCTCATGGGGCGTGGAACGTAAAAAGTATCGAATGGCGATACCCTAAGTGTGATCCAAGCCACAAAGGCCCACAAGCGGCTGGCCTGTGCGGGCTTTGTGCGCACAATGCGCGGCACCTTCACACCCCAGCACACCGCATATGAGCGCGCAGCACCCCGTGACCTTGTCGCCCACCGCCCAGCCTGCCGAGGCGGCGCACCCCAACCAGTTCGCGCTGCTGCGTCAGCGCCGCTTCGCGCCGTTCTTCTGGACGCAGTTCGCTGGCGCGGCCAATGACAACCTGTTCAAGTTCGCCTTCACGGTGATGGTGACCTACCAGCTCAGCGTGTCGTGGATGCCGCCGGCGCTGGCGGGACTGGTGATCGGCGCGCTGTTCATCCTGCCGTTCCTGCTGTTCTCGGCCACGGCGGGGCAGCTCACGGACAAGTACGAGAAGACGCGCATCATCCGCTTCGTGAAGAACCTGGAGATCGCCATCATGCTGGTGGCGGGCGCGGGTTTCGTGGCCGGCAGCGCGGCCATCCTGCTGGGCTGCGTGTTCCTGATGGGGCTGCATTCCACGCTGTTCGGCCCCGTGAAGTTCGCCTATCTGCCGCAGGCCTTGAACGAGCGCGAGCTGACGGGCGGCAACGGCATGGTGGAGATGGGCACCTTCGTCGCCATCCTGCTGGGCAACGTCGCGGGCGGCCTGCTGGTGGCGCTGCCGGCCATCGGCCACACCACGGTGGCGGTGGCCTGTCTGGCGCTGGCTTTGCTGGGCCGCCTGGTGGCGCAGTTCATTCCGCCGGCCCCGGCCACCGACCCGGGCCTGACGGTGAACTGGAACCCGGTCAGCGAGACATGGCGCAACCTGAAGCTGGCGCACGGCAACACCGTGGTGTTCCGCTCGCTGCTGGGCATCTCGTGGATGTGGTTCTTCGGCGCGGTGTTCCTGTCGCAGTTCCCCAGCTTCGCCAAGGACGTGCTGCATGGCAACGAACAGGTGGCGTCGCTGCTGCTGGTGGTGTTCTCGGTGGGCATCGGCATCGGCTCGCTGCTGTGCGAGGTGCTCTCGCGCCGGCATGTGGAGATCGGCCTGGTGCCGCTGGGCGCCATCGGCATGAGCGTGTTCGCCATCGACCTGTACTTCGCCTCGCGGGCCCTGCCGCCGTCGGAGGTGCTCACCCTGGCGGCCTTCGCGGCGCAGCCCGCGCACTGGCGCGTGATGGCCGACCTGCTGCTGCTGTCGCTGTTCGCGGGCCTGTACAGCGTGCCCATGTACGCGTTGATCCAGATGCGCAGCCAGCCCACGCACCGCGCGCGCATCATCGCCGCCAACAACATCCTCAACGCGCTGTTCATGATCGCCAGTGCCGTGCTCGCGGGGGCGCTGCTGTCGGCGGGCTTCACGGTGCCGCAGATCTTCCTGTTCACCGGCATCGCCAATGCGGTGGTGGCGTTCTACATCTTCCTGCTGGTGCCCGAGTACCTGCTGCGCTTCGTGGCCTGGGTGCTGTCGCGCTGCATCTACCGTTTCAAGGTGCGCGGCGACGAGCACATTCCCACGGAGGGCGCGGCCATCCTGGCCTGCAACCATGTGAGCTTTGTCGATGCCGTGCTGCTGATGGCGGCCAGCCCGCGCCCCATCTACTTCATCATGGACCACCGCATCTTCCGCATCCCGGTGCTGGGTGCGCTGTTCCGCCTGGCCAAGGCCATTCCCGTCGCGCCGCAAAAGGACGATGCCGCCACCTACGAAGCCGCGTTCGAGCGCGCGGCCCAGGTGCTGAAGGACGGCGACCTGCTCGCCATCTTCCCCGAGGGCGGCATCACGCGCGACGGGCAACTGCAGGCGTTCAAGGGCGGCATCATGAAGATCATCGAACGCGCGCAGGCCGACGGCGTGCAGGCGCCGGTGGTGCCCATGGCGCTGACCAACCTGTGGGGCTCGTTCTTCAGCCGCATTGAGCAGGGCGGCGCCATGGTGCGGCCGTTCCGCCGAGGCATGTTCAACCGCGTGGGGCTGAACGTGGGCGCACCGCTGCCGGCTGCCGAGGTGCAGCCAGCCCTGCTGCGTGAGCGGGTGGCGGGGCTGCTTCAGATCAGCGCCTGAGCCAGCAGGCGCCCCAGGGCCTGCGCATTCGCTGCGGCTTCAGCCGTTGCGAAAAAGAAAGCTGTACGCGTTCAGGGCCGGCACGCCGCCCAGATGCGCGTACAGCACCTTCGATCCGGCCGGGAATTCGCCATTGCGCACCCGCTCGATCATGCCGTGCATGGACTTGCCCTCGTACACCGGGTCCGTGAGCATGCCCTCCTGGCGCGCACACAGGCGGATGGCCTCCAGCGTGCCTTCATTGGGCAGGCCGTATTCCGGGCCGCCGTAGCGCGTGTCAAGCACCACATCCTCGGCGGTGATGTCTTGGCCCAGCTCCACCAGATCGGCGGTGCTCTGCGCGATGCGCAGGATCTGCGCGTGGGTCTTCTCGGGCGTGGCCGATGCGTCAATGCCGATCACCCGGCGCGCGCGCCCGTCGGCGGCAAAGCCCACCACCATGCCCGCCTGCGTGCTGCCCGTGACCGAGCACACGACGATGTAGTCAAACCGAAAGCCCAGCTCTTTTTCCTGCTGGCGCACTTCCTCGGCAAAGCCGACGAAGCCCAGGCCGCCATAAGGGTGCTCGGAGCAGCCAGCAGGAATGGGAAAGGGCTTGCCGCCGGCCTGCTTCACGTCCGCCATGGCCTGCTCCCAGCTCGGGCGGATGCCAATGTCGAAGCCCGCCGCGTCCAGGCGCACGTCGGCGCCCAGGATGCGGCTCATCTCGATGTTGCCCACGCGGTCGTACACCGCATCGGAGTAGTTGACCCAGTTCTCCTGCACCAGCACGCACCTGAGCCCCAAATGCGCGGCCACGGCGGCCACCTGGCGCGTTTGGTTGGACTGGATGCCGCCGATGGACACCAGCGTGTCGTAGCCGCCGGCAATCGCCTCGGGGATCAGGTACTCCAACTTGCGCGTCTTGTTGCCGCCGAAGGCCAGGCCCGAGTTGCAGTCCTCGCGCTTGGCGTAGAGCTCCACCTTGCCGCCCAGGTGCTGCGACAGGCGCTTGAGCGGCTGGATGGGCGTGGGGCCGAAGGTCAGGGGATGGCGGGGGAATTTCTGCAGGTTCATGGCGGTGTTCCGGTCGATGGGGAAGGTGCCTTGCATCGTAGGAAAACCGCGCATTAACAGGGTTGTGAAATAAGATGATCTCAAGAATCAAAAAAAGTACTCATCGCCAAGGAGCAGTATTTCATTTCTCCAATCAAGCCATGGCCGCAATAAAAAAACGAAACATGAATGCCGCGGTAGAGGGCGCTGAGGTGGACCGCACCGACCGCGCCATCCTGCGCCTGCTGCAGCGCGACGCGTCGCTGTCCAACGTGGCCCTGGCGGCCAAGGTGCACCTGAGCCCGCCGGCCTGCCTGCGCCGCGTGGAGCGGCTCAAGCGGCTGGGCTTCATCGATGGCGTGGTGGCGCGGCTGAACCCGCAGGCGGTGGGTGCGGGCATGCTGGTGATGATCGGCGTGGTGCTGGACCGCTCCACGCCCGAGTCGTTCTCGGCCTTCGAGAAGGCGGCGGCCAAGATCTCGGGCTGCATGGAATGCCACGTGGTCACGGGCGAGTTCGACTACTTCATGCTGATCCGCACGCGCGACAGCGAGAGCTTCAACCGCCTGCATGCCGAGCAGCTGCTGTACCTGCCGGGCGTGCGGCAGGTGCGCTCGTTCATGGTGCTGCGCAACGTGCTGTCCACCACCGAGCTGCCGCTGGCGATCTGAATGCGGTATCGCATGGCGATACTTTTCGCCGCTGGATAGGTTACTGCGTCGGAATATCGGCTGCTTTGGCGCCGCGCGGCCGCAGCATCCGCCCCGTGTTCAACCAACGCCTGCGGGCACCGACCACCATGCATTCCTCTACCCCCACCCTCCAGCGCGACACGCGGGCCTGGCAGTTCCAGGTGTGGGCCTCGTTCGGCATCGCCGTGTTCCTGTGCGCCACCGGCCTGGCCTGGCTGCCGGGCGAGCGGCTGGAGGTGGCCTTCATGCTCATGGGCTACGTGTTCTGCCTGTCGGCGGCCTTCATGCTGGCCAAGTTCGTGCGCGACAACCAGGGCGTGCGCCGCGGCGCCGGCCAGGGCGGTGGCGACACCCCGCTGTGGAAGCTCGTCGTCTGGGGCGGCTTTGCCGTGGCCATGGGGCTCACCGGCTGGGGGCTGTGGGGCATGGCGATCAGCGCCACCTACAAGGCCTTTTTGGGCGTGAGCTGGCTGTACCTCATCACCTGCGCGTTCACGCTGGCCAAGATGCTGCGCGACCGCCACGAGGCGGATCTGGCCGACGCCCGCCTGCGCAGCCGCCTGCAGGCCCGCACCGAGGCTGCTGAATGATGCCCGCCGCGCAGGAGACCCACATGCCAACCCTTTTTCGCAAGACCTTCGCCCCCGCGCTGCTGGTGCTGGGCCTGCTGTGCGGCGCGGCGCTGCCAGCGCGGGCGCACAGCGAGGCCTCTGCAGCGCTGTCGCTGATGCCGGTGGCCTCCGTGGTCGTGGCCGCGGGCGGGGCGTCCGCGGCGGCGGGCGCCGTGGTGGCCCTGCCGGCGGCCCTGTCGGTGGGCGGCGCGGTGCTCACGGTGAAGGCCGTGCAGGCCTCGGCCACGGGCACGGTGTACCTGCTGGAGCGTGCATCGGACGGCGCCCAGGCCAGCGTGGAGGTCTCGGGCCGCGCCGCCGGTGCCGCCAGTGGTGCCGTGGGCACGGTGCTCACCTGCACCGTGATCGGCACGGGCGTGATCCTGTCGGCCGCGGGCGAGGTGCTGGCCTTCGTGCCCAACGCGCTGGGCCGCGCCCTGCTGCACAACGAAAGGCTCTGACCATGCGCACCCTGCACTGGATCGCGGCCGCCGCCCTGGCACTGGCGGGCGTGGCGGCGCATGCGGGCCGCTCCTGCGAGCCGCGCCAGCCCACGGCGCAGACCATCGCACAGGGCATGCAGCTGGCGCAGCAGACGGCCCAGGCGCTGGACGCCAGCGGCGCCCGCGTGGTGGTGCTGGCGCGCGCGGGGCAGGACTTGTCTCGCTACGGCCTGCGCTACTCGCACCTGGGCTGGGCCTACAAGACGCCCGAGGGCCCGTGGCGCGTGGTGCACAAGCTCAACGACTGCGGCACCGCCGTGGCTGCCGTGTACCGCCAGGGGCTGGGCGAGTTCTTCCTGGACGACCTGTGGCGCCACGAGGCCGTGTGGGCCGTGCCCACGCCCGCCGTGCAGCAGGCGCTGCTGCCCGTGCTAGCCGACGGCGCGCGCGCCACGCGGCTGCACCAGCGTGCCTACAGCATGGTGAGCTATGCGTGGGGCACGACCTACCAGCAGTCCAACCAGTGGGCGCTGGAGACCCTGGCCCTGGCCATGGAGCCCGAGCGCGCCCACACCCGCGCGCAGGCCCAGGCCTGGCTGCGGCTGCAGGGCTACCAGCCCACGGTGCTGCGCATCGGGCCGCTCACGCGGCTGGGCGGGCGCATGACGGCGGCCAACGTCGCCTTCGACGACCATCCGCCCGCGCAGCGCTACGCCGACCGCATCGAGACCGTGACGGTGGACTCCGCCCTCGCATGGCTGCAGCATGCGCGGCTGGCGGGCGCCCCGCAGGTGCAGGTGCTGGGTCCGGAGAAGTTTTAAGCAAAAACGGGCTCCTGCGCTTATCCATCAAGCGCGAGCAGCTACTATTTCAATAGTAAACATCGTGAGGGATCACACATGAGCAAGGCATTGCGACTGTCGGAGAAATGGTTTCGCCGCGGCCTGTGGCTGGTGGCGCTGGTGTTCGCCAGCTTTCTGATCGGGCTGGGCGGCACCATCGTGGGCGACCTGCCCAAGGTGGAGGCGCCCCTGCAGCTGGACGACTTCCTGGACCGCAACGCCGCCCAGGCGCTGCGCGCCCAGGTGAAGGAAGCGCGCCAGGCCGAGCAGGAGGCCCAGACCGCGCTGGAGCAGGCCCGGCTGCAGCACGCCAAGGCGCGCAGCGAGACGCAGGCCGAGCGCGAGACCTTCAGCAACTGGCTGGCCGCACGCCGCGCCACCCAGCGCGCCGAGCACGACCCCGAGGTGATCGCGCGCACCCAGGCGCTGGACGCCCTCAAGGCCCAGGAGCGCCGGGCCCAGCAGGCCGTGCAGGCGCAGGACCAAGCCCTGCTGGACGCGCGCCAGGCAGCGCAGGCCGCGCAGCAGCGCCTGGGGCGCCTGGAGCAGGGCGGCTACGAGAAGATGGCCGCCGAGCGGCGCAAGGTGGAGCTGCGCGTGTTCCTCTACCGCCTGGCGCTCACGCTGCCGCTGCTGGTGGCGGCAGGCTGGCTGTTCGCCAAAAAGCGCAAGAGCACCTGGTGGCCGTTCGTGTGGGGCTTCATCTTCTTCGCGGTGTTCGCGTTCTTCGTGGAGCTGGTGCCCTACCTGCCCAGCTATGGCGGCTATGTGCGCTACGTGGTGGGCATCGTGGTCACGGCGCTGGTGGGGCGCTACGCCATCCTTGCGCTCAACCGCTACCTGGAACGCCAGAAACAGGCCGAGGCCCTGCCCGAGCAGGAGCGCCGCAAGGAGCTGGGCTACGACGTGGCCCTGGCGCGCCTGGCCAAGGGCGTGTGCCCGGGCTGCGAGCGGCTGGTGGACCTGAAGGACGGGGTGACCGACTACTGCCCGCACTGTGGCATTGGCCTGTTTGACCGCTGCGGTGCCTGCGGCACGCGCAAGAGCGCCTTCGCCCGTTTCTGCCATGCCTGCGGGGCCGGTGCAGCGCCGTCCGGGACGGCCTCGCCCGGTGTGGCCCCTGCGGGTGCGGTCCCCTCGGGCATGCCGCCCGCCGGCGTGGCCCCCACCGGTACGCCACCCCAGGGTGCGATGCCCGGCGCGGCAGGGAATCGCTAGGCGCAGGCCTGGTGCAGGTCCAGCGCGTTGGCAACTGCCGCGCCGCTGGCCGTGTTGTCGAAGATGCACCACACGCTGCGCGCCGCCAGGGTGGCGACCCGCAGCCGTGCTGCTAGCGCGTCGACCAGCGCCGCGTCATAGGCCGAGTAGTACACGCGCGGTGCGCCATGCAGCCGGCAGTAGACCAGGCCGGGCCAGCCGCCGGGCACCTCGCCGCCCGCGTGCAGCACCGGGTCGGCCAGCACGCGGCCGGCCTGCCAGGCGCGCAGCAGCGCGTCGCCCTCCGGCGTGAACCAGCTGGCGTGGCGCGGCTCCACGGCAACGCTGCCGTGGGGATGCCGTTCGCGCAGGCCGCGCAGGAACGCCTCGGCGACGGGCCGGTCGAGCCGCAGGCTGGGCGGCAATTGCACCAGCAGGCAGCCCAGGCGCTCCCCCAGCCCCTGCACCTGTTCCAGGAAAGCCTCCAGCAGCGCGTCCGTGCCCTTCAGGCGCGCCGTGTGCGTGATGCTGCGTGGCTGCTTGACGCTGAAGCGGAACGCTGGCGGCGTGGAAGCGGCCCAGCGCTCGTAGGTGCTGCGCTGGTGGGGGCGGTAGAACGATGAATTGATCTCCACGGCGGGCAGCCGGGCGGCGTAGCGCTCCAGATGCGAGCCTTCGGCCGGGAATCGGTGCCGACTGCCCTGCGGTACGTTCCACCCCGCGGTGCCGATGTGCAGTGGCGCGGCCGTCGACGGTCGGGTGTCCATCGCCCCAGCATAGGAAGGATGGCGCGGCGCCGCGCGCGGAATGCGCCGGCCCTCTCCGTCAGCCGCCGCCTACGCGGCGCTATACGCCGCGTGCGCGCTCGGCCTTGAAGCGCGCGCGGAATGCGCCGAACTGGCCGGCGTCCAGCGCCTCGCGCACCTCGCGCATCAGGTTCAGGTAGTAGTGCAGGTTGTGGATGGTGGTGAGCATGGGCCCCAGCATCTCGCCGCAGCGGTCCAGGTGGTGCAGGTAGGCGCGCGAGAAGCCGCCGCGGCCCCCGTCGTTCCAGCTCACGCCCTCGGTGCCTGCGCAGGCGTGGCAGGTGCAGCTTGGGTCCAGCGGCTGGTGGTCGGTCTTGTGGCGGGCGTTGCGGATCTTCAGGTCGCCATAGCGCGTGAACAGCGTGCCGTTGCGCGCATTGCGCGTGGGCATCACGCAGTCGAACATGTCCACGCCCTGGGCCACGCCCTCCACCAGGTCCTCCGGCGTGCCCACACCCATCAGGTAGCGCGGCTTGTGCGCGGGCAGGCGGTGGGGGGTGTGCGCCATGATGTCCAGCATCTCGTCCTTGGGCTCGCCCACGCTCACGCCGCCCACGGCGTAACCGGGGAAGTCCATCTCCACCAGGGCTTCGAGCGACTCCTGGCGCAGGTTCTTGTACATGCCGCCCTGCACGATGCCGAACAGCGCGTTGGGGTTGCCCAGGCGCTCGAATTCATTCTTGGAGCGCACCGCCCAGCGGCGGCTCATCTCCATGCTCTTGCGCGCCTCGGCCTCGGTGGTCTTGTGGCCGTTGGTCTCGTAGGGCGTGCACTCGTCCAGCTGCATCACGATGTCGCTGTTGAGCGTGGTCTGGATCTGCATGCTCACCTCGGGCGACATGAAGAGCTTGTCGCCGTTCACGGGTGACGCGAAATGCACGCCTTCTTCGGTGATCTTGCGCATGCTGCCCAGGCTCCAGACCTGGAACCCGCCCGAGTCCGTGAGGATGGGCTTGTCCCACTGCTCGAAGGCGTGCAGGCCGCCAAAGCTCTGCATCACGTCCAGGCCGGGCCGCATCCACAGGTGGAAGGTGTTGCCCAGGATGATCTGCGCGCCCATCTCGCGCAGGCTGCGCGGCATCACGCCCTTGACGGTGCCGTAGGTGCCCACGGGCATGAAGATGGGGGTCTGCACCACGCCGTGGTTGAGCGTGAGCGTGCCGCGGCGCGCGTGGCTGGAGGTGTCGGTGGCCAGGATTTCAAACTTGAGCATGGGCGCGATTGTCCCAGACTGCACCGGCGGGGATTGGTGCCCGTAGCGCCCCGCGCGGCCTACACTGACCCTATCGACACAGCATTGCAAGGAGGTGCCCCATGTTCCGAATCCTGATCGCCGTTGATGGCTCCGAACTCGCGCTCGACGCCGTGCGCCATGGCGTGGCCCTGGTGCGCCGCGGTGGCCTGCAGGCCACGCTGGTGCTGGGCCATGTGCAGGAAGAGGCCTCGCTGATCGAGCTGGCCACGCAGGGCGCGGACGCCGTGGCCGCCGCGAGCGTGGAGGCGGGCCAGCACCTGATGGCGTCGGCCGTGGCGATGGTGGAGGCCGCGGGCGTGCCGTATGAGACCGAGATCGGTCTGGGCCCCGTGGCGGCCACGCTGGTGGACATGGTGGAGCGCTGCGGCTGCGACGCGCTCATCATCGGCGCGCGCGGCCTGGGCGGGCTGCGCGGCACGCTGCTGGGCTCGGTGTCGCAGGCGCTGGTGCAGCAAAGTCCCGTGCCCGTCACCGTGGTCAAGCATGCGGAGCCGGAGGAGCTGCCCGAGGATGACGACCAGGACGACGACGTAGGTGCGCAGGACTGACACCAGAAACAACGGGTCCCGCGGGACCCGTTGTGCTATTGAATCAAGAGCTGCTGGCGCAGATGGGCAGGGCGTTCAGGCTGCTTTTTTCCATTGCTGCGCCGCGCGCTGCAGCTTGCCGTGCGGCAGGCTGGCCAGGCGCGTGAACATGCGCCGGCAGTAGCCGCTGATCCACAGGCATTTGTTGAGCTCGTCCACGGGCAGCGGACCGGAGACGACCACGATGTCGTTGGCCACGTCCGCCGCGCCTGCGGCGCGCAGGCGCCGGCGCGTGTGCGTGGCCCAGGACTGGATGCGTGCCGGGCTGCCGTGCTGGTGCACCTCGCCGGTGTGCAGGTCGAAGGCAATGGCCACGGTGTCGGTCTTGAGCTTGAAGCGACGCTCGCCCGTGACTGCGCTGGGCGTTTCGCGCATGTCGTACAGGTAGTAGCTGCCGGCCTTCAGCTGGTATTGCAGGTCCATGGTCGTCGTCCTCCGGGCTGCATTGTGCGGACGGCGCTGGCCGGTGATGGGGCGAATACCGCGCGAAAGCAGGCGCTTATTGCGCAGGGCGCGGGCCCGCCCCCGGCGGCGCCGGGGTGCGCCCGATTGTGTCGGCGCACCGCGGCGCCTTCAACCCGCCGGCCCGGTCAAAGGGTAACCGGTTGTGATCGGGCCGGCAGGCGCGCGTGGCGCGCCCGCCCATCCATTCGCGCTGTGGGGTTCAGAAATCCACCAGGCTCAGGCCCACGCTGAACACGGTGCGCTTGCGGTTGTAGTCGATCAGGCTGTCGCCGTAGCCCGTGAACAGCTGGGTGTGCAGGCGCAGGTTGGTGCGGTTGCCCACCAGGCTGGTTCCGAGGGTTTGCAGCCATTCCAGCCGTGCCGAGCCGCGCCCGGTCGCCCCCAGCGAATGCCGTGCGGTCAGCGCCAGGGTGTTGTCCTTGTCCACGTTCCAGGTCAGGCCCAGCTCGGCCCGGCCCACGTAGTTGCTGATGCCGGGGTTGTCGTCGCTGTCCGCGCTCTCGTGCAGGCGCTTCCACAGGCGGCCGGTGACGGTCCAGCGGTTGTCCAGCTCCATGCCGGTCATCAGGTACACGCGGTTCCAGCTGCGCGACAGCGGCAGGCTCTGGCCGTTGGACTGGTGCACCAGGCCGATGCCGCTGTAGCGCCAGCGCCAGCCGAAGGGCAGCTTGGCGTCGGTGGGGTACACGTACATGATCTCGGGCTCGTGGTCCGTGTTGCGGAACGGCCGCGAGATGCCCGGCGAGAACAGCTGCCAGTACGACTGCTGCGTGTAGCCCGCCCACAGCGAGTCGCGCAGCGTGGGGTGGCCGCGCGTGAGCAGGCCCTGCGCGAGCTTGGTACGCACCGACAGCTGCACGCGCATCTCGGTCTTGCGGTAGTCCACCTCGCTGGCGGCATTGTTGTCCGGGCTGCCCGAGGTGGGCAGGCGGTTGACGCTGGTGGCGCCCACGACGGACACGCTCATGGGCCGGTAGCCGCGAAAGCGGAACGCCCCGCAGTCGCTGCCCGTCTCCAGCTCCCAAAAGCGCGACAGGGTGCTGTACTGGCCGTCGCGGCAGCCGTCCACCTGCGCCACGTCGATGATGCGCGTGGCCGGCAGCGTGGCGTCCACCGGCGGGGGCGGCGCGTGCGTGGCGGCGGCGGGCTGGGCGCTGGCCGAAGCGGGCGGCGCCTGCCAACTCTGCTCGCCGGCCCACTGGTCAAAGCAGGCCAGGCGTGCCTGGCTGTCACCGGTGAGTGCGGCGCACTGGCGCCAGCCGGCCGCCCGGTTGACGGCGGGGACTGCGGCGGTTTGGGCCCAGCTGACCAGCGGCAGGGCCGTGCCCAGCAGCGCGGTGGCCAGGCCCAGGCGGGACAGGGGGTGTGAAGGCTGTGTCATGGTCGGATGATGCGCGTGGTCGGTGACGGCTGCCATGCAGGTCAGGGCCGGGAAGGGGCCTGCTTGCGCAGGGTGAAGGTGTAGGGCCGGTCGGCCTCGTCGGTCCATTCGCCGCGGATCTCGCGCGCGCAGCTGCCTTCGACGACGTCGCCGCTCCAGTTGCCGCTGACCCGCGTGCCGTCGCGCGACTCTTCCATGGTGAGCCGGCCCTGGTGCACGTCGCCCACCACCACCGAGGTGAAGCCCGGCCACTGGATGCGTCCCTTCACCGTGCCGTCCCATTCGGGGTGGGGGCCCAGTTCCAGCAGCACGGGCTCGGCCATGCCGTCCAGCCGCGCCTGCCAGCGGCCCACGAGTTCGGGCTGCTCCATCTGCGCGGCCGTGGGGCAGGCCGGGCGCGGAGGTTGAGAGGTTTTTTGGGCACAAGCGCTTGCCAGTAAAGCGCTAGTAGCTATCAAAAATATAGTTTTCAACATGTGTTCAGGGTGTGGCGGGGCTGGGGGCGGCCTGGGCCTTGCGCGCAAATTCCTCGCGCAACTGGCGCAACTTGTCGCGTGGGTTCTCGCGCGCCGTGGCGGCGTCCAGTTTCATCTCGGCAATGAAGCGGCTGGGCTGGCAGGCCACCATCTCGCGCCCCTTCTTGCGCTTCTTGGTCCAGCTCACGGCCAGCGTGCGCTGGGCGCGGGTGATGCCCACGTACATCAGGCGGCGCTCCTCCTGCAGGCGCTGCAGGGTGTCGTCACTCACCTTCTGCTGGCGGCCATCGTCATCGTCCAGCTTGAAGGGCAGCATGCCCTCGGTCACGCCGGCCAGGATCACGTGCGGCCACTCCAGTCCCTTGCTGGCATGCAGCGTGGACAGCACCACCATGTCCTGCTCCTGTTCGCGCTCGGAGATGGTGGACAGCAGGGCGATGGTCTGCGCCACCTCCAGCAGGCTCTTGGTCGTGGCCTGCACCGTCGTGCCCGCGGTGTCGTCGATCTGGCCGCCCGCGCGCTGCGCCATCCAGTCGCAGAACTCCAGCACGTTGCTCCAGCGCGCTGCGGCCACCTTTTCGCTGTCCTCGCTGTCGTACAGGTGTTGTTCGTAGCCCATGTCCTTGAGCCAGTCGGCCAGGAAGGCACGCGCGGCTTCGTGGCCGTGCGTGTGGCGTGCGCGGTGCTCCAGGTCGTTGACGGTGCGGCCGAACTCCAGCAGGCCTTCCAGGCCCCGCTTGGGGATCACGGCGGGCAGCATGGCGTTGAACAGCGCGCCGAACATGCTTTGCTTGTGCTGCGTGGCGAACTCGCCCAGCGCCGCCAGCGTGGTGTGGCCCACGCCGCGCCGCGGGCTGGTGACGGCGCGCAGAAAGGCCGGGTCGTCGTCGTTGTTGATCCACAGGCGGAACCACGCGCACAGGTCCTTGATCTCGGCGCGGTCGAAGAAGCTGGTGCCGCCCGAGACCTTGTAGGGGATGTTGGCCTTGCGCAGGGCCTTCTCGAACGGCTTGGCCTGGTGGTTGGCGCGGTAGAGGATGGCGAAGTTCTTCCACGCCGGCGGTGGATTGCTGGCTGCCCGCAGGCCCTGGATGCGCGCCACGGCGCGCTCGGCCTCGTGCTCCTCGTTGTCGCAATCGACCACGCGCACGGGCTCGCCCTCGCCCAGCTCGCTGAACAGCGTCTTGGGAAACAGCTTGGGATTGGGCTGGATGACGTGGTTGGCCGCGCGCAGGATGGCGCTGGTCGAGCGGTAGTTCTGCTCCAGCTTGATGACGTTGAGCTGCGGGAAGTCCTGCGGCAGCTTCTTCAGGTTGTCCAGCGTGGCGCCGCGCCAGCCGTAGATGCTCTGGTCGTCGTCGCCCACGGCGGTGAAGCGCGCGCGCTCGCCCACCAGGTATTTCAGTAGCTCGTACTGCGTGGCGTTGGTGTCCTGGTATTCGTCCACCAGCACGTGGCCCAAGAGGCGCTGCCACTTCTCGCGCACCTCGGGGTGGTGGCGCAAGAGGCGCATGGGCATGCCGATCAGGTCGTCGAAATCCACGCTCTGGTAGGCCGTCAGGCGCTCCTCGTAGCGCTGCATGATCAGGGCGATGCTGCGCTCATGGTCATCCTGGGCCATGGCGAGCGCCTTGCGCGCGTCCCAGCCCTGGTTCTTCCAGTTGCTGATGGTCCATTGCCACTGGCGCGCGGTGGCCAGGTCGGTGGTGCCGCCCGCGCAGTCCTTGAGGATGCCCGTCACGTCGTCCTGGTCCAGGATGCTGAACGAGGGCTTGAGGCCCAGCACATGGCCGTCCTCGCGCACCATGCGCACACCCAGGGCGTGGAAGGTGCACACCAGCACGTCCTTGGCCTGGCGGCCGATCAGGCCGGCGGCGCGCTCGCGCATCTCGGCCGCGGCCTTGTTGGTGAAGGTGATGGCAGCGATGCGCCGGGGCGCCAGGCCCGTCTCGATCAGCCGCGCGATCTTGTGCGTGATCACCCGCGTCTTGCCCGAGCCCGCGCCTGCCAGCACCAGGCACGGGCCCTCGGTGTAGTGCACTGCCTGCAACTGAGCAAGATTGAGACCGGACATGGATGCAGCGGGAGGAACGGGGCGCGCCTGCGCCACGGGTTGCGGCGGGCGGCGGGTGAGAGGGAGAACAGCGGGTGTGCATGATAGCGGCGTGCGCGCACCAGGGTGATTGCCCGGGGTGGCACGCCCGGTGACAAGGCGTTTCAGCGCGCGGCGGCGCTGCGACAATCGCGCCCGTGCTGTCCGTCCTGCTGATCACCTTCCCCTTCTTCGCCCTCGTACTGTGCGGCTACCTGGCCACGCGGGCCGGGGCGCTGCCGGTGTCCGCCATCGGGGGGCTGAACAGCTTCGTGCTGTATTTCGCGCTGCCATGCATGCTGTACCGCTTCGGCGCCAGCACGCCCATCGCACAGCTGCTGGACCCGGCCGTCGCCGGGCTGTACCTGCTGTGTGCGCTGCTCATGGTGGGCGGCACGGTGGCCCTCACGCTGCGGCGCCGGGGGTGGAACGATGCGGCCTTCGGCGCGCTGGTGGCTGCCTTTCCCAACACCGGCTTCATGGGTGTTCCGCTGCTGGTGGCGTTGCTGGGCGAGGCCAGTGCCGGCACCGTGATCGTGGTGCTGGCGGTGGACCTGGTGATCACCAGCTCGGCGTGCATCGCGCTGTCGCGCCTGGATGGCGCGGGTGCGCACGGCGTGGCCGTGGCGCTGCGCAACGCGCTGCGCGGCATGGCCACCAACCCCATGCCCTGGTCCATCGTGCTGGGCGGCGTGGCGTCGGTCCTGCAGTGGCAGCCGCCGGGCCCCGTGGATCAGACCCTGGCCATGCTGGCGGGCGCGGCATCGCCGGTGGCGCTGTTCACCATTGGCGCGGTGCTGGCGCGCTCGCAGATGAACCAGCAGGAATACGTGCCACCGGGCCAGTACGTGCCGATCGCGCTGGCCAAGCTCGTCGTGCACCCGCTGCTGGTGTGGTGCGTGGGACGTGCGGCGATGGCGCTGGGGGTGGATCTGTCGCCGTTCACGCTCACGGTGATGGTGCTGCTGGCCGCGCTGCCCAGCGCGAGCAACGTGGCGCTGCTGGTGGAGCGCTTCGGGGCCCACGGCGGGCGCGTGGCGCGCATCATCCTGGTGAGTACGGCGCTGGCGTTCGTCAGCTTTTCGGCTGCCGTTGCGCTTTTGACTTGACCTGTTTACTTCTGTTTTGATAGCTATAAGCGCTTACGGCATAAGCGTTGAGTGGCAAAAAATCGAGAAATCTTCTCAGCAGGCCTGGCGCACCGATTGGACGAGGGCGTCCCGCACGTAGTGCATCCCGACCATCGCCCCTGCCCAGAGCAGGCCTTCGACACAAAGCTGGAGCCGGAACGCCTGCCGGTACATCCGCGTGGTCACGGTATGCAGCGCTTTGGCCACGATGGGCAGGGGCGCGACGAGCGATATGGCGTAAACGGCGGCCTTCCAGCCCTGCAGGTACGTGCCGAAGGGCTTCGACCCGTGGCACAGGAGGATGGCTCCTTGGCCTTGCCAGTCGCCGTACGCCTGCCAAAGCCCCATCACGTTGAGAAAGGTGAAAAACGCCATCGCCACCAACCAGATAGAGGCCAGGTTGCCGTCCACCACGTTCCAACTCGGGGCATCGGCGCGTTCCGCTTTCTGCTGCGGGTTCTCCTTACGGCGCGCGCCTTCAGTGCGGATCACCTCTTCGGCAGCGTCCACGGCCAGGTCCAGCCACTGGCGCCACGTGCGCACGCGGGGCTGTTCGCCCAGCGCTGCGGCATAGACGCAGGCGTCGTCCACGCACACCTGCTTGTCAGGGGTGATGCGGTCGGCTGGCAAATACCAGTCCTTGGACTTGCGCGGCAGCCGTACCACGAAGACGGTGGTGGTCATGATCGTTTGCCGAAAGCCCGTGGGGCGATGTAGCAGCTCGATGGCCATCCAGTCGAATCCTCGATGCCGGCCCTTCACGATCCACTGCGGGCCCACCACAACTAGGCCCAGCCGTTGCCAGAGCGGGTCTGAAAAGCTCTCGAGTAGACCGCGCGGCGGCTTCTCCTTGAAAGCCATTCACAAGTCCTCCAGGTCGGCGTCGTCCTGCGCCGCGCGCCTGATCTGAATCCCCACCGTGACGGCCGTGACCGCGCAGATCAGCAGGTTCCAGGGGCCGGGCACGCCGAAGATGGCCGTACCCACTACGGCAACGCCCACAACGACCGCCATGCGCAGGAAACCGTAGTCTTCGCAAAATCGGAGGGTGTGCGCCAGCGCAAGGTAGATCAGGATCAGCATCACCGGCCAGAAAAACAGGCTGGCGATCATCAGTGCCATCAGGCCCGTGCCGTCGGTTTCTGCGAACCAGGCTGCCCAGACCCAGTTGGTGACCAGCGTGGCCACGGTCAGTGCGACGGTGCTCCAAAGCGGAGGCAGAATGTCTTGGTAGCGGTTCATTCGGTGAGTTGTCCCGAGTATGCCGGTGGGCGGTGCTGCGCAGTGTGGGCAGCGCGGGCGAGTATGGCGAGCGGTTTCCCAGCCCAGCCTGCCAGCGGCTACTCCCGGTAGCGCGGGGCGATACCGCGAGCCATGCGCGCCTGCATGGCGCAAAAAATGCTATTAGGAGGATAGCTGTAAGCGCTGGTTGAAAAGTGCTGGCAGCACCTTTGCCGTAGTTGCACCACGCGGGATTTCCTTCAGATCGCCTGCGGGTCCACGTCCACCAGCCAGCGCACCAGGCCGCGGTGGCGCGGGCGCTCGGCATGCAGCAGCGGCTGCCATGCAGCCAGAAAGCGCTGCAGCGCGCCGCGCTGGGGACTTTCCAGCAGCATCTGCGCGCGCTCCACATTGGCCACGCGCTGGATGGCGAGCGGCACCGGCGGGAACAGGAAGACCTGGTCCAGCCCCGGCAGCCCGGCGGCGCGCGCGGCGTCGCTGGCGGCCTGCAGGAAGGCCTGGGCCGCCTCCTGCGTGCGGGCGTCCGCGCGCACCAGCGCCTGATAGGCGAAGGGCGGCATGCCGGCTTCCTGGCGCTCGGCCAGCTGGCGCGCGGCGAAGGCCGGGTAGTCGTGGCGGCGCAGCGCGGCATAGACGGCGTGGTCGGGGTGCCAGGTCTGGATCCACATCTCGGGCGGGCTGCCTTGCGCGGCCACATAGCGCGCATCGCGCCCCGCGCGGCCCGCGGCCTGCATCAGCAGGGCGAACATGCGCTCGGGCGCGCGGAAGTCGCTGCTGAAGAGCGCTCCGTCGGGCTGCACGGCCGCCACCAGGGTGATGCGCCGAAAGTCATGCCCCTTGGCCACCATCTGCGTGCCGACCAGCACGTCCACCTCGCCGCTGTGCACCTGGGCCAGTTGCTCCTCCAGCGCCCCCTTGGCGCGGGTGGTGTCGGCGTCGATGCGTGCCACGCGCGCGGCGCGGCGGTCCGGGGTGATCACGTTGCGCAGCAGGGCGGCCAGTTGCTCTTCCAGCTGCTCGGTGCCCCGGCCCAGGGGCAGGATGTCCGGGTTGCCGCAGCTGGGGCAGGCCCGCGGCACGCGTTGCGTAAAGCCACAGTGGTGGCAGCGCAGCGTGCGGTCGCTCTTGTGGAACACCTGGTGGGCGCTGCAGTGCGGGCAGTCGCTCTTCCAGCTGCAGTCATGGCAGTGCAGCACGGGTGCAAAGCCGCGGCGGTTGAGCAGCACCAGGCATTGCTCCCCGCGTTGCACCCGTTCGGTGATGGCGGCCAGCAGCGGGGGCGAGAACACGCCACCCGCCCCCGAACTGCGCGGCTGTTGTCCCATGTCCACCAGGCGCACGCGCGGCAGCTCGCCTGTGCCGGCGCCGTCCCCTGAGCCGATACGGCTGGGCATGTGCAGGCGCAGATAACGGCCCGGGCCCCCCTCGCTGGCCGGGGTGCTGGCATGCCAGCTCTCCAGCGACGGGGTGGCGCTGCCCAGGATCACCTTGGCGCCCTGCTCGCGTCCGCGCCACAGCGCCAGGTCGCGCGCGGAGTAGCGCGCGCCCTCCTGCTGCTTGTAGCTGGCGTCATGCTCCTCGTCCACCACGACCAGTGCCAGCCCCGGCAGGCTGGCGAACACCGCCATGCGCGTGCCGAGCACGATGCGCGCAGCGCCCGTATGCGCGGCGAGCCAGCTCTTCAGGCGCTGTGCCGGCGTCATCCCGCTGTGCATGCTGACCACGGCCGCCTCGCCGTACAGGGGAGCGAAGCGCTCGCGAAAGCGCGCCTCCAGCTGCGGGGTGAGGTTGATCTCGGGCACCATCACCAGTGCCTGTGCGGCGGGATGGCCGGCCAGGGCGCGCTGCACGCAGTGCAGGTACACCTCGGTCTTGCCGCTGCCCGTGCTGCCGAACAACAGGAAGGGCCCGCGCTCTGCATCGATTTGGGCTGTAGCGCTTGCCTGTTCTGCGGTAAGTGCTATTGTTTTTGCAACTGCTTCGGACGGGTGCGCCGGCGGTGCGGGGCGGCGCAGGCGCCGCGCCAACTGCTCGGGCGTGAGGTCGCGCAGCTGTGGGGGCAGGGCGGCCAGCGCCACCTCGCCCACCGCGCGTTGGTAGTAGCGCGCGGCGAAGCTCACCAGACGGCGCCAGGCGGCGTCCAGCGGCGCCACGCCTTCGAGCACACCCGCCACCGTGCGCGGCACCATGCCCGGCGGTAGCGCCGCTAGCTCGGCGGGCGCGTCCCAGACCACGCCCAGCACCTCGCGCGCGCCCAGCGGGACGCGCACCAGTGTCCCGGCAGGCAGCGGGCGCGGGCTGGCATAGCTCAGCGGTTCGCCCACGCCACTGTGCGCCGGCGTGCTCACGGCCACGCAGAGCAGGCAGGCTGCGCTGTCATGCGGCGTGGTCGGGGACAGGGAGCGGTCAGGCATGGGCGGTGGGTGAAAAGGCGGGCGGCACCGGGGCGCGGCCCCGCATGATTCCACAAGCTTGCCCACTGCTATGAGAGATGCTGTGGATAACTTTGTTGAAAAGCAGCGTGCAACACGCCGCGGGGCGCGCTCCTGCTGGACTGCGCGCTAGCGGATTTGTAGACGGCGCGGTGCAAAAAAAGCTTATGAATCAACGTTCTTTGCTGCGCCGCAAAAAGTGCCGCAGCGGTTGTCGGGCGACGCTCTGCGCAGGGGGCCGCAGTTGCCAGCATGTGAACAACTGGCGCTGTCAATAGGGAAGAGCATCCCCCGGATGTGGTAGGCGCCGCAGCCACTGTGGGACTTTTCCTTCACTTCGTGCGGCAAGTGCTTGATTTTGCGAGGGAAACACAGGAAGTTCAGATTTTCTGTGGATAACTTTGTTGATATCCCGGCTGGGCCGCCCGAAAGCCCTTGTCTGGCCGTGGTTTGCTTAGGGTGCCCACAAAATCGGCAGGCGCAGGACCTTCATATGAATCAACCACTTACGAGGTTCGCCGTGATTTGTTGCCGGTTGTTGCGCTGCTCACTGCGGGCCGCGCGGCACGCCGGATGCGGCTGCCGCAGTGTGAATAAGTCATGCCGGCGCCGCAGCCTTGGTAAGTAGGCATTCACCGCTGCCGCAGGCTGCGTGAATAGCCATGCACAGCTTCCACCAGCGCGGCCACGTGTTCGGGCGGGGTGAACTGGCTGATGCCGTGGCCCAGGTTGAAGATGTGCGTGGGACCGGTGGTGGTCTTGTCAGTGTGCGGCGTGCCGAAGCTGTCGAGCACGGCGCGCACCTGGGCTGCCACAGCCTCGGGCGGGGCGAACAGGACGTTCGGGTCGATGTTGCCCTGCAGCGCCTTGCCGGGGCCGCCCACCTGCCCGCCGACGATGGCGCGGGCCTTGCCCAGGTGGGCCGTCCAGTCCAGGCCCAGCACCTCGCAGTCGATGTCCTTCATGTCGTCGAGCCAGATGCCGCCGCCCTTGGTGAAGACGATGCGCGGCACATCCTGCCCGTCCACGCCCGTGCGCTTGAGCTGCGCCAGCACGCGCCGGGTGTATTCCAGGCTGAAGTCCTGGAAGCACCCGTCGGCCAGCACGCCGCCCCAGCTGTCGAAGACCATCACGGCCTGGGCGCCGGCGTCGATCTGGGCATTCAGGTAGGCGGCCACGGCGTCCGCGTTCACCGCCAGGATGCGGTGCATCAGGTCCGGGCGGCTGTACATCAGCGTCTTGACGAGGCGGTAGTCGTCGCTGCCCTTGCCCTCGACCATGTAGCAGGCCAGCGTCCAGGGGCTGCCCGAGAAGCCGATCAGCGGCACGCGGCCGTTCAGGGCCTTGCGGATGCTGGTGACGGCGTCGAACACGTAGCGCAGCTTGTCCAGGTCGGGCACGGCCAGCTCGGCCACGTCGGCTTCGCTCCGCACCGACTTGGCGAAGCGCGGGCCCTCGCCCTCGGCGAACGACAGGCCCAGGCCCATGGCGTCGGGCACGGTGAGGATGTCGCTGAACAGGATGGCGGCGTCGAGCGGGAAGCGCTCCAGCGGCTGCAGCGTCACCTCGGTGGCGTACTCCACGTTCGTGGCCAGGCCCATGAAGCTGCCGGCCTTGGCGCGCGTGGCCTTGTATTCGGGCAGGTAGCGGCCCGCCTGGCGCATTAGCCACAGGGGCGTGTAGTCGGTGGCCTGACGACGGCAGGCCCGCAGGAAGGTGTCGTTCTGGAGGGGGGCGAAGCTCATGCGCGCGATTGTCGCAGGCCGGCTCCCGCAGGCCTTGGGCAAGCCCCGCGGGCTTGCCTCAGATCAAGGAAAGGGGCGCTGCAGGACGATGCGCCGTCTCCTCAGACGGGGGAACGGGTGGGGGCCGGGTTCCACAGCGTCCCATCGGCTCCGGCCTCCAGCAGCCGGGTCAGCAGCGGGTGCATCACCTTGCGGGCGCTGTAGATCAGGTGGAACTGCTCATGCACCTCAGGGGTGGTGCCCACGGGCACGAGGCCATGGGTCTGCTCCAGGTGCGGGCCCAGGGTCTCGGGCGCGGGCATCACGCCCATGCCGGTGGCAGCGAAGGTGCTGAGCAGGGCGCTGTCCTCGAATTCCCCTGCAATGCGTGGGCGGATGCGCTCGCGTTCCAGCCAGTGGTCGATGCGCGCGCGCAGCGCGGCGTGCTCGGTGGGCAGCAGCACCGGCACGACCGCCAGGCTGCGCGGGAATGCGTGGCGCGCGGCCTGCGCCCACAGCGGCGGGGCATACCAGCCAATGGCGCTGGTGCCCAGCAACTGGCTGGTGGTGCGCAGCGCCGGGTTCGGCGGGGCGGGGCGGTCGGCCAGCACCGCGTGCAGCTTGTGCAGCGCCAGTTCGCCCAGCAGGGGCTGGAATTCCCCCTCGTGGCACAGCAGGCGCAGGTGGGGCTCGTCCAGCACGGGGGTGAGCAGCCGGTGCACCGCCAGTTTGGCAATGCCGTCGGAGATGCCCAGGTTCAGGCGCAATGTGGGGCCCGAGGCGGCCTCGCGCACGCGCTGGGGCAGCTGCTCGCCCAGCGCGAAGATGTGGTCGGCCTCGTGCAGCGCGGCCACGCCGGCCTCGGTCAGCATGAGGTTGCGGCCCTCGGCGCGCAGCAGGCTCACCCCCAGGGACTTCTCCAGCTCGCGCACCTGTGCGCTGATGGTCTGCACCGCCATGTCCAGCCGCTCGGCGGCCCGTGCCATGCCGCCCTCCTTGGCGACGACCCAGAAGTAGTACAGGTGGCGGTAGTTGAAGCTCTGGCTCATGGAGTTACTTCGTAAAAACCGAAGTAATAGTACCGATAAGGCAGGTTTTTTGGAATCCACGCGCCTCCTACATTGCACCCCTCGGGCGGTGGGCCCGTCAGTACAACCCCATTGGAGAAGGACGCATGGAAACGATAGGCACCTGGTGGATGTGGGCGGGCTTCGCCGCCTTTGTGGTCGTGGCGATCGCCGTGGACCTGCTGGTGATGGAGCGCCAGGGCGCGCACCGGGTGACGATGGGCGAGGCCGCGCGCTGGAGCCTGCTGTGGTTTGCGCTGGCGTTCGTGTTCGTGGGACTGCTGTGGTGGTACCTGGACGGCAGCCAGGGTCGCGACGTGGCCAACACGGTGTCGATGCAGTTCATCACCGGCTACCTCGTCGAAAAGAGCCTGTCGGTGGACAACATCTTCGTGTTCCTGATGCTGTTCAGCTACTTTGCCGTGCCGCCGCAGTACCAAAAGCGCGCCCTCATCATCGGCATCATCGGCGCCATCGTGCTGCGCACGCTGCTGATCCTGGCGGGCGCGTGGCTGCTGGCCACGTTCCACTGGCTGCTGTACGTTTTTGGGGCGTTCCTCGTGGTCACCGGCATCAAGATGTGGTTTGCGGCGGGGCAGGAGCCCGACATCGCGACCAACCCGGTGCTCAAGCTGCTGCGCCAGCGCATGCGCATCACCGACCGGTTCGACGGAGAGAAACTCTCCACCATGATCGACGGCGTCAAGCACTACACCCCGCTGTTCGTGGTGCTGGTGCTGATCGGCACCACCGACATCATCTTCGCGGTGGACAGCATCCCCGCCATCTTCGCCATCACCAGCGACCCGTTCATCGTGCTCACGGCCAACGTGTTCGCCATCCTGGGCCTGCGCGCGCTGTACTTCCTGCTGGCCGACCTGGCCAACCGGTTCCACCTGCTGGCCTATGGCCTGGCGCTGGTGCTGGTGTTCATCGGCACCAAGATGCTGCTGATCGACCTGGTGAAGATTCCCATCGGCTACGCGCTGCTGGTCACGGCGACGCTGATTGCCGGCTCCATCGTGCTGTCGCTGCGCGGCTCGGGGGGGAGCGCGGCGCGCCCCGCGCCCCCACTGCCGGGCAAGCGCTGACCTGCCCTGCGCGCCCCCGGTCGGGCGTGACCCTGGCCGTGGGTGGCCCGGTTCAGCGCGTGCGTGCCAGGGCCTGGTCGATGTCCCAGAGGATGTCGTCCAACTCCTCGATGCCCACGCTCAGGCGCACCATGTCCGCGCGCACGCCGGCGCGGGCCAGCTCCTCCTCGTTGAGCTGGCGGTGCGTGGTGGAGGCGGGATGGATCACCAGCGTCTTCGCGTCGCCGATGTTGGCCAGGTGGCTCAAGAACTCGCAGGCGTCGATGAACTGCTCGCCCGCCGCGGCGCCGCCCTTCACGCCGAAGGTGAGGATGCCCGAGGCGCCGGGGCTGCCATCCACCGCGCGGAACTGTTTTTGCGCCAGCGCGTAGTACGGCGAGTCCGGCAGGCCCGGGTAGTGGACCCAGGCCACCTGCGGGTGCTGCTGCAGGAACTGCGCCACGGCCAGCGCGTTGCGGCAGTGCTCGCGCATGCGCAGGTGCAGCGTCTCGGCGCCCTGCAGCAGCAGCCAGGCGTTCAGGGGCGAGAGCACGCCGCCGAAGGTGCGGTTGACCTCCATGCGCGCCTTCATGGTGTAGCCAAAATCGCCGAAGGTCTCGTAGAACTTCACGCCGTGGTAGGCGCGGC
Organism: Diaphorobacter nitroreducens; assembly: GCA_003755025.1. Classification (GTDB taxonomy): domain Bacteria; phylum Pseudomonadota; class Gammaproteobacteria; order Burkholderiales; family Burkholderiaceae_C; genus Diaphorobacter; species Diaphorobacter nitroreducens. The sequence continues at coordinate 74,992 of RJVL01000009.1, read as the reverse complement.
TGGGCTCCACCATCTCGGGGAATCGGCCGTTGTCCCAGGGGAATTGGCCACCCTCCACCACCACGCCACCCATGGTGGTGCCGTGGCCGCCGATGTACTTGGTGGCGCTGTGCACCACGATGTCGGCACCCAGGGCCAGCGGGTTGCACAGGTAGGGGCTGGCCACGGTGTTGTCGATGACCAGCGGCACGCCGTGGGCGTGGGCCACCTCCGCAATCGCCGCGATGTCCAGCACGTTGACCAGCGGGTTGCCGATGGTCTCGCCGTACACGGCGCGCGTGTTCGGACGCATGGCGCGGGTGAAGTTTTCGGGGTCGGACGGGTCGACGAAGGTCGTCTCGATGCCCAGGCGGCTGAAGCCCACACCCAGCTGCCCCACCGTGCCGCCATAGAGCGTGCTGGCGGCCACGATGTGGTCGCTGGCCTTCAGGATGGCCAGCAGCGCCGCCATCTGCGCAGCCATGCCGCTGGCGCAGGCGAGGGCCGCGCGGCCACCCTCCAGGCTGGCCATGCGCTCCTCGAACACAGCGACCGTGGGGTTGCTGATGCGGCTGTAGACGTTGCCGAAGGTCTGCAGGTTGAACAGGCTGCTGGCGTGCTCGGCGTCGTCGAAGACGAAGCTCGTGGTCTGGTGGATGGGCGTGGCGCGCGCGCCGGTCACGGGGTCGGGCTGGGCGCCGGCGTGGATGGCGCGCGTGCCGAAGCCGAAGGCACGGTCGGCTCCAGAGCCGGGTGGGGTGGATGCGGTCATGGTGTTATGGGTTAAATAGGCCTCTAGCGCTTATCCATCAAGCGCTAGTAGCTATCAATATGGGAGCTTGCGCAGGCGCTTGGACGAGATCACCTGGGTGTTCACGCCCATCCAGCCCAGGCCGCCGAACAGGCGTGCGTGCTCGATCTTCACGCAGCGGTTCTGGATCACGCGCAGGCCCGCGGCCTCGGCCTGTGCGCCGGCGGCCTCGTTGAACACGCCCAGCTGCAGCCACAGGCATTGCGCGCCCACCGCGATGGCTTCAGCCGCCAGCGGCGGGATGTCCTCGCTCTTGCGAAAGCAATCCACCATATCGATGCGCGCGCCCTGCGCGGCCAGCGCGGCGGCGGCATCAAGCACGCTGGCGTAGGCGGTCTCGCCCAGGATCTGCCCGCCTTCGCGCGCGACCAGCGGGTTCACGGGAATCACGCGGTAGCCGTGCGCCTGCATGTACTTGGCGGCAAAGTGGCTGGGCCGGTGCCATTGCGGTGACAGGCCCACCACGGCGATGGTGTGGCACTGCGTGAGCACGTCACGCAAAGTGCTGATGGTGTCGGGTGTGCGGAGCATGGCGGCAGTGTATGCACAGCCGTGGGCCCACGGGTATCCGCGCCACCCCTCAGGCGGTCGTGGCGCGGCGCTGGAGCCACCAGCCCCACGCCAGCCCCAGCAGCGCGGCCAGGCCCGAGGCCAGCAGCACCCCGCGTTTGGCGGCGTCCAGCAGCGCGGCGCTGTCGAACGCCAGGGTGGCGATGAAGATCGCCATGGTGAAGCCGATGCCCGCCAGCAGCCCGGTCAGCAGCAGCCCGCCCCAGCCCATGCCCGCGGGCAGGGCGCACAGGCGCAGGCGCACCGCCAGCCAGCAGGCCAGCAGCACGCCCAGCGGCTTGCCGGCCACCAGCGCCACGGCCACCGCGGCCATGAGCAGGCCGGTGCCCGGCGCCGCCGGTTGCGCGCCGCCTGCACTGCCCAGCGCCACGCCGGCATTGGCCAGGGCAAACAGCGGCATCACGCCAAAGGTCACCCACGGGTGCAGGCTGGCCTGCACGCGCTGCACCGGGGGCGCGGGCTCGCGCCCGGCCAGGGCGTGCACCGGCGTCACCAGGCCCAGCACCACGCCGGCCAGCGTGGGGTGGGCGCCCGTCTGCCAGATGCCCCACCACAGCACCGCGCCGGCCGGCACATAGGCCCAGGCGCGGCGCACACCCAGCTGCTGCAGCAGCAGCACGCCCGCCAGGCCCAGCGCGGCGATGCCGAACATCGGCCACTGCAGCCCGCCCGAGTAGAACAGCGCGATGATGAGCACGGCCACCAGGTCGTCGATGATGGCCAGCGTGAGCAGGAACACCCGCACCACCGGCGGCAGGCCGCGCCCCAGCAGGGCCAGCACGCCCACCGCAAAGGCGATGTCGGTGGCGGTGGGCACGGCCCAGCCGCTGCGCAACGCGGGCGGCACCAGCGCCAGGTACAGCAGCGCCGGCACGGCCACGCCGCCCAGCGCGGCCAGCACGGGCAGCAGCGCATCGCGGGGCTGGGCCAGGGCGCCTTCGTGCAGTTCGCGCCGGATCTCCAGCCCCACCACGAGGAAGAACACCGTCATCAGCGCGTCGTTCACCCAGAAATGCAGCGACTGCGTGAGCTGCCAGCCGCCCACGGCGACCGACAGCGGCACGTGCCACAGTGCGTGGTAGCTGGCGGCCCAGGGTGAATTGGCCCAGGCCAGCGCGGCGGCGGCCGCGATCAGCAGCACGATGCCGCCCGCGGCATCGGCATGCGACAGGCGCGAGAGCAGGGCCGTGCAGCGGTCGGACAGGGGAAGCAGGGCGGGCTGGCGCGGCGCAGCGCGCCCCGGGGTAAGGCGGTCGGTCATGGGCAGGCGGGGCCGCATGCTGCGGCCCGTGGTGCACAGGCGGCCCGACCTGCGCTGCAACAATCCTGCCCTGCCGCCCCATGCGGTGGACACCCGCGGGCAGTATAGGAAGCCGCGCCCAGCGTGCCCGCGCAATGCCCTGGCCCTACACTGGCTTTTTTCGCATGCCCAGGAGTTTGCGATGGTCCGTGCCACCTCTGCCGCTTTGCAAGGCGTCTGTTTGGCGCTTGTCCTGGCCGCCAGCGCGGCGCAGGCGCAGCCGGCCGCGCCGGCCCTCTGGGTGAATGCGCTGGGCATGCCCTTCGTACGCATCGCGCCGGGCAGCTTCCGCATGGGCAGCAGCGAGCCCGTCGACGCGTTGGCCCGTGCCTACCCGACGCTGGAGCGCTGGCGGTTTGAGCAGTTGGCCGACGAGGCGCCCGCCCATACCGTGCGCATCACGCGCGCCTTCTACCTGGGGCAGACGGAGGTGACGGTGGGGCAGTTCCGCCGCTTCGTGCAGGCCTCCGGCTACGTGCCCGAGTCCGAGGCCGACGGCACGGGCGGCTACGGCTACAACCCGGCCTACGACCCCGCCGCCAGCGCGCGCGGCGACGCATTCGAGGGGCGCGACCCGCGCTATTCCTGGCGCAACCCCGGCTTCGCCCAGGGCGACGACCACCCGGTGGTCAACATCACCTGGCACGACGCGCATGCGCTGGCCGCCTGGCTCAGCGCCACCGAGGGCCACCGCTACCGCCTGCCCACCGAGGCGGAGTGGGAATACGCCTGCCGCGCTGGCACGCGCACGCGCTACCCGCATGGCGACGACCCGGCCGCGCTGGCGCGCCACGCGAACGTGTTCGACGAGGATGCCGCGCCCTACTGGCCGCGCTGGCGGCCCCAGGCCGCGCCGGGGCACGACGGGCATGCGTTCACCGCGCCCGTGGGCCGCTACGCGCCCAACGCCTTCGGCGTGCACGACATGCTGGGCAACGTGTGGGAATGGGTGTCGGACTGGTATGCCGAGGAGGGCTATGCGCACTCCCCGCGGGACGATCCGCAGGGCTCGGCCACCGGCCAGGTGCGCGTGCGCCGCGGCGGTTCCTGGCACACCTGGCCGCTGTACGCGCGCTGCGCGTTCCGTAACTGGAACACGGCCCAGACGCGCTACACCCTGGTGGGCCTGCGCCTGGTGCGCGAGATCGACCCGCCGCACTCGCCACGGCCACGCGGCGCGCGGCGGTGATCAGAGCGCGGACACGGCGGCACGCAGTTCCGACTCGCCCAGGATCTCGGAGAACACCACCGGCGCCTTGCCCGGCGCATGCAGCACATAGACCGGCACGCCGCTGCGGCCGAGCTGCGCCAGCGCGGCGGTGATGGCGGGGTCGCGCCGCGTCCAGTCGGCGCGCAGCAGGGCCACGTTCTTCGTTGCAAAGTCCTGCAGCACCGCAGCGCTGGCCAGCGTGGTGTTCTTGTTGTACTGGCAGGTCACGCACCAGGCGGCCGTGTAGTCCACGAACACTGGGCGGCCCTGGGCCACCAGCTCGTCGGCCAGGCCAGGGCGCCAGGACTGCCAGGAGGTCACGCCGGCCACGCCGCTGGGGGCCGAGGCCGCGGCCATGGGTGCGCTTTCCAGTTCAATGATCTTTGGGCCCCAAAGCCATACCAGCCAAGCGCAAGCAGCTATTGAAAGAGGAGCGAGAACAGCCCGCGTGGCCCCGCGCAGCGTGAGCGCCCACACGGCCATGCTGAGCGCCACCAGCAGCGCCAGCAGCGCCGCCGCGCCGTTGATGCCGCTTTGCTGGCCCAGCACCCACACCAGCCACACCACGGTGGCGAACATCGGGAACGCCAGCAGGCGGCGCAGCGTGTCCATCCACGCGCCCGGCCGCGGCAGCAGGCGGGCAAACGCGGGCAGCCAGCTTGCCAGCAGGTAGGGCAGGGCCAGGCCCAGGCCCAGCGCCGCGAAGATGGACAGTGCCTGCCATGCGGGCAGCGTGGCCGTGAGGCCCAGCGATGCGCCCATGAACGGCGCCGTGCACGGCGAGGCCACGGCCACGGCGAGTACCCCGGTGAGGAAGGCATCCAGCACCGGGTGGCGCGCCTGCAGGCCTGCCAGCGACGAGGGCAGCATGCGCCCGAACTCGAAGACGCCCGCCAGGTTCAATCCGATCAGCGTGAACAGCGCGGCGAGCGACGCCACCACCGCCGGCGACTGCAGCTGAAAGCCCCAGCCCACGGCCTCACCCGCGGAGCGCAGGCCCAGCATCAGCGCGCCCAGCAGCAGGAACGACAGCACCACGCCCGCGGTGTAGGCCAGCCCGCCGATGCGGTGGGCGCGCTGGTTCTGCGCATGGCGCGCAAAGCCCACCACCTTGATTGCCAGCACCGGGAACACGCAGGGCATGAGGTTCAGGATCAGCCCGCCCAGCAGCGCGCCGGCCAGCGCGGCCAGCCAGGTGCCCAGCGGCGCGGGTATCGCAGCGGCGGGGGCCGCGGGCGCGGCGGCATTGGCGGCGTTGGCTTTCAGCGCGGCCTCCAGCGCGGGCGACATGCCCTTCAGTGCCGCCACGGCGGGCCAGCCGCCCGGCACGGGCAGCTCGGCACGCCAGCCCTGGCCGCCATGGGCCAGCACCACCGGCATCGGCACGGGCCCGTCGCTGCGCTGGGGCGACAGCGGCAGGCGCGCGGTCCACACCGCGCCGTCCCACTGCTGCGTGGGCGTGGCGGCGGTCTCCACCACGCCTGTGGTCTCGGGGAACACCTCCAGCGTCTGGCCCTGCAGCGCCGGGGGCAGGCCGGCCACGCGCAGCAGCACGGCGTCGCCCTCGACCTGCGCGCTGCTGCCGCCTAGAGCCGGCAGATCGCGCGGGTGCGCCGCGGCGGCGGCATCGAACGCGGCGGCATGCAGCGCCGTCGTGCCTTGCAGTGGCAATTGCAGCGTGAAGCTGCCCTCCTCGGGGATGCATTCCTGGCGGCATACCAACCACGAGGCCTTCAGCTGGAAGGTCGCTTCCTTGGCCAGCGGGCCGGGGTTGAAGGCCGGGGAGACGGTCATGGGCACGGGCAACAGCACCGTGCCCTCGTAGCCGTAGTTGGCCAGGTTGCCCAGAGGAATCTTCTTGGGCACCGGCCAGGCGACCTCGCCCGCGTCGATGCCCGCCGGCAGCTGCCACTCCAGTTGCGTGGGCAGGCCGGAGTCGCCCGGGTTCTTCCAGTAGGTGTGCCACTCGGGCTGGTGCGTGATCGACAGGCCCAGCCACAGCGGCTTGCCCGGGCCCACACCGTCGGGTGCCTGGGCCACCAGCTCGGCGCGCACATGCGGCGTGACGACGCTGCTGCTGCCCGCAGTGGCGGATGTCTTGAGCTGAATTTGGCCGATGGCGCCCGTGGATAAAGCGCAAGCAGCTATGAAAAAAAGAGTGTGCAGGGAGCGCTGCAAGGGGCGAAGGCGGGACATGGCGCAGGGTGGGAGCAACTGGGGCGGGGTTTGGTTCCTTGGGGCTGGCGTTCAGGCGCCCAAGCCCAGCACCACGCGGCGCGACATCGCGCCCTTTTTCTCGATCTTGGTGACCACCACGGCGCCGATTTCGCCGGTGCGCGCCACATGCGTGCCGCCGCAGGGCTGCAGGTCGATCTGCGCGGCGTCGCCGTCGCAGGCGCCGCCCACGCGCACCGTGCGCACCGTGCCGGTGCCGCGCGGGGGCTGCACGCTCATGCTCTTGACGAGCTGCGGGTTGGCGTCCAGTGCCGCGTCGCTGATCGCGCCGATGGTCACCGCATGGTCTTGCGCCACCAGGCGCGCGATGGCGACGGTGAGCGCGTCCTTGTCCAGCGCACCGTCCATGTGGAAGTCCAGGCGCGCGTAGTCGGGCGTGATCGAGCAGCCGTTCACCGGCTGCGCGACGATGTGGCACAGCAGGTGCGTGGTGGTGTGAAAGCGCATCAGCCGGTGGCGGCGCTCCCAGTCGATGCGCGCCGTGACCGCATCGCCCACCGCCAGGCCGAGCGCCTGGCCCGGCGAGGGCACATGCACGATGTCCGCGGTGGGCCGCCCCTCGGCGTCCTTGCCCTTGCGCGTGTCGGCGATGGCCAGTGCCGTGCCATCGGGGCGCAGCAGCACGCCGGCATCGCCCGCCTGGCCGCCGCCCAGCGGGTAGAACACGGTGCGGTCCAGCACCACGCCACCTTCGGGCGTGAGGGCGGTGACGGTGGCGCTGCATTCGCGCAGGTAGCTGTCGGCGCGGAAAAGGTCGTGGGTCATGGTGGGCAATGGTAGAGCGTCCGCCCAGGAGTGCGCGGACAGGCTCTAAGATGGCCCGCATGCGATATCCCTCCCGCTTTTGGGCCGATCTGTCCGCCCGCGACTTTGCCCAGGCGCAGGCCTCGGGCCTGGCAGCGCAGACCGTGGCGGTGCTGCCCGTGGCCGCCGTCGAGCAGCATGGGCCGCACCTGCCGCTGTCGGTCGATGCCACGCTGCTGGCCGGTGTGATCGACGCCGCCTTGCCGCTGCTGAGCGCTGACCTGCCCGTGCTGCTGCTGCCGGCGCAGAACGTGGGCCTGTCCACCGAGCACCTGTCCTACCCCGGCACGCTCACGCTGTCGCCCGCCACGCTGATCGCGCTGTGGACCGAGCTGGGCGCCTGCATCGCGCGCTCGGGGGTGAAGAAGCTCCTGCTGCTCAACGGCCACGGGGGCAACGTGGCGGCCATGGACATCGTGGCGCGCGAGCTGCGCCAGCGCCACGGGATGCTGGTGTACGGCAGTAGCTGGTTCAACCTGGTGGACGAGGCCACCAACGCACGTTTTGCTGCGCAGGAGCACCGCTTCGGCATCCACGGCGGCGAGATCGAGACGTCCATGATGCTGCACCTGGCGCCGGCCACCGTGCGCATGGAGCATGCGCAGCATTTCCCCTCGACCTCGCAGGACCGCGCGGCGCGCTACGGGCTGCTGGGCAACGGCAAGAGCGCCAAGATGGGCTGGGCCATCGAGGACTACAACCCCGCGGGCGCCGTTGGCAATGCCGCGGCCGCCACTGCCGCCCAGGGACAGGCCATGGTGCAGGCTGCCGCAAGGGGGCTGGCCCAGTTGCTGGGCGAGCTGCATGCGCTGCCGCCCGAGACCGTGGCAAAAATTTAAGCAAAAATCGGCTCTAGCGCTTTTCCATCAAGCGCTAACAGCTCACTTTTCAATAGCAACCGTTCTCAGGCGTGCGTTGCCCAGCCGCGGTGTTCGGGCGTGTCCAGGTGCGGCAGCGTGTTGAAGGTCTGCAGCATCAGGCGTTTGGGGCTGATGCTGAACTCCGTGACCGCGCTGTTGCGGATGCGCATATTCAGCGCGATCGTGACCTCGGGCGGGGTGCAGAGCACCTCGCCCACGGCGGCGGCGATGGGCCCGCCGCTGGAGACCAGCAGCACGTTGTGCCCCGTGTGCTGGCGCCGCACATGGTCCAGCGCGGCGCGCACCCCGCCAGAGAAATCGTCCCAGCAGGGCATGCCCGCCGGGCTGATGGTGCCCGCCATCCACTGCGCCATGGCATCGCACAGCAGGCGAAAGTGCTGCTTGTACAACTCGGGCGTGTCGGGGCGCGGCAACGGCATGGGATGCACGCAGTGGATCAGCGCATGGCTGTCGTATTCGTTGAGTCCCGGCATCAGCAGGGGCTCGGGCGTGCCCTCCAGCCCTTGCTGAATGCCTTGCAGCGTCTGCGCATGGCGCCGCAGCGTGCCGCACAGCACCGCATCGAACTGCAGCCCGCGCTCGCGCCAGTACGCGCCCAGGCGCACCGCCTGCTCATGGCCGCGCGGGCTGAGCTGGTCATAGTCGTCCGCGCCAAACGAGGCCTGGCCGTGGCGCACGAGGTAGAGGGTTCCCATGGTCTGGAATTGTGGCGAGGCCGCACCCGCGCGCTTGTCGCGGCTGCGACCGGCGGCGCGCTAGGCTGCAAGCGCCGCCCGCGCCTGCGCCGCCGTGGGCAGCAGGCGGCGCTGCTGCAACTGGCCGAACCATTTGCGGAACATGTCCTCGGTGTCCATGCACGCATGAAAGCCCGCCTGGCGGATCTTCACCGAACTCATGATCACCGGTGGCAGCGGGGCGGCCCTGCCGTGGTTCATCTGGAAGTCGGCGTACGCTGCGCCCTGGCCGATGAAGGCGGTCAGATCGCGCGGCGCCGCCAGTTGGTACTTGTCCACCAGGCGTCCCCACGCGGGCTGCTGGTCGGCCAGCGCGGTGGCCAGCGACTGGGGCTCGGGCTCGCCTACGGGCATGCCCAGCGCGTCGGCGATGGTGGGCCAGACGTTCTGCCAGACGAACACGTCGCCGTTTTCCAGGTTGAAGGTTTCGTTGCGTGCGTTGGGCGACTCGGCAGCCCAGGCGCAGGCCTGGGCGATCAGGTCGGCGTCGATGGCTTGGTTCACGCGCGCCGGGCCGCCGGGGTAGGCCAGCGGCAGGCCCTGTTCATGGCGCAGCCAGGCATAGAGGCCGATGGCCGGGATGGGGTTCATGTTGCTGCCCGCCGCGTCGCCGAACACGATGCGCGGGCGCATGATGGTGAAGTGCCACGGGCCCTTGGCCTGGCGCTCGCGCAGGAAGTCCTCCTGCAGCCAGTAGAAGTTCTCGTGGGGGTCGCGCGGCCAGCGTTCGCGTGCGGGCACGGCGATCTGCGGGTGGATGTGCACGCCGTAGGCCTTGCCGCCCTGCATGATGGTCACATGGCGCAGCGCACCGCCCGGGCGGTCCAGCGGCTCGACCACGTTGCGCAGCATTTGCAGGTTGATGCGCATCTGCTCCTGGTCGCGCCAACCGCCCACGAGGCCCCCGGGCTGCTCGTACACGGCGGCATAGACCACATGGGTGATGTCGTCCCGTGCGCCCAGCGCAGCCTGGCAGGCCGCCGCGTCCTGCAGGTCCAGCTGCAGCGCGGTGGCGCCCGCGGGCAGGGCGATGGCGCGGCGCGCCACGCCCACGGCGCGCCAGCCGGGCAGGGCGGCGAAGTGGCGCAGGCAGGCCTGGCCCACGACGCCGGTGGCGCCCACGACGAGTACGGTGTTCGTCATTTCTTCACCATGGGGCACTTGGACTGCGACAGTGGCAGGAAGGCCTTGTCGCCGGGCACGGTGGCCACGAGCTTGTAGTAGTCCCACGGGTACTTGGACTCGGCCTGCGACTTGACCTCGAACAGGTACATGTCATGCACCATGCGGCCGTCCTCGCGGATGCGGCCGTTCTTGGCGAAGAAGTCGTTGATAGGCGTGGCCTTCATCTTGGCCATGACCTGGGCCGTGTCGTCGGTCTTGGCGGCCTGCACGGCCTTCAGGTAATGCATGGTCGAGGAATAGGCGCCCGCCTGGCTCATGTTGGGCATCTTCTTCATCTTCTCGAAGTAGCGCTTGGACCAGGCGCGCGTCTCGTCGTTCATGTCCCAGTAGAAGCCCTCGGTCAGCATCAGGCCGCCGGCGGTGCGCAGGCCGATGGCGTGGATGTCGTTGATGTACATGAGCAGGCCGGCCAGGGTCTGTTTGTTCTTGCCCGTGGTCAGGCCGAACTCGCGCGCGGCCTTGATGGTGTTCACCGTATCGCCCCCCGCGTTGGCCAGGCCCACGACCTGGGCCTTGCTGTTCTGCGCGCTGATCAGGAACGAGGCGAAGTCGGTCGCCGCGATCGGGTGGCGGGCCGCGCCCAGCACCTTGCCGCCCTGGGCCGTGACCACGGCGCTGGCCTGCTCCTGCAGGCTGTGGCCGAAGGCGTAGTCGGCGGTGATGAAGAACCAGTCCTTTCCGCCGCGTGCGGTGATCGCGCTGGCCGTTACGTTGGCCAGGGCGTAGGTGTCGTACACGTAGTGCACGGTACTGGGCATGCACAGGTCGCCCGTGAGGCGGTCCAGGCCGGGGCCGTTGAAGATGACGACCTTCTGCTTTTGCTTGGCCACCTCCAGCACCGCCAGCGCCGGCGCGGAGACGGCGACGTCCATGATGGCGTCCACCTTGCCGGTATCGAACCACTCGCGCGCCTTGCTGGAGGCGATGTCGGCCTTGTTCTGGTGATCGGCCACCACCAGTTCGATCTTCTTGCCCGCTACCTTGCCGCCGAAGTCGTCGATGGCCATCTGGATGGCGGCGGCGCTGCCTGGGCCGGTGATGTCGGCGAACGGGCCGTTCAGGTCGGTGAGGATGCCCAGGCGCACCACGTCGTCAGAAATTGCCGTGCCCTGGGCGGTGACGGTGGCCGTGGCGGCCAGCAGGGCAAGGCCCGTGCACAGCGCGCGGCAGGCGCGGGTCAGGGGACGCGGAGTGAGGTGGACGGGGCGGTTCATGGTTGTCTCCTTCGTTGGTGTGTGTAGGGGGAATCACAGGGTGGCAATGGGGGTCACGGGCGAGCCCACGGCGCCCGGCAGGCGCAGCGGTGGCGCAGTGAGCAGGAAGCGGGTGCGCCCGAGGGCGTGCAGGTGGTCGGCCAGTTCTTTCAGGTACCACAGCTCGCCCAGCGGCAGGCCCAGCTTGAACAGGCAGTGCTCGTGCAGCGGCAGCACGGGGTAGGGCGCACCGTCCTCGGGCACGCGGCGTGGCGGGTGGCGCTCCACGGCGTAGTTGTCGGCGATCAGCGCGGCGATGCCGCTGTCGGTGATCCACTGCAGCAGCTTTTCGTCGCCGCCGTCCAGCGCGGCGCAGCTGTGGTGCAGGCGGTGCGCGTCGGGCTGGAGCTGCATGGACAGCACCAGCTCGGCAAAGCCGGTGCGCAGCAGCAGCATGTCGCCGGGCTCCACGCTGGCGCCGCTGCGCTCCATGGCACGCATGAGTTCGTCGTAGCCGATGTCGCGGAAGTCGGTGCCGTAGGCGCGCTCCAGGTCCACCAGCACGCCGCGCCCCTGCATGCCCTTCACGGCCAGGTGCTCCACGCCCAGCGCGCGGGCCACGCTCTCGTCCGGCGCGCGGCCGGCGCAGCACACGGGCTGGTAACGCGCCGCCGTGCCGTCGCCGTCGCGCGCGGGGATGCCATGGTCCTGCGGACCCAGGATGTGCTCGTGGCCGCGGTAGCCGTTGTAGTACACCGTGCGCGGCTGGCCATCGCCGTCGGGGTCGAACAGCGCGCCCACATGCGCCAGCGAGTCCCATTGCGTGGAGTACTGCAACGACAGCAGCACCTGGTCGTCGCTGACCACGTCGGTGGCGCCGGGGTACACATGGCCCAGCGGAAAGTTGACGTACGGAATGCCTTCGCGCCGCGTGGGGCGCAGTTGGGGCGGCAGGCGGCGCGCGTTCAGCACGTTGCCGCCGGGGTAGTCCAGCGGCAGCGACAGGCACAGGCTGATGCCCTCGCGCACTTCCTGCACGCCCTTGCGCACCTGCTCCGGGCCGATCAGGTTGGTGCGGCCCAACTGGTCGTCGGGCCCGAAGTCACCCCAGTTGGAGCCGGCGGGGCGTTGTCTCCATCGCATATTGGTGTCTCCAGCGCCGCGGATGGGTGCGGCTTGGAAGCAATGGTGTTGGCGCAGGCAGGGCTGCGTCAAACACCGCGATGAAAGTTTTGTTGGTTGAAATCACCCGCCGGGAAAACCCTGGCGTTCTCTGGCCGGCCTCGTGCGGCGTGTTTTGCAGGTCGAAACCCGCAGTCACTGCCCCATCAGTACCCGGGCGAACAACGCCGCATCCACATTCCCGCCTGTGAGCGGCAGGCCCACGCACTGGCCGCGCAGAGCTTCCCGCTGCTGCAGCGCGGCAGCCAGTGCCGCCGCGCCCGCGCCCTCGGCCACGTTGTGGGTGTCCGTGAACAGCGCGCGCATGGCGGCGGCCACTGCGTCATCGTTGACCTGCACCACCCGGTCCAGTTCAGGCAGCAGCACGGCCAATGCGTCCGGGTCGGCCATGCGCACCGCCAGGCCGTCGGCGATCTGCGTGCTGACGGGCGACGCCACCACATGGCCCGCGGCGAACGAGTCGGCATAGGTGGTGGCGTGGCAGCTCACCACGCCCACCAGGCGCACCCCATGTCCCAATGCCCGCTTGGCCGCCACGGCAGCGCAGGCGCCGGAACCCAGGCCGATGGGCACATAGGCCACATCCATGTGCGGCACGGCGCGCAGGAACTCCCACCAGTAGGTGGCCACGCCGCGCACCAGGTCGGGGTGGTAGCTGGGCACCATGTGGGCGCCGCGTTCGGCGGCCAGTTGCAGGGCGTGCTCGCGGGCGGCCTGGAAATCGTCGCCGTGTTCCACCAGGTTCACGCCCAGTGCGCGCATGGCCGCGTTCTTCTCCACCGAATTGCCGTGCGGCACGACGATGGTGCAGGCCACGCCATGGCGTCGCGCGGCCCAGCCGATGCTCTGGCCGTGGTTGCCGCGCGTGGCGCTGATGACCTCGCGCGGCAGCTCACCCCGCTGCGCCAGCCGGTCGAAGTACGTCAGGCCGCCGCGGATCTTGAACGCGCCCACCGGGTTGTGGTTCTCGTGCTTGAGCCAGCACTCCGTGCCGAGGCGCTCGCCCAGCAGGCCCCAGCGGTACTGCGGCGTGGGCTGGAACTCCTGGTAGACGGTGCGTGCCGCGGCTTCGATGTCGGCCAGCGTGGGCAGCGGTGCTGCGGCGCGCGTCACAGCCGCACCTCGCCGCGCACGCAGGTGACGGAGTGGCCGCCCACCCAGATTTGCGGGCCGTCCTGCTGCACATGCACGCGCCCGGCGCGGCCCAGCGCCGTACCCTGGCTGGCCACATAGCGGCTGGGCGCCAGGCCCGCGCCGATGAGCCATTGCGCCAGCGCCGCGTTCAGGCTGCCGGTGACGGGGTCTTCCGCCAGACCGTTGTTGCCCGGGAAGAAGGCGCGCACCTCGAACGCGATGCCCTCGGCATCGCTGGCACCCACCACGCCGACCTTACCGCGCGGCCCCACCACGCCCACGTCCAGCCCGGCCAGTACTGCGCCGTCGGGCCTGAGCCCGAGTACCTGCTCGGCCGAGCGCAGCATCACGCCACGCCAGTTGGGGCCGTTGTCGCACCAGGCATGCGCCACGATGTCGTCCCGCGCCACGCCCAGGCCGCGTGCGATGAGCTGCACGTCCTCCTCGGCCAGCGGGCCGCTCTTGACGAGCGGCGGCGCGGCAAAGGCAAGCTGCTCGCCGTCGCGCCGCAGTGTGACCAGCCCCACGCCGCATTCCTGCACGATGCGCCCCGTGGCGCGCGGCTGGCCGCCGGCCTGCAGCCAGGCGTGGCAGGTGCCCAGCGTGGGGTGGCCGGCAAAGGGCAGCTCGCGCCCAGGGCAGAAGATGCGCACGCGGTAGTCCGCGCCGGCCGCATGACCCTCGGGCGTCGGCGGCAGCACGAAGGTGGCCTCGGACAGGTTGGTCCAGTTGGTGAACCGCTGCATCTCCTCGGTGGACAGGCCCTCGCCGTCCAGCACCACGGCCAGCGGGTTGCCGAGGTAGGGCGTGGCGGTGAAGACATCGACTTGCTGGAACGGGCGCAGGCGCATGGAACGGCTCCGGTGGTGGTGATAGAGGATGGGGCGGGCATGCGGCGGCGGCACCTGCGCGTGCGCAGGGCTGCAGCCACCTTCCCGCGCGGGAAGGTCAGGGTTTGAAAGGCGTCAGGCCGCTTCGCGGATGGCGGCGGCCAGCGCGGCAATCGCGGTGCGGATCTGGCCCTGCGACGCCGTGACGAAGGACAGCCGAAGCGTGCGGTCGTCCGGCTGGTCGGCGTAGAAGGCCGCGCCGGGCACGAAGGCCACGTTGCGCTCCACCGCGCGCGGCAGTAGTTGCAGCGCGCTCATGCCTTCGGGCAGGCGCAGCCACAGGAACATGCCGCCGTCGGGGCGGTTCCAGGTCACGCCCAGGCCCTGCATCTCCTGCTCCAGCGCGGCCACCATGGCCTGACACTGCTCCTTGTAGAGCTGGCGGATGGTGGGCACGTGGCGGTCCAGGAAGCCGTTCTTGATGACCTCGGACACCAGGCGCTGGTTGAAGCTGGGCGTGTGCAGGTCGGCCGCCTGCTTGGCCTGCAGCAGCTTGGGGTACATCTGGCGCGGTGCGACGACGTAGCCCAGGCGCAGGCCGGGGGCCAGCACCTTGGAGAACGAGCCCATGTAGATGCAGCCCTCGGGGTTGCGCGCCGTCAGGGGTTGGGGGGGCGCCTGGTCGAACCACAGGTCGCCATAGGGGTTGTCTTCCACCAGCGGCAGGTTCAGCGCGGCGGCCTGGGCCACCAGGGCCTCGCGGCGGGCTTCGCTCATGGTGCGGCCCGTGGGGTTCTGGAAGTTGGGCAGCACGTACAGGAAGCGCGCCTTGTCCGCGCCGCTGCCGGCCTTGGCCGCCAGGTCGTCGATCAGCACGCCCTCGCTGTCGCTGGCCACCGACACCACCTGGGGTTCCATGGGCGCGAAGGCCTGCAGCGCGCCCAGGTAGGTGGGTGTTTCCACCAGCACGCGGCTGCCCGCGTCGATGAGCACCTTGCCGATCAGGTCCAGCGCCTGCTGCGATCCGGTGGTGATCAGCACCTGGTCGGGGTGCACGTCCCAGGGCAGGAATGCGGCAATGGCCTCGCGCAGCGGGGTATAGCCCTCACTGGCCGCGTACTGCAGCGCCGATGCGCCGTCGGTGGCCAGCACGGACGCGGCCGCGGCGGCGAAGGACTCGATCGGGAAGGTCTTGGGCGAGGGCAGCCCGCCGGCCAGGCTGATGATGCCGGGCTTCTCGGTCACCTTCAGGATTTCCCGGATCACCGAGGGGTTCATCTTTTCGGCACGTGCGGCCAGGGTCCAGTTCGTCATTCGTTTATCTCCAATGGCGCGCTGCTGCGCGCCGTCTATCCACTCAGAAATGCCGTTGTGCGGCGGTGTGCGGCCCTGCGGGTGGGGCAGCGCGCGCAGCATACGGCAACGGCGCACCGCCCGAGGGGCGCGGCGCCGGGTCCAGGGTTTTCACGGGGCGGCGGTTCACCGGCGCACCGGCATGCGCCGCCCCAGGGCCACGGTGGCCAGCACCGCCAGGCCAAACGCCACGCTCACCGCGTCCAGCGACTCGCCCAGCAGCGGCACGGCAAACAGCATGCTCATGAACGGCTGGGCCAGTTGCACCTGGCTCACCCGCACCGTGCCGCCCAGGGCCAGGCCGCGGTACCAGGCGAAGAAGCCCAGCCACATCGAAAACACCGCCACGTAGGCAAAGCCAGCCCAGGCCGCGGCAGGCACCGCCGCCTGCGGCCATGCCAGCCAGGCCAGCGGCAGCGATACGGGCAGCGACAGCACCAGGGCCCAGCAGATCACCGCATCGGCGCGCATGTGCTGCGCCAGCCGCCCGCCCCAGGCGTAGCCCACGGCGGCGCAGGCCACGGCGGCCATCAGCAGCAGATCGGCTGGATGCAGCGACAGGCCCTGCCGGCCCGAGCGCAGCACCGCGAACACCACCACCAGCGCCGAGCCCAGCAGCGCGCAGGCCCAGAACGCGGCAGACGGCCGCTGGCGGTGCAGCAGCGCGCCCACGGTGGCGGTCGCCAGCGGCAGCAGGCCGATGATCACGGCCGCGTGCACGGCGCCCACGTAGCGCATGGCGATGGAGGTGAGCAGCGGAAAGCCGAACACCACGCCCAGCGCCGTCACGGCCAGCGGCCACCAGTCGCCGCGCTGCGGCAATGGGGCGCGCTGCCACAGCAGCAGCGCGGCCGACAGCAGCCCGGCCACCGCCGCCCGGCCCATGGCCAGGAACAGGCCGGACATCAGCGGTGCCTCGGGCGTGCCGACGGCCAGGCGCGTCATGGGCAGGGTGAGCGCGAAGATCGCCACGCCCAGCAAGCCCAGCATCAGGCCGCGTGTCTCGGCGGACAACGGCTCGCCCGGTGGAGCCACGGCTGGGGCCGACGGAGGGCGCGTGCTCATGCGGCCACCATCCACAGCGCCGTGGCCAGCAGCACCACCGCCATGGCGCGGTTGAACCACAGCAGGCGCTGTCCGTGGGCCAGCCAGTGGCGCAGCAGCGCACCCGTGGCGGCGTAGGTGAAGTTGCTGGTCAGTGCGAAGAAGGCCATTGCCGGCAGCACCACTGCCATGCGCTGCAGGCTGTCGTCGCGCCCGATGACCCAGCCGGCCACGATGGTCAGCGCCAGCAGCCAGGCCTTGATGTTCACGAACTGCAGCGCCACGCCCTGCCAGAAGCCCACCGACAGGCGTGCCGCATCGGCCTCGGACAGACGGCCCGTGTTCGACAGCTTGAACGCGAGCCACAGCAGGTAGCCGATGCCCAGGGCCTTGATGGCCCAGCGCAGCGCCGGCACCGCCACCACCACCGCACCCAGCCCGGCGGCGCACAGCACCAGCAGCAGGCTCCAGCCCACGGGCACCGCCACCACGAAGCGCATGGCGGCGGGCAGGCCGCGGTTGGCGGCCAGCGCGGTGGACAGGGTGGTGTTGGGCCCGGGGGTAAAGCTCATGGCAGTGGCCAGCACCAGCAGGGCGGTGAATTCAACCAGGGGCATGGGTGGGGTCCATCGTTGGGAATGAAGTTATGCGATGCACTGTAGGGGCAAAGTCCATTACAGTACCAATACAGTCAAACCCCACAATTTCAAGCACTGTATCGGCAATTGCATTGGCACAGTGCCGGCTCAGGAAACGCCTCCATGCTGACCCGCACCCCCGACCGCACCCTGACCGAACAGCTCGCCGAGCGCTTTGCCGAGCGCATCCACGCGCGGCTGCTGCCCGCGGGTGCCCGCCTGCCGTCGGTGCGCGAATGCGCGCGCCAGCAGGGCGTGAGCCCCTACACCGTGGTGGCAGCCTACGACAAGCTACTGGCCCAGGGGCTGGTGGAGGCCCGGCGCCAGCGTGGCTTTTTCGTGCGCGATTTTGTGCAAAAACAGGCTCCGACGCCCGATGGGCAAGCGCTGACAGCTCCTACAAAAGGGGCAAAAAATGTGTCGCCGCTGGCCGGTGTCGGCATGCGCCTGTCGGGCTCGCACATCAACGCCACGGCGCTGATCCGCGGCATGTTCCACCAGGCGTCGAGCAAGCCCCAGCCCGGTGCGGGCGTGCTGCCCATCGGCTGGCTGGACGAGGCGCGCTTCATGGGCGCCGCGGTGCGCAAGATCACCGGCAGCAGCGCGCTGCGCGACGGCTCGCTGAGCTACGGCGAGCCCATGGGCGAGCCCGCGCTGCGCGAGGCGCTGGCGCGGCGCATGGCCGACATCAACATCCACGCCCAGCCCGATCAGATCATGACCACCGTGGGCGCCACGCAGGCGCTGGACATCGTGAGCCGCACGCTGCTCAAGGCGGGCGACCCGGTGATGGTGGAGGAGCCCGGCTGGTCGGTGGAGTTCGCGCGCCTGGACGCGCTGGGCATGCGCGTGCTGCCCGTGCCGCGCGGCCCCGAGGGGCCGGACCTCGCCGTCATGGCGCGCTACTGCGAGCTGCACGCGCCCAAGCTGTTCGTGAGCGTGAGCGTGCTGCACAACCCCACGGGCTACAGCCTGTCGCCGGGCAGCGCGCACCAGGTGCTGCAGCTGGCGCAGCAGCACAACTTCCACGTGGTCGAGGACGACACCTACGGCCACATCGCCGCCGACCACGCCACGCGCCTGACGGCGTTGGACGGGCTGCGCCGCACCATCTACGTGAGCGGCTTCGCCAAGATCTTGGCGCCCAACTGGCGCGTGGGCTACCTGGCCGCGCCGCCCGACCTGGTGGAGCGACTGCTGGACACCAAGCTGCTGTCCACGCTGACCACGCCCTCGCTGCTGGAGAAGGCCCTGGCGCTGTGCATCGAGCAGGGCCAGCTGCGCCGCCATGCCGACCGCATGCGGCTGCGCCTGGCGCAGGCCCGCGCGCGCAGCGTGCAACTGGCGCTGGAGGCGGGCTGCAGCTTTGCCGCCGAGCCCGCGGGCATGTTCGGCTGGGTGGAAACCGGCGTGGACACCGACATGCTGGCCCAGCGCATGCTGGACGAGGGCTACCTCATCGCGCCCGGCGCGCTGTTCCACGCCACGCGCCGCCCCTGCACGCTGATGCGCATCAACTTCTGCACCACGCAGGACCCGGCGTTCTGGCGTACGTGGAAGAGAGTGGTCCAATCGGGCTGAAGCGCTTGATGGGCAAGCGCAAGCAGCTCTCTTTTACGTAGCGTTGGCGTCAACGCCGCGGCGGCGTGAGCCCCAAGGCGGTGTTCACCTTGTCCAGGTTGTCCACGTGTGCCTGCAGCATCTCCTGCAGCCCGGCGCGGATGCCCGCATCGTCCACCAGCGGCAGCAGCTCGCGCAGCTTCTTGGCCACCCAGCCCTGGCCGCGGTTGAGGAAGGCCAGGCGCTCGCGCAGGTCGGGTACGGCCATGGCCTTGTCGTAGAAGTCGCCCGTGCGGCTGCCCGGCGTGCCCTCCAGCGTGCGGATGGCGCGCATCAGCATGCCGCACCACTTCACTTCGTCGCGGTGGATGGCGTCGATCAGCGCGCGCAGCGCTTCGTCCTCGGTTTCGGTGCGGCTGCGCAGCGCCACGCGCGCGCCGGCGCGCTCGGCCTCCAGCAGCTCGTCCAGCCGCGCGATGAGTGGGGCGTGGCGCTCGCGCTCCGCATCCCCCGCGTAGCACACGGGGGACGCCACGGCCACGGGCGTGTCGTTCAGCAGCCGCAGGTGCGCGGCGGCCTCGGCGGCGATGCGGCGCAGCCGCTCGCCCGCGGGTTCGATGGCCGTGATGCGCCCCACACCCTGGCCGGCGTACAGCGCCATGGCCTCGAAGTCGCCGGTCATGGAGCGCAGCGGCGAGTCGGTGCTGAACAGGTAGATGGGGCGGCCTTCCTCGTCGCCGATCACCGTGCGTGGGATGTCGCCTGTGGTGGCGAACGGGTCGCCGCGCTCGCGCCGCGTGACGCTGTTGGCCAGCACACGCACCGCGGCGTGGGGCGGCCAGTTGATGTGGAAGTCCTCGGTCAGCACGGTGTCGCCGGCCTGCGCGGCCACCAGCCGCTGCTTGTGCGCGTCGTGGGCGAAGGACTCATGCGTGGCCATCAAGGCGGTCCCCAGCACCGCGGCCTGCGCGCCCTGGGCCAGTACGCGCGCCACGCCCTGCCCATCGGCCAGGCCGCCCGCGGCGGCCACGGGGACGCTGACCATCGCCAGTACCTCGGACAACAGCTCGGCCAGCGGCTGGCGCCCGCGCACATGGCCGCCGGCCTCCACGCCCTGCGCGATGAGCGCCTGCGCGCCGGCCTCCTGCGCCTGCAGCGCCTCGGCGGCGGAGCCGATCTGGTGCACCACGGTGATGCCCGCTGCGCGCAGCCGCGCGATCACGCCGGCATCCACGTCCCAGAACAGGCTGACCACGGGCACCTGCAGCGCGATCAGCAGGTCCACCTGCGCGCGCAGCAGGGGCGCGGGCGTGGCCGCGGGGATCAGGTTCACGCCGAAGGGCAAGGCCGTGCGCTGGCGCACCTGCGCCACCTCGCGCTCGATCAGCGCCAGCGGCTCGCGCACCATGCCCAGGAAGCCGAACCCGCCGGCCTCGGTCACCGCGGCCACCAGTTCGCTGCGCGACACGCCGCCCATGCCCGCGAGCACCAGCGGCAGGCGGCAGCCCAGCAGGCGGCACAGGGGGGTGGCGGGCGGGGCGTCGTGCATGGAGTTCTCCTGTGGGCTGGCGGCTATGGAAGAGCCGGCCATCATGCGTCCTGCGCCACGCACGGCGCAAAGGCCATGCCGGCGCCATGGATGGCGTGCGCTATGAAAAAACTAGCTGCTTGCGCTCGCCAGGAAGGGGTTGCGCGGTGTTTTTGCTCAAAACGCCGAGGTGCCGCGCCGTCACGCGCCGGAGAACACCCCCAGCCCCGCGAGCATGACCAGCAGGATCAGCACCGGCGTGACCCAGCGCAGCAGCAGGCTCACGACGCGGGCCAGCCCCTGGTTGCCCAACTGCCCGTGGTTGGAGAGTTGCGCCGCGAATGCGCGCTCGCCCCAGGCCCAGCCGACGAAGAGCGCGATGGCGATGCCCCCCGCGGGAAGCAGCAGGTTGGACGAGAGGTAGTCCGCCCAGTCGAACAGGGTGCGCCCGCCCGGCTGGAAGGTGGCCAGCGTGCTCTGGCTCAGGGCGCAGCCCGCGCCCAGCAGCCCCAGGATCAGCAGCGTGAGCAGCGTGGCCCGGGGCCGGCTCAGGCCCCAGCGCTCGTGCAGGATGACGACCGGCACCTCCATCAGGGAGAGCATGGCGCCGGTCGCGGCGATAGCGGTGAGGAGGAAGAACGCCGCCAGCAGCACCGAGCCACCCGGCATCTGTGCGAACACCGCGGGGATCGTGATGAACACCAGGGATGGCCCCGCCGACGGCTGGAAGCCGAAGCTGAACACCGCGGGGAAGATCGCCATGCCCGCCAGCAGCGACACCGACAGGTCGGCCAGCATCACGCGCGTGGCGGTGGCCGGGATGTTCTGCTCGGCGGTGAAGTAGCTGCCGTAGGTCATCATCGTGCCCATGCCGATGGACAGCTTGAAGAACGCCAGGCCCATGGCGGTCAGCACCACCGCGGGCGTGATCTTGTGCCACTCGGGCGCGAACAGGAACGACAGCGCCTGGCCGGCGCCGGGCAGCGTCAGGCTGTAGCCGCCCAGCAGCACCAGCAGCAGGAACAGCAGCGGCATCAGCCGTTTGGTGGCCGCCTCGATGCCGCGGGTGACGCCCAGCAGCAGGATGCCGCCGATGAAGGCCAGCACCACCCACTGCCACAGCAGCGCCTGCACCGGGTCCCGCACCAGGGCGTCGAAGCTGGCCTGCGTCTGCACCGGGTCGCTGGACAGCAGGTTGCCCGACAGGGCCTTGGCCACGTAGGCAAACACCCAGGCGACGACCTCGGAATAGAACGCCATGATCAGGAACGCCGCCGCCATGCCTGCCACGCCGATCAGCCACCACGGCGCGCCGCGGGGCTGCAACTGGCGCAGCGCAGAGATGGGATTGGCGCGCGCCTGGCGGCCGATGGCGATCTCGGCCACCATGAGCGGCAGGCCGATGAACAGCGTCGAGAGCAGGTAGATCAGCAGAAAGCCCGCGCCGCCGTTGGCCCCGGTGAGCGAGGGGAACTTCCAAATGTTGCCCAGCCCGACGGCGGAACCCAGCGTGGCGGCGAGCACGCCCAGGCTGGAGGAGAAGCCGCCGCGGCTGGTGGTTGCGTGGGTGCGGGAGGCGTCGGTGCTTGAAGGGCCGGATTTGCTCATGATTTGATAGTGGTCTGCGCGCCTGGATTGTGCGCTACGGCCCAAAAACACCACGGGCCGTGAGTCGCCATCAGTGCGCGTGCGGGCGCTCCACCACCAGCTCGGACAGCACGCGCAGCAGCGCGCGGTTGACGTATTCCAGCTCCAGCTCATGCGTCTCGCACAGCTGGCGGATGGCGCCCGCGTCGTCGCTCTCCAGCGCGCAGGCCATCTCCAGGCTGGGGGCGTAGGGGCCGGTGCGCAGCACGGCCGCGTCGTACACCCGCTCGGACAGCGGCACGCGGCGCAGGATGGTGCCCAGAGGCTCGCGCAGCACCTCGTCCAGCTGCGAGAACAGGCCGCTCAGGTACACCTCGCGGCGCAGGTCTTTGCCCACGCCAGCGTCCAGCAGGTGCTCGGTCAGGCGCGCGCGCAGCACCATGCTGGCGCGGATGGGGCGCAGATCGGGTTCGGTGGCAGCGTGCGGCAACTGGTCGGCCAGCCAGCGCCCCAGCGAGCCGTAGCCCATCATCACCAGACCGCGGCGCAGCGAATCCACGCCGGTGGACAGGCCGAGCGCCGCGGAGTTGGTGTAGACCATGAAGCGGTAGGCCAGCAGCGGGTCCTCGCCCAGGATCTGCTCGAAGCGGTCGATGGACTGCTCGTCGTCGATGGCCTTCATGAGCTTGAGCACCACCTCGTGCGCGGGCTGGGGCTGGCGATGGCGCAGGCTGTAGAGCACGTCCTCCACGGGCCAGCCGGCCACGGCCAGCGCGCCGCCCTCGTCCAGGCAGTGCGTGAGCAGCGCGCGGCTGGCCACGTTGTCATACACCTGCCCGGCGATCAGCGGACTGCGCTGGCCGGCGGCACGGGGGCTGGCATCGCTGCGCCCCGCAGCCGCGGCCTGCAGGGCCTGCACGGCGTCGCTGCTGGACAGGTGCAGCAGGCTGTTGTCGAACAGCCGTGCGATGTCGGCGTCGGGCAGGTGGTCCAGCTCGCCGCGCCACACCAGGCGCAGGCCGCGGGCGTGGGCCTGGCGCGCGCGCTCGCGGATCGCGGGCACGTCCAGCCAGGCCTGGGGCACTTCGATCCAGGGCGCGCCGCGAGGGGCGTGCTCCAGCAGGTCCACCAGCAGCTGCTGCGAGCGAGCGGACAGCAGCAGCGGCGGCGAGCTGGAGGTCCACAGCTCCTGGATGGTGCGCAGCAGGTGCGGCGCATCCACCAGGGTGGCGCCCTCGCTGTGAACGTACAGCTGGATGCCGGCCAGCCGGCGCGCGGCATTCCAGAGGGGCCGGTAGCCCAGCACCAGGCTGCCAAGAACGGATTGGACCATGGGGTAGAAGTGTGGTCAGAGCGGGATGCCGGCCATTGTCACGCCAGTCGCGCGGGCGCGCACGTGGCGAAACCCTGCGTGCGCGGCGTCAGCTGATGAAATTGAAGAGCGACAGGCGCTGCACCTGCGCGTAGGACTTGAGCGCGGCCTCGTAGCCCACGCTGGCGTTCTGGAAGTCCGAGATACCCTGCACCATGTCGAGGTCCTCCGCGCGCGAGCGGTCGGCTTCGAGCTGGATCGAGCGCTTGTCCTGGTCGCCGGTGATGCGGTCGGCGCGGTTGAGCAGCTCGCCCGCATAGCCGCGCATGTTGTGCAGGCGTTCCATGCCGGCGTCGATGTTGGCCAGGGCCTGGCCGACGGCCTGGGACGCGGCCACGCTGTCGGTGGCGTCGGTGATCCCGCGGATCGCGCTGTCGATGGTGCCCATCAGGCTGGAGCTGGGCTGCAGGGCAACGCTGTCGCCCGCCGCGGGCGTGCCCGTCAGGCTGAACGACATGACCGTGTCCGGGCCTTCGTTGATGGTGATGGGAATGGGCTGGCCGGTCTTGACGGGCGCGGTGGTCACGTTCGAGGTGGTCACCGTGCCGTCCTTGGCGGTCTTGGTCAGCGTGTAGTCGACGACGGTGGTGCCCGCTACCGGGTCCACCGTGACGGTGTTCACGGCCAGCGCATACTGCGCCCCGTCCAGTGCCTCGCGGTTGGAGGTCGTGATGGCGCTCGTTACCAGGGAACTGCCCGCGCCGCGCGTGACGGTGGCGGTGTACACGCCGTCGCGCACCGGGTCGAACATCAGCGCGGCATGCCCGTCCACGGTGGTGGGGATCGCCGCGCCACTGCTGGCTGCCTGCCCCGGCAGTCCGGCGAACAGGTAGTCGGGGTTGCTCAGCAGCGGGCCGGTGAAGGGCTCCAGCGCACTGCCCAGCGCGCCCAGCAGGGGAACGCCGTTGGTGTCCTTGCGGTTGATCACCTGCGTGAGCTGCTCGCGCAGGCTCTGGATCTGGTTGGCGTAGGTCTTGCGGTCCTCGGGCTTAAGCGCGCCGCCGCCAGCGGCCACGACCAGCTGGCGAATTTCCTGCACCAGGCCCACGGCGTCGCCCAGGGTGGATTCGGCCTGCGCGATGGCGTTGCGCTGCACGTCCAGCGCGCGCTGCTCGGTCTGGATGCGGCTGATGCGCGTGAGCGCTCGCTCGGCCTGTGCGGCGGCCACGGGGTCGTCGCTGGGACGCACCACGCGCTTGCCCGCGGTGAGGTTCTCCTGCAGGTCCACCAGGGTTTTCTGCCGTGCGCTGAGGTTGCGCAGCGTGGCGTCGTACATGTTGGCGGTGCTGACGCGGTAGAAAGAGCTGCTCATGGCGATTCCTTTCAGCGGCCCATGGTCTGGATCAGGTTGTCGAAAATGTTCTGCGCGATCTGCAGCATCTTGGCGGATGCCTGGTAGGCCTGCTGGTACTGGATCAGCCGCGCGGCCTCCTCGTCCAGGTTCACGCCGGAGACGGCCGTGCGGCTGGCTTCCAGGTTGCTGGCGATGGAGCCCGAAAGCTTGGCCGCGTACTGCGCGCTTTGCGTGCGCGTGCCCACCTGGGCCATGAGGCCCGCATAGCCGTCGGCCAGCGAGGACTCGTCGAACATTTTCACGTCGCGCAGCGCCATGAGGGCGCTGGCGTTGCCCGCGTTGCGGGTGTAGATGTCGCCGTACTGCGGGTCCAGGGCATTGCCCACGTTGACCGTGTCGCCATCCTTGGGCGTGCCCTGCAGGGTGATGGACCAGCCATTGATCTGGATGGGGACGCCCGGTGTGAACGTCTGGCCCGTGGCAACCGCCGTGGGGGGCGTGGTTCCCCGGTTGTACACGTCGTATGTCGCGGGCGGGCCGGCGGTGAAGGCCAGCTGGATGCCTCCGGGATAGGTGGGCGGCGTGGCGGTGTCGCCGTTGGGCGGCAGCACCAGGCCCGGGGGATTGGGCTGGCCCGTGGCCTTGAGTTCCGCCAGTTGCAGCGTCCCCGCGTTGGAGGTTCCCATGGCCGCATTGATGGGGTTGGCGGCGGCCAGGTCGCGCGGGGAATACACCAGCGACTGGATGTTGGCCGCCGCGCTGGCGAAGGGCTTGAACAGCACGCGTTCGTTCACGGCGCCCGCGGTGGTGAACTTGAAGGTCAGTCCGTCCACCATCGTGCCCGCCGGGTCGGTCAGGTCGGCGACGGCCGTGGTCTTGCCGTCGGACAGGCGAATGATCTGGCCTGCGGGGGCCGGGCCCGTGAAGCGCACTTCGTAGTCCGACGCGGCGAACTCGGTGGGAGAGAACTGCGTGCTGTCGCTCAGGTCGATGCTGCCCACCGCGGTGCCGCTGGTGTGGCCCACGACCGATGCGGGCGTGGAGAACAGCGGCTTGCCGGGCTGGCCCTCCAGCGTCAGGCCCAGCGTCTGCTGGTGGTTCAAGGTGGTGCCGATGGCCAGCGCCATGCGCCCCAGCAGGTTGCGGCCCTCGGCCAGGTCCTGGTTGGCAAAGCGCAGCAGGCCGGCCACTTCGCCGCCGCCCAGCATGCCCTCGTTCAACTCCACGGGCGCGCCGCCCGCGGGCTTGAAGAACAGCTGCGTGAGCTGGCTCCCCGGGAACTGCTGGGATTCCGCCACCAGCACCTCGCTGGCCTTGTCGCCCAGCACCAGCGCCTGGCTGCCGCCGATGAACACGCCCACCGTGCCATCGTCGGCCGGGATCTGCGTGGTCTGGATGAACTGGTTGAGTTCGCGGATCAGCTGGTCGCGCTTGTCCAGCAGGTCGTTGGGGCTCTGGCCGTTGCCCTTGACGCGGGCGATCTGCTCGTTCACGTCGGCGATGCTCTTGGCCAGCGAATTGATGCGCGTGGCGTCGTTCTGCAACTGTTCATTGACCGAATAGGCGATCTCGTGCAGCTGCTCCGCACTGCTGCGCATGCGCGCGGCCATCTCGTTCATGCGCGTGAGCGTGACGGTGCGCGCCGTGATGTCGGTCGGCGAGGACACCACGTCGGCCAGCGAGTTCAGCATGTCGGTGATGGCGGCGCCCAGGCCGCTGGTGCCCCCCTGGAATACGTCCTGCAACTGCCCCAGGCGCTCGGCGCGCACCGTGTCGCCCGCCTGTACCGCCTGGGCGGCCGCGGCCTGGCGCGTCAGCAGCTCGCTGTGGTTGCGCAGGATGGTGGCCACCTGCACGCCGTTGCCGATGTAGCCTGAGCCGGTGAACTGGCCCTGCACGGTCTCCATCGCCACGTTCTGGCGCGAATATCCGGCCGTGCTGACGTTGGCGATGTTGTGCCCGGTGGTCTGCAAGGCGACCTGGTTGGCGAGGAGGGCGCGGGCGCCGACGTTCAGAAGACTCATGGTTCAGTGCGTTGGTTCTTATGGATTCAGGCCTGCGTCCCGGATGCCTGGGCCAGCACGGGCGCGCTGGGGGTGCGCGCCACGCCCAGCGTGCTCTGGATGGCGCGGCTGAGCTTGGCGGCGTATTGCGGATCGGTGGCGTAGCCGGCCTTCTGCAGCTCCGTGGCGTAGGCGACGGCGGAATGGGTCTTCTCGCGCGCCTTCTCGTAGCGCGGGTTGTCGTTGATCAGGCGTGCGTAGTCGCGGAACGATTCCTCGAACGAATCGTAGGCGCGGAACTTGGCGACCACCTTGCGCGGCGCGCCGTTGATGTATTCGGTGGTGGTCACCTCGGCCACCTTGCCGGTCCAGCCCTTGCCGGCCTTGATGCCGAACAGGTTGAAGGAGTTGCTGCCGTCCTTGTGGCGGATCTCGCCCTTGCCCCAGCCCGTCTCATGCCCGGCCTGGCCCAGCATGAAGCTGGCGGGGATGCCGCTGCTGCGCGCCACGCGCTCGGCCGCCGCGCGGTGGTGCTGCACGAAGTCTTCACGGCCCTTGGGCGACGCGGCACGCGGATTGTCGGCAGGCGCAGCCTTGCGCAGCGCGACGTCCATGCTCAGCGTGGAGCCCGGCACCAGCGTGGTCTGGCCGTCGCCGCCCAACTGGCGCGAGAGCTGGCGCTGGATGGCCTCGGCCAGCCCACCGGGCTGGCCTGCCATCTGCACCGACAGCTGCTGGTCGAACAGGTCGCTGGCCAGGTTGCCCTCGGCGCCCTCCAGCAGGCCGGACTTCATGGTGGCCTCGCGCATGCTCTTGATGAGCTCGCGCATGAACAGGGATTCGAGCTGTTTGGCCGCCTCCAGCGTGGCGTCCTGGGTGGCCTGGGCGTCGCCCTGGCTGGCTTGCGCCTTGAGGCTGTTGAGTGCGCGGCCATCCACGGCCAGCGCCTGGCGTACGGACGTTGCGCCTGCATTGGGGAGCGAAAGGCTCATGTCCACCTCCCGTCGCGCCGCACGCGGCATGGGCCTTGAATGGAAGCGGCGCCGCCGCGGGGAAGGGTACGCAGGAGCGGCATCAGATCACCTCCAGCTCGGCGTTGAGAGCGCCTGCGGCCTTGATGGCCTGCAGGATGGCCAGCAGGTCCTGCGGTGTGGCGCCCAGCGTGTTGAGCGCGCGCACCACGTCGGCCAGCTGCGGCGAGGCGGGCACCTGCATCACCTTGCCGCCGTCCTGCTGGATGGCGATGTCGCTCTTTTGCGCCACCACGGTCACGCCGCGCGACAGCGGGCTGGGCTGGCTGATGACTGGCGTGGTGCTGATGGTGATGGACAGGTTGCCGTGCGCGATGGCGCAGGGGCCCAGCGTCACCGCCTGGTTGAGCACGATGGAGCCGGTGCGCGCGTTGATGACCACCTTGGCCGCGGGCGTGGAGTCGGGCAGTTGCAGCTCCTCCAGCTCGGCGATGAAATTCACCCGCGCGCCGGGGTCCTGCGGCGCGCGCACCTGCACGGTGCGCCCGTCCAGCGCCACGGCGGTGTCCGGGCCCGAGCGTGCGTTGATGGCCAGCGCCACCTTGCGCGCGGCCTGGAAGTCCGAGGCATTCAGGCCCAGGGTGATGGTGTCGCTGTCGTGCAGCGGCGTGGGCACGGCGCGCTCGACCTGGGCGCCATCGGGGATGCGTCCGGCGCTCAGGTGGTTGATCTGCACCTTGCTGCCGCCGGCCGATGCGCCCGCCCCGCCCACCACCACGTTGCCCTGCGCCAGGGCGTAGATCTCGCCGTCCGCGCCGCGCAGCGGCGTGGCGATCAGCGTGCCGCCCTTGAGCGACTTGGCGTTGCCGATGGAGGACACCGCCACGTCGATCATCTGCCCCGGCTGGGCGAAGGCGGGCAGTTGCGCCGTGATCACCACCGTGGCCACGTTCTTGAGCTGCGGCGCCGTGGTGCCCGGCGGCAGGCTGATGCCCGCCTGCTGCAGGTAGTTGGACATGGCTTGCGCGGTGAACGGCATCTGCGTGGACTGGTCGCCCGTGCCGTCCAGGCCCACCACCAGGCCGTAGCCGGACAACTGGTTGCTGCGCACGCCCTGCACGGCCGCGATTTCCTTCAGGCGCACGGCCTGCGCGGGCGCGGCCAGGCCCAGGGCGGTGGCCAGGGCCACCAGGCAATGGACGATGCGGGAGTTGGGCAAGGCTTTCATGCCCCCGATTGTGGGCAGGCGGGCCTTCGGGCAATGCGCGGAAAAGCGGGGGCTTTTGGGGCGTTTATCGGCGCTGGGGCAGCGGGTGCGGCGTGGCTTGCCGGTGGCGCAGCGCCGATAGCAAAATTGGCCTCCAGCGCTTTACCATCAAGCGCTAGTAGCTATAAAAGTAATAGTTTACTTGCGCGTGCGCGCGGCCCTGGTGGGCGCTGCGGCATGGCGGATGCAGTAGTAGTAGCCGTTGGGCACGCTGGCCAGGTGGTTGGGCCGCGCGCGGCCCGCGCCGTCGTGCGCAAGCGCCGTGTCGTACAGGCCCGCCTGCACGTGGTACACGCCAGCCGGCTGCAGGGCCACGCCGCCGCCGTAGAAGCCCGCGGCCTCGGCGGTTTCCAGTTCTGCCGCCGTGGGCAGGGCGGCGTTCTGCGACTGGCAGTAGCGCAAGGCCGCGTCGCGCGACACCAGCCGGTCTGCATGGCCCGGCGCGGCCGTGAGCCACTGCGCGCTGGCCAGCGGGTTCTGGTGGGCCGTGAAGCGCGTGCCCTGGAAGTAGTCGAACAGGTCGCGCGCCAGCGCCTCGGCCAATAGCGGCGCGGGCGCCGTGGCGGTGAAGCTCTGCGACGCACCGCTGCGCAGCTTGACCAGCGTGGCCGTGGCCTGCACCAGCGCGCCGTCCAGCCGCGTGTAGGTGATGTAGGCGGCCAGCGTGATGCGGCCCACGCGGCTGGGAAGGTCGTCCCGTGCGGAGGGGCGCTGCAGCTGCTCGGGGGTGATGTCGGCGAAGTCGAAGCGCAGTTTGGGGTTGCGCGTGTTGATGCGCCGCGCCTGCCGGTCCAGCTCGGCGATCAGCTGTACGTTGAGGCTGCGCCCCAGCTCGGCCAGGGCCGCGCGCTCGTGGTGGGCCTGCAGGCCGTCCACCGCCTGCAGCGCGGCGGCCACCTTGGCGGGGTCGGCCTTGTCGGCATGCAGGTCGGCAATGATCTGGCGGTCCTGGCCGTAGTCGCCGAGGTCGGAGGCGCGGATCACCGGGATGTTGGGCCACACGGTGAAGGGCTGGTCCACCGGGTCGCGGAAGTCCTGCGCGCCCGCCGGAGCGCAGGCCAGTGCCGCCACCAGTGCGGCCGCGCGCAGGGCACCTGCCCACAAGCGTTGCAGCGTCATTTAGAACGGGCTGATGGTGTTGAACGCGCGCGCCAGCCAGCCCATGGCCTGGGCCTCGGCCTGCTCGCCCAGGCCGCGCGAGATCACGCGCACATTGGCCACGTAGCGCGAGTCGATCACGCTGCCCGGATGGCCGGGCTGGCCGCGGCGCAGGTGGCGGGGATCGACGATGCCCGAGAAGCGCAGCACATCCACGCTGCGGTTCACGCCCACCTGCTTCTCGCCGGTGATGACCAGGTGGCCGTTGGGCAGCACTTCGGTGACGAGGGTGGTGATGTTGCTCTTGAACTCGTTCTTGCTGGCGGTGTTGCCGCTGCCGTTGAAGGTGTTCTCGTAGCCTGCGCCCAGGCCCGATCGCGCGGCCAGCTTGCCCACCGTGGAGGGGGCCAGCAGCGGCAGCGCCGTGATGCTGCCCTTGGTGTCGCCGTTGCGGTTGACGTTGGACTTGGTGTCCTGCTTGGCGTCGATGCTCTCCAGGATCTCGATGGTGACCATGTCGCCCACCAGGCGCGCGCGTTGATCCTCGAAAGCAGGCCGGTAGCTGGCGGCATGGAACAGGCTTCCCGAGGCCGGGCCGGCGGGGCGGGGCAGGGCGGCGATCGGGGGCGGCGTGGTGGGCAGCACGTCCACCGGCGGGGGCGGGTTGATGCTGGCGCAGCCGGCGGCCAGCGCGGCAGCGGTGGCCGCTGCCAGAAGGCGCAGGAGGGAGGTGGTCATGGCAGGGTTCCTTGTCGTGCGGCTCACAGCTGCGACAGCTTGGCCAGCATCTGGTCGGACGTCTGGATAGCCTTGGAATTCATCTCGTAGGCGCGCTGGGTCTGGATCATGGTGACCAGTTCCTCCACCACGTTGACGTTGGAGTTCTCCAGGAAGCCCTGCTTGATGATGCCCAGGCCGTTGGTGCCCGGCTCGGCCTGCTGCGGCGCGCCGGAGGCGGCGGACTCGCGGTACAGGTTCTGGCCCACAGGCTCCAGGCCTGCGGAGTTGATGAAGCTGGACATGCCCAGCTGGCCGATCTGCTGGGGGTTGGGGTTGCCCGCCACGGTCACGCTTACCATGCCGCGCTCGCTGATGCTGATGCTCTTGGCGTCCGCCGGCACGGTGATGCCGGGCGCCACGGGCAGACCGCTGGAGGTGACCACGCGGCCCTGCGAGTCGAGCTTGAACGCGCCGTCGCGCGTGTAGCCGGTGGTGCCGTCGGGCAACTGGACCTCGAAAAAGCCGTTGCCGTCGATGGCCACGTCCAGGCTGTTGCCCGACTGCTGCAGGCTGCCCTGCGTGAAGTTGCGGCTGGTGGCGACCACGTTCACGCCCAGGCCCAGGTGCAGGCCCGTGGGCAACTGGTTCTCCTCGGTGGTCTGGCTGCCGACCTGGCGCAGGTTTTGGTAGATCAGGTCCTCGAACACCGCGTTGTTGCGCTTGAAGCCCGTGGTGGACACGTTGGCGAGGTTGTGCGAGATCACGTCCAGCTGGGTCTGCTGGGCGGTCATGCCGGTCTTGGCGATCCACAGCGAATTCATCATGGCGGTAGTCCTTCAGGGTTAGCCGTTGAGGCTCAGCAGCTGGCCTGCGCTCTTGTCGTCGCTCTCGGCGGTCTGCAGCAGGCGCATTTGTTGTTCGAACTGGCGGGCGGCGGCGATCATGCCGACCATGCATTCCACCGGGTTCACGTTGGATCCCTCCAGCACGCCCGAGCGCAGGCGCGCGTTGGGGTCGGCGGGCAGCGGGTCGCCGCCGGCCGTGCGGAACAGCCCGTCGTCGCCGCGCTTGAGCGGGTTGTCCGCCGCGGGCGTGGCCAGTTTCAGGCGGGCCACGGGCTGGGGTACTTCGCCCGCCAGGCGGGCGGTGATGGTGCCGTCGGCGCCCAGCGTCACTTCGGCATTAGGGGGCACGTCGATGGGTGCGCCGCCGTCCGAGAGCACGGCCATGCCGGTGCTGGTGACCAGCTGTCCGGTGGCAGTGACCTGAAAGGACCCGGCGCGCGTGTAGGTTTCCACGCCGTCCAGACCCTGCACGGCGAACCAGGCATTACCCACGGCCATGGCGTCCAGCGGACGGCCCGTGGTCTGCGCGGGGCCGGGTGTGTCCACATGGCCCGAGGTGGCCTCCAGCGCGAACACGCGCGTCGTGGAGCCGCCGCCTTGCAGCGGCACCGAGCGGAAGTTGGACATCTCGGCGCGAAAGCCGGTGGTGGAGGCGTTGGCCAGGTTGTTGGCCAGCACCGCCTGCCGGTGCGCGGCGGCATTCGCGCCGGTCATGGAGGTGTAGATGATGCGGTCCATGGCGTGGCCTCGGCGTCAGTGGGTTATCAGCGCAGGTTGACGAGGGTGGACATCACCTGGTCCTGCGTCTTGATGGTCTGGGCGTTGGCCTGGTAGGCGCGCTGGGCGGTCATCATGTTGACCAGCTCGGCCGTCAGGTCCACGTTGGAGTCTTCCAGGGCGCCGGCGCGCAGCGCGCCGAAGTTGCCATCCGTGGGCGCACCCAGCACGGGCTGACCCGATTCGTAGGTCTCCACCCAGTTGTTGCCGCCCACGGCCGCCAGGCCCTGCGTGTTGCGAAAGCTCGCCAGCGCGATCTGGCCCTCGGCACGCGTCACGCCGTTGGAGTAGCGGGTCATGATCATGCCGTTGTTCTCGACATTGATGCCCGTGAGCTCGCCCGAGGTGTAGCCGTCCTGCGAGAGTTCGGAGACGGCGAACTTGGTGCCGAACTGGGTGACGTTGTTCAGGTCCAGCGTGACGGGGTAGGAGCCTGGCGCGGGGTTGCTGCCCGGCGCCGTGGGGCTGTTGGGGTTGGCCGGGCTGGGGTTGACCATGAGCGCCAGCTCGAACGACTGCTTGGCGGCCGCGGGCGCATCGGTCAGGTCGGCCACCCCGAAGGTGCCGCCGGCGGGCGACGTGCCGCCCGCGTAGTCCACCAGGTTGTCCTTCAGGCGGGCGGAGGCCACGAGGCTGTTGGTGGGCGCGTCCGAATAGGTGAAGTCCCAGGCGTCTTCGGGGTTGGTGAAGCTCAGCGTGGTCTCGCGGATGGCATACACGCCCTGGTCGTCCGGGCCGTAGAAACGGTAGGTGAAGGACGTGGGGAAATCGTCCTTTTGCGTCAACGCCGGGTCCGCGTTGGCGACCGAGGTGGCCACGGGCTCCAGCGTGGCGGCCACGGCACCGTTCTTGTCGGCGATCAGGCGGCCGGTGATGGCGGGGACCGTCGGCGGCGTGGTGGTCAGGTCGTCCAGTTGGTTGTAGATGTCCCAGGTGTTCGCGCCGTTCTTCTCGAAGTAGAAGGACAGCGGCGTGGCCACGCCCTGGCTGTCGTACACGTTGAGCGAGGTGCCGTAGGTCGTGCGCGGCGTAGCCGCCACGGGTGGGGTGGCGCCCGGGTCGCCCTTGGCGTTGGGCGTGCGGGCATCCAGGTTGAAGGCCGTCTTGATGGCCGTGGTCTGCCGGGCCGGGATGGGCGCCGTGGTGGGGAAGGTCAGCGGCACGGCCGTGCTGGAGGTGCGCAGGCCGGTCACGGGGTCGATGGGGTAGCCCATGACCTGGGCGCCGTCATTGGTGACCACGTTGCCCACGTTGTCCAGCTTGAAGTTGCCGGCGCGCGTGTAGGCACGCGAGCCATCCGGCATCTGCAGCGTGAAAAAGCCGTTGCCGTTGATGGCCACGTCCAGGCTGTTGCCCGTGACGGTGAGGTTGCCCTGGTTGAACTGCTGCGCAATGGCCGACACCTCCACGCCGATGCCGGAGTTGGTGCCGCTGGACGCGCCGATGGCCGAGGCGATCATGGCCGCGAATTCGGTGCGCGAGGCCTTGAAGCCTGTGGTGTTGGCGTTGGCGATGTTGTGGCCGATCACATCGAGGTTCTTGGCCGACGCGTTCAGGCCCGAGAGGCCTTGCTGGAAACCCATGGTGTTCTCCTGGAGGAAAGCGCGGCTCTCAGAGCACGCTGTGAATGCGGAAGTAGTTGACGATGTCGCCGTTGTCCAGCGTGAGCGTCAGCGCACCGGCGTTGGAGCCCGTGGCGACCACCTGCGCCTCGGACAGTCCCGTCGCGGTGACCGCGGTCTCGCCCGACGTGGCCCGCACGCGGAACCGCAGGTCGGCGGCGTTGCCGCTGTAGCCGGCGGCGTCCCACTCGAAAGAGCGGCGGCCCTTGTCCTGTGCGCCGAGGTCCACGGTGTCCACCACCACGCCGCCGGGCGTGACGATGTCCACCTGCACGTCGGTGGCGCTGTTGTCCAGGTTGAAGTAGCCCTTGCCCTTGCCGTCGCTGATGCTCAGGCGGTCGCCCTCGGTCAGCACCGAGCGGCCGATGAGCGAGATGCCCTGGATCTGCTGCATGGTCGAGAACTCCTCGGCCATGGTTTGCATGGTGAGGTTGAGCGTCTGGATGCCGGTGACGGTGTTGATCTGCGCCATCTGCGTGGTCATCTGCGCGTTGTCCAGGGGGTTCATCGGGTCCTGGTTGTTCAACTGCGCGACCAGCAGCTTGAGGAAGCGGTCTTGCATGGCCGCGGGGTCGTTGGTCGCGTTGGCCGAAGCGCCGGTGTTGGTCGTGGCGGTGGTGCCGATGGGGTTGAGGATCATGGCGTGCTTTCGGAGGGCGGTTTACTGGCCCATCTGCAGGGTCTTGAGCAGCAGCGTCTTGGCCGTGTTCATGACCTCCACGTTGTTCTGGTACGAGCGCGAGGCCGAGATCATGTTGACCATCTCCTCCACGGCGTTCACGTTGGAGTGGGTCACGTAGCCTTCGGCGTCGGCCATGGGGTTGGCCGGGTCGTGCACGCGGCGGCCGGGCTGGTCGCTCTCCTGGATGGACGACACGCGCACGCCCGCGGCGCTCTCGGGCCCCATGGGCGCGGTCTGGAAGACCACCTGGCGCGCCTTGTACGCCTGGCCGTCGGGGCCGGCCACGGCGTCCACGTTGGCCAGGTTGCTGGCCACGACGTTCAGCCGCTGCGACTGTGCGCTGATGGCGCTGCCCGAGACGTTGAAGATGGAGAACATGGACATGGCGGGTGCTCTCTTTCGGGATTACTGGCCCTGGATGGCGCTGAGCATGGTTTTGGACTGGCCGTTGATGAAACGCAGCGTGGCCTCGTAGCGCACGGCGTTGTCCACGAACGCGGCGCGCTCGCGGTCCATGTCCACGGTGTTGTTGTCCAGGCTCGGCTGGGTCTGCAGGGCATAGCCCAGCG
Organism: Diaphorobacter nitroreducens; assembly: GCA_003755025.1. Lineage (GTDB taxonomy): Bacteria > Pseudomonadota > Gammaproteobacteria > Burkholderiales > Burkholderiaceae_C > Diaphorobacter > Diaphorobacter nitroreducens. The sequence goes on along the minus strand of RJVL01000009.1, from coordinate 40,014 downwards.
TGCTGTCCGAGCTGCCACTGGCGGCTGCCGGCAGCGGGATGTGGCGCGGGTCGCTCACGCTCTGGCTGCGCAGGGGGCTGGGGTTCTGGGCTTCGTTCACGGCGCGCATGGCATCGGCAAACTTGAAGTCGCGCGCCACGTAGCCGGGCGTGTCCGCGTTGGCGATGTTGCTCGCGATGGCACGCTGGCGCTCCGAGCGCAGCAGCAAGGCGCTTCCGTGAAAGTCCAGGCGGTTGGTCATCTTGTCGAGCATGTGGGCCTCGGCGTGTAAAAAAGGGGTTCGGCCGCCATGGCCCAGGGGGCTTGTGGCGTGCGTCGATTATGGAAATCGCCCCGTTTTTCTAAAGCGCGAAGAGCGCTGGGATTGGCCCGTTGTTCCGCGCTTGGCGCATGCGGTGGCCAGCCTACAGTGGCAGGTGTGAAAAGGCGTCCGGGGCCCGTTGTGCCGGACCGCCGTCAGACCCGTTGGAGTCCCGTCATGCCGCTTCCTATCCTGCGCTCATCCCGCCTTGCCTGCCTTCGCTTCCTGATGGGCGGCGCGCTGGCGCTGGGCTCTGCCCTGGCGCTGCCCGCCCATGCCCAGCAGGGAGGCGATCAGACCGCCGAGCTGGGCTCGATCACCCAGCACTGGCTGGACGATGCGCTGGCCCAGGCGCAGGCCGGGGGGCTGCCGCTGCGCATGGAAGTCAGTGTGGGCACGCTGGATTCGCGCCTGCGCCTGGCGCCCTGCGCGCGCGTGGAACCCTATCTGCCCGCTGGTGCCCGCCTGTGGGGGCGCACCCGCCTGGGCCTGCGCTGCGTGGACGGCCCCACCCGCTGGAACGTGTTCCTGCCCATCACCGTCAAGGCTTTCGGCCCCGCTTGGGTGCTGGCCGGCAATGTGGGCACCGGCGCAGTGCTGAGCGAGCAAGATGCCATCGAGGCCGAGGTGGACTGGGCCGCAGAACCCGCGGCCATCGTGGCCAACCCCAAGGACTGGGTGGGGCAGACCGCCACCCGTCCGCTGTCCGCCGGCCAGGCGCTGCGCCAGAACATGGTGCGCGCCCCCGACCTGTTCAAGGCCGGCTCTGCGGTGCGCGTGGTGGTGCAGGGGCCGGGTTATGCGGTCACCTCCTCGGGCCAGGCCATGAGCGCGGGCGCTCAAGGACAGAATGTGCGCGTTCGCATGGCCAATGGACGCATCATTGGGGGTACTGTGCTTGAGGATGGGACAATAGAAGCCACTTTGTGAGCCGCGAGGCACCACAAAGCGCTAAAGTCTGCTCCCTGCCGGCCGAAAACATGGCTACTGGCCCCACATCTCACAGGGGTGGTGGAGAGTGCGATGAAGATTGGACACAACCCGGATACTGCGACTGCGCTGTCAAAGGCCGCTGCCAACAAGCAGCAGGCCAAGGCCGCCGCACCTGCGCCGGCCGCTGAAGAAGCGGCCCAGGGCGCGACGCGCGCCGCCGCAGGCGTGCCCGTCACGCTGTCGGCCGCCGCCCGCGGGGTGGACGCCACCAAGTCCACGGCCGACTTCGACACCGCCAAGGTCAAGGCGATCAAGGCCGCCATCGAAAAAGGCACCTTCCGCGTGGACGCCGAAGCCGTGGCCGACAAGCTGCTGGCCAACGCCTACGAAACCCTGTCCCACTCGCGGGGCTGACCCGCCCTCCTGGGCCGGCTGGCCCGCCGGGGTGACAGGCTCTAGACTTGCACCCCATGTCACTCGACGACACCCTCACCTTCATCGAAGCGCAGCTGCAGGACATGCAGGCTGCGCTTCTTGCTTCCAACCCCCAGACTTTTGAAGACACTGCGGTGCAGCTGCGCGGCGCTGCCATGGCGCTGGCCCAGGCCCTGGCGCCTGTGGCGGGCGCGCTGGAGCCCGCCGCCACGCAAAGGGTGCAGGCCATCGGCCGGCAATTGACCCTGGTGCGCGACCAACTGGCGCGGGTGATGGCGCTGACCGAGCGACAGGCGGCGTCGCTGCTGCCGCCGGTGGAGGGGGTGACTTATGGGCCCTCGTCCGGCGCCGCGGGGGCGCGGATTTACCGGGCACCGGGGTGACTTTTAGCCCGAATTGCTGGCTGAGGCTTATGGAATAAGCGCTGGCAGCTATCTTTTTTGATGGGTTCTTCGGGCTTGATGCTGTTGACCGGGACCCGCTCCGGCGAGCGCATATCCCGGCCCGCGCCATGAAAAGCCGCACCACAAGCTCAAAAAAATAGCTGCCCGCGCTTGTCCAGCAAGCGCAAAACAGCTATTTCATCCAAAGAATCAGTGCCCCCGCATCTTGGTCCGCAACCGCGCAATCGCCTGGCTGTGCAGCTGGCACACGCGCGATTCGGTCACGCCCAGGACGGCGGCGATTTCCTTCAGGTTCATGTCGTGCTCGTAGTACATGCCCATGATGTACTGCTCGCGCTCGGGCAGGGCCTTGATGGCCTCGACCAGCGAGGCGCGCAGGCGTTGGTCGCGCAGCACGGCCATGGGATCGGCGCCCTCGTCGGCCACGTGGCGGTCCAGGAAGCCCTCGTCCTCGTCATCGTGGTGAAAGTCTTCCAGGTACACCAGCTGCGTGCCGCGCACCTTGCTCAGCAGGGCTTGGTAGTCCTCCAGGCTCATGCCCAGTTCGGCGGCGATCTCGGACTCGATGGGGCTGCGGCCCAGGCGCTGCTCCACGCGGTGCAGGGCATGCTCGATGTCCTTCTGGCTCTTGCGCGAGCTGCGGCTCATCCAGTCGCCCTCGCGCAGCTCGTCGAGCATGGCGCCGCGGATGCGCTGGCTGGCAAAGGTCTCGAACTGCACGCCCTGCGCGACTTCGTAGCGCGAGAGCGCGTCGTTCAGACCGATCATGCCGACCTGGATCAGGTCGTCCAGCTCCACGTTGGGCGGGAGCTTGGCGATCATGTGGTGGGCGATGCGCCGCACCAGGGGCACGTGCTGGTGGAACAGCGCGTCCCGGTCGAGCTGGCCTTTCGCGGTGTACATCGGGTCAGTGGCTCCGGTCCAGGGGCGAGAGGGAGGCGCACAGGCTGTGCGGGGGCAGCAGGGGCATGGCAGCGTCAATGGTGCATGCGTTTTCCAGCAGTTGCAAGGCCAGCCGCTGGATGTCCTGCGCGCGCGCCGCGGCCACGGTGGTGGTGTGGACCTGCAGGCCCAGGTGGGTGCGCGCGCTGCGCTGCAGCGTGTCCAGCGCCTCGGCGGTCTGGCGGTGCTGCACAGGCTCCTGCGGCGCGAGGATGGACGCCACCGTGCAGCGCACGCCGGCGTGCAGCGCCATGTGTTTGAGCTGGCGGTAGCTGCGCACCATGCCTTGCGCGCCGGGGCCGGTCATGATCAGCGGTACGCTGGCGCTGCCGCGCAGCAGCGGCGCCAGTTGCTCGGGCGGAGCATGCAGCACCACCAGCGCGTAGGCGCGAAACAAGGGCTGCAGGCGCTGCAGCACGGTGGCGCCATGGTGTTCGGACTGCTGCGCGAGGCGGGCCAGCCCGCGGGCCGCGGGCACCACGGCCAGCGACGCGCCGGTGGCGGAGGCCAGCGTCTGCGCGCCGTTCCAGGGAGCCGGGTGCAGCAGCTGGTCCAGGCCGGGCATGTGCGGGCTCTCCAGCGCCGTGCCGTCCAGCACCACGACGGGGTAGCCCAGGCGCTGCAGGCTGGAGCACAGCTGCCACAGCATCTCCAGCCACGGGCCGCTGCCCGGCTGGCTCAGCACGGCCAGCAGGCGCAGGTCCTGCTGCGGCGTGTAGCTGTGTAGCCCGGCGGCCTGGTGCAAAGCGGTATCAAGCAACATCGGCCATCCCCCGCTCATCGGCCGTTTCCGTGGCGTGCGAGAAGAAGAAGTTCAGCTCGGCGGCCTTGGGGTCGAAGGCCGACTTCACGCTCGTGCGCATGGAGGCGCTCACGAGCTTGCGGGCGTCGGCCGCTTCCCAGTCCTCGGGCACGCGCTGGCCATTGGTCACGCCGCGCAGCACCATCTGGTGGCGGATCAGCGCATCAATGGCGGGGCCCAGCTTCACGGCCTCGTCCACCTTGGACAGGATGGCCTGCTGCGAGCCGGTGGTCTTGAAGCCGGTGAGCACGTCGTCCAGCGTATCGCCGTGGCTGCTGGCGTTGAGCACCAGCAGACGCTTGACACCGGGCAGCGCCAGCACGTCCAGCAGGTCGCGCTTGCGCGGGTCGCGCGGGGCCACGCCCGTGGTGTCGATGAGCACCATCTTCTTGGACGACAGCAGGCCCAGCAGGTCCTGCAGCGCCGCGCGGTCGTGCGCCAGGTGCGCCACTACGCCCAGCATGCGGCCGTAGGAGCGCAACTGCTCGTGCGCGCCCACGCGGTAGGTGTCCAGCGTGATCAGGCCCACGCTGGCGGGGCCGTGGATGCGCGCGCACAAGGCGGCCAGCTTGGCGGTGGTGGTGGTCTTGCCCACGCCGGTGGCGCCCACCATGGCGAAGATGCCGCCTTCCTCGTACAGCGGCAGCGTCTGCGCGTCGGTGCGCAGGTTGCGCTCCAGCACTTCCATGAGCCAGCGCACGGCGTCCTGGGCGCCCAGATGCTCGGGCAGGTGTTCCAGCACCGCGCGCGAGAGGGCGGGCGAATAGCCCGCACGGATGAGCTTGAGCATCAGCGTGGACTGGATCGGGTTCTGGCGGGCCTGGCCCAGCCAGGCCAGGGTGTTGAAGCGGTCCTCGATCAGCTCCTTCATGGACTGCAGTTCCTTCATGAGGTTCTGCTGTCCCAGGCCGGCCGCCAGCGTGGGCGCGGCTGTGGCGGGCGCCTCGGCGCGGCGCGGCGTGAGCTGCTCTGCGCCCAGGGCGGCATGCATGGGCCGCAATGGGTTGTGGCGTGCCACCGGGGCATTCACGGGCTGTGGCGCGGGTGGCTCTGGCAGGCGCTCGGCGCGGGGTTCGAAGCGTGGCTCGGGCAGGCCGCGCTCCAGCGCTGCGCGCTCGTTCAGCGGCGCGGGGGCGCTCGTGCCGTGCAAGGCCTCGTGGCGACGGCGCAGCATGCGCTCGCGCACATAGTCCTGGAACGACAGCGTGCTCATGGCCAGTTGCTCGGTGTCGTGCGCCACGGTGCTGCGTGCTGCGGGCGCCGGCTGGCGTGCGGGCTGCGGGACAGGGGCTGCATGGGGCTGCGTCTGGGACATGCGCACCGGCTGGCTCGCGGCCAGGTCGTCGGCGCGCTCCTGCAGACGGTTGGGTGCCGGCTCGGCACCGCCGTGCAGGGACGACAGCGCGTCCTCGGCCGTGGCCACCACCTCGACGCCGCCCGCCGTGGGGCGGTTGGACAGGATCAGTGTGCCTTCACCGAAGGCCATGCGCGCCTTGGCCAGGGCCTCCCGTGCGGTGGGAGCGGTAAAGCGTTTGATGTTCATGCGGATGCACCTTTGAGGATCGGGCCGATGCGGATGGTGTGGGTCTCAGGAATCTCGCTGTGGGCGAGCACCTGCAAGCGGGGAGCCACGCGCCGCACCAGGCGGGCGATGGCGTTGCGGATCTGGTCGGGCACCAGCAGGCAGGCGGGCATGCCCAGCTCTTCCTGCTGCAGGGCGACTTCGGCGGCCTTGTGGGTGAGCAGGTCGGCCACGCCGGGGTCCAGCGCCGGGCCGCTGGCATTGCCCAGGGCCTGCATCAGCAGGCGCTCCAGCCCGGGCTCGATGGCGATGACGCTGAGCTCCCGCGTGGGGCCGTAGATCTGCTGCACGATGGCGGGGGACAGGGCGATGCGCACGCGGCGCGCCAGTTCCACGGGGTCTTGCGTGCTGCCGGCGTGTTCCGCCAGCGTCTCGATGATGGTGCGGATGTCGCGGATGTGCACGGACTCCTCCAGCAACAGCTGCAGCACTTTCTGGAATGTTGTGATGGACACCATCTTGGGCACGACTTCTTCGATGAGTTTGGGTGCCAGCCGGGTCACATGCTCCACGAGCTGCTGCGTCTCGGTGCGGCTCAGGAGCTTGGCGGCGTGCACTTGCATCAAGTGTGACAAATGGGTCGCCATCACGGTTTCCGAATCAACCACGGTAAAGCCCGCCATTTGTGCCGCTTCCTTCTGCGCGGCGTCGATCCAGTGCGCGGGCAGGCCGAAGGCGGGATCGGTAGTGGGAGTGCCGATCAGCGGCGTGGAGATGCCGCCGGGGTTGATGGCCAGGTACATGCCGGGGAAGGCCTCGCCTTCGCCCACCACCACACCGCGCAGCGTGATGCGGTAGGCGCTGGGCTTGAGCTCCAGGTTGTCGCGCACATGCACGGCCGGCGGCAGGAAGCCCACCTCCTGCGCAAACTTGCGGCGCACGCCCTTGATGCGCGTGAGCAGGTCGCCCTGGCGGCTCTTGTCCACCAAGGCGATCAGGCGGTAGCCCAGCTCCAGGCCCAGCAGGTCCACGGGTTGCAGGTCGTCCCAGCTGGCTTCGCCGTCGCTCACGGGCGCGGGGGCTTCTTCCACCGGGGCGGGGCGGCGCTGGCGCTGCAGCAGCATCCAGGCGCCGTAGCCGAGGAGGCTGCCCATGACCAGGAACACGGTGTGCGGCATGCCGGGGATGAGGCCCAGCAGGATCAGCACGCCCGCGGTCACGCCCAGCACGCGTGGCGACATGAGCAACTGCTGCACGATCTGCTGGCCCATGTCGGAGTCCTTGCCCACGCGCGAGATCACCATCGCGGCTGCGACGGAAATCAGCAGACCTGGAATCTGGGCCACCAGCGCATCGCCCACGGCCAGCAGGATGTAGCTGTTGGCGGCGTCGTTGGCCGACAGGCCATGCTGCAGCATGCCGATGGCGAAGCCGCCCACGATGTTGATGATCAGGATCAGGATGCCGGCGACGGCATCGCCGCGCACGAACTTGCTCGCGCCGTCCATGGAGCCGAAGAAGTTGGCCTCTTCCTGCACCTCGGCGCGGCGGCGCTTGGCTTCCTTCTCGTCGATCAGGCCGGCGTTCAGGTCGGCGTCCACGGCCATCTGCTTGCCGGGCATGGCGTCCAGCGTGAAGCGGGCCGACACCTCGGCGATGCGCTCCGCGCCCTTGGTCACCACCACGAAGTTGATCACCACCAGGATCGCAAACACGATCAGGCCCACGGCGAAGTTGCCGCCGATCAGGAAGTGGCCGAAGGCCTCGATCACCGCGCCGGCCGCGCCCGGGCCGGTGTGGCCTTCCAGCAGCACCACGCGGGTGGACGCCACGTTCAGCGACAGGCGCATCAGCGTGGTGAGCAGCAGCACCGACGGGAAGGCCGCGAAGTCCAGCGGCTTGATCATGTACGCGGCCACCATCATCACCATCAGCGCCACGGCGATGTTGAGGGTGAAGAAGGTGTCCAGCATCCAGGGCGGCACGGGCAGCACCATCAGCGCCAGGATGGCCACTACCAGCAGCGGGGCCGACAGCCCCTGCAGTGCCGGGCCGTGGTTGCCGGCCCATTGCCGGACGGAATGGATCGAGGGGGACGTCATCTTGCGTTACCTGTGGCGGGTGCGGGGCGCCGGGTGTGGTGGGCGCTGTGGGGGTCGAGCTCGGGCGGCACGTAGGGATCGGGCTGGGCCTCGGGCATGCGGCCATCACCGCGCAGCGCGGCCTTCAGGCGGTACACGTAGGCCAGCACCTGGGCCACGGCGGTGTACAGCTGTGCGGGAATCGGTTGCTCCAGCTCGGCGTGCGCATACAGCGCGCGCGCCAGCATGGGGGACTGCAGCACGGGCACGCCATGCGCCTGGGCCACTTCGCGGATCTTGAAGGCGAGCAGGTCGGTGCCCTTGGAGACGACCTGGGGTGCGCCCATGGTGGCGTCGTCGTACTTCAGGGCCACGGCGTAGTGCGTGGGGTTCATGACCACGAAGTCGGCCTTGGGCACGGCGGTGATGCTGGCGCCGTCGGCGATCTCGCGCGCGCGCTGGCGCTGGCGGCCCTTGAGCTGCGGGTTGCCGTCGGATTCCTTGTGCTCCTGCTTGACTTCCTCGTGCGACATCTTCAGGCGCGACTTGAAAAAGAACGCCTGCAGCGGCACGTCCACCACGGCGAACAGGAACACCACCAGCAGCAGCAGGCTGGCGCCCGAGACGATCCAGTCGCCCACGTGGCGCAGCGACATGGGCGAAGGCTGCAGCACCAGCGCAGCCATCTTCTCGATGCTCTGGCCCATGAAGTTCCAGGCCACGAACGACAGGATGCCGGTCATGAGCACCATCTTGCTCACGTTGGCGAGCTGCTGCTTGGAAAACAGGTTGGTGAAGCCGGTCAGCGGGTTGAGCCGGTTGAACTGCGGCGTGATGGGCTTGAAGCTGAACACCCAGCCGCCGGCGCCCACGGCGCTCAGCAGCGCTGCGCCGCCGGTGAGTGCGGCGAAGCTGGCGCTGGCCAGCAGGCCCACGCCCGCCATGGTCTGCAGGCGCTCCAGCATGTGGCCGGGCGCCTGCACGGTGGCCGCGTTGAATGCGAGCTGCTGGCGCATCGCGCGCTGCAGGTATTCCACGAACCAGGGCGCGAGCACCAGCAGCGCCAGCGCGCCCATGCCCAGGATGGCCAGGTGCGACAGGTCCCGCGAGCGCGCGGCCTGGCCGTCGCTGCGCGCTTTCTGGAGCTTGCGCTCGGTTGCTGGGAGGTTTTTGTCTTGGCTCGAGCTCATGGCGGCGTGACTGCTGGGTCACGCCATTGTCGGGAGCCGGGGCGAAAGCTAAAGCCCGAATAAAGGGGTTGCGCCGGCGTTATTCGCGGCGGTGGCGGCGGTTGCGCCGACGATTGGTAAGCTATTAAAATAATAGCTGTTTGCGCTTGCCCAGTGGGCGTTAGAGCCTGATTTTGCTGATGTTTATGTCATGCGCCGGGCTCCTGCCTGGGCCCGGCCGCGTCAGAACCCCAGACTGGCCAGCAGGTCGTCCACCTGCGACTGGCTGGTCACCACGTCGGGTGCGGACTCGGGATTGACCACGGGCCCCTGCAGTTGGTCGCGCCGCGGCTCGGGCGCGATGGGTGTTTGCGCCTGCGGCGGCGCGGTCTGGATCAGCAACTGCACCAGCTGCTGCTCGATCGTCGCCGCCAGGTTGACCACGCGCGCGATCACCTGGCCGGTGAGATCGTGGAAGTCCTGCGCCATCATGATCTCGGTCAGGTGGCTGTCGGCCTCCTGCGTGGCGCGCTCCACATCGGTCAGGAAGTTGTAGATCTCGCCCTTGGCCACCGCGGCCACGGGGTCGGCCACCAGCGAGGTGACCACGCGGCGCGTTTCCGAGGCCACGTGGTCGTGCAGCGACTTGGCCTGCTCCACCCGGCCCAGCACCTTCTCGGCCGCCTCGCCCGTCAAGCGGGCGATGTAGGACAGGCGGCTTTGCGCATCGGGCAGCTCACCCATGGTGCCGCGCAACTGGTCCGCGTAGCCGAGCTCGTTCAGGGCGGAATGCAGCTGCCGCGTGAGCTGGCCTATCTTGTGGTGGACGTCGTCTGCCCCGTCGGCTGGCGCGCCGTTTTCTGCCGCCGTCATGCTCACAGCCCCATTTTCTTGAGGATCAGGTTGACCTTTTCTTCCAGCGTGGCCTTGGTGAAGGGCTTGACGATGTAGCCGGCGGCGCCGCCCTGGGCGGCGGCGACGATGTCTTCCTTGCGCGCCTCGGCCGTCACCATCAGCACGGGCAAATGCTTGAGCTTGTCGTCCTTCTTGATCTCGCCCAGCAACTGGAAGCCGTTCATGTTCGGCATGTTGATGTCGGTGACCACGAAGTCGAACTTGCCGTTGCGCAGCTTGTTCAGTGCCGCCACGCCGTCTTCGGCCTCGTCGGCATCAGCGAAACCGCTTTCCTTGAGCAAGTTGCGGACGATGCGCCGCATGGTGGAAAAGTCGTCAACGATCAGAAAGCGAAGGGCGGAGGACACAAAGGACCCTTTCGGTGAATATGGGGCTATTGTCGTAAGTCATCAGCAACGTGACAAGTTGTTACTGATTCGGCGATGAGGAAGCTGGATTGTCCTGCTTTTCTGCCACGGGCGACGGTAACGGAAATACCATGTTCTTTTTACCCATGAGCCGCTCTTCGGCTTCATGGGTGAGTACGGTGATGGTGATGCGCCGGTTCACGGCGGCGCGGGGGTTCTCGGGCTCCAGCAGATCGCTGGCAGCCATGCCCACCACGCGGCCCAGCTTGGCGTCGGGCATGCCTGCGGCCACCAGTTCGCGTCGCGAGGCGTTGGCGCGGTCGGCCGACAGCTCCCAGTTGCTGTAGCCGCGGTCGCCGTTGCCATAAGGCACGGCATCCGTGTGGCCGGACAGGCTGATGCGGTTTTCTACCCCGCCCAAAGCTGCACCAATCTGGTGCAGGATGTCGCGCATGTAGGGTTTGACCAGCGCGCTGCCACTGTCGAACATGGGGCGGTTCTGATCGTCCACGATCTGGATCTGCAGGCCGTCGGGCGTCAGGTCCAGCCGGATCTGCGAGCGGTATTCGTTCAGGCGAGGGCTCTCGGTGATCATTGCCTCGATCTTGGTCTGCAGCGCCTTGATGCGCTGTGCGTCCTGCCGGGCACGCTCGGCGCGCGAGGCCTCCACACTGGAGCGCATGTTGGTGGAGCTGTCGGAATTGGAGCGGCGCACCTGCCCGTGCACCTTGGACAGGTCGTTGCCGCCGCCCGGGATCACGCTGGAGCTGTTGCCCGCCCCGTCGCCGCCCTGCATCGCCACCTTGAGCGGCGACGAGAAGTAGGCCGCAATGCCCTGCAGCTCGCCCTTGGCGGTGGAGCCCAGCAGCCACATCAGCAGGAAGAAGGCCATCATGGCCGTCACGAAGTCGGCGTAGGCGATCTTCCATGCGCCGCCGTGCGGCGCATGGGGGCGCTTCTTGGCGCGCTTGATGATGATGGGCTGGAGCTTCTTTTCGGCCATGGCAAAGGCGGTTCAGGCGTGGCGCGTCACTTCTTGCCCTTGACGTGGGCTTCCAGCTCGACGAAGCCCGGGCGGTCCCCGGAGAACAGCACCTTGCGGCCGAACTCGATGGAGGTGGCGGGGTTGTAGCCCTGCATGCTGGCCAGCAGGGTGGACTTGATGCACTCGTATTCCTTGGCGGCGTCAGCGGCCTTTTGCTCCAGCAGCCCGGCCAGCGGCTCCACCGCGCCGTAGGCCAGCAGAATGCCCAGGAAGGTGCCGACCAGCGCCGAGGCGATCATGCCCCCCAGCACGGCGGGCGGCTGGCCCACCGAGCCCATGGTGTTCACCACCCCGAGCACCGCGGCCACGATACCGAAGGCCGGCAGGGCGCCGGCCAGTCGCGTGAGCGCCGCCACGGGGGCGTGCGCCTCGGCGTGGTGGGTCTCGATCTCGCTGTCCATCAGCGCCTCGATCTCGTGGGCGTTCAGGTTGCCCGAGACCATCATGCGCAGGTAGTCGGTGGTGAATTCGATCACGTGCGGGTCGCTGCCCACGGTAGGGAATTTCTTGAACAGCTCTGATTCCTTGGGCGACTCCACGTCCTGCTCGATCGACATCAGCCCTTCCTTGCGGGCCTTCTGCAGGATCTCGTAGAGCATGGCCATCAGCTCCATGTAGCGCGCCTTGGTGTATTTGTTGCCTTTGAACACCTGGGGCAGCGTGGCCATGGTGGCTTTGAGCACCTTGGGCTGGTTGGTCACGATGAATGAGCCCAGCGCGGCCCCGCCGATGGTGATCATTTCAAAGGGCAGGGCCGTCAGCAGCACCTGAACGTTGCCGCCATGGGCGACGAACACGCCGAAGACGCAGCCGAAGGTGATGATGTAGCCGAGGATGACGAGCATGCTGGGGTTCTAAACGGGCAAAGCGGGCATGGGAGCCCCTTAGCCTTGCATAAGGGAATGACTTTTGTATCGGATTGTCGCGAGAAAAATGAAGCCGGCTTGACCGGGTTCCCTTGTCAACGGTCGGTGATTCCTATGAAAAAGAGCTGTAGTGCCCACAGTCAGGGCGCTGGCAGCTCTTATTTTGGAAGCAGTAACGGACCGCCTTATTTCAGCAAGGCCAGCACGCCCTGCGGGATCTGGTTGGCCTGGGCCACCATGGCGGTGCCGGCCTGCTGCAGGATCTGGGTGCGCGACAGGTTGGCCGTTTCGGCGGCGAAGTCGGCGTCCTGGATGCGGCCACGCGAGGCGGACATGTTCTCCGAGGAGGTGTTCAGGTTCGCGATCGTCGTCTCGAAGCGGGCCTGCAAGGCGCCGAAGCTGGCCCGCTGGCCGTTCACCGCCGCCAGGGCGGAATCGATGATCTTCAGCGCTTTGGTGGAGCCGTCCACGGTGGACACGTCAATGGTATTGACGGAGTTCAGCGTGGAAGGCGTTGCCGTGACGGGAGGCGTGCCGGTGAGATTTCCGATGGAAAAGCCCTTGTCGGAGTTCATTTCTAGGTAACCGCGGGCCGTCGCGTACCCTCCTGCCGGCGCGGCGGCCACGCCGGCCACGAAAGTCGGGGTTCCCGAGCTGGCAGACGTCACGGCATCGTAGGCGCCGACGGCGAGAGTGTTGCCGGCCGCGGAATTGTTCTGGATCTGGATGTCGGCCCCCGACTCGTTGATCAGGATGATGCCGTCCCCGTCCGCATTCAGCTTGGCGGTGATGCCCGTCTGGGAGGACACGTCATTGAAGGCCTTGATGCCCTCGGCCAGGCCTGCCGCGGTGGCGCCTGCGGTGCTGACGCTGAAGGTGACGTTTGCCGCGGTGGCGTTGTCGCCCACCACCGCGAGGGAATAGGAACCACCGGCCACAAAGGTCGTCAGCTCGACCTGGTTGCGTGCGGAGGCCGTCACCCCGGTCGCTTCCGACGCAGCATTGATCTTGGCTGCAGCCGTCGCCAGGGTGTCCGTAGCGGTGAGGTTGATCGTCTTGGTCTGAAGCCCCGCCACGTCGAACGTGCCGGTCAGCGGCGTGGGGGTGTTGGTGGCGGTGACCACCACTGGCGCGGACTGCTTCAACTGCGCTCCGTAGGTGGCAGTACGGAAGTTGCCCGTGGTGGCGGTGATGGTCTGGTTGGCATTCGCGCCCACCTGGAAGGTGGCGGAGCCGAACGAGCCGTCCAGCAGCTTCTGGCCGTTGAACTCGGTGGTCACAGCCAAGCGGTCCAGCTCGGACAGCAGCTGGCCCACTTCAGCCTGCAGGGCCTTGCGGTCGGAGGCGCTGTTGGTGGCGTTGGCCGACTGCACGGACAGTTCACGCACGCGCTGCAGGATGTTGCCCGCTCCCGCCAGGGCGCTTTCGGCCACCTGCGCCAGCGAGATGCCGTCGTTGGCGTTACGTGCCGCCTGGTTCAGGCCGCGGATCTGGCTGGTGAAGCGCTCGGAGATGGCCAGGCCGGCGGCGTCGTCCTTGGCGCTGTTGATGCGGAGACCCGACGACAGGCGCTGGATGGAGGTATTGAGCGAACCCTGGCTGACCCCCAGATTGCGCTGGGCGGTCAACGAGGCGACGTTGGTATTGATGGTAGCTGCCATGGCGGAACTCCTGCGTGGCTGGAAACGATGATTTCTGCCGGCTTAAGCGTGGCCCCTCCGGCGGACTGTGCGGGAACGATGGGCAGATTGTGGAGAGCCGGCGTGGGGGCGTTGCCGCGATAAGCGGCGCAAAAACCGTCCAGTCCGTGCGTTTGTCCCTAAAGTTTTCCAGCCACAGCCCGAAAACACATTCAACGGGCCGTTTGAAACAAGAAGTGACGACCCGCCGTTCAACAGGGAGCCTGTGTAGGCCCTGTGAACCCTGAGGCCAGACGGTTCTGGGCCCAGATGGCGGTAACGCCTTATTCAGTCAGTTCTTTCAGGAGATTTGCAATGGCATCGACCATCAATACCAACGTCGCCTCGTTGACCGCCCAGCGCAACCTGGGCATGAGCCAGGCCTCCCTCAACACCTCCATCCAGCGCCTGTCGTCGGGCCTGCGCATCAACAGCGCCAAGGATGACGCCGCCGGCCTGGCCATCTCCGAGCGCTTCACCAGCCAGATCCGCGGCCTGAACCAGGCCGTGCGCAACGCCAACGACGGCATCTCGCTGGCCCAGACGGCTGAAGGCGCACTGAAGGCGTCCGGCGACATCCTGCAGCGTGTGCGCGAACTGTCCGTGCAGTCGGCCAACGCCACCAACAGCGCCTCCGACCGCAAGGCCATCCAGGCTGAAGTGGGCCAGCTGCTGTCCGAACTGGACCGCATCTCCGTGACCACCGAGTTCAACGGCCAGAAGCTGCTGGACGGCTCGTTCGGCTCCGCCACCTTCCAGGTGGGCGCGAATGCCAACCAGACCATCACCGCCACGACGGGCAACTTCCGCACGACGACCTATGGCGCGCAACTCAAGGCTTCTGCGAGTGTGGCAGCCGGTACCGCTGTGCCTGCCAGCGCTGCGGCAACAGTGATTGTGAATGGTCTGCAGAGCAAGACCTTGAATGTGGACGCATCTGATACGGCTGCCAAGATCGCTGCTGCAGTCAATGGCGCGGCGGAAACCACTGGTGTTACAGCATCGGCGCGCAATGTGTCGGAATTCAAGGTGACGACTGCTGGCGCCGTGTCTCTGGCGATCAAAGGCGATAACACCACTACGGCTGCCAACATCACCTTCTCGGCCACTACGACGACAGACTTGGCTGAGGGTGTGAAGGCATTCAATGATGTGTCGTCCCAAACGGGTATCACCGCCAAGCTCAATAGCGCTGGAGATGGCATCATCCTTACGAACGATGCAGGCGCGGATATCGAGATCACCAACAACTCGACAGCCGCCGCTGTTTCCTTGGCTGCTCAGAACGCAACGGCCAGTACGTTGACTTTCAGCGGCGCACAGGCCACTGCAGCCGGCGCTACCGCGGTATCGCGGGGCACCGTGGAATTCAGCTCCGACAAGGGCTTCTCGCTGGGGGGAACTTCTGCCTATGTAGCCGCAGGCGCCTCCACGCTGAACTCGGTCAACCAGATCGACGTTTCCACGGTCGATGGGTCCACCAAGGCCCTGAAGATCATCGATTCCGCCCTGGCGGCCGTGAACGGCCAGCGCGCCAGCTTCGGTGCCCTGCAGTCCCGCTTCGAGACCGCCGTGAACAACCTGCAGACTTCTTCCGAAAATATGTCCGCCTCGCGCGGCCGCATCCAGGACGCTGACTTCGCGGCTGAAACGGCCAACCTGTCGCGCACGCAGATCCTGCAGCAGGCCGGCACCGCCATGGTGGCCCAGGCCAACCAGCTGCCCCAGGGCGTGCTGGCCCTGCTGCGCTGATACGGCAGCCTTCAGGTGAGACGCGGGATTCGTTCCCGCATCTCTCCCCGAGCGCGGCAGTGAGATTCTCACGGCCGCGCTTTCCCGCTTGTGGGGCGGCATGGCGAGCGTGACGTGCGGGATTGGCGGGATTCTTCCGTCCTATTCAACGAGACGCACAGGGCCCTTCGGCTTGATAATTTCTGGCGTTACCGGCACGCATGCCGGTTTGCATGCATACGGAGATGGTCATGGCAAGTTTTTCCTCTATCGGTATCGGCCTGGGCGGCAATGTGGACGTCAACGGGCTGATCAAGGCGTCGGTAGATGCCGTCAAGCTGCCCATCACGAAGACCAACGGCCTGCAACAGCAGGCGGCGCTCACCAGTGCCAAGGTGTCTACCTTCGGCCAATTCAAGTCGCTGGTGTCCACGCTGGCGGACGCGGCCAGCAAACTCACCAGCGTGACCGGGTGGAATGGCGTCAAGGCCACTTCCTCCAATGCCGACGCGGTATCCGTCAGCGCGGTGGGCGGCGCAGCGGTCACGTCCTTCACCGTGCAGGTGCAGAACCTGGCGATGGCCCAGTCGTCCATGTCGGCCGCGTTGCAGCCCACCAAGCAGCCGGTGGGTGCGGGCACGCTGACGCTGGCCACGGGAACCTGGGCGGGCGATCCCAAGGCATTCACCGCGGGTAGCGGCGAGGCGGTCAACCTCGAGATCAGCGCCACCGACACGCTGGCCGACGTGGCCAGCAAGATCAACGGGTCCAAGGCCGGGGTGACCGCCACGGTGCTGAACGACGCGTCGGGCGAACGGCTGCTGCTGCGCAGCAAAACCACCGGCGAGGCGGCCGGGTTCCAGCTGAGCGTGTCCGACGCGGACGGCAACCTGGCCGACGGCGCCGGCCTGTCGCGCTTGTCCACCGGAATGACCACGGAATACGCACGCAATGCCAACGCCACGGTGAACGGCATCGCCGTCAGTTCCGCGACCAATGCGTTCGCCGACACCGTGGCGGGCGTGACCTTCACGGCCAACAAGGTCACCACGGAGGCCGTGACGTTGACCGTGGAGAAGGACACTTCGGCGGTCAAGAAGAACATCGAGGCCTTCGTTGCCGCGTACAACGCCGTCAACAGCGCGCTCAATGAAAGCACCAAGTACGACAAGGAGACGCAGACCGCCGGCCTGCTGCAGGGGGACTCCACCGTGCTGGCCCTGCAGAACACGCTGCGCATGGCGTTGCAGTCCGTCAACAGCTCGGGTGCGTTGCGCAACCTGTCGGCCGTCGGCGTGGTGTCCGCGGGCGGGCTGGGGCTGGGCAACGTTTCGCCGGACGGCTCTCTGGAGCTCAACGCCACGAAATTCAACAAGGCGATGGAAGATCCCGACGCCGTGAAGGAATTCTTCCGCGGGCCCGAGGGCGGGCGCGTGGAAGACGGCTTTGCCGGCAAGTTCAAGGCCATGACGTCCCAGCTGCTCGACACGGACGGGTTCTTTGCCTCCAAGACCAAGCTGTACGAGAGTGCACTCAAACTCAACGCCAAGGAGATCGAGCGCATCACCGACCGCGCCGACCGCCTGGAAAAGAGCCTGACGCAACGCTACACGGCGCTGGACACGAAGATGGCGTCGCTCAATGCGCTGAACGCTTACATCGCCCAGCAGGTCACCACCTGGAACAAGTCCTCGGGCTGAAAGCGCTTCAGTTTGACGGCGCGATGCCGATAAATTGAATAGCAGCCAGCTCAAGGATTACCGCCATGTTCAGTGCCCTCAACCCCCGCGCAGCGTCCGCCTACCAGCGGATCAATGTCGAAACCAGCATGCACACGATCGACCAGCACCAGTTGGTCAGCCTGCTGCTGGATGGCGTGCTGAGTGCCGTGGCCACCGCCCGTGGCGCGCTGGCGCGCAGCGACGTGCTGACCAAGTGCAACAGCATCTCCAAGGCCGTGCGCATCCTGGAAGAGGGCCTGATGACCGCGCTGGACCGCGAGTCGGGCGGCGAGGTGGCGGCGAACCTGGAGGCGGTGTACGACTACGCGCTGCGCCGGCTCATTGAGGCGAACGCCGGCAATGACGACGCAAAGCTGCAGGAGGTGGCCCGCCTGATCGAGCCGATCGCGCTGGCCTGGAAAGAGATGAAGAAGAGTACCGAGGCGGCCAACGACGTGGCGCAGCCCGCGCTGGCGGAGGCCTGAAGAATGCCCGACATGCTGATTGACTACTACAAGGCCATCGAGGACAGCAGCGCCAAGATGCTGGAGGCGGCCAAGCTCAAGGACTGGGACGGCGTGGTGCGCTACGAGGGCACCTGCGCGGTGCTCATCGAGCAGTTGCGCTACCAGTCGCAGCAGCAGGAACTGGCGCCTGAGCACCGCAAGGAGAAGGCCCGCATCATGCAGCGCATCCTGCGCAACGATGCCCAGATCCGCTGCCTGGCCGAGCCCTGGCTGGCGCAGTTCGAGCACCTGTTCGACGGGCAGCCGCAGATGATGCACTGACGTTGTGCTTTCCTTCCCTGGCTGCGGCGTGGTGGCGCCGGGCGGGGGCTCCAGGGGCAACGCAAAAAGCCGGCACCGCAAGGTGGCCGGCTTTTTTTATAAACGAAATGTGCCTCTAGCGCTTATCCAGTAAGCGCTAACAGCTATCAAATAATGAGTGAAAGTCGCGTCGACGCGCGCCTTACACCTGCATGTTCATGATGTCGGTGTAGGCCTGCACCATGCGGTTGCGCACATGCAGCGTGGCCTGGAAGCCGATCTGCGCCTTCTGCATGGCGACCATGGTTTCCTCGATGCTGACGTTGGGGTTTTCCAGTTGCACTTCGCGCTGCAGACCGCTGGCCTGGTCCTGCGCGGCGCTCACGGACTGCAGCGCGTTCTTGAACGCCGAGGAAAAGCCGGCCTCCTGCACGCCTTCCTGCGGCGCGGTGACGCGGCGCGCCACCTGGGTGCCGGTGAGGGGAAACTGGGTGCTGTTGATGCGCAGGTCCATGGTGGGATCGGGAAATGTCAGGAATGGCGCAATCGTAGGGCGCTGTGGGGCGCGCAGAGGCGGGAAATGATGGCCAAAGCCGCGCTTTATCGGCTGAACGGCGGACGGGGCGGATTCCATAATCGCCGCACGCCAGAGCCTCGCCTGGCGCCCGTCTTTTTGTGGAAAACCCGATGTCTGCAGTTGCCGAAGTTCCCGTCGCTCCGCCTCCCGTTGCCAGCCCCGGCTGGCCGCAGCGGCTGGCCTCGCTCGACCGTCCCGCACGCCTGCGCCTGGGGGTGGTGGCAGCGCTGCTGGTCGCGGCGCTGCTGGCCGCGTTCTTCTACAGCCGCCAGCCCGACTATCGGGTGCTGTTCTCCGGCCTGAACGACAAGGACGGCGGCGCCATCGTGGCGCAGCTGTCGCAGATGAATGTGCCTTACAAGTACACCGAAGGGGGCGGTGCCATCCTCGTGCCGGCCGAGCGCGTGCACGACGTGCGCCTGCGCTTGGCCACCCAGGGCCTGCCCAAGGGATCGGTGACCGGGTTCGAGCTGATGGAGACCAACCGCTTCGGTGTCACCCAGTTCCAGGAGCGTCTGAACTTCCAGCGCGGGCTGGAGGGGGAGCTCACGCGCTCGATCCAGGCGCTGGCCTCGGTGCAGAGCGCACGCGTGCACCTGGCGCTGCCACAGCAAAACGGTTTCTTCCGCGAGCAGCAAAAGCCCTCGGCCTCAGTGTTGCTCAGCCTGTACCCCGGGCGCTTCCTGGACCGCGCGCAGCTCGCAGGCATCGTGCACCTGGTGGCCTCCAGCGTGCCGGAACTCGCTCCCTCAGCCGTGAGCGTGCTGGACGATACCGGCAAGCTGCTGTCGCAGACGCCCGACATGGCCGGCGCCGGCGTGGACGCACAGCAACTGGCCTATGTGCAGCAGATCGAGCAGCAGTACGCGCGCCGCATCCTGGACCTGCTGGAGCCCGTCGTGGGCAAGAACAACGTGAAGGCGCAGGTGACCGCCGAAGTGGACTTCAACCAGACCGAGTCCACCGTCGAGCAGCACAAGCCCAACCTGGCGCCCGATGCCAGCGCGGTACGCAGCCAGCAGGTGGTGGAAAGCGGCGGCACGCCCGGCGCGCAGCCACCCACGGGCGTGCCTGGCGCGGTGACCAACCAGCCACCGCAGGCCTCCGCGGCTCCCATCAACGGCGCCAACCCCGCGCCCACGGCGGCCGGTGGCGCGCCGGGCAGCGGCGCTGCGGGCCAGGCCAAGCGCGAGTCCATCACCAACTATGAGGTGGACAAGACCACCCAGGTGACGCGCGGCGGCGCCGGCGCCATCAAGCGTGTGAACGCGGCCGTGGTGGTGAATTACCAGCCCGTGAGCGAAGGGCCGGGCAAACCCGCGGTGAACAAGGCGCTGACGCCTGAACAGCTGGAGCAGATGACGGCGCTGGTGCGCGAGACGATCGGCTTCAACAAGGAGCGCGGCGATTCCGTCAACCTCATGAATGCCCCCTTCCTGGTGGAGGAGGTCCCCCCGGGCGAACTGCCGCTGTGGAAGCAGCCCGAGACGATCGAGTTGGCCAAGACGCTGGGCTGGCCGCTGGGCATCTCGCTGGCCGCGGCCATCCTGCTGCTGGGGCTGCTGCGCCCGGCGCTCAAGGCCCGCGCCCGCGCCGTGCAGATGGCGGCGCAGCAGCCGGCGGGGGCGCAGTTGAGTGCCATCGCCTCCGAAGAATTGCAGCGCCCCGGCCTGCCGGCGCCTGCGCAACCCGAAGAGCTGCAGCCCACGGCGGAACAACTGCGCCTGGAAGAGGCGCGCCAACTGGCCCGCGACAACCCCGTCGCCGTGGCCAGCATCCTCAAAACCTGGGTCAATGGCGACTGACGCCGCCGGCCCGCACCGAATCACGAGACTGTCATGGACGAGCAAGGCCTGAACGACGCCGCCATCATGCTGATGTCCCTGGGCGAGGAAGAGGCCGCCGAGGTCTTCAAGCACCTGTCGCCCAAGGAAGTGCAGAAGCTGGGCGAGACCATCGCGCGCATGCGCACCGTCTCCCGCGAGAAGGTGGACGAGGTGCTCAACCGTTTCACCAGCGATGCGGCCGCGCAAAGCCTGCTGGTGTCCGACACCAGCAACTACGTGCGTGCCGTGCTCAAGCGCGCCCTGGGCGACGACAAGGCCGCGTTGCTGATCGACCGCATCCTGCAGGGCGGCGACGTGTCGGGCATCGAAAGCCTGAAGTGGATGGACCCGCTGTCGGTGGCCGAGCTGCTGCGCAACGAGCATCCGCAGATCGTCGCGGCCATCCTGGTGCACCTGGACGCGGAGCAGTCCTCGGCCATCCTGATGCACCTGACCGAGCGACAGCGCAGCGAAGTGATGCTGCGCATCGCCACGCTGGAGGGCATACAGCCCACGGCCTTGAAGGACCTGAACGAGGTGCTGTTCAAGGTGCTGGCCGGCGGCGACAAGGTGCGCAAGAGTTCGCTGGGCGGCATCAAGGCGGCGGCCGAGATCATCAACCTGCTGGGCTCGGGCATGGATGCGGCGGTGCTGGAGTCCATTCGCGGCTATGACATGGACCTGGCCCAGAAGATCATGGACAAGATGTTCGTGTTCGACGACATCGTCAAGCTCGACAACCGCGCCATCCAGACCGTGCTGCGCGAAGTGGCTTCCGAGACCCTGGTGGTTGCGCTCAAGGGGGCGCAGCCCGAGGTGCGCGACAAGATTCTGTCCAACATGTCCTCGCGCGCCGCAGAGGCGCTGCGCGAAGACCTGGAGTCGCGCGGCCCGATGCGCCTGTCCGAGGTGGAGGCGCAGCAAAAGGAAATCCTCAAGACGGTGCGGCGCCTGGCCGACGAGGGCCAGATCGCGCTGGCCAGCGGCGGCGACGACGCCTTTGTGTAGGACTGATCAATGACCCGGTCCCTGCGTTATTACACCCGCTTCATCCCGCGCGAAGAGGTGGGCGACGTCACCCGTTGGGAGTTCGGTGACGTGGAGTTTCCCCCGGGCAGCCAGCCGCTGGCGCCCGAGCCGCCGGTGCTGGAGCCCGATGCGGCGCCCGTGGAGCCTGGCATCGACGAGGCGCAGCACCAGGCCCTGGTGCAGCAGGCGCGCGAAGAGGGCTATGCCCAGGGCCTGGCCGAAGGCCAGGAGCAGACGCGGCTGCAGTGGCAACAGCGCATGGACGACTACGTGGCCGGCCAGGGGCGCGAAGGCGCCGAGCGGCTGGCCCGGCTCGCCCAGGCGCTGGAAGAAAGCTTCACCGGCATGCAGCAGGGCATGGCGCAGGAGGTATTGCAACTGGCCTGCGACATCGCGCGCCAGGTGGTGCGCCAGGAGGTCGCGGGCAATTCCCAGGCGGTGCTGCCCGTGGTGCGCGAGGCGCTGGGCATGCTGGTCAGCGAGGCGCGGCCCGCCACCGTGCGCCTGAACCCGGGCGACTGGGCCGCGCTGGAGCAGCCACTGCGCGAGGAGTTTCCCGCCGGCCGCATCCAGTGGCTGGCCGACACCGCCGTGGAGCCTGGCGACTGCCAGGTGGAGTCGGGCGGCATGGTGGTGGACGGGTCGCTGGACAAGCGCTGGCGCCGCGCCATTGCCGCGCTGGGTCTGACCGCGGCCTGGAAGGACGTGGACCATGGCGATTGAGCCGGCCCGCGCCTGGGATGATTTCATGGCACAGGCGCGCGCGCGCCTGGCACCGGAGCAGCCGCTGGAGACGCGCGGCACGCTCACCCGCCTGACCGGCCTGGTACTCGAAGCCACCGGCATCCGCGTGCCCGTGGGGTCGCAGTGCCAGGTGCAGATGAACGGCCAGGAGCCAGTGCTGGCCGAGGTGGTGGGGTTCGCGGGCGACACGGCCTACCTGATGCCCGCGGGGGACATCCATGGCCTGTCCAGCGGCGCCAGCGTGATGCCGGCTCCCGCCTACGTGCCGGCGTTGCAGTTGGGCGCGGCGCCGGTGGAGGAAGCCGGCGCGGGCGTGGGCGCACTGCTTCTGCCGATGGGTGACGGCCTGCTGGGCCGTGTGGTGGATTCGCAGGGCAACCCCCTGGACCATGCGGGACCGCTGGCGCAGGTGACGGCCCAGCCCATGGACCGCAGCCCCATCAATGCCATGGAGCGCGACCCGGTGCGCGAGCCGCTGGACACCGGCGTGCGCGCCATCAATGCCCTGCTCACCGTGGGCCGTGGCCAGCGGCTGGGCCTGTTCGCCGGCTCGGGCGTGGGCAAGAGCGTCCTGCTGGGCATGATGGCCCGCTACACCCAGGCCGACGTGATCGTGGTCGGCCTGATCGGTGAGCGCGGGCGCGAGGTCAAGGAATTCGTCGAAGACATCCTGGGCGTGCAGGACCGCGGCCGCGCCGTGGTGGTGGCCGCACCGGCCGATGCACCGCCGCTCCTGCGCATGCAGGGCGCGGCCTATGCCACGGCGATTGCCGAGCACTTCCGCGACAAGGGCCAGCATGTGCTGCTGCTCATGGACTCGCTCACGCGCTACGCCATGGCGCAGCGCGAGATCGCCCTGGCGATCGGTGAGCCCCCGGCCACCAAGGGCTACCCGCCCAGCTGCTTCGCCAAGCTGCCGGCGTTGGTGGAGCGCAGCGGCAACGGACTGAACGGCGTGGGCTCCATTACCGCCTTCTACACCGTGCTGTCCGAGGGCGACGACCAGCAGGACCCGATCGCCGACGCAGCCCGCGCGATCCTGGACGGGCACATCGTGCTGTCGCGCGCGCTGGCCGAAAGCGGGCACTACCCGGCCATCGACATCGAGCAATCTGCCTCGCGCGTGATGCACAACGTCGTGCCGCGCGCGCACTTCGAGTTGGCGCGCGGCTTCCGCGCGGTGTACTCGCGCTATCAGAAGAGCCGTGATTTGATCCAGGTCGGCGCATACATGAGCGGATCCGACCCGCAGCTGGACGAGGCGATCCGCCTGCAGCCGGGCATGACAGCCTTTTTGCAGCAGAGCATGTTCGAGGCCGCCCCCATGGACGACAGCATCGCCGCCATGGGCCAGGCGCTGGAAGGCGCGTGAGGCTAGGGCGATGGGAGGGCACGCCGCATGTCGTCGCTGAAGGCCTTCGAGGTGGCGGTGGAGCTGGCCGAACGCCGGCGCGACGCTGCGCGCCAGGCGCTCAAGAACGTGCAGGACGCGCGCCACGCCGCACAGGCCCAGCTGGAGCAGCTCACGGGCTACGCCGCGGAAACGCAGGGCCGCTGGGGCATGAAGGCCGACAGCGCCATGCAACCCGAGGTGATGTACCACCACTACCAATTCATGGGCCGGCTGGACCATGCCATCGGCCTGCAGACGGGCGTGGTGAGCGGGCAGGACGTGCGTGTGGACAAGGCCCGGCAGGCGCTGCTGGAGGCCGAACTGCGCCTGGCCAGCCTGCGCAAGGTGCTGGAGCGGCGGCGCGCCGAGGTGGCCTTACAGCAGCAGCGCCGTGAGCAGAAACAAACCGATGAGCGCGCCGCGTTGCGCGCCGGGCGGGGGGCACGCTTCCCGCAGGATCAGGAGTATTGACCATGGAACAGACCCGTATTTCCTCCTCGCCTTCTACGGCTGCGCACGAGGCGCGCGGCGCCCGGGGCGCCTCCGCCAAGGCTGGCAGCGCCGCTGACGACCAGGCGGCAGCGCAGGGCGACGGCTTTGCCCTGCTGCTGGCGGCTCTGGGCGGCGGCGAGGGCGCGGCCACAGTGCTGGACACGCTGGCGGTGGCTGGCGATGCACTGCAGGCGCCCGAGGCGCTGCCGGACGCGGGCGCGCTGGCGGCCTGGGCGGCGGGTCTTCAGCCGGGAGCCGCGCTCGCGCAGCGGACGGGGGAAGCGCTCGCTGCCGAGGCGGATGCCCTGGCCGGCCGCCTGGGCCTGGGCCTGGTGCGCGCGGGGCAGGATACGCTGGTGGGGCAGACCGCCCTGCTGGACGGCGCGGCGGAGCGGGCGGCTCTGCAGGGCGGGGCCTCCATGGCGGGGCCCGGCAGCGCCGCGGGCCGCGGCACAGCCTGGCGCGCGCAAGGCATGGCACTGCAGGCTGCGGCACAGGACGCCGCCGGCGCCGCAGGGGATGCCTTGCGCGCCGGTGTCCATGCGGCGCGCTCTGGCCTGCAGCAGGCAGCGGACACGGTGTCGCACCTTGCGGCGCAGGTGTCCCAGGCCGTGGATGCGACCGCGCAGCGGCGCGACGGCGTGCCGGTCGCTGGCACGCCGTTGCAGGCCCAGCCCGGCGAATGGATGGCTGCGCAGGCAGCCCCCGCGGGCATCTCGGGCGCCGCACCTGGCTCCGCAGCGGCGGGCGCGGGCGGGGCCGCCACCCCCGCGGGACTGCGGGGTGCGGACGCTGCCGCGGGCACTTCGGGCGCGGAACCTTTCAGGTCACTTGCCGAGGGGGCAGGGCTGGAGTCGGCCGACGCCACGCTGGCGGGCATGGCCGGGGCGGAGGACGCCCTGGCGGATCAGTTGGCCGAGCAGGTGGCCTACTGGGTGCACCAGAAAACCCAGAATGCCGAACTGACGCTGGACCAGGATGGCCGGCCCGTGGAGGTGAGGGTGGCGCTCACGGGCGACGAGGCGCATGTGACCTTCCGCAGCGACCAAGCCGATGCGCGCCAGTGGCTGGACGGCAGCACGGCCCAGCTGCGGGAGATGCTGCAGCGCGAGGGGCTGCAGCTCGCCGGCGTGACGGTGGACACGGCGGGTGGCGGTGCCGCCGACCGGCAGGGCCGACGGGACGAGGGCCGCCCGGGCGCGCGCCAGGCCGCCGTGCAGGCCGCCGCGCCTGCGGGGCAGGCAGGCGGCGGACGGGGCGTGGCCGAGCGCTCGGTGGATATCTTCGTCTGACGCACCGCCGGGGTGGCCCCTGTGCCGCCCCGGCGGCAGCGGTGCGCATCGGGGCGCATGCGGCTGAAAACCCGGGTTTTGGGCGCTTATTCTGGCTTTCGCGGGGCGCCGGGGCGTTCAATAATCGCCCATCACTGCGGGGAAGGGCCTTTCGGCCCGCCGCCCGCGGCCCACTTCCCCTGCCCTTGTTGCGCAAGAAAGCCCCAACGTGTCCGACAACACTGCTGCCCCGGCCAAAAGCAAGAAACTGATCATCATCCTGGCCGTTCTCGCCCTGGTGCTGGTGGCGGGCGGCGCCGCAGCCTGGATGATGCTGTCCCAGCGCCACGCGGCCGAGGACGAGGAGGGCGGCGGCCGGGCGGTCGCCCAGGCGGGCACGCCCAAGACACCTCCCACCTTCCTGCCCATGGACAACATGGTGGTCAACCTGGCCGACCCCGGTGGCGACCGCTTTGCCCAGGTGGGCATCACGCTGGAGCTGGCCGACGGCAAGACGGCGGACCAGGTGAAGGCCTACATGCCCACCATCCGCAGCGGCGTATTGCTGCTGCTGTCGCAGCGTACGACCGACGAGTTGCTGACGCGCGAGGGCAAGGAGAAGCTGGCGGTGGACATCCGCCGCGAGGTGTCGCGCCCGCTGGGCTACAGCGTGCCCAAGCCGCGCAAGCGCTCGGCCAGCCGCGATCCCTTGGACGAGGATGTCGAAGAAGAAGAACCCCGTCCCCGCGCCGACACCAATCCGGTGCGGCAGGTGCTGTTCTCCAGCTTCATCATCCAGTGAGGAAAGGTTGCAGCCATGAGTGAGTCCTTTCTGTCCCAGGAAGAAGTCGATGCCCTGCTGGAGGGCGTGACGGGCGAAAGCCAGAAGACCGTCAAGGAGGAGATCGAGGCCGGCGCCGTCCGCAACTACGACATCTCCAGCCAGGAGCGCATCGTGCGCGGCCGCATGCCGACGATGGAAATCGTCAACGAGCGGTTTGCGCGCAACTTCCGCATCGGCCTGTTCAATTTCATCCGCCGCAGCCCTGAGATCTCCGTGGGCACCGTGTCGGTGCAGCGCTACAGCGCCTTCCTGCGCGAGCTGGTGGTGCCGACCAACTTCAACATCGTCGCCATTCGTCCGCTGCGCGGCAGCGGCCTGGTCGTGTGCGAACCGTCGCTCGTGTTCGGCATCATCGACACGCTGTACGGCGGCGTGGGCAAGTTCCAGACCCGCATCGAGGGGCGTGACTTCTCGGCCACCGAACAGCGCGTGATCAACCGCCTGGTGGACGTGATCTGCGCAGAGTACAAGAAGGCCTGGCAAGGCATCTACCCCCTGGAGCTGGCCTACCAGCGCTCGGAGATGCAGCCGCAGTTCGCCAACATCGCCACGCCCAGCGAGATCGTGGTGTCCACCGCCTTCCAGCTGGAGATCGGCGACCTGGCCGGCGCGATCCACATCTGCATGCCGTATGCCACGCTGGAGCCCATCCGCGACGTGCTGTACTCGTCGGTGCAGGGTGACGCGATCGAGGTGGACCGGCGCTGGGTGCGCGTGCTCACGCGCGAGATCCAGGCCGCCGAGGTCACCCTGGTGGCCGAGTTGGCGCGCGCCGACGCCACGGTGGAGCAACTGCTGGCCATGAAGCCGGGCGACTTCATCGAACTGGAGCGCGAGCCGCGCATCCGCGCCTCCATCGAGGGGGTGCCCGTTTTCGAGTGCCAGTACGGCACGCACAACTCCAAGTACGCGATCCGCATCGAGGAATGCCTGCGCGGTGCCGAAGCGCACTGGATGGGAGAAAAGAATGTCAACTGAATCCGACCACAACGACAACTCTGGCGGGTCCGCTGCGGACGACCCGTTTGCCGGCTGGGCCGAGGCGCTGGAAGAACAAAAGCGCGTCGACGGGCAGACCATCGATGCCGAGCAGGGAGGCCCGTTGTCGGGCGAGCCCGCGCGCCCCTATGCCGCCGGCGGCGAGCCGCAGGTGCACGACATCAACATGGTGCTGGACATTCCGGTGCAGCTGTCGGTGGAACTGGGCCGCACCAAGGTGCCGATCAAATACATCCTGCAGCTGGCCCAGGGGTCGGTGGTCGAACTGGACGCGCTGGCCGGCGAGCCCATGGACGTGCTGGTCAACGGCTACCTCATCGCCCAGGGCGAAGTGGTGGTGGTGAACGACAAGTTCGGTATCCGCCTGACCGACGTGGTCACGCCTTCGGAGCGGCTGCGCCGCGTCAGCCGTGGATAGCGTGGGTATGACGCAGACGCTGCTGCTGGTGGTGCTGTTCGTCGGCGCGCTGGCGGCCCTGCCGTGGCTGATTCGCCGGCTGCAGCAGCGCCATGCGGGCTTGCAGGCCCATGCGGGCGGTGCCTCGCGCGTGCTCTCGGCGGTGGCCGTGGGGCCGCAGCAGCGCGTGGTGACCGTGGAGGTCGGCCCGCCGCAGCAGCGCACGCTGCTGGTGCTGGGCGTGACCGCGCAGCAGATCAACTGCCTGCATGTACTGCCGGCGGCTGCAGCGCCGGGGTCGGCGCCAGCGCCTTCGTTTGCCGCCGAGATGGCGGCTGCGCGCGCGCAGACCGTACAACCGGCGCATGCGGGCGGAGACGGCCATGCATAAGGCCGTGCGCGGCATCGCGGCCGGTGCGGCTGGCCTGCTACTGGCGGGCGCCGCCTGGGCGCAGCAGCAGCCCGCGGGTGCGCTGCCGCTGGTGATCGGCTCGGGGCCGGGCGGCACGAGCTACTCGGTGCCCATCCAGACGCTGCTGTTCTTCACGGCGCTGTCGTTCCTGCCGGCCGTGCTGCTCATGATGACGGGCTTCACGCGCATCGTGATCGTGCTGTCGCTGCTGCGCCAGGCCATCGGCACGCAGTCGGCACCGCCCAACCAGGTCATCATCGGCCTGTCGCTGTTCCTCACGCTGTTCGTCATGGGGCCCACGCTGGACAAGGTGTACCAGGAGGCCTACGTGCCCTACACCACCAACGCCATCACCTTCGAGCAGGCCATCCAGAAGGCCGAGGCGCCCATGCGCGGCTTCATGCTCAAGCAGACACGCCAGTCTGACTTCGCGCTGTTCGCACGCCTGGCCAAGCTGGACGAGGGCGTGACGGCCGAGACTGCGCCGCTGCGCGTGCTGGTGCCGGCCTTCGTGACCAGCGAGCTGAAGTCGGCCTTCCAGATCGGCTTCATGATCTTCATTCCGTTCCTGATCATCGACATGGTGGTCTCCAGCGTGCTCATGTCGCTGGGCATGATGATGCTGTCGCCGGTGCTGGTGGCGCTGCCGTTCAAGCTCATGCTGTTCGTGCTGGCCGATGGCTGGAACCTGCTCATCGGCTCGCTGGCCGCGAGCTTCGCGACGTGAAGGATTCCGCATGACCTCCCAGTTCGTGCTCACCATGGGCCGTGACGCCCTCACCCTGCTGCTGATGATCTCCATGCCGGTGCTGGGCGTGGTGATGGCCGTGGGCCTACTGGTGAGCATCTTCCAGGCCGTGACGCAGATCCACGAGGCCACGCTGGCCTTCGTGCCCAAGCTGATCGCGGCCGTGGTGGTGTTCGCGATCGCCGGGCCGTGGATGCTGACCACGCTGGTGGACTTCCTGCGCCGCACGATCGAGGCCATTCCGTCCGTCGTCGGGTAGGCATCTTGATCACGTTCACCGAGGCGCAGATCATGGCCTGGCTGTCGCCGGTGCTGTGGCCGTTCCTGCGCGTGCTGGCGCTGTTCACGTCGGCGCCGGTGTTCTCGATGCGCGTGATCCCGGTGCGCACGCGCATCGGGCTGGCCTTTTTGGTGGCGGTGTGCGCGCAGGCTGTGCTGCCCGAGCAGCCGGTCATCAGCCTGAACAGCCGCGAGGCCGCGGGCGCGGTGGTGCAGCAGGTGGGGATTGGCCTGGCGATGGGCTTCGCTGTGCGTCTGGTGTTCGCGGCCGTGGAGCTGGCCGGCGAAATCATCGGCCTGCAGATGGGCCTGAACTTCGCTTCCTTCTTCGACCCCGCGAGCAATGCGCAGGTGAGCGCGGTGGCGCGCTTCTTCGGCAACATCTCCATGCTGCTGTTCGTGGTGATCAACGGCCACCTGATGGTGTTGATGGCCGTGGTCAAGAGTTTCGACAGCTTCCCCGTGGGCGGCAACTTTCTGCAGGCCATCGGGCAGATGCGGCTGCACGAGCTGGGTGCGTCGCTGTTCTCCAGCGCTTTGTGGATCGCGCTGCCCATGATTGCGCTGCTGCTGTTCGTGAACCTGACCCTGGGCATCATCTCGCGCGTGGCGCCGCAGATGAACATCTATGCCGTGGGCTTCCCGGTCACGCTCACCGTGGGCATGCTGGGCATCACGGCCACGCTGCCGATGCTGGAGCAGCCCATGCTGGCGCTGCTGCAGCAGTCCATCGACCTGTTCGCCGCGCCGCGTTAGCCGGTCAAAAAAGAGAGCTGCCAGGGCTTTCCACAAGCCATTTTCAATATCAAAACATATTGAAATGCTTGTGCATCAAGCGGTAGCAGCTATTGTTTTCATACCAACCGATTGCGGATCGCGTACACCGTCAGCTCCGCGTTGTTGGCCAGCTTGAGCTTTTCCAGCACCCGCGCGCGGTACACGCTCACGGTCTTGGGGCTGAGCATCAGCTCCTCGGCGATGTCCGACAGGCGCTTGCCCGAGGCGATCTTCACCAGCGTCTGCAGCTCGCGCTCCGACAGCGATTCATGCGGCAGCTCGGGCGTGGGCTGCGCCAGGCTGTCGGCCAGCAACTGCGCCACCTCGGGCGTGAGGTACTTGCGCCCCTGCACGATGGTCTGCACCGCGGCGATGAGCTGCACCGGGTCGCCCGCCTTGTTGGCGTAGCCGTGCGCCCCGGCCTTCAGGCAGCGCAGCGCGTACTGGTCCTCGGGATACATCGAGACGATCAGCACCTTGATGTCCGGGTGCGTCTCCTTCACGCTGGCCATCACCTCCAGGCCGCTGCGCCCGGGCAGGTTCAGGTCCAGCAGCAGCACGTCGCAGGCGGCCGTGCGCAGCACCTCGCGCAACTCGGGATAGCTGCCGGCCTCGCCGGTCACGTGGATATCGGGCGACTCGGTCAGCGTGTCGCGTATGCCGCGCCGCAGCACGGCATGGTCATCGCATAGCACCACCTGGATCACTGCACATCTCCTGCTTTGCCTGCGGGCGATGTTAGCGGCACGGTCATGATCACCGACGTGCCATGCCCCGGCCGGCTGCTGATGTCCATCCAGCCGCCCGCGCGCCGCGCGCGCTCCTGCAGGCCCTGCAGGCCGAAGGAGCGGGGCTTCTTGCGCATCTCGGGCGCCATGCCGCGGCCGTCGTCGGTCACCTCCAGCGTCAGCACGTCCTCGTGGTCCGACAGATCGATGCGCACGTGGCCGGCCTGCGCGTGCTTTTGCACGTTGGTCAGCGCCTCTTGCGCGGTGCGGTAGGCCACCAGTTGCAGCGCGGGCGGCACGTCCAGCGCCTCGCGGCTGGCGGTGACGCGCACGGGGATGCGCGTGCGGCGCTCGAAGGTCTCGGCCAGCCAGCGCACGGCGGCCACGAGGCCCTGGTCCAGCACGGGCGGTCGCAGGTTCATCATGAGGCGCTGGGCCGCGTCGATGGCGTGCTGCAGCATCTCGGTGGCGGTGCCAGCGTGTTCGCGCAGGCCGTCCTCACCGGCGTGGCGGCCGATCCAGGCCAGGTCGAATTTCACCGCGGCCAGTGCGCCACCGATGTCGTCATGGATCTCGCGCGCGATGGCGGCGCGTTCTTCCTCGATGGAGGTCTGCAGGTGCTCGGCCAGGTCGGCCAGCTGCTGCCGGGACTCGGCCAACTCGGCCGCAGCCTCCTCGCGCGCGCGGCGGGCCTGCGCGACCTCCATCGCACGCGCCAGCACATGCGGCAGGCGCGCCATGTCGTCCTTGAGCAGGTAGTCGGCAAAGCCCAGCCGCATGGCGTCCACTGCGGCGGCCTCGCCGATCGCGCCGGACAGCAGCACGAAGGGCGGGTGCCCCGGGCATTGGTCCACGATGCGCCAGGCATCCAGCGCCGTGAAGCCGGGCAGGCGGTAGTCCGCCAGGATCACGTCGAACGATTCCCGCTCCAGCCACCCGGTGAAGGCCTCCAGGGAATCCACCTGGTGGATCTCATGGGACAGCCCGGCGCGCCGCAGCGTCAGCCGCACCAGCGCGTGGTCGGCGGTTGAGTCCTCGAGATGCAGCACTCGCACGGGTCTTTTCGGGGCCTCAAGATCGGTGGGAGTGGGTATCATAGGATACATATTGGAACAAATTGGGCCCGAAACGGTCATTTCAGCCTGTGGCGCGGTACAACGGATGCCGTAATGCTGCAGTACAGGCGACAGGAATGGGCCCCGGACGATGGTGCCGCCGGCTGTGCGCCAGCAGCTATGGAGAAACGATGCAATCTACGCTAAATACGCCAGATGGGCCTGCCGTGCAGGTGCCCGTCATGGTGGCGGCCGAGTTGCAGGATTCCCTGCTGATGGCCATGCACGACCTGCACCGGCTGGAAGGGCTGCTCAACCACGCCACCGAGAACCTGCTCGCGCGTTTCGGCGAGGCCAACGCCTCGCTGACGGATGAGCTCATCGGCGCGTCGGCAGAGTTGGCCGATTTGCGCACCGCCTTGCGCAGTGCAGTGACGGAGTTGCAGTTTCACGACATGGCGACCCAACTCATCATCCACACTACCAAGGTGTTGCAGGGATGCGCCTTTCGCCTGGCGGCCGAGACCATGGGACAAGAAGAGGGGGAGGACGCCGCGCCGCTGGAGGGCGTGGTGCCCGATCGGCCCAACCCTGTCACGCAAAGCGAGATGGAGGCCGGCTCGATCGAGCTGTTCTGATCCAGGCGCGGTTCCCGTATCTCCCAACCCATTAACCTTATTCAAATCAAAAGTCGTTGGAGCTTTACATGCAGTCCATTCTTGCGGTCGATGATTCTCCGTCCATGCGGAAAATGGTTTCCTTCACGCTCACCGGAGCGGGGTACCACGTGGTGGAAGCGGTGGATGGCCAGGACGCGCTGGAAAAGGCCGAGACCCACGACATCCATCTGGTGCTGGCCGACCAGAACATGCCGCGCCTGGACGGCATCGGCCTCACGCGCAAGCTGCGCGAGCATCCGCGCTTCAAGAGCATTCCCATCCTCATCCTCACGACGGAATCCAGCGACCAGATGAAGCAGGCCGGCCGCAGCGCGGGCGCCACCGGCTGGCTGGTCAAGCCGTTCGACCCCACGCGCCTCATCGAAGTGATCCAAAAGGTCATCCGCTGATCGCGCCGGCCACACCAACACCTACGACGTAGCACACAGGAACTCGGGACCATGGCGGATACCTACCAAGAGGGCGCAGGCGCGGACTTTGACCTCAGCCAGTTCTATCAGATCTTCTTCGAAGAGGCCGGCGAGAACCTGGACCAGATGGAGCAGATGCTGCTGGACCTGGACGTGGATGCCGCCAACGACGAAGAGCTGAACGGCATCTTCCGCTGCGCGCATTCCATCAAGGGCGGCTCGGCCACCTTCGGTTTTTCGGATGTGGCGGAACTCACACACCAAATGGAATCGCTGCTGGACCGGCTGCGCCGCCACGAACTCCAGCTGATCCCGCAGATGGTGGACGTGCTGCTGGAGTCGGCGGACGCCTCGCGCAGCCTGCTGGCACGCCATCAGGCGGGCGGGCAGGGTGAGGCGGTTTCCACGCATGACCTCGTGCGCCGCATCAGCGAACTGGCGGCCGGCGCCGTGCCAGCGGCAGCGCCCGCCGCAGCGGTGCCCGCTCCAGCGCCTGTGGTTGCTGCGGCACCTGCGCCAACGCCCGCGGTTGCGCCGGTGGTGCCCGCTGCGGCGGTCCCCGGCGGCGCTCGCTCGCTGGAGATCCACATCGGTCCACTGGCCCAGGTGACATTGGCCGATGCGATCAAGGACCTGTTCCGCGACATCCCGGGCTTGGGCAGCATCAACGATCTGCCGGAAGACCGCCCCGGCATGCGCCGGTTCGCGGTGCAGACCACGTCCACGGACGAGGATCTGCTGGACCTGTTCGCATTCCATGTGGCGAAAGAGCAGGTGGCCATCCACGACGCGGCGACCTCCGCGGCGCCTGCCGCGCAAGAGGCCCACGAGCCGCTGGAGCCATCCGCTGCGGCCCTGGCCGAGCCGTACGGCTTCTTTGCCGGCGCGCCGGGCGTGCCTGTCGAGGCCGCTCCTGCCGCCGCACCGGCCAGTGCTGCTGAGCGGCCTGCCGCGCGTGCCGCCTCCGCCGAGGCCAAGGGCGGCGCGCAGGCCTCCATGGAATCGTCCACCATCCGCGTGGCGGTGAGCAAGGTGGATCAGCTCATCAACCTGGTGGGCGAACTGGTCATCACCCAGGCCATGCTGGCGCAGAACAGCCGTGGCCTGGACGCCGGCGTCTACCAGCAACTGCTGGCAGGCCTGGCCGACCTGGATCGCAACACGCGCGACCTGCAGGAATCCGTGATGTCGATCCGCATGATTCCCATGTCGATCGTGTTCAACCGATTCCCGCGCATGCTGCGTGACTTGGCGGGCAAGCTGGGCAAGAAGGTGGATTTCGTCACCCACGGCGAGGCGACCGAACTGGACAAGAGCCTGGTCGAGAAGATCACCGACCCGCTGACCCACCTGGTGCGCAACAGCTGCGACCACGGCATCGAGATGCCCGCCGACCGCCTGGCTGCGGGCAAGCCAGAACACGGAACCATCACGCTGTCGGCATCGCACCAGGGGGGCTCCATCGTGATCGAGGTGCGCGACGACGGCAAGGGCATGTCGCGCGAGAAGATCCTCAAGAAGGCGCGCGAGCGTGGGCTGGATGTTTCCGACGCCATGCCCGACAGCGAGGTCTGGAACCTGATCTTCGCGCCCGGTTTCTCCACGGCGGATGTGGTGACCGATGTCTCGGGCCGCGGCGTGGGCATGGACGTGGTCAAGCGCAACATCACCGCGCTGGGTGGTTCGGTGGAGATTGATTCCGCTGAAGGCTACGGCATGCGTGTGTCCGTGCGCTTGCCGCTGACGCTGGCCATCATGGACGGCATGTCGGTGGGCGTGAGCGACGAGGTGTACATCCTGCCGCTGTCGTCGGTGGTGGAGTCGTTCCAGGTCAACGGTGGCGAAGTGAACACCGTGGCCCAGGGCTCCCAACTGGTGAAGGTGCGCGACGAATACATGCCCGTGGTGGCGCTGGAGAAGATCTTCCAGGTGCCGCGCCCCGACGCGAATTCCACCAGCAGCATCATGGTGGTGGTGGAGGCCGATGGCAGCCGCGTGGCGGTGCTGGTCGACGAACTGCTGGGGCAGCACCAGGTGGTGGTGAAGAACCTGGAGACCAACTACCGCAAGGTGCCCAACGTGTCGGGCGCCACCATTCTGGGGGATGGCACCGTGGCCTTGATTCTGGACACGGCTGCCCTGGTGCGCCGTGCGCGCCACTGAATTGCGAAACGCTGAACGACGAGGAGTGAGGGCATGAGTCTGGTGGACAAGGGCGCAGAGACCACGGCTGCGGGCGCGAGGGAATACCTGACGTTCCGCCTGGGCCAGGAGGAATACGGCATCGACATCCTCAAGGTGCAGGAAATCCGCGGCTATGAAAACCCCACGCGCATCGCCCATGCGCCGGCTTTCATCAAAGGTGTGACCAACCTGCGAGGCACCATCGTGCCGATCGTGGACATGCGGCTGCGCTTCAACTGTGCGCAGGCCGAGTACAACAGCTTCACGGTCGTCATCATCCTGAACCTGCGCGAGCGGGTGGTGGGCATCGTGGTGGATTCCGTGAGCGACGTGATGGAGCTGACGCCCGAACAGGTTCGCACGGCCCCGGACATCGAGAGCTCCATCGACGCGCAGTGCATCCGCGGGCTTGGCTCGGTGGGCGACCGCATGCTCATCTTGCTGGACATCGAAAAACTCATGGCCGGCATGGACATGGGCCTTGCCATGGCCGGGGACTGATGCGGCGAGCCGCAGCCTTCCCGCTATACACACGTTGACGAGCGCGCCATGAGCCTGACCGCCAGCCCCACCGCCGCGCCACGGCGCCCGGCCCGCCCCGCTGCGGGGGCTGCTGCTCCCGTGGCCGAGAGTGGCGAAGGGCGCGAGTTCGCCTGGACCCATCAGGACTTCGCGCGGGTGCAGTCCCTGATCTACCAGCGCGCCGGCATCAGCCTGCATGATGGCAAGCACGCCATGGTGTACAGCCGCCTGTCGCGCCGCTTGCGCGATACCGGGTACGACAGCTTTCATGAGTACCTGAGCTGGCTGGAAGGCCACGACGGGCCGGAGTGGCAGGAGTTCGTGAACGCCCTGACCACCAACCTCACGGCGTTCTTTCGCGAGCAACACCATTTCGAGATCCTGGCGTCGCTGCTGCGCATGCGCTCTGCCGGGCCATGGAACATCTGGTGCAATGCGGCATCGACCGGCGAAGAACCTTACTCGATCGCGATGACGGTCCTGGAAACCCTGGGCAACAACGCGTCTTTCAAGCTGATGGCCAGCGACATCGATTCGCGGGTGCTGGCCACGGCCGCCCGCGGGGTCTATCGCCTCGACGGTCTGAAGGGCTTGAGCCAAGAGCGCCTGCAGCGCTTCTTTCTGCGCGGCAAGGGCGGCAACGCCGGGCTGGCGCGTGTGCGCCCCGAGTTGCGCAAACCCATCGAGTTCCTGAGCGTGAACCTGATCCGCGACGACTGGCCGTTCCGCGAGCCCTTCGACGTAGTCTTTTGCCGCAACGTGATGATTTATTTTGACGGCCCCACCCAGCGACGGGTGCTGGAGCGCATCCACCGTGTGCTCAAGCCCGGCGGCATGCTGTTCGTGGGGCATGCCGAGAACTTCAGCGATTCGCGCGACCTTTTTGCCTTGCGAGGCAAGACGGTGTACGAACGCATCTGATGCGGGCATTTTTGACCTACCGCGAGGCGCTGGCGAATCCATGAGCATCACACCCGGAGCTGATCCACGGCCCTCTGCCTTGCCGGGCGGGGGGCTGGAGCGCCGGCGCACGCCCCGCATCACGCCTCTGCCTATGAATGCCCCGGCAGGCACCGCGCCTGCCATGACGCTGCAGGAGCTCAAGGCCTGTCCGCGCAGGCCGGGTGAGGCATCGTTTTTCTTTTTCGATCACCATTTCCAGCACAACGCGGTGAAGGTCTTGCCAGGCGAGTTTTTTGTCTCGCACGACAGCCTGGCCATCATGACGGTGCTGGGATCGTGCATTGCCGCCTGTCTGTGGGACAGCCGCATGCGCGTGGGAGGCATGAACCACTTCATGCTGCCCGAGGGGGACAGCGCCGATGCGTCGGGCCGGTATGGTTCCTACGCCATGGAACTGCTCATTAATGAGATGATGAAGCTGGGCGCTCGCCGCGAGACGCTGCAGGCCAAGATCTTCGGCGGTGCCCAGGTGATGCACAACTTCACCACGCTCAACGTGGGCGAGCGCAACACCCGCTTTGTGCAAGACTATCTGGCCACGGAGCGCATTCCGGTGGTGTCGGAGGACGTGCTCGACATCTATCCGCGCAAAGTGGTGTTCTTTCCGGTGACGGGCAAGGTGATGGTCAAGCGCCTGGCGCATGCCCATCCCGAAACGCTGGAGCAGGAAGTGGTGCGGGGCAACGCGGCTACCGTGGCGCGCGCCACCAGCGGAGGCTCCGTGGATCTGTTCTGATCGGCGGCACTAACAATACAGCAAGGATTTGAAAGGCATGAGCGGCAAGATCAGGGTGATCGTGGTGGACGATTCGGCATTGGTGCGCAGCCTGCTGTCGGAGATCATCAACCGCCAGAGCGACATGGAGTGCATCGGCACGGCCAACGACCCGCTGATCGCGCGCGAGATGATCCGCGAGAAAAATCCCGACGTGATCACGCTCGATGTGGAGATGCCGCGCATGGACGGCATCGACTTCCTGGGGCGCTTGATGCGCCTGCGG
Source organism: Diaphorobacter nitroreducens (assembly GCA_003755025.1). GTDB lineage: Bacteria > Pseudomonadota > Gammaproteobacteria > Burkholderiales > Burkholderiaceae_C > Diaphorobacter > Diaphorobacter nitroreducens. Next base: position 3,023 of record RJVL01000009.1, on the reverse strand, counting down.
CCGATGCCCGTGGTGATGATCTCGACCCTGACCGAGCGCGGCGCCGAAGTGACCATGCGGGCGCTCGAACTGGGGGCCGTGGATTTCGTCGCCAAGCCGCGCGTGGGGCTGTCCAGCGGACTGAACGAATTGGCGGCTCAGATCGTGGACAAGATCCGCGTTGCGGCCGTGGCCCATGTGCGGCGCGCCCCCGCGCGCAGCGCCGCCGCCATTGTCCACCCCGATGCAGGTGCCGCTACCGCGCCGGCTCCCGCTCCCGCGGCGTCGGCGCTGCTGGGGCGCGTCTCTACCGAAAAGGTGATCTGCATTGGCGCGTCGACCGGCGGCACCGAGGCCATCCGCGAGGTCCTGATCCATATGCCGGCGGACTCTCCGGCCATCGTGATCACCCAGCACATGCCGCCAGGGTTCACCACCAGTTTTGCAGCGAGGCTCAACAGCCTGTGCCAGATCACGGTCAAAGAGGCGGTGAACGGCGAGCGGATTCTGCCCGGCCATGCCTATATTGCGCCGGGGGGGCGGCAGTTCTACCTGGCACGCAGCGGCGCCAACTATGTAGCGGTGGTGGATGACAGCCCGCCGGTCAACCGGCACAAGCCTTCGGTGGAGGTGCTGTTCAAGTCGGCAGCCGCCGTGGTGGGGCGCAATGCCTACGGCATCATGCTCACCGGCATGGGCGGCGATGGCGCTGCTGCCATGCGTGAGATGCGCGACGCAGGCAGCTACAACTACGTGCAGGACGAAGCCAGTTGCATCGTCTTCGGTATGCCGCGCGAGGCCATCGCCCATGGGGCGGCCGACGAGGTGCTGCCGCTGTCGCAGATTGCACAGGCGCTGATTGCGCGCCTGCGCGGTTCCACCGACCGGTTGCACCACCGAATCTGACCGGCCCCGTCAGGACGAGAGCGCGGACCAGCGCTCCAGCGCCTGCATCAACAGATCTTCGATCTCTCCGTCACGCGTATGCAGCGCCGTCGCCCGCGCGCCGTCCCGGCTGTACAGGCTGCCGTCCGCCAATTCTTCGCGGATCGCCTTTTGCTCGGCCTCCAGTGCGTCGATCTGGGCAGGTAGCTGCTCCAGTTCACGCTGCTCCTTGTAGCTAAGCTTCTTTTTTTGTAGCTGCTCGCGCTTATCTGACGGGCGTTTTGGCTCATTCTTGCTCGTATTTTTCTCAGGAACCGCCGGTCCGCCCGCGAGTGAACGGCTGCGGTTCGACTGGGCCAGCCAGTCCTGCACGCCGCCCTCGTACTCACGCCACAGGCCATTACCCTCGAACGCAAGGGTGCTGGTGACCACGTTGTCCAAGAAGGTGCGGTCGTGGCTCACTACGAACACCGTGCCATCGTAATCCTGCAGCAGCTCCTCCAGCAGCTCGAGGGTGTCAATGTCCAGATCGTTGGTGGGCTCGTCCAGCACCAGCACGTTGGCGGGCCGCGCAAACAGCCGTGCCAGCAGCAGGCGGTTGCGCTCGCCGCCGGACAACGAGCGCACGGGGGAGTGCGCCCGGGCGGGGGAGAACAGGAAATCGCCGAGGTAGCTCTTCACATGCTTGCGCTGCGTGCCGATCTCGATCCACTCGCTGCCAGGACTGATGAAGTCCTCCAGCGTGGCATCCATGTCGATACTGTGGCGCATCTGGTCAAAATACGCGACCTGCAGGTTGGCGCCGCGGCGTACCGTACCGCTGTCAGGCTCCAGTTCACCCAGGATGAGCTTGAGCAGGGTGGTTTTCCCCGCACCGTTGGGACCGATCAAACCCACCTTGTCGCCCCGCAGGATGGTGGCGCTGAAGTCCCGCACGATGGTTTTGTCGCCAAAGGTTTTGGTTACGTGCGCCAGCTCGGCGATGATCTTCCCCTGGTAGCTGTTCTGGCTGCCCGAGGCGATGTCCATCTTGACGCTGCCAACCGCGTCACGGCGCGCGGCGCGATTGGCGCGCAGGGTCTCCAGTCGGCTGATGCGGCTCTGGCTGCGCGTGCGGCGCGCCTCCACGCCCTTGCGGATCCAGACCTCCTCCTGCGCCAGCAGCTTGTCCGCCCGTGCATTAATGACGGCCTCTTGCGCCAACTGCTCTTCCTTTTGCGCCACGTACTGCGCAAAGTTGCCGGGATAGGAGCGCAACTGTCCTCGGTCGAGCTCCACGATGCGCGTGGCGATCCGGTCGAGGAACGCACGGTCGTGGGTGATCGTGACGATGCCACCCTTGAAGTCGAGTAGCAGTTCTTCAAGCCACTCTATGGAGTCGAGGTCTAGGTGGTTGGTGGGCTCGTCCAGCAGCAGCACGTCCGGGCGAGCCACCAGGGCTTGCGCCAGCGCGACTCGTTTGCGTGTCCCTCCCGAGAGGGTGCCCACGATGGCCTCCGGGGCAAGGTGCAGGCGGTGCAAAGTTTCCTCTACCCGTTGCTCCCAGTTCCAGGCGTCATAAGCCTCGATCTGAGACTGCAATGCATCCAAATCAAGGCCTGTGGCGCCCCCCAAGTATTGTTCCCGCAGCGCGATCGCTTCGCCCAACCCGCGGGCGGCGGATTGGAAGACGGTGTCCTCAGGCTGTAGATCAGGCTCTTGGGCCACATAGGTAATGCGCAGGCCCTGCTGGACACTCAGGGTGCCGTCATCTGCATGGGCCAAGCCGCCCAGAATTTTCAGAAGTGACGACTTCCCTGCACCATTGCGCCCAATCAGTCCCACGCGCTCATCGGATTCCAGCGCGAAAGTGGCATGGTCCAGCAGCGCCACATGCCCGAACGCCAACTGGGCGTTCATCAGAGTAATCAATGCCATGGAGGAATTATGAAGCGCCCTCTTGCGAAGGTTGGTTAGAGCGCCCTCGACAAAAAAGTGTCATGGAGTGCTTTTTTAGGGAAAACCCGACGTATACTTCTTCCACGCTGCAATGCACAGTCATCACAAATGTGAATTGTCGTTTGTAGCGAAGGGGAGTTGAAAAATTCTCTGCTTTGAGTTGATCTGGGGTTAAAAACCGGTGTAGAATTCAGGGCTTCGCTGATTGGAGCGGCTTGTTG
>RJVL01000008.1 GCA_003755025.1 Diaphorobacter nitroreducens | reverse complement strand
GGCGCCGTAACGGCGCCGCTTCAAACCCAGGAGTAATCTCCTTTAACCAGCGGATTTTCTCAAAACGACTGGTACGGGTATTGGGGGCAGGTCACCTGTCCGCCACAAAAGCCCACAACCTGCCGCAGCAGAGCAGTTGATCCCTTTGATAGCCAGTCCGCACACTTTGCACAGTGGGCAGGGCCAAGAAAGTTATTGAGCTACCCTATAGAAGCCCTATTCCCCCAAAGGGGGAATAGGGCTTCTTCATGATGTGTTGTATCGGAAATACCGTTTCAACCGACAGACTGATGACTGGCCGAACTCATCTTGTTCTGCAGCCACTCTTCCACGGTCACGTCGTCATACCTGATGGCACCCCCAATCCGGACGCAGGGTGGAAGGTCATTGGAGCCTTGGGCACGCAGCCGTTCGATTGTTGATACTGACAGCCCGAGCCGCTTGGCAAGCCAGCTTGTTGGGCGAAGAAATCGGAATTGCGTCATGTTGTCCTCCTGATGGCAGGGAGTAGTCCCTAACGGGATGTTGCGGACATCAGGGGCAACGTCTGGCGTGGGTCGGCCGCAAGGCATTCGCTGGGACCAAGCAGCAGAAGCCATCTATTTGACTTAAGGGCAATCTACCGTCGCTAAAGGCTGGCGATCCGTGGCTTTTTCGATGCTATTTGCGACATCTTCGCGCCACCTCTCCTGAAATGCACCTCAGAATTTGCCCAAAAAAGTGGCAGTCAGAAACGCAGGAGACGGGGTTTGACGGGGTTAAGCCCACTGGACCCGGCAAGACCGTCAATGCAGCCCTTCGCAGGCGACTATGACTAACGTTGATTTACGCTGATCCAGCTGCGACCAGAAATCGACCAGACAGCAAAAAGGCCAACCGGTGTGGTTGGCCTAAGTGCTTGGAAACACTAGAGGTTTCCAAAAGTTCATGGAGCGGGCGATGGGAATCGAACCCACGTCTTGAGCTTGGGAAGCTCAGGTCCTACCATTGAACGACGCCCGCAAAGTCGGTGGATTCTAGCGCACTGCCGCGTGCTTTCCGGGCAACCGTGCGATCTGCGCCGGCCGACGACCAGCCTGTCCTGCCGGTACATAGGTTCGTGGGCATTTCTGGCCATCGGACAATAGGAGCAAGCGCTGGCAGCTATAAAAAAAGAAGCAAAGTGCTCTCTACTTCTGGATATCGCCCACGCAGAGGTATTTGATCTCCACATAGTCGTCCATGCCGTAGTGGGAGCCCTCGCGCCCCAGGCCCGACTGCTTGACGCCGCCGAAGGGCACATGCTCGGTCGCGAGAATGCCGACGTTCACACCCACCATGCCATATTCAAGCGCCTCGCCCACTCGGAAGATGCGGCCCACGTCGCGGCTGTAGAAGTAGCTGGCCAGGCCAAACTCGGTGGCGTTGGCGGCAGCGATGGCTTCCTGCTCGGTCTCGAACCTGAAGACCGGCGCCAGCGGGCCAAAGGTTTCCTCGCGCGCGCACAGCATTCCAGCGGTGGCGTTGGCCAGCACCGTGGGCTCAAAGAACTGGCCCGCGCCCAGTTCCGCCAGGTGCTTTCCGCCCGTCACGACGCTGGCGCCCTTGGCGACGGCGTCATCCAGGTGGCGCTGCACCTTGTCCACCGCGGCGGGTTCGATCAACGGGCCCTGGTTCACGCCGTCCTCGAAGCCATTGCCGACCTTCGCGGTTTTTACGCGGGCGGCAAACTTGGCGACGAAGGCGTCGTACACCCCCGCCTGCACATAGAAGCGGTTGGTGCACACGCAGGTCTGCCCGGCATTGCGGTATTTGCTGGCAAAGGCGCCTTCCACGGCGGAATCGAGGTCGGCATCGTCGAACACGATGAACGGCGCATTGCCGCCCAGCTCCAGGCTCAGCTTCTTCACCGTGGGCGCGCACTGGGCCATGAGGATGCGCCCGACCTCCGTCGAGCCGGTGAACGACAGGTGGCGCACGACGTCGCTTGCGCACAGCACCTTGCCGATGGCGATGGAGTTCTCCGCATCGGCCGTCAGCACGCTCAGCACGCCGGGGGGAATGCCCGCGCGCAACGCCAGCTCGGCAGCGGCGAGGGCGGTGAGGGGCGTGAGCTCGGCCGGCTTGATGACCACCGGACAGCCCGCCGCGAGCGCCGGCGCTACCTTGCGCGTGATCATCGCCAAGGGGAAGTTCCACGGCGTGATCGCCGCACACACGCCGATGGGCTGCTTGAGCACCAACAAGCGGCGGTTGTTGTCGAACTGCGGCAGGGTCTCGCCGTTCACGCGCTTGGCCTCCTCGGCAAACCACTCGACGAAGCTGGCGCCATAGGCCACCTCGCCCTTGGCCTCGGGCAAGGGCTTGCCTTGTTCCGCCGTCATGAGCCGGCCCAGGTCGTCCTGGTGCTGCATGAGCAGGTCAAACCACTGGCGCAGGATGGTGCTGCGCTCCTTGGCGGTCTTGGCCTTCCATGCGGGCCACGCTTCGTTGGCGGCGGCGATAGCCAGCTCGGCTTCCTTGGCCCCCAGGTTGGCCACATCGGCCAACTTCAGGCCGGTGGCCGGGTCGTGCACGGCAAAGCGTGCGCCGCCTGCGAACCACTGGCCTCCCAGTAGGGCGTCAGTCTTGAGCAGACTCGGATCCTTGAGCAGGGAAAGGGGTGATGTCTTCATGTCCATGGGGTGGCTCCTGGAAGGCCGCGGCGGGCAGGGCAAAGGGGCAGGATAGCGCCGTGTGCACGCAAGGGTGAAATCTATAATGGCGGGTTGGTCACGACGGGATGCCTTGCGCTGCCATACCCGCCCACGAACCCCATACACACCATGAGCACACCCACTTTCTCCGTTGCAGACATTCGCAAGACCTTCCTGGACTTCTTCGCCGCCAAGGGGCATACCGTGGTGGCGTCCAGTCCGCTGGTGCCGGGCAACGACCCCACGCTGATGTTCACCAACTCGGGCATGGTGCAGTTCAAGGATGTGTTCCTGGGTACGGACAAGCGCCCCTATGTGCGCGCCACATCGGTGCAGACCTGCCTGCGCGCCGGCGGCAAGCACAACGATCTGGAGAACGTGGGCTACACCGCGCGCCACCACACGTTCTTCGAGATGCTGGGCAACTGGAGCTTTGGCGACTACTTCAAGCGCGAGTCGCTCAAGTGGGCCTGGGAGCTGCTGACCGAGGTCTACAAGCTGCCTCCCGAGCGCTTGCTGGCCACGGTCTACGCCGAGGACGACGAGGCCTACGACATCTGGACCAAAGAAATCGGCCTGCCGCCCGAGCGTGTGATCCGCATCGGCGACAACAAGGGCGGCCGCTACAAGAGCGACAACTTCTGGATGATGGCCGACACCGGCCCCTGCGGCCCGTGCTCGGAAATCTTCTACGACCACGGCGAGCACATTGCCGGCGGCCCCCCGGGCAGCCCGGATGAGGACGGCGACCGCTTCATCGAAATCTGGAACAACGTGTTCATGCAGTTCGACATGGACGAGCAAGGCAACGTCAAGCCGCTGCCCGCGCCCTGCGTGGACACCGGCATGGGCCTGGAGCGCCTGGCCGCCATCCTGCAGCACGTGCACAGCAACTACGAGATCGACCTGTTCGACGCGCTGATCAAGGCCGCGGCGCGCGAAACAGGCACAAGCGACCTGACCAACCCGTCGCTCAAGGTCATCGCCGACCATATTCGCGCCACCGCCTTCCTGGTCGCCGACGGTGTCATCCCCAGCAACGAGGGCCGCGGCTACGTGCAGCGCCGCATCGTGCGCCGCGCCATTCGTCACGGCTACAAGCTGGGTCGTAAGACGCCGTTCTTCCACAAGCTGGTGCAAGACCTGGTGCAACAGATGGGCGATGCCTACCCCAAAATCCGCGAGCAACAGGCGCGCATCACGGACGTGCTGCGGGTGGAAGAGGAACGCTTCTTCGAGACCCTGGCGCACGGCATGGAGATTCTGGACAGCGCTTTGGCTGGCGGTGCCAAGACGCTGCCGGGCGACGTGGCGTTCAAGCTGCACGACACCTATGGCTTCCCGCTGGACCTGACGAATGACGTGTGCCGCGAACGGGGCGTCAACGTGGACGAAGCGGGCTTTGCCACCGCCATGGAACACCAGAAGAGCACTGCCCGCGCCGCAGGCAAGTTCAAGATGGACCGCGCGCTGGAATACACCGGCGCGGCCAACCAGTTCACGGGCTACGAGCAACTGGCCGAAAGTGCCAAGATCGTCGCGCTGTACGTGGACGGCACCAGCACCGCGGCCCTGCACGCGGGCCAGAGCGGCGTGGTGGTGCTGGACCGCACGCCGTTCTATGCCGAAAGCGGCGGCCAGGTGGGCGACCAAGGCACCATCGGCGCTGGCTCGGCGTGCTTCACCGTGGCCGACACGCAGAAAATCAAAGCCGACGTCTACGGCCACCACGGCACCTTGGAAGCCGGCACGCTGAATGTGGGCGACACGGTGCAGGCGCAGGTGGACCTGCAACTGCGCGCGGCCACCATGCGCAACCACTCGGTCACCCACCTCATGCACAAGGCGTTGCGCGAGGTGCTAGGCGACCATGTGCAGCAAAAGGGCAGCCTGGTGAACGCCGAGCGCACGCGCTTTGACTTCGCGCACAACGCGCCGCTGACGGCCGCGCAGATTCGCGAGATCGAACGCCTGGTGAATGCCGAAGTGCTGGCCAATACCGACACCAACGCGCGCCTGATGGACATCGAAAGCGCGCAAAAAACGGGCGCCATGATGTTGTTCGGCGAGAAGTACGGCGAGAGCGTGCGTGTGCTGGACATCGGCACCAGCCGCGAGCTGTGCGGCGGCACGCACGTGCGCCGCACGGGCGACATCGGCCTGTTCAAGGTGGTGGCTGAGGGCGGCGTGGCCGCGGGCGTGCGCCGCATCGAGGCGGTGACCGGCGAGAACGCGCTGGCCTACCTGCAGTCGCTGGAGTCCACGGTGGACCAGGCTGCAGCCGCCCTGAAGGCGCCCCCTGCGGAGCTGACCGCCCGCATTGGCGGTGCGCTCGATCAGATCAAGACGCTCGAGAAGGAACTGGCTGCACTCAAGGGCAAGCTGGCTTCCAGCCAGGGCGACGAGCTGGCCGGCCAGGCCGTGGACGTCAAGGGCCTCAAGGTGCTGGCGGCCCGGCTGGAAGGCGCGGACGCCAAGACCCTGCGCGAGACCATGGACAAGCTCAAGGACAAGCTCAAGACGGCGGCCATCGTGCTGGCGGCCGTCGATGGCGACAAGGTGCAGCTGGCGGCCGGCGTGACGGCCGATAGCATCGGCCGTGTCAAGGCCGGGGATCTGGTGAACTTCGTGGCGGCCCAGGTGGGTGGCAAAGGCGGCGGCAAACCCGACATGGCCATGGCCGGCGGCACCAACGCGGCGGCGCTGCCGCAGGCGCTGGCAGCCGTGCAGGGCTGGGTGGGCGAGCGCATTTGACGACGGCCTGGGCCCCCAGACGGGGGCCCGGCGCACATGCGGACATGGTGCACCCGCGTGGGCGGTGGTGGCCTGCGCCGCGGTCGCACCGGACCCAGGGGGCTAGGCAAAAGACGGCAGGCGCAGCGCCGTCTGCCGGCAAATGAGCTAGAACAGCTCCACTTCGTCGTGCGCCACCTTGATCTGCAAGGCGCCACTGTTGACCAGATCTTCATAGAAGCAGACCTGGTTGCGTCCATGTTCCTTGGCATAGTAGAGCGCCTGGTCCGCGCGCCCCAGGATCTCCACCGGCGAGCCCTGTTGCGTGGCCGCGAAGCCGATGCTCACGGTGATGTGTCCGATCTGCGGGAACACATGCGTCTGCACGGCCGCGCGCAACCGCTCCAGCGCCTGGCGCGCCTGCGCCAGCGTGAGGGAACGCAGCAGCACCACGAACTCCTCTCCGCCGAAGCGGAAGATGCTGTCCTGGCTCTGGAACTGGGTGCGCAGGCGGTTGGCCACCAGGATCAGCACCTCATCGCCATAGAGGTGTCCAAAGCGGTCATTGACCGACTTGAAATGGTCGATGTCGATCACCGCCAGCCATTGGCGCACGGCGTCTTCGCCCTCGCCTGGGCTGGCGGGTGCGCCGGTCTGTCGTGAGAACTGCTCCTCGAAGGTCTTGCGGTTCAGCAGCCCGGTGAGCGCGTCCCGCTCGCTGTAATCCAGCAGGCTCTGGTAGTTTTGGTAGACCAGGAACACGCCCATGATCACGTCGCGCTGGTGCCGCGTGAAGCGGCGGGACTGGGTGATTTCCAGGCACGCCGTGGGGCGCCCGCCCAGCCACATGGGCAGCCAGAGCGTGTGGCGCTGCTCGGAGGCACGCGCGGCGCTCTCGCCCTGGGTGGCGATGCAGTGGGCCAGTTCAGGCTCTTGCGCCAGCGGAATGCGCTGGGGATCCGAAGCAGCGTCGTACTCACTGGAGACTAACTGCCCTTCGTGGCTCCAGCTGCGCGGGCGCAGCATCAGGACTTCGTCCTGCGTGAACAGCTCCAGCGCCCGCACGTGCACGATATGGCCCAGCTTGAGCAGCGTGGACAGCACCGAGACCTCCAGGCGCAAGTGGTCCCGGTGGGCGGTCATTTCGGCCAGGTTCTGGAGGATGGGCTTCATCGGGAAACGGGAATAGACGCTCAGCGGCGCGTGAACACCAGGTCCCACACGCCATGGCCGAGCCGCATGCCGCGGTTCTCGAACTTGGTCAGGGGGCGATAGTCCGGCTGCGGAGCATAGCCCTCGGCGGTGTTGGACAGCAAGGGTTCGGCCGACAACACCTCCAGCATCTGCTCCGCATACGGTTGCCAGTCGGTCGCACAGTGGATGTAGCCCCCCGGCTTCAGGCGTGCCGCCAGCTGCGCCACCAGCGGCGGCTGGATCAGGCGGCGCTTGTTGTGGCGCTTCTTGTGCCAGGGGTCGGGAAAGAAGATATGCACGCCGTCGAGCGATCCGGGCGCCAGCATGTGCTCCAGCACCTCGACGGCGTCGTGCTGCAGGATGCGGATGTTGTGGATGTCCTGCTCGCCGATGCGCTTGAGCAGCGCGCCCACACCGGGTTCATGCACCTCGCAGCACAGAAAGTTGTCTTGCGGGCGCACGCGCGCGATGTGAGCCGTGGCCTCGCCCATGCCGAAGCCGATCTCCAGCACCAGCGGCGCGCTGCGGCCGAAGGCCGCAGTGGCGTCCAGCAGGGCGGGCGCATAGTCCAGCACGTAGCGCGGGCCCAGCTCTTCCAGCGCCTTGGCCTGGCCGGTGGTGGTGCGGCCGGCGCGGCGCACATAGCTTTTGATGCCCTTGGGATGGGCGACGTCTGCCGGGGCGCTGCCTGCGGCACCGGGCATGGGGGAGGCCGCGGGGGCCTGCGGGTCTTGCGAAGAAAGCGTTTGAGTCACAGCGGCGAATTGTAGGTTCCAGGCCATGCCTTGACCCAGAATGCGAGCGCATCGGCGATGCCTGTTATGCCTGTAGGTGACGGCAATCCCAGTACCTGGGCTGCATTTGTCAAAGCCTGCAGCGGCTGGCTGTCGTCGATGGGGGGAGCGCCATGTTGTTTGGAGAGCTTCTCGCCATCCGCCGCACGTACCAGGGGTGTATGCAGGTATTGCGGCGTGGGCACGCCCAATGCGGACTGCAGCAGGATCTGGCGCGGCGTGTTGTCGGCCAGGTCTTCGCCGCGTACCACATGGGTGACGCCCTGGTCGGCGTCGTCGACCACGACCGCAAGCTGGTAGGCCCACAGGCCATCTGCACGCCGCAGCACGAAGTCGCCCACCTGCCGCGCCACATCTTGAAACTGCGGGCCCAGGCGCCGATCGGTCCAGGAGACGCCGGAACTTGCTATTGAATAAATAGCTGGTTGCGCTTGCTGGATGGGCGCTGGAGGCATTTTTGATTGATACCTCTGGGTATGGAAGCGCCAGGCGCGCGGCGTGCGTCCACCCAGGCCGTGGCGGCAGGTGCCAGGGTAGGGGCGTTCCACATGGCGTTCATGCACCAGGCCCTGCGCCTGCAAGGCGGCTTCGATGTCGCGGCGCGTGCATGCGCATGGGTAGGCCAGGCCGGCGTGGAGCAGCCCATCCAGCGCCTGCTGGTAGCGGGGGCCGCGGGTGGATTGGTACAGCGGCTGCTCGTCGGGCAGCAGGCCGCAGCGGGCCAGCTGCGCCAGAATGCGCTCGTCGGCGCCGGGCACGCAGCGCGGCGGGTCCACGTCTTCGATGCGCACCAGCCAGCGCCCGCCGCGTCCTCCAAGGGCCGCGCGCGCGTCCAGCCAGCTGGCCAGGGCGGCGACGAGCGAGCCCGCGTGCAGCGGGCCGGTCGGGGAGGGGGCAAAGCGGCCGACGTAGCCCGCGGCCGCTGTCATGCAGCGGTGAGCGCGAGCTCCAGGCCCGAGACGAAAGCGTCTTCCAGCCGGTGCCCCAGGCACCAATCGCCGCAAACGCCCAGGCCCAGGGAGGCGTCCCACAGAAAGCTCTGGCCCAAGGGCTTTTGCGTCTGCGCGTGGCGCCAGCGCCGCATCTCGGCATGCGTGGGCGTGGCGCGTATGCCGGTGACTTCGGCAAACGCCTTGATGAGCTTGGCCTGCACGCGGGGGGCCTCGTCGTTCAGGTGCTCCAGCGACCAGGCGGGACTGGCCTGCACCGTCCAACGCTCGATCTGTGTCCGGCCGGGCTTGCTGGACTCACGGGCCAGCCAGGCAATGCGGTGGTGCGTACTGCGTGCAGCGTTCCACTGCGGACCGAGCGTGGTCAGCCCGGGGCGCACGGCCTGCGCAAAGGCGAGCATCAAGGTCCAGCAGGGCGCGATGTCCACGCCGGCCAGGGCGTCGTCCCACGGCGTGGAAACGCCGGACTGCTGCAGCAGCGCCCGCGACAGCGGTGCGGGCTGGGCCAGTACCACGCCATCGAAACCCGCATACACCTGCGATCCCCCATCCAGCGTCTCGGTGCGCAGCTGCCAGGCCGTGGGTCGCATGGCGTCGCGCTCGATGTGCGTGACGGCCGTGCGCGTGTGCAGGTGCCCTTCACGCGCCAGTGGTGCGGCCCAGGCCTGGACCAGCGCATCCATCGCGGGGGCGGCCACCCAGTGCGCTTCACCGGGCGGTGGCGCGGCGGTGGCGACGCGCCCGGCAGCGTCCAGCACGCGGATGGTGGTGGCACTCCATGCGCGGCACAGGCCGGAAACGGTGTCCAGCGCCCGCTGAAAGCGTGCGTCGCGTACCGTGAAGTACTGCGCGCCCGAATCAAAACTGCCAAAGGGCGACGCCAGCGCCGCCGTGCGCCCGCCGGGCTGCGGCGCCTTCTCGAAGACGGTGACCATGTGGCCCGCCTGGGCCAGTGTGCGGGCGCAGGCCACGCCGGCCATGCCGGCACCCACCACGGCAAAGCGCCGCGCGGCGCCCAGGGGCGCGACCTGCTGGCCTTGTTTCAGTCGATCGCTGGAGCGGGAGGAAAAGCGGGTCATGGCAGGCCTTCGATGACGTCGGAAATGGGCTGGTGCAGAGCTGGTAATTAGCGCAGCGCTAGTGTTGACTCTACACGCGCCGCGCGGCCCACGCATTCAGAACTGGTGGTGGTTTTCCAGCAGCGCACGGCGTGTGGCGTCACTTTGCAGTTGCGACAGCCACCACTGCAGCGCGCGGCCTGGCGCAGCGTGCCCGGGGCCACCCCATTGGTAGCTCAGACGCACGTTGCGCGCGGGGCGCGCCACCTGCCGCTCGACCAGATGGCCGGCTTCGAGGTACGGACGCACCATGGGCTCGGGCAGAAAGCCCCCGCCCAGGCCGCGCAACTGTGCGTGGATCTTGGCGCGCATGTTGTCCACGGTGAGGACGTCCTGCCCCGCGAGGATGCCCATGGTCACGTTGCTGCGCCGTGCCGAGTCGGCCACGGCGATCGCGCGGTGTTCGCGCAGCGTGGTGTCGCTGATGGGCTCGGGCACCTTGGCCAGTGGGTGGTGGGGCGCCACGACGAAGATGAAGCGCACCTCGCCCAGCGGGGCGGATTGCAGCCCGGCGACGTTGGAGGCACCCACGGCCACGCCGATGGCCAGGTCTGCTTGGCCCGACGTCAGCGCTTCGGCCGTGCCGCCGAGGATGCCGTCGCGCCACTTCACGCGCGTGGGTGGACCGAGGGCGTAGAACGCCTCCACCAGCTCCAGCATGGTGGTGGGCGAGATGACGCCGTCCACCGACAGCGTGAGCTGTGGCTCCCAGCCCGTGGCCACGCGGCGCACGCGGTTGGCGATGGCGTCCACGTCCTCCAGCAAGCGCTTGCCTTCGCGCAGCAGCTCCATGCCGGCATCGGTGGGCCGTGCGTGGCGGGCGCTGCGGTCGAACAGCAGCACGTCCAGCGCATCCTCGATCTGGCGCACACGGTAGGTCAGTGCGCTGGGCACCACGCCGAGCTGGCGTGCCGCCGCGGCAAAGCTGCCCGTCTCCGCAATGCTCTGCAGCATGGCCAAGTTTTCAGGGGTCAGGGCATCGCGGGTGTTTTGCATGATCGATGGCCTCTTCATTCAATGAGTTTGAATGATGCCTTCAAGCCCGCTGTCCCTGCAAGGGCGCTGCGCCACCTACAGTTCTCTCCAACGCAACGCATTTCCAGGAGCAACCCCATGCTGACCCTTCGCAAATCGCAAGATCGCGGCCACGCAGACCACGGCTGGCTCCATTCGTACCACAGCTTCTCGTTCGCGGGCTACTACGACCCGCGCCACATGGGCTGGGGCAACCTGCGCGTCATCAACGAGGACCGCATCGCGCCGGGCACGGGCTTCGGCACCCATGGCCACCGCGACATGGAGATCATCAGCTACGTGCTGCCTGGCGAACTGGCGCACCAGGACAGCATGGGCAACGTCAAAGGCATTCCGCCCGGCGACGTGCAGCGCATGAGCGCCGGCACGGGCGTGATGCACAGCGAGTTCAACCACGCCGAGGGCCAGCAGACGCACTTTCTGCAGATCTGGATCGAGCCCAATGTGCGCGGCATCGCGCCGAGCTATGAGCAAAAGCGCTTTTCCGATGCCGACAAGCGCGGCCAGTTGCGTCGCGTGGCCTCGCCCGACGGCGCGCAAGGCTCGGTCACGATCCATGCCGACGCCACGCTGTACGCGGGCCTGTTCGACGGTGCTGAGGCGGCGCAACTGCCCATTGCCGCAGGGCGCAAAGCCTACGTTCACCTGATCCGCGGTACGCTGCAGGTCAACGGACAGCATCTGAGCGGGGGCGACGCGGCCCTGCTGGATAACGAAAGCAGCGTGACCCTGTCCGGGGGAAGCGATGCCGAAGTTCTGGTTTTTGATCTCGCCGCGTGAAGTCTGCCCATCCACTTCAACCCTAGGAGTTCCGCCATGTTTGCTACCCTGCAAAACCCTCTGGCCCTGGTGGGCCGCATCCTCATCGCCCTGTTGTTCATCCCTGCGGGGTTCGGCAAGATCAGCGGCTTTGCCGGCACCGTGGGCTACGCCACGTCTGTGGGCATGCCCATGCCCACCGTGGCCGTTGCCGTCGGTCTGTTGATTGAACTACTGGGCGGCCTGGCACTGCTCTTCGGATTCGGAACACGCATCGCTGCGCTGGCGTTGGCCGTGTTCACGCTGGCGGCCAGTTTCTTCTTCCACGCCTACTGGGCTCTGCCGGCGGACCAGCAGATGATGCAGCAGCTGTTGTTCTTCAAGAACGTTGCCGTGACGGGCGGCCTGCTGGCATTCGCCGCCTTCGGTGCCGGGGCATGGAGCGTGGACGGCGCACGGTCCGGGCGCTGATCGCTATTAAAAAAGAAGCTGCTTGCGTTTGATGGATGGGCCTTGGAGGTCGATATGACCTGCAAGGCCCATCAACTGTTGGAACGCTGCCAACGGCCGTCGATGCGCAGCTCATGCGGCATGAAGCGCGCCTTGTAGTTCATCTTCGGGCTCTGCTCGATCCAGTAACCCAGGTAGACATACGGCAGGCCCAGCGTGCGCGCCTGCTGTACCTGCCACAGCACGTTGTAGGTGCCGTAGCTTGCGCCCGGCTCGGGCTCGTAAAAAGTGTAGACGGCGGAGAGGCCGTCCTCCAGCACGTCCAGGATGGACACCATCTTCAGTGTCCCCGGCTGGCCGTCGGCCCCGGTCTCACGGAACTCCACCAGCCGCGAATTGACCCGGCTTTGCAGCAGGAACTGGGTGTACTGGTCGATGCTGTCCTGGTCCATGCCGCCCCCAGCGTGGCGTGCGTTCTGGTAGCGCAGGTATAGCTGGTAATGCTCGGGCAGGTAGCACAAGCGCAGCACCCGCGCCTGCAGGCCGGCGTGGCGCTTCCAGGCACGGCGCTGGCTGCGGTCGAGCTTGAATGGATCAACCACCACGCGCAGCGGCGTGCAGGCCTGGCAGCCGTCGCAGTAGGGGCGGTAGGTGAACATGCCGCTGCGCCGAAAGCCCCGCGCCACGAGGCCCGAATACACATCGTTCTGAATCAGGTGACTGGGCGTCGCCACCTGCGAGCGCGCCTGCCGCTCGGGCAGGTAGCTGCACGGGTAGGGTGCCGTGGCGTAGAACTGCAGGCTTTGCAGCGGAAGATCGTTGAGTTGGGTCACGCCGCTGAGGGGTTGGGCAAAAGCTCGGTCCAGTATACGGGCTCGAATTTCCAGGTGCAGGCAGGGTCTTGCCGCGCTCGCGCCACGTGATTCAGGAACTGCGAACGTTCCATCTCCCGGGCGCCCAGCGAGGCCAGATGGCCCGTGTTCTGCTGACAGTCGATCAACCGGACCCCCTCGCGCCGGCACAGGCATACCAGCGCCGCCAGGGCGATCTTGGAAGCATCGGTCGCGTGCGCGAACATCGATTCGCCAAACACGGCCCGTCCTAGCGCCACGCAATAAAGCCCCCCCACCAGTTGCCCGTTCACCCAGGTTTCCACGCTATGGGCATGCCCAGCGGCATGTAGCGCCTCATACGCGGCAACCATGGAGGGCACGATCCAGGTGCCGGACTGCCCGGCCCGCGGCTTGTTGGCGCAGGCGTGGATCACGGCGGAAAAGTCGCTGTCGAGGCGCACCTCGCAACCGGGTGTGGCGCGAAAGCGCTGCAGCACGCGGCGCAGCGAGCGGTGCAGACGGAATTCCTGCACATGCAGCACCATGCGCGGGTCCGGGCTCCACCACAGGATGGGCTGGCCGGTGCTGAACCACGGAAAGACGCCCTGGGCATAGGCCTGCACCAGGCGAGGCACCCCCAGCGTGCCGCCCGCGGCCAGCAGGCCGGGCGCGGGAGAGTCTGTGCCCCAGGCACCGTCGGTGGGTGGAAAAGGATCGTCGGGTTCCAGCCAGGGAAGCGATGTGGTCATGCAGGCAATCAAGGGCGCGCGTGGAGCGCGATTGTCGCCCGCCCGCGTGCTCAGAACGTGATCAGGACGGAGGACGCGCTGCGCTGGTGTGCGCCATGGAATACCGCCTCGATGTTGTTGCCGTCCGGGTCCAGCGCAAAGGCGGCGTAGTAGCCCGGGTGGTAGGACCGCTCGCCCGGGGCGCCGTTGTCGCGCCCGCCATGCGCCAGCGCCGCGCGGTGGAAGGCATCCACCATCTCGCGGTCCTTCGCCTGGAAGGCGAGGTGGTGCCGCCCCGTGAGGTGGCCATTAGCGGCGGGGCTGCTGGCCGTGGAGACGAACAGCTCGTCAGCCCAGAAGTAGCTGTCGGTCTGACCCCCGACGGGGATTTGCAGCGCGCCCAGCACCGCCTCATAGAACCGCAGGCTGGCGGGCAGGTCGCGCACCACCAGTTGGATATGGTCGATGAGGCGGCCGCGGTGCAGTTGCTGGACTTCCATCTTGGCACTCCTTTCCTGTCGTGGCGGAATACCGCGCGACCCAGCGCGCGGTGCGTCCGGTCATTCTAGGCAGGGGCGCGTGCCGGCCTCTCAGCGCACCATGCAGGGCCGCTTGGGGTCGAACTGCCAGCCCGGAATCAGGCTTTGCATGCCGATGGCGTCGTCGCGCGCGCCCAGGCCGTGTTCCTGGTACAGCGCATGCGCGCGCTGCAGTGCGGCGCGGTCCACCGTCACGCCCAGGCCCGGGGTCTTGGGCACGTCGACGAAGCCGCCGCGGATCTGCAGTGGGTTCTGGGTGAGGAACTGCCCGTCCTGCCAGATCCAGTGCGTGTCGATGGCCGTGACCTTGCCCGGAACGGCGGCCGCCACGTGGGTGAACATGGCCAGCGAGATGTCGAAGTGGTTGTTGGAGTGCGACCCCCAGGTCAGGCCCCAGTCGCGGCAGGTCTGGCCCACGCGCACGGAGCCGGCCATGGTCCAGAAATGGGGGTCGGCCAGCGGGATGTCCACGGACTGCAGCGACAGGGCGTGCACCATCTGGCGCCAGTCGGTGGCGACCATGTTGGTGGCCGTGGGCAGGCCGGTGGCACGGCGGAATTCGGCCATGACCTCGCGGCCCGAGAAACCCCCTTCGGCGCCGCAGGGGTCTTCGGCATAGGCCAGCACACCGCGCATGTCGCGCATCAGGCGGATCGCGTCCTTGAGCAGCCAGCCGCCGTTGGGGTCCAGCGTGACGCGCGCCTGCGGAAAACGTTGAGCCAGTGCAGTGACGGCTTCGACCTCCTGCTCGCCGGCCAGCACGCCGCCCTTGAGCTTGAAGTCGTTGAAGCCGTAGCGCGCGTGCGCGGCTTCGGCCTGGCGCACGATGGCGTCCGGCGTCATGGCCTCCATGTGGCGTACCTGATGCCAGTCGTCGGTGCCTGAACGGTCCTCTCCCGCCTGCACGTAGGGTTTACCGGTCTTGTGCGACGGGCCCACGAAGAACAGATAGCCCAACATCTCCACGCGCTCGCGCTGCTGGCCTTCGCCCAGGAGCGCCGCCACGGGCACGCCCAGGTACTGGCCCTGCAGGTCCAGCAGTGCGGATTCGATGGCCGTCACGGCGTGCACGCCAACGCGCAGGTCGAAGGTTTGCAGGCCGCGCCCACCAGGGTCACGCCCTTCCAGGGTCTTTTGCACCTGCTGCAGCAACTGCAGGCGCTCACCAATGGAGCGGCCGATGAGCACGCCGCGACTGTCCTCCAGCGCCCGGCGGATGCCTTCGCCACCGGGGACTTCCCCCACGCCGGTGCGACCCGCGCTGTCATGAATCAGCACCACGTTGCGTGTGAAGAAGGGCGCGTGCGCGCCGCTGAGGTTCATCAACATGCCGTCGCGCCCGGCGACGGGGATGACTTCGATCTCGGTGATGGTGGGAGTCTGTGACATGGTTCGGGGAAGCAGAAAAAACGGAAATGAAAACGGCCCGGACGTCAGGCGGAGTGCGCCTGCCGGGCCGCAGCCGCCGACCAGGGCACTTCCTGCACCGGCGCGCCCGTGGCAAGGCAGCTGTGCAGGTTTTGCAGCACCAGGTCGGCCATGGCACGGCGGGTCTCCTGGGTGCCGCTGGCGATGTGGGGGGCCAGGACGACGTTGTCCAATGCGAGCAGTGCTGGCAGCGGGTGGGGCTCGTCCTCGAACACGTCCAGACCGGCGCCGGCAATCCGCTGCTGCTGCAGGGCGGCGGCCAGCGCGGCCTCGTCCACCACGCTGCCGCGCGCTACGTTGACCAGGAACCCCTGCGGGCCCAGCGCGTCCAGCACCTCGGCATTCACCAGGTGGCGCGTGCTGTCTCCGCCCGCAGCGGTGATGACGAGGAAGTCCGCCCAACGCGCCAGCTCCATCAGTGACGGCAGGTACTGATGGGGCGAGCCCTCCACCGGCCGGCGGTTGTGGTAGGCCACCTGCATGTCAAAGCCCGCGGCGCGGCGCGCCACGGCAGCGCCGATGCGCCCCATGCCGAAGATGCCCAGGCGCTTGCCGCTGGCGCGCGTGTGCACGCCAAAGCGCTGGCGGCTCCAGTCACCGCGGCGCACGAAGCGGTCGGCCGCGGACAGGCTGCGCGCCGCGTCCAGCAGCAGGGCGAAGGCCATGTCGGCCACGCAGTCGTCCAGCACACCGGGCGTATAGCCCACGCGTGCGCCGCACTCCAGCAGCGCAGCCTGGTCCAGTGCGTCAAAGCCCACGCCAAAGCTGCTGACGAACCGCAGGCGGGGCAGGGCGCGCACCACGTCGCCCGGCAGCCCCATGGCGGCGGAAGTCACCACGCATTCGAAATCTGCGCCGTGTGCGGCCAGGAAGCCGGCCCGGTCTGGCTGCTCGCTGAGCACGGTCACGTCGAACTGGGCGGCCAGTTCGTGGTCCAGCGCGGGCAATGGCATGCGGCCGTACTGGAGGATGCGGGGAGAGCGGTGTGTCATGGGGGCGGCAGAGGCAAGAGGGCGCCCGCACCGGCAAGTGCGGCGCGGACGTCGAGAGGGCGTGGCAATCAGTCGATGCTGATTTTGCGGGCTTCGATGAGCGTCTTCCAGCGCGCATATTCGCGCGCCTGGAAGGCCGTGAACTCCTCGGGGGTGTTGGCAACGATCTCCATGCCCTGGTCCGTTAGGCGCTTCTTCAGCGTCGGCTCATTGATGGCCTGGATGGCGGCGTCCGCCAGCTTCTTCTTCACATCCGCGGGCAAGCCCTTGGGCGCGGCCATTCCTTGCCAGGAATAGATCTCGGCCCCTTTCACACCGGCCTCGGCCAGCGTGGGCACGTCGGGCAGAACGGGGGAGCGCTTGTCGCCCGTGACGGCGATGGCCGTCAACTTACCGGCACGGATGTGCGGCAGCACCGCGTTCACGTTCTGGAACGAGAAATCCACCTGTCCACCCAGCAGATCGTTGATGGCCGGTGCGCCACCCTTGTAGGGCACGTGCACGCCCGTGGTGCCGCTTTGCTGCCAGAACAGCTCGGCCGAGAGGTGGTCCGACGAGCCATTGCCAGAGCTGGCAAAGCTGATCTTGCCAGGTTGCGCCTTGAGCGCAGCCACCACCTCGGCCAGCGTACGTGCCTTCTGCGCGGGCGAGGCGACGAGCACATTGGGCGCTTGCACGGGCAGGGACAGGTAGTCGAAGTCCTTGACTGCGTCATAGGGCACGTTCTTCACCAGATGCGGCGCGATCACGTAGGGGCCGAGCGAGGCCACGAGCAGCGTGTAGCCGTCGGGCGCGGCGCGCTTGACTGCCGTGGCGCCAATGGTGCCGGTGGCGCCCGGGCGGTTGTCCACCACGAATGCCTGGCCCAGTTTCTCGCCCATGTGCTGGGCCATGGCGCGGGCAATGGTGTCGGTGGAGCCGCCGGGCGGGAACGGTACGACGATGTTCACGCTCTTTTCCGGCCAGGCGGCCACGGCAGACAGGGCCACGCTGGCCGCGAGGGCCACGAGGACTTTTTTCATGGGGTGCTCCTTGGATCTTTATGTGCCGGGATGAGCGGCCCCGCCAACGCTGGGCGGGGCCAAAATGCATCAGACAGGCTCGACCTTGCGGATCAGTTCGGCCAGCATCTCGATCTCTTCGGCCTGCAAGTCGGCCAGCGGCGCACGCACGGGGCCGGCGGGGTGGCCGACGATCTTGGCGCCGGCTTTGATGATGCTCACCGCGTAGCCGGCGCTGCGGTTGCGGATCTTCAGGTAAGGCATGAAGAAGTCCTTGAGCAACTGGTGCTGCGTGGCCTGATCGTCGTTCTTCACCGCTTCGTAGAAACGCATGGCTGTTTTCGGGATGAAGTTGAACACGGCGGACGAATACACCGGCGTGCCCAGTGCCTTGTAGGCGGCGGCATAGACCTCGGCCGTGGGCAGGCCGCCCAGGTAGGCAAGCCGGTCGCCCATGGCCAGGAACATGGAGGCCATGCCTTCGATGTCGCCCACGCCATCCTTGAAGCCGACCAGGTTCGGGTTGCGCTCGCACAGGCGGGCAACGGTTTCCGGCGTGTAGCGGGTGATGCCGCGGTTGTAGATGATCACGCCGAAGTTCACGCTCTTGCACACGGCTTCCACGTGGGCTGCCAGGCCTTCCTGGCTGGCTTCTGTCATGTAGTGGGGCATGAGCAGGATGCCGTGCGCGCCGGCCTTCTCGGCGGCCTGCGCGCATTCGATGGCAAAGCGCGTGGGGCCGCCCGCACCGGCAATGATGGGCACCTTGCCGCGGCAGGTGTTTACCGCCGTCTGGATGATCTGCGGATATTCGCTGGCCGTGAGCGAGAAGTACTCGCCCGTGCCACCCGCAGCAAACAACGCGCTGGCGCCGAACGGTGCGAGCCACTCCAGGCGCTCGGCATAGCCCTTGGCATTGAAGTCGCCGTTGTCATGGAAGTCGGTGATGGGGAACGACAGCAGGCCGGAACTCATCACGTTCTTCAGGTCTTGGGGAGTCATCTCAGTCTTTCTTTCAAAGCCGCTGCGCGGCAGGTTGGCGACGTGGGGTTAAGTTAAAGAAGGGAAATCGGGGCGCGGTCAGTCCAGCTGCAGCTTCTCTTGCTGCACGACCTTGGCCCAACGGGCGCGCTCGCTGGCAAAGAAGCTGTCCACTTCCGACGGGGACATGGTCACCACTTCGGCGCCCTGGCCCGTGAGGCGTGAGCGCACATCGGGCGTACGGATGGCGGCCACCAGGGCCTCGCCAATGCGCTTGGTGATGGCCGGCGGTGTTCCGGCGGGCAGCATCACGCCTTGCCACGAGCCGGTTTCGAAGCCCGTCACGCCCTGCTCGGCGATGGTGGGGGAGCTGCCGATGAGCGGCATGCGCTCGCGCTTGGACACACCCAGCAGCTTGAGCTTGCCGCTTTGCACATGGGGATAGGTGGCCAGCATGCCGTTCATCAGCACTTGCGTCTGGCCGGCTACCGTGTCCTGCACCGACTGCACGCCGCCCTTGTAGGGCACGTAGACCCACTTGGCGCCCGTGGCGCGGGCCAACTCCACGCCCGCCAGGTGCGGTGCGCTGCCGGTGGCCGTGACGGCGAAGTTCAGGTCGCTGGTTTTGGACAGCTCCACCAGTTCCTTCAGGTTGTTGGCCTTGACGGAGGGGTGCACCACCAACAGGTGGGGCGAATACGCCAGCATGGCAGCGCCGCGCAGATCCTTGGACGGATCGAAGGGCAGCTTGGTATAGATCGACGGGCTGATGGCCAGCGCACCCAGATCGCACAACAGCAGCGTGTAGCCGTCAGGCGACGACTTGGCCACGATATCGGCGCCCAGATTGCCGTTTGCACCGGGCTTGTTCTCGACGATCACCGGCTGCTTGAGCGACTCGGACAACTGCTGGCTGATCGAGCGGGCAATGATGTCCGAACTGCCGCCCGGCGGGTAGGGCACGACGATCTTGAGCGGACGGCTGGGCCAGTTGTCTGCGGCGTGAACCATGGTCGTGCTGCAGGCCAGCGCAGCGCAGGCGAGGGCAAGGCGGCGGGTAAAAGTCATGCGATGTCTCCTGATGTTGTGCGGGTTAAGTTATACGTCATCGTACAACATCAATCAAAGAACAACAAACGTTTCAGCGCAAATTTTTCAGTGGATGGCTTGTGAGGGGCTCAGGCGGGCAGGGCGGCCGCCGCGGCGGCCGCTTCCTGAGCCTGGCGCAGCCGTTCGCGGCTGTTGGTCAGGTGTACGCGCATAGCCGCGCGGGCGGATTCCGCATCCTTGCGCGCAATCGCCATGTAGATCTCTTCGTGCTCTCGGTTCACGCGCTGCAGGTAGCCGTCATTCGGCGGGGAGCTGCGGGTGGTGCCCACGCGGGTGCGTGGAATCAGCGTGGTGCCCAGGTGGTTCATGATGTCCGCAAAATAGCGGTTACCGGTGGCCTGGGCAATCTGCAGGTGAAAGCGAAAGTCGTGGGCTACCGTGTCTTCGCCCAGTTGCGTGCTCTGCGCAAAGTCATCCAGTGCGGCACGCATGGCCTGCAATTGCCCCTCCGTACGGCGTTGCGCGGCCAGCCCGGCCGACTCGGTCTCCAGGCTGATGCGCAGCTCCAGCACGGCCAGCACGTCCACGGACTCGGCCAACTCGGAGGGGTCCAGGAAGAACATGCCGCCGCTGCGGGGTGGCAGTACGAAGGTGCCGATGCCGTGTCGGGTCTCCACCATGCCGGCGGCCTGCAGCTTGGACAGTGCCTCGCGCACAACTGTGCGACTCACATCGTAGCCCTGCACCAGCTCCGATTCCGTGGGCAGCTTGTCGCCTTCGCGCAGCAGGCCTTGGCGAATCTTGCTTTCAAACTCATCGAACAGCACCTTTGCCAGGCTGCGCCCTGCGCTGCGGCCCGCTCTGCCGCGCAGTGAAGAGGCGTGCTGGGCTACGGACGCGATGGATTCGGGTAATCCCGTGGAGGGCGTGTTCATGGATGTGATCATAATTCGTTGCACGTTATCAGACAACATATCTCTTATTCGAGCCGCACCCTGAAATGCCGGCACGGATGCCTCTCTCAACGCACGAAGATGAGCACCTCCCACGCGATCCGCCACATCCGCATCACGCCCATCGCCTTCCGCGATCCGCCGCTGCTCAATGCGGCCGGCATCCACGAGCCCTGGGCCCTGCGCTCCATCATCGAGATCGAGACCGCCTCGGGTCTGGTGGGCATCAACGAGAGCTATGGCGACCAGCCCATGCTGGACGCTTTGGCCAAGGCGGCGCCCGCCCTGGTGGGTCTGTCCCCCTGGGCGCTCAACGCCATGGAGCAGCGCGTGGCGGCCCTGGTCGCACCGCCCGCACAGACGGCCTCGGAATTCCTGGGGCAGCAGGTGTCGCTGGCACCGGGCACGCATGTATCCAAGACCGTGGCCAAGGTCATCAGCGCGTTTGAAGTGGCGATGCTGGACCTGCAAGGCCAGTTGGCCCAGGCCCCGGTCGTGGATCTGCTGGGCGGCGCGGCGCGCGACAGCGTTCCCTTCTCGGCCTACCTGTTCTACAAATACGCCGAACACATCGACCAGCCCTATGCGCCGGATGCCTGGGGCGAGGCACTCACGCCCGCGCAACTCGTCGCCCAGGCGCGGCGCATGATCGCCCAGTACGGCTTCCAGAGCATCAAGCTCAAGGGCGGCGCCTTGCCGCCCGACCAGGAGGCGGCCGGCATCCTCGCGCTGGCCCAGGCCTTTCCGGGTATGCCGTTGCGCATCGACCCCAACGCCAACTGGACGGTACAGACCAGCCTGAAGGTGGTGCGGCAACTGCGTGGCGTGCTGGAGTATTACGAAGACCCGGCCCCTGGCCTGGAGGGCATGGCTGCCGTGGCGCGCGCGATGGAACGCGAAGGCGACGTGCCGCTGGCCACCAACATGGTGGTCACCGACTTTGCCGAATTCCGCCGCAACGTTGACCTGGGCTGCCCCGTGAAGATCGTGCTCAGCGACCACCACTACTGGGGCGGTCTGCGTGCCACGCAACGGCTGGCCACGCTGTGCAAGACCTTCGACCTGGGTCTGTCCATGCACAGCAACTCCCACCTGGGCATCAGCCTCGTCGCCATGACGCACCTGTGTGCCAGCGTGCCGCAGCTCACCTATGCCTGCGACACGCACTACCCGTGGCAGGACGAGGAGGTCGTCGAAGGCGGCCGCCTGCAATTCGAACAGGGCAGCCTGCGCGTGCCTACGACGGCGGGCCTGGGCGTCACGCTGGATCGCGAGGCGCTGGCCCGCCTGCACGACAACTACCTGCACTGCGGCATCCGCAACCGCGACGACCTCGGGCAGATGCGCAAGTACGACCCCGGCTTCACTGGCCGCCAGCCACGTTTCTGAGTCCTTTCCATCCAACCAGGAGACATCCCCCATGCAACGCCGCACCTTGATCAAAAGCTCCCTCGCCGCCGCCAGCGCCTTGCTGCTGGGCAGCGCATTGACCCCCCTGCCTGTAGCAGCGCAGGGCAATTGGCCGGCGGGCAAGGCCATCACCTACCTGGTGCCCTTTCCACCCGGCGGTAATACCGACACGCTGGCTCGCGTGGTAGCCCAGCCTCTGGGCCAGGCCCTGGGCACGCCCGTGGTCATTGACAACAAGGGCGGCGCGGGCGGCAGCGTGGGATCGGCCATCGCCGCGCGCGCGCCCGCCGACGGCTACACCATCCTTGGCGGCACCATCAGCTCGCACGCCATCAACGTGAGCCTGTACCCAAAGCTGGACTACGACCCCGTCAAGTCCTTCACACCGATTGCCATGCTGGGATCGGGTCCGCTGGTGCTGGTGGTGCCCGCCGCCAGCCCGTACAAGACGCTTGCGGAAGTGCTCGCCGCCAGCAAGGCCAAGGCCGCGGCGGGCGGCCTGTCCTCGGCGTCGCCCGGCAGCGGCACCTCCAACCACATGGCGCTGGAGCTGCTGGCCTATCAGACGGGCGTGAAGTTCACGCATGTGCCGTACAAGGGCAGCGGCCCGGCCGTGCAGGACGTGATCGGTGGCCAGGTGGACATGATGTTCGACACCGCCCTGGTCGTAGGCCCGCACATCCAGTCGGGCAAGCTGCGCCCCATCGCCGTGACCAGCTCCAAACGCGTGGAGTCGCTGCCCGACGTGCCCACCATTGCCGAAGCCGGAGAAAAAGGCTTCGACATGGGCTCCTGGCAGGCCGTGTTCGCGCCCGCCGGCACACCCAAGCCCATCGTGGACCGACTGCACGCCGAGATCATGAAGATCGTCGCCACCCCGGAAGTCCAGGCGCGCCTCAAAGCCTTCGGCATGGTGCCATCCACCATGACGCCCGCCGAACTGGCCACATTCCAGAAAGCCGAGGTGGCCAAGTGGGCGCAGGTGATCAAGGCCGCAGGCATAAAGGCGGAATGACCCCTGAGCGGCCGCACGCCTTTCGCTAACGGAGATGCCGCCCCGTTGCCGGGTAGCCCTTGCACGGCAACCTGGTTGCAGGCGTCAGCTTCATAGCCCGCGGGCGGCCGTAGCGCCATGGAAACTGGAAAAGACATTGGTATGAGTACACAAGCCCCGCTTTGCATCGCCATGCACCCGGCCGACAACGTCGCCATCGTGGCCAACGATGGCGGCCTGCCTGCTGGCACCCGGCTGCCCGGCGGCCAGGTGCTGGTGGACAAGGTGCCGCAGGCGCACAAGGTGGCGCTGGAAGACATCCCCGAGGGCGGTGCCGTGCGCCGCTACAACGTGGTCATCGGCTATGCCCTCAAGTTCATAGC
Organism: Diaphorobacter nitroreducens; assembly: GCA_003755025.1. Taxonomy (GTDB): domain Bacteria; phylum Pseudomonadota; class Gammaproteobacteria; order Burkholderiales; family Burkholderiaceae_C; genus Diaphorobacter; species Diaphorobacter nitroreducens. The sequence continues at coordinate 173,624 of RJVL01000008.1, read as the reverse complement.
GGCTGGTAGCTGGGTGCACGAGCGCCTGTTGCAGATGCCCGATGCGCGTGCGCTGGACGGCCTGCCCATCGCCACCGCCAAGCCGACGCCGATGGAGCCGCTGGCGGGCTACACCTTCGAGGGCTACCGCAACGCCGATGGCTCCGTGGGCACGCGCAACATCCTTGCAATCACCCAGACGGTGCAGTGCGTGGCCGGGGTGACGGACTTTGCCGTGCAGCGCATCAAGGCCGAGTTGCTGCCCAAGTACCCGAACGTGGACGACGTGGTGGCGCTGGAGCATGGCTACGGCTGCGGTGTCGCCATCGACGCGCCGGACGCGGCGGTACCCATCCGCACGCTGCGCAACATCAGCCTCAACCCGAACTTCGGCGGCGAGGTGATGGTGGTCAGCCTGGGCTGCGAGAAGCTGCAGCCCGAGCGCCTCATGCCGCCTGGCGCCATTGCTCTGGTGGACCAGCGTACCCTGCAGGAGGCACCGCTGGACGTGGTGTGCCTGCAGGATGAAGCCCATGTGGGCTTTATGTCCATGGTCGACTCCATCTTGCGCCAGGCCGACGAGCACCTGAAGCGCCTGAACGCACGTCGGCGCGAGACGGTGCCTGCCAGCGAACTGGTGGTGGGCGTACAGTGCGGCGGCAGCGATGCCTTCAGCGGTGTGACCGCCAACCCGGCCGTGGGCTTTTGCACCGATTTGCTGGTGCGCGCCGGCGCCACGGTGATGTTCAGCGAGGTGACCGAGGTGCGTGACGGCATCGACCAGCTCACCGCACGTGCGGCCACGCCCGAGGTGGCGCAGGCCCTGATCGACCAGATGGTCTGGTACGACGCCTACCTGGCACGCGGCCGCGTGGACCGCAGTGCCAACACCACGCCGGGCAACAAGAAGGGGGGGCTGTCGAACATCGTCGAGAAGGCCATGGGCTCCATCGTCAAGAGCGGTAGCGCGCCCATCGCCGGCGTGGTGGCACCGGGCGAAAAGGCGGTGCAAAAAGGATTGATCTACGCGGCCACCCCCGCCAGCGACTTCATCTGCGGCACGCTGCAACTGGCGGCGGGCATGAACCTGCACGTGTTCACCACGGGGCGCGGCACGCCTTATGGGCTTGCGCAGGTGCCGGTGATCAAGGTGGCCACGCGCAGCGATTTGGCCCGGCGTTGGCACGACCTGATGGATGTGAACGCCGGCCGCATCGCAGACGGGCAGGCCACCATCGAAGAAGTGGGCTGGGAGTTGTTCCACCTCATGCTCGACGTGGCCAGCGGCCGCAAAAAGACCTGGGCCGAGCACTGGAAGCTGGCCAACCAGCTCGTGCTGTTCAACCCAGCGCCGGTGACCTGACCTGCTTGTTCGACCCACCCCCGGCAAAACCCACAACGGAGATCCCGAAATGCCTCACGAGAAGAATGCGGCGCCCCGCGCTGCCACGCGGCGCCATTTCCTGGCCGGCGCGGTGGTCGCCACGGCCGCAGGTGCTGCCACGGCGCAGAGTTTTGAATTCAAGCCCCAGCAGCGTTACCCCGACCCATCGGTGCAGGTGCTGGACCCGCAGTTCGCCAAGTACCGCATCTACAGCAGCAGCGTGGAGCAGATCGCCACCGGCATGCGTTGGGCCGAAGGGCCCGTGTGGTTCGGGGACGGGCGCTACCTGCTGGTATCCGACATTCCGAACAACCGCATCATGCGCTGGGATGAGGCCACCGGTGCGTGGGGCGTATTCCGCCAGCCCTCCAACTTTTCCAACGGCCTCGCGCGCGACCGCCAGGGCCGGCTGCTGACCTGCGAGCACCTGACGCGCCGTATCACGCGCACCGAGTACGACGGAAGCATCACCGTGCTGGCCGATGGCTACAACGGCAAGCGCTTCAACTCACCCAACGACATCATTTGCAGCAAGGACGGCGCGGTCTGGTTTACCGACCCGCCGTTCGGCATCGCCGGTCATTGGGAGGGCGAAAAGGCCGCGCCAGAGCTGCCGCACGGCGTCTACCGCATCGACCCGGCCGGCGCAAAGGTCAGCCAGGTGCTGGGCGACCTGGCAGGTGCCAATGGCCTGTGCTTTTCGCCCGATGAGAAGGTGCTCTACATCGTCGAGGGCCGCCACCAGCCGCATCGCGTGGTGTGGGCCTACGATGTGGGCCCGGGCGGGCGGCTGTCCGGCAAGCGTCTGCACATCGACGCGGGCGGCCCGGGTGCCCTGGACGGCATCAAGTGCGACGAGTTCGGCAACCTCTGGTGCGGGTGGGGCAGCAACGGCGCCGTGGGCGCCAACCCGGCGGACCTGGATGGCGTGATGGTCTTCAACCCCGAAGGCAAAGCCATTGGCCACATCCGGCTGCCTGAGCGTTGTGCCAACCTGTGTTTTGGGGGTGCCAAGAACAACCGCCTGTTCATGGCCAGCAGCCATTCGATCTACGCGCTTTACGTGGAGGCGCGCGGCGCTGTCTGAGTGCGAACGTCCCCGTGGCGGGCGCCCGCCAGAGGGCAGGGGCCGCCCCGTGCGACCCAGGTCATCAGGGCCGCAAGGATCACGGTGTACTGAGCCAACCGCCCCGTTCGCACGAACGCACCGCATCAACGGCAACAGCCGCCACCCCCGTGGGGGTTGGCGGCTGTTTCGCTTCTGTTTTGATAGCTGCTGGCGCTTGCTGGTCAAAGGCTAGAGGCCAAAAAGGCTTGAAACCTTCTGGCTGACGCCAGCCCAGCACTGCGCGGCTACCCTGTGGTGCGCAGATCAGTCTTGCACGTACCAGGCGTCCTTCAGCTCGCTCACCGTGGCCTCGGCCACCTCGGGCTGTGCAGCCAGCCAGGCCTGCGTGGCTTGGCGGTCGTCCTCGGTGGCGGAGCCGCGCACGAAGGCCGTCACGAAGCCTTCGCGCACCCAGCCGGCGGCCGCCAGATTGCGGGGCACCAGCAGGTCCCGCACGAAGCGGTCCATCAGCGCCTCCTCTTGCTCGGGCGTCAGCTCCTGCTTGACCTTCAGCTCGTACTCGAAGCCGAATTCCTGAAACTCGGCCACGCGCATCTTCTTGCGAAGGCGGCGGCTGCGTTGCTTGTTGGGTGGCAGTGCCATGGTCAGGTTCTCTCAGTTCAGTGAATCAAGGGCGGCATGATGGCAGAACACGCGCCGCGCCCGCCCGTCAAAGCCCCAGTACCTTGGCGACGTAATCCGCATCCTTGTCGCCGCGGCCCGACAGGTTGACCAGGATGTGCTGGTCCTGAGGCAGCGTGGGCGCCACGCGGATGGCCCAGGCCACGGCATGGGCGCTCTCCAGCGCGGGGATGATCCCTTCCACGCGCGACAGCTGCATGAACGCGTCCAGACATTCCTTGTCGGTCACGGCTTCGTACTGCACGCGGCCAATGTCCTTCAGATAGCTGTGCTGCGGGCCCACGCCGGGGTAGTCCAGGCCCGAGGCAATGCTGTGCACGGCGGCGGGCACGCCCGGCGCATCCTCCAGCACATAGCACTTCATGCCGTGGATCTCACCGGGCTGGCCCATGCTCAGCGTGGCCGCGTGCCGGCCGGGCTTGTCGGTGCCTTCGCCCGAGGGCTCCACGCCCACCAGCTTCACATCGGTATCGCCCAGGAAGGCGGTGAACATGCCCATGGCATTGCTGCCGCCGCCCACGCAGGCGGTCACGTAGTCGGGCAGGCGGCCGTGCCTGGCCTGGAACTGTTCGCGCGCCTCGCGGCCGATGATGCTCTGGAAGTCGCGCACCATCATCGGAAACGGGTGCGGCCCCACCACCGAGCCGATGGCGTACAGGTAGTCGGTGGGGTTGGTCAGGTACTCCTCGAAGGCGCTGTCCACCGCCTCCTTCAGCGTGGCCGCGTCGCGCGTCACTGCCACCAGCTTGCAGCCCAGAATGCGCATCTTGGTGACGTTGGGGTGCTCCTTCTCGATGTCCACCTGGCCCATGTGGATCTCGCACGGAATGCCCACCAGCGCACAGGCCGTGGCCAGCGCCACGCCGTGCTGGCCGGCGCCCGTCTCGGCGATCACCTTCTTCTTGCCCATGAACTTGGCCAGCAGCGCCTCGCCCAGGCAGTGGTTGATCTTGTGCGCGCCGGTGTGGTTCAGGTCCTCGCGCTTGAGGTGGATCTGCGCGCCGCCCAGCAGGCCCGACAGGCGCTTGGCATGAAAGATCGGGCTGGGCCGGCCCACGTAATCGGCAAACAGCTGTGCCAGCTCGTCCTGGAAGTCCTTGCGCTGCGTGATCTCGGCATAGGCCGCGGCGATGTCGTCCATGGCGGCTTTCAGGTGCGGCGGCACAAGCTGCCCGCCGTAGGGGCCAAAGAAGCCGGCGGCATCGGGCATGGGGGCGAAGTCGGTGGAGGCTGTCATCGCAGTCAAAGGAGGAGGGTGGTTGAAAGAACTTCGATTTTGATAGCTGCCCGCGCTTTTCAGACGGGTGCTGGGCGGCATTTTCATGCTGAACCATTGCGGGGTGCTTACGGCCCGCCAACGGCAACACGGGGCAATATACGCGCGTGTTGCGCCTCACGGTTCGATACACGCCCCCGGTTGCCGCGCGCCGCCGCGCCGCCACAGAATCGACCATGCACCTGCAACCCTACGAAAGCGTGAATGGCGTGCCCCTCACCGCCACGCGCGGCGACATCATCCGCGCCCACGGCCAGCCACGCAGCGAGTCGCGCAACAACGTCGACCTGACCGCGCTGGACTATGGCGACGTGGTCTACCGCTTTCAGGACAGTGGCCGCCTGGAAGAGGTGACCGCCCGCGCGGAAGCGCTGCACCTGGGCACCGTGGCCGTGCCGTTCCGTGACCTGGCCGTGTTTGTGCAATCGAGCGATGACCGGGCATTCGACCGCGCCGGGTTTCTGGTCAGCCCGCGGTACGGGATTGCCTTCGTACCGGGGGAGCCCTGCTGGGTGACGGCGCTGGCCCGCCATTGCGTACAAGAGTGGATGGCGATGGCTTGAATTTCTATCTAACCGATTGTTTTATAAAGAGTTTCGGTAGAGGAGCAAAGCCAGGGCATTGTTAGCCCGCTTCAACCAAGGCGAGAGAACCCGACAAATGCCGGCGTGAAGGAAACGCTGGCGTCACCGACTGCGTTCAGAATCCCGTCACGCACGGCTTTGCTGGCGTCGCCATAAACCTCCAAGCTGCGGATGACGCAGTACTTCATCACCCCGGCAATGCTGGGGTCAGACACTTGCCAATGGCGGAGAACCGCTTCGGAGTCTTGAAACAGCTGGAAGCTGTAGCAGAGGCCGTTCTCATCGTCGACGTAAGTCTGAACCATCAACTGGGGGGCGTGCTGATTTGCAAACTCGACCGCGTTGACGATGGCGCGCTTGAATTCGGCCACATGTTGCCGGTCAAAAGCCAGGGTATTGCGAAGAAGGATGGGGCTGGTTTGTCTATCGGTGGTCATGCGAGATTCGACTCCAAGGTGCTTCCAGGCTGCGTTCGGTTCGCGGCAGCAACCACCACGCCACCGCGACGGCCGCGAGGGCGGCGGCGGCGACCCCAGCTCCCAACGCGGGCCATCCGCCTGCTGCGGTGAGGGCGGCTGCGGCGGGTGGACCCGCGACCAGGCCCAGGTTGTTGCCCTGCATCATCATTCCCAGGGTCGCACCCACTGCATTGGGATGCGGTGCCTGTGACGGAGCCTCCGCGAAAAGCGCGGGAGGCACGATTCCAGAAATCACTGCAAAGACTACGACCAGGCCGAAACGCCATGCGGGGCCGAGCGGTGCTGTCGCCACGACCAACGCAAGCACTGCGCTGGCACCGAATGCCCAGGCCAAGGCAGAAGACGGTCGTGCCCCGTGCGCAACCAACGCCCCGCCCAGCAGGTTGCCCACTGCACCCGCGCCGATGGCAAGCGCAGTGAGCGCGTTCGCCCGAGCCGGCGAGGGCGCCAGCCCGTCCTGCAGGACGACCGGCAGCAGCCCGAACAGAGCAAACCATGCCCCGGCATAGAGCATGAACAGCAGCAGCAGGCAGATTGGCCCCCGCGCCAGCAGCGTTTGGCGCAGCAAAGCCGCGGTGCTTGCGTTGTCCCGCGCAGCCGCTACGTGGGGCGCGTGCAACGCCACGGCGCAGGCGAAGACCAGGGCGGCGGCGCTGCCCACCCACCACAGCGCGCGCCAGCCGTACAAGAGCAAGCAGGGGGACGCAAAGAGGATGAGTGCCATGCCAACCGGCATGAAGGTGCTCCAGGCACCCAACGGGCCAGAGGCGCCGCGTCCCCGCGCGATGTGTGCAATGAGGGCGGGGGCCGCCACGATCGCACCAAGGAAGCCAACGCCCTCCACGACGCGGCTTGTGATCAGCAGCACGGGGCCTTGGGCCATGGCGCCAGCGGCCGATGCGACGCCCTGCAGGAGCAGGCCGGCGATCAGTGCGCGGCGCGCGCCGAGCCGATCTGCCACCAGTCCGATGGCGATACCGAACATCGCCCCGACGACGCCGAAGGCGGACAGCAGCCACGCGGCTTGCGATAGCGGCATGGCCAGCGCCGTCTGCACAGCCTGCAACGCGGCGGGCGCCTTGCCCACCTGTACGGCCGAGACAATGCCAGCCCCGACCAGCAACAAGGTAGCGGGCCAGGGCGACGTCGGGAGCGCGCCCGTCATGCCGCTTCCCGGTGGAGCCGGCCGAGCAACAAATCATGGGTGACGCGAGCGACGTGCGCGCCCTGGAAGCGCGCGCCTTCCAGCTCGTTCGGGCTCGGCAGGCGGTTGCCACCTTCGCCATCATCGGCGATCGTCGAAGCGCCATAGGGGCTGCCTCCGGTCACTTCGTCCATGCGGTTCTGCCCCTTGAAGGTATAGGGGAGGCCGACCAGCAGCATGCCCAGGTGCAGCAGCACCACGTGCGTCGTGAGCAGCGTGGCTTCCTGACCGCCGTGCTGCGAGCCCGTGGATGTGAAGACGCTGCCTACCTTGCCGACGAGCGCGTCGCGTGCCCAGAGGCCACCGGCCTGGTCCAAGAAGTTCTTCATCTGGGCGGCCATCGTGCCAAAGCGCGTCGGCGTGCCGAACAGGATCGCGTCGTAGTCGGCCAGCTCTTCGACCCGGGCGACCGGTGCGGCCTGTTCGAGCCGATAGCCAGCCCGCTCCGCAACCGATGGAGGCACGAGTTCCGGCACGCGTTTGAGGTCGGCCTGCGCGCCCGCCTCGCGCGCACCGTCGCGCACGGCCTGCGCCAGGGTTTCGACGTGCCCGTACGAGGAGTAGTACAGAACCAGCACACGTGGACGGATAGGCATCCTGAATTCCTTTCTTTTGAGTTGGTTGTGCGACTATGGGTCCAACGTCCGATCAATGAAAGTCACATAATTTCGCTCAAAATGATCTAAAGAGTGGATCAATGATCGACGCCCTCACACTGGGTCAATTACGAACTTTTGTGGCCATCGCCGAAGCGGGCGGCTTTCGCGCCGGCGCTGCCCGCTTGCGACGAGCGCAGTCGGCCGTCAGCCACGCGGTGGCGAGCCTGGAGCAGGAGTTGGGTATTGCGCTCTTCGACCGCGACGGGCGCAGGCCGGTTTTGACGCCTGCCGGGACCGCGCTGCTAGAGGACGCACGCGCGGTGCTGCTAAAGGTGGACACCATGCGCGCTCGCGCCCAGGGCGTGAGCCAAGGGCTGGAGCTGGAGTTATCCGTCATCGTCGACACGCTGTTTCCGCTGCCCCTGGCCTGTGCCGCATTGCAGGCCGTGCACGCGCGGTATCCGAGCGTCCGTGTCCAACTGCAAGTCGCCCCGCTTGGCGGTCCACTCGACGCATTGCTCGAGGGCCGCTGTTCCGTGGCCATCACGGTCGGCAACGACCTGCACGATCCGCGGGTCAAGAAGGAGCCGCTGACGACGGTCCCGATCGTGCCCGTCGTGTCATCCAGCCACCGGCTGGGTGCGTCGCTGCGCGCGCGCAAGCGCCTGAGCGCGGACGATATTGGCGAGCACCTGCAGATCGTCCTGATCGATCCCACCCCGCTGTCAGCGAGGCGTGACTTCAATGTGCTGTCTCCCCGGACGTGGCGCGTCGGTACGCAGGAAGCGAAGCAGGCGTTAATTGAGGCGGGCGTGGGCTGGGGCCGCCTGCCCCTATGGACAGTCGAAACCGCGCTGCGCGACGCTCGACTTCTGCGACTCGTTGCCAGCAACCTCGGCCCCGCAGGGGAAGCCCGTGAACAGGCCTATGTTGCGCATCGGCGCGATCGCGTACTTGGACCAGCGGGCAGGGCTTTTCGGGAGGAGGTGCTGTGTCGTGTCTGAAATTCCTCACTACCTCTGTTTTCGGGGGTACGCTGCGACGATCTCGCGCCAAGCCGCGCGCCCCGGTCCCGCGAGACCGTACCCAAGACAACTGCATCGAAAGATGTCCGCTCCGGGTGAAGCGGGTTATTTTTCAGGATCCGTCGATGATGTCAGCGGTCCAACTCGCCCGCGTTGGGTCGAAAGAGGCCATAGATGGATGAGCACCTGCCTACTACTTGCCTAGTTTGAGATCGCAGCAAGGCACTCTGCTCAAAATAAAAAAGGCGCTGCAACGCAAGTCACAGCGCCTTTTTGCAGAAGGCATGCCGGAAAGCCTGCTTCAGCCCTTCTTTTGCACCATCTTGATCACGCTGGAGAAATCCTCCCCCCCGTGCCCCGCAATGCTGTGCGCCGCGTAGATTGCGCGCGCCATGCCGCCGAGCGGGGTGCTGGCCTTGGTGGCGATGGCGTTTTCCTGGGCCAGACCCAAATCTTTCAGCATCAGGTCGGTGCCAAAGCCGCCCGCGTAGCCCTTGCTGGCGGGGGCGTTCTCGTGCACGCCGGGGAAGGGGTTGTACTTTTCCAGCGCCCAGTTGCCGCCGGAGCTGCGGCGCATGATCTCAGACAGCACCTTGGGGTCCAGGCCGTTGGCTACCCCCAAGGCGATGGCTTCGCTGGTGCCCACCATCAGGATGCCCAGCAGCATGTTGTTGCAGATCTTGGCTGTCTGGCCCGCGCCCACGGCGCCGGCGTGGAAGATGTTGGCGCCCATTTTTTCCAGCAGGGGGCGTGCGCGCTGCAGTTGCGCGTCGGTGCCGCCCACCATGAAGGTGAGGGAGCCGGCGATGGCGCCGCCCGTGCCACCCGATACGGGTGCGTCGATGAAGTCGATGCCCAGGGCTTCAGCGGCCTTGGCGACCTTCTGGCTGGTGGCGGCGGCGATGGTGGAGCTGTCGATCACCAGCGTGCCCTTGGCAATGCTGGCCAGCAGGTTGCCGTTGCCCAGGAACAGGCCTTCCACGTGTTGGCTGGCGGGCAGCATGGTAACGACGGCCTCAGCGCCCTGCACGGCGTCTTGCGCGCTCGCGGCGACCTGCAGGCCCTCGGCCTTGATCTTGGCCAGGGCGTCCTGGCTCAGATCGAAGGCCTTCACGCTGTGGCCGGCCTTGTGCAGGTTGATGGCCATGGGCGCGCCCATGTTGCCCAGCCCGATGAATGCGATTTGCATGGTGGTTGTCTCCTGTGGTGTGTGATGGGAACTATGGTTTTGATAGCTGCTAGCGCTTTATGGGTAAGCGTTACAGGGCAAAAATGCCTGAAATCATGATCGCGTGCCCTTGCTGCTGCTTGTGGCTGCCTTCGCCCGCCGGGGCGAGGCCTTGGCAAGCGGGTTGAAGGCGAGGGCGGTGTCAATCCAGTGCTCCCACTGGGCGCGCGTGGCGTAGGCAGCGGGCTCCAGCCAGAAGTAGCCGGCCATGCCGCCACGCGGGTCCAGTTCGCGCACGCCGGGGGTTTCGGCGGTTGCATCGTGCTGCTGCGGCGGCAGGCGCACCAACAGCTCTTCGCCCTTCACGCCCAGGCAGAGTTTGCCGTCCACCATGAAGGCGTGGCAGCCAAAGAGCGTGCGCTCCTCTACCTCCACCTGTGCGTTCAGCCGCTCGCCCAGTGCGTCGCGCACGGCGGCGATCAGGTGCAGCGCTTCGTCGGACAGGGGGCGAGCAGGCATGGTGGGTATCGAGTCAAATAGGCCTTTAGCGCTTATCTGTCCAGCGCAGGCAGCTATGGTTTTTGAATGTCAACGGATCACCTCCGGCGCGTCGCCGTCCAGCATGCGCCGGCCGATGATGACGCGCATGATCTCGTTGGTGCCTTCCAGGATCTGGTGCACGCGCGCGTCGCGCAGCAGGCGCTCCAGCGGGTATTCGCGGATGTAGCCGTAGCCGCCGTGCAGTTGCAGCGCCTCGTTCACCACGGTAAAGCCCACGTCGGTGGCAAAGCGCTTGGCCATGGCGCAGTAGGTGGAGGCATCGCGCGCGCCGGCGTCGAGTTTGCTGGCGGCCAGCCGCACCATCTGGCGCGCAGCCACCAGCTCGGTGGCCATGTCGGCCAGCTTGAATTGCAGCGCCTGGAAGCTGGCGATGGGCTTGCCGAACTGCTTGCGGTCCTGCATGTAGCGCTGGGCGTGTTGCAGTGCGCCTTGCGCGGCGCCGACCGAGCAGGTGGCGATGTTGATGCGCCCGCCGTCCAGCCCCTTCATGGCGATCTTGAAGCCTTCGCCTTCCTGGCCCAGCAGGTGGTTGGCGGGGATGCGCACGTTGTCAAAGCTGATCTGGCGCGTGGGCTGGCTGTTCCAGCCCATCTTTTCTTCCTTCTTGCCGTAGTGGATGCCGGGCAGGTTCGCGGGTACGGCAAAGGCGCTGATGCCGCCGGCGCCGGATTGCGCGTCGCCGGTGCGTGCCATGAGCACCAGCACGTCGGTGCTGCCCGCACCGCTGATGAAGGCCTTGCTGCCGTTGATGACGTACTCGTTGCCGACCAGCTCCGCGCGCGTCTTGATGGAGGCGGCGTCGGACCCCGCGCCGGGTTCGGTCAGGCAGTAGCTGGCGAGCTTTTGCCCGCTGGTGAGTGCCTCGCCCCATTCGGCGCGCACGGCATCCGTGGCCCAGGTGCCCAGCATCCAGGTGGCCATGTTGTGGATGGTGATGAAGGCGGTGGTGCTGGGGTCCACGGCCGCCAGTTCCTCGAACACCAGCGTGGCGTCCAGGCGCGGCAGGGCCAGGCCACCGGCGCTCTCGGGCGCGTACAGGCCGCAAAAGCCCAGTTCGCCCGCACGGCAAATAGCCTCGCGGGGGAAGATGCCCTGCGCATCCCACTCGGCGGCGTGGGGCGCCAGCTCCGCCTGGGCGAACTGGCGCGCGGTGTCGGCAAAAGCGCGCTGGTCTTCGCTGAGTTCAAAGTCCATGGCGGTGTCTCCTTCTCTTATGTGTCTTATGGCTTGTTCGTCGTGGGCTGCGGCGCCTCGCCATGGTGCAGCCAGTGCATCAGGGCATCGCGCCGCGCCTGGGTATGGACCGTCAGGCAGTCGTGGTACAGCCGCGGCCATTCGGGGCGGGACTCCGCCGCGCGCTGCGCCTGCTTGCACTGCGCGGCGCGCGTGCGCTGCCAGGCGGCGTGGTCCTGGCGCAGGGCAGGGCGTTCATGGGCCGACAGGGCACGCATCACATCGCCATACAGAATCTGAGTGGCGGTGTCCGCCTCCTGGTAGCGCTGCACGGCGCAGGCGTTGGTCTCATCCACCGTGCCACCGGGGCGGCAGGCAGCGCCGGCCTGCGCCTGTGCCTGCGTGGCAGCCAACAGGGCGCACGCAGCGGCCAGGGTGCGCAGGCGGGCGGCATGGGGTCTCACGCATCGTGTCATGCCTGTGATTTCACCATGCGCGCACCGCGCGGCGCCGCTTACTTCAGGCTGATGGTGGTGTTCACGCCGTGGCTGGTGGTGCTGTCGTCAAACCAGCGCGCCGTGACGGTCTTGGTCTGCGTGTAGAACAGCACCACCTGCTTGCCGTAGGGGCCCAGGTCGCCGAGCTTGGAGGCGCGGCTGCCGGTGAACGAGAACAGCGGCACGGGCACGGGGATCGGCACGTTGATGCCCACCTGGCCCACGTCGATGTCTTCCTGGAACTTGCGCGCGGCAGCGCCGGACTGCGTGAAGATGGCCGTGCCGTTGCCGTTGGGGTTGGCGTTGATGAACTCGATGGCCTCGTCGATGTCCTCGGCGCCGGCCAGGCACAGCACGGGGCCGAAGATTTCCTGGTCGTACACGCTCATGCCGGGCTTCACACCGCTGAAGATCGTGGGGCCGACGAAGTTGCCCTTGTCGTAGCCCGGCACCTGGGGCTTGCGGCCGTCCAGTTCCAGCGTGGCACCGTCGGCAATGCCGCGCTCGATCAGGCCCTCGACGCGCGACAGCGCGGCGCAGCTCACCAGCGGGCCCACGTCGGTGCCGGGTTCGGTGCCGGCGGACACCTTCAGCGTCTTGGCCTTCTCGACCAGCTCGGGGATCCAGTTGCGCGCCTCGCCCACCAGCACGGCGACCGACAGGGCCATGCAGCGCTGGCCGGCCGCACCGAAGGCGGCGCCGGCCAGGGCGTTCAGCGTCTGCTCCTTGTTGGCGTCAGGCATGACGATGGCGTGGTTCTTCGCACCCATCATGCATTGCACGCGCTTGCCGTTGAGGCTGGCGCGGTTGTACACATGGGTGCCCACCTTGGTGGAGCCCACGAAGCTGATGGCCTTGATGTCCGGGTGGTCGCAGATGGCGTTCACGGCGTCTTCGCCGCCATGCACCACGTTCAGCACGCCGGCGGGGATGCCGGCCTCCAGCGCCAGTTCGCACAGGCGCATGGTGACCATGGGGTCCTGCTCGGACGGCTTGAGCACGAAGGTGTTGCCCGTGGCGATGGCCATGGGGAACATCCACAGCGGGATCATGGCGGGGAAGTTGAACGGCGTGATGCCGGCGCACACGCCCAGCGGCTGCATGATGGAATAGGTGTCCACGCCGTTGGCCACGTTGTTGGCCAGCTCGCCCAGCTGCAGCGTGCCGATGTTGGCAGCGTGCTCCACCACTTCCAGGCCGCGGAACACGTCGCCTTCGGCGTCGGGCAGGGTCTTGCCCTGTTCGGCCGTCAGCAGGGCGGCCAGTTCCTTCATGTTCTCGCGAATGAGCTGCTGCAGCTTCAGGAAGATGCGTGCGCGCGTGCCGATGGGGGTCTTCTTCCAGGTCTTGAAGGCTTCCTTGGCGGAGGCCACGGCGGCGTTGATCTCGTCGGGCGTGGCGAAGGGCACGCGCGCCAGCACCTGCTGCGTGGCGGGGTTCACCACGTCGCGCCACTGGGTGGTCTTGGACTCGACGAACTGGCCGCCGATCAGCAGCTTGACGGTGGGGGCCTTCACGGCCTGGGAGGTGGATGCGTCCATGGTTGTCTCCTGGGGTCCTGGGGTGGTCTGCAATGAAGCCGGCACGGCAAGTGCCGACTTGGCATGGGCTGCATCGTAGTTGTGCGAAATTGCGTAGGCAATAGACAATCACGCACCTTGGCTTTGCAAATTTGCACATCACCGCAGAGGAGCCACATGGATTGGGACAATTTGCGCTACTTTCTGGAGCTGGCGCGCACCGGCACGCTGGCAGGGGCCGCGCGCCGCACCGGTGTGGAACACACGACAGTGGCGCGGCGCATCCAGGCGCTGGAAAAACAGATGGGTGCGCCGCTGTTCGCCCGCGAGGCAGCGGGACACCGGTTGACGGAAACCGGCCGCCACCTGCTGCCCGCCGTCGAGGCCATGGAGGCCGCCGTGCTGGGGGTGGAGCGCGCATCGCCCGCCAACTCGCCGGGCGCGGGCCCCTCCGGACTGGTGCGCGTGGGTGCCACCGAGGGTTTTGGCACCGTGGTGCTGGCGCCGCACCTGGCGCGGCTCACACAGAAGCACCCGCACTTGTCCATCGACCTGCTGGCTCTGCCGCGCATGCTGCACCTGAGCCGGCGCGAGGCGGACATCGTGATCTCCCTGGAGCGGCCCAAGCGCGGCTCGGTGATCGTCACCAAACTCGCCGACTACACCCTGCGTCTCTACGGCCAGCGCGAGTACCTGGCGCGCAGACCGCTGGTGGCCAAGCGTGAAGACCTGCGCCACCACGCCTTCATCAGCTACGTGGACGATCTGCTGTTCACAAAAGAGCTGCAGTTCATCGACCAGCTCTACCCGCCCGAGCGTTTTGCGCTGCGCAGCACCAGCATCACCGCGCAGTACGAGGCCGTGCGCGCCGGCGCGGGCCTGGCCGTGCTGCCCGCGTTCCTGGCCGACCGTGACCCTGTACTTGCGCGCGTGCTGCCCCACGAGGCCGAGTTCACACGCACCTTCTGGATGAGCATGCCGGCCGAGGCCAAGCACCTGGCGCGCATGCAGGCGGTGTGGGCCTTCCTGAAAGACGTGGGCCAGCGCGAGGCGGCATCGCTGGTCCCAGGTAAACCAGCGGCAGGCTAGGGCACGCTGAGGCATACAGAAAAAGGCCCCCGCATGCGGGGGCCTTGCGGACCAGGGGATCAGCGAGGATCAACCCTGTTCTTTGTTCTTGCCCGACGTGCCCTGGCTGGATGAGGTAGCGCTGTTGCTTCCGCTGCTCTTTTGCCCGGCGCCGCCGCGCGAGGTGCGCCAGGTGTTGAAGTCATCGGCAAACTTCTCATAGCGCTCCTTGCGCCAGGAGTCGTAGTCGTCATCCAATTGGCGCAATTGGTCCTGGCGCCACTGGTGGTAGTCGGGGTCGTTCTGAAAGCGTCCGCGCTGCTCTCCGCCCGTGCCGGAGTACTGCGAACCAAAGTCCGCGTCGCGATGGCCTTCATAACCTTGGCCTTGGGAGCCGTACCCCTGCGAACCGTACCCCCCGTAGCCGCTCTGACCCACGCCCCCCTGGGCGCCATAGCCTTGAGCGCCGCGGTAGCCGCGGCCGTACGAGCCCTGCATCGGGTTGTTGCCGCCATACATACCCTGCTGCTGCCCGCCTGCGCCAAAGTCGCCGCCATAGCCGGCACCGCCCTGGTAGCCCTGGCCTGATCGCGACCCTGCGCGGAAGTCGCTGTCATAACCCGCCTCGTAGCGGTCGCGGTAGTTTTCCTCATAAGGGCGCTGCTGTTGCATGCCCTGGTAGTCGCCGGCCCACTCGCGCTGGGAGCGCTGGGAGCCGCTGCCTTCCTGGCCATAGGATGCATAGCGCTCCCGGTCGTCCCCGCCGCGGTAGCCGCCGCCTTGCTGGGATTCGCGCCCGCCGCGGCCCATGCGATTGTCATGATCGTCACGGCTGCGGTCTTGGCGGTAATTGCGTTCGTCGTTGTCTCGGTATGCCATTGCGTACTCCTGAAAAAAAGGGGTGGAAGAGGGGGGCTGAAAACGCTCAGCGCTGCTTCGAACTGCGGTTGGATGAACCGCTTTTCACATTCGAATCGCCTTGCGATCGCGTGGAGTTCTGGCCGCTGGCGGTGGCGCCACCCTGGCGGCTCTGGCTCTTGCGCTGGTTCGAGTTCTCCGTGTACTGGTTGTGGCCTTGCGGGTTGTTGTTGGGCATCGATTTCTCCTGAAGTGGTGGTGTGAAGGGCGCACAAAACCTGATGTGCGTGATTCATTCTTCGGTTGCGGTGTACGCGGGTCGGTAGGACCGGTCCTATCGGCGGGTAGGTGCCCTGCGCTGACTGGAAACACAGCGCATGGGCATCAGACGCATCAGGCGCCGTCTCCCGCATTGCCGGTAATGGGCAGCACGATCCCGGTGATGTAGCTGGAGCAGCACGGCGCTGCCAGGAACACGTAGGCCGGAGAAATCTCCTCGGGCTGTGCCGGCCGGCCCAGGTGCGTCTTCTCGCCGAAGTGAACGATGTCCTCGGACGATTGGTCCGCCGGGTTCAGCGGCGTCCATACCGGCCCCGGGGCCACCGCATTCACGCGGATGCCCTTTTCCGCCAGGTTGTGTGCGAGGGCTTTGGTGAAGGCATGGATGGCCCCCTTGGTGGCCGAATAGTCCAGCAGCTTCTTGCTGCCCCGCAGGCCGGTGACGGAGCCGGTATTGATGATCGCGTCGCCGCGCGACAAGTGCGGCAGCGCGGCCGTGGCCATGTGGAAGTAGCCGTAGATGTTCGTGCGGAAGGTTTCGTCCAGCCGTTCCTCGGTGATGTCCGTCAGCGATTCGGCGTGTTCCTGGAACGCGGCGTTGTTCACCAGGATGTTCAGCTTGCCGAGCTGGGCCACGGCCTGCTTCACCGCGTCGCGGCAAAAAGCCGCGTCTTTCACGTCACCCCGAATGACCAAGCATTGACGGCCCTCCGCCTGCACCAGGCGGGCGGTCTCCTGCGCGTCCTGGTCGGCGCTCAGGTAAACGATGGCGACGTCGGCACCCTCGCGGGCAAACAGCAGCGCGACCGCGCGGCCAATGCCGGAGTCGCCCCCCGTGATCAGGGCCGCCATGCCCTGCAGTTTGCCGCTGCCCTTGTAGTGGGGCGCGTCGAAACGGGGCTGGAGCTCCATGGCATGTTCGTGCCCGGGCTTTTGCAGATGCTGCTCCGGCATGGGCGGAACGGGCTCCTCGCGGCCCGGGCCGGGTGCCGCCTTCTGCGATTGCTGGGTGTCGCCTGAGGACTTGGTGGCGTCTTTTTGGTCTTGCTGCTGTTGTATGTCCCGCTGTTGTTGCTGGGTCTCGTCGGCGGTGGGCGAGGAGGGCGTCTGGCTGGCCGGTGTATTCATGAGAAGGCTCCGTGGAAGGTTCAGAAAGAGAGAGGACTGCTGCTCAGCCCAGGGATTTCCAGTGGGGAAGTTCGGGATCGGGGCAAAGCGGCGCGATGTGGCAATGACGGGCGGCGGTTTCCATGGCGTTGGCTCCTGCATAAAAAGTGGCTGACATGACCGGCTGAAAACCACAGGGCCGGGCACGCGCCATGGCGGGCCCGGCCCTGCTGGCCAGTGCGCGTCAGCGGTCGCTGCTGCGGCGAGGGCTGCTCTGGCCGGCGCCGCGGGAAGCGTGGGTGCCCCCATGGCTCTTGGCGCCTGCTGCGCGTGCCTCGGCGGAGGTGAATTCGTGTGCATTGCCCGAGGCATGGGCCGCGCGCCCGCCTTGCGAGGCCGTCTCGCGCCGGCGCTCGGGGTCCATGCAGGCAAATCCCCGCCCGCCCTGGCTGCTGGCCTGGGGCGGGGTGCCGGCGCGCTGATCTCGGCTGGCGGGACGTTGGGAGGTATGGCTGGGCATGCGTAAGCTCCTGCGTGAAGGGGGAAATGAACAAGCGGCGAAAGTGACTCGCTGCCAATTCACTCTAGGCCGCAGGATTTGCATGCAAAGGTAAGAAGATTCTGACGGAGAGGTCGGAATCGGTTGCGCTGGGGCCGTGGTGGCGCTTACCCCTTGGCGGGCTGGCCGCCACTTTCTGCGGTGGGCGCGTCGGCCTCCGCTGCAATGCGCAGCTCTGCGGGCGGCAGCAGGGCGAGGTGGTCGTTGCTGACCACGGGAATGAACCCCAGCGCACCCCGCTGCTTGTGAAAGGGTGTGGAGAACTTGGCTTCGATGAGCGCGGTTACCTTCTGAAAGAAGGCGAGGTGCGGCGGGTCTCCATACGCCATCTCCGTCTGGTTCCAGCGCACACGCCATTGGTTGCGCACGCGCTGCACGCCGATGCGCACATGCTCATCCAGACATCCGTGGTTCATCTTGAAGACGATCGTGAGACCGAAGTAGATGAAGCCATCGTCCCCCGGCTGCAATCGGGGCGAGAGGGTGGTTCCCTCGTCCTTCATGCGCTCCAGATTTTCATTCAACACGTGGAACTCAATGTCCGCCGACCGCGCGCCCAGGTATTCGATGTACTCCACGCGCATGTGCTCCGCGAACACGCGGCATTCCTCCTTGTAGCGCCCATATTCCGAGCACCATTGCGAGGCTTTGGCTTGCAGTTGTTCGAAGATGGGAGGACTGCTCATACGGGGCTCCTCATCCAGGGATCATGGTATGTGACGGCGGGCGCGGACGGCCCGCCCCGGCACGCGGAATCCGCGGTGGACGGCGCCGCCGCGGTGTATTCAGCAGGAGCAAGGGCTGTCCGGTAGAGCGCCGTCCTTGAAGGGTCCGCATCGATCCACTCTGCGCCTGGGAAAAATGCCCGGCTGTAGGACAAGGGCAGAAATAGGGCAGGCCCCTCATCGCTTGGGCGTCGCATCCTGCCCAAGTCGGCAGTACCGCCCAGCCACGCATTGCGCAGGCGCGCCTTCCCCGGTACGGCGGCTGGTCCTACAGCCCGGCGCCTGCGCGTTTTCCACACTGAAGGCCAATCCGTTGCAAGAAAGGACTTCCCATGGCCAAGCAGTGCGAAACCTGCGGCAATACCTACGACCGCACGTTCGATGTGATTCTGGACGGCAAGCCGCACACCTTCGACAGCTTTGAGTGCGCTATTTCGCGCCTGGCGCCGCGGTGCGGGCACTGCGAGGTGCCGATCATCGGCCACGGCGTGCAGGCGGGAGAGCGCATCTTCTGCTGCAACCATTGCGCCGAGGCCACGGGTGTCCAAGTCTTGCGCGATCGCGCCTGACCCTTGTCTTTCATGAATGGAGTGAGCTATGCAGAAAGTTTCTGATGTGATGACCCGCGGGATCCGCACCATGGCACCCGACGACACCCTCACCACCGCCGCGCAGGCCATGCGCGAATTGAATGTGGGAGCCTTGCCGGTGTGCGATGGCGAGCGCCTGGTGGGCATGGTGACGGACCGCGACATGGTGCTGCGCGGCCTGGCCGAAGAGCGCACCCACTCGCGCCTGAACGAGGTCATGTCCCGCGAGGTGTACTACTGCTACGAAGACCAGCCCGTGGACGAAGCCATCGCGTCAATGCGCGACATGCAGGTGCGCCGGCTGCCCGTGGTGGACCGTGATCAGCGGCTGGTGGGTATCGTGTCGCTGGGCGACGTGGCCACCAACGTGGACGAGCGCCAGTCCGGCACGGCGATCCGCGACATCTCCAGTCCTTCGGAGCCTGACCGGCGCAGCCAATCGGCCGCCAGTGGCGCCGCGGGCGGCGGCCAGACCTCGTGACGACACACGGCCGCGCCCACGGCGGCCCTCGCCACAGCGGGGCGCAGGCCCCGCTTTTTTATATGCGCCCCATCAGCAGCAGGATGAGCACGATCACCACCACCAGCCCGACACCACCGCCCGGACCGTAGCCCCAGGAACGGCTGTACCCCCAGGTCGGCAGCACGCCGATCAGGATCAGCACCAGGATGATGAGCAGCAGGAGGGAAATCGACATGGTTTTTCCTTTCGTTGGCAACGCGGGCATCGCGTGGCCTCATCGTGCGGGCGCTGGGGGCGCGCGCAGCTAAGCAGGCGGCGCATGGTGTGGTCAGGCAGCATGCCGAGCGGGCTGTAGGCCAAGGCCCCGCTCTTGCCTGGACAGTAGCCGGCGCTTCGCTGCCGGCTGCGCGGGCCGCCGCGTGCGGGTTCGCTGAAGGATGGGTTTGCCTGTGCGGCCCGGCCGCGCACAATGCACATGCCATGGTGTCAACGCGGCGCCATGGCCCTCCGCGTAGCCCCGCGTGCCGCATGCAGAGCCCGCTGGCGCAGCACCATGACAGCACCCACGGTTGATCCCAGGAATCTTTCCCATGAACTCTGTGCCAAAAGTGCCTGCAAGCCACACTGGAAGAGCGCTAGCAGCTATTATTAACATAGCATTGACCGCTGCCGCCATGCTGGCGGGCGGCGAGGCGCTTTCCCAGGAGGTCGCACCCGTCCCCCCCGTGCCCGCGCGCGGTGAGGCGTCGGCGGAGGTAGTGGCTTCGGGCCTGAGCCATCCGTGGGGCCTGGCCTTCTTGCCGGGCGGGCGCTTCCTCGTCACCGAGCGGCCCGGCCGCCTGCGCGTGGTAGAGGCTGACGGGCGCCTGGGGCCGCCGCTGGCCGGGTTGCCACAAGTGGCGGCGGGCGGGCAGGGCGGCCTGCTGGATGTGATCACCGATGCGGACTTCGCGCGCAACCGGCGCATCTTCTTTTGCTACTCCGAACCCGCACCAAAGGGCGGCGGCAACAGCACGGCCCTGGCCAGCGCCACGCTGGCGCCGGACGCGGCGGCGCTGCAGGACGTGAAAGTGCTCTTCAGCCAGCGTCCCAAGGTGGCGAGCCAGTTGCACTTTGGCTGCCGCATCGTGCAGGCGCCGGACGGCCATCTGTTTCTCACCCTGGGCGAGCGCTACGGCCGCAAGGAGGACGCCCAGCGCCTGGACAACCACCTGGGCAAGGTCGTGCGCATAGCGCCCACGGGCGGCGCGGCGCCTGGCAACCCGCTGGCGGGCCGCGCGGGCGCGCTGCCGGAGATCTGGAGTTGGGGCCACCGCAACCCCCAGGGAGCGGCCTGGGGGCCAGACGGCCGGCTGTGGATCCATGAGCACGGCGCGCAAGGGGGCGACGAGATCAACCGCCCCGAAGCAGGCCGCAACTACGGCTGGCCGGTGATCACCTATGGCGAAAACTATGGCGGCGGCAAGATCGGCGAGGGCACGGCCAAGGCCGGCATGGAGCAGCCGCTGCATTACTGGGTGCCGTCGATCGCGCCGTCGGGGATGGCCTTTCTCACCAGCGACCGGTACGGCACGGCCTGGAAGGGGAGCCTGTTCGTGGGTTCTCTCAAGTTCGCACGGCTGCACCGGCTGGAGTTGCAGGGCGCGCAGGTGGTGCGCGACGAGTACCTGCTGGACGGCCTGGGCGCGCGCATCCGCGACGTGCGCCAGGGGCCGGACGGTTGGTTGTACTTGCTCACCGACAGCCCGGACGGGCAGTTGCTGCGCCTGAGGCAACGTTGAACACGCCAGCGCGAGGGCGAGCCGCGGTGCGGGACCGGCTGCGAGGGGGCATCCCCTGTGCCCGAATCGGGACATGCGGCGCACGGGGAACTTGCGCGCTGTTGCCCCGCTGCTACCCGTAGCGCCTGCGACAATGACCGCCCGACTGAACAACGATGACCGCCATGCTGCTTGACGCCTCCGAATCCCAACTCGTTCTCGTGGATTACCAGGAACGCCTGATGCCCGCCATCTTCGAGGCAGAAGCCGTGCTGGCCAACGCGCGCAGGCTGGCGCAGATTGCCAGGCTGATGGACGTGCCGGTGTGGGGCACGGAGCAAAACCCTTCGCGCCTGGGACCCAACGACGCCGCGTTGCGCGCGCTGTGCCAGCGCACCTTGTCCAAGATGCACTTCAGCGCCACCGAGGAGGGCCTGGGCGAGTGGCTGCGCCCGCCCGCCAAGCCCCAGGGCGGCAATGCGCGCAGCCTGCCCAAGCACCTGCAAAAGGGCCGCGAGCCCCAGGCGCCGGAGCGCGCCAGCATCGTGGTGGCCGGCTGCGAGGCCCATGTCTGCCTGCTGCAGACGGCGCTCGATCTGCTGGAGGATGAATTCGAGGTGTGGGTGGTGACGGACGCCTGCAGCTCGCGCACGGAGCGCAACCGCGACGCCGCCTTCGACCGACTGGCCGGCGCCGGCGCCGAGCTGGTAACCACCGAGATGGTGGCCTTCGAGTGGCTGCGCAGCTGCGAGCACCCGGCATTCAAGGAGATGCTGGCCTTGATAAAATAGGTCTCTGAGGCACACCCACCAAGCGCTAGCAGCTATGAATAGTGAAGCACGAAGGTGGGCCGAGCATAGAAGGGGCGGCAAGCGCCGCGTCAGCGACTGCGTCAAGGACCGCGTCTGCGACCGCGTCAGCTTCCCGCAAGCGCGGCATGAATAATTATGAATTTTGGATAACCACCGACCCGCGCCACGTCGGCGCGGAGGATTCCAAGGAGACAGCACCATGGCCGCCGACTATGCCGAGTTCTACCGCCGCTCCATCGACGAGCGCGACGCCTTCTGGGCCGAGCAGGCTCGCCTGATCGACTGGCAGCAGCCGCCGCAGCAGATCTGCGACTGGAGCAACCCGCCGTTCGCCAAGTGGTTCGTGGGCGGCACCACCAACCTGTGCCACAACGCGGTGGACCGCCACCTGACAGAGCGCCCGCTGCAAAACGCGCTGGTGGCCATCTCCACCGAAACCGATACCGAGCGCGCCTATACCTACGCCGAACTGCACCAGGAAGTGCAGCGCATGGCCGCCAGCCTGCAGACGCTGGGCGTGCGCCAGGGCGACCGCGTGCTGATCTACATGCCCATGATTGCCGAGGCGGCGTTCGCCATGCTGGCGTGCGCGCGCATCGGGGCCATCCATTCGGTGGTGTTCGGCGGGTTCGCGTCGTCGTCGCTGGCTTCGCGCATCGAGGACGCCGAGCCCACGGTGATCGTGAGCGCCGATGCGGGCTCGCGCGGCGGCAAGGTGGTGCCCTACAAGCCGCTGCTGGACGAGGCCATCGAACTGTCGGCCCACAAGCCCGCGGCCGTGCTGCTGGTGGACCGGGGCCTCGCGCCCGCCGCCATGCGCGCGGGCCGCGACCACGACTGGGCGGCACTGCGCGCGCGGCACATGGATGCACAGGTGCCCTGCATCTGGGTGGACGCCACGCAGCCCAGCTACACCCTGTACACCAGCGGCACCACCGGCAAGCCCAAGGGCGTGCAGCGCGACACGGGCGGCTACACCGTGGCGCTGGCGTCCAGCATGCGCCACATCTTCGAGGCACAGCCGGGCGACACCTATTTCTGTACCAGCGACATCGGCTGGGTGGTGGGCCACAGCTACATCATCTACGGCCCGCTGATTGCCGGCATGACCACCATCCTGTACGAAGGCCTGCCGGTGCGGCCCGACGCGGGCATCTGGTGGAGCATCGTCGAGAAATACCGGGTCACGCACATGTTCTCGGCCCCCACGGCGGTGCGCGTGCTCAAGAAGCAAGACCCGGCCTACCTGAAGAAATACGACATCCGCAGCCTGAAGGCGCTGTGGCTGGCAGGCGAGCCCCTGGACGAGCCCACGGCGCAGTGGATCAGCGACGCGCTGCAGGTGCCCATCATCGACAACTACTGGCAGACCGAGACCGGCTGGCCCATCCTCACGCTGTGCAACGGCGTGCAGAAGCAAACCTCGCGCTTCGGCAGCCCGGGCAAGGCCGTGTACGGCTACAACGTCCAGCTGATCGACGAGGCCACGGGCGAGGAACTGACCCAGCCCAACCAGAAGGGCGTGGTGGCCATCGAGGGGCCGCTGCCCCCTGGCTGCCTGCAGACCGTGTGGCGCAACGATGATCGCTTCGTCAACACCTACTGGAAGAGCATTCCCGGCCGGCTGGTCTACAGCACGTTTGACTGGGGCATCCGCGATGCCGACGGCTACTACTTCATCCTGGGCCGCACCGACGACGTGATCAACGTGGCCGGCCACCGCCTGGGCACGCGCGAGATCGAGGAATGCATCGCCGGCCACCCCAATGTGGCCGAGGTGGCCGTGGTGGGCGTGGCCGACGCGCTGAAAGGCCAAGTCGCGATGGCCTTCGCGGTGCCGCGCGATGCCTCTGGCCTCACCGACGAGGCCGCGCGCCTGAAGCTGGAAGGCGAGGTGATGAAGCAGGTCGATACCCAACTGGGCGCCGTGGCCCGCCCGGCGCGCGTGCTGTTCGTGACGATGCTGCCCAAGACCCGCAGCGGCAAGCTGCTGCGCCGCGCCCTGCAGGCCGTGGCCGAGCGCCGCGACACGGGCGACCTGACCACCATGGAAGACCCCGTGGCACTGCAGCAGATCAAGGAACTGCTGGGCTGACGCGCGGGAATTTGCTCTCGATTTGATAGCTTCTAGCGCTTGATGGACGGGCGCTGGAAGCTTTTTTATTGCTTGATTCGATACGCCATCAAGCGGCTATCGCCGCCGCCGGTGGTACGGGCGCGGCGGCCTGGCTTGTGGCGCGCCATGGTGCGGGGGCCTGCCAGGCCTTCGCCCAGTCCATGAACTGCTCCACGGGCATGGGCATGGCGATGCAGTAGCCCTGCGCATGGTGGCAGCCCATCTGCAGCAGCGCCAGGCCTTGCTCCACCGTTTCCACCCCTTCGGCCACGATGCCGCAGCCAAAGGAATGCGCCAGGCCGATCACGCCCTGCACGATGGCCCGGTCGCCCGCATCGCCCAGCATGCCGGCGACAAAGCTGCGGTCCAGCTTGAGGTGGTCCATGGGCAGGCGGCGCAGGTACGCCAGCGACGAGTAGCCCGTGCCGAAGTCGTCGAACGAGATCTGCATGCCCAGCGCGCGCAGTCTGGTCAGCTCCCGCGCCACGTGGTCGATGTCGTAGAGCGCGGCGCTTTCGGTGAGCTCGATGGCCAGCAGCCGCGCCGTCACCGCGGGGTGCTGCGCCAGGCGCAACGCCATCCAGTCCGCAAAGCCCCGGCGGTGCAGGTGCTCGGGCGTGATGTTGATGCTGACGGGCAGTTCCAGACCCTGTGCCATCAGGCGGGCGATCTGCTGCAGCGCGGTGTCCACCACCCATTCGCCAAAACGCATCTGCAGCTCGGTGTGCCCTTCGATGAGGTGCAGGAAATGCACGGGCGACAGCAGGCCGCGCTCGGGGTGCTGCCAGCGGGCCAGGGCCTCGGCCCCCACCACGGTGCCCAGCCGCATGTCCACTTTGGGCTGCAGGAACAGTGTCAGTTCGCCACGCTGCAGCGCGCGCAGCAGTTCGCCGCACTGCTCGCGCCGCAGTTGCCGGGCGCGCTCCTCGGCAGCGTCAAAGCCATGGAAGCGGTTGCGCCCCGCCTGCTTGGCCGCATACATGGCCTGGTCGGCATGGCGCAACAGGGTGTCGGCGTCGGCCTCATCGTCGGGGTAGAGGGTGTAGCCGATGCTGGCGGTGACCAGCACGCGCTCGCCGTCCAGCGTGTACGGGGCCGCGACGCTTTCCATCACCGTGTGCAGGCGCCGCTCGCATTCCTCGGCATGGGCCAAGCCCGACAGCAGGATCACGAACTCGTCTCCGCCCAGCCGCGCCACCGAGTCGGTCAGGCGCAGGGCGCGCTTGAGCCGCTCGGCCACCACCACCAGCAGCCGGTCGCCCGCCGCGTGGCCCAGGCGGTCGTTGACGGGCTTGAAGCCGTCCAGGTCCAGGTAGGCCACGCCCAATTGCTGGCCGCGCGCACGGCTGTGCTCCATGCCTGCGCGCAGCCGCCGCTCCAGCATCACCCGGTTGGGCAGGCCGGTGAGTGCGTCGTAATGGGCCATGCGCTCCAGTTGCCGCTCCTGCGCGCGCTGGCTGCTCACGTCGATGGACATGCCCACCATGCGCGCGGGCTGCCCGGCGGCGTCGTACGCCACCACCTTGCCCACGCTGCGGATCCAGCGGCCGTCGCCCTGGGGGGCAAGCACCTCGCAGGTCACGTCGAACGGCTTGTGCGGCTCCTGCAGGTGGCGCTGCAGTTCCTGGGTGACCACGTCGATGTCTTCCGGCGTGATACCCGACGCCCAGTGCACGGCGGCGCTGGCCCCGAGCTCCACGGGCGCCAGCCCGTACATGGCGCGCCAGCGCGCGTCGCCCGTGACTTCGCCGCTGTGCAGGTTCCAGTCCCACAGGCCAAGCGCCGCCGCCGCGATGGTGAGCGACAGCAGTTCCTCGCGTTCGCGTACGCGCTGTTCGGTCTGCTTGCGCTCGGTGATGTCGTGCAGGCCGAACAGCCAGCAGGCCTCGCCGTTCACTTCGATGGGGCTCATGGACTGCAGCACGGTGCGCTTGTCGCCGCCGCGCGTGGTCAGTTCCAGCTCGTAGCCCACAAGCTGCCCTTCGGCCGTCGCCGCCTCCAGCAGCGCCGCGCGGGTGGGGGCGGAGTAGATGCCCAGTTCCACCACCGTGCGCCCCACGGCTTCCTGGCGGGTGTAGCCCAGGGCCTGCTCCCACGCCGGATTCACGTCGAGGTAGGTGCCGTCCTCGCGGCGCGAGAACCCCAGCGGGTAGGGCAGCAGCTGGAAGATGCGCGCCAGCCGTTCTTCGGAAGAACGCAGCCGCTGCGCCGCGCGGCGCGGCTCGTCGATGTCCTGCAGGATGCCGCGCACGCGCACCACGCGGTCGCCCTCGATGATGGGCTCCCCGCGCACGCGCACCCAGACCAGGCGCCCATCGGCGCGCACGATCTCGATTTCCTGGCTCCACACAGTGCGCTTGCGCAGGCAGTCGCGCAGGGCTGCGTGCATGGCTTCCCGCCAGGCGGGTGCGACGAACTGCTGCACGTAGTCGCGCGGCAGCGGCGTGCCTGGGTCCAGCCCGTGGATGTCGAAGCACACGTCGGACCAATAGGTGATGCCCTTGCCCGGCTCTTCCTCCCACACGCCCAGCCGCGCCATCCAGCCCGCCTGGCGCAGCAGGCGGTTGGCGGCGAGCAATTCATCGCGCACACGGCGCTCCTGCGTCATGTCGTGGAACACGAAGACCAGGCAGTCCTCGCCCTCAATGCGCGACACCCGTCCCGACATGAGGCCCGGCACTTCGGCGCCGTCGCGCAGCGCCGTCATCGGCAGGCCGCGGACCTCGCCCTGATTGCGCAGCGCTTCGGTGAGGCGGGCGCGCTCCTGCGTGTCGCCCCACACGCCCAGTTCCATGGACGAACGCCCCAAAATCTGGTCGCGCGGCTTGCCCAGCAACCGCTCGAACGCAGGGTTCACGTCCAGGTAGCACCCGTCGGACAGGCGGGTGATGCCCGCGGCGTCGGGCAGTGTCTGGTAGACGGTGGTGTATTTGGCTTCGGACACGCGCAGCGCGTCGCGCATCTCGTGGTGCTCGGTGATGTCCAGGTCAATGCCGGCCATGCGCAGGACCCGGCCGGCGGAGTCGCGCTCCACCGCGTGCCCGCGCGAGACCACCCAGCGCCAGTGGCCCTCGTCATCGCGCATGCGCGACTCTGCATGGAAGCTCTCTTCCAGTCCGTCCTGCACGCGCTGCAGGTACGCGCCCAGGCGCTCGCGGTCGTCGGGGTGGCGCCGGGCGTTCCAGCGTTGCCATGACTCGCGCACATCGAAGGCGCGCAGCGGTGTGAAGTCCTCGTCGTCGGGGCTGTTGGCCAGGCCGAAAGCCCGGTAAAAGCGCCCGTGGTAGGTAAAGCGGCTGTTGCGCAGATCCCATTCCCAGCGCCCGCCGCCCGAGGCCTTGAGCACGCGCAGCAGCTCGTCCTCGTGCTGTCCCAGCGTCTGCAGCGACCGGGCCCGCGCGCGCAGCAGCTCGACGGCGCCGCACAGCGCCACCACGCCGAAGGCGTAGCGCCAGGGGATGCCCTGCCACGGGGCCGATCCCCCCTGCGCGGCGAGGGCGCTGGCCGTCTCGGTCCAGGGCAGCAGCGCGGGCGGCACCAGCACGGTGAGCGCGACCACCAGCGATATCGCCGTCAAGCGTGTCGAGCGCCCCAGCAGCCACGCCAGGCAGCCCATCAGCCAACAGGCCGCGGACAGGCTGATCATGGCGCCCCAGTGGGCCGGCGCGTCCAGCCAGCCGCTGGCCAGCGCAGCCACTGCGGCCACGCCACCGCACAACGGCCCGAACAGGAACGCGGCGGAAACGATGATGGGCGGGTGGATGTACGCCACCCCGGGCGCGTCTAGCGGCATGCCCTGCAGGGCCACCAGCGTCGACGCAGCCCCGGCCACCAGGCCCAGCGCGATGCGCACGCCGCGCGAGGGTTGCAGCAGGACGGATTGCGGCAGCGCGGTCGCCCCGGCGATCAGCAGCAGGTGCACGATGCCAGAGAGGAACACCTCAGTGGGCATATCCCTCCTGTGCATCCGCGCGCTGGTCGCCCCTGCGGTCCCCGCCGTCCTGGCGCAATGGCGCAGCGCCCGCGGGCCGCGGCCCGGGGATGCGTGCAACGGCAGGGAATACGGCGAGGGCGCAAGGCGACATGTTTCAGAGTGTATTGCGCCCGGCGGTCCATGTGCGTGCCGCGCGTCGCGCAGCGGACCCGCAGGCGTCGGGTGAAACCCTGCCGCGGCGCGTCAGGGCGCCTTTGTACCCGGCCGCACCGCGCCGCCCACCAACCCCGTGGAGAGCGCCGTGCCGCACGCAATGACCACGCCGCAGCCCAGCATCCACGGCGTCACCGCTTCGCCCAGAAACACCGCGCCGTAGAACACTGCGAACACGGGCGCCAGGAAAGTCACGGCCAGCGCCCGGCTGGGGCCGGCATTGGCAATCAGGCGAAAGTAGAGGATGTACGCAATGCCCGTGCACAGCACGGCAATGGCGGCGATGGCCGCCCAGGCGCGCAGGCTCGGCGTCTGCGCGGGCCAGGCCCACCACATGGGCAGGGCCAGCCCGAGCGCCGCGCCCACCTGGCTGCCCGTGGCCGTGGCCAGTGGCGGAATGCCCACCAGGTAGCGCCGTGCGTAACTGGCGGCCACCGCATAGCAGGTGGACGCCAGCAGGCACGCCGCGATGGCCCAGCCCGCCTGACTGCCGCTGGCGCCCACGCCAGCCGGTGCGCGCCAGGCCAGCAGCGCCACGCCGACGAAGCCCAGCGCCAGCCCCGCCCAGCGCAGCCGGCTGATGCGGTCGCCCAGCCACAGCCAGGCCACCAGCGCGCCGAACAGCGGCACCGTGGCATTGAGAATCGATGTCAGCCCGGTGGCTATGTGCATCACAGCCCAGGCGAACAGCGCGAACGGAATCGCCGAGTTGATGAGCCCGGCGAACAGCACGGGCCGCCAGTGGCGCCGCAGCGCGGGCCATTCGCCCCGGTGCAGCAGGAAGGGCCAGAGGAACAGGGCCGCCATCAGCACGCGCAGCCCGGCCATGGGCAGCGGGCCGAACTCGGCCGCGCCCAGGCGCATGAAGAGGAACGACGCCCCCCACAGGCTGGACAGCAGCACGAACTCGCCCACCCAGGCGGGCGCGGGGGGGGAGAGGGCTTCAGCGCTGGTGTGTGGTGCTGTCATGCGAAATTCAATAGAGGGGTGAAGGGAATGGCGCGGGCTTGCGGGCCCGACTCCAGCGCCAGCAGTGCCTTCTTGCGCGGCAGCCCACCCGCGTAGCCGGTGAGGGCGCCCGCACTGCCGACGGCGCGGTGGCAGGGCACGACGACGCTGAGGGGGTTGCGCCCCACGGCAGCGCCCACGGCACGCACCGCGGTAGGCCGGCCGATCTGGCGTGCCAGCGCGCCATAGCTGGTGGTGGCGCCGTGCGGAATGGCCAGCAACGCCTGCCACACGGCCTGCTGGAAGGGTGTGCCGCCCGACAGGTCCAGCGGCAGATCGAACCGCGTGCGTTCGCCCCGCAGAAACTGCTGCAGTTGCTGGGCCGCCCCGCGCAGCACGGGATGCGCATCGTCTGTGGGCCACGCGGGCGCGGCATCCAGTTGCGCGGGCTGGTGGCGCTGGCCGTCGAACCAGAGCCCGACCAGGCCTTTCGCGCTGGCGGCCAGGCGCACGTCGCCCAGGGCCGTTGCGATGCGGCTTTGCACGGTGTCGCGGGGGTATTGCATGGTGAATCCTTCATTAAACGCGAAATTTGCCTTTTGCGCAGGCGCACCCAGCGCCGGCAGCTATTGGTCTGATAGCGCCAGAGCCAAACCACTCCACGCGCGCAGCACGCCATAGCTGCGCCAGGGGCGCCAGGCGCGCGCTGCTTCGGTGGCGGCGCGCGCGGGTTGCGGCTGGCCCTGCACGCCCAGCGCCTTGTGCAGCGCCACGTCCCCGGCCGGAAAGGCGTCGGGCCAGCGCAGGGCGCGCATGGCGATGTACTGCGCCGTCCAGTCGCCAATACCGGGCAGCGCACGCAGCGCGTCCAGCGTGGCGGGTACGTCGGCGCTGGCATCCAGCAGCAGCGTTCCCGCGTCCACGGCCTGCGCAAGCGCCACGATGGCGGCCTGCCGCTGGCGCACGATGCCCAGGCTGCCCAGTGCGTCCCCTTCTGCCCCGGCCAGAGCGGCCGGTGTGGGAAACAGCCGATGCAGGTCCGGCCATGGCGTGGCGATGGGCTCGCCAAAGCGTTCCACCAGCCGCTGCGCCAGCGTGCGCGCGGCGGCCACCGTGATCTGCTGGCCCAGCACGGCGCGCACCGCCAGCTCGAAGCCGTCGAACGCGCCCGGCACACGCAGACCGTCGCCCTCCGGGAAGGAGGGGTGCAGCACCGCGTTGATGGCCTGCGGGTCCGCGTCCAGGTCGAACAATGCGCGCACCCGCGCGATAAGCTGCGGCAGCACGGGCTGCAGGCCGTCGCTGACGCGCAGCCACAGCTGGGGGCGCCCGTCATCGAAGCCGGCTTCCAGCCAGCCGGTGAAAACGGTGCCCGCGCTTGCCAGCCGCACCGTTCTGCGCAGAACCTGCGCCCCCGGCCCGGTGCGGATGCTCTCCATGCCATGGATCTGCCGCGCCGCCAGAAAGCCCATCAGCGCGGCCGTGTCGTAGGGCGGGCGCAGGCCCAGACGCACTGCACGGGCGCCTGCCTGCACCCCATCGGGTGCGGCGCCTTGCCGGCGCAACTGGGTGGGATTGAGTCCGTAGTGGGTATTGAAAGCCGCGTTGAAGCGGCGCACGCTGGCAAACCCGCTGGCCAGCGCCACCTGGGTGACGGGCAGATCGGTATCGGTCAGCAACTGCTTGGCCGCCAGCAGACGGCGCGTCTGCAGGTACTGCAACGGCGAGATGCCCAGCGCGGCCTCGAAGATGCGGCGCAGGTGCCGGTCGCTCACGCCCAGGCGCGCAGCCAGCTGCGCGACCACGGCGCCACTTTCGCACGCGCCCCAGGACTGCGGCGCATCCAGCATCCGCAGCGCCTGGCGCACGAGGATGCCCGATGCGTCCTGCACCGACCAGGCCAGCGCCTGCGGCGCCAGCTCGGGCCGGCAGCGCAGGCAGGGGCGAAAGCCGGCACTCTCGGCCTGCGCCGCCAGCGTAAAAAAACGGCAGTTTTCGCGCCGGGGCGTGCGTACGGCACAGACGGGACGGCAGTAGACTCCGGTGGAGGTCACGCCGGTGAAGAACCGTCCGTCAAAACGCGCATCCCGGGCCCGCAGGGCCAGGTAGCGGGCCTCGTCGTCGTCCGCCGCAGAGGCGGTGCTGGCGGGTGGAGCAGGGGAATGAAGAACGTCGGGCATGGGGCCATGATAGGCACGCGCAGCCGTTCTACTGGCCGTTTTCGGACATGCGCCTGGCCTGCCTCAGGGGGGTCCCCGGCTGACAGGGGCGCGCCCGGTCCGGGCCTACAATTCCCGCCTTCCTGCCGGCCTTCCTGCCGGCCTTGCCTGGACGGCGGACCTCCCGGTCCCGCCCCTTATCTCCAAGGAATCCCCTGTGCAGCTTTCTCCCGCGATCTTCAAGGCCTACGACATCCGCGGCATCGTGCCCAGCACGCTCAACGACGACGTGGCCCGTGCCCTCGGCCGGGCCTTTGGCACCGCCGCACTCGCGCAGGGCGAGCGTACGGTGGCCGTGGGACGCGACGGGCGCCTGTCGGGCCCGGCACTCTCGGCCGCGCTGATCCAGGGCCTGGTGGACGCGGGCATTGAGGTCATCGACATCGGCATGAGCACCACGCCCCTGCTGTACTTCGCGGCCAGCACGCTGTGCGCCAGCGGCATCCAGGTCACGGGCAGCCACAACCCCAAGGACTACAACGGCTTCAAGATGGTGCTGGCCGGTCGCGCGATCTACGGCGAGGAAATCCAGCAGTTACGCCGCACCATGGAGCAGCAGAGCTGGCAGTTGCGCGAAGGGGGCCACGTGCGCCATGAGGACGTGCTGCCCGCCTACGTGCAACGCATCGTGGGCGACGTGAAGCTCGCGCGGCCCATGAAGATCGTGGTGGACAGCGGCAACGGCATCGCCGGCGCGTCGGCGCCCGGCATCTTCCGTGCATTGGGCTGTGAGGTGATCGAGCTGTTTTCGGAGGTGGACGGCAACTTCCCCAACCACCACCCCGACCCCAGCAAGCCCGACAACCTGCGCGACGTGATCGAGGCCTTGAAGAGCAGCGACGCCGAACTGGGCCTGGCCTTCGACGGCGACGGCGACCGCCTGGGCATCGTGACCAAGGACGGCCAGAACATCTTCCCCGACCGGCAGATGATGCTGTTCGCCCAGGATGTGCTCTCGCGCGTGCCGGGCGCACCCATCCTGTTCGACGTGAAGTGCACGCAGCGGCTGGCGCCCGCCATCGAGGCCGCGGGCGGCCAGCCGCAGATGTACAAGACCGGCCATTCGCTCATCAAGGCACGCATGAAAGAGCTGGACGCGCCCCTGGGCGGCGAGATGAGCGGCCACATCTTCTTCAAGGAACGCTGGTTCGGTTTTGACGACGGCACGTATGCAGGCTGCCGCCTGCTGGAAATCCTGAGCCGCCATGCCGACCCCAGCGCCGTGCTGAACGCCCTGCCCACAAGCCATTCCACGCCCGAACTCAACGTGCATTGCGAGGAGGGCGAGCCCCATCGCCTGACGGCCGAGTTGCAGGCGCTGGCGGCCGACGCGTTTGCGGCGCCGGCCCGCATCAGCACCATCGACGGCCTGCGCGTGGACTGGCCCGATGGCTTTGGCCTGATCCGCGCCAGCAACACCACGCCGGTGCTGGTGCTGCGCTTCGAGGGCCACACCGACGCCGCGCTGCAGCGCATCGAAGCCGCCATGCTGGCGCTGCTGGAACGCGTGAAGCCCGGCGCCCAGGTGGGCGGCGCCGCGCACTGATCGCGGGCAGCGCGGGCGGCATGCACCAGCTCATACTGTGGCTCTACAGCCTGGCCGTGTGGCTGGCCACGCCGCTGCTGATGCGCAAGCTGCGCCGCCGTGCGCTCACCGAGCCCGGCTACGCCGTGGCCGTGCCCGAGCGCTTCGGCCACTACCCGCCGCCCATGGACAGCCTGTCGCCGTCATCGGAGACCGAGGCCGACGAGCAGTTCATCTGGATCCACGCCGTCTCCCTGGGGGAGACACGCGCGGCGGCCATCCTGCTGAAGGAACTGCGCCCGCTGCTGCCCGGCATGCGCCTGCTGCTCACCCACGGCACGGCCACGGGCCGGGCCGAGGGCGAAAAGCTGCTGCTGCCCGGCGACGTGCAGGTGTGGCAGCCCTGGGACACGCCCGGGGCCGTGCGGCGCTTTCTGCGGCAGTTCCGCCCGTCCATCGGCATCCTCATGGAGACGGAGATCTGGCCCAACCTCGTCGCGGCCTGCCGCAGGCGGCGCATCCCGCTGGTGCTGGCCAACGCGCGGCTCAACGAAAAGTCGCGCGCCGGCGCGCGCCGGCTGGGCTGGCTGTCGCGCCCGGCCTACGCCGGCCTGTCGGCCGTGTGGGCGCAGACCGAGGACGACGCCGCCCGGCTGCGCGACGTGGGCGCGCATGTGGCAGGAGTCTTCGGCAACCTGAAGTTCGACGTGGTGCCGTCACCCGCCCTGCAGGCGCAGGGCCGCGCGTGGCGCGCCGCCAGCGCCCGACCGGTGGTGCTGCTTGCCAGCAGCCGCGAGGGCGAAGAGGCCATGTGGCTGGAGGTTTTGAAGCAAAAAACGCCTCTAGCGCCCGCCATTCAAGCGCCAGCAGCTATTGATTCAGGAGTAAATCAATCCGTGCAGTGGTTGGTGGTCCCGCGCCACCCCCAGCGTTTTGACGAGGTGCAGCGCCTGTGCGAGGCCGCCGGCCTGCGCGTGTCGCGGCGCAGCCAGTGGACCGCGCAGCCGGACAGCGCCGATGTGTGGCTGGGCGACTCGCTGGGCGAGATGGCGCTGTATTACGGCCTGGCCCACGTGGCGCTGCTGGGAGGCAGCTTTGCGCCGCTGGGCGGGCAGAATCTCATCGAGGCCGCGGCAGGCGGCTGCCCTGTGGTCATGGGCCCGCACACGTTCAACTTTGCCGAGGCCGCGCGCCTGGCCATCGACGCCGGCGCCGCGCTGCGCGTGGCCGACATGGCCGAGGGCGTGGCCGCCGCGACCGCCCTGGCGCAGGACCCGCAGCGGCGGATGGCGCTGTCCGAGCGCTGCGTGGCATTCACCGAGGAGCACCGCGGCGCGGCCCTGGACACGGCCCTGGCCGTCCTGCAGCGCCTGCGCGAGGCCGTGGACGACCGTCCCGACTGAGCGGTCCGCCCGCGTTTCCTGCGATCACGACTGCGACCACGACTGCGAGGGCGCTGACACAGCGCAAGCCGCCGGCGTTGCCTGTCTCGCCAAGCAATGCCGGGATGGCAGAGAATCGCTCCATCATGATGGACAAGCACTACCTCACGCCCCTGTTCACGCCCAGCTCCATCGTCGTGCTGGCCGGCAACGCCGATGCGCCCGATACGCACACGCCCCAGGCCAAGGTGCTGCGCGAGGCGCTGGCCGCCCAGCGCTTCACGGGCACGCTCACCTACCTGGACATCCATACCAGCGGCACGCTGGCCGACCTGGCGCAGACGCGTGCGGACCTGGCCATCATCGCCCAGCCGCCGCAGGACCTGCCCGCCGCGCTGGAGGTAGCGGGGCGCATCAACTGCCGCTCGGCACTGGTGCTGTCCAACGGCGTGGATGCGCAACTGGCCGAGCAGCTGCGCAAGATCGCGCGTCGCGAGGGCATCCACCTGCTGGGGCCCAATTCGCTGGGCATGCAGCGGCCGTCGCTGCAATTGAATGCCAGCGCCGCGGGGCCGCTGGCGCGCGAGGGGTCGCTGGCGCTGGTGTGTCAGTCGGGCGCGCTCACCTCGTCCATCCTGGACTGGGCCAGCAACAACGCGGTGGGCTTTTCCAGCGTGATTTCGCTGGGCCCGCACACCGACGTGGGGCTGAGCGAGGCGCTGGACTTCCTGGCCAACGATGCGCGCACGCAGAGCATCGTGGTCTACATGGAAGGCATCCAGAATGCGCGCCGATTCATGAGCGCCCTGCGATCGGCGGCCTATGCCAAGCCCGTGGTGGTGCTCAAGGCGGGGCGCAAGCCTGCAGGCAACGAGGCGGCGCAGACGCACAGCGCCGCCATCGTGGGCAGCGACGATGTGTTCGACGCCGCGCTGCGCCGCGCGGGCGCCGTGCGCGTGCGCTCGTTCGTGGAGCTGTTCTCGGCGGCCAAGTGCCTGGCCTCGCGCTACCGGCCCGTAGGCAAGCGCCTGGCCATCATCACCAACGGCGGCGGCCCCGGCGTGCTGGCGGCCGACTGGGAGAACGAGATCGGCCTGGACCTGGGCCGCTTTTCGCCCGAGACCTGCGCTGCGTTGGCACCCAAGCTGCCGCCGCTGGCCTCGCTGGCCGACCTGATCGATCTGTCGGAAGAAGCGGGGCCGGAGCACTATCGCCTGGCGCTGGAGGCGGCGTTCCGTGACAAGCAGATCGATGGCCTGCTGGCCATCTTCTCGCCCAAGGCGGGCGCCGACGCCGAAGCCGTGGCCACCGTGCTGGCCGATGCCAAGCGCCTGGCCTCCAAGCCCTTGCTGTCGTGCTGGATGGGCGACGCCTCGGTGGTGCCGGCGCGCCGCATCCTGCGGGCCGCGCAGATTCCCACCTTCCGAACGCCCGAAGCCGCGGTGGGCGCCTTCGGCAACATCGCCTCGTTCTACCAGAACCAGCAGCTTTTGCAGCAGACACCGCCGCCGCTCACGACGCTGTCCAAGCCCGACATCGAGGGCGCGCGCCTGGTGATCGAGAGCGTGCTGGCCGAGCGGCGCAACGTGCTGACCGAGATGGAGTCCAAGACGCTGCTGGCGGCCTTCCACATCCCGGTGACCAAGACGCTGCTGGCGCGCAGCAGCCACGAGGCGATGATGATCGCCACGCAGCTCGGCTTCCCCGTGGCGCTCAAGATCGATTCGCCCGATATCGCGCACAAGTCCGACGTGGGCGGCGTGGCGCTGAATGTGCACAACGGATCGGCCGCGCGCGATGCCTACACCGACATGGTGCAGCGTGTGGCGCGGGTACAGCCCGGTGCGCGCATCAACGGCGTAACGGTGCAGAAGATGGCACGCGGGCGCCGCGGGCGCGAGACCTGCATCGGCCTGGTCAGCGACGAGCCCTTCGGCCCGGTGATCACCTTTGGCGCCGGCGGCACGATGATCGAGCTCATCAACGATCGCGCGATGGAGTTGCCGCCGCTCAACCAATTCCTGGCGCGGCGGCTCATCGACCGCTCGCGCGTGGCCGAGACGCTGGGCGAATGGCGCGGCGCCACCGCCGTGGACCTGGAAGGGCTGGAGCAGGTGTTGCTGCGCGTGTCCGAGATGGTCTGCGCGCTGCCCCAGCTGCGCGAGATGGACATCAACCCCCTGATCGTGGACGAGCAGGGCGCCGTGGCCGTGGACGCGCGCATCGTCATCCATGAAACCGCCCAGGGCGGCTCGCGCGGCGAGGTAGCCGGCTACGGGCACTACGGCCACCTCTCCATCCTGCCGTACCCGGCGCGCTATGAGGCGGTGTGGCCGCTGCGCGGCGGGGGTGAGTATCTGGTGCGACCGATCCGCCCGGACGATGCGCAGATGGTGCAGCGCCTGGTCAAGGAACTATCGCCCGAGAGCCGCTACTTCCGCTTCGTGTCGCAGTTGGCCGAACTGCCGCCTTCGATGCTGGCGCGCTTCACCCTCATCGACTACGACCGCGAAATGGCCCTGGTGGCCGTGCACCGCGAGCGCGTGGTGGACGAGGAGGGCGAGGTGAGCCACAAGGAGCGCATCGTGGGCGTGTCGCGCTACGTGACCAACCCCGACCAGACGAGCTGCGAGTTCGCGTTGCTGGTGGCCGACGACTTCGCCGGCAAAGGGTTGGGCTCGCGCCTGATGCTCAGCATCATGGACGTGGCGCGCGATCGCGGCCTGGCCGAGATCCAGGGCCTGGTGCTGGCCAACAACCCGACCATGCTCAAGCTGATGCGGCGCCTGGGCTTTGAGGTGCGCACCTTCGAGGACGACCCAGAATTCCGCCTGGTGGTGCACCAACTATAAAAACGATGGGCTGGCTCGTCACCAAATACCTGATCACCGCGGCGGTGGTGGTCGCCGTGTCCGAAGCAGCCAAGCGCAGCGACAAGCTGGGCGCATTGCTGGCGGCGCTGCCGCTGGTGACGTTCCTCGCGCTGGTCTGGCTGTACGTGGAAAAGCAGCCGCAGGAAAAAATCGCCAACCACGCCTGGTACACGTTCTGGTACGTGGTCCCCACGCTGCCCATGTTTTTGGCCTTCCCCTGGCTGCTGCCGCGCATCGGGTTCGGCCTGACCCTACTGGCCAGCGCAGCCATCACCGTGGTCTGCTTCGGCCTGTTCGCGCTCGCCGTGCGGCCGCTGGGCGTCGAGTTGCTGCCCTGACCCTGCAGAGCTTTGCGGGACGGCCCACGCGCTATAAACCGTCCATGAAGACCCAGTATTTCACCGCCACCAGCCTGGACGGCTTCCTCGCCACGGAAGACGACTCGCTGGATTGGCTTTTCACCCTGGGCAGCCTGGAGGAATCCAGCTATCCCGCCTTCATCGCGCAGGTGGGTGCCCTGGCCATGGGGTCATCCACCTACGAATGGATGCTGCGCAACGCGGACGCCGTGCGCGCCGAAACGGGCTCCGCCTGGCCCTACACGCAGCCTGCCTGGGTGTTCTCCTCGCGCCGCCTGCCGGGCATCGACGGGGCGGACATCCGCTTCGTGCAGGGCGACGTGCGGCCGGTGCACGCGGCCATGCGCTTGGCCGCGGGGACGAAGAACCTCTGGGTGGTTGGCGGCGGGGACCTTGCCGGCCAGTTCTACGACGCTGGCTTGCTGGACGAGCTGATCCTGCAGGTGGGCTCGATCACGCTGGGACGGGGCAAGCCGCTGTTTCCGCGCCGGCTGCCCGGCACCGCGTTGCGCCTGCTTGACGCACAGCCCCTGGGGACGGGCATGGTGGAGCTGCGTTATGCCGTGAACCGGACGGGTGACGCGGCGGACCTTGACCGCGAATGATGGTCTTTTAGGCCTCTAGCGCTTATCCACCAAGCGCAAGCAGCTATTTTTTATATAGCACTAGCGGTGGGTATCGCAGGGTGTCAGCGACTCAGCAGGCTGTCCACCGCCACCACGTCGTCCATGGACAAGGTGCCGGCGGCCTGCTTGAGTCGCAGCGTGCCCATGAGCACGTTGTAGCGCGCCACGGCCAGGTCGCGCTTGGTCTGGTAGAGCTGGCTCTGGGCGTTGAGCACGTCGATGTTGATGCGCACGCCCACCTCGTAGCCCAGCTGGTTGGCTTCCAGCGCGCTCTGGGTGGACGCCTCGGCCGCCTGCAGCGCCCGCACCTGGCTCTGGCCCGACTGCACGCCGAAGAACGCGGCGCGCGTGGCCTGGGCCACGTTGCGGCGCGCATGGTCCAAGTCGGCGCGCGCCTTGTCTTCCAGCGACAGGGTTTCCTTCACCCGGTTTTGCACCGCGAAGCCCGCGAACAGCGGCAGGTTGAGCGCCACACCCACGCTGGCGACGTTGGCGCGGGAGTGCACGCCCGGCATGGTGACGGTGCCGTTGGGCGTGCGCTGCACGCTGTAGCCCGCCTGCAGGTCCACCGTGGGCAGGTGGCCGGTCTCGGCCTTGGCGGTTTCCAGACGCGCCACGTCCAGCGCGATGGCCGCCTGGCGCACCTGGGGCTGCTGATCTTCCGCGACGTGCACCCAGCTGTTCACATCGGCCGGCTGCACCGCGGGCAGCTGCACCGGCTGGGCCAGGGGCAGCGGGGTCAGGCCCGGGCGGCCCACGGTCTGCTCCAGTGCCAGGCGCTTGACGTGCAGGTCGTTCTCGGCCGCGATCTCCTGGGCCGACACCAGGTCGTGCCGCGCCTGGGCCTCGCGCTCGTCGGTCACCGTGGCGGTGCCGACCTCGAAATTGCGCTTGGCCGCGGCCAGTTGCTCAGCCACGGCGGCCTTTTGGGCCTGCACGAAGGTCAGGGTGTCCTGGGCGGCCAGCACATCGAAATACGCCTGGCTCACGCGCACCAGCAGGTCCTGCTCGGCCCCGTCACGCTGCGCGCGGGCAATGTCGATCCCGCGCTGCCCCTGCTCGAAGCCGATGCGGTTGGCCGGCCGGTACAGCGGCTGCGAGGCCACCACGCCCACGGTCTGGGTAGGGGCGTGCAGGTCCAGCGGGGGCAGGGGGCCACGGGTCAGGTCGGTGCGGGCGTAGGTCACGCCCCCGTTCAGCGCGGCGCTGGGCAGCAGTCCTGCGCGCGCCTGCTCGGCGCGGCTGTCGGCGGCCTGCAACTGTGCCTGCGCGGCCTGCCACGGGGCGTCATAGCTGCGCGCCCACTCCACCAGCGTGGACAGGCTCTGCGCCTGCGCGGGCAGGGCGCCCAGCGCACAGGCGCCCACGGCCAGGGAAACGGAGAGCAACCGTTGCAGTGATGTCATGGCGTTCTTCAGGAAGGTCTGCGGTGATCAATGGGAAGGCTGCAGCACGCCGGGCGACGTCCGTGGTGGCTCAATACCGGGGCACCGCCGGGTCGCGCTCATGCGACCAGGCCTCGATGCCGCCCGTGATATTGGCCACCTGGTCGAAGCCCCGGTGCGCCAGGAAGCCCGCCACCCGCAGGCTGCGCATGCCGTGGTGGCACAAGCAGGCCACAGGGCGGGCGGGGTCCAGTTCATCCAGCCGTGCGGCCAGCTCCCCCATGGGGATGGCGACGAGCTCAAACCCCCGGGGCGTCACGCTGGCGGTCTGCAGCTCCCACGGCTCACGCACGTCCAGTACCAGCGGGCGGCTGCCGGCGTTAGCGGTCAGCCAGTCGGCCAGTTGGGCAGGGCGCACGTGGTCGATCATGCAAAGGTTCCTGAAGGACGCTGAAGGGGTGTCAGAACTTGAAGCGGGTCGGCTCCGGGAAGTGGCGCAGGCGCGGCACCACCACATCCCAGGGTTGAGTGGTCTCGTACCGGTCACCTTGGCGGCGCACGAACGTGGCGCGCATCATCGGCGTGTGGCCCACGAAGGCGCCCAGGCGGCCGCCGTCGCGCAGCAGGCCCAGCAGGCGCTGGGGAATCTCGGCCACCGAGCCGCTGAGCACGATCACATCGAACGGACCATCGGGGATGGGGTCCAGCGCGCCGTCGGACTGGCGCACCTCGGCGTTGTCCACGCCGGCACTGCGCAGGTTCTCGCGGGCGAACTCGGCCAGCTCAGGGACGATCTCCAGCGACACCACGCGCTCGGCGCGCGCGGCCAGCAGCGCGGCCATGTAGCCCGAGCCCGCGCCGATCTCCAGCACGCGGTCGGTGGATTGCACCTGCAGATCCTGCAGCATGCGCGCATCCACGCGCGGCGCCAGCATCACCTGCCCCAGGCGCTCGGCTTCTTCCACCGAGGGGTTCAGCGGGATCTGCGTGTCGATGAAGGCGGCACCCTGGTAGGCCGGAGGCACGAACTCTTCGCGGCGCACGGTGGCCAGCAACTCCAGCACCGCCTCGTCCAGCACGTTCCACGGGCGGATCTGCTGCTCGACCATGTTGTAGCGGGCCTGCTCGGTAGGATCGCAAATGTCAGCGGACGTGTTCAGGGGCATGTTCATGGGGTACTCCGGAGGCGGGTCACTGTGGTTCAGACAAACCCCTGATTCTAGGTCGGCCGCACGCACAGCCCCTGCAAGACGTTCTCGGCCTGCAGGCGGATGTACTCCTGCGCGGAGAACGTGTCAGGGTTCGGGATGCACAGCGACAGCGATGGCTGCGAGAACATCAGGAACATCAAGGGCGCCAGCACCAGGTAGACGGCATGGTCCAGATCCAGCGGGCGGAACTCGCCACGGTCCATGCCGCGCTGCAGGATGCGGCGGATCAGGCGGTGGCCGGGTTCCACGACCTCCCGGCGGTAGAACTCAGCGATCTCCGGGAAGTTGTTGGCCTCGCTCAGCATGAGCTTGCCCAGGCCCGAGGCCTTGGTGGAGCCCACGCGCTCCCACCACGTCTGAAAGCAGTACTGCACCAGTTCGCTGCTCGTGCCCTCGAAGGTTTCCATCTCCAGGTCCCATTCAGGGAAGCGGCCCGCAATGTTCTTGCGCACCACGGCCTTGAAAAGGTCTTCCTTGCTGGGGAAGTAGAGGAACAGCGTGCCCTTGGACACGCCCGCGCGCGCGGCGACCTCGTCCACCCGGGTGGCGGCAAACCCTTTTTCCACGAACAGGTCCAGGGCAGCGTCCAGCAATTCACCGGGCCGGGCTTCCTTGCGGCGGCCACGGCGCGGCGGTTCGGGCGATTCGGGGACTGGGGGGAGGGCGGCCATAAATTACTGACTGACTGGTTAGTAATATAGCAACCCGCCTTGCCCCCGTCAACGCAAGGGCAGACGCGGGACGGCGCCTTCGCTTCATTTCTATGATGAGGCTTTCATTCCCTTCATGAGGCGCAACCCATGTCCGATCTGCAGTCCATCACCCTCGGCGGCGGGTGCTTCTGGTGCACCGAAGCCGTGTTCGACCGCGTGCGCGGCGTGACCGACGTGCAAAGCGGCTATGCCAATGGCGACGTAGCCGAGCCCACCTACGAGCAGGTGTGCAGCGGCACGACCGGCCACGCCGAGGTGGTGCGCGTGACCTTCGACCCTGCGCAGATCGGCGTGCGCGAGATCTTGGAGATATTCTTCGCCACGCACGACCCCACCACCCTCAACCGCCAGGGCAACGATGTGGGCACGCAGTACCGCAGCGCCATCTACTTCACCGACCCCGCACACCAGGACGTGGCCGAAGAGCTGCTGCGCCAGATGGGGCAGGACAAGCTCTTCGGCGCGCCCGTGGTGACCGAGGTGGCACCCCTGGTGAACTACTGGCCCGCGGAGGACTACCACCAAGACTACTACCGCAACCACCCCAACCAGGGCTATTGCGCCTTCGTCGTGGGGCCGAAGGTGGAGAAGTTCCGCAAGACCTTCGCACGGCACCTCAAACCCGGCGCCTGACCGCTGCGCGGCCCAGGTCGCCGCCAGCGGGTCCACCGCCTTCCCAAAGCGGCGCATCCGCGCAGCCTTTTTGTGAATCCCCGCGGGTTCCTGCGCTATCCTCCCGGGCCCGCGCCGCAACAGCGGCGCGGTGTTACTTTGGAGGAAGCAACCCATGAAACCCTGGCTCGCCACCCTGCTGCTGGGCTGCGCCGCCGTCGCGCACGCGCAGGAGCACACCGCGCAGCAGACCAAGGTCGACATCGAGCGCCACCGCGCCATGGCCGCGGCGCACGAGGCCGCTGCCAAGTGCCTGGAATCCGGCAAGGGCGAAGAAACCTGCCGCAAGGAATTGCAGGCCGCCTGCAAGAACCTGGCGATCGGCAAGTACTGCGGCATGAAGCACGCCCACTGACGACTGCACCTTTCGCCCAGCCCGCATGTCCCTGACACCCGCGCTCATGCTGCAACTGCGCCGCCGCCTGGCCCTGGCCTGGCTGCTGCTGGCGCTGGTGCTCGCGCCCGCACTCGGGCGCATGCACCAGGTGTTGCACCTGCCCGCGGGGCAGGGGCTGGCGCATGCCTTGCACGGCGACGGGCATGCACGGGATGCGGCAAGCGCCGGGCAACAGGCCCTGGACACCCTGCATGCGCTGTTTGCCGGGCACGGCGCCGCGGACTGCCAGGTGCTGGACGAGCAGACGCTGGTGGGCGCCGCGCTGGGCCAGGCCCCGGCACTGGCACAGGCACAGCCGCAGCTGCCCCCTGCCAGAACCCCGGCACCCGTGCCGCGCGCGGGCCGGGCGGCGCCTTTCCATGCCCGCGCTCCGCCCCTGAGCGCCTGAGGCTCCCCGCCTCGCGCCGCCGCCTTTGCGTGTCGGCGTCGCAAAAACTCCTCTTTTTATAGCTGCTCGCGCTTGATACATAAGCGTTAGAGGCAGTTTTGAATCAATTTTCAAGCGCGGCCGCGTGCGGCCCAAGCGCTCGCGCGCGCCTGCCGCCTTTTGACGGAAATCGTTGTATGAACTCCTTCACCCCTTTCGCTCGCATGCCGGGCGCAATGCACCCGCTGGCCTGGGCCTCGCTGCTGTGCCTGACCAGCGCAGCACCCGCGTGGGCGCAGGCGGATGCCCGCCTGCCCGAGGTCACCGTGTCCTCCAGCGGTTTGCAGCTGGGCGTGTCCGAAATGACACAACCCGTGTCTGTGCTGGAGGGCGACGCCCTCGTGCGCCAGCGCGAGGCCACGCTGGGCGAGACCCTGGACGGTGAGCCGGGCATCACCGGCAGCCATTTCGGCGCGGGCGCCAGCCGCCCCGTGATCCGCGGCATGGACGGTCCGCGCGTGCGCGTGCTCTCTGACGGGTCCGAACTGCACGACGCCTCCACCGTCAGCCCGGACCACGCCGTGGCGGCCGAGCCGCTGCTGGCCACGCAGGTCGAAGTGTTGCGCGGGCCGTCGGCACTGGTCTACGGCGGCGGTGCCGTGGGCGGCGTGGTCAACGTGCTGGACGGCAAGGTGCCCACGGCCGTGCCTGACAAGGGCTACGAAGGCAGCGCCGAGCTGCGCGCCGGCAGCGCAGCGCGCGAAAAGGCCGGCGCTGTCGCGCTGACCGGTGGCGCGGGCAACCTGGCCGTGCACGTGGAGGCCGCCGGTCGGGACGCCGACGACTACCGCGTGGGCAGCGGCTGGACCGAGGGGCGCCGCGTGCCCGGCAGCTTCAACCGCACGGGTACCGGCAGCGTGGGCCTGTCCTGGGTTGGCAGCCGCGGCTACCTGGGCCTGGCCTTCACACGCCAGAACGCCAAATACGGCCTGCCGGGCCACAGCCACAGTTTCGAAGGCTGCCACACCCATGGCAACCACCTGCACTGCGGCAGCCATGACGAGCACGACCACGAGGACGACGGGCATGACCACGACCACGGTCACGAAGCCGTTCCTGTGGTGGACCTGCGCAGCGAGCGCGTGGACATCCGCGGTGAGCTGCGCGACCCGTTCACCGGCTTCTCCGCGCTGCGCCTGCGCGCGGGCGTGACCGACTACGTACACGACGAGGTGGAGGAGGGCACCGTCGCCACCACCTTCAAGAACAAGGCCCACGACCTGCGCGTGGAGCTGCAGCACGCGCCCGTGGCTGGCTGGCGCGGCGTGCTGGGCCTGCAGACCGGGCAGCGCAAGTTCAGCGCCGCGGGAGAAGAGGCCTACGTGCAACCCACCCTCACGCGCCAATGGGGCGTGTTTCTGCTGGAGGAATACCGCCTGGGCGACTGGCATGGCGACTGGCGCATCGAGACCGCGCTGCGCCACGACCGCCAAAGCGCCGAAGCGCAGGACAGCGGTGTAGAGCGGCGCCACCACGGCACCTCCGCATCGCTGGGCGCGGTGTGGCGCTTTGCGCCTGGCTACGCAGCGGGTGCGAGCATCACCCGCGCCCACCGTGCGCCCACCGCCGAGGAGCTGTACGCACGCGGCCTGCACATGGCCACGTCCACCTACGAGCGTGGCGACGCCAGTCTGCGTGCGGAAACCTCGCGCAACATTGACCTGAGCCTGCGCAAGACCAGCGGGGACACCACGTTTGACGTGAGCGTGTTCCATAACCGCATCCGCAACTACATCTACGGCCGCACGCTCGACGAACTGGACGGCCTGCAGCTGCTGCAGTACAGCCAGGCGGGCGCCACCTTTACCGGCATGGAGGGCCGGGTGCGCCAGCGCATCACGCAGCGCCTGGGGGTCACCCTGTTCGGCGACAGCGTGCGTGCCCGCCTGGACGGTGGCGAACGGCTGCCGCGCATCGCCCCCGCACGCGTGGGCCTGCGCCTGGATGCCAACTGGCGCGACTGGGACGGCGCAGTGGAATGGGTGCAGGTGGCGCGGCAAAACCGCGTGGCCGCGTTCGAGACCGCCACGCCTGGCTACGGCATGCTGAACCTGGGCCTGGCCTACAACGGCCGCACGGGCAGTGGCACGCCGTGGCAGGTGTACCTGAAGGCGCGCAACCTCACGGACCGCCTGGCCTACGCCCACACCTCGTTCATCAAGGACGCGGCCCCGCTGGCAGGGCGCAACGTGACGGTGGGCGTGCGCGTGTCGTTCTGACACCGCCATCCCCGGCCCGCGGCGGACGCGCATGCACATCCGCCGCGCAGCACGCACGGCGGCGCACCAAAGACCGCGCGCCGCCGTGCGACAAGGTTGTCCCGCGGGCT
Source organism: Diaphorobacter nitroreducens (assembly GCA_003755025.1). Classification (GTDB taxonomy): domain Bacteria; phylum Pseudomonadota; class Gammaproteobacteria; order Burkholderiales; family Burkholderiaceae_C; genus Diaphorobacter; species Diaphorobacter nitroreducens. Next base: position 128,875 of record RJVL01000008.1, on the reverse strand, counting down.
GCGCACTGCTAGCATGCGCGCCCATGTTCCCGACCACACCCGTCCGCCGCACCCTTGCGCGCAACCGCGTGGGCGTCGTGGCGCGTGTGCTCTGGCCATACCAGCCGGTCGCACATTCCTCCGCCCGGCGATAAAGCACCCTTCCTCTTTCCAACGCGCAGAACCACCATCGCCGGGCACCCGCCCTGCGCAACGGCGGACGACGCCTTCCCACGCCCGCTCACGCGGGCCCTTCGTCCGCCGGGTCACCCCGGGCCCCCGCAGCAGCACCGCACGGGCGCCTTGCAAGGATTGGAGCGTCGCATGGAATTCACCAAGCAGTTTCTCCGGGCCAAGAGCCCCTGCGCCAACGGCTTTCGCTGGTTCGTGCGCCATGTCGAGGACGGTGTGGGCTACCAGCAGGCGCTGGACCAGCTGGTGGCCGCCGGCCGCGTGGACGACGCGCTGTGGCTGCTCGGCCAGTTCGGCCCCTCGAACGCAGTGCTGCACCTGGACAGCCTGGAGGCCGAGGCCTTCGTGTTCGCGGGCACCGTGCAAGTGCGCGGCGGCATCGAGGTGGACGGCGTGATCCACGTCGGCCGCTCCCTCCATGCGGGGGGCGGCATCCGCGCCGGCGGCGCCATCGTGGCGGGCGAGGACATCCGCGCCGGCGCGCACATCCACAGCGATGGACGGCTGCACTGCGGCGGCCACCTGCGCACCGACTGGGGCGTGCAGGTGCAGGAATCGCTGCACTGCGGCGGCGACCTGCGCGCTGCGTGGGACGTGGTCTGCCACGGCGCGCTCAGCGTGGGCGCCAGCGCCTTCGTGGGGCAGGACCTGCTGGTGCACGGCGGCATCGACTGCGGCAAAAGCCTGCGCGTGGGCGGGCATGTGAGCGGCGAAGGCAGCCTGCGCGCAGGGCAGGGCATCGTGGTCGGCGGAGCCATCAGCGGCCTGACGCACCTGGAGGCCGGCTGGGGCATCAAGGCGGGCGAGTGCATCCACACGCAGGGCGCCATCAAGGCCGGCGAGAGCCTGAGCGCGGGTGAGGACATCCGTGCGGGCGAAGGCTACGGCATTTTCGCGGGCCTGAACGTGCAGGAGCCCGCCTGGGAGGTGTGTGCCCAGGTCTGGGCGCAGCAGCCGCCGGCCGGCCTGCGCAGCGGGGTGTGGATGGGGCCCTGCGCTATCTGATGCCCCACAGCGGCTGCGGCTGCAAAAATCAGGAGGTCTGCTTGCGCGCGCACGCGTCGCGCTCCGCTGCTGGCACGCGGCGCCAGTCATCCGCGCGCCACGCGCAATAGCGATACTCGGGGTTTCTCGCCCGCTGCATGCCACCCATTTCTCCTTTCGCCGCCACCCGCCACCACGCCAGCGCCTCGCGGGTGTTCCTCATCTTCTTGCGCCTGGGCCTGACGTCGTTCGGCGGGCCGGTGGCCCATCTGGGCTACTTCCGCGAGGAATTCGTCGCGCGCCGCGGTTGGCTGACGGAAGACGCCTATGCCGACCTGGTGGCGCTGTGCCAGTTCCTGCCCGGCCCCGCCAGCAGCCAGGTGGGCCTGGCGCTGGGCCTGCGCCAAGCGGGGTGGGGCGGCGCACTGGCGGCCTGGCTGGGTTTCACGCTGCCATCCGCGCTGGTGATGGCGCTGCTGGGCCTGGGCTTGGTGGCGGGGCAGGGCCTCATGCCCGCGGGCGTGCTGCACGGCCTGAAGGTGGCGGCCGTGGCCGTGGTGGCGCAAGCCGTCTGGGGCATGGCGCGCAGCCTGTGCCGCGGGCCCGCACGGCTGCTGCTGATGGCGCTGGCCTGTGCGCTTGCGCTGCTGTGGCCGGGCGTGGTGGGGCAGGTGGGCGCCATGCTGGTGGCGGCGCTGGCCGGCTTGGCCCTGTGGGGGCGCGCGAGCGCCATGCCGGCTCCACCATCGCAGAGCGGGCTGGCGGCCGGGCTGCGACCGCGTACCGGAGCGCTGCTGCTGGCCGCATTTGCGGCGCTGCTGGTGTTGCTGCCGCTGGCTGCGCGCGCCCGGCCTCAAGGATGGCTGGTGCTGGCCGATGCGTTCTACCGCGCCGGCGCCCTGGTGTTCGGCGGCGGCCACGTCGTGCTGCCGCTGTTGCAGGCCGAGGTGGTGGCCACCGGCTGGGTGGCGGCCGACGATTTCCTGGCAGGCTATGGATTGGCGCAGGCGGTGCCGGGGCCGCTGTTCACCTTTGCGGCCTTTCTGGGCGCGGCGGCAGGCCACGGCGCGGGCGGCTGGCTGGGCGCGGCCGTATGCCTGGTGGCGATCTTCGTGCCAGCATTCCTGCTGGTGGCGGGCGCGCTACCGTTCTGGGATCGGCTGCGGCACAACGCACGTGCCCGGGCGGCCTTGGCGGGCGTGAATGCCGCCGTGGTGGGCCTGCTGCTGGCGGCGCTCTACCACCCGGTGTGGACCAGCGCCATCCATGCGCCAGCCGACCTGGCGTTGGCACTGGCGGCCTTTGCCGCGCTGGTATGGGCGCGCGTGCCGCCGTGGCTGGTGGTGCCGTTGTGCGGCGCAGCAGGTTGGCTGCTGGGCTGATGACAGAAGGAAAACGGCCTCAGCGCTTATCCATCAAGCGCTAGCAGCTCTCATTAATAGAGCATCAACCGCCCACGCTGCGACGGTCGATCTTGCGGCTGAGCACGATGCTGGTCTGCGTGTTCTGCACGCCGTCCAGCTGGCCGATGCGGTCCAGCAGGCCGTCGAGCTGCTCGTGGCTGGTGCAGCGCAGGAACACCAGGTAGTCGAACGGCCCGCTCACCGCCGAAACCTCTTCCACCTGGGGCAGGGCCTGCAACGTTTGCAGCACCGCCGGCCCGGCCTTGGGCAACACGCGCAGTGCGCACCAGGCCCGCACGGCGCTGCCTGCCAGCCGCTGGCCCAGGCGCACGCCGTAGCCAGCAACCACCCCTTCACGCTCCAGCCGCGCAATGCGCGCCACCACCGTGGTGCGTGCCAGGCCCAGGCGGCGCGCCAGCTCGGCCGTGCACTCGCGCGCGTTGGCCTGCAGCAGGCTGAGCAGTTGTTGGTCCAGTGCGTCCAGTTCCACGGGTGTCTCCAATGCTGCCGATACGTCGTGCAATGCCGTCAATATGACGAACGTTGATGCCTTTATCGACAGATGTGATGCTACACACTGACAACGATCCGGCCTAGCATGGCTCTACCGAACGACAACGCAAGGAGACCGCCATGACCCGCCTGCATCCCGTCAATGCTTCCCACCCGCACCGCGTACTGATCCTGGGCGCGGGCCATATCGGCCGTGCCATTGCGCTGCTATTGGAGGACGCGGGCAGCTACACGCTCACCGTGGCCGACCGCGACGACGCCGCACTGAAGCGCCTACAGGTCCACAGCGCCGCCACCTTGCAGGTGACGGATGACGCCATGCTGGAGGCTGCCATTGCCGGGCACCATGCGGTGCTGAACGCACTGCCGTTCCACCAGGCCGTGCCGGTGGCCACGCTGTGTGCACGCCATGGCGTGCACTACTTCGACCTGACGGAGGACGTGGCCAGCACCCGTGCCATCCAGGCGCTGGCCGAAGGCGCGCGCAGCGCGCTCATGCCGCAGTGCGGGCTGGCGCCCGGCTTCATCGGCGTGGTGGGCAACGCCCTGGCGCAGCGCCTGGACCGCGCGGAAGCGCTGCAACTGCGCGTGGGGGCGCTGCCGCGCTACCCCCAGGGCGCCCTGCGTTATGCCATGACCTGGAGCACCGAGGGCCTGATCAACGAATACTGCAACCCGTGCGACGCCATCGTGCAGGGCCGGCGCACCAGCGTGCCTGCGCTCGACGGGTTGGAAACGCTGCTGATCGACGGCGTGGAATACGAGGCCTTCAATACCTCGGGCGGCCTGGGCACGTTGCCCCAGACCTGGGAGGGGCGCGTGCAGCAGCTCGACTACAAGTCGGTGCGCTACCCCGGCCACCATGCCATCCTGCAGCTGCTGCTGCACGAGCTGCGCCTGCGCGACCGGCGCGACCTGCTCAAGGAGTTGCTGGACGGCGCCGTCCCGACCACGCAGCAAGACGTGATCGTGATCCTGGCCAGTGCGCGCGGCCAGCGGGACGGCCGGTTGGTGCAGGAAAGCTATGCCGCCCACATCTTGGGTGCATCGGTGCGCGGGCAGATGCTCAGCGCCATCCAACGCACCACGGCCGCGGGCATCTGCGCGGCGCTGGACCTGGTCATGGCGGGCCAGCTTCCGCAGGCCGGTTTCATCGGGCAAGAGCAGATCGCGCTGGAGGACTTCCTGGCCAACCGGTTCGGGCGCATCTACCGCGCGCCGGGAAGCGTGGGGGACGCCGGGTCCCCCCAGGCCCCGCTTGCGCGGTCATTGCAAGCGGTGGGGGCCTGATCAGCGCTTTTGGTACATCGCCTCGATGGCAGCCGCGTAGTGCGCCATGAGGTTGGTGCGTTTGAGCTTGAGCGTGGGTGTCATGAACGCGTTCTCGATCGTCCATGGCTCGCGCACCAGATGCACGGCGCGCGGCACCGCATAGCGCGGGAAGCCGGCCGCCAGCTTCTCGATGCGCGCCAGTGCCGCCCGTTGGGCGCTGGGGTGCGCAAGGCTGGCAGGGTCGTTGGCGTCCAGGCCCAGTTGCCCAGCCAGTTGGCGCCACTCTTCGGCATGCACCACGGCCACGCAGGCGATGAAGGGGCGCTGCTCGCCCACCACAAAGGCCTGCTCGAACAGCGCATCGGCGGTGATGGCCAGCTCCAGGTCGGCCGGCGGCACCTTCTCGCCCGTGGAGGTGACGATGATTTCCTTGATGCGCCCCAGGATGCGGATGCGGCCGTCGACGATCTCGGCCTGGTCGCCCGTGCCCAGCCAGCCGTCGGCGGAGACGGTGCGGGCCGTGTCCTCGGGGCGCTTCCAGTAGCCCTTCATGACGATGGGGCCGCGCACCTGCAGTTCGCGGTTCTCGCCGATGCGCACCTCCACGCCCGGCAAGGCGCGGCCGACGGTGGACGGGTCGTTGTCCTCCAGCGTGTTCACGCTGACCACGGGCGTGGTTTCGGTCATGCCGTAGCCCTGTACCAGTTGCAGGCCCAGGCCCAGGAAGCAGTGCGCGATGGTAGGCGACAGCGGCGCGCCCCCGCTCACGGCCACGCGCACGCGGCCACCGAACTGCGCCAACAGCGGCTTGGCCACCAGGGCACGCAACAGCGGCCAGGGCAGGGCGCGCATCCAGCCGCCCGCGCCGTCGTCCTTGGGTGCTGGTAGGCGCTGCGCGGCGCAAAACCGCTTCCAGCCCACGGCCTGCGCGGCCTGGAACAGCTGCATCTTCAAGGGCGAGGGCGACAGCGTCTCGATGAGCTTGGCATGCACGCGTTCATAAATGCGCGGCACCGACACCAGCACCGTGGGGCGCACATTCTTCAAGTCCTCCGCCAGTTGCGCCACCGAGCGCGCGTAGACCACGCAACTGCCCGAGGCCATGGGCAGGTAGTAGCCGCCCGTACGCTCGAAGGTGTGCGACAGCGGCAGGAAGGACAGGAACACATCCTGTGGCGTGGGGGCAATGCGCTCCAGCACCGCCTTCACGTCGGCCACCACGTTGGCATGGGTGAGCATCACCCCCTTGGGCTTGCCGGTGGTGCCGCTGGTGTAGACGATCGCCGCCAGATCCTCAGGGCCGGGCGGCGGGGGCAGCGGCGTATCTGCAGCGGCATGCTGCAGCCAGGCAGCCAGCGGTGCGACCGGTACGTCCTGCTCGGCGGCGGTGGGCAGGCCGGTGCTGGCGTTGGTCGTCACCACGCCCATCAGGTGCGGCAGCGGCATGCCCACGTCGCGGATGCGCCGCCATTGCTCTGGCTCTTCCACGACGAGCAGCGACACCTCGGCATCCGCCAGGATGTAGGCAATGCTGCCCGGATTGTCGATGGCATGCAGAGGCACGGGCACACAGCCCGTGGCCATCACCGCCTGGTCGATGCTCATGGCATCCAGCCCGTTGGGCAGCAGGATGGCGATGCGCGCCCCCTGTGGCAGGCCCGATGCGGCAATGGCGCGGCTGCACTGCTGCACGCGCTCCTGGGTCTGTGCCCAGGTCAGGCTGATCCACTGGCCGGTGCCGGGGTCGCAGGCACGGTAGGCCTCGCTGTGGGGAGTGAGGGCGGCGCGGAACGCCAGCAGTTCGGGCAGCGTCTGCACGCCGCGCAGGTCGGGGGTGGGGGAATTCATGCGTGCAATACGTGCAGTGCGTGCCGGCAGGGCGGGGCGCCATTGCGGAGCCAAGCCGCCGGGCAAAAAGCGGAATCATAGGCCGGGCACGCGCGTTTCCGCACGATCGTTCGCAAACTTGTCGCTCGCGCGACGGAAAAAGAACGGCGGATGGGGGGCGGGCCCGGTCAGCCCGCTGCCTCCAGCCCATGCGCGAAATGCGCGGACATGGCGGCCACCGTGGCCTGCGGGTCGCGCGCGCGCAGCGCGGCCAGGATGGTTTCGTGCTCGGCCAGCGAATCCTCGATGCGTCCCTGCTTGAGCAGCGAGTTGTGACGGTTGAGCTTCATGACCTTGCGCAGGTCGGCCACCATCTGGCTGCGCCAGCGGTTGTCGGCCATCTCCAGCAGGCGCATGTGGATGCGCTCATTGATGGTGAAGAAGCGGTCGCGGTCCTGCACGGCGGCGGCCAGGTCGGCATGCAGCTGCTCCAGTTCGCGCAGTTGCTCCGGCGTGGCACGGGCGGCCACCACGCCTGCGGCGTCGCTCTCCAGCAGGCTGAGCAGGTGGTAGACATCGTGCAGGTCCTTGTCGGACATCTCGGTCACGTAGGCGCCGCGGCGCACCTTCATGGTGACCAGACCTTCCGCCGCCAGTACTTTGAGTGCTTCGCGCAAAGGCGTGCGGCTGATGCCGAACTCCTCGGCGATCTTCAGCTCGTCGATCCAGCTGCCAGGCTCCAGCTCGCGCCGGAAGATGCGCTGGCGCAGTTGCTCCGCCACTTGTTCATAGAGTGCGCGGGGAGTGAGGGTGACGGCTGACATGGGCGGACTGTACCTGAAAAAAACTAAGAATTAATAATTACAGATCAGGTAAACTCCGCAAAATTGCGAAAACGCAGCACGCATAACCACATCTCTTTGCCATCTTTGCGAAAGCGCCCCCGCCATGAGCAGCCATCCTGATCCCATCTTCCAGTCCGCCGACCTTGCCGCCTGGGCCAAGGCCGCGGCCAAGTCCGCGCCCGGCGGCGACGTGAATGCCCTGAACTGGGTGACGCCCGACGGCATCAGCGTGAAGCCCCTGTACACGGCGCAAGATACACAGGACCTGCCCTACGCCAATACGCTGCCGGGCTTCGAGCCCTACCTGCGCGGCCCGCAGGCCACCATGTACTCAGTGCGCCCCTGGACCATCCGCCAGTACGCGGGGTTTTCCACGGCCGAAGAATCCAACGCCTTCTACCGCAAAGCGCTGGCCGCGGGCGGGCAGGGTGTGTCGGTGGCCTTTGACCTGGCCACGCACCGCGGCTACGACAGCGACCACCCGCGCGTGACGGGCGACGTGGGCAAGGCGGGCGTCGCCATCGACAGCGTGGAGGATATGAAGATCCTGTTCGACGGCATTCCGCTGGACAAGGTGTCTGTTTCCATGACCATGAACGGCGCCGTGCTGCCCGTGCTGGCCGGCTATGTGGTGGCAGCCGAGGAGCAGGGCGTGAGCCAGGACAAGCTGGCCGGGACCATCCAGAACGACATCCTCAAGGAGTTCATGGTCCGCAACACCTACATCTATCCGCCCAAGCCGTCGATGCGCATCATCGGCGACATCATCGAGTACACGAGCAAGAACATGCCCAAGTTCAACTCGATCTCGATCTCGGGCTACCACATGCAGGAAGCCGGCGCCAACCAGGCGCTGGAACTGGCCTTCACCCTGGCCGACGGCAAGGAATACGTGAAGACGGCCATCGCCAAGGGCATGGACGTGGACGATTTCGCCGGGCGCCTGTCGTTCTTCTGGGCGATCGGCATGAACTTCTACCTGGAAATCGCCAAGATGCGCGCCGCGCGCCTGCTGTGGTGCCGCATCATGAAGGGGTTCAACGCCAAAAACCCCAAGAGCCTGATGCTGCGCACCCACTGCCAGACTTCGGGGTGGTCGCTCACTGAGCAGGACCCCTACAACAACGTGGTGCGCACCACCATCGAGGCCATGGCGGCCGTGTTCGGCGGCACGCAAAGCCTGCACACCAACGCGCTGGACGAAGCCATAGCGCTGCCCACCGAATTCAGCGCACGCATCGCGCGCAACACGCAGCTCATCATCCAGGAAGAGACCCACATCACCAACGTGATCGACCCCTGGGCCGGCTCCTACATGATGGAAAAGCTCACCCAGGACATGGCCGACGCCGCTTGGAAGATCATCGAAGAGGTCGAGGCGATGGGCGGCATGACCGCCGCCGTGGACTCCGGCTGGGCCAAGCTCAAGATCGAGGCCGCGGCTGCGGAAAAGCAGGCGCGCATCGATTCGGGCAAGGAAGTCATCGTGGGCGTGAACAAGTACAAGCTTGCCAAGGAAGACCCGGTGGACATCCTTGAGGTGGACAACGTCAAGGTGCGCGAGAACCAGATCGCGCGCCTCAACGCCATCAAGGCAAAACGCGATCAAACCCAGGTCCAACAAGCGCTGGATGCTCTTACTTCTGCAGCAGAAAGCGGCCAGGGCAACCTGCTGGATCTGTCGATCCAGGCGATTCGCGCACGCGCCACGGTGGGCGAGGTGTCCGACGCGCTGGAAAAAATCTTCGGGCGCCACCGCGCCGATACGCAAAAGGTGACCGGTGTGTACGCTGCTGCCTACGACTCGGCCGAAGGCTGGGAAAAGCTCAAGGGTGAAATCGATCAGGCCGCCGAACAGCTCGGTCGCCGCCCGCGCGTGATGATCGCCAAGCTCGGCCAAGACGGCCACGACCGCGGTGCCAAGGTGGTGGCCACGGCCTTTGCCGACCTGGGGTTCGATGTCGACATGGGCCCGCTGTTCCAGACCCCCGAGGAGTGCGCGCGCCAGGCCATCGAGAACGACGTGCACGCCGTGGGCGTCTCCACCCTGGCCGCGGGCCACAAGACGCTGGTGCCCGCCATCATCGAAGAACTGAAAAAGCAGGGCGCCGACGACATCATCGTCTTCGTGGGCGGCGTGGTGCCCGCGCAGGACTACGACTTCCTCTACGGTGCAGGCGTCAAGGGCGTCTATGGCCCCGGCACGCCGATCCCGGCCAGCGCCAAGGACGTGCTGGAGCAAATCAAGAAGGCGCAGGCGCAGTGACCCCCCAGCAGCTGCAAGAAGGCATCCTGCACGGCGCGCCCGCCGTGCGGCGCCGCGCCATGGCCAAGGCCATCACGCTGCTGGAATCCACGCGGGCCGACCATCGCACGCAGGGCGACGAACTGCTCACCGCGCTGCTGCCGCACACGGGCCGGGCGTTTCGCCTCGGCATCAGCGGCGTGCCTGGCGTGGGCAAGAGCACCTTTATCGAAGCCTTGGGCCTGCACCTGATCGCACAAGGCCTCAAGGTGGCGGTGCTGGCCATCGACCCGTCATCCACCGTCTCGGGCGGCTCCATCCTCGGTGACAAGACGCGCATGGAGCACCTGTCGGTCCACCCCGATGCCTACATCCGCCCCAGCCCGTCCAGCGGTACGCTGGGCGGCGTGGCTGAGAAGACGCGCGAGGCCATGCTGGTGTGCGAGGCTGCGGGCTATGACGTGGTCATCATCGAGACCGTGGGCGTGGGCCAGAGCGAGATCGCCGTGCAGGGCATGACCGACATGTTCTGCGTGCTGCAGTTGCCCAACGCGGGCGACGACCTGCAGGCCATCAAGAAGGGCGTGATGGAGCTGGCCGACCTGGTGGTCATCAACAAGGCCGACATCGACCCGCACGCCGCCACACGCGCGCAGGCGCAGATCACTTCCAGCCTGCGCCTGCTGTCCATGCACGGCAACCCCGAGCATGCGCACCACGACGAATCCCTGTGGACGCCGAAGGTCATCACGCTCAGCGCGCTGAAAGGCGAGGGGGTGGATGGCTTCTGGGCCGCGGTGCAGGAGTTCCGCCGCCTGCAGACGGCCAACGGCCGCCTGGCCGCGCGGCGCGAGCGCCAATCCCTGGCGTGGATGTGGGAGCGCATCGACGCGGGCCTGAAGCAGGCCTTCCGCCAGCACCCTCAGGTGCGCGAGCTGCTGCCCCGCCTGCAGCAGGACGTGACCGCGGGGCGCATAGCGGCTTCCACTGCAGCACGAAATCTGCTTGCAGCGCAATCTGGACAAGCGCTGCAAGCTACTATTTAAATAGCACTTCACTGAAAGAGCGACCATGCAAGACATCCTGGATCAACTGGAGAAAAAGCGCGAACTCGCCCGCCTGGGCGGTGGCCAGAAGCGCATCGACGCCCAGCACAAGAAGGGCAAGCTCACCGCGCGCGAGCGCATCGAGCTGCTGCTGGACGACGGCACCTTCGAGGAATGGGACATGTTCGTGGAGCACCGCTGCACGGACTTCGGCATGGAGAACACCAAGATCCCCGGTGACGGCGTGGTCACCGGCTACGGCATGATCAACGGCCGCCTGGTGTTCGTGTTCAGCCAGGACTTCACGGTGTTCGGCGGCGCGCTGTCCGAGACCCACGCCGAGAAGATCTGCAAGGTCATGGACCAGGCCATGAAGGTCGGTGCGCCGGTGATCGGCCTGAACGACTCGGGCGGCGCGCGCATCCAGGAGGGTGTGGCTTCCCTGGGTGGCTATGCCGACGTGTTCCAGAAGAATGTGCTGGCGTCCGGCGTGATCCCGCAGATCAGCATGATCATGGGCCCCTGCGCGGGCGGAGCGGTATACAGCCCGGCCATGACCGACTTCATCTTCATGGTCAAGGACAGCTCGTACATGTTCGTGACCGGCCCCGAGGTCGTGAAGACCGTCACGCACGAAGAGGTCACGGCCGAAGAACTGGGCGGCGCCATCACCCACACCACCAAGAGCGGCGTGGCCGACATGGCCTTCGAGAACGACGTGGAGGCGCTGATGATGCTGCGCCGCCTGTACAACTACCTGCCGCTCAACAACAAGGAAAAGGCGCCCGTGCGCCCGAGCAACGACCCGGCCGACCGCGCTGACCTGTCGCTGGACACGCTGGTGCCCGACAACCCCAACAAGCCGTATGACATGAAGGAGCTGATCGTCAAGACGGTGGACGACGGTGACTTCTTTGAGCTGCAGCCCGACTACGCCAAGAACATTCTCATTGGCTTCGCGCGCATGGAAGGGCAGACCGTGGGCATCGTGGCCAACCAGCCGCTGGTACTGGCGGGTTGCCTGGACATCAAGAGCTCTATCAAGGCCGCACGCTTCGTGCGCTTCTGCGATGCGTTCAACATCCCCGTCATCACCTTCGTGGACGTGCCCGGTTTCATGCCAGGCACCAGCCAGGAATACGGCGGCATCATCAAGCACGGCGCCAAGCTGCTCTACGCGTACGCCGAATGCACGGTGCCGAAGATCACCGTCATCACGCGCAAGGCCTACGGCGGCGCGTACGACGTGATGAGCTCCAAACACCTGCGCGGCGATGTGAACCTGGCCTGGCCGAACGCCGAGATCGCCGTGATGGGCGCCAAGGGCGCGGTGGAGATCATCTTCCGCGAGGACAAGAACGACCCCGCCAAGCTGGCCGCCCGCGAGGCTGAGTACAAGGCGCGCTTTGCCAACCCGTTCGTCGCCGGCGCACGCGGCTTCATCGACGACGTGATCCTGCCGCATGAGACACGCAAGCGCATCTGCCGCAGCCTGGCCATGCTCAAGAACAAGCAGCTTGATAACCCGTGGCGCAAGCACGGGAACATTCCGCTGTAAGCAGGCCAGGCCGGCAATGACGCACACCCGCCCCGTATTTTTCTCCCGGGTCGATGGCTGGATCCTGGCCATCGGCCCCGTGACCGGCCTTGCCGCGGTCGGCATGGCGCTGCCGCCGGCCCTGCGCTCGGGTGCTACGGCCGAGGTGGCTGTGCTCGGGATCGTAATCGCGTCCACGCTGATTCTGCCGATCTGGCTGCTGCTCGATACCCACTACACGTTCACGGCAGACACGCTGCGCGTGCAGTGCGGCCCATTTTGCTGGCGCATCGCGCTGGCCGAGGTGACCGAGGTGTCGCCCTCGCGCAGCTGGGTGTCTTCGCCCGCGCTTTCGCTGGACCGCCTGCGCATCCGCTATGGAAGAGGGCGCAGCATTTTGCTATCGCCGCGCGAGAAGCAGCGGTTTGTGGAGCAGTTGCGTCAGCAGTGCCCCCACGTTTTAGTTACCGGTTTTTGAATTCCCTCCTGAGGAACTCGTCATGTTCACCAAAATTCTGATTGCCAACCGTGGCGAAATCGCCTGCCGCGTCATCGCAACCGCCCGCAAGATGGGCATTGCCACCGTGGCCGTCTACTCCGACGCCGACAAGGACGCGCGCCATGTCAAGCTGGCCGACGAGGCCGTGCACATCGGCGCTGCGCCCAGCCGCGAGTCGTATCTGCTGGCCGACAAGATCATTGCCGCCTGCAAGCAGACCGGCGCGCAGGCGGTGCATCCGGGCTACGGCTTCCTGTCCGAGAACGAAGCCTTCGCCAAGCGGGTGGAGGAGGAGGGCATCGTCTTCATTGGCCCCAAGCATGCGGCGATCGCCGCCATGGGCGACAAGATCGCTTCCAAGAAGCTGGCCAACCAGGCGGGCGTGAACACCATCCCCGGATACAACGACCCCATCGCCGGGCCCGAGGCCGCGGTGGAGATCGCCAAGGGCATCGGCTACCCGGTGATGATCAAGGCCTCGGCCGGTGGCGGCGGCAAAGGCCTGCGCGTGGCGTTCAATGACAAGGAAGCCTTTGAAGGCTTTGCCAGTTGCCAGAACGAAGCGCGCAACAGTTTTGGCGACGACCGCATCTTCATCGAGAAGTTCGTGCAGGAGCCGCGCCACATCGAGATCCAGGTGCTGGGCGACGCCCACGGCAACGTGATCTACCTGAACGAGCGCGAATGCTCCATCCAGCGTCGCCACCAAAAGGTGATCGAGGAGGCGCCATCCCCCTTCATCAGCGACGCCACCCGCAAGGCCATGGGCGAGCAAGCCGTGGCCCTGGCCAAGGCCGTGGGCTACCAGAGCGCCGGCACGGTGGAGTTCGTGGTCGGCAAGGACCAGGACTTCTACTTCCTGGAGATGAACACCCGCCTGCAGGTGGAGCACCCGGTGACCGAGTGCATCACCGGCCTGGATCTGGTGGAACTCATGATCCGCGTGGCCGCCGGCGAAAAGCTCACCATCCGCCAGGAGGACGTGAAGCGCGACGGCTGGGCCATCGAGTGCCGCATCAACGCCGAGGACCCGTTCCGCAACTTCCTGCCCTCCACCGGACGGCTCGTGCGTTTCCAGGCGCCGGAAGAGTCCATGTTCCAGGGCGACACGACCAAGAAGTATGGCGTGCGCGTGGACACGGGTGTGTTCGAAGGCGGTGAGATCCCGATGTACTACGACTCGATGATCGCCAAGCTCATCGTGCACGGCCAGGACCGCAACGACGCCATCGAGAAGATGCGCGCCGCGCTCAACGGCTTCGTGATCCGCGGCATCAGCAGCAACATCCCTTTCCAGGCGGCGCTGCTGGCGCACCCGAAATTCGTGGCCGGCCAGTTCAACACCGGCTTCATTGCCGAGCACTACAGCAAGGGCTTCGCCGCCGAAGACGTGCCGCACGACGATCCGCTGTTCCTGGTGGCACTGGCGGCGTACATGAACCGCCGCTACCGCGCGCGTGCATCGGGCATCAGCGGCCAGCTCACGGGTCATGAGGTGCAGGTGGGCGCGCAGTTCACCGTGGTGGTGCTGGGCGCACAGGGCAACAACATCCACCATGAAGTGACGGTCACCGACTATGAGCAAGAGAGCCGCTCCAGCGCCGTGACCATCGGCAGCACCACCTACCGCATCAGCAGTACGGCCGGCCTGGGCGACATCCGCGTGCAGGGCCAGTGCAACGGCAAGGGCTTCACGGCGCAGGTGGAGCGCGGTACGGCCAAGAACCCGCTGGCGCTGCGCATCAGCCACAACGGTACGCAGATCGACGCGCTGGTGCTGTCGCCGCTGGGCGCAAGGTTGCACCAGCTCATGCCCTTCAAGGCACCACCGGACCTGTCCAAGTTCCTGCTGTCGCCCATGCCGGGCCTGTTGGTGGACGTCGCGGTGCAGCCGGGCCAGAAGGTGCAGGCCGGCGAGAAGCTGGCCGTGATTGAGGCCATGAAGATGGAGAACATCCTCTTCGCGGCGCAGGACGGCGTGGTGGGCAAGATCGTCGCGGGCAAGGGCGAATCGCTGGCGGTGGATCAGGTCATCCTGGAATTTCAATGAAAACAGCATCTAACGCTTGCCCTGCAAGCGCTAGCAGCTATCAATAAAGGAGTAAATGGATGACACGCCCCTTCAAAGTGCTGGGCATCCAGCAGGTGGCCATCGGCGGCACCGACAAGCAGCGCATGAAGACCTTGTGGGTGGACATGCTCGGCCTCACGCAGACGGGTACCTTCCAGAGCGAGCGAGAAAACGTGGACGAGGACATCCTTGCCATGGGGCAGGGCGCCTTCAAGGTGGAGGTGGACATCATGCAGCCCCTGGACATTGAGAAAAAGCCTGCCGTGCACGCCACGCCGCTGAACCACATCGGTCTGTGGATCGATGACCTGCCCAAGGCGGTGGAATGGCTGACCGCACAGGGTGTGCGCTTTGCGCCCGGGGGCATCCGCAAAGGCGCGGCGGGCTACGACATCACCTTCCTGCATCCCAAGAGCAATGACGAGTTCCCGATCGCCGGGGAGGGTGTCCTGATCGAACTGGTGCAGGCGCCGCCCGAGGTGATCGCGGCGTTGGGTTGAAAAAGACAAACTTCGACGCAACCGCCTGACTGCTGAAAAACAAGAGCGCCCTGGTCCATGCGACCAGGGCTTTTTTTATGGTCATGCCGCATCTTCAGCAAAAACAGCAGGGTGTTTCTGGTAATTAAGGGGAGTTAAATGGGAGTTGATGGCAGATGAACAACATGACTTGCTTCCTCCATCTTCATTCCCGCTTTTTCACTTATATGCTTTCAAGACACATTAAAAATAACGCAAATACGCTTCTTTTAGGCACATCTTTTTTCATCCTGCTTTTTGAACGCTAAACCTTCACAGACCACTCAAGCCTTTACACAATCAGGAGCAGCGCCCAGCAGTGGCGACCGCAGAACCGGAGAAATTTGATGACCTCAGCCACAACAGCCCCGCATACAACCCAGACCCTGCAGTTTCATCCTCGCGTTGCCGAGAGTGTTGCGACGCAGCGAGGGGAGGGCTGGAGCATTCAAGCGGTACAGGAGCTCCTCGATCTTCCATTCATGGAACTGCTCTGGCGCGCGCAGGCCACGCACCGCGCACATTGGCCCCAGGGCGACATCGAATTGGCCACGCTGCTGTCCGTGAAAACAGGCGGCTGTCCGGAAAACTGCGGCTACTGCCCCCAGTCGGCGGAGTTCGATACCGGCGTGAAGGCCGAAAAACTCATGAACGTCCAGGAGGTAACCCAGGCAGCGCAAGCCGCCAAGGACGCCGGCGCGACGCGCTTTTGCATGGGCGCCGCCTGGCGAGCTCCGAAGGACCGCGACATCGAAAAGATGAGCGAGCTGATCACCGCCGTGAAGGACCTAGGCCTGCAGACCTGCGCCACGCTGGGCATGTTGCAGTCGCACCAGGCCCTGGCGCTGAAGGATGCCGGACTGGACTACTACAACCACAACCTGGACACGGCCCCCGAGTACTACAGCGACGTGGTCAGCTCGCGCCAGTACCAGGACCGGCTGGATACGCTGCGCCATGTGCGCGACGCAGGCATCAACGTGTGCTGCGGCGGCATCGTTGGCATGGGCGAAGCGCCGGTGCACCGCGCGGGTCTCATCGCGCAGTTGGCCAACCTAAGCCCGTATCCGGAGTCGGTGCCCATCAACAGCCTGGTGCGCGTTCCCGGAACACCGTTGGCCGACAGCGAGCCGGTGGACCCGCTGGACTTCGTGCGCGTGATCGCGGTGGCCCGCATCACCATGCCCAAGGCTCGCGTACGCCTGTCCGCCGGCCGCCAGCAGCTTGGCGACGCGGTGCAGGCTTTGTGCTTCTTGGCAGGTGCCAATTCCATCTTCTATGGCGACAAGCTGCTCGTGACGGGCAACCCGGATGTAGAGGCCGACACCCAACTGCTGGCCAAACTGGGGTTGAAGGGTACGCCCAACCAAACCACCACAGAAACTGCTTGCGGTGCTTAATCTGCATGCGCTGTTTTGTACAGAGGATGCGCGCCCTGAAGAATCGGGGTGCCACCAGAGCTGGGTACGGTTTTCGGTACGCCATCGAGTAAGCGGCAAGACTAGTCAGTTCAATTATTTAACATAATATACATCGTATCTAGTAGCTAGGCTAAGAAAAAAGGCCGTCAAGCCTTTCCTGGTCACTAGCAAGTCGCTTATGTTGCCGTCCGTTTCAGCCCTTCTGAACTGCACACGCCTCGGACTCTAGCCACCCTCAGAGCCAGTGTCAACCGATGTGGACGAATCCGCACGCCGATCTGGATCGACGGGCACCTTGATGTGTACCTCCTCATGCCAGTTGCAGCACCGGGTTGGCGGGCGGCACTGGCATGACCCAGCGATCGGGCTCGGTAAGCACGACCGCAGAAATCTTACCCACGGCGACAGCGCCACGTCCCAGCACCGCATAGCGAAGGATGTTGAGCCGGCCGCTGCCCTGGGCGCTGGTCATGCGATGCCAGCCGGCCTTGATGACCTCGCGCTGCACCTGCAGGCCATCGGTATCGGCATCCGCCTGGGGGCCGGTTTCGCTGGCATACAGCTTGAAAATCAGCGGTGACACCAACGCCATGCCCTCGGACGTGAAATGCACCGGCGCACCGGCCTCGTTGTACTTGATCTGCCGGTTGGCCAGGCCTTGCTGCAGCCACTGCATGAAAGCCAACGCGGTTGCGCTGGGCTCGGTCTTGCGCGCTGCGGTCTCCTGCGGCAACTCGGGCAGCTGGGGCGCCAGTAGCACCGGGCCGGGTTCCGCCGGGCCAAACATGGGCTGGACGAGATGCGTCTTGGCGCGCACTGGCGTCGAGGCCATTGCTGCAGTTTGGTGCTGCGAGGCTTCTGGCGCAGCTGCTTGCCGTTCGCGCGGTGTGCCTGGTGCAGGCTCTTGTGCCTTGGCCGCAGCTTCTGCCGCATGCGCTGTCTTGTGCTTGTCGGGCAGTTGCCGCACATCATCATCATCGCCCAGCAGACCATCATCTGCATCGAAACCATCGACACCCCCGCCAACGGTGATCTCACCAACTGGCACAGTCCGGGAAGGTTTCGACGCAGCAGGTGCTGCCTGGCGCTGAACCGGCTCTGCAGCATGCTTGGAATTCTTGCCTGCAGGCGCTGCGCCAGCCTTGGGTTTGTTGAATGCCGGCGCACGCAGCTGGGTTCCAGCAGCTGCAGCAGGCTTTTTGCCTTGGATGGGCGCAGCTGTTGCAGCTTCCTGCGGTGTGGTTGGTTCTGCTTCAGTTTCCGGCTCCAAAAAGCGTGGCACAGGCTCCAGGGATGTGGTTGCCACAGCCTCATCGGCGCCAGCCTGAGCGGACGGGTCTTCCTTCGGCCGCTTGTCCTTGACTTCGATGCGCCCAGTCATCACCGGCGGGTATCTGGCCTCATCCTCATAGAGACGCGCCAGCGGAAACCGGAGCATGGTCAGTTGGTGCGAGTAGCCTGCCCCTTCGTCAGCGGCTGCGCCACCCTCGCCCTGCGGCGCACCGGCGTTGCCCTGCACCACCACATACCAGACCGCCTGGCCGGTGTGTGGGTTGGGCTGGATGCAGCCATATTCCTGCCAGGTGTCGAACAGGCGATCGTTCTTGCTGTCGCCTGGAATGCTCTCCTCGGGTGCATGTTTGCGCAGCCAGGTGCGCACCGCGTCGGCCAGGCGCTTGGCAACGAACCATACCGAGCCGTCATGCACCCACCCGGCAGCGCCGGAACGGTTCAGCGGCAACGCGGTACCGTTGGCCAGCATGGCGCGGATGGCGCCCATCAACAGTTCGATCAGGGGCACGCTGCAGGCCGTGTCGAAACGCGCACGGCTACCCGTCATGAGCGCCTTGGCTGTCGAGGCCTGATCGGCGCGGCTCACAATGCGCGCAACCAGGCTGGTCTTATCCTGGCCGGACAGGTATTGCGTCAGTGCATCCATGGCCTGCGGCGTGCCAGCCAGAAAGGCCAAGGCCGAGGGTGGGGCAATCTGGCCCAGCAGCGTCAGGGCGAGCTTGCTGTGCGCGCCATAGTCGCGCAGAGACTTGGGCGTGAACTCCACGCGGTATTCCGCCTGCGCCCTGCCCTGGGTCAACTGCACCAGGTTGCCAGCCACGGGCGTCCAGCGCAGGTTTTCGCTCATGCCGGCTGCGCGCCACTGGATGCGCAGATCCGTGAGTGGCTTGGCAATGTCATGCAGCAGGGCGGCGTAGAACACCACATAAGTCCACACATCGCGCTCGGCGTCGATCTGCTCGATCTGCGCACCCGAGGGCAGGAAATGCCCGTTGCGCCAGGTCACAGCCGCCAGCACCATCTCCAGCGTATGCGCCAGCAGCCCGCCGGCATGTGCATGATGGTGCGATTCCGAGGCCGGCATAAGCTGCACATAGTCGGCAAAGCGATGGATGGAGCCCAGCAGGTCGTGCTCCCAGACGGATGCCGCCAAGCGTGACTGCCGCCAGGTGGCGTCGAGCGCCGATTGCGCATGCAATTGCGCCAGCAGTGCCTTGGCATCGAGCACCCTGATCCAACCCTGGGCCGTACCCTCTACGCCTGTTGCAGAGCGACTGGGAGGTGCCGTGGCGTCGGCGGCTGGCCGGGCCTGCTCGGTGCCTGCGGCGCGCTGGCTGCTGCCGCGGAGCAGCAGGGCTCGATAACCACTGATCCAGCGCCGCATCATTGCCCTACTCCTGGTTCAGAAACACGCGATGTGTCTCAAGCGGAGGCGTGATCCGGCAGTCCGTCAGATAGACCATCAGCTCATCGCCTGGGCGTGCCAGTTCCACGAAGGACAGCCAAGACTGTTGCAGCGGCACCCAGACCAGGGCATTGCCATCCTGGGCCATTCTGCGGCTCCAGTAGGCGCGGTAGCGCAGGAAATCGAGGGACAACAGATCGTCGATGATGCGTTGCTTCAACTGGCTTGCATCCATTGAAGTCGCCGTATCTGCCTTGTGCGGCCTGTCCGCGCTGCGCAGGCACAGCACATAGGACGCCAGCAGATCGCGCACGCACAGGCAGGGCTCCTGTCCCGGATCGACCCAGCGCTCCATGCCGTCATAGAAGGACAGCCAGCGCACGAGACGCGGCGTCCAGCGCTCCAGCGCCAGACTGTGCAGATGTGCCGCAATCGCAAAGATGGCATGGCTGTGATCGAGTTCATCGCGCCCCCAATGCGGAAATTCCGGGTTGCTGCGGTGCGGTTCATGCTGGCTATGCGCCTTGGGTGTATCCGGTTCGTCTCCCATGGCAGCACCTCCCTGCCCTGCTCGGGCCGTCGCATGTAGGAATCGCCGGGTCAGCCTTGACCACGTTGCCATCGCACCATCGGTTTGATGGAACAAGTCCAAACCACCAGGACGGTACAACGTCCCCAACGTCATGCCCACGCCCGCTGGTAACGTGGTTCGGCCATGGGTTGCTGCACCAGCTCACGATAGTTGGCCGCGACGATGGCGCGCATCGGCACGGGGCTGACGGAATTGCCACACATCCTGATCTGCGCCGTCTTGGACAGCGGCTGGCCCGCCGCGGTGCGGTCGATCACATAGTCCGGCGGGAAGTCCTGCGCGTTGTACAGCTCGCGCGGCATCAGCATGCGCAGGGTGATGTCCACGATCACCCACGGCTCACCCTGCAGCCATACGGTCACCAGCGCCAGGCGATCGCGCGTCGTGACGGTGGTCATGGGTTCGCGCAGATCGGCCCACTGGCCGCCGCTGGCGTGATAGCGCATCAGGAAGGCGGCGCAGCGCAGTGCGCCGGCCTCGTCGGCACGGCTCAGCTGGTACTGCACCAGGGCGTGGTGCTCGCCGCCGGCCGCCACCGTCGCCAGCGGCTCGCGCAGGTCGCGTCCCGTGCTGTGGTGGCGCAGCGTCACCAGGCTGGCCGTCACCAGCTGCTGCTGGCTGCCGCTGGTGGTCACCGTCGATAGGGGATCGCGCAGTTCACGGGCCGGCGTTGCATTGAAACCGCCGTTGGCCTGCACCATGAATGCCGTGGCGAGGCTCTGGCCGCCGCCCGCGAACAGGTCAATCACCAGCTTGGCGTGCAGCGGCAGTATGAGTTGCGGACTCAGCATGGATCAGTCTCTCTCAAGGGCTTGGTCAACATGGCCCTTTCGATACTGCCGATGGCCTGGCCGGCTGTCAGCCGACTAGCCTCGGAAACGTGACCGAGGGTTAGCGCTTGCAGGCAGATCGATCTTGTGCTAATCGCGCCGTCAGCCGATTGGCCGAGCGTCGGGTCGCGCACGCTCGGCGCCTCGTCACGCGATTCGTCGCCCTGCGGCAGGGCCGTCAGCGCCCGAGCGCCCCGCGCGGGCGCTGACCGATAGCCCGTAAAACACCCTTTCCCGTCCCCGTAGGCCATTTCCCGCGCGTGCGACGACTTTAGGAGCACGCGCGGCCCTTTGGATTGGGCCCTTAACCAGTAGAAGGCCGTTTACCCGTCGGCCAGCCGCCCCGGCTGGCCCTGCCATTTGCCATTTCGCATGGGTCATTTGGCACGCCGGCCAAGCAACGATGCCAGCCCAGGATGCGGCATGCTGATTTGCAAGCATGTTTTGATGTGTCTGTCAAGCGCTTAGCCTCCGTCACGTAACCGAGGGCAAGCGCTGGTTTCGCCGGGCCATCGCGGCAACACTTTTCTCACTGGCGACGCTTCCGGCTTGTCCGAAGTGTCTTTTGCCCGGTGACAACGGCTTGAACCCTCTTGACTGTTCCCTCCCTTGGCTTTGGTTCGCGCTGTCACAGCACTGGAAACGGTGCTGGCCGGGTCTTTCTATTCGGGTGACCCCATGACACTTGCACGCTTTCTGACCGCCCTGGCCTGCACCGCCTGCACTGGCGCCATGGCGCAGCCCATGGGAGTCACCGATCCGGCTGGTGGTGCGGAACTTCCCCTGGGAGTTGTCCTCGCCGGCGGTCAGATGCAGGTTGGCCGCTACACCACCACCGTGGCGACGCCTGCGGGCCAGGCGGCCGACCCTCTGGATGTATTCGTGCGCCTGAGCTACCCGCGCCAGACCGTGAGCACCGTGGGGGACGCGCTGCGCCACACGCTGCTGCGCACTGGCTGGCGCCTGGTGGAGAGCAGCGCGCTCACGCCGCAGGCCGCGCATCTGCTCGGCCTGCCACTGCCGGAATCACAGCGTCAGCTCGGCCCCTACAAGGCCCGCGCGATTCTCGAGGTGCTTACCGGCCCGAGCTGGCGCTGGCATGAAGACCCGATTCAACGCCTGGTGTGGTTCGAGCAGGCCGTGGCGCCCCTGGCGGCGACCACCGATGCGCACGCCGCGTACTGAGGCAGGGTGGAACTCATGCATACCGAACCGAACGACCCGCTCCTGATACAGGAGCAACAGGCCGAGCAAGTACGCCGCCTGCAACGCATCGAGCAACAGCGCAGGCAAGAGCACCAGCAGCTGCTGGAAGATCAGGAGCGCGAGGAACAGCGCCTGCTGGAGCAGCGCCAACGCGCCGAAGAGCCGCGCGTAGATCGCGGGCGCAAGGCTGCTGCCCAGGCGGCCGATGGCGTTAGCGTACCTGAACAGCAGGCACAGGATGAGGAGCAGCAAGAACCTCGCTCCGCCACATCCGGCTGGTTCAAGCGCCGCATCCAGAAAAAGGACGTTGACGGCGACCTGGACGGCGAGGACGGCGAGGACGGCGAGGCTGACGACGATCAAGATCGGCCCGTAGCTCAGGAATCCACCAGCTCGACCGGTGGCACGGGTCTTGGCGTCGGTTTCGTGGTCGTTGCGCTGCTCCTGGCCGCCGGCGCAAGTTTTGTTGGCTACCGCTTCTTGAACGGCCAGGCCGACGACCAACCTGCAGCGGTCGCCAGCGAGGCCAGGACTGCGCCCGCATTGCCGCTGGCAGAACCCCGAGATTCCCGTCCCGCCGCCGTCGTGCAGGCGCCAGGCCATGCCGAGCCCGTGGCGGCGAAGCCGCCCGTTGCCCTGCCGGAACCCGCCGATGCGCCCGATGATCTGGCGCCAGCCGCGACAGCAGCCGCCACGCCGGCCGGGCCTGCACAGTCTCCTGCAGCTGTTGTCACGGCTGATGCAAAGCCGGCAAGTTCCGACACAAGTGTTGGTGCAGCGGCTGTGACGCCCGACACACAAAGGGAGCAGATACAGGCCCTGGAGCAGCGCGTGGCCCACCTGGAGCAGCAGCTGCAAGGCCAGCAAGCAAACCCACGGCCGGCCCCTGCCAACGTCCGGCCCGCCGGGCAGTACCCGCGCGCAGCAACGGCGCAGGCGCCGACCAGGCCCGTGGCCGCAGCACCAAGAGCCACGCCAGCGGCAACACCTGCGGCTCAGGGGCAGTTGCTGGCGATCGATACCTGGGATGGCCGCCCATCGGTCGTCGTGGGCACCGGCATGCCCGGCGACCAGCGCGTGCGCGTGCTGCAGCCCGGCGAGTCCTTCAACGGCATCAGCCTGCAGTCTGTCGATGTGCAGGCGGGCCGTGCCACCTTCATGGCTGCTGGCGGCAAGCCGTTCACGCTGCAACTGCACGAGGCCGCTCAATGAAGCATCCCGCACGCACCCCAACGGCCATGGTTGACCTGGTCTGGGCCGTCGCCCTGGTGCTGGTGGCAGCGCTGATGGGATCGGGCCTGGCGCACGCACAGAGCGTGGCCCGTACCGAGCAGCAACGTACCCAGGAAGCCGGCTCACAGAACAGCTACACGACCCTGAGTGACCGTGATCGACTGCTGGGACAGATCTGGGGCCTGTCCAACGAGGAGATGACGCGTGCCAAGGTGCTACTGGAGGGGCCGCGCAAGAGCTTTTCCGTGGAAAACCTCTCGCCCGTGGAAGCGCTTGGCATCCACGCTCGCACCGACGCCGAGCGGCGCAAGTACGCCGAGATGTTCGCCCGTGCCTTCCACGCGGACGTGGAGCGCTCGCTGGCCTGGAACCAGGCATTCACCGAGGCCATGGGGCGCCTCTACCCCAACGAGCCCATCATCGACTACTCGGGAGGCACGCCGGTGGCCGCGCCCGTGGGCGCCGCCGATGCCCTGGGCGTGCCGCGCAGCCTGGTGATTGATCAGTCGCCATCGGCCCAGCCACGCCCGCGTCCCGCGAGCAAGCGCTGAGCACCACAGCACAGGCACCGCCATGATCGCCCACCCCTGCCCCTCCCAGCCATGCGGCGCAGCGCTGACACAGCGCCGCGGCCTGCTGGTGCGCGCTGCGGCCCTGCTCGCGGGCGCCGTGGCCTGGCCGGCTCAGGCCCGCGTCAGCGACTGGTTGCCTTACCGGCCGGATCAGGTGCGGCGCCTGGAGCCCAGGCTGTCTGGTGGGATGGATCACGCCGCCGTGTCCAGTAGGACGCTGCGCATCGATCCGGTCATTACCGACTTCGAGCCTGCCGGGGCCCGCCCGGCCGTGCATCGCCCAGGCAAGGCCAGTGCCACATCGGCGACTGCATCCGGCCTGCAGCCGCCCGGCGCCTACGTGCGCATCGCACGTCAGTACGGTGTTGATCCCTGGCTGCTCTATGGCGTGGCGCTGCAGGAGTCGCAACTCAAGTTCGGCGCGCGCACCCTGCCCTACCCCTGGACGCTGTGCGTGCGCGGCAAGGGCCTGCGCTATGCCGGCTATGGCGAAACTCTGGCCGCCCTCAAGGGCTATGTGGGCCGGGGCGTGACGAACGTCGATTGCGGCGCCATGCAGGTCAACTGGCGCTGGCATGCCGACAGGCTGGGCAGCTTCGAGCGCGCCCTCGACCCGTACCCGAATCTCAGCGTGGGCGCCCAGATCCTGCGCGGACACTATGACGCGCGTGGCGACTGGCGCGGTGCCATTGCGCTGTATCACACGGGTTCCGACGCCACGGCAGAAGCTCGCCAGCGCGGCGAACGCTATGCCGCGCAGACCCTGGCCAGGCTGGAGCGCCTGGGCGTGCGCCATGCTGCTGCGATCGCGGGAGGGCGCCATGGCTAAGTCCACGCACATCCTCGGCATCCTGGTCGCAGGCCTGGCCGGCATGCTGTGCCTGCCCTGGCCGGTGCTGGCCGGCCCCGGCAATTCAGGCCAGCCGCTGCAGGAAATCAACGCCGGCCCTGCCGTTCCCGTGGCGCCCTATCTGAGCCATCTGCTGGCAGGGCAAGACCAGCCGCTCACGGGCGTGGCGTTCCCCCTGGTGTCGCGGCTCAAGCCTGGCCGCCTCAAGGCCGGTCTCGGCCCGGTGCTCGACAGCCGCTGGCTCACCGAGCCGGTGTTTGTGATCGGCGCTGACGAGGCTTCCATCGCCTGGCTGACACGCCAGGGCGAGGCCCTGCGCCGCCTCGGCGCCAGCGGTGTGGTGTTGGCGGCGCAGGACGCCACGGCTTTCAAGCGCGTGCAGCAGCTTGCCAACGAGCACAGCCTGCCCATTGCGCATGGCCCGGATCGCTGGCTGGAAGAGCGCCTGCTGGCCCGCAACGCCGGCGTCCTGCCCGTGTTGATCCTGCTCGACGGGCATGCAACCCAGGAGCCCACCCCATGAAGAACCACGCCGTCCTGGAGGGCCTGCTGCGCCCGCCCATCGAGCTCTACAGCGCCGGCGTGTCCACGGGCGTGGCCGTGGTCGCCGCGGCGGCGCCCTGGGCCTTGATGATGCCGCCTGTCCTGGGCTGGGGCGCCGCCGCCATTGCCGGTGGCTTTGCCTGGGTGCGCACGCGCCAGGCCCTGGAAGTCATGCACTACCAGCATGGCATGAAGTTCTACAAGGTCACGCGCGTGGCGCCCTCCAAGCTGCCGGTGAGTCAGGAGCTGCTGTACCTGGGCCAGGGCTTTGAGTGGACGCAGCAGCACACGCAGCGCAAGCGCGATGCGATACAGGTGGACGCCAAGCCCTTCGTGCGGCCAGGACGGCTGGAACAGTCTCTGCGCCGTCGCGGCGCCGCATGGCAGGAGGCGGCAGGCCAGCCAGAGGCCCGGCCGATGGTGCGCGCCCTGGGGGCGCTGGCCGGTGTGGACAGCTGGCTGAACCCGTTTCGCGCCTATCCCGACCTGGGCGGCTCTCCCATCCTGCACGGGGTGGGCGCACCGCAGGAGGTGCCGGTGGCCCTGCGCCAGTCGGCGCGCACCGGGCACATGATCGTCATGGGCACGACGCGCGTGGGCAAGACGCGGCTGCTGGAGATGCTGGCGACGCAGGACATACACGCGGGCAAGGTGACCATCGTCATCGACCCCAAGGGCGATGCCGACCTGATGCTGCGCATGTATGCCGAGGCCAAGCGTGCCGGGCGCCTGGATCGCTTCTACCTGTTCCACCTGGGCTACCCGGATATTTCTGCGCGCTACAACGGCATCGGCAATTTCGCGCGCATCACCGAGGTGGCCACGCGGGCCACCAATGCCCTGCCCTCGTCGGGCAACTCGGCCGCGTTCAAGGAGTTTTCCTGGCGCTTTTCCAACATCGTCGCCCAGGCCCAGGTGGCCCTGGGCCGGGTGCCGACCTATGAGTCGCTGCTCAAGGACGTGACCGGCATCGATGGCCTGTTCCTGGACTACGCCACCATGGTGTTCGAGGGTCTTGCGGCCCAGGGGCGCTTTCCCGACTGGCAGGAGCGCGTGACCATGCTGCAGGCCCAGATTGGCGTCAAGGGCGGCATTCCGGTGCCGCGCAGCCTGCAGGACAGGCCGGCCGAGCTGGTGGCCATGTTCCTGTGGATCAAGGAAACCCGGCTCGATGACAAGGTGCTCACCGGCCTGGCCGCGGCCTTCAGCTACGAGCGCAGTTTCTACGAAAAGATCATCGCCAGCCTCGGCCCCTTCCTGGAAAAACTCACCACGGGCGCCGTGGGCAAGCTCATCAGCCCGGACTATTTCGATCCCGAGGACAAGCGCCCGATCTTCGACTGGATGACCGTGATGCGCCAGGGCGGCATCGTCTATGTGGGCCTGGATGCGCTCTCGGACGCCGTGGTGTCCTCGGCCGTGGGCAACTCCATGCTGGCCGACCTGGTGAGCGTGGGCGGCAAGCTCTACAAGAGCGGGCTTGATCCCCATGATCCCGAGGGCAAGCTCAAGCTGCCCGAGGTCTGCTGCCATTTCGATGAGGTCAACGAGATTGCCGGCCCGGAGTTCGTGCCCATGGTGAACAAGCTGGGCGGCTCGGGGTTCAGGATCACGGCCTACACCCAGTCCATGTTCGACATCGAGGCCAGAGTTGGAGACAGGGCCAAGGCCGGCCAGATTCTGGACAACTTCAACCACCTGGTGATGCTGCGCGTGCGCAGCGTGACCACGGCGAATCTGCTGGCCGAGCAGGTGCCACAGGTGGACGTAGTGCATCTGACGCCCATGTCCGGTGTCACCGACACCGCGGCGCAGGGCACCGGCGTGGACTTCACCAGCCGCAACGACGACATCGTCACCAAGACCAAGGTGCCCATGATCGAGGCCGCCGACATTCTGGAGCTGCCCCAGGGCCAGGCCTTTGCGCTGCTGGAGGGCAACCGGCGCTACAAGATCCGCATCCCGCTGGCGGACTCGCGCGGCGACCCCTTCGTGCCCGAATCGCTCAAGAAGGTGGCTTCGGACATGAAGCAGCGCTATCGCACGAGCGAGCAATGGGCCAGGGAAACCGACTGGCTCGGGCAGACCGGCGGCTGGCTGGCCGGCCAACCCCTGGGCGATGCCGGTATCGGCGTGATCGACACCACCCTGGCCGATGCCGATGAGGCCGGCGCCCGGCCCAGGGCCGGCGACGATGGCCCGTCCGGGGCGCTGGGCGATTCTGGCGTGCTCGGCCAGATCATGGAGCGTTCCGCATGACGCCGCGCCCCACCCAAGGCGGTGCTCCGGTGCGTGCCCGCACCCGTGGCCCGGTCGAGCTGACGCTGGAAGTGGCGTTCGGCCTGATCTTCGTGTCGTTGTTTGCCTGGTTCATCGGCGTCATGATCGAACTCGCCGGGCATTACGTGCTGTGGAAGGAAGAAGGTGCACTGGCGCATTCGCAGCGCATCGTGGCGCAGGACATGGGCTACATCGCGGCGGCGCCGCGCAGCCTGCTGATTGACGACACCGAAGGCTTCGCGCACCGGCTCAACGGCTGGGCCGCCTGGCCCTATGAACGCCTGGGGGTGCTGGCCTGGTACAGGCGCACGCATGCGCCGGGCCAGGAGCCGGCACCATCGGCCAGCCAGCGCAAGGCATCGGCGCCACAGCAGCTCGGCCTGGGCCTGCAAAGCGCCACGCGCTCCATCGGCAAGACCGCCAGCTACTGGGCTGTCGTTTCCATGCATGTGGCGCAGGACGTGCTGCTGCGCCTGTCGGTGGCCCTGTTTGCCCTGCCCGCCTTCGCCCTGGCCTGCATCGTCGGCATCGTCGATGGCCTGGTGCGCCGCGACCTGCGCCGCTGGCAGGGCGGGCGCGAAAGCTCCTTTGTCTATCACCACGCCAAGCGCTACACGGCCTGGGCGCTGACGGGCGGCTTTGGCCTGTACCTGACCTGGCCCTTCGGCGGCTTCAACCCGGCCTACATGGTGCTGGTGTTCACCGTGCTCGTGGCCGCCACCCTCTCCACCACGGTGGGGAGTTTCAAGAAATACGTCTGACGCAAGCAGATTTCCAGCAAGGAGAACCCACCATGTCCCAAGCGATTCCTACCAACGCAGGCCAGCCCGGCGCCAGTGCCGCTGCCCGAGTGCGCCGCGCCTGGCTGCTGGCCCTGTTCGTGGCCGCGGGCCTGGCCGCGCAGGGCGCGCAGGCCGGCGACGATGACAGCGAGCGCGAGAACCTGGCGCGCATCGCGCACGAGATTGCTCGCCTGCAGGCACAGGTGTCCGCCGCCGCCCAGGACGCGCCGACAGGCCAGCGCGTGAAGTTCCGCTACGACTGGCTGCAGCGCGACCTGCAGATGCTGCGCGAGGGCGTGGAGCACCACGCCGATGCCGCGCGCCAGCCGCGTCCCGTGCCGCCGCTGCGCGGCGACTACCGCCAGTGATGGCACGCGGAGACAACACATGAACGCCGCCATGCGCAGTGCATTCCAGTCGGGATCGGGCATCGATCCCCTGGTGCTCAAGTCCACGCTGGGCCTGATCGCGGTGGCGCTCATCCTCGTGGTCGCCAGCTGGTTCGTGGTGCAGCTCATCGACGCCTACCGCGACGACAGGCTGACCACGGGCGACATGGTTCTTGGTTCGGTGCGGCTGCT
This sequence comes from Diaphorobacter nitroreducens, assembly GCA_003755025.1. GTDB lineage: Bacteria > Pseudomonadota > Gammaproteobacteria > Burkholderiales > Burkholderiaceae_C > Diaphorobacter > Diaphorobacter nitroreducens. The sequence goes on along the minus strand of RJVL01000008.1, from coordinate 100,356 downwards.
GATCCTGGTCGCGCTGGTTGTGTTCGTCATCGTTTGAGGGAGGACAGCCGCAGCCAACCCAACACCACATCCCAACACCACAGAACCCGACTTCAAGTGCTTTCGCAACCCTCCCACTTCCAAGGAGAACCTCTCGTGAAACAGCTCTCTCTCAAAAATCTCGCTGCCCGCGCCCGGAACAAGTCCGCCCGCCTGATGCTGGCGCCCGCCGTGGCCCTGCTGTGCAGCCCGGCCTTCGCCGCCCTGCCGACCATGCCCACCCCCGGGCAGGCCATCGGCGGCGGCTCCGTCGCCAGCGGCGACTGGCTGGGCGCCATGGGCGCCTGGTTCAAGGCCGGCGTGACCATTCTCGGCCTGGTGCTGGCCGCGCTGGGCTTCATCTACGTGGTCATGGGCGCGCTGGGCAAGTGGCGCGCCTACTCCATGGGCCGTGCGGAAATCGCCGACCTCAAGGAGTATTTCATCATGGCCGCCGTGCTCGGCGTGTTCCTGGTGATCATGGTCACCTACTCGCTGCAGATCCTGACCTGACCGGCCCGCCCCCAGGGATCAAGCCATGAGCACCCGCACCCGCTCCCAGGCCGCAGCCGATGTCGAGGCCGTGCGCCACAAGGCGCCGGTCACCGATCGCGTGAACGTCGAGCCCTCCATCCTCAACGGCATGAACATGCCCGAGGCCCAGGTCATAGGCGCGGTGTCGCTCGTGGTGTTCCTGATCGTCGGTGGCCTGGTCTTCTCGGCCACCCGACTGTGGCAGGTCTGGCTGCTGCTGTCGCTGATCGGGCCGACCCTGGCGCTGTGGTTCGGCTCGCTGTACCTGGCGCGCATCAAGCGCGGCCGGCCCGACGCCTACTACACCCAGGCCATCCACCTGTGGCTTGCCCAGCGCAGTCTCGCCAAGCCCAGGTTCATTACCTACCACGGCTGGTGGTCGCTGGGTCGCTCGCTCGACCTGTCGCTCGCCAGCCCTCTCGAACCACCCCAGGAATCGACCAAGCCATGAGCAGCAAGCAACAACTCGATGCGCTCGCCGCCGAGCGCTCCCACAACGCCACGTTGCGCAAGATGATCCTGCTGGTGGCCCTGCTCGGTGGTGTCGGCATGTACTTCGCGCACTCTCTGCCGAAGTCCATAGACCTGCATGTGGCGACCGACATGAAGGCCGGCGATACCGTGCATTTCCAGGACGGCCAGGCCGTGGTGCCGGACGTGAACGTGTATGGCTTCGCCTACTACATCTGGCAGCAGATCAACCGCTGGCAGGCCGATGGCGCGACGGACTACGGTGCGCAGATCTTCCGGTTCCAGGCCTATGTGACGCCGAGCTGCCGGGCGCAGCTCGAAGCCGACATGGACAGCCGCTACCAGGCCGGCGAGCTGCGCGCCCGCACACGCCAGATGACGGAAATCCCTGGCCTGGGCTACGCCGCCAACCGGGTACTGCCCGATGGCCAGGCCGCCTGGACAGTGCTGCTGGACATGCAGCTGATGGAGGCCTTCCGGGGTCAGCCCGTCAAGGATGCCTTCATCCGCTACCCGATCCGTGTGGTGCGCTATGACGTGGACAGGGAGCGCAATCCCTGGCGCCTGGCGATCGACTGCTATGGCAGCCACAGGCCCGAACGGCTTGATGTACGCGATGTGCAGGACGCCAGCAGCGGCAAGACCGAGGCCAGCCTCCCCTCCATCGTGACACCGCCCGCGCTGCCACGCACCACGGGCGATGCCGTCGATCCCCACGCCACGCCCACGGCCACGCCCCTGCAGCACAGCGCTGCATCGGCGCAGTGATCCCGATCCCGCGAGGAAACACCACCATGACCCGTACTGCTTCAAAGCCCAGGCAAGTCCCGGCCCTGGCATGTGCCGTGCTGCTGTCCTGCGCCACTGGCGCCTGGGCGCAGGAAGTATCTGTTGCCACGTTGCAGAACGTGCCTGCCGACATGATCGAGCCGGCGCCCTCCGCGCAGCCTGGTGCCATCGACCTGGGACAGAGCCTCACGTCCCCTGGCTCGCCAGGCACTGGCGCTGGCGCCGCTACGGGCGCCGCCAGCCGTGCGGCCAGTGCGGCGCGCAGCAGCGACACCAAGGCCATGCGTACCCGCCGCCCCCCGGCGACTGCGGCCAGCGCCCGCGCCGGCATCGAGCGCGCGGTGTTCGAGCGCCAGCCCATCGCGGTGCCGCTGCCCGTGGGACGCGAGCGCCTCATCACGCTGCCGGCGCCGGCGGCGCTGCATGTGCCCAGCGACATGGCCAGGGTGGCGCGTATCGAGATCATCGACCGCACCATCTATGCCACGGCCCTGGTGCCGTTCACGCCTATTCGCATCGTCGCCGAGCTGATCGACACCGGCCAGCAGCTGCCGATGGACATGGTGGCCGACAAGAGCACGTCAGATGCGCAGGCCGAGCTGGAGGTGTTCGTCGTTGATCCCGCGAGCCCGCGCGCAGCGAAGGCCGGCGCCGCGGCCGACGACAGCAGCGATGCGACGCCCGAGCAGGCCGCCGACATGGTGGAGCTGACCCGCCATGCGGCACGCCAGCTGTATGCACCGCGGCGCCTGGCCTGGACGCAGAACGGCGTGCAGCAGGTGGAACTGAACACCGATCCCGTGGATGGTCTGATACCGGGCGCCCGCGTCGAAACCGTGCCGCTTGGCCAGTGGCGCAGCGGGCAGCTGTATGTGACCGCCGTGCGCGTTACCAACCGTTCGGCCCGCCCGCTGGAGATTCCCCTGGAGGGCATTCGCGGGCGCTGGCTTGCGGCGTCGGCCCAGCATGGCCGCATCGGCCCGGGCGGCAGCGACACCGACACCACTGCGCTGTACCTGGTGTGCGACCGCAGCTTTGCGGCCTGCCTGCGCTGACAAGGAGGCCCGTCATGGCAACCACCAGCAACAAGCTCATCCCCATCGTCGCCGCCGTCGGCATGACCATCGTCGGCGTGGTGCTCTACAAGCAGTTTGCAGGGGACGGCAGCGTCAAGGCCGGCGCCGAAATGACCGCCGTGCCCACGCCGCAACTGCCCAAGACCGATGGCGCGGACAACGATACGCCCACCGAAACCCTGCGCACGGTGACCACCAGCAACGCCGAGCTGCGCTCGGAAGTGGCCAAGGTCATCAAGATCAACAACGACCTGATCGAAGAAAACAGGAAGCTGCGCGAACGCGAGCGCGGCGGTGCCGCCGGGGCCGCGGCCCAGGCCGCCGTCCCGGCGCCGCCCGCGCCGGCCCCGGCGCCAGCGCCTGAACGCTCGCCGCTGGATAACGCGCTGGACACGGCGGCACAGGCCGCCGACAGCTTCACGCTCGGCCTGCCCAGCCTGGATGCAGCCAAGGGCAAGGCCCAGAACCCGCAAACGGGTGCTGGCGCTGCAGGCACCGCTGGCATGGCCGATGAGGCTACGGCCGAGGCCGCGGGTGCCGTGCGCTACAGCGTGTTGCCGCCCATGGGCTATGCGGTGCAGACCGAGCCGGCACGCGGCCAGAACGCGCCGCCCATGACGCGCTATGTGCGCACCATGCACACCGAAGGCCCTGGCACCACAACGGCGCCGGCCGATGGCCCGGCGTCCCAGGCCGCGCGTGCCGCCCAGGACAGGCGCGAGCCGGTGCCGTATTTCACGCTGCCGGAAAACGCCACGCTGGCCGGTGCCACGGCCATGACGGCGCTGATCGGCCGCGTGCCCATCGATGGACGGGTGACCGACCCGATGCAGTTCAAGGCCGTGATCGGCCGCGACAACCTGGCCGCCAATGGTTTCGAGCTGCCGGGGGATGTGTCCGGGATGATCGTGACAGGGGTCGCCATTGGCGACATGGCGCTCTCATGCAGCGAAGGCCGGGTGCGCTCGGTGACTTTCGTTTTCAACGACGGCTCCATCCAGACTGTTTCCGCGCGTGGTGCGGGCTCGCGTAGCATCAACACCGGAGCCGGCGCCAGCAGCAATAGTGATCTGGGCTTCATCAGCGACTTGCACGGCAATCCCTGCATCACGGGCAAGTTCGTCACCAACGCGCCCGCCTATCTGACCGACCTGATCGGTCTGGGCGCGCTGGGCGTTGCCGGCCAGGCCTATTCCGAGGCGCAGCGCACCACCTACAGCGGCATGCAGGGCAGCAGCAGCACGATTACCGGCAGTGCCGGCAGCTACGCCCTGGGCCAGGCCGTGGCCGGCGGCACGAATGAAGTCTCCAAATGGCTGCTGCAGCGCCTGAAGAACAGTTTCGACGCCGTGATCACGCCCTCGGGCCACCAGCTCGTGGTGCATCTGGACAGGGAGATCCAGATCGACAAGGCGCCCAACGCACGCAAGCTCATCCATCGCAAGCAGGGCGGCCTGCAGCTCGCCAGAGGAGAACACCATGGTCTTGAATGATGTGAGGCGCCTGGGCGCCACCCTGCCCTGCGCGCTGATGGCGCTGCTGCTGGCCGGCTGCTCGGTCACCGGCTCGCGCGAATCGCCGATCAACGAGGTCACGCGCGGCTCGCCCACGGTCGTGGACATCTATCGCGGCCAGACCGAAGGCGGCACACAGGGAGACGGCGCCAGGCGCGAGGCCGCACCACAGGAGCGGCTGCGCTCGCAGTCCCAGGCGCGCCCGATCGCGGCCGGCGACGGCAATACCCAGCGCTACTGGTCGGCTCTGGAGCCGCTGCAACAGCGCTTTGCGCGCGTGCCCAACCCCGACCTGGTGATGGTGGTCTATCCCCACCTGGCCAAGGGCAAGTACCCGGTGCCCGGATATGTGACGGTGTTCCCGATGTACGAGCAGACCCAGTATGCGCTTCCCGGCGAGGTGGCCGAGGACTTGATCGCCGCCCGTGCCCTGTACCAGGGTTCCGAGACTGCGGCCAAGAACACCAGCGCCAAGCCGCCGCGCCAGCCCTGAACCGGGCCCACAGACAGGGAGACTTGCATGGAACTGATACAGAAACTCGGCCTTGGACTGTTCGGCCTGGGTGCGCGGCGCGCATCCACCGGCAGCGGTGCGCAGGGCGATGCCAGGACGCGCGGCCGTCAGACCCGGCAGGAGCGCGACAGCGGCGACAGCCAGCAGCGCAGCGGCAAGCCGGGGCGTGGCGAAACCGTGGGGCAACGCCGCCGCATGGCGATGCGCCCGCCATCGTTCACGGACATGCTGCCCTATGTGTCCTATGACGGCGACGAGCAGGTTTTTGTGCTCAAGGATGGTTCCACCCTGGGCGTATTCTTCGAGCTGACCGCCGTGCCCACGGAGGCGCAGGCACTGGACTTCCTGGTCGATCATGCCAACAAGGTGCAGGAAGCGCTGCAGGCTCTGCCCGAGTCCGATGCCTCGCCCTGGATCGTGCAGTTCTTCCTCAACGATGACCGCAACATCGATGGCCTCAATGGCGCGCTGCGCGACTACATCGCGGAGCAGCACGGCCGCTACCCGGAGCGGGCCAGCAACGTCCTGCAGTCCCCGTTCACGCGCTCGGTGCTGTCCGAGGTGGCCGAACATATCGACCTGGCATCGCGCCCGCAGGGCCTGTTCACCGACACCCAGGTGACCGGCCAGGTCTGGCGCGGCCAGCAGCGGCGCGTGCGCTGCTGTCTCTACAAGCGCTTTGCCTCGCTGGCCGAAGACCCCTCGCCTGCCACTACGCAGATCGAGGCCGTCGCCGTGACCTTGACCGCCACGCTCAGCGAGGCCGGGGTGAAAGCACGCCGTTGCAACGGGCGCGACCTCTATGAATGGCTGCTGCCCTTCTTCAACCGCGATGTGCCCTGGGCGCAGAGCGATGCGGGCCTGATGCGCCTGGCGCCCTACCCCGGCGACGATCCCCAGCAGGCCGGGCAGACCGGCAGCATGGCCGGCGCCGCTGCGGCCCCCATCTTTGGCTGGGACATGGCCGAGCTGCTCACCCTGTCGGAGCCCTGTTCGGACGTGGAGGATGGCCTGTTCGAGTTCGATGGCGTGCCGGTGAAGGCGCTGGTACTGCAGTCCATGCGCTCATCGCCGCAGATCGGGCATTTCTCCGCGGAGCTGCAAAGCGGCAACGAGGCCTTCGCACGCTTTGACCGCCTGCCGGCCGGCTCCATGCTGTCGATCTCGATCACGGTGGAGCCGCAATACAAGCTGGAGCGCCATATCGAGCGCATCCGGGATTCCTCGCGTGCGCGCAATGCCCTGGCCATGGAGACACACCGCGAATGCGAGCTGGTGTTGCACCGCATGGTCGAGGGCGACAAGCTGTTTCCGATGATGGTCACGCTGTACGTGACCGGGCCGAACCGCGAAGCCCTGGAGACGGCGGTATCCCAGACGAATGCCCTGCTGGTGCCCACCGGCCTGCGCTTCATCCATCCGCGCCAGGATCTGGTGCCGCTGGACGGCTTCATGCGCGGCCTGCCGTTCAACTTTGATCCCGCCTTCGACAACCGCGCCCTGCGCCGCTCGCGCCTGACCTTCGCCTCGCAGATCGCGGCGCTGCTGCCGGTCTATGGGCGGGCGCGCGGCACCAACCATCCGGGCTTCTGGTTCTGGAATCGGGGCGGCGAGCCGATCTGGATCGACCCGCTGAACAAGCATGACCGCAAGAAGAACGCCCATATGCTGGTGCTCGGGCCTACCGGGGCCGGCAAATCGGCCACGCTGAATTACCTGGCGATGATGATGATGGCCATCCACCGGCCGCGTCTGGTGATCGTCGATGCCGGGCGCTCTTTCGGCCTGCTGCTGGACTATTTCCGCACCATGGGCCTGTCCACCCATTCGGTGACGCTGAGCAGCGAGGCCGACGTGTCGCTGCCGCCCTTCGTGCATGCCAACCGGCTGCTCGATGACGCGGACATCATGACCTCCTTCGATGCGGCCGAGCGCCAGGCGCGCATCAACGCCGGCCTGCCCGACGCACCGGTCATGGACGCGCTGCTGGGCGACAGCGACGCGGCGCAGCCCGGAGCGGCAATGAATCCAGACACGGAGCAATCCGAGGGCGAGGACGACCAGGCCGCCACGGACAAGCGCGACCTGCTCGGTGAGATGCTGATAGCCGCCATCATGATGATCACGGGTGGCGAGAGCAGCGAGACGGCGCGCATGGGCCGCGCCGACCGCTATCTGATCTCGCGCGCCATCATCCGTGCGGCCTCGCGCGCCCGCGAGGAAGGCCGGCCGCACCCGCTCGCGCATGACGTGGCCATCGAGCTCATGGGCATGCACAAGGACGCCACGCTGTCCGGGCCGCGCCAGATCCGTGCCGAGGAAATGGGCCAGTCCATGATGAGCTTCACCCAGGGCCTGCGCGGCAAGCTGTTCAACCGCGAGGGCCAGGACTGGCCGGACGCCGACGTGACCTTGGTGGAAATGGGCACGCTGACCCAGGACGGCTATGGCGACGCCCTGGCCGTGGCCTACACCAGCCTGCTCGATTCGGTGCAGTCGCGTGGTGAGCGCTTCGTGGCCGAGGACAGGCCCATCATCTTCCTCACCGACGAGGGCCACCTGATCACGACCAACGACCTGCTCGGCCCGAAGATTGCCAAGGGCACGAAGATGTGGCGCAAGCTGAACATCTGGTTCTGGCTGGCGACGCAGAACCTGAAGGACTTCCCCGGCAGCATGGATCGCGTGCTGTCCATGTGCGAATACTGGATGCTACTGACCATGGACAAGTCGGAGATCGAGGAGGTCACGCGCTTCCGAACTCTGACGCCCGAGCAGCGCAAGCTGATGGAATCGGCGCGCAAGGAGCCGCCCAAGTACACCGAAGGGGTGATGATTTCCGCGACCGGCCAGTTCCTGTTCAGGAACGTGCCCCCGGCCCTGCCGATTGCCCTGGCTATGACCGAGGGCCACGAAAAAGCCCAGCGCAAGCGTCTCATGGAGCAGCATGGCTGCACCGAGATGCAGGCCGCCATGATGGTGGCGCGTGAACTGGCGAGGACACGCTCATGACCCGCCACCACCGGCTCGCATGCACGCTCGCCGCCCTGCTGCTGGCCGGCGCCGCCCACGCCCAGGGCGGCGCGGCTGCGGTCATGACGGTGGAGGTGTTCGCCAACTCGGCGATGCTGGTGACGCCCGAGCCCTCGCCCGCCCTGCCCTACCAGCTCAAGGTGTACCGGCTCGATGCCATGCGCAACATCGAGGCCGCCATCAACCAGAACCTGCCCCAGACCGAGGCCGAGGCGCAGCAGTGGATAGCCGCCAACGAGGCGCGCATCCGCCGCCAGGTGCAGCCGCAGGTGGAATCGGCCGCCCAGGGCCTCACCCTGGCCGCCAACTACCGGCTCAGCCGCATTCCGGCCATCGTCATCAACCGCAAGACCGTGGTCTATGGCATCACGGACGTGCAGCAGGCCCTGGAGCTGGCGCGCCGCCAGCCGGGAGGCAAGCCATGATGATCTGCACGGCATTGCAGCAGCTGGCCCGTCGCTGCCTGCTGGCCCCATTGGTGTTGGCCCTGGCCTGTTCCATGGCCTTGCCTGCACGGGCAGACACCATCACCACGCCGATGATCCTCACCAAGACCATCGCCGCCATGCCCAGCTGCCTCAGTTACCAGGTCAAGGGCATTTGCTTCTTCCTGTACTGCACCCTCAAGGGCTGCACGATTCGCACGTCGATACGCATCAGCCACTATGTGCCCGATGCGATTGTCAGCAGCTACCACGAGCCGCTGACCCACCCCTGGCTGGACATCGGCAAGCCACTGGCGGCGACCATGAGTGCCGTGGGCTCGGCGATGATGGGCATGCCGGTCGATTCTTCCTCCAGCTCGGCGCGCGAGCACCGGGAAATGGCCACGTTCAAGAGCGTGGACGCCATCGGCAACCCTGCAGGCATGATCCTGGCCACGCTCGCCAGCGGCACCCTGCCCAGCCTGCCAGGTGCCTTTGGCGTGCCGGGAGTCAGCGAGCTGATGAAATTCCCCTATCAGGAGCTGCCCAACATCCAGCAGCAATGGCTGTCCGTGCCGGGGACGCTCACCAACAACGTCCTGGCCGGCGCCGCCAGCCTGGCCAAGGCGCCTTCCGACATTCTGGGCAAGATTGCCGCCGTTCCCGGCTATCTCGGCAAGCTGCAGTCGGCCATCGGCAATGTCGGCAGCCTCATGAACGCGGGCATGAAGCTGGGCGATCTGGGCATCACGGTTTCCAAGTTGACGGGGGTGGATCTGGGGCCGCTGCAGACCGTCATGCAGATAGCCCAGGGCGCCAGCGGTGGCGGCTACCCGCTCGGCTCGCTGTTCTGCCCCGGCTCGGCATCGGCCTTCACGCTGCATTTCCAGTCGGATCTGGATTCGCTGTTCTGGCGCGAGCTGATTCCCGTGGAAATGCTGTACCCGGCGAGCTGGATTCCCACGATGCAGGAGGTCAGCAAGTCGCCCGCGCTCAGCACCTGGGGCGGGCGCTATCCGCGCACCGGCAAGCTGGTGCAGTCGCACCCGGTCAAGGCCTCGGCGGTGTATGCCGAACGGGTGGCATCCATCATCACCCGAAGCGCGCAGCCGCATATCTACACGCCGCTGTCGCCTGGCGGTGGTTTCAAGTATTTCTCGCAGTTCAGTGGCAGGCGCTGGCAGATGCTGTCGCCCTCCAGCACCTCCTGCATCGAGTTCGGTGACAACGACTCGTTGTCACTGGCCTCATTCGGCGACTTCAAGACCAGTTCCACGGACGGCTATGTCTGGAACCTCTGGCACAACTACGACTGCTGCCAGCGCCGTGGCATCTATCTTTTTACGGTTCCCTGACCACGGAGTAAGGCAATGCCTGCTTTGTCACACACCCATCTCTCAGCCCTGCGCCTGCTGTCGGCGGCCGTCATGGGCGCCCTGCTGTGCCATGCTCCGGCCCAGGCCCAGCCGGTGAACAATTCATCGCTCTACTACCGCATGGGTGGCGGCTCGCCGGGTGGCGCTGCGGCCTACCGCGGGCAGCTGGCGAACACCCTGGGCATACAGGGCAATCTGCGCCTGAACTACTCCTGCGGGAAGTTCGACATCGGCCTGTCCTGGTCGAACCTGATGAACGGCTTCAGCAGCCTGGGCACGCAGGTCAGCAACGCGGTGAAGGCCGGCATTGCCTCGCTGCCGCTGTATGTGCTGCAACGTGCCCAACCGGGCCTGTACCAGCTGTTCCAGAACTACTCGCTCAAGGCCGACACCATGATCGGTGCCGCGCTCAAGACCTGCGAAGAGATGGAGGCCGTCATCCGCCAGGGGCAGAATCCCTATGAGGACTGGGTGAAGATAGCCCAGGGCGACCTGTGGAAGATCAAGGCCACGGCCGGAGGTGACGTGGTGCAGGCCAAGCTCGACCTGACCAAGAACAACGAGGCCCATATCCGCGGCATACCCTGGTTCGGCGGGCTTGCCGGCGGCGCCTCTTCCAAGCCCATCTCTCCCATCCATGACATCTCGATTGCGGGCTACAACGTCACGCTGAACAAGCCGGCCACGGCATCGCCTACCACCAACTATTCCGCAAGTGCCCTGGAAAAGGATGCGCGCCTGGTACGGGCCTTCCCAACGCCCAACGACCTGGCCAAGTTCACCACCGAGGTGCTGGGCGACAAGCGCATCTACACCTGCACGGAAGGGACACCCGGCTGTCCCACTCCGACCACCGTGACCACGGCCGCTGGCCTGGGCCCCAAGTACGAGGACGAGTTCAACCTGGTGGCGCCGAAGCTGAACGTCCTCGCCAGTTCGGGCACGGGCGCGGGCACGCCCGCCACCTATGCCGAGTTGCAGAACATCGCCGCGCCCGGCATGGCCGTGAGCCCGCAACTGCTCGATGCGCTGCGCCGCCTGCCGTTGGAGACGCGCAGCATCGCCGTGAATCGCCTGTCCCAGGAGCTGGCCATGCACCGCGTGATCGACAAGGCCCTCGTGGCCCGTGCGGCGCTGCTGACCGGCATCAGCCTGCCCGAGGTCACGGCCGCGGGCGATGCCATGCGCGACACCCAGGACACCATCAACCGCCTGACGCGCTACATCGACGATCTGATGTACGAGTCCCGAGTCCGCAAGGAGCTGACCGCCGAGACGGCGCTGGCCATCATGGGCGGCCAGCTGCAGGCCGACACCCAGGCCATGCGTGTACCGGACGGCCGCAGGCCCGATCCGGCACCGCTGGACAACGGCCGCGTCAAGCCATGAGCCTGGAGCGGAACATGACGCAGCACACACCACCTCCCGAGTCGCCCAAGAGCGAGCGGACACCGCTCCGGGCCGACAGCACGAAGTCTCGCGCACAGCAGGCGCGCGGCATCGGACGGCTGGTGCTGCGCCTGGCGCTGCTCGTTCTGATCTGTGTGCTGGTCGCGGCCTTGCTGGCCTCGCTGGCCGCACGCTCCCAGGTCAGCCAGCAGACCCTGCAGGACTGGCTGCAGCTGGCGGCCAGCATAAAGCGCTGGGGCCTGTTCGTGCAATGCCTGGCGCTGGCGGCCATCGGCATCTGGTGGCAGCGCATCGTGGCCTGGGGCCATGCCCGCAACATCGTCAAGAGCCACGAGCTGGCCCGCGTGCTGCGGCTGCGCCCGGCCGTGCTGGCGCTGGGCGTGGCCTACCTGCTGCTGGTGCCCATAGGGCCGACGACCCTGTGGCGCTACCTGGGCTTGGGAGGGTGAGGCCGGCAGGCATCGCCCGTGAATGAAGAAAGGCAACCATCATGCAGCTCGACAGCTACCTGGAAATCTTCACCACCATGTACGGCTGGGCCTTCGCCAACATCATTGGCGAAGTCATCACCGGCACTGGCCTGGTGATCATCCCGTTTGCCATCATCATCTTCCAGAGCTGGCGCGAGGCCAAGGAGCAGGGTCTGGAGAGTTCGGGCGTGCTGGCCCTGCTGGAGCGCGCAATGACGCGCCTGATCCTGGCGCTGTTCGTGATGTCGGTATGTTTTGCGACCACGCCCATCACCTCGCTGCACCACACCAACCTGGCCTATATGCCGCCGGCCACGCCGCTGGCGCCCAGCCCGGTGCAGGGCTCGCGCGACGGTGGCACGGGCTCGGGCTTCGACAGCGCCATGCATGACAGTGTCGATGGTTCGATGAGCGGAACCGGCAATCTGTCCTATGTGCCCGCCTGGTGGTATTCGGTGATGGCCATCAGCTCGGGCGTGAACAACGCCGTGCGCAACGGCCTGAACAATTCCGGCAATTCGATCCGCATGGTCGAAGACCTGGCGCGCACCGCCACCATTGAAGACCCGAAGGTGCTCAACTCCGTTCAGCGCTTCTACAGCGAGTGCTTCATTCCGGCGCGCAGCCGCTACCTGACACTGACCGCGGGGGATATTTCCCCCACGGGCCAGACCATCCTTGACCCCACCAACAAGCCCTATGGCCCGACCGACGTGGACTGGATGGGAAGCCAGCTGTTTCGCACCGAGCCGGGGTTCTATGCCCATATGCGCAGCTACAACCCGGTGCCTGGGTTCGCGGTGGATTTCACGCGGGACACGGACTACTACAACCCCAGCAGCGGCCTGCCGCCGCCCAATCCCGGCGTGATCAATCCCGCCTGGGGGCGCCCCACCTGCAAGGAGTGGTGGGAGGATTCCACGCAGGGCGTGCGCGAGCAGATGATTTCTCACTCATCAACGTGGCAGCAGCTGCTGAACGTCGGTGCCAGCGCCATGACCTGGGGCAGCAATGACCAGCGTAAGGACTCCTTTGCCAGGCTGGCACAGGCCAAGGCCAATCCCAGCTTTGTCGATCAGGATCGGATTTCCGGGTCGGACTATGACGTGGCGACCAGCATTGGGCGCATCGCCGGGGGCGCCCTGAGCACCATTGGTGTTGGCTCGGCCGCAGCGGTTGCGGGTGTGGCCTTCACGCCCCTCATCACGGCGTTGCCGATGATGCAGGCGCTGGTGCTCATGGGCATCTATATGTTCCTGCCGCTGGTGGTGTTCCTGAGCGGCTTCGACCTGAAAGCGATGTTTTACGGGGCCGTGGCGATCTTTACCGTCAAGCTCTGGGCCGCAATGTGGTTCATCGCGCAGTGGGTAGATGCACGCTTGATCGACTCCATGTACCCAGGCGGCCAAGGGAACATCCTGCTTCAGGAGTTGACGCACCTGGCCAGTGGCTCAACTCCCCAGGGCTACAAACGGATGATTCTGAATATCCTGTTGTTGACCTTGTTCATTGGGTTGCCGTTGATATGGACGGCAATGATGGGGTGGATCGGTTTGCACGTTGGTGGACAGTTGACCGACATAGCACGGCAGACCGAGGGCCACGCTAAAAACAGCGCAAGTGCGTCCACTTCGATTGCAACGAAGGGCAAGGTCAGATGACTTCAGTCTCCATAAACCTCTTCATAGTAAGCCATCTCAGCAGCTCCGATCTTTCCTTCGTTCAGTGCATCAACAGCTTCAAGACGAGAACTAATTATTGGATTTCGTTCTTCTTGCTCGGCATACGCGCTCGCTCCCGCACGTACCACCTGCCACAACGCAGCGCCCATCACCGGCCCCAGGATCATGAGCACGCGCCACACCAGCCTGCCGCCTTGCAGGCCCAGCCGCTTGAGGTAGTCAACATGGTTCATTTCTCTCTCCTGTGGTTCGTTCCCCTGCATCCCATGATGAATGGGACAACTCCTGTCCGTCAATTGCCATGAGCCACTCAGCAACAACACCGATCGGTTCACGGCCTGCCCCGTGCATGGGCGATCCCGAGGCCACGGGCAGCTACCGGGTGTGGCCCGATGGCACGGTGCAATCCGTCGAAGAAGGTGCGGCCCACACCTGGATGAGCGACGACTACATGCGGGTCGAGGCTACGAGCGAGGACGAAGCGCTACGCATAGCGCTCCAGCGAGAGGCCGAAAACTACAAAGATGACGCGCGCCTTGAATAGCATGTTTTCCAGGTAGCGTCAAGCGCTTACCCTCCGTCACGTAACCCAGGCTTGCGTGCTGACAGCCTTCAACCGCCCTTCTATTCTGACTCCATGCACACAGACCCTACTTCAGCAGCACCAGCGGGCAGGTCGGCCCTGGAGTCAGCGGCGATGCCGGTTCACTCCGGTATCAACGCGATGCCCGAGGTGCATGTGCTGTGGTCGGCCTCGGAGGGACAGGTGGTGAACGCCGGGGTGTTTGTGTTTGCCCTGTTCTGCTTCTGGCTGCTGTTTCCAGTGGCCTGGGCCTTGTACCGCTACCTGGCCACGGCGAATCACCGCTACACACTGACCGACCAGCGGCTGCTTGTGGAGTCCGGGATCATCGTCAAACGGGTGGAGTCCCTGGAGCTGTACCGAGTCAAGGACATGTCCATCGGCAGCACGCTGATGCAAACCATCTTTGGCCGAGGCCGGATCACTCTGCACACGACAGATGCCTCGTGCCCCACGCTGCTGATCAACGCCATCCCCAACGCGATGGACGTGTCACAGCTCATTCGCAACACCATCGAAACCTGCCGCGCTGCCAAGGGCGTGCGGGCCTTCGACTACTGACAGGGAGTCCCGTTGCATGAAACCCAGTCCCATCCTTGCCATCGCGCTGGCGGCGCTGTTTGCCAGCGGCAGCGCCCTGGCCCAGTCGCCCGCCACCATCAAGGCAAACATCGAACGCCTGACAGGCGGCAAGGTCAAGGTCGATCAGATTCAGGCGACGCCTGCCCCTGGCATCTACCAGGTGATTTCGGACGGTGAGGTGTTCTACACCGACGCCAGCGGGCGCTTCGGCATCATCGGCGGCACGATGCTGGACATGCAGACCCGGCAGGATCTGACGGCGGACACCGTGAACCGGCTGACCTCGGTGCCGTTCTCCAGCCTGCCGCTCAGGCATGCGATCAAGGAGGTGCATGGCAACGGTAGCCGCAAGGTCGCCCTCTTTGAAGATCCCAACTGCCCCATCTGCAGGGTGTTCACCAAGTTCGTTGATCAGCTCGATGACGTGACCGTGTACCGCTTCATGTTCCCGGTCATTGACCCGAGCTCGCAGGCGCTGGCGCGCACGGCCTGGTGCTCACCCGACCGGGCCGGCACCTGGAAGGCCATCATGGCCGGCCGGCGCCCGACCGGCACCCAGGACTGCGACGTGTCGGGCCTGGTGGAAATCCTCAAGTTCGGTGAAAAACACCGCATCCAGAACACGCCCACGGTATTCCTTGGCAATGGCAAGCGCCTGGTGGGAGCCACCCCGCCCGAGCAGTTCGTGGCCGAGCTCGATGCCAGTGGCAAGGCCCAATAGCGGCGCAGTAAAGACGCAGCAGGAGTGATGAACATGCAGTTTCGCAAGACAGTTTCCGTCCTTGCCCTGGGCCTGTCACTGGCCGTGGGCGTCCAGGCCCAGGGCAAGAAGGTGGAGTTCCCGAAGGGCCTGCAGTGGCAAACCATGGATATGCTGGCCTTCGATTACAGCTATTCAGGCTATGAGGGCACGCCCGAATCCAGAAAGCTCGCCGCCGCGATCTGGGGGCCGACGCTCAAGAGCTTCCCGGCGCGCGATGGCGACAAGAAGTACCCGGCCTTTGTGAACATCACCACTTTCGAGGCGGGCGGCAATCGGTACATCTTCACCATCCTGAGCGCCGCATCGCTGGCCTATCCGCAGTGCGAAGACCCGCCAAACAGCAGTGCCATCCACACCCCCATCTATGCCATATGCCCGATGCGCGTTGTGATCCAAAGCCTGTCGGGGGGACAGGCCACGCAGCAGGACTTCCCACGCTACTGCAACATCACATCCAACGAAGAAGACCAGCCCAAGTCGCGCAACTACGAGCAGGTCGCGTTTGATGCGAAGAACAGGATGGCCTATGTGCGCGTGGTGCAGTACGGCAAGCCGGCGCCGGAATGCAACCGGGCGATCAAGTTGCCCTGAATGACAGCCGAGGCGATCCCATGACGGCCCTGCCCTCCCCCTTTCGCTGGCTGATCGCCGCCATGCTGGCTCTGTCGGCACTCATTGTGGCCAGTCAGGCCCATGCCGACGAGCGCGTCACGGCGGCAGATGTGGCGACCGCTGTGCGCAACTCGCCGCATGCCAGTGCGTGGCTGAAGGCCAATGCGGACGCCGTGGGCAACCTGGCCATGTTCGAGAGCGGCGGCCAGCTTGGCATCTACAACGGCTCCTGCTGCTACGGCGTGCTGCAGCTGAACACGCAAAACATCAAGGACTTTGCAGATGTTAAGCCAGCGGTTTTCCAGGCCTGGAGCCTGCAGCAGCAGGTGGACGCCTGGTCGAAGCTGACCACGCAGATGCTGGCCACCAAGCCGCCCGCGTCGCTGGTCGCGCTGGGTAAGTTCGACGGCCGCACGGTCGATGGCAACCTGGTTCTGTCCTGTGTGCAGCTCGGCGTCGGCAATTGCCAGACGATGATCAACTCGGGCAAATGCACGGGATTTGCCGACATCAACGGCACGACGATCTGCACCATGGCTGACAAGATGACGGGCGGCAGCTCCGGCCCAGCGCCCAGTCCGGGTTCGCCCCCCATAGCGGGAACCGGGACAAACTACAACCCGTCCTGGACGCCGTCGAGTTGCGTGCGCGACGGCAGCGGCGGGTGCATGAGCATGAACGCGGCCATCGCGGCGGGCTTCCAGTCGGGCTCTGGCATCAGCATGGCAAAGCTGCGCTCCATCAACCAGATGCTGCTGGTGGTGGTCACCCTGCTTGTGGTCGGCAGCGCGATGCTGGGTGTCTGGCAACGCTACGCCAGGGGTGTGATCGCCACGGCCGATCTGCTGCTGTACATGAAGCGGGGGTTGATCGTGGTCTGCATGGTGTTCGTGATCATGTCGCTGTTTTGACAAGCCAGCGATCAAACAAAGCGGGGTGATCTTTCTGGACGGGTCGCAACGATGTGACGGGGCGGATAAGCGCGTCCCGGGGTTGGCCACGTTGAGATCGATCGTAGTGGATACCGCGCGGATGAAAGCGCTCAATGAATGCCCGCATCAAATCTGGCGCTGGCCGGGCATAGATGCAGGTCGTTGCCAGATGGCTATGGCCGAGCAGTTCCTGGATGACCCTCAGGTTGGCGCCGCCCTGGTAGAGATGGGTGGCAAATGCATGGCGCAGCGAATGAGCGGTCAACAGGGGTAACCCGGCAGCGTCTGCATAGCCTCGGATCATGAGGCGAAGGATCGGATAGGACAGGCCCCCTGTTGGCCTGGGATGAACGAAGAACTGCGGTGTCCGGTCAGGCGAGATTCCAACCCTGGTGAGCAGTTGGGGCCTTGCCACCCGCAGGTAGTAGCGCAGCCATGTCTGTGTTGTCTGGCCGTAAATCACGATGCGTTCCTTCTGGCCTTTGCCCATCACCGCAATGATCCGGTCGGAGTCTCCGAGGGCGACCTGATGGCAGGCTAGGCTCAGTAACTCGGCCGCACGCAGACCGGTCGCATACAACAGTTCCAGGATCGCGCGATCGCGCACCCCGATCATGGTGGCAAGGTCGGGTTGCGCAAGCAGATGATCCACGGCACGGATGGAGGGTGTGAAACGTGGGCTCCAAGGTCTGTTGGTGCGCGGGCGAACAATCGTCTGCCAGGGGTCGGACTCGACCAGCTCGTGCTCCCGCGCCCACCTGTACAGGCTGCGCAGAATCGCGGTCTTTTTTTGCATCGTCGCGTCGGCATACTCTCGATAATGCCCCAGCCATAGCCGGATGTCCGAGGGTGTGACCCCATCCCACGCAACACCCCTGGCATTGAGCCAGCGCAGCCAACCATTGAGTTCGATCCGTATGGTGTGGATTGACGAAAACGTCAGGCCATGCAGATGCATGCGCTCATCAAGGAACGCGTCCATCCATGCCGATGCTGAGCAGCGTTGCTGGATCATTGGCCCCACCTCGTTGTTCAACGTTGTTGGAAGGCCCAAGAACCCATGGAGGTTTCCGGCATGCCAGTATCCTCAGCGTCCCTTATTGAAGTCAATCGCGCATGCTTGCCGCCCTGCTTTGCCTGATCGTCGGAGTATCCGACGGCGATACCCTGACGGCCCGCTGCCCCGCAGCTAATCCAGCCCATCCCTATCAGCAAGTATGCGTGCGCCTCGCCGAGATCGATGCGCCAGAGAGCCGCCAGGCCTTCGGCCAGCGCAGCAAGCGCCACCTGTCCGATCTATGCTTCAAGGCGGATGCGACGATCAGGCCGACAGCCACGGATCACTATGGCCGCACGGTGGCCAGGGTCGAATGCCGCGGCAAGGACGCCAATCTGGAACAAGTCAAGGCAGGCTTGGCCTGGGCCTACACCAGGTACCAGACAGATGCGGCATTTCGCGCTGCCGAGCAGGCAGCACGCGTGGCGCGTGTCGGGCTGTGGAGCACGCAGGGAACCGCAGCGGCCCCTATGGCTCCATGGGAGTTTCGGCAAAGCAACCGCCCCAAGTCGGCAGATGCCACGGATTGCATCACCGGGCCCAAGGGCGGTCGGTATCAATTGCTGCCAGATGGATCAAAGCGCTATGGCTGTTGACCGGAGCATCAGCAATATGCGACTGGCAGGTCACTGAAGGCGGTGGTGAAACACGGCGAAAGGTGTTTCTGCCGCATCCCCCAATGGGACGTTGATTGCCAGCCCGTGGCTCCAAGGCCGATCGCACCACGCCCATGTCGGCGGTTGGTGGCATCGACGACTTCCATCAATCGTTCGTTGCCGGCGGTGGCCGGGTCGAACAGTTCTGGCTGCAGATCCGCCGGGCGGGCCAAGTCCATGAGCCACACCCCTGCTTTCTTGTACGCGAGGCAGCGTGAGCGCCTGAGTGATTTTTCAACCGTCATACAGCTTCCAGACGGCCCCGCAGATGCGCGGCCTCCTGCTGGGCCTTGGCCAGCTCCTGCCCCTGCTGCGCGGCGAGTGTCTCGGCGCGCGTGGCGCGCTCCAGCGCGGCCTGAACTTGGGCCTGCGCGACGGCTGCCGCCTGCTGCGCCGCCTGTGCTTGCTCCCGACCTGCCTCCAGTGCAGCGCGTAGGCGCTCGTTCTCGGCCTGCAGGGCATCAACTCGCCCCGTGAGCGTGTCGCGCTCCCCGCGCAGCCCTTGCGCCTGCGCAGCCAGCTCGTCACGCTCGTTCTCCAGCGCCTCGCCCGCTGCGGCCAACTCCGCAGCCTCGGCCTGTGCCTGGTCGATTTCGGCCTGGGCGGCTTCACGCGCTGCGGTTGTCGCGCCTGCCAGCTCGGCGGCGATGGCAGCGGCCAGCGCCTTCGGTAGCTCCTGCGCTGGTGATCCTACTGGGCGTGCCTTGCGCCACGCGGCCAGGTGCCTCTGGATGGTGTTCGGACTCCCTGTGTCGCCAAGCCGCTCGCGCACCCCGCGAATGGTGGGCTGCTGACCCTCGGCATGCAGCGCCTCGGCGGCTGCTGCGACGTGAGCGGCGGTGATTCCTGGACGTATCATATCATATCCTTTAATATTGCTACATATATGGTATGCGATACAGATGCGATATAGAAGTCTTTTTTGCTTTCGTTAGGAGGTCGTATCGTTAGGAGGTCGTATCGTAAAATCCCCATCAGGCCTGCCTCCGTCTTGCTCGCCAACGACGTTGCGTACCAATCGAGGCAAAACTCGGCCGCGACGAACGGGCATCGGCTATACCCTTGCGACATGTGCAATCGCTATGAAACCCCCGAGGAGCGCGAAATCGAGCGCACTTGGCATGTCGGGCGAGACCAGCCCGGGCGCTGGTGGAATGAGGTCGTGTTTCCACGCGGCAAGGGGGTTTTCATCCGCAGAGCTGCACACGATGCGGGGTATCGGCGTGAGCTGGTGGCTGGCCAGTGGGGCCTGATCCCATGGTTCTCCAAGACGGCTAAGCTGCAGTACAGCACCAACAATGCACGCAGCGAGGAGTTGGCCGCGAAGGCAGCATTCAAGCAGCCCTGGGCCCGTGGTCAGCGCTGCATAATTCCGGCCAGGTCGTTTGATGAACCCTGCTGGGAGACTGGCAAGAACGTCTGGTGGCGCTTCAGGAGGGCCGACGGTCAGCCATGGGGCCTGGCTGGACTATGGAACACCTGGATCGACAAATCCTCCGGCGAAGTTCATGAGAGCTACACCATGCTCACCGTCAACGCCGATCATCACCCGCTGATGCGACGCATGCACAAATCCGATCCGTGCTTGCCCGCAGATCAGCAGGACAAGCGGTCAGTGATCTCTATCGAGTCAGGCGATATCGAGCAGTGGTTGCACGGGTCGCTCGACGAGGCCAAAGACCTGCTCCGGCTCGCACCGGTGGAACGGTTCTATACGAACCCCGGTTCGGTGACGTCGCAATCCTCGCTGCTGTAGCAGTCTGCAACCACAATCCGACGTCTTCAAACCCTTGTCACGCAAGTAATCGCCCTTGGAGCAGTCTACGGACAGGTGGAGAAAAACAGAGACAGAAAGGGCTCGGAGGATGGGAAAATGAGGGGAATGGAGGCGCGACACAACAAGCGAGCGTCTGGATGTGGTGCCCGCCGAGTTCTTCGTGCATCGGCACATCTACGGCAAGTGGGCGTGCAAGTGCTGCCAGACCCTCACGCAGCAGCCGGCCGAGCCGCAGATCATCGACAAGGGGCTGCCCGCGGCCGGGCTGCTGGCCCACACCCTGGTGGCGCGCTACGTCGATCACCTGCCGTACTACCGGCAGGAGCTGATCAATACGCGCTCAGGCGTGCACACGCCGCGCTCGACGCTGGCGGCCTGGGCGGGCGCGGCGGCCGGCGCGCTGGCTCCGCTGTACGAGGCGCAGCGTGCCTTCGTGCGTAGCGCGAGGGTGCTGCACGCCGACGAGACGCCGGTGAGGCTGCTCAATCCTGGCGCGGGCAAGACAGCCCGTGCCTACGTCTGGGCCTATGCGCGAGGCGAGCACGACGACACGGCGGGCGTGGTCTACGAGTTCTGCAGGGGCCGGGGTTCGAAGTACCCCGCCGACTTCCTGGCCGAGTGGCGAGGCACGCTGACCTGCGACGACTACGGCGGCTACAACGTCGTCTTCCAGTACGAAGGCCGCATCGAGGCGGGCTGCCTGGCGCACGCGCGGCGCAAGTTCGACGAGTTGGCCAAGGCCAAGGCGAGCGCTGTTGGGCAGTTGGCCATCGAGCGCATCGCCAGACTGTACCGCGTCGAGGCCCAGGCGAAAGAGATGGACGCCGCGCAGCGCCTGGTGCACCGGCAGCAGCACGCCGCGCCGCTGTGGGACGAGTTGCATGCATGGATGCGCACCGAGCGGGTCCGCGTTGCGGACGGCAGCGCGATTGCCGCGGCCCTGGACTACAGCCTGCGGCGCTGGGCGGCGCTCGGTCGCTTCCTGCGCGACGGGGCCGTGAGCATCGACAACAACCACCTGGAGAACCTCATGCGCCCGTGGGCGATGGGGCGCAAGGCGTGGTTGTTCGCGGGCAGCGAGTTGGCAGGCCAGCGCGCGGCCATGGTGATGAGCCTGGTGCAGTCGGCCAGGCTGCACGGTCATGATCCGTGGGTCTATCTGCGCGATGTCCTTGAGCGATTGCTGGCACATCCGTATCGGCGCATCGACGAACTGCTGCCTCATCGCTGGACGCCAGCGGCCTGACAGGCACTGTTGCGACCGTCAAGGTGGGGCGCCCAGCCGCCTACTAGCCAATAGCCAAACCCGCGCCACCTCTGGGGGACGAAAAAACCAAGCGAGAGTGGTTGGTTTTTCTGACGTTGGTGGCGGGTGGTTGGCCAAGTGCCGACTGGCCTCCTGAGCTTATGAGCACTGGCGCAGGTTGCTGCGGGCTGGTTCAAGCCGTGCCATTGCCCGGGGGCTTTTGTTGCACGTGCACCGCCTCGAAGATTTCTTTAGCCAAAATCGGGAACGCCGTGCGCTGAAACTCGCCGTCGTCCATATACCGGGTGACGATCTTGTCGTTCTCGGCCATGCGCTGGATCATCAAGTCCTCGATCAGCTTACGCACCCCCAACTGGAACTTATCCAGCGGGTTGGCCATGGCCGTTTGGATCACTTGGCTGTTGCTTGTGGCTCGCGCCTTGATCTGATCGAAGAACAGGCGGTCTTCGTCGGTGAAGGTGGTGCCAAAGCGTTCGTTGAGCACCTGGATGATTTCCGACAGGGGGGCCTTTTCTTCCTTGGCTTTGCCGGTGCCGACATCGGTGGGGCTGCACACGCCTTCCGGTTCGCCCACCTTCAATTCAATCGGCCCGCTGGAAACGCGCTGCAGTCGGTAGTACTGCAACTCCACTTCGTTGCCGATCTTTACCACGGTGTTGTCACGGTCCAGTGGCAGGTGCGGCAGCAGGAAACGTCCGTAGCTGTAGAGCATTTCCAGATCCGGATCGGCATACGGCAGGATCTGGCTCAGAAAGGAATACATCCGCAAATAGCCGCCCAGCTTGTCGCGGAAGGTGGACCGCACTTCGTCGTCCTCAAGCGCCTTGAAACGATCCACTGCCGGTTGCAGGTGACGCTGCATATGGGCGTGGTCAGCCGGGTTCTGTCGATCCGGCTGGCGATAGAAGATGCGCGCAAACGCTTCGACCTCGCTCCAGTGGTAAATCTGCAGCTGATCCAGTTCATGCTTGATGCTGGGCAGCATTTCCGGGTTAGCCGATTCTTGCAGACTGGTCGAGTCGAAATACGGCTTAAAGGCCGCGTAAATTTCTTCCGGCTTATTGACGAAATCCAGCACAAAGGGTTCGTCCTTGCCTGCGATCTTGCGGTTCAGGCGGGACAGCGTCTGCACCGCCTGCACGCCATCCAGCCGCTTGTCCACGTACATGGCGCACAGCAGCGGTTGGTCAAAACCGGTCTGGTATTTGCTCGCCACCAGCAGCACCTGGTAATCGCTGGAGCCGAAGCGCTCGGGCAACTGGCTTTCTGGGATGGGTTTGCCGGTCACGGCATCCGGGTTCATGCCCGGCTCGGTGTATTCAACGCCCGTGTCCGGGTCTTTCACCGTGCCGCTAAATGCCACCAGCGAACGAATGTCTGCATAACCCTGTTCCAGGATGTAGCGCTCAAACGCCAGCTTGTAACGCACCGCCTGAATGCGGCTGGCCGTCACGACCATCGCCTTGCCACGCCCGCCAAGCTGGTGCCGCACATGCTCGCGGAAATGCTCGACCATCACCTCGGTCTTCTGCTCGATGTTGTGCGGGTGCAGCTCCTTGAACTTTGCCAGCGCTTTGGCGCCTTTCTTCTTCGGGATGGCGGGGTCGTCCTCCACCGTCTTCACGAACTTGAACCAGGTGCTATAGGTCGTGTAGTTGCGCAGCACGTCGAGGATGAAGCCCTCTTCAATCGCCTGCCGCATTGAATAGGTGTGGAAGGCTTCCGGCTGGCCGCTGCCTCTCGGCCTGCCGAACAATTCCAGCGTCTTGCCCTTGGGGGTGGCAGTGAAAGCAAAGAAACTCAGGTTCTGCTGCTGGCCGCGTGAGGCCATGATCTGGTTCAGGCGGTCTTCCCAATCGGCTTCGTCATCGCCATTACCGTTTTGAGCCCCGTTCTGAGCATTGGCACCGAGGATGGTCTTCAGCTCGCGCGCGGTTTCGCCCGTCTGGCTGGAATGTGCTTCATCCACGATCACCGCGTAGCGCCGCGCTGCGATGGCCTCTTGCCAATCCTTCGCCTGCGCTTTTTCCTCAATGCTGGCCTTGTCTTGATTCTCAGCGCCTGCGGCACGCAGCAACCCGCGCAGTACAAAGGGGAATTTCTGTAGCGTGGTGATGACGATCTTGGTGCCGTCAATCAGCGCATCGGCCAGTTGCTTGGCGTCTTGGTCGATGGCTTTCACCACGCCCTGCGCGTGCTCGATCTGATAGATGGCATCCTGCAACTGCTTGTCCAGTACCTTGCGGTCGGTGATGACGATCACGCAGTCGAATACCTTCTGATCCTGTGCGTTGTGCAGGCTGGCCAGCCGGTGCGACAACCACGAAATGCTGTTGGTCTTGCCGCTGCCTGCCGAATGTTGAATCAGGTAA
Organism: Diaphorobacter nitroreducens; assembly: GCA_003755025.1. GTDB lineage: Bacteria > Pseudomonadota > Gammaproteobacteria > Burkholderiales > Burkholderiaceae_C > Diaphorobacter > Diaphorobacter nitroreducens. The sequence goes on along the minus strand of RJVL01000008.1, from coordinate 76,443 downwards.
TTGTGACCGGCATTCTCCACGCGCGCCGCTGCCACCAGCGCCCGCACTGCATCCAGCTGGTGGTAACGCGGGAACACCATTTTTTCGGTGGTCACCAGCTTTTTGCCGCCCCGGCCATCGTCCACCTTTTGTTCGTCTTTTTCGATAAAGATGAAGTGGCCAAGGATGTCCAGAAAGCTGTCGCGTTGCAGGGTTTCCTGCCAGAAATAACCCGTGCGGTAGCCGCTGGCGTGCTGCGGGTTGCCCGCGCCGCACTGAATCTGCCCCGGATGGCTACCCCGATTAAAGGGCAGGAAGAAGGTTTTTTCCTTGGCCAGCCGTGTGGTCATCCACACTTCATCCGGGTCGGCGGCAAAGTGCACCAGTGCCCGTTTTTTGAAGTCAAACAGCGGCGCACGCGGATCGCGGTCGGTCTGGTACTGCCGAACAGCGTGCCGCCAGTTTTGGTGCGTGCCGGGGTTTTTCAGCTCGATGGTGGCCACCGGCAGGCCGTTGACCGCCAGTACGATGTCGGTGGTGGAGTGGTCGCCGGGGTGGCAAGGCACCTGCCGCGTCACGGTGAGCTTGTTCTGCACATACAGTTCCAGCACATCGGGTGACAGTGCATGGGCTGGTTTGAAGTAAGCCAGCCGGAACAACTTGCCGTAGAACTTGAAGCCGTGGCGCAGCACATGCAGGCTGCCCTTGATATCTAGTTCCTTGCCCAGCGCATCCAGCAACATCGGCTGTAGATTGGCTCCGTGCAGCGCGGCCATCTCGGCCCACAGCTTGGGCTGAGTGGCTTCAATGAAAGCGAACGCCCGCGCCGGGAACAATGCCCGCGCCTTGTCCCATTCGGCGTTGGTGCCGGGCAACCAGCCGCCCTGCTTGAGCAGCAGGTCTTCAACGTGAAACTCAAAGGCGCGTTCGGTGGTTTGGCCGGGCATCAGGGTCTTCCTCAGATCGTTCCGTTGATCTCGTAGGCGCGGTATTTCAGCCACTTGGCAATGCCATCGAGATCGGGAAAAAGTTGTTTGTCGAATACGCCGTACTTGTCCAGGCGTCGGCGGATGTCTTCATGCGCAGCCTGTTTGATGACGATTTCCAGATAGTCCTTCTCGTCCAGCGGCCGCATGGGTTGCCAGCAGGCCAGCAGCACACCGTCCTGCGCGCGGATGCGCGGCGACACATGCGGTGGGTCGTAGATTATGTTTTCGCTGATCTTGAACGGCGTTGGCAATTCCAGCGGGCCGACATCGGCGCTCAGGTCCGCGCTGTCGGTAGGCGTTGTGGTGTCGGTTGTGGCGGCGACCGGTGTGCTGTCGTCCGTGCTGAAGTCAGCGTAGGCGTCGTCTTCGGGTTCGCTGGCAGATTCTGTGGCCGCATCGCCTACCGGTTTTACCTGCGCCGCCTGCCCGCGCTTCAAATCGGCATAGCGTTTCGGATTGGAAATCAGTGCATAGACCGCGCTGTCTGCACTGCGGCCACTGGTATTGCGAACGGCGAAATACAGCGCCACCAGTGGGTTGGTTGTCCAGTCCATAAAGCGTGTGGGCAGGCCGTGGTGCTGCGCGATGGCCAGTTCTTCCCACGCGGTTTGTGGCCGGTGCTGCACGTAGGTAAGCAGGTGATTGCTGAAAGTTTCCAGCACCTCCGCCTCTTTGCATTCGCGCTCAGCCAGCGGCAGCTTTTCGAGATACGGGTAACGCGCCACGGATGGAGTCAGTGGATAGCCTTCCGTCGCACGCTTGCTTTGCCCACGAAAATAAAGACGGCGCTTGCCTTCGCCGTTTTGCCCCAATTCGCTGTGGATGGTGTTGAGGTATTCGTCGAAACTCTCAATCTCGAACGGCGTGCTCATGCCAACTCCCGCACGTCGATCTTGCCGGTGACGGCGGAGGTGATAAGGGCTTGGCGGTATTCGGTGAGGCGATCAACGACTTCAACTGCCTGACCGACAAGAGCGTCAAGCTCGCCCGTTTTGGCGGCAAGGTAGTCAGCAATGGTCGCTTGCTCATTTGGAGGAGGAACCGGAAGCTGAATGCCACCAAGCCGATCAGCCGTAAGCTTGGGCTGTGCGGCGCCAGTAATCAGCGGTGAAAAGTCAAAAGTTTCTAAAGTGGCGACCCAGTACCGAATGTCGCCAGCAAGCGGTTTGAGGATGTGCGCGTGGTTGTTCACCCAGTATTTTCCGGTCGCCAGAAAGGCAAGCGGCGTACTGCGGGAGAGAAGATTTGCGCCATCTTCTGCCACCAGAACCAGGGGTTCGTCGAAAAGATAGTCATCGACCATATCAATGACACCTGATGCACCGTAGTACGGATATAGCTTTTCAAGGTCAGCGCGTTCCTCGCTGGAAAGCGGGATGCGGCGAGAGTCGCAATTTCTGAAAATGTAGCGCACAGCTTTCGCCGTCCAATGCTTCGGAATTTGCCCCAACCAATCCACCCCCGAATCTTTCATCTCCGGATTCGGTTCCAGCCCCGCCGCCTTGGCGGCTTCGGGGGGCAGGCCACGGGTGACGGTGCTGGCGATGAGTGCCTGCCTCTTTTCCTTGAGCTTGCAGATGAGCTGACGCTTTTGCGCCACCAGCGCATCAATCTGCGCGGTCTTGGCATTGAGGAAGCGGGCGATGGTTTGTTGTTCGTCGAGCGGTGGCAAAGGAATGCGAAAGTCCTTTGCAAATTCGGGTGGCACGCGTTTCTGGCCACCGGCGCCGTACATTTCCGATTCGCCCAGCATCCTGAACGTATGCGAGATCGTTAGGTAAAACAAAAACTGTTTATCGAGGTGCTTGCCTGCGCGGAGCACGTGCAGCTCCGTTGTGCCGAAACCCACCCCATTCTTCAGTCCACTTGCGATGGCGCCTTTGCCGTTCTCAAAGCAAGGCGTAATTTTGGCAATGACAACATCGCCATCCTCAAACGCCGTATAGCCTGATCCTATTTCGTCGAGCGGTTTTGTGCGCTCAAGATTAAGACCGCCATATTCCCCCACAGCTTCCATCGGCACGAATGAAACTTCGTCTGTGTCATCCAGTGCACGCGCACGGCGCGCTGGCGGATTGACAGCCATGACAAAGCGGCCACGGATTTGATCCCATGCTTCGGGTAAAGCATGTAGCCAACTTTCGTTTGCAGGTTTGTACTTTTCATATGGCATTGCTTTCACGCCACAGCCTCCCTGAACAGCCAGCCGCGCGTTTCTGCTTGTGCTCGCAGAAGCTTGGATTTCTTCTCAATTGCTTTTTTATCGAATGCCGTGAAATTGACCGAGCAATGCTCCGGGTGGGGATTGCCGTCCTCGATCACCGTGAGCGCCTGCGCGGTGCACTCCGTATGCGACACCGCTTGCACGCCGACGGACTTGCAGGCCGGGTTGGCGATGAAGCGCTGCCAGGATGCTTCGGCAGTCACGCGATCACCATCATCCACCGACAGCAGAAGCTCATCCTTGGGCGTGGGGCGGAAGGCCTGCGAGGTGACGCGGCCATCCTGAACAAAACTGGGATGAATCTGGCGCAGCAGCAGGGTATCGGGCGTCATCCTAAAGCCTCCTGCAACTGGGCCAACGCCTCATTCAGGGCTGTCCAACCCGAACCGTCTTCCGCAGCAAGCAACAGCGCTTGCTCACGGGTTTCACCCGTGGCTGTGTGGACGGCCTGATAGTCAGCGGCCAAATTCGGCAGGGTGATTTCCAGCGAAATCTCCCAACTGCCTAGCGTCCATTCGGCCTGCACCCCGCCTTCCGGCGTGGGATACAGGTGTGGCAAAGGCAGGTCTGTGCTGAAACGTTCGTCGAAGGCAAGCGCCAGACGAATGAGGGAAGCTCGATCCGGTGCACGGCCTTTGCCGTCCAGCCAGCCGTCTTGCAGTTGCGCCAGTTCTTCAAGGCGAGTTTCGATGTCCAGCGGGTCCAGCGGCGTAACGTGTTCGACCGACTCGAAACACTTGGGGCGGTCGGCGCGGTCACGCTGGATGACGCCCTTGATAGCGACGGTGACGCCGGTTCGGTAGCCGACCGCGGCTTCAAGAACGGTTTTTCGATGCGCTTCAAGCAATGGCGCTTTGAGTTTGGTGCCGTTGCGAAGCTCCAGTTCAAAGCCGTGATCGGCCTGATCGACCTCTGGGATTCGACCTTTGAGGGTGACTTCCTCGGTCCAGCTTTCTGCCTGCGAGGCGCGCAGCAAGTGTTCGCGTATGGCCGGTGTCAGCGAAGCGGTCTGCCCGTTGCTGCGGGCAAACTCCATGGCCTCGCCTTCGTGCAGGCCGCGACCGAAGCGGTCGAAGTAGCGCAGCAGCTCGGGCGGCAAGGCGGGTTGCTGCCCGTGTTCGGCAGCGGCGATGGCTTCGACGATCTGATCCTTGGCTTGGTCAAAGTAGTCGGCATCTGCCGAGGGAAACAGGGTGGCGAAGGCCATGGCAATCACCGGAATGGCGCTGCCTTCTTCCACCGCTGTCAGGTGCAGTTCCAGCCCCTTGGTGAAGCCCTTCGGCGTGCGCTGGCGGTCGGGGTGCACGGTAAGGTACTGGCGCTTGGCCACTTCGATCAGCATTTCTTCCAGTGCGGAAAAATCCTTGAGGATGTCCAGCGGCAGCGTGTGCGCATCGAAGCGCCTGCCCACGAGGCGTGGGCGCAGGAATTCTTGGTTCATGGTGTGCTCTCCTGCCAGATCGTCCTCTGTTCCCAATCTGCCGGGAAGCCCATGCGCTTCAAATCAATGGTGTGCTGTACCAGCAATGATTTCAGGCGCTGCTTCCAGTGGTGCTGCGGGCTGATGCCATCGAGCAGCCAAGCCAGCACGGTCAGCGTGTTGTAGAGCCGCCGGGAGTCCTGCTGATTCAGACTGGCCACCAGCGCGGGCGGGCGATGGCTGGGCAAACGGAAGGTGAAGGTAAATTCACGATTCCACAGGCGGCTGTGGTGTGCGCAGAAATTGCGGATGACACTGAGGTGATGCAGAAAGGACGTGAGGTTGGTTTCGTCCATGTCATAGCGATGCGCCACCGCATTGCGATCAGCGCCGTGGCGCAGGTTGCCGTACCACTTGGACAACTGGCCCAGCGTCATGATTTCGACCACGGCCCACAGTGGCGGCAAGGGCTCGTCGTACTTCTGGTAGTGGTGCTGCAGAAAGGTTTCGTGGCTCTTGCGCGCCTCTGTTTCCAGCTTCTGGCTTTGCTGGCTGTAGTCCCAATTGCGGGCGGGCTTCTTGAACAGATTGGCGTTCAGGTGTGCGTGTGGGCCGTAGCGGTGCGCGAGGGTGTAAGCCCAGCCTGTGCGCACGGAGACTTCAACGCGCTCGATGGCATCCAGTACCAGCAGGCGCAATTCGCGGTCGAACACATACAGGTTCAGGACATCGGCGAAACAGGTGCCGGGCTTGAAGGTGTGACTGGTATGGTCGGCTTCGAAAGGCAGCCAGTAGGCACCCAGCCGGTAGTAGTTGAGGTGCCCGAGGTAGTGAAGGGCTTCGGCGCGATCTGCGCAGGTCAATCCACGCTGGATCAACTGGTCGAGCTGCTGCTCGTGGGTGAGCGGGGGCTTGTTGAACTTCATTTTTCCGCCCCCGGAAAAAAGTAACCCCCCATGGTGCGCATCGTGGAGAGGCGTGGGGGGTGTTGTTGAGCGCAATTATACGCAAACGCATCGCTTTGCGCCAGAAAGAAACGGGCCGCCCGAACGCTGGTGTGGCCAAGCGTGCGCGCCATCATGCTGTAACCTCGCCCAGCAGGCGGACGATGTCGGCCTCCAACGCCTTGATTTCGCTCTCGATCACGGCCAGTTCGCGGGGTGGCTCGTAGCGGTAGAAGTGCCGGTTGAGCGGGATCTCATAGCCGATCTTGGTCTTGCTGTGGTCGATCCACGCATCCGGCACATGGGGCAGCACCTCACGCTCAAAATAGGCTTGGATGCTCTCCTTCAATGGCACGTTCTCGTTGTCGCGTAGCTCGGCATCCGGCTCAGTAACACCCTCGCGGTTGCGGCAGATGGCGGCGGTTTCGTCGCGCTCACTCAGGGCGCTGACCACGGCCTTGAGCTCCGGGGCTGACAGACGCACGTTGAGCTCCCGGTCCACCGGCTTGAGGCGATCCAGAAACATCTTGCGGTCGTTGATCTGCTCGGGGTGGCGCTTGGCAAATTCAGCCAGCAAGTCGCGGATTTGCTGCTGGCGCTGTTCACCAGCGGCAATGTCGATCAGGCGCGCGGCTTCGTCTTTCTTGGCGCTGGTGGCCAAGTTCTTGAACGCGGTTTCGTCTTCCAGTCGGGCCAGCCGTTCTGGCGTGGCGTGGAAGTTCAGGCGCAGGGGACGTTCGACGGTGATCTTGTGGTAGCCAAAGTCGTCGTTGTCGAACACCTTGCTGACCACGAGTTGCTTCCATTGCTGGCCTTCGGGAGTATCGCCCGTGGGGGCCGTGCTGGTGACGGTGACGACCTTACCATCCTTATCGAACAGCACCCAGCGACAGGCGCCTTTCTGAAACTGGCCGTGCAGGCCGGTGATGTCGCCGATGTAGTCGGGGTCTTTAGGCTTGTCGCTGGGATCGCCAATGCGGCGGCGCTTGTTGCCCAGGCTTTTTTCCATCGGCACCCAGTGGTTGCGGGCATCGATGAGTTGCACCTTGCCCTTACGGTGCGCTTCTTTGTGGTTGGTCAGCACCCAGATATAGGTGCTGATGCCGGTGTTGTAGAAGAGCTGGTCGGGCAGCGCGACCACGGCTTCAAGCCAATCGTTTTCGATGATCCAGCGGCGGATCTCCGATTCTCCACCACCGGCATCGCCGGTGAACAAGGGTGAGCCATTGAACACGATGCCGATGCGGCTGCCGCCTTCGGAAGCCGGGCGCATCTTGTCGATCATGTGTTGGAGGAACAGCAGCGCGCCGTCGTTGATGCGGGGCGTGCCTGCGCCGAAGCGGCCCTGATACCCCAGAGTGTCGCGCTCGTGCTCGATGTAGCGTTGTTGCTGCTTCCACTCCACACCGAAAGGCGGATTGGCCAGCATGTAATCGAAGCTGCGCTTCTGGCCCTGCTCGTCGCGGGCATGGGCATCCTTGGTGAAGGTGTCGCCCAATGCGATGTTGTCGGCATCCTCGCCCTTGATGAGCATGTCGGAGCGGCAAACGGCCCAGGCTTCGTCGTTCCAGTCCTGCCCGTAGAGATGCGGCTTGGCTTCGCTGTTGAGGTCGCGGATGTATTTCTCGGCCACCGACAACATGCCGCCCGTACCGCAGGCGGGGTCGTAGATGGTTTTGACCACGTGGCTGCGGCGCAGGTCTTGCTCCGGCGTAAGCAGCAGGTTGACCATCAGTTTGATGACTTCGCGTGGGGTGAAGTGCTCCCCGGCTTCTTCGTTGGATTGTTCCGCGCCGATCCGGATCAACTCTTCGAACACATAGCCCATTTGCATGGCCGCCTGGTCGGCAGACAAGCCGGAAAAGCTCAGGTCGAAGGTGGCGAATTTCTGGATGACCTGGAACAGCAGGTTCTTCTCGGCCATCTTGTTGATCTGCTCACCGAACTTGAAGTGATCAAAGATTGCGCGGATGTTGGGCGAGTAGCCGTTGATGTAGCTGTTGAGATTGGGCGCGAGGTTGCCGGGGTCGTCCAGCAAGGAGTTGCGCCCCTTCTGTGAAGGAGCCAGTTCCAGCTTGGACAAGCTATAGAACGGATACCCCGTGGCCGACTGCATCACGCTGCGGATGATGCTTTCTGGTTTGCCTTTGTACTGATTGAAGGTTTCCAGCGCCTGGGTCTTGGTGGGGGCCAGCAGGCAGTCGAAACGACGCAACACGGTGAGCGGCAAAATGACCTTGCGGTATTCATTGCGTTTGTACGGCCCGCGCAGCAGGTTGCAGATGCTCCAGATGTCATTGGCAAGCTGGCGGTGGGTTTCTGTATTCATTCGCTCGTTCCGTATCTATTTGGACTGTGGCCATGTCTTGTGATTGCGATCAATCCAGCACAACCAAAAATTCCGTGGCCAGCGCAATGGGCTGCGTTTCGCGGGCGTTCTTTTCAATCGTCACTAGGCCATAGCCTTCCATCATGCGCAGCGTGCGTGACAGATTGGGCACCTGCCGCCCGGTCAGCTCAGCCAGCTCCGTCAGTGACTTTGGCTTGCGCTCATGGATCAACCGCAGCATGGCGCGGTTGTCTTCTGACAGCACAGCGGCCATGGTGGCCATGGACGGAAACCACACCGTCGGGGCAAAGCGCCCATGGCCTTCTGCGACCGGTGCATCGGCGCGCCGGACTCCCACAACGCAGCGTTTCATCGAAAGTCACCTGATGGTTAGGTCATAGGCTCAGAAGTATATCAATGTGGCACAACTATAGACAGTGAATCAGCTTGGCCTCTTGATCGTTCAGCGCGTGAATGGTGGCGTCATCCACCAATCAAGGAGCCCCGCGATGAACACCAAGCCGCGCACTTTCCCTGAGGCAGGGGCGGAAAATTTGGTCATTCAATTCAATGCCAAGTACAACGGCAATGGGTGCCCTGTAGTCATTTCCAACGCATTGCCTGACCTGCACTGCAATGGCGACTCGCAATGCTTCCCCCTTTACCTTTACGACGAGGAAGCCCAGGAGCGGGCCAGTGACACGCCCGATGTGTTTGCGGCCCCCGCTTCCGCTGCCCAACGTCCACGCCGCGATGCCATCACCGATGCCGGACTGTCGCACTTCCAAGAGGTCTATCCGGGCGAACGCATTAGCAAGGAAGACCTGCTCTATTACGTGTACGGCCTGCTGCACTCGCCAGACTACCGTGAGCGCTACGCCGACAACCTGAGCAAAGAATTGCCGCGCATCCCCCGCGTCAAAACCGCAGCCGACTTCTGGGCCTTCAGCCAGGCAGGCCGCGACTTGGCCGACCTGCATTTGAATTACGAGACGGTGCAGCCCTATTCCCTGACGATCGAGGCCAAGGGGCCGCTGTCCGATGCCGATTACCGCGTGGAGAAGATGAAGTTCGCAAAGAAAAGCGACAAGACCCCCGTCATCTACAACGGCAAGATCACCCTGCGCGGCATCCCCGAAGCCGCCTGGGACTACGTGGTCAACGGCAAGGCCGCGCTGGACTGGATGATGGAGCGCCAGAGCGTCAAAACCGACAAGGCCAGCGGCATCGTCAATGATGCTAACGACTGGGCGATTGAGACCATGCGCAACCCCAAATACCCGTTGGAGCTGTTCCAGCGCGTGGTGACGGTGTGCCTTGAGACGCAGAAGATTGTTTCTGCGCTACCTTCTTTAAATATAGGCTCTTTTAGCGAAACGTATTGATAAGGTGCTCGGAGCAAAAAATTGCGTTGTTGATCATGGACTTACACGATCCCAACCGCCGCAGCGCCATCGTTCACATAAGTCATTGATTTGACTTGCAAAATTGTGAAAACGTGGCGGTGGGACTGGCATATCCATACGTTTCGCTAAAAGAGTCTAAATATATCCTGAATTCGTGATTGTGGATGAATAAATCTTGGAATTTGCTGGGCGGCAGCAGAAGCAATATAGACCAGCAAACCATGCAAAACCAATTTCTTCTCCTGGCCCTGGCGCCAGTCTTCGCATGACTGGTATTTGGTAAAACCATCGTAGTGGCGAACTAATTTCTCGCACGCTCAACGACCTCATCAATCGCCTTCTATTTGAACGCAATTTGCGAAGAGCCAAGGAACTGGGGATTGAACAAGATTTTCAGAATGCTTTTCGGGGGTTCAGTGGCTTGCAAGAGTGTCGTAGCATGCGGTGCGCATCGCCAAGACGCAGGCAGCCGGGAAAATCTAAAAAAACGCTGCCAAACTGCGGCGCTTGCCAGATGTAGGTAACGTGACTAACATTGCCCCGAGCGCGGAGTGTGCGGCCTGGCTGGACGAGCCCTTCCGCGCCGAGGTACTCGGATCGAAAGGAGCCCCCATGGGCCACACTCAAGTCAGAACCGTCACAAGCCGGGAGTTCGTGCACAACGTGAGCGCAGCCAAGCGCGCCGCATCCGAAGGGGACACCGTGATCATCACGGATCGGGGCGAGCCATCGCTCGCGCTCATCCCCATTGCCGAATACCGCCGTCTCACCAAGACCGACAAGAGCCTCGTCGAGCTGCTGCGCATGCCCGAAGCCGACAGCTACGACTTTGACGTGGAGCCCGTGCGCATCGACGCGAAGGATCTGGACGCGTGAGGCCCGCACCACGCAACTGGGAAACGAGATGCTGATCCTGGACACCAACGTCATTTCGGAAGCGCGCAAAAGCACCTGCCATCCGAATGTACGGGCTTGGTTAGCCGCCCAGACCACGGAGTATCTGTACATCTCCGCCATCACCGTATTGGAGATCCAGCGCGGCATCAGCCTGGCCGCGCAGCGCGGGGACGAAGCGCAGGCGGCGGTTTTCAATCGCTGGCTTGAAGAAATGGTGCTGCCGGCTTTCGCCGGCCGCATCCTGCCCATTGATCACGTCGTCGCCAGGCGGTCGGCTAAGCTGCAATGGGTAGATTCCAGGGACTACCGCGACCCCTTGATTGCCGCAACCGGCCTCGTTCATAGTGCGGCCGTGGTCACGCGCAACATCAAGCATTTCGAGGCCACCGGGGTTCGACTGGTCAACCCATGGGAATTTCTCCCCGAGAAAACATGAAAATCAGCAGCGTGCAGCGCGGATTTCTCGCATGAGGGTGAGATAAGGGAAAAAGCAGGTGTGCTCCCATGCAGGGTGCACCAAAAAAAACCCACCCCCGCTTGCGCGAGAGGTGGGTCGAGGCTGGCATTTCAACCGTGCAGCAGCTTCTTGGCCAGTGCCACTTCCAGGCTGTCGCCCGAGTCGTTGAGCACGTCCAGACCGCTGTCTGGCATGTCGCCCGACGTGGACTGCGACACTGCGATCTTCTTGCCCATGAGCCTCAAGCAGTCCATTTGCGTGGTGCCCGCATAGCCCAGGTACAAGACCTTCACCGGCAGCTTTTGACCAATGCGCCATGAGCGCCTGGATGCCTGCTGGACGGTATAGACGTTGTAGCCCGATTGCATGAACACGATCGTTGGGAATTCCAGCAAGTCCAGGCCGGTTTTCACGAGCTCGGGGTTGCAGATCATCACGTCGATACCGCGCTCCACCTGGTCGGCCACCCAATCCTCGCGGCGGGCAGCATCGACGCTGGCGCGCAGCACTCCGACCTTCAGACCTTCCTGCTCCAGTTGCGACTTCAACCGGGCCGTGGTGTCACGGGTGCCGGAATAGATCGAATAGGCCAGGACTCTGCGGCCGTGGGCCTTTTCTTCCTTGCAGATGCGCAGCAGCTCCAGCTCCTTGGGCGAAGATTCACCTTCAGAAAACACGGCCGGCTGCGAGTACAGCACCTTGCGGGTACGCGGATGTTGCACGGTTTCAAAGCGGAACGCGCAATCTGGCCAGGCCAGCAACACGTTCATCACGACACCCAGCAGGCTGTTGTCGTGCAGTACGAGGGCATGCTTCAACTCCTGCACCAGAATGCTCTGCATGCGGCGATAGGCCTCGCCCTGCACTTCCGTCATGGGCACCTCCAGGAACTGCTCTTCGTAGGGCGGCAAGACCTTCTGGCCAATGTCGCGCAGTTTCAGGAACACGGTGGTCGGAAGCACGTAGCGCATGATGCCGACCGGGCCGAACCCTGGGGCCTTGCTGGTGCGAACCGTCATCTGCTTTCCCTTGGCCGTGCGGTGCGAGGGGCCGCTGGACTCCTTGTACACGTCCTTGAGCACGCCATGCTCACGCATGAAGGCCATGGCCGCATTACCCATGGAGCCGGTCTTGGCGGGTTTGAACCCGTCTTCGATCATGCTGCCCGGATCGAGGCGCCACAGCAGATGAAACAGATCGTCGGCATAGCCGCCCATCAGCGTGCCAGTCAGCAGCAGCGTTTTTTGACACTGGCTGGCAAGCACCCCCATGGCCTGGCCCTGGGCCGAACCCTCGTTCTTGTACTCGTGCCCCTCATCGACCACCAGCAGGCCAAAGTAGCCGCGCGGCAGGTAGCGCTTGATGAACTCGGTGGCCTGGTAGCCACCTTCTCCGATGCTGAACTCAAAGTTGGCGAGGCTGCGCTCCATGCGCGCGGCCTGCCGGTCACTGAACACCAGCTCACCGTTGTCGTCCATCAGGTTTACGAACTCATAGACGTTGTCACCCAGCATGTCGCCAAGCGCCTTCTCCCCGAAGATGGAGAGCAGGCGTCGGGCGGTCTTGTCGCCAATGGTGGGCATCTGCTTGAGGGCAGACAGCACCAGGTCGTACATGGACTCGATCGGCTTGCCGGCGCGCATCAGCGTCCACAAGGCGCTGCCACAATGGAGGCACTTGAGACGCCGGTCGCCCAGGGTGGCCTGGGCGAACTCGGACGACACGGGCATGGGATGCCCTTCATCATCCTCACGGGTGATCGGTGCCATGCAATCAGAACAGGCTGCCACGGTGAACGTCTGTCCATCGACGCGCTGCTTGCGCGTGATGAACGACGGCTTCCAGTGAAAACCCATGCGCATGCGCACCCGTCCCAGGATGAAGAACTCGGGCTTGCCGGTTTTCACCCCCAGAGCGTCGCGCAGCATCAGCAGCTTCCTCAGCGTATCCGCACCGTTCAAGATCCAGACCTTGGCGTCCGGCACGGTATCGAGGATCTCGCGCCGCCACTTGTAAACCAGGTGCGGCGGCGAGATGACCAGGGTACGCGGGTGCGTGCGTTGCATCACGGCCGCCGCGCAGATGGCCATCATGGTCTTGCCCGTGCCCATTTCCGCGTTGATGACGGCTGCAGGCCGGTTCTCATCGACCAGCAGCTTCACCGTGGCATGCACGGCATCGGCCTGGGCCTTGAACGGCTGGCGCTTGAGTCCGTCAAGAATGGCCTGGCGCGCGTTCCAAAGTGTGGTTCTCTCATCGATGGCCGGATCGAACACCGGAGGGTTCTGCGACTTGACCTGCTCCAGCAGGCCGTCGCCAAATTCTTCGATGAACTGTGCCAGTGCCAACTGCGGCCCGGATTCACCGTTTCCGGTGTCCTGGAGCTGCTGCTGTGGATCGGACAGGGCCTGTTCGAGTTGGCCGCCGACAGTTTCACATTCCATGTTTTCCATTTCGACTCTCCTTCAGTTAAAAAAACGGAGAGCCAGCACGGGGCCGGACTCCCCGCACGGGTTGATGAAAAATGCACCCACCTGCGTGGGCGCCGATGCTCAGGCGGCGATGGCCTCCTGAATTCGAGAGGCCTCGACCGACTGGTGGCCGAGGCTTGCCTGCAGTGCTGCACCGCCCTCCTCCAGCCGCAGAACGCCCATGCGGACGCTGCTGCTGATGAAGGCGGTGAAGTGGTCGCTGAGACTGACGCGCATCGCGGTCATGTTTCCAAGGGCTGGATACAGCCTGCTATCCAAGGCCTGGATGGCCTGCTTTTCCCGGCACCACTGGAACACCGGCTCGCGCCAGTGCTCTTGCAGCGCCACGGGCGAGAGCAGGTTGACCAGCTGCCACAGTCGATGGCGATAGTCCTCGGCCTGCTCAGCACTGCGCCTGGCCGCCGAGGATGAGTGCAAGGCCCAACCGATGCGATTGGCGCGGTCGGGTGAGCGCATGCCTCTGTCAAACAACCACATCTGGTTCAGCGGGCCAAACAGGTTCTGCCGAGGCAGCTTGCCGGCGTGCTTGTCCAGGCGCTTCACATCCCCCACATCGACACGGTGGCGCTCGCCATCCTTGCCGACCAGGTGAATCTGATTGACGCCACGCTGGGAGGCCCCCAGCTCGAACGCGGCGAGCATCTGCATCAGCACACCATCGCGGCCATAGACCGACAGGAACATCAGCCGCCCCTCGCTGTCGCGCAGGCAGGCATCGGCCCAAATGTCGGAGAACTCCTCGATTTGATAGAGCGTGTGGTTCAGCATTTCAGGCTCCTTGCGTTGCCTGACATGCATAGAACTGCTCGACCCTGGCCAGGATGGTCTGCAGGTTTTCCAGTACCCGCCCGTGCTGCGAGTTGACCCGGGCCTCCGTGATGCGCGGTGGTTGGGACACGGCGAGGGTTTCGCTGTAGTCCCCATTGCCGCGGGTTCCAAAGCGGAAGGCTAGGATGCCGTTCTCGCGCGTGTGACAGGTCGCGCAACTCGCCAGGCCGTGCTCGTTCTGGCGCTTCTCTGTGATGATGCGCAGCACCTGGTTGTTGCCCATCTCGATCAGGGACAGGCCCGTCCAGCCATAGGCGGTGCGGTAGTAGGACGTTTGAACTTGTTGAACCGGTTGAACTTGCATGGTGACTCTCCTTGGATTGCAGGCGGAGTCACCTCCCCACGGGGAAGTGATCCCCGCCAGGGTTGATGGAAAAATTCAGGCCTTGCTGTAGTAGGCCTCGACCTTTGAACGAATGGCGTCAATGCGTGCAATGACGGCCGCGTGCTGCTCACGCACGGCTTTTTCCGTGATGCGCTTGGGGCTTGTCAGCTCCAGGCGCTCGTAGAAATCGCCCGTACCGGCCAGGCCGGCGGCGTGCGATTTGAAGCCACGCCCGTCGTGCCGCCAGACGGCGGCCCGAGTGGACAGGCCGTTGCCGAATGCACGCCGGCTGGTTTCGATGATGAGTTCCTGGTTGCCAGGCATCTCGACCGTGGTCTTGCCGTTCCAGCCTTGGCTGTCGCGGAAGTAGGTGGTTTGCATGAGGGCTCTCCTTCAAAAAAATGCCGGATAGCCCTGCCCCATCGGGGAAGGAATTCCCCGGCGGGTGGTGGTTGCAGAAGTACCCGGCCAGCTTGCGCCGGCCTGCGCGTTTTCAGGGTTGAACGCGCGTTGAGACCATCATCCTTTTGGTCAGATGGTTTCCCCGAGCGTCCGCCATGCGGCGGGCGCTCGGGGAACCCATCGGGTTCCCAGTGGGTTGAAAGGAAGTTGAAAGGAAGGTTCAGCGGCTGACGCTCAGGGACGACTGCAATGCCTGCAAGCCATCCCTTACCATCCAGAACAGGGTTTCATAGTCATGGCCATCGGGCACCTTCTCCGAGCGATTGAGTTCGTCGTTGAAGGCCTGCACCTGGCGCAGCAACCTGTCTGCCCGGTGCTGCGGCGAGTCGGCCGGGCTGTCGCTGTCGGCCTGGGGTTCGGATGAAGAACCGGAACGCTTGCCGTATTTCGCGCCCATGCGATCACGGATTTCCTGGGCGCAGCGCACCCAGGCATGGCCGGAAATCAAAGGGCGGTCGATCGTTTCGGGATCGACCTCCGCCACTGCCTCGGCGCGCTTCATGATGGCGTCGATGATGAAGACCTGCGCCAGCGCCCCGCTGTTGTTGAAGTTCATCAAATCCACGATGAATTCGACGTTGGTCAGAGAAGTACCGTTGTTCATTTGCAAGCTCCAAAAATGCGTGTGAAGCCTGCTGCCCTGCGGGGAAACAGGCCCCACGGGGTTGAAAGAGAAGTGCGTTGTGCCTGCCGGTCAGTCGGCGCGATCCACCAGCTTGTCCGCAAATGCTGCCAGCGCCCTCGCCTTCGCAGCCTCACGTTCGCCATGCAGCACCAGCGCGTGGTGCCTGCGCACCTGGTCGCGCCAGGACTGGCATTGCACGGGAGTCATGTCCAGGAATTCCAATGGACAGCTGTAGTAGCAGGGGCCCATGGCCTCCTCCAGGGTCTTGTAACCCCAGCCATAACGATCACAGTCCAGCAGGTCACACCTGATGAAGTCCAGGTATTGCCCGGCCTTCAGGTGGGCGACACCATCCTGCAGCGCGGTTATGCGTACCACCGACCACAGCACGTTGTCGCAATCGGCGTGGCGCAGCGTCTCCATTCGGGCAGCTTCATTTCCGCGCAGCTGCAACAGGCCAGCGATCAATTCCGTGCGGCTGAGCCCTGTAAATAGCCATCCCATGGCGGTTCTCCTTTACAAAAAAATGCCGGAGAGCCGCCCCTGACCGGGACAGACTGCCCCGGCGGGTGGTTGATGAAAAATACCCGGCCAGCTTGCACTGGCCTGACGCGCTTTCAGAGTTGAGCGCGCCTTGAAACCGTTCCATGGTTTGATGCAGAAGGTTTCCCGAAATGGCCTGGTGAAAGCCATTTTGGGAACCCCTCCAAAAGGGGTGGGGATGAATCAGCGTTGCAAAGCGCTCATCGCCAGCATCGGCTCCTGAGACACGATTTTCAGCAGTGCCGAGGCCGGCCCCGTGGGGGTTCGCCTCTGTTGCTCCCAGTTTTGAAGTGTCTTGATGCTGACATGCATGAGGCTGGCAAAGTCACCCTGAGACAAGCCAGTGCGCTCGCGCACCTTCTTGACATCCAGAGAACTCATCGTGAAGCGGCGCGAAGGCTCGGCTTCGCCTCGCTTGATCTGGCCAGCTTCTTTCAAGCTCTGCACGAGATCGCCAAATAGCGTGCTATCCATGGCACAGCTCCTTTACAAGTTCCCGCAAAATCGCCGTTTCGCGGTCGGTTAGATTGTCTTTCTCGGATTTCGGATAGACCAGCAACATGAAGATCTGCCCGTCTTCTTTAAGCCAGTAGTAGATGACACGAACGCCGCCACTTTTTCCCTGACCTTCCAGTCCAAATCGCATCTTCCGAATTCCGCCACCAGCTTTGATGAGTGCTCCCCGCTGAGGGTCGTCGAGCAGCTCACGTTGCATGGCCGCGTACTCATCGTCGGACATGAGTTGCAAAATCTGGCGGGTAAAAACCGGCGTTTCGATGAACTCCAGCGCGTTCATATTGTACGCCAGTGGCGGACTTGCATGAAAAGCATGATGGCTCCTTTCAAGAGAAGCCACGCCCTGGTGGGGGATGG
This sequence comes from Diaphorobacter nitroreducens, assembly GCA_003755025.1. GTDB lineage: Bacteria > Pseudomonadota > Gammaproteobacteria > Burkholderiales > Burkholderiaceae_C > Diaphorobacter > Diaphorobacter nitroreducens. The sequence goes on along the minus strand of RJVL01000008.1, from coordinate 59,650 downwards.
CCCCACGGGGTTGATGAAGATGGATACCCGGCCAGCTTGCACTGGCCTGACGCGCTTTCAGAGTTGAGCGCGCCTTGAAACCGTTCCATGGTTTGATGCAGAAGGTTTCCCTGAAGGGCCTGGTCAAGGGCCACTCAGGGAACTCATCTGCGATGAGTTCTTTGAGCCTGCATTGTGCAAGCCCTCTTTGGTGCCGGTCAACTGATCTTCACGATCTGCCCCAGCCGGTCGCCCGGCGTGAAGTCGATCGCGTTGATCACAGGCACAAACCTGTCGAGCATGGTGACGGTCTCCGTCACGTTGCCGTTGTCATCGACCTGGGTGGCCACCGTGCGCTCCTTCTTTTTAAAAGTGTCGCCCTTGATCAGAAACACACGACCGTCCTTGCTCTCGATGCGACCGGTGACCTGTCCGGCGGCAAGCGCCAGGGCCAGGTGCCACTTGGTCATATCGCGCAATGGCCTGCGATGCTCCGATTTGGCCTGGCTGAACGTGGTGTCGAACCCCGTCCACAACAGGCTGTTTTGCCACCGATCGAGCTCTTGCGCGAGCTGCGGCCCATCGAGACGCACGGCACGGAAGTCGAACTCCGAGCCATAGGCCACCGATGGAACCACATAGCGCTCCTGCGTCCACTGCCTGGGCAGCTCCTGGTTGTTCAGCTCGCCGGCCTGGGCGCGTGTCAGCATGTCCAGCACGTCCTTTCGGGGGTGGCCAGGCTTGCACTTGGCTCCCACGATGACGCATTGCTTGAACTGCTGCTCGGGCGCCATGAAAAACCGCAGGTCGGTGAAATTGCGCGCCAGGTAGGTGCGGATTTCATCGTCAAGGGCGTAGTGCGGAATGATGTACACCAACACCCCGCCGATCATCAACAGCGGTGCGGTTTTCTTCAGAAAAGTGCGCTCCAGCCGTTCGGCCCGCTCGTTGGTGTCCGAAGCCACGGCTCCAGTGGCGTTGTCCTTCAATCCAAACCCATAGGGCGGATTCAGGAACAGCAGGCCCACCGTTCTCGGCTTGATCACCACGTCATGGATGTCCGAATGGATCACGCTCTGCACGATGGTTTTCGCGTGCCAGGCACGTTCCTGGTCAAACTCGACACCGTAGGTTTCGATGAATGGCCCGTGGGGCCAGCTGTTGCACAGGCCCTGACACAGGTCAGCCAGGGCAGCGCCCTCGCCGCAACACGGATCGAGCATGCGGATCGTCCGCCCCTCACATGGCACACCACCCGACAGGTCGGGAATGAGCATGGGGAGGATGCGGCTCAGGGTCTCCCCGTCGGTCGGGAAGTAGCCGTTCTTGATGAAATTGCGCGCCAGGCGCTGGAAGATCAAAGCCATGGGGTTCTCCTTGGTTGTGGACAGGAGACACCCCTGACGGGGAGTTGCCCCGTCCGGGTTGAAAAAACTGTAACTTCAGCTATCCGTCAATCAAAGACGGGATCAGGCTCAGTATTGAAGCCGACGACTTCGAGGGCTAGGCGAAAGGCTTCATCAAGCCCTTCCCACGCAACGCTTCCGCCTCTGGCCTCGCCTTCTTCATAGGCGGCGATCAGCGCCTCACAGGCTTTGATTGCCTTGCGCTTGCGCCGTAGTTCCACGACTGAAAAACGAGGAACGAAGTCACCTTCGATTTCGATCGCCTCGAACTGCAGCACGCCGCCATCGTCTTCTTCGAAATCGTCACAGAGCAATGGCATCTCCTCACTGTCGTCCCAAAGTGAGCCGTCTGTGGCAGCCGCGTCGGCGATGCAAATCGCTTCCTCGGCGCTGTTGGCAGAGATCCCTACGGTCACGTCATGACGGTAGGGCAAGGTGTAGCTAACCTCAAATTTCTTCATGTTGATCTCCTGGTTTGAACAAGCGGAGACAGCACCCCATGCGGGATGCCTGGCCCCGCATGGGTTGGTGGTAGAAAGACTCAATACTCAGATGGGAGCAGCAAGGTGGTCACCGAGCGATCCCATTCGGTGATGATCCAGATCTTGGTAGTGGCGTTGATCTGGTAGGACGACATGATGCGACCGCCATGCTTGACGGCACGGTTGTTGGTCGCGCAATCCTCGGCGTCCATCTCGCCCCAGTCGCCCGAGACATGCCGGAGCACTAAGGGGGCGGGCCTGAGCAGCCCGTTTCCGACGAGGTCGCAGACGCCTTCGGTCATGCAGATGCTGCCGAGCTCAAACAGCGGACGCCCGAATGCAAAAGACGCGTTCATAGAAGCGGACATGGTTGTCTCCAAAAGGAAAGTGGGATGCCCGCACCCGTTCGGGGCAGGAACACCCCGGGGGTTGAAAGAAAGGAAGGCCCGTGCAGCGCCGAAGCGCCGCGAACGGGCAGGTCAGAACGACTTGGGCAAGCCTGCCTGTTTGAGCACCGCGTTGGCGGTGTGGCGAGACTTGATCTTGTGGTCAACCGGGAAGCGAGTCCCGGTATGTGGCGAGTACCAGATGTCGTGATCGCCCTTGCCAGGACGCTCGAAACGACAGCTGGCAGCGCGCAGCAGCCGGATCAGCTCCGGCGTAAAGCTGGCGCCCATGGACTCAATGGAGCGCGCGTGAAGTGATGCCCCAGCGACGCGCCATCAGCTCATAGGTAACCGCATCATCCATCGCTACGCCATTGGCTTCGAGCAGCTCAGGCACCAGGTGGTGGAGCTTCTCTGCCAGGGCTTCGAGTGAGGCACTTTCGGTGGCAAGACCCGGAACATCGTCCGAGGTTGCCACCCAAACGCCCGCCTCGTCGTCCCACTCGGCGTGAATGAGATAGGGCTTTTGCATGGGGCCAGTATAGGCCGGCATGCACAGTGCAAGTGCCATAAAACACCTCCTTGAACAGGTGGTGGACAGGTGCCCCGGAGGGGCAGCCCATCCGGGTTGATGAAAGCGAAGCCAGTAACGCTAGAGCGGTTGCCAGCAGCGCGACCACATCTCAAAGCCGAACGGCTGCCTAAAGTTGGGCAGCTGCTCGGCCTGTGGCATCTCGGCCTGGAGTTCGGGCACAGCGCTTTCGCTGGCAAGGCCCGGAACAGTGTCGGAACCAGCCACCGATGCACCAGCGCCGTCCTCCATGCCATCGGTGAGGCAAGATTTCTGCGTTAGATCAGTACTCATGAAACACCTCCTTGGTGCAGTGGATGGACAGGTGACCCGGAGGGGCCAGCCCGTCCGGGTTGATGAAGTTGGAGAATTGCCTCGATCGCCAGGGCGACCGGCTGTGTTTACAAGGCTGAACACAGCGCAAAACCATCATTCGGTTGGAGGGATGGTTTCCCACAGCGCCCTGCCCTGCCTATGTGCGGGCCCGGCGCTGTGGGAACCCATCCGTGGGTGGGTTCCGGGTTGAGGGTTAGACCAAGCCTTGCTCGGCCAGGCTCAATACCTGCATCGGCGTGACGATGAAGTGATCGAGCAGCCGGATGTCCAGCATCGCCAGGGCTGTTTTGAGGGTCTGCGTCAGCGCCTCATCTGCGCGGGATGGGGTTGGATCGCCACTGGGGTGGTTATGGGCCACCATGACGGCCGCGGCTTCATGACGCAGCGCCCCGATGGCAAGCTCGCGCGGATACACGGAGGTCTGTCCCAAGGTGCCGCGAAACAGCGTTTCAGCATGCAGCAGTCGGTGATGGCTATCCAGGTACAACACCACGAATTCCTCATGTGGCAAGGTGCCCATGCGAATCCGCAGGTATTCCTTGACCGCCGTCGGGGTCTGCAGAGCCGGTCCGTGATGCACCCTGGCCAGCAGCCGCAGCTCGGCGGCATTCAGGATTTCGACATCCGACGCCGGCCTGTAGCAGCCACCGGCCTCGGCCACCAGCAGCGGCGAGTTCTCTTCAGCGCAAGAGACGATCGAATTGATGAACATGGTGCTCTCCAGTCAAAAATGGACGGAGGACACCCCCGGCAGGAGCGTCGCCCCATCCGGGTTGTTGAAATGAGTGATACGGGAATCGGCCCATGCGATGGCACACTGTCGGCCATGGCCGATCGCACGAAACTGATACCCATCCAGGGTGGCAATGCCGCCCAGCAGGTCGATTTGACCGAACTGCTGGAGGACATGGACTTGAGGCAGGCCCTGCCCCGGCTCAGAGCGCTATCGCGCCGTCGCAAGCCGGCGGCCAATTCCGTTCTTGCAGTAGTTGGCGCAGGGACTGCGGAAGCTCCCGCGCCAGATCCCGGCGAGCCAGACAGCGGCGCACCAGCCTGACGGCCGAGCACACTTCGTTGGGTGCAAAGCGCTCGCGCGCCTGCTCCAATTGCTGCCAGTCCTCGTCGGATGCTCGGCTCAGCCACTCGTTGAAGATGCTGTGAAACAGCATTCGCTCTTGCGCGTCGGCAGTCAGGGCAAAGATGTTGAAGGTCATCGTCGTCTCCATGAGAAAAAACGGGGACGACCTACCCCGCACGGGGATTGGCTGTCCCCAGGGGGTTGATGAAAATGCAGTCCGGCTGCAGTGCCGGACGAACTCAGCGGGAACGCAGTCGGTGTTCCCAGCCTTCTTCACGCAAGTCCCAGAGCAGTTTCTGGAACTCGCCTTCGAGCCTGTTGGCCATGTCGGGTGGTGTGCCCAACTCGGTAAACGCCTCGAAGATGTGCAGCTCAGGCCAGGGCATCTCGCGCCTGAGCATGACGGGCCTCAGATAGTCGAGCACTTCATGAAGCGCCCTGTCCACCTTGTAGGCCGTATCGTGGGGCTTGCCGGCCGCCACCAGGGTTTTGTAGAAATCGACAGCCATGTCATGCCGCCAGCTTGATCACCACGGCGATGATGATGCCGGTGGAAGCCAGCATCGCACCGAACATCTTGATCGTGAGATCGTTGATGACCTTGTGAAGCTCGGCCACGATTTCAGCCCGAAGCACTTGCCCGTCCGCTTTGCTCAGAACTTGCTCTCGCAAATCCCGAACATCGCCGCGCACGCCTTCGACGCCGTTATCGACCATCTGTTTCATGGCTTGTTCCACCTCGTTGGCGTTATCGGAGGGGATGCCCGCTCGCGACAACGAACCGTAAACAGTCAAATGAGACACGCTCATCAGTCTACTCCTTGCATCGAAAAATGCAGGGCCTGGCCCTTGCGAACAGGCGCCCGCAAGGGTTGATGGAAATCACAGTTGTACCCGGTAGGCTTGCGCCGGCCCGCGTGTTTTCAGGGTTGAACACGCCTTGAGACCATCTTCGGTTCGGGTCAGATGGTTTCCCCCAGTGTCCGCCACGCTGCGGGCACTCGGGGAACCCATCGGGTTCCGGGCTAGAAACGATTGCTTGAACTGCACCCCCTCACTGCGGCCCGTCATTGCTCCGAGGAGCTGGGGCGGCAGGTGGATCACCGAAGGCGGGGGTCGAGGTGACCAATAAAAGGCGCGAGGGTCAACGGTGCGGTTTGGCTTTCACCGCACACCGCCCATTCGCAAAGCTGCGGACGCATGAGGTCGCCGCCACCCTGCTAGGACATCTTCCCGCGGCATGCCGGGAGGCTGGCCTCTACACCCAACGGACGATGTAGAGGTCAGCCCACCGCTAGGCGGGCTGGAGGCGGAACCCTTGCGGGCTCCCCTTCCTGTCAACTGGTAAAGAGCCAGGTCTGCTGCTTGGCATCGAAGCGATAGCCACGCTGCCTGAGCATTCCTGCCTGCTGTCTCAACAAGGCCCGATCCACGGAGGCATCGAGCTTGACGGGCATGGCCCGCTCCATGGCCGACCAGGTTTCTTCATCGAACAGATCGTTTGCAGGTTCAGATTCATCCGCGTCCTGTACGGGTGCGGCTTCCTCCTTGGACTTCTTGAACTTGTCCCAGCGCTTGTCGCGGGGCTCTTCCTGGACGGGTGGCTTCTGGATGGCGGGTGCCGGCTGCGGCTGCTCTTCCAGGGGATCGGGTTCAACGATTTCCTCGGACACCGGTCGTTGATCTTCGGTCAGCACCTGCACATCGCGCAGGCGTGCCCGAATCTCCGTGACGGCCTTGCCGTAGGCGACATACTGGCCCATGTAGATTTCGTCGATCCACACGGTCGCCTCGTAGGTGCCCTCGTCGAACTGGTCGAGCAGTGATTCCTTGACCTTGAACTCACCGAAGTCGGTGGACAGGTCGGCAATACAAAACGGGCCATTGCGGCCGTTGATGCGCTTGACGCGCAGGGTGGCATTTTTGACTGTGATCATGGTGGTGTGCTCCTGGTGAAAAAACACGGAAGCACTCCACGCACGCCCCTCGCGGGGCATGAGGGCTGTCCCGTGAGGCTGGAAAAAATAGAAGATACCCAGACCGCTTGCGCGGCCTGGGCTCTCCGAGGCTTGGAGTTACTGACAGGCTTGCGACCTGGCAGTTCTGGCGACGCAACAGCGAGTGTGTGTGCAGTTCGAGGAGGCGTGCCGAGGGTACCCCGACGCTTGCGCGCGTGCCCACTTCAGGGGTTGATGGGCCTCATACGCCAGCAGTGCTGGCCCTGGTTATTCAAGTGACACCAGTAAACACTCGCAAAGCGATCTAAGGATATGCGCTGGGCATCAGAAAATCAAGACTGACTGACTGGATGCGTTGCAAGACCAAGGTTTCCACGGATTGCTCATGCTCGACCTGGTGTGTGGCTGTACGGTTGTCCGGCCGCATCCTCTGCGCCCACCTCGGCGATCAGGTCGTCTGCGACCGGGTCGCGCGCACCACCGGCGGCAATGTGCCGGTTGTACCAGGTGGAGATCAACTCACCCAAGGCGTCTTCGTCCTGGCCCATGAAAAAGCCGTGAGGCAGACCGCTCTCACGCTCGATGAGCTCGATCACGGCGGTGTCAAAAGACACGTCTCCGGTGCCGGGGTCGCGGGCTAGGTGCAAATCGGCAAATGACACGCCTTCAGGAATACTGATGGGGACGATTTTCTTCATGTGCGCCTCCACGCGCTGCGGTATTTCGCGCACCCAGCGCGCCTTGAGGGCGGCCGGGACGCGCAGGTGAATGACGGTGCCTGTCATACGTAGTATCGGCGCACGTGCAGCCCATACTTTAAACCGCAGCCCTCGTTTGCCTTTGTATAAGCCCTGGCTCCTGCGTAGTCCTTGCCAAAGCTGCAGATGAGATTGCCGTTTGCGTTCACTACGTCATGTCTCGCGCTACAAGATGACGTAAAGATCCGCACGTACACATCCTCTCCCAGCAGATCGGCCAGGTAGTCGCGCTGGGTGCGGTACGGGCGGCCGGTAGCGGGATCAAAAACCGCGCCGTCACCTTGGGCTTTGTGATAGCCGCCGGTCATCGCGATGATCTTATCGCTGCCGACATATACAGATTGCCCCTGGGGCTCCTCCGCGATCCACAGATCCCCGTCGTCGGCCAGCAGCAACCACGTCATAACGCAGCTGTAAGCGGCCATTGCCTCGCGGGCGTGGCGGCGCAAAGTCTTGCGGTTGGCAGGGGTGGCGTTGATTTTGGTCAAGATGTACTCCTGGTGAAAAAAACACGGAAGCACTCCACGCACGCCCCTCGCGGGACATGAGGGCTGTCCCGTGAGGTTGGAAAAAATAGAAGATACCCAGACCGCTTGAGCGGCCTGGGCTCTCCGAGGCTTGAAGTTACTGACAGGCTTGCGACCTGGCAGTCCTGGCGACGCAACATCAAGGCTGCATGCAGGCAACACTAGGGTTCCATGCGTTGCGTCCATGCGCGGCTGCGATGCGCTGCATACGCCTGGTCAGCGGTCAGGAAATACTCCACCGACTCGCGGGACACTGGCCCATCCTGATCGCAAGTGCCAAGGTAGTAGCCCGCCCGCGACTGCAACACCTGCAGTGGCAGGCACTTGTTGCAATACTGCCAGGCCAACAGGCCATGCGCAGGGGTCTGTGGGTGTTGTGGCTCTGTCATCTGGTACTCCGTTCGCTTCAAAAAACCAAACCCCTCGATTCGCCACGAAGGCGAATGCGAGGGGTCTGGTCGTGGCGCTGAGTTTCAGGCTACGGCACGAGCAACATAGTCGGCGCCCTGGCGGACGGTACGACCGGCAGCGTATCCACCGTTGTAGGCGGGACGCTGGCTGGCAGGACGTGCTTGCGGCGGACGAGCAGCCGGCTGGACACGTTCCTGGATGCGCTCGGGACGCTGGCGTTGAGGTTCACCCTCGGCCACCTGCGGCGCAGTGTCGCGTTGCAGCCCTTCACCCTGTTCGACCGGTTGCGCCGCTGGCGAACCCTGCTCCAGCTCCGGGGGAGCGGATTGCAGGTCGTCAACGGGCTGGTCGGCTTCGGGATCGCGCCGGTACACGTTTTCACCATCGATGGTGATACTGTTGATCAGGAGCAGGCGACCCTTGATGAGTGCTGCCATCTCCTTCTCGCCAGTCTTGCGACCATCGCGCTCACGTACATCGCGTTCGTACATGTGGGGATAGATGTCCCCAATGCGGAATGCGATGAACACCTTGCGCTTTTCCTCGACATCCACCTTCAGGCGCTCGACCATCTCGATGGCCTCGCTGCCACTGACCCGCAGGTCGAAGTAGGTGTAGTCGGGGCTCTCCGCATTGCCACGAATGGCAGACACGGAACAGGCAAGGAAGGGTTCGGCACGGCGGCCGGCGTTGCGACGAGGTTCAACCCAGCGGACACGGTTCACGTATCCGACGCCATTGACATGCAGGTTGAAATGGTTGGTTTGTGCGGAAGCAGTCATCATGATCTCCAAAAGAATGGACTTAGGAGATCACGCAGCCCGACACCGACCGTGAGGCCGAGGACAGGAATACGCAAAATCCCTGTCCGGGTTGCAACGAAAATACTCTGGCACCGACCTTGGGAGTCAGTGCGTGCGCCTTTCAAGAGTTGAGACGCTGCGTGGTGCCTTGCGGCATGTCACGGGACGAAAGCTATATGGTTCGGGGAGCGATGTCAAGAGTCGTCTTCGACGCCCACACCGTGGAGCCAACGCCATGAACCGCACCCTGCCCTCAATCTGGATCAGCACCGCAGCGGACTATCATCCCGCGCTCAAGACAGAAGAGCGTTTCCTGAATCTATAGGTGCCGCTCGGCATCTTGCCGTTGGTGCAGCACGCGGATAACGTCCAAGTGATCGGGGTAGTCCAGAAAATAGACCACGTGCGAGCCGCATAGGTATTTCTGCAGGTTCGGCAACACGGAGGGGCGGCCTTGCTTTGTTCCTCGGGCTAGCGCATAGCAGGCATCCCGAATTGTGTCGGTGTAGCTGTCAGCCTGGTCTGGCCCCCACCTGTCCGCGCTGTAGTCCCACATCTCGCCAATGTCCGCCTCCGCCGCTGGCGAAAACGCGATGACCTTCATTGCGCTTGAAATCCTGCACGCTTACGGGCCTTAAAAGCCTCAAAGTCGAACGGGTGCGGTTCGCCAGATTCAAGGCCGGCACTCAGCGCATCTTGTAGCGCCTTCACCCTGGTTTCATGCTCTTCAAGCAGTCGCAACCCTGCCCGGATTACATCGCTTGCGGAACCATAACGCCCGCCCTGCACTTGGGAATCAATGAAGCTGGTGAAGTGTTGTCCGAGGGATACGGAGGTATTTCTCATGGATTTTCTCCTTGGCTCGGTACCATTTTATACCAATAATTGGTATTTATCGTACTGCCACACCTCCAACAGATCAAGGATCAACAGCTGTAATCCAACCCTGGCGTGAGCGTCCGTGGATACTCGACCCCGCCAGCGAGGAAGGCGCATAGATCGAAGCGCTCATCGAAGCCTGGGAGCGCAAGCACTGCCCCCTGGAGCCACTCGAGCCCTTCGAGGCCATCAAATTCCGCATGAACCAATCGGGCCTGACGGTGGCCGACATCGCGCCCTACAGTGGATCACGTCAGCGGGGGTATGAAGTGCTCAATGGCAAACGTCCACTCACAGTGCTCATGATCCGACGGATTTTGACGCTGGGCTTGCAGGCCCAGTCACTGGTGGGAAGCCCAGAGCCAGTTCGGGCCTGACCCACCCCCGCTCAGTCCGCCCTACCGCTCTTTACTATGCCCCACCTCGATCCTGCGCAGCCGCAGTGCATCGCGGTGCAGTAGTTCAGGGCTATGCTTCGTATTCCAGCGCCAGTGGCTCGGCGTCCGAGCGCTCGCGCGAGCGCCTGCGCAACTCGACGGCGTCGGTTTCAGCATGTGTGCGGTCTCCACGACCAAGGCGAAACACCTGGATATTGTGGCGGGCCTGCCTGGCTTCGGCATCCATGAGCTGGGCCGCGCCTGCCAGCTGTTCCACCAGGGCGGCGTTTTGCTGGGTGATGCCGTCTATATGCTGCACCGCTTCACTGATCTGAACCACACCCTGGGCTTGTTCGCGCGCAGCCTGGTCGATTTGCTGCAGCATCTGAGCGACTTTTTGCACCGACTGCATCGCCTCCTCCATGCGCTGACCTGCTTGTGCGGTGCGTTGGCCGCCCGTCGCTACTCTCTGTTGGGACTCGCGAATGATGTCGTTGATCTCCTTGGCCAGGCCGCTCGTGCGGTGCGCCAGCGAGCGAACCTCGCTGGCCACCACGGCGAAACCACGCCCTTGTTCACCGGCTCGCGCAGCTTCCACCGCCGCATTCAGCGCCAGAATATTGGTCTGGAACGCCACGCTTTCGATCACCTGGATGATGTCCCCGATCCGCTTGGACGACTGAGTGATTTCCTGCATGGTGTCGGCCACACTGCGTATGGCTTCCTGGCTGCGTTGGGCGTTAGCGGTGGTTTCATGTGCCATATGTACGCCGCAGCTGGCCAGTTGCGAGGTGTTCTGCACCGTGCTGTTGATCTCATCCATCGCCGCAGCGCTTTGCTCCAGGCTGGCCGCCTGAGCCTCGGTGCGCGCGGACAGATCGTTGCTGCTGTGTGCAATTTCCTGCGCTGCCGTTTGCAGGCGTCGCAGGTCGTCGCGCACGTCGCCCATCACGGTTCTGGTGGACAGGCCCACCTGAATCATGGGCAGCAGCAGACTGCGAGCAACACCATTGCCCTGAACCGCAAAAAATTGCGACAAGTCGCCACTCGCCAGCTGCCGGGAGACGCGAATCACGTTTTTCAGCGGGCGCAACGTGACGCCTGCCAAGCCATACCCCGCCACACACGCGCTGACGACGCCGGCCAGCCAGACGCCCCACAGTGGACCGCCCGTGTTTGCGACGACTACCGGCCCCGCCGCAGCCAATGCCATCCAGGCTGCGTATTGCCCCCTGGGCCGCAGGCGCAACGCCCCTGCCAACCGCCCCAAGGCATCGACACGCATCAGCTCGCCGTGGCGGAAGGAATACACCTTTTTGCCGGCCTCGGCATGCGCGCTCATGCTCGCGTACAACTGTTCGGCTTCGCGGATTTCTTCGTTGCTCGGACGCGAGCGTACCGACAGAAAACCGACAATACGCTCGCCATCGCGCATCGGCGTCGCGTTGGCACGTACCCAGTAATGGTCGCCATTCTTGCGCCGGTTCTTGATCACTGCGCTCCACAGCAGGCCTTTTTGGATGGTGTCCCAGAAATCCCGAAACGCTTCGGCAGGCATGTCCGGATGGCGCAGCAGGTTGTGCGGCTGGCCCAAGAGCTCATCCTCTTTGTACCCGCTGACAGCAATGAAGTCCGCATTGCAGTAGGTGATGCGACCCTTGGTGTCAGTGATCGAAATCAGGGTTCGATCCGCTGGAAAGTCAAAGTTGGCCTGTGTGACGGGAAGATTCTTGCGCATCGCAGAAGAATTTGTAATTAGTTGAAAAAATGTTACCCCCCCCCGGAAAACGTCAAGGGAAGTGACTGATTAATACAACTAGTAAAATTTTGCGGTGCTAACGCTATGCTTTGTGTTAATAGCGCCTTGGTCGATCTGTGCCGTGCGAGGTGTGTCCTCTTAATGGGACTGGTGTTCAACCGATGTCCGATGTCTGAAAGCCCCCTCCGGAACTCGCCCAGCAGCGCGGACAAGCGCCCCCGATGGTTTACTCGCTGACCACTTGCGGTGCTTGTCCTCTCCTGGAGCCTTTCGCTCAACCAGGTCGGTCACCCGGGGAATTGCATACGACGCCGTAAGCAGTCATTTTGTTTCCAGTCGCCCGCGCAGATGCGCGGCCTCCTGCTGGGCCTTGGCCAGCTCCTGGGCCTGCTGCGAGGCCAGTGTTTCGGCACGCGTGGCGCGCTCCAGCGCGGCCTGGGTCTGCGCCTGGGCCACGGCTGCGGCCTGCTGCGCAACCGTGGACTGTTCCCGCGCTGCATGCAGGGCGGAACGCAGGCGCTCGCCCTCAGCCTGCAGGGTATCAACCCGCCCCGTGAGCTTGTCGCGCTCCCCGCGCAGCCCTTGCGCCTGCGCAGCCAGCTCGTCACGCTCGCCCTCCAGCGCCTCGCCCGCTGCGGCCAGCTCCGCAGCCTCGGCCTGCGCCTGGTCGATTTCGGCCTGGGCGGCTTCACGCGCTGAGGCTGCAGCGCGCGTCAGCTCGGCAGCAATTGCCGCAGCCAGTGCCGGCGGTAGCTCCTGCCCAGGTGCTGCTGCTGGGCGTGCTTTGCGCCACGCGGCCAGGTGCCTCTGGATGGTGTTCGGGCTTCCGGTGTCGCCGAGCCGCTCGCGCACCCCGCGAATGGTGGGCTGCTGGCCTTCGGCCTGCAGCGCCTCGGCGGCGGCTGCGACGTGAGCGGCTGTAATTCCTCGATGAGTCATATCATAGCATATCCGTTAGTATCACTACAGATACGATATATTATATTGATACGATACACAAGTGTTTTTTAACCCATCTGCAGAGCACAATCGCAACAAACTCACTCCGGCCGGTACGACTTGAACCGGCTGAAAGAGGCCATGCTGCTGCTCATCGCCAGCAAGAGTTGCCTGGCTGTGCCAGGCTGGCGGGACTGGCATATCCATACGTTTCGCTAAAAGAGGGGCGATTTATCGAAAGAACCAGCTTCTCCCACACCGATGTTTTTCGGATTGCTAACTGGCTGCGCAGCCTTTCGCATTCAGAACGCACCTCGCCATCCTTAACACCAGCTAGGCTGCTCATCATGTCGCTGACGGTGAAATCACTTTGCATCCCGAGGTGCATAGCGTGATCCACCAATTCGGCACCAGGATGGCGGAGGTAATAGAACCCACCGACATGCAACCATGCCGCTGCATATCCAATGGCAGGAAGTGCAAGCGCCACGAACAGAATCCAAAAGTTCATCATTTCGGTTTCCTTCGAGTTCAACGGTATTTTCTAATTGACGAAATGCGATCGCCAAGCCCGGCTTTTTCAATGCAGGCATTTGCTTTTGGTGAAAAGCCGTTCCCCAGGGTGAGTTGCACGTCGCCGTTCCCATGCCTCTCGAACGTCCCAATTCGCTTACCGTCGATAGAGGGAGTCAAGTCATCCCCAGTGTCGGTGATGTCATATGCACAAGATTCCTCCGTCAAGTCCACAAGCTCACTGTGCCGGTGCGCAGTTGAAATCCAAACGCCGCCACCAATCAGAAGGGCTACAAGGGCCGCTACTACGGCATATTTGGCCTTGGTGGCTTGCCCAAGTTCTCTAATAATGGTTGCTTGCATAATGTGCTTTCCAATCAGTTTGTGTTTGCCGCGATGAGGCCTGGGCAGTGCGTCCGTATGTTGCTGACGGTTGTGGTGCTCATGGCTATTCCTTAGTTGGCGGAATCAATCATAGGTGCGTTTAATGCACCTGTCCAAGCCTTTTTGGCACCTTCTTTTTTCAGCACTGGCCCCCAGGCCTCGATGCTGTATGACGCGCCCGATTTGCTGATGAAAACACAGGCTTGTTCGCCAGCTTGGGCAACCAGTGAGGTGACCGTTTTCTTATCCAGCCCAGTCGCAGCCACGATCTGCACCAGGGTACAGTGGCCGGCATCTATGGCGCCCAGCACGGCCAGCATGCGGCGAAGATCGCCCTTGGGGTATTGCGGTGCTCTCATGCAGGGAAAGCGGAGACGAAACGATGAATGCACGGTCGCTTTGCCTTGCTGGCCTGATACAGGTCGTACTGCATCTGCATGCCCGCCCAAAGTTCAGGGCTCGTGCCAAAAGCGCTCGCCAGACGAAAGGCCATGTCGGGAGAAATCCCTGAAGTTTCCATGAGCAAGAGTTTTGGCTGGCGCTGCAGCATCAAGCAGAGCCTGCAGCAGGGCCGGTCAATATGTCAGCCGCCTCCAGGTATTCCTGCAGGTAGCCAAACAGACTGAGGGCGGTGTACTCATGCAAGATAATACTTTCGGTACGCCCGTCGCCGAAAACGGCGCGCAACTCCAATGCCGTGCCCGTGACTGTGTATGTAGCGCGTTCAATGACCGTGGCCCGGCCGGCTCTTCCTACCTCGTCCTCGGTCAGCTTTGGCACTTCCGTCAACAGTGTGTGGTAGGGGTGCCTCGCAGGAAGGTTCTCCACCAGCGAGGGATCGGCTTTGGCACGCAGCATGAAGGCATTGCTGCCAAGGTGGTTGCAATAGCCAGCCAGAGATTTCATGAGCAAGGCAAAGGCCTTGGGTGGCCAATGCGTGAGCTTGGTGCGGCGGTCATACATCGCGAACATGATGCAGATGCCGACCCATTCGCCGTTGCGTGCCATGATGCCAGTCTCGAAACTCGCAACGTAATTGTCGGATTCTTGACTGGTGCGCTCAGAATTTTCGGTCATGGTCTATCTCCAAAAATTGACGGCCATCATGGGTTGTTGCCGGGCAGCTGGGATTTCACAGCCTCCACGACATCCTGCTCCGTGGCCTGCTTGGACTGCAACAGACCCCATACCCCTTCATCAATCGTGCCAGCCACCAGCGGCACGATGACCAGTACATTGCGTTTTTGCCCTAACCGGTAGGCGCGATCTTCTGCCTGGCGCATCAATGCCGGCGTCCACGGCAAGGAGGAAAATGCCACATGGTTTGCAGCTGTTAAGGAAATCCTGCAAAACCTCCCCATTTGTCTGGTAGCTGTCAGCCACCGCTGGCATCCTCAGCATCTATGAAGCAAATTAGCCTCGCCTTGAACCTGAGCACGCGCCAGACCCGCAAGCAAGTCTTCCTCGAACAGATGGAGCAGGTCGTGCCCTGGCAAGAGCTGGTGCAACTGATCGCCCCGTACTACCCCCAGGGCAGGAACGGGCGCCCGCCCTTTGAGCTGCAGACCATGCTGCGCCTGCACTTCTTGCAGCAGTGGTTCAAGCTGTCGGATCTGGGGATGGAGGAAGCCTTGTTTGACACGCCCCTGTACCGGGACTTTGCCCAGCTCGATGCCCACGGGCGGCTGCCTGACGAGAGCACCATCTTGCGCTTTCGCCACCGACTGGAGCGCCACAAGCTGGCCGAGCAGATGCTGGCCACCGTCAACGACCTGCTGTGCGCCAAAGGCCTGCAGCTCAAGGAAGGCACCATCGTGGATGCCACCTTGATTGCCGCGCCGAGCTCAACCAAGAACAAAGACAACGCGCGAGACCCCGAGATGCATTCGAGCAAGAAGGGCAACCAGTGGTACTTCGGCATGAAGGCCCATATCGGCGTGGATGCCGACAGCGGCCTGGTGCACACCGTGCGCTGCACCTCGGGCAACGTCGGCGACGTGGTCGAAGGCAACAGCCTGCTGCACGGACAGGAGGTGCAGGTCTTTGGCGACGCTGGCTACCAGGGAGCGGACAAACGCGCCGATGCGCCTAACGACGTGCCGTGGCACGTTGCCATGGGGCCGGCCAAACGCAAGGCATTGGACAAAGAACACAGTGCTGTAGATGCTCTGGTCGATCAGCTCGAGCGCGTGAAGGCGCAAATCCGCGCCAAGGTGGAACACCCGTTTCGCGTCATCAAGCGCCAGTTTGGCTACACCAAGGTGCGTTATCGAGGCCTGAAGAAAAACACCCTGCAGATCGTGACGTTGTTTGCGCTCTCGAACCTGTGGATGGCGCGCCATCAGTTGATGCAGCAGCAAGGAGCACGGGGATGAGTGCGCCCGAAAACAGGGCGCGGGCCGCCAAAAGCGGCAAAAAGCCCTGTTTCAAGGGCAAAAGGCAGGGGAAACTGCCGAAATCAACTCAAGTTTGCACCATCTGAAAAATAGCCCAGGCGTAGCACGCCTGGGAATGAGTTGTTCAGGGCATCCTTAACGTGATTCCCACGCCAGCTGCTGACGTGGTGCCGATAAATACCGTGACGGTCGGATCATTCTGAAAGGCGTCAATCGCCTTTTGCCGCCGGGTGCCAGAGTCTGCACCCACCAGGGAGACACAGGCAATGCCGGCCTGTGCAAACGCATCCCGCATGGCCTCCACCGTCGCCATGTACTCGCAGAAAATAATGATCTTGTCGCCCTCGGAAAGGCTTTCCACTGTTTCGATGAGAAATGGCGTCTTGAGCGCTTCCAGCTTTTGCCGCAGGCGAGTGATCTTGGGCATGGTTTGCAGGCTCATATCACCATGGATTTCCTTGTAACCACCCAACCCTTCCGGTGGTGAAACCCAACGCAACTGGCGTGTCTTGTCACCCAGATTTTAGCTTTCTTGACTTTTTTTGTGGGAATCTTGTCAATGAGTCCCCCGAGCTAAGTAGCTCCGCTTTCATGAACAGCTTTACCCCAAGTGATATAGATACTGCGGGCGGGTTGAAGCGGTGCAGAGTTGTCCACGGCGGCGGTCGGCGCTTGCGACGAACCGGCCGACGCTGTGGGCAACTCGGGGCGCACCAGGGATTTTCATTCTAGGCGGCCTCCCGCATTGTCGGCAGTAGTGCCCAGTAGGTCCGATCCTGCGTCTCGTCTCCCTGGCTGCTGTGTTGTTGCTCGGTGTTGTACCTGTCTATGAAATGCGCAATGTCCGCCTTGGCCGCACTCACGTCGTCGCAGGCACGCAGGTACAACGTGACGACAATCTGGTGCCGCACATGGAACGCGTGTGGCACGCCAACATGCAGGTCTACGGCGCCGACAAGGTCTGGAGACAGCTCAACCGCGAAGGCATCACCATTGCCCGCTGCACAGTCGAGCGGCTGATGCGGCGCCTTGGCTTGCAGGGCGTGCGCCGTGGCAAGGTGGAGCGCACCACCATCAGCGACGCTCGGGCACCGTGCCCGCTGGACCGGGTCAACCGGCAATTCAAAGCCGAGCGGCCCAACCAGCTGAGGGTCTCGGACTTCACCTACGTTTCAACCTGGCAAGGCTGGCTGTACGTGGCCTTTGTGATCGACGCGTGCGCCCGGCGCATGTGGGCTGGCGGGTGAGCAGTTCGATGCGTACGGACTTCGTGCTCAATACGCTGGAGCAGGCGCTGTACGCACGCAAGCCTGAGCGCGACGGCGGCTTGGTCTGTCACTCCGACAGGGGGCGCAATATGTCAGTATCCGCTACACAGAGTGACTGGCCGAGGCCGGTATCGAACCCTCTGTGGGCAGCAAGGGCAACAGCTATGACAACGCGCTGGCCGAGACGATCAACGGGCTGTACAAGGCCGAATTGATCCACCGACGAGCAACGTGGAAGACAAGGAATCGGTGGAGTTGGCCACCCTCGAATGGGTGTCATGGTTCAACCACCACCGGCTGCTCGAACCCATCGGCTACATCCCGTCCGCCGAGGCTGAGGCAAACTACTACCGGCAACTCGCCAGTCAGGTCTCCATGGTGGTGGCCTGACTTAAACCAACCGGCCTCCACGATTCCCGGGGTGGTTCACCATGCCCATGAAAATCAGAACGCCAAGTTTGCGCAAACAAACGGGGGCATCCATACCAACAATAAGGCTGAACTCCAGCACCAAGGATTCTCTTGAGGCTTTACTGCGAGAGGTCAGAGCCTGCAAGATATGTTCCGCAAGTCTCCCGATGGACCCACGGCCAGTACTTCAATGTCATGGATCTGCACGTATCCTCATCGTCGGACAAGCACCCGGCCGGAAAGTACATGAATCAGGCATTCCGTTTCAAGACGCCAGCGGCGAGCGGCTCCGTTCTTGGCTTGGGGTTACATCTGAAATCTTCTATGACGAACGTCGAGTCGCCATCTTGCCCATGGGGTTTTGCTTTCCCGGAACTGGTGTTTCGGGCGATCTACCCCCACGACCTGAGTGCGCTCCAGCATGGCGAAATAAACTTCTCAAGCACCTGAAGTCCGTCCAACTCACCTTGGTCATTGGGCAGTTTGCTCATGACTACCATCTCCCCAATGCAGGCTCAACGGTGACGGAGGTGGTTCAGTCTTGGCGCATGCACCTTCCAAGCGTCATTCCACTTCCTCATCCAAGCCCGAGGAACAATCGATGGCTTGCACGAAACCCCTGGTTCGAAGCTGAGCTATTGCCTGTACTTAGGAAACGTGTCGCCCTCTCACTCAGCGATGCCTAACAAGTCGCTTGTGAACTTCCCCTAAGTCACTCTTAGGGACACGTATCGTGTTTCCTAACGGTGCATCCGTCCTTGATGGACGGCTCCGAAGATGAACCTCAAAGAGTCCAAGAGCCGTCTACTAAAGCCATTTGAACCAGCGAAAAACCGCGACCAACCCAACACTCATTAGTAAGCATAGACCTACCAACACCCAAAAACCGTTGGTGGCATCCGTGAACGGCAGTCCCTGTAGATTGGCGCCAAACAGTCCAGTGACAAAGTTCAAGGGCAAGAAGATTGTGGATACCACGGCAAAGACATAAGAGCTTTGGTTCAGCTGTCGTTCCTGAATGCGGCTTGCCTGGTCACTGAGGACATCGATACGGTCACGCAGATTCACCAGCGTTTCGAGCAGCCGCAACAGCTGGTTCAGGTGATCCTCCAGTCGGCCTCGGTGATTGGTATTCAGCGGTGGGACGACTAGGGTTGTCAACTTTTGAAAAACGGCTCGCTGGGGGCCAAGATGACGCAGAAAGCCAGAGATCGCGGTCTGGGTATTGGCCATGCTCGGGCAAGCGGCTTCTGTCTGGTGATGAACCAACATATTGCTGATCAGATCCACCCCGTCCTCCAGCTTCTCGACCTGCTCGGATGCTTCCGCAAGGTGCACCTCGATGAGGTCGCAAAGGAAGTCGCCTGGCGTCGCCGGGCCACGCCCCTGAGAGATGTCTTCCGCGAGTTCGAGGATTGGGTCCACATCCTCCTCACGGGTCGTGATGACCCGACCCTCGTCAATCCAGATTCGCATGGATACCATGTCCTCCGGATGCCCCACGCCATCAGCCCTCAGGCGCATGGCTTTGAGCAGAACCATCACTCCCTGCCCGTGAACGCGCAACCGCGACCGGGTGTCTTCCGAAACCATGGCCGCGGAAATCAGATTGTCCAGGCCTGCGGCACTCGAGAGATAGCTCTCCGTCTCGCGATGGCGGATGCACATGTGCAACCACGGCGCGCCGCCGCTCATCCGAAGAAGATGGAGGAAACCAGGGGTGCGCTCTGCTTTGATCATGGCTCTCAACCCACGGCAGTTTCAAGCTCGAGGCTGACGGTATCGCCGACCCGCAACACGCCACCGGCAACAATCAGGGCCGTGGCGCCTCCGTGACCGCGCAGTGCCGCGTAACCGCCTTCACCAAGTTCATCCTCCATGCGTGAACAAGGAGGACATGGCCCCGTAACTTCAATGCGAACCGATTCGCCAATGCGCCAGACAAAGCGTTCTTGCCGAAAAAGTGAGTGCATCGCGGCAACATTGATGCCCGAGATCACGAGATTGCGCCGCAAGCGCTCCGGCGCGATCGGCGCTTGCCCCGTCCAGGCACCGATCAGGCTCAGGTGCTCAGCCTGGATCAGGCTCAGCTCGCGATGGCGTTGTGCATCCGTCCGGCGAAGTCGCAGAGAGCGGTGATCGCCAATCAGACCGAGACCCGGCTCGGCACTGACCTCCTGCACCGACACCGCGTCCTTCAGGCGATCCGGACGCAGGACGATGGCATCAAGCCGCCCTGAGCCTTGAAAGCGCCGAACCAGGTCGCGGAGCGTGCTGCTCATGGTTCAGACTCGAACGAGGTGCATCACAAGACTTCATCGATGTGCAGGTCGCGTTGTCTGAAGTTGACAACATCTCCGGCCCGGGCATCGGCGATAGCCGCGTAAATTGGTGCCTTGGTGGAAATCCCCATGTAAGTGTTCCCGTCGCACTCGAAGGCATCGCTTGCCACAGCAACCACGAACCAGCGCCCGTCGATGCGGACTACCGCGCCTTTCTCCACCGAATCCCGGGGACCGAAATCAATCTGACGCAAGACATCCAGGGCCTCCTGATGGTCGTGAATGGGGCATTCGAATGCCTGCGCCAGAGCGGCATTGTTGACGGCCCGCGACGCCGCATCGCTTTCACCGGGTTCATCTCCGCGGCCCGCCGCACCAACCAGGTATTGTGCATAGGCCTGTTCAGCAAACCGCAGGCGCCCTTCGGCAAGGTCCAGCATGGTCTGGCGCAAATGGATCTTGTTGCTCATTCAGGCTCCTATGTCAGGTCGACGTTTGTTGCGTTGGGGTGAACGGTAGGCGGTGCCAGACTGTGAGGGCGTACCAGCCTCGGGGGTCGGTCAGGGTGCAGGTGTTGTCAAACCCGCTTTGGGCTGCGAGGTGTTCAATAGAAGCCATCGTGTACTTCTGAGATTGCTCCGTGTAGATGGTCTCGCCGGCAAGGAAAACGAAACCTCGGTCGAGGGTCTTGCTGTTGACCACCTGGTCCACCTGGCTAACCAGAAAGCTCCTGGCCACGTGTTCCAGCGGACAGTAGCTGGCGTAATGACGAAATTTCGCAAGATCGAAGTCCATGCCCAACTCGCGATTCAACCGTGTCAGCAGGTTCAGATTGAACGCAGCTGTCACGCCTTGAGAGTCGTCGTAAGCTGCGCGCAGCATGGCCGGGTCCTTGACCAGATCCAGACCAAGCAGCACAAGGTCACCCGGGCGCAAATTCGAATGCACTCGCTGCAGCAGCTTGACGGCACCGTGTTCGTCCAGGTTGCCCAGATTGCTGCCCAGTAACATTGCAACCTGGCGTCGCCCTTCGGCGACCTGAGGCCAGTGCTCGAAGTAGTCTCCCAGCACCGGCTCGATGGCCATGCGGGGGAGGTACGTGTCAAAGCGGCGGCTCAGATCCGCTAGTGCGCGTGCGGACACATCCATAGGCCTGTAAATGCAGTCCACGTCACGTTGTGCCAGTGCCTGGCACAACGACAGCGTTTTGGCCCCGTCGCCGCTGCCCAGTTCAATCAAATCGATCGGGCTGCACCGAGGGTCTATCCACCGGGAAAGTTCGTCCGCTCGTGAACGCAGGAGCTCGTGCTCAAGGCGTGTGAGGTAGTACTCTGGCAGCGCCATGATCTGCTGAAACAGGCGCGAGCCTTCGTCGTCGTAGAACCAAGCGGATGAGAGCGCCTTTTGTGGTCGCGTCAACCCTTGCAGAACATGCTCTGTCAGTCTGTCCCGATCAGTCATGCCGACTCCCGCGAGCGAACAGGACGAATCCCCGTGAACTGCCAACGCAACGGAGCGTGAAAGAAGTTCCGGTATGTCAGACGGGCGTGGCCCGGTGATGTGGCCCAGGATGCTCCGCGCAAGACCTGCTGGTTTACCATGAACTTCCCGTTGTATTCCCCCACCGCGCCCTCGCTGCGGGCAAAGCCAGGATAGGGCTGATAGGCACTGCGCGTCCATTCCCATCGACGTCCCCAGTCGAGCCGGCTTGCCGCTGCCTCCCACTCGAACTCGGTGGGCAATCGCCACCCCGCCCACTCGCAGAAGGCATGTGCCTCGTAGTAACTGACGTGGGAGACTGGCGCCTGGCTACTGAGAGGCGCCACACCCTGGAGCGTGTAGTGACTCCATCCGTGAGGCTGGGCTGGGTCGGGCAGCCAGTACATTGGCGCACGGTGTTCGAGCGTTTGCACCCAGTCCCAACCTTCTGCATGCCAGAGCGAATGGCGCTGATACCCTCCGTCGCGCATAAACTGAAGGTATTCATCATTGGTGACAAGCGCCACACGGATGTCTACCCCTTGAATGAGCGCCAAATGCGATGGCGACTCGTTATCGAAGGCGAACCCTGGCCCCTGGTGGCCGATGCGAATCGTCTGCCCGTCGACGCTCAGCCAATCGTTCAGGGGTGGGCAGGTGCCATCGTGTTCGGCCGTCACATCTTGCGGACCGATGCCCTGAGGGTCATACGCCGGATGCAATGGGTTGTGGCCAAGGATGTACTTGATGTCTGTGATCAGCAACTCCTGATGCTGTTGTTCATGCTGCATGCCCAGCTCTACCAAAGCCGCGACTGCGGGCTCCAGTGGTTCCTTCAGCAGACGATGCATGGACTCGTCCACATGCGCGCGGTATGCCATCACCTCAGCCACCGTCGGGCGACTCATGCTCCCTCGCCGAGGGCGTGCCAAGTGAGCGCCCTCAGATTCGTAGTAGCTGTTGAACAGGTAGCCATACAGAGGATGGAACAGTCGATAGCCCGGCTGTTGTAGCGCGAGAACAAAAGTCTCGAAGAACCACGTGGTGTGAGCCAAGTGCCACTTCGGTGGACTGACGTCGGAAACCGGTTGAGGGACATGGTCCTCGGCACTCAGAGGAGCACACAGCCGTTCGCTGCGTGAACGGACAGAGACGTATCGGGTCAGGAGAATTTCTTCAGGTGTCATGGCAAGTAAGAACAAAAAGTGCTTCAACTTCCGAAACGCTCAGTGCGGATGGAGACCTCTGGCACATTCAGCCCGGTGACCATATGAACGATGGACTCGACAAAGTCATTGCGCCCGCAGATAAAAACTTGTGCGGATTCGGTCGCCACATTGCCCAACTGCTGCAAAGCCCAGGCAACATCGGCTTCAACAATGCGGCCAACGTGGTCCTGCACACGCGGGGCACAGGTGTCCCGCGAGAGAGCTAGTCGGGTGCGAAACCGTGGAGTAAACGCTTCCCATCGCTGCAGGGTTGGCCAGAGCAACACTTCTTCCAGATGGCGTGCGGCAATCAACAACGTTGTATGCGCTAGGCTGTATGCACCCACGCGTTGCGCTGCCATGGACAAAAGGGGAACGACGCCAGATCCTCCCCCAATCAGCAAGGCTGGTCGTGTGTTCGACTCGTCAAGCACAAAATGTCCTCCAACTGGTCCGAGGATTTCAATCGTTTCGCCGTGCTGGGCCTCATCGTGAAACCAGGTGGATACTTCGCCATCGTCCAAACGCTCAATGCCCAGTTCATAGAGCCCAATACGTTGAGGAGGAGAGAGGAGTGAGTAGCTCCGTTGTGCCTGATAGCCGTCTTCTGCTGTCAGTCGGACATCCAAATGCTGGCCCGGCCTCGGGCGAACCCATCTGTCGGGACGCAGCACCACCCGCATGACGCGTGGAGTCAGTGCCTGCAACGCTTCGATGCGTGCGGACTGCCAGCTCAGCCGTTGCTGACCAACGGCCTCATCCATAGCGCTCTTCCTTGAAGGGGTCACCTCGCATGTGATAGCCCCGCAGTTCCCAGAACCCGGCCTCGTCGCGCTCGTTGAACTGCAGCGCATTGACCCACTTGGCCGACTTCCAGAAATAGAGATGCGGCACCAACAGGCGTGCCGGTCCCCCGTGCTCGGGCGCGAGCGGTCGGTCATCGTAGTGCGTTGCGATCATTGCGCGCCCTTGTGTCAGATCGGCCAACGGCACGTTGGTGGAGTAGCCGTCCTGGGAATGCGCCAGCACCCAAGGCGTGGGCGCTTCCAGTCCGGCTGCTTGCAACAAAGCGTCCAACGTCACACCGCGCCAGCGGGTGTCGAATTTCGACCAGGTGGTAACGCAGTGGATGTCGACCACCTGCTCGGTCTGGGGCAGGGCCTGGAATTCGCTCCAGGTCCAAACGCGAACCGGCCGCACACCGACCTTCAAGGTCAAGCGCCAATCGCCAAGCGCCAATGCTTTTGGAGTGGGGCCCGCAGTCAGCACGGGAAAGCCTTCCGTCAGGGACTGTCCTGGCGGAAGTCGACCGCCGTGGTTGTGGACATCGCGGTTGCGGCCGCTGAATGAGCGGTTGATGGGCATGGTAGGGGTCCTCCAGCTCACCCTGGACTTGCGGTCAAGGGCTTGCGTCGATCAATGATGGTGGGCAGGAACTCGGTGACCGTCGGGTGAACGGGCAATGCATCCCGGACCATCTTCCAGGTGCCGCCACTGGCCATCACCAGACCGATCGCTTGGATGATCTCGTCCGACTGGATCCCGAGCATGGTCGCGCCAAGGAAATGACCGCTGTCCTCATCGAGGAGAAGCTTGATCTTGCCCACGGTTTCACTTTCTTCCTTCGCGCGGCTGACGTCCTTCATGGCATGAACGGCCTGGGAAATGCGTCGACCTTCGGCCACCAGTTTCCGCGCGTCGGCCTCATACAGGCCGACGTGGGCCAGCGGAGGATCGGTGAACATGGCGTAGATACCAACGCGCATGGCGGCGCTGCGTTGCCCGCCAGCCAAGTTCTCCGCCACGATGTCTTGATCGTGATAACTGGTGTGGGTGAAGGCGCCGCGCTGATTGACGTCGCCCAACGCCCAGATCCCAGGTACCGAGGTTTCGAGTCGGTCGTTCGTGGCCAGATAGCCTCGGGCACTGACCTCCAAGCCCACTGTATCCAGGCCCAGTCCATCGGTGTTCGGTACGCGCCCGGTGGCAACCAGAAGATGGCTGCCATCCACAGTGCGTCCATTAGCCAACTGCACCCTTACCCCTGCCTCATCGTCTGCCTTGCCGACCCGTTCGATGCGAACCCCGGTGTTCACTTCAATGCCTTCCGCTGCCAGCATTCCGGTCACAGCAGCAGCAATGTCCTCGTCCTCGCGGGCTGTGAGGCGGGGCCCTGTTTCCAGAATGACAACCTCACTCCCCAGTCGCCGAAAGATTTGTGCCATCTCCAGGCTGATGTATCCACCTCCGATGATCACCAGCCTAGACGGCAGTTCGCGCAGCGCCAACAACTGTTCGTTATCCAGGAAAGGCAGCTCGGCCAGCCCAGGCACAGGCGGGACAAAGGGACGTGTGCCTGTGTTCAGCACCACCTTGGGCGCGACCAAACGATGCTCGCCGGCCATCACCACGAACTGTTCGCCTTCACGGCCCGCCAGGCGACCGCGCGCCTTGATGATGGTGAGTCCTTCCAACTGGCCCAGCCAGGCCTGCAGGCCTGAGCGAGCCTCGTCAACCCGGCGTTGCATGCGCTCCATCGCCGCCTTGAAGTTGACCTGGACCGGCCCAGTTTCCACACCGAATTCTCTGGCCCGGCGCGCCATGTAAGCCACGCGAGCCGACTTGCGCAGGGTCTTGGTCGGGGTACAGCCCCGATTGACGCAGGTACCACCTAGGTCCCGCTCCTCGATGAGCGCCACCTTCATGCCCCGGGCAACGAATGTCGCGCCCAGAAAAGGACCGGCCTGACCGGCACCGACCACGACCGCGTCGAACCGCTGTTCTCCACTCATGGCCGCACCTCGACACCGCGCCAGAACGCCACCCTGCCGGTCACGGCCTCTGCACCATCCTTGGGTGACGGGTAGTACCACGCCGCGTCGGCGTTCACATCTTCGCCGACAACAAGGTTGTAGTAGCTGGCCCGCCCCTTCCATGGACAGGTGGTGTGCGTATCGCTTGGCTTGATATGTTCCGGGCGTAACGAGTCGAGCGGGAAATAGGCATTGCCTTCAACTTCCACGATGTCGTCGCTCTCTGCGATTGTTGTGCCTTTCCAGATGGCTCTCATGTTTCGACTCCTTCGGGTACGAGCGACTGGGATCAGTCGCGAATTAGCGTGGTTGTGATTACTGGATGGTTCTCCAGCGTCCGATGTACAGGGCATCGATCGGCAATGCGCAGCAGGTCCTGTCGCTGGCTTTCGCTCAACGGTCCGCTCAGCAGGAGCTGGCGCGTGAGGTGGTCAACCTGCCCCGAGCGATCACCGCACTCCTGGCAATCGGTCGCGTATACGCGCTCATGACGCAACCTGACCTGGACATCCTTTAGCGCATAGCCTTTTCGCTTGGCGTATTGGCGCAATGTCATGGATGTGCAGGCACCCAGCGACATCAGCAGAAGTTCATAAGGATCGGGCCCGCGTTCGCTACCGCCCACTTCCTTGGGCTCATCGGCGTCGAGGTGGTGCGGACCTGCTCGCATTGATCGCCAGAAGGCGTGATCGTGCTCACCCACCCACACCTCGCCCGCACGAAGGTCCGCCGGCGCATCGTCTCGCTCGGCTCGCATCGGCAGAAACCGCGAGGCCCAGGCGCCAATCAGGTCAGCTGCATACTGCGCATCGGCCGGGCGCGTGAGCAGATGGTCCGCATCGTCCAGGCTGATGAAGCTCTTAGGATGTCTGGCCGCCTTGAACAGGTCCTGTGCCTCGCCGATGTCCACCACTGTGTCGCCTGGCGCGTGCATGACCAGCAAGGCCGCGCGAAGCCCCTTGGCCGGGTTCTCGTCGGCTAGGGCCTGGAGCTCTTCAATGAAGGCTGGCGCAATCCTGAAGGCCCTGCCCCCCAAGTCGACCTGAATCTGTCCGTCCTCCTCAGACTCGGCCGGACCAAAGTGGCGAAGCACGTGGTCGGCAGTCGCAGGTGCGCCTAGCGTGCAAACCGCCCGGATACCGTCGAGGCGGGCCGCCGCCGCTATGGCCGCAGTCCCCCCCAGGCTGTGGCCGACCAGCAGGGCAGGCGTGCCGATCGTGCCCTGCATCCAGTGCACCGCCGCTACGATATCCGCCACGCTTGATGAAAAGCCACCGCGCCCGAAGTCGCCGTCGCTCTCGCCCAGACCGGTGAAATCAAATCGCAGCGTACCGATGCCCTGCTCAGCCAGCGCTCGGCTGATGCGAGTTGCCGCGAGAGAGTTCTTGCCGCAGGTGAAACAGTGGGCGAACACCGCGAGGGCTTGTAAGGGTGCATGGTCTGGACGTTCCAATACACCCGCTAGCAGGCCCTGGCTGCTGCCGGCGAAGCTCACCTTTTCGCTGCTCATGCTCTCTCCAGTGCCAGGGCGTTGATGCAGTAGCGCAGGCCGCTGGGCTTGGGTCCGTCGGGAAACACATGGCCCAAGTGGGCGTCGCAGACGTTGCACGTCGTCTCCACCCGCACCATGCCGTGGCTGTTATCACCGTGATAACCCACCAGGCCTGGGGCAATCGCTTGCGTGAAACTGGGCCAGCCGCTGCGACTGTCATATTTCGTGGAAGCGTCGAACAACTCAGTACGGCAACACACGCACCGGTAGATTCCAGGCGAAAACAACGTACACATCGAAGAGCTGTGCGCTCGTTCGGTACCCTTGAGCCGCGTGATTCGGAACTGCTCAGGTGTCAGCCGTTGGGCCCACTCGGCCTCGCTGAGTTCCACCCGGCGCGGCGGTGCCGGGTTGCCTGTTTCCACCAGTCGAATCACTCCTTTCCAAGTCAACATATCGGGCCCAGGCTCCGGTGCCGCAGGTTCGATTTCCATTCGCTTGAGAAAGGTGACGAGCTTGTCTGCGTCGATCCGGAAATGGTTGTAGACCACCCTGCCATCCGGATCGATCAGGATGAACCAGGGTGTGCCGCCGTTGCGGTAGCGGCGCATCAGCTCCGAGCCCACCCCTTCCTGTCCGTCACCGGCGTCGTGTCCAAATGGGATGCCCAGCGCGTATCGTGCGTGATTGGCCAGCATGCGCTCCCAGGTGTTCGAGCCGAAGTCCTCGAACACGGTCTGGACCGCGGCGAACCCGACGAAGTTGCTTCCCCGAAATGCGTCAACCACCCGAGCAAGCGCCGGAAAGCCGGTCGCATGGCACCCCGGGCAGGCGTCCTGAAAACAGAAGATGAGCTTGAACCGGCCGGGCATGCGGTCCAGGTCGAAGTGTTCCAGCGCCTGGCCCGACGCGTCCACCCACCGGGTCACACCCAGGGGAGCGGCCGCCTCGCCAAGGACACCGGGTTCCTGTTGCGTTGTGGTCATGCGAAGTCTCCTTTCAGAAATCGTTGGGCAACCCAATCAGGTGCCACAGAAGGTGCGGTGGGCTGCGGCCACCTCGGGCGGGGCCGGCAGCGTGAAGGGCCGCGCGGACTCCACCGTCTCGTACGGCCGCTCCAGCACCGCCAGCAGGCGCTCGAACGGACCGAGGTCGGCCTCGTCCACGGCACTCGCCAGCGCCGCCTCCAGCTGGTGATTGCGCGGGATCACGAAGGGATTGACCGACCACGCCGTTGCGGCGCAGTCCTGCAAGCTCCTTCCCTCCCGGGCCATGCGCTGGCGCCAGCGCGCCAGCCAGTCCGAGAGCGCCGGGCGCTCCCGCCCGAACAGGTCGTGCAGTGCGGCATCCGGCCCCGTGATGGCGTCGGACAGGAGGCGGAACGCCAGCGTGAAGTCCACCTTTTCCCGCTGCAGCAGCTGCAGGAAGTCGTCCGCCAGGTCGCGGTCCTCCGCCTCGGTGGCTACCAATCCCATCTTGGCGCGCAACTGCTCGGTCCAATGCCGGTCAAAGCGCGCGGCAAACCCGGCCACCACCTGTTCCACCCGCTCCACGACGTCGATATCGCGGGCGTCCAGAACCGGCAGCAATGCTTCGGCCAGCCGGGCCAGGTTCCATTGCGCGATGGCGGGCTGCTGGCCGTAGGCGTAACGCCCCTGGCGGTCGATCGAGCTGAACACCGTGGCCGGATCGAAACCCTCCATGAACGCACACGGGCCGTAGTCGATGGTTTCGCCCGAGATGCTCATGTTGTCGGTGTTCATCACCCCGTGGATGAAGCCCACGCCCATCCAGCGTGCAATCAGCTGCGCCTGCCGCTCACAGACGGCCTCCAGCATCGGAATGGCCTTGTCGGAAAGCTTGGCGAGGGCGGGGTCATGCCGCGCCACGGCATGGTCGAGCAGCCGCCAGAGCATCACCCAATCATCCCGCGCGGCGAAGAATTCGAAAGTGCCGACCCGCAAGTGGCTGGCCGCCACGCGCACCAATATCGCCCCGGGGGGCGAGCCCTCGCGGTTCACCCGCTCACCGGTCCGGATCACCGCCAGCGCACGCGTCGTGGGAATGCCCAACGCGTGCATGGCCTCGCCCATGAGGTACTCGCGCAGCGCCGGACCCAGCGCCGCCTTGCCATCGCCACGGCGCGAAAACGGCGTACGGCCCGACCCCTTGAGGGCCAGGTCCCGGCGCTGACCTGCCGTGTCGATGAGTTCCCCGAGCAGCAAGGCGCGGCCATCCCCCAGGTGTGGCGAAAACTGGCCGAACTGGTGCCCCGCGTAGGCCTGTGCCAGCGGCGCCGCCTCGGCCGGCACTTCCACGCCGGACAGCCACGCCAGACCGGTCGCAGACTTCAGTGCCGCCGGCTCCAGCCCCAGCTCCAGCGCCAGGGCGCCGTTGAACTGCACCCAGGCCGGGGCCGGGGACGGCTCGGGCTTCCACGGGACATAGAACCCCTGCATGTCCCGGAAGAAGCTGTTGTCAAACGGCAGCCGAAACGCCGGGCCCGTCCCCGGCGTCTTCGGCTCCGACACGGACTTTGGTGTGGACGCACGCATGGCTTCAGGCCGCCTTGAGACCATCGTTCGAAGCGCCGAACGCCCCGATCAGCTGCCGCTCGTCGATCTCGAAGTCGCTGTAGAGCACCTCGTCCAGCGGATCGATCACCAAAAACCACGGTGTCCCCCGCGTCCCGTAGTCCGCCATGAGCGACGACGCCCGTCCGATCGCAGGGTCGTGTCCGAACGGAATGTTCAAGCCGTAGCGCAGCTGCGTCTCGCGCAGGCGCTCGAAGGTGTTGGACTCGGCGCCCTCGAACACGGTCTGCACCGCGGCAAACGCGAAGCCGCGATCACCCAACGCCTTGATCAGCTTCTGCAGGGTCGGAAAGCCATGGCTGTGGCAGCCCGGACACCAGTGCTGGAAGCAGAAGATCACTTTGAACCCGTCGCCCAGGTCGGCCAGCTTCAGCGGCGCCATGCTGCGCCCTTCGCCGTCGATCCACCACGGCACCCGCAGCTCGGGCGCCTGTTGAATGCAATGGGATTGCATCACCATCTCCTCAGGAAGAAAACAGACACACCGGGTCGGCCCGCCCGCTGGCGCGCCGACCCCCACCGTTATTGAGCGCTGGCCGTCAGCCGATCTCGCGGCGCGGCAGTTTCCAGCCCGCGCGGGGGTAGTGGCAGGTGTAGCCGTTGGGGTGCTTGACCAGGTAGTCCTGATGCTCGGGCTCGGCCTCCCAGAACGGCCCCGCGGGCGCGAGCTCGGTGACCACCTTGCCCGGCCACAAACCCGAGGCATTCACATCGGCAATGGTCTGCTGCGCCGTGGCCAGCTGCTCGTCCGAGGTGTAGAAAATGGCCGAACGGTAGGAACTGCCGCGGTCATTGCCCTGGCGCCCCGGGGTGCTCGGATCGTGGATCTGGAAGAAGAACTCCAGCAGGTCGCGGAAGCTCGTCTGCGTGGGGTCGAACTCCACCTCCAACGCCTCGGCGTGGGTGCCGTGGTTGCGGTAGGTGGCGTTGGGCACATCGCCGCCGCTGTAGCCCACACGGGTGCGCAACACGCCAGGCAGCTTGCGGACCAGGTCCTGCATGCCCCAGAAGCAACCGCCGGCCAGCACTGCTTTTTCGCTCGGGTTCATCGTGATCTCCTTCAAGGTTCTGCCTCAAGGCATTGAACCTGAAATCGGGGTCTTTCGACAGAGCACAACGGCATCCGGCGTCCGCTTCACGCCACCAATCGTCCAGAACCGGGGCGAAGTGGGTCTACGACTGGCCCAGATGGTCCATCTGCCAGGCGCTGGGCGATTGCCGGGTCGCGCGCTGAAACGCCCGCGCGAACGCGGTGGCATTGCCGTAGCCCACCTGGGCAGCCACCGCCTTCACCGCCTGCCCCTGCGCGAGCAGGTTGCGGGCCACCGCCATGCGCCAGTGGGTCAGGTAAGTCAGCGGCGGCATGCCCACCATCTGGACAAAGCGCAGGGCAAAGGCAGAGCGGGACAGGTGCGCCAGCTCCGCCATGCTGTCGAGCGTCCAGTCGTGTTCCGGCGACTCGTGCAGCATGGACAGCACCACGCTCAGACGGTTGTCGACCATGGCCTCCAGCACACCACCGGACAGCAGTTGCCGGTCGATCAGGTGGCGCACCAGCACCACGAAGGTGTATTGCAGCAGGCGATCGATCGCCGCCCGATAGCCGAATGCACGCGCCTCGGCTTCCTCGAACAGCAGTTCCACCAGCCGCTGCAGCGAAGGCGTGGCGTCCAGGTCGATCACCGTGATGTCGGGCAAGATCAAGTCCAGCGGCGGCGCCAACTCGCTGAGAGTGGCGCACATCAGGTCCACCCCCTGCGGTCCTGAGCCCTGGACCCAGTGCTCCAACGCGCGGGGAAGCAACAGCACGCTGGGTGCCCGCACGATCAACGGCACAAAACCTTTACGCGTCAATTGCAGCTCGCCGCGACTGAGCAGGTGCATCGTCCCCTGCTTGAGTCCATCAGCCTCGGATCCCTGCTTCAGAGTACAGAGATTTCCCGAGAAAAACATGCGCGCCGTGGGTGCGAACCTCAGAAGCTGGTTCAGCATTGAGGCGTTCGGCAAGGGAGTGCTTTGGTTCAAGTGCGTGACACCTGTTGTGGGTTAGACCTTGATTATCTTGGAGCTTCCGCCTCTCCTTAGAATGACTCCATGCCCCCCCCGTCACTTTCGTCCAGCATCTCTCCACGCTACCAAGCTCCTGCAGAAATAGAGGGCCAGGCGCTCAGGACGTCAAACTTCCTGCGCCAGATCATCGAGAAAGACCTCGAGACGGGCACCTACGCCCAGCGTCAGTGGGGAGGTGGCCCGGGTGATGCTTCCTTCCACTCCGCCGGCCAGCCCGACCCGGCCAAGATCCGTACCCGCTTCCCGCCCGAGCCCAACGGCTACCTGCACGTGGGCCACGCCAAGAGCATCTGCCTGAACTTCGGCCTGGCGCGCGACTACGGCGGCGTCTGCCACATGCGCTTTGACGACACCAACCCCGAGAAGGAAGAGAAGGAGTACGTGGACTCCATCCTCGACGCGGTGCAGTGGCTGGGCTTCAACTGGGAATCCAGCTTCAACGGCAAACAAGAGAGCCACCTGTACTACGCGTCGAACTACTTCGACTTCATGTACCGCGCGGCCGAATACCTGATCACCGCCGGCCACGCCTATGTGGACGAACAGACCGCCGAAGAAATGCGCGTCAACCGCGGCGACTTCGGCAAGCCCGGCGTGGACAGCCCCTTCCGCACCCGCACGCCCGACGAGAACCTGGCCCGCTTCCGCGAAATGCGCGACGGCAAGCTCGCCGACGGCGCCGCCGTGCTGCGCGCCAGGATCGACATGGCCTCGCCCAACATCAACATGCGCGACCCGGCGATCTACCGCATCCGCCGCGCCACGCACCACAACACGGGCGACGCCTGGTGCATCTACCCGATGTACACCTTCGCGCACCCCATCGAGGACGCGCTGGAGCAGATCACCCACTCCATAGCCACGCTGGAATTCGAAGACCAGCGCCCCTTCTACGACTGGCTGATGGAGCGCCTCATCGAAGGCGGCCTGCTCAAGGCCCCGCCGCCGCGGCAGTACGAATTTGCGCGCCTGAACCTGACCTACGTCATCACCAGCAAGCGCAAGCTGGCGCAGCTGGTGAACGAGAAGAAAGTCAGCGGCTGGGACGACCCGCGCATGCCCACCATCGTCGGCCTGCGCCGCCGCGGCTACACGCCCGAGGCCATCCAGCTATTTGCCGAACGCATCGGCGTCACCAAGAGCGATTCCTGGATCGACTACAGCACGCTCGACGGCTGCCTGCGCGAGGACCTGGAAAACAAGGCCCACCGCGGCATGGCCGTGCTCGACCCCGTCAAGCTGGTGCTCACCAACTGGGCCGAAGTGTTCGGCTCGGACGGCTACACCGAAGACTGCACCCAGCCCGCCCTGCCCCACTCGGCAATAGCCGAAGGGCAAACGCCCCCGCCCGACCGCGTGTTCAAGATCGGCAAGGACGTGTGGATCGAACGCGAAGACTTTGAAGAAGTGCCGCCCAAGGGCTACAAGCGCCTGTTTCCCGGCAACGTGGTGCGCCTCAAAGGCGGCTACGTCATCGAATGCTCGGGTTGCGCCAAAGACGCGGACGGCAAGGTGACCGAAGTGCACGCCAAAGTGATCGCCGGCACCAAGAGCGGCACCCCCGGCGCCGACAGCGTCAAGGCCAAAGCCGCCATCACCTGGGTGGGCGCAGCCGACGGCGTGAGCGCCGAAGTGCGCCTTTACGACCGCCTGTTCACCGACCCGCAACCCGACGCGGGCGGCAAGAACTTCCTGGACGCGCTGAACCCCGACAGCCTGAAGGTGGTGACGGCGGTCGTGGAACCCTCACTGGCCGCAGCGAAGCCGGACCAGAAGTTCCAGTTTGAGCGCCACGGCTACTTTGTGGCCGACCGTGCGGACCATGGGGTGGGCGGGAAGGTAGTGTTCAACCGAGTGACGGGGTTGAAGGACGGCCGGAGTTGATCACTAATCCCACACTATGCTTGCTTGATGCTCCGTACAAATCGCTTGTGTTGATGACGCCGTCCGAGGATACCGAACCGTTCGGTTACAGAGAGAGCCGGCATGATGAACGCCGAATGGGCAGGAGCATGTCGTGAAGAAGAGCAAATTCGCCGAGGAGCAAATCGCTTTTGCCCTCAAACAAGCTGAGCAGGGTACCCGAGTGGAGGAGGTCTGTCGCAAGTTAGGCATCAGCTAGGAGACCTTCTACGTCTGGAATAAGCGTTACGGCGGAGTTGGTCCTTCCGAGTTGCGCCGCTTGCGCTAGCTGGAGGAAGAAAACCGCAAGCTCAAGCAGATCGTGGCCGATCTGAGCCTGGACAAGGCCATACTGCAGGCGGTGGTCGAAAAAGCTCTGTGGCTCTCCCTGCGACGCGAGTTGGTGCCCGAGTGTTGATTTCCACCGAATCCTGACCCACCGTTTCCATCCAATATTGACCCACCCTGGATAGTGCCCTGCAGGGCTCACGGTGTGGATAACTTCTTCGGTTTGGACTCCTTCTTGAGGGGTTGAGCGGAGCTGTTTTTGAACCGGTAGCTGTCGTTGCCGGTTTCAAGGATATGGCAGTGGTGCGTGAGGCGGTCCAGGAGCGCGGTGGTCATCTTGGCATCGCCGAACACGCTGGCCCATTCGCTGAAGCTCAGGTTCGTCGTGATGACCACGCTGGTGCGCTCGTAGAGCTTGCTGAGCAGGTGGAACAGCAAGGCACCACCTGAAGCACTGAAGGGCAGATAGCCCAACTCGTCGAGTACCACCATGTCCATATGGGCCAGGCGGTGAGCCATCTGTCCGCTTTTGTTGCAGACCTTCTCTTGATCGAGCAAGTTGACCAGCTCGACCGTGGAGAAGAAGCGCACCCGGCGCCGATGGTGCTCGACGGCCTGCACCCCGATGGCACTGGCCAAGTGCGTCTTGCCAGTGCCAGGGCCACCGACCAGCACCACGTTCTCAGCCCTCTCCATGAACTCGCAGCGGTGCAGCTGTCGCACCAGGGTCTCGTTCACCTCGCTGCTGCTGAAGTCAAAGCCTGCCAAGTCCCGGTACGCCGGTAGCTTGGCCTGTTTGAGCTGGTAGGCCACGGCACGCACTTCTCGCTCGGCTGTCTCGGCTTTGAGCAACTGCGAGAGCATCGACTGCGCGGCCTCGAAGGCTGGCGCGCCTTGCTCGGCCAACTCTGAGACGGCCTGCGCCATGCCGAACATCTTGAGTTCGCGCAGCATGATGACGATGGCTGCAACGGCGGGGTCATGACGCATGGCGCACCTTCCCTTCCGACGCACGCAGGTCGTCATAGCGGCTCACGTTGGCCAGCGGTTCGTGAACCAGGCGCAGCGCCTGCGGTGCGGTCACTGGTGGTGGCGCGGCCTTGCTGTCGAGCAGCCGGTGCAACACATTGAGTACATGCATCTTGGTCGGCACGCCGGCCTCCAGTGCCAGCTCGACGGCGGTCAGCACCGCCTGTTCTTCGTGGTGCAGCACCAGTGCCAACACCTCGACCATCTCGCGGTCACCACCGGGCTGCTTGAGCAGAGCGGCCTGCAGTTGCCGGAAGGCCGCTGGCAGTTCGGCGAACGGGGCGCCGTTGCGCAGCGCTCCGGGCTTGCGTTGCAGCACCGCTAGGTAATGGCGCCAGTCGTAGACGGTGTGGCCTGCGCTGTCGTGGCGGCGGTCGATGACGCGCGGGTGCTCGCAGAGCAGTTGACCCTCGGCCGCCACCACAATCCGCTGGGCATAGACGCGCAGGCTCACCGGGCGGTTGGCGAAAGAGGCCGGCACGCTGTAGCGAACACGCTCGAAGGTCACCAGGCATGTGGGCGAGACGCGCTTGGTGTACTCCACAAAGCCATCGAAGGGGCGTGGCAGCGGCATCAGAAGTGCCCGCTCCTGCATCCAGACGTCCGCGACGGTGCCCGGCAGTTTGCCGTGGTCAATCTCGTGCCACAGGGTCATGCAACGCGCCTCCAGCCAGTCGTTCAAGGCCGCCAGCGTGACGAAGGCTGGCACGTGCTGCCAGAGCCGGTGGCGGGGTCTCCTCGTTTTCAGTGCAATAAGTGACGGTACGAAAAGCTAGCACTGGCGCGGAGGTGGTGTTGGTAGATCGTTGATTTCATTGACTTTCCTGTTCACTTTCAAATCTGCGATTCGTGGCGTCAAACCGTGGTCGGTTTCATCCATTGGTGCCAGTTATCGATGCATTTGGCCGCGAAGGCAGGATTTGGTCAGCATAGCGGTCAACCGGGAAGCGAAACACACCCCGCAAGTTGATGCTCTCCAGCCTGGTGGGCGCAATCTTCCCGATCAGTTCCGGTGGAATGACCTGGCGGCGGTTCGACCAGCGATCCAGGACCGCCTGCATCTGTGAGGTATTCCACGCCATCACGATGTTGGCCATCAGGCTCAACGCATCGGCCACAGCCTGCATTTCATCGACACGTTTGGCCTGCGCCGGGCTGATCCGGCCGGTATAAATGGCGCGCTTGAGGGCGTTAACAGCCTCGCCCCGATTGAGCACCCGGCGCAACTCGTTCCTGAAAGCGTCCTTGACAAAGTAGTCAGCCAAAAACGCCGTACGCAGCAACCGCCCCAATTGCACGCCAGCCTCATAGATTGGATCGCCCTGGGCGGCAGAACCGAACCGCGCAAGAGCTGCCACCGCACTGGCATGTCCGCTCATGACCGAGGCTGCCAGGTGCACCAGACTATCCCAATGCTTTTCGATCAAAGCGACGTCGACATTGGCTTCGCACACCGCAGCGATTTCTGCGGGCACTTTGGTGCCGCGTGGCACAAAGAGGTGGCGCTGTTTGAGTTCCTTCAACCGCGGGCAAAGATCAAAACCAAGCAAACGGGCATGTGACATGGCAAAGTCGGTGTAGCCATGGGTATCCACAGCAAGCTGGCTGGTCTCCAGCTTTTCTTGGCGGATGACACCTTCAATGGCCACGCCCGCCTGGCGCTCATTGAGCACAAAGGGCTGCGCATGGAAGATGCCCCACCGGTCTTTTACATGGGAGTAGATTCCAATGGAAGGTGTGTTGCGCCGAGGATCAAGCCGGGCTTGCCACACCCGTTTGGTGGTCTCCATGGTCATCATGTCAGAAGATGCCAAATCGGACCGCCCCCAGGTGGCGGCAATCGGGTGTCGCTGCATGAATTCCAGCACAGCCTGGCAGGCCTGGCTCAGACGCCGTTCGTCCCGCGCCCAGCGCATGGCCTGGCGAATGCTGGTGGCAGACAATTGCGGAATCATGCGCGCGCATTCGACCGCAGTCAGACTGGTGCCGTGGGCCATGATGCCGGCATAGACCATCAGCAGCTCGTCGGTAGAGCGCGGCTCACGTCCGAGCATGATCCAGCTAAAGCGCACCTGGGCGTCAACGGCCAGAATCACTTCCGGCAATTGAACCTCACCGATGCGGTGATCCAAAGCCGCGCGCAGCTTGGTCACTTCTGGGTCTTCGTCCTCTGCGGGCAATGGCGACAAATGGAGTTCATCATCCACGCGCAGTACGCCACTGCGGGCTGCAGCGGCCACCGCATCGACACCGGCAGTTACTCTGGCCAGCAAAGGCTTCAAGAAAGTGGCAGCCTTGCTGGGTAACGATAGACGGGCATAGTGTTTCTTGGACTCTGCCTGCCAACGCTCGTCCGTGAAGAACAAGCGCGCACGACCCCGAAAGCTCAGGCTGTGCTCAATCCAGACCGAGCCATTGCGCACCGCGCGGCGCAGGGCAAACAGGGTGGCCACCTCCAACGCCTGAAACGCCCGTTCCCGGTCTGGGCTGGAGATCGAAACCTGCCAGATCATTCCCAGACTTGGTGCCACCACTTCAACTGGCAGCTTTCTGGATCCTTTGAGATATAAAGCTTGCAGCTTGGCAAGGTACTCGATGGCAGGATGCTCGCCGGTGGCCTGCCAGGGCAGCTTTGCAATGGCGACGAGCAACGACCGCACGGGGCGAATTCCATCAATCAATCCCTCGCGGACCAGGGAGGCCCTGCTCGGTGGTTTGCGTTTCTGGGTTTCGGTGATCAAGGCTTCAAGACGGGCACGCAACTCAGCATCTGGCACCGCACCTTGCGCGCTCAAGGCAACAAGTTCGCCGAGCAGCGTTTTGTACATTGCGGCCCAATTGACGGTAGCGGGGACATCGGCGGCAGCCTGACGCCACAGATCGGCGATCCGGCGCTGCACCATAAGGATCAACTGGTCTGTGGTGGTGAACAGGCAATACCGAAGAAAGCATGCGACCTCCACGGTGCGCGCTGGCTCTTTGATCTTGGCTCCGGCTGAGGGCGGCCTGGAGACAAGTCGGCGCGCGTAGCGGCGCAAGATGAGATCGGGGATGTCTGCCAGGTGCTTATGAACGTCCAGCGTGTAAAGCAGGTCGATGCGCTCCAGTACCTCGCTGATTTGGCGGGTTGAGTGTTTCGCCGGTGCAGCCCATAGCCAACTCTGCTGGGTTTGTCCATCTGGGCGCAGCTCTGAAACTGAGGCTCGCCAGCGATCAAGTGTTGCTGGATCAACGCTGGCGGCGATGGCGGTGCCTGTTTCAACTTCAAGCTGGGCAAGTGCCGCCGCAATCAGTGTCCGAATTGCCCGCTCGTGCACGATCACCAGCTTGTTCTTGTACAGCCATTGACGCGCCCGCACGAGTAGCTGATCGCGGTCGGCGCAGCGCGCCACTTCGTCGCGCAGTTCACGTACCAGTGAGCGGCGCTGGTGCTCGCTCATCCACTGGAATCCAAGGACCGTGCAGGCTACTTGTTGGTGATCGAATAGCGTGCGCCCGCGTTCATACATGGCTCTCAGCGAGGCGACTTCTGGTGCTGCAATGCCAAGCTCGTTGCCAAGGTGGCGCCACAAGGCTACTGGAATTACCCGAAAGGCACCGAGCAAACGCCCACTCATGCGCAGGAAACCAATATGGAGCGCCAGACCAAGCTTGTGGGAATCACCTCGGCGTGCATTGATTGCGTCGCGCTCGGCACCATCGAAGGTGAAAAATGCCTTCATCTCGAAGTCGCTGATATCGCGGGGGAGCCCACGCATCCCCAAAAACGTTGTGTGCCAACCCTGCATCGTGAACCTCAAAAGTGGGAGGCCACCATACCCGTTTACAAAGCGAACAGGAAAGTCAATGAAATCAACGGTCTACCCAGACCACCCCCGCGCCAGTGCTAGCTTTGCGTACCGTCACTTATTGCACTGAAAACGAGGAGACCCCCTGAAGCAGACCTTTGTGCGCGAAGGCAAGGCCTTGCGGCGCAAGGCCGGCGGCTACGCCCATGCCAAGCAGTTCAAGCGACTCAAGAAGACCGTCAAGCGCCAGCGCACCATCCTCGGCATCGTGTTGCGCGAGGTGGGGCGCAAGATCAAGCAGATGCCTCAAGTGCCGGCCGAGGCGCTGACCGCCCTGCACGATCTGATGCAGCGCGCCGAGCGCATCCGCACCCAGCAACCCAAAGACAAGAACAAGCTGTATGCCATGCACGCACCGGAGGTCGAGTGCATTGGCAAGGGCAAGGCCAGGAAACCTTACGAGTTCGGCGTGAAGGTCAGCGTGGCGGTAACGCACAGGCAGGGGCTGATGGTGGGCGCACGCAGCTTTACCGGCAACCCCTATGACGGCCACACCTTGGCTGAGCAACTCGAGCAGGTAACGATCCTGACCGAAGACACGGGCCGCAGCCCCAAGCAGGTGGTCGTCGATCTGGGCTTCAGAGGGGTGGATGCACACAACCCGGGCGTTGAAATCATCCACCGGGGCAAGTTCAAAAGCCTCACCTCAGCGCATCGGCGCTGGCTCAAGAGAAGGCAAGCGGTAGAGCCTGCGATAGGGCACTTGAAACACGACAACGGCATGGATCGGTGCTGGCTCAAGGGATCCATGGGCGATGCGTTGCACGCGGTGCTGTGCGCAGCCGGCTACAACATCCGCTGGCTGCTGCGGGCGATCGTGCGTTTGGGCCTCAAGGGGCTTTTTGCGCCCCTGCTCGCACGACTGTGGATCTGGGCTGCGGCGCTGGCTATGGCCACGCAGGCGCGCAGAACCCGCTGTGGATCGCTGGGTTGGATGTTGCGGTGAATTTTGCAGGGCCGACTATCTACGTTGCCACGCTTGACGACGCTCGACCTCAGTGGTAATTTGGTTAAAAGCCTACAAGCACTGCACCAGAGCGAACGGCTCTCGTACCTCGATATTCGTGGTAATCCGATACCGTATAGGGACGCAGAGGCCTTTGCAGCCGCAAACGCGGGCGTCAAGTTCGCGCTCGACGATAAGACGTTCGGTACCTTCAAGGAATACGCTGTCAAGCACTACGGCGTCACTAGGTGAGCGGCTCTAAGACTGCTTCGCGAGGGCAGCCGAACAACTTGCATTGGAACATGGTGAGCTGCTCATGACCTTGGCACGCGATATTCTTGAGCGTTGGCACACTTTGCGGGCGTAGCCAGAACGCTTTCCGCCCCCTGCATCCGGTTGCTACTTGTTAAAGGGGAGCGCTGCTTGACCGTGTAAAATCGCCCTCCATTAGTATTTCTGCAGGTAATTCGACTATCGGCAATGAGCCTAAGTAATATATCTTGGGTTTCTTTGTGCCTCCAGCCCGTGGCGCGAGTAAGATTTTCGAGTGTTTCGGGCTCCAGTGCAATGAGCTTGAATAAACACTCCGTCTTTTCGGATTGATGCGCTATATTCACGACAACCTCCATTGGGTAAAACTGGCGACGCTTCACGCATGGGGTTATTTGCTCAATGGAATATCAAACCTCGGCCGCTTCTGTTTCCCGTGCGCGTGATGGCGTGAACGTGATGGATTCAATCCGCGACAGTTGAAGCGCCACATCCTCGGCCACCACCTTGATCACCTGCACCTCATTGCCATCGTCATCCGTGGCAGTGAACTCTCGTTCCTCACCGATGACCAGCACTCGAGCACCCTTGCGCAGATGCTTGGCACAGGCCTCGGCCTTTGCGCCGTAAATCTCGACCTCACGCCAGAAACCACCCACCTGCTCTACCCCACCATCCTCGGTCTGGCCATAGCGTCCGAACATGACACGCATCGACGCCACCGTGAAATCGCCGCTCCTGCCGGCAACATGCTTCAACTTTGGCGAATCGCCGAGGTTGCCCTTGCCAATGAAAAGGTTCTGCATCACTTATTCCTCGTGGTGCGGTTCAAGGAAGGCCCAGCAGCTGCACCAGTGCCACAAGACCAGGGTATCCATGCCTCAGTTCATTTCGATCCCGGAATGGCCTTCGCATACACGGCACGCTCACTCCTGATCAATCGGCGCCTGATCATCCTGATCTCCTTGCGCAGGCGCACATGTTCATCGTTGGCCTTCATCGCCTGCTCGGAGAGCTGCGCGTACCAGCTACGGGTGCGCTGCTGGTACGCCGAATACATCTGCTGCGCCAGCTCCCAGGACAGGTGCCGCTTGGAGCCACCGGCCTCGCGCCAGCGCAGAAACGTGTAGCCAGTTGAAGCCCGCAGATGGCGTGCCAGGTAGATGTGTCCGCCATGCACCCGCTTGCTCGCCTCGATCAGCTCATCCATGTGCTGCTCCAGCCTGTCAAGCTCTGCCTCCAGTTGGCGCAGCTCGGGGCGGGTGCCCCTACCCGTAAGGGCCTTTGCGTCAACCCGTTCTTGACACGTCTCACTTTCCTGCATTGCGGCAGGGCGACCATGGAAGTTGACATCACGGCCAGGTGCCCGCCCGTTGAATTCATCCCTTTCCATCACCAACCCTTTCCATCACCAACCCTTTCAACACAAAAGCCCTTTCACACACACCATGCCGGCCCTGCCGCAGCTTCCTCACATTTGCCTCACACCAGCCCTGCATCAGATTGATCCGCCCCTGCGCCTGACCCACCCTGGGCTATATCGTCCAGGTGCGCTCCCAGGGTCTGTAGCAAGTGACGCTCTGCTGCCGTTAGATCCCCCGTGCGGCGACGCGAGTGGCGCGGATGCAGCTTGCCGGTGAAGACCTCGCTGGGAACGATACCGAATACTTCTGATGCAAACTCCACCCGCTTCTGCGCTTCTGCCCCAGATTCCGGGATGAAGTCACTGCGAGACAGGGCCTTGACTTCCTCACGGGTGAGCCATCGATCAAACCGCGCCGTCTCATTGAACACCCGACGAATGAACCGCGTCAGTTCAGAAATCGCCTGGCGTGCCTGGTCATCCGAGCGCAGCGTCTTGCGGGCCAGGGTCTTTTGCAGGCGCACGAAATAGTCGAACTCCACGATCAGCGTGGAAATCGCATAGCCATACGGAGAGCGGTAACCTAGGTTGAGCACCTTGGGTTCGGCGGACTGCAGAATCGAGAAGCTCAAGCCCTTCTTCTTGAGATCGGCAAGAAGTGATTCAGCTTCCTTGGTTTCGCGCCGCAGGCGCTTGCAAATCTCGTCGATGGTCTGCTCATGGCGCAGCAAGGCCCAATCGGCATACGGGTTGTCGTAGCCCGTCAGAACCCACAGCCCACGCAAGGCCGCAGCCACGCGCCGCCCGCCGATGATGGGGGCCGCTTCCTTGCCAGGCTCGCGCGTGCGGCCCATGAACATCCGATAGGCCTCCTTGGTGTGGATCGTCATCTGATCGACCTCCTCATCGACCAGTGCCCCCAGGGCGTCAATGGCCCTGGCTTCCTGACGCGTCACCACCGACTCAGCACCCTTGCGGCCGTCGAACTCCACCTTGCGCCGTTCCAGCCGATCCTTGCGATCTTCCAGCTCGATGTACCTGTCATACAAGGGATCGGTCTCACTCATTGGCCCGGCCATGTACTCGGCCAGAGCCGCTTCCTCCTTGGCGATGCTGTAGCCATCAGAAAACGGTGAATTGGGCTCGGTGGCGAAGGCGAATCCTACGGGCGCAGGAATGCTCGGCATTGCGGCAGCTTCCTGGCTGGTGGGAGCTGACGCTGCGGCATTCTTGGGTGACTTGTTGCGAGTGGTGGCCATGGTGATGAGGGTAGATTTCGGTTGTGACAGCGGGGCATGGGCAATGGGACGAACGCTGATCCAGGCGAATCAGTGATGCTTGATTGGTGCAGGTGGCTCGGGCTTGGCCTCAACGGAATCGTCCTTCCTGGGTTCAGATAACGTCGGTGAAGGCCAGCCCCAGCCGGCCGGCAGCACGCCGCTCTCGGCCTTCCTCCTGGCATTCAGGTCATCCAAAAACGGAAAGCTGTCGCTATTCAGGCCTGGCAGGTAGTCGCTCACCGGGGTGCGAAGCAATGCCTGCACCGCTTCACGATCCACCGTGATGTGGGTGCGGTAGTTGGGGTGCGCTTGGACTTGCAGAAGGCCCATGTCAGTCAGTCGATCCAACGCACGCTGTACCTGCTTCTTCTGAACGCGATTCCCAAGAAAGTCCAAGGCGATCCGAGTTGCAGAGGTTCGAAGTTCGGTAACGTCTGCCTGCTGCTGAATCACCGCATGCAGAACCATGGAATCGTCGTAGCGTTGAAGGCGGTGAACCAGCTCCGTGAAAAGTTGCTTGCTATCCATCGCTGTCTCCTTTGCTAAAGATTGACTAGCCGGGACAAAACGTCCCACGTGGTAACCGTTACCACGTGGGACAAACTGTCCCGGTTCACCGAATTGCGTATCGCGCTCATGCCGCCCTCCCCTTCCCCGCAATCTC
Source organism: Diaphorobacter nitroreducens (assembly GCA_003755025.1). Taxonomy (GTDB): domain Bacteria; phylum Pseudomonadota; class Gammaproteobacteria; order Burkholderiales; family Burkholderiaceae_C; genus Diaphorobacter; species Diaphorobacter nitroreducens. Next base: position 16,501 of record RJVL01000008.1, on the reverse strand, counting down.
GAGACGTAGGGTCAGCAGCTTGCGGCGCTCTTCAATCACGGCCGGCGAAGGTTCAGCCTTTTGCGCATCCTGGGCACCAGCAGGTCGAGGCTGTTCCGCTTCCTGCCTGGCCTTGAGCAAAGCCTGCTCGTGGCGTGCTCGCTGTGTCCTTTCGGCAGCTACCTTGTCCGCCATCGCCAGATCCAGCGTGCCGCAGGCATGGCGACGGATCAGGGCGTGCAGGTACCCCGGAGGGTTGTGGATGGTCTTGCCCTGCAGGCCGAGCTGGCCCTCCAGCTCATCCAGCAAGGCCTGGTGAATGGCCGCAGGTGCAGTGGCCAGGGTGCGGCGCACGCCGTCGTGCCACTCCATGCCAAGCGCCTTGGGCATGACCAGGTTGTCGAGTTCGACAAGCGCTGCTGGCAGGGGTGCTGCGCGATTTGCCTGTTGCGCCAACCGGGCTTCGGATGGGGAGGTTTCAGAAATCCGACGACGACTTGCCGTTTTGTCGAACCCCGAGGCGTCCTCGCGGGCGCACGCGGTAGTCGTTGTAGGTTGATTGTTATGTTGTTGTATATGGGTTTGACAAAAGGGCGAGGTAGATTCGACAAAACGGCAACCATGATTCGACAAAACGGCAGGTGCTTGCCCTTTTGTCGTATGGTCATTGGATTCATGGTTCGACAAAAGGGCAGAAGGTTGACACCTTATTTCCGACAAGTTTCCATGGTTTTGATTCGCGGGATGTAAGCTACCGACGGGCACCGGGCTCGCGCTTGTATTGCCGAACATGCGTGTCACGACGTGCGTGGTCTGCTGCCCCTGCGGTGTGTCGGTCAGCCAGCGCCCAAAAAGATCCAGCTGTAGCTGATCCTGAACACGATGCTCATACAACACGGGATCAGTCGTTGGGCGTCGATCGGCTTCTGCCAGCCAGCGCACCGCGTCGGCCAGGCCTTCGGCGGAAGGTGCCACTGCGGCCGGCGGCCTGGCGACCGCATGCAGTCGGGCAGGCTGCGGGAGCTTCTCGACATGCCCAATGGCATCCTGGAGCGCATGCAGATTCACATGACACAGGCCGCCAGCTCGTTCTTGCAGGAAGCCCAGCGCCTTGAGGCGTTCACGCGCATTGCGCTGGGTCTTGGTGCCAAGACACAGGGCGATGCGTGCATCCTCGTGCGACAGTCGGAAATATCCTTCGAAGGTGGCTTCACCGGAGCGCACTGCTGCGCGTTGCTGGCGCAAGAGATAGGACAGCAGCAGGCCGCTGGCGACTGACCCGCTGATGCGGGCCAGGGGCCGGTAGAAGCTGATCGAGGTTTTCAGCCAGGGTGCGAACGCTTCCCAGGTGATTGCTGGCGCCCCATCAGCGTGGGCTTGCAAGCCGCTCCACTGGGCCAGCCTGGCGAGATCGACCCGGTAGTGCAGGCGGGCAGGCCTGCCGGCGACACGCTCCAACAGCAGATGGTTTTGCAGCAGCAGCTCACGCACGCTGGCCTGCTCCCTCGCTGTCAGGCCCGTGGCATCCTCCCATTGACGCGCGGTCATGAAGAACCAGCCACCACGTTGCGGTTCCTTCTTGCCGAGATGGCGGCTCCAGTACAGGGCATGCCCGAGGAACAATGCCGCCTTGAAACCTAGTTGTTCAGCCAGGGCTAGATGGAACTGAATGAAACCGCCTTGACCCAGGTGCTGCAGGGCGGCGCCTTCATCTACAAATGGCTCCATAGAGGGCCGTGGGCAAGCCATTGGACTTGCCGTGGTTGATGGTGCGAGCACGGGATAGGCCACGATATGGCTCCGTCTCAGGCTTGGCGTTCCCATGCCGCAGGCAACTCTGGCAGTGGCTCATATGCAGCCAGGTGCTCGGCCAAAGGCGCGGACTGCGCCAGCAGTTTGCGCGCCAGGCAGTCGAGGTGCAGACGGTAAACGGGGGGTGCAGGCGGCAGACTGTTCACGCTGATCAGACCTGATGCAACCAGGTCACGCCGACATTTGTGCTGCTGCGAGCGGATCAATCCGATGGCAGCTTCGCATTCCGCCTCAGACATGGAAAAGACAAAATCGCCATTGACCTCGAACTCATGAGCCTTGGCGTTGGAGACGCGCTCCATTGCGGCCGACAGCCACAGGGCTTGCAGCACGCCGCCCGCCAGGCCCACATAGGCCCGGTTGAAGCTGATGGGCGCCTGTCCCAGCCATTCCAGGAGCGCAGCCTGTCCGAGGACGTTGGGCAGTCGCCGCAATTCGCCGACCTGCAGGCCGGATCGCGGTGTTTGCTCGGGGTCGTTGATGCGCTTCTGGCGACGGGAAACGCGGTTGCGGCTGAGCAGAGCGAGCTTGGTCATGGTGCGGCTCCGATGGCGTTCAAGAGAGGGTTCCAAAATCGGTCACAGGCCATGACGGCTCGGCAGAAAACTCGTCGATGGTTCGGCACAGCGAGTCGATGCGACAGTCAGGAAAGGACTGATGCAGGCGATACAGCCTGTCGCGCAGCGATCCCCGGGGATCGTCCGCCTCAAGTTCAGCCCAGCGGGCGTGGATCTGGTCGCGCACGGCGGGCGCCGGCATGCGATTGCGACCCAGCGGTTGATCTGGTGGCAGCAGCTGTGCGCGCAGGCCGCGCACCTCTTCGGCAGAGATCTTCCAAAGCATACAGACCACCTGCACGGCTGCACCATGGCGGATGAAGTATTCGCACATGTGAGCATCGCGTCGCATCATGTCCAGGCGGTTGAGGTATTCGGTGATGGCGCGTTCCTTGATGGAGACCCGGAAATCAATCGCCGGCACCTCGGACGCCTTGATCAGATCGCGCGCAGGCCGATGGCGCATGCAATCCAGAAATTCCGGGCTGAACCCAGCCTGCAACAAGTCGTCGATGCCGCCTGCGTCGATGCGCGCCACGATCTGATCGAGCAGCATGCGTTTGAGGGTGGGGTCGGTAATGCGCAGCATGGTTTCTCCCGGTTCTGGTTTGTTCTTCAGGTATCGAAGAGCGGCTGGAATCCCGCAGGGATGCGCTCAGGAAACTTCAGGCGCATCTGCTCCATGGCGGCCAACAGCTTGATCACGCTGTAGCCCAGCTTGGGCGCGGCCAGCACAAGACCCAGCTCGTCCATGCCCATCTGGTAATAGTTCCCCGAGACAGGCATACCGGCCTTCTGCGCACAGGCGTGTTCAAAGGCCTGACGACCATTGGTGTAGGTCGTTGTCCAGATCGTTTCGGTGACATGCTGGGGTGGAATCGCGCCCGGAATGCGTCGGTCGTACTGGTAGGACAGTGCGGCCAGTAGCTTCCAGACCGCGGCGCGCAGCGGTACCAGATCGGTGCGGACAGGCTCACCGTTGATGTGCGCCATATCTTGCGGCGGGAAATCGACCATGAAGCCGAACGGCGCAAGAGGCAGGTTGCACAGCACGTCGCTCAGGGGAACGTCTGCGTTGATCTCACCAAGCAGGTCGCGGATACCCTTGAACGCCTCGCTCAAGGGGTCAGTGGCCACTGCATGCTGGGCTGCATGCGTTCCAGCCTTGACCCTGCCCGGCTGTGCCTGGGCGGATATGCCTGCCAGCATTCCGGGTAGCGGAGCTTGCTGGATCCCATCGGGTGCCGATGGTTGCGCCGCTGACTCTGGGTCTGCCCGGGGCGTGAATGGCTCCGACGGGTCGGTATTCTCTGGTGCAAAGGTCAGCCGTTGTGGAGGCGGGGCCACAGCAACAGGACGTTGCCCAACGGCACGAAGATCGTCGCGCGACAACTTGGGATCGGCCTCCATGGCGGAGAGAGCGGCCTCCAGCTGCGGGCGTCCGGCAAGGCCCAACTCCTGTACTGCAGCCAACTGCAGGTCGGCCAGCAGCGCCGCATCGTCGAGTTCCACCGGCAGACGCTCGGCTGCTTCCAGGTCTTCGTTGCTCTTGGCGCGCAGGCGTAGGGCATCACCATAGGTCTGCATGACTGCCTGGAGCTGTTCGCGCAAGGCCGATCCCTGGCCCAGCTTGGCACCGAGTTCGAGCAGGGCCGCCACCTTGGGCCGCGTGACTTCGTTGACCGCCCGGGCCTGCAGCCAGGGCCCGACCGGGGCCATCTGCTCGGTGGCGAACGCAAAGTTCTGGATCGTCTTGACGCCGTAATTGAGGCCCCGCCCCCGCAGTTCACGGTTGAGCTCACCGGCGGTGAGCGGCTTGTGCTGCTCGTGTTCGAGTTCGACACGGAACTGATGTACGCCTCGGGCTTTTTCCCAGAAGGTGATGTCTGCGCGCAGCTCGTTTTCTACAAGGTGCGCGGTGATCACCTGGGCGTCGCCGGGCCACTCCTTGACGATGACGCGCAGCTGCGCGAAGCGCTGATCGCCTTCGGCAAACAGTTCTTTGGCAATCTGCAGGCGCGTGTTTCCTCCGCCATAGGGCGTGTACTTGTCATCCACACTGCGCCGTGTGACGGTGAGGATGTTGGTGATGCCGTCGGCCTTGATGCTGGCCTTGAGCTCGTCATATCGCGGGTTCTGTCCCTGGCGCGGGTTGTGGCCATAGGCCACGATTTCCGAGACAGGAAGGATAGAAAACGACAACTCGGCATCGCTGCGAGGGTCTAGGTTGGCGGTCGCACTGGCGCGCGGGCCACTCAGGGGCGGCAAGGACTTGCGCGCCTGCTCCATGATCTTTCGCTCTTGCTTGCTTGGTTTCACTACCATGGGGTTCTTGTCTTGGTACGCGTGCGCGTGGCCTGCATCGGATTCAGCCAACGCGGGCGGCGGGTGGAGGTTCAAGCGCTGTGCCCGCTGTACGGCGGTCAGCGTTTCAGGGGTTCTGGAGGGGGTCATGGCTCATGCTCCCCTCACTCATCGTCTGTGCCAGCACTGGTGTGCTCACCATCGGCACCCGTCTCCGGTGCCGGATCGGCTTTAGGCACCACCAGAGAGGGGTCGATCTCTTTTCGGTGATTTGGGGCAAACGTGCCCTCAAGGTGTGGCAACAGCTCCCACAGCAACGCGTGCATAGTGTCGCCAGCCTTGACCGGATCGATCCAATGCACGGGCACCTGGGAGGTTGCAGCCTTCTTGTAGGCCACAGCAGCCGTCACCACAGTATTGAGCACTGTCACTCGGCCGCGCAACGTCATGAATTGGTCGCGGATGAGACCAGCCATGGATCGGCTATCGACGGTTTTTTCTGCCCGATTGATAATCGCACGCATCGCCGGAACGGTAAATCCCATATTCGCCGACGATTCGTGGCGATCTAATAGGGTAAGCGTCCCATCTACGAATTCACGGGCGCTGATAATATCCGGCGAGGCCGGAGTGATCAGCAGATCGGATGCATTAACTGCTGCATCCTGAAGGTGCCCCACAGCACCTTGCGTGTCGATAATCGCTACGTCGTAGCTATCTGCGAGCGAGGTATTTTTGATAGCCATGCGGATACGCACGAGGCGATCAAGACGATTACTCAGCCAGTCCTGGAGGCGTCCATCGCGGGTGTCCGAGCGCACGAGATGCAGGAACCCGCCCTGTTTGTTGAGCAGGTCATGGTCGCCTGAGAAGGATTCAGGAGGGAGCTCAATCTGGCTGATGCATTCGGGCGTCAGAGAGCCATCCATGACCATCTTGGTCAGGCCATGCTCGGCCTCCTTCGAGACGACGAAGTAGCGTGATAGCGATGGCTGTACATCGGCGTCAATGAGCAAGACGCGGTAACCAATGTCGGCCAAGAGGCCGCCGAGATTGGCTGCTACTGTGGTTTTGCCGACCCCACCCTTGGTGGCTACCACTCCAAATGTAAACATATCGACCTCGCTGAACTGTGGATAAACCACAATTCAGAAGGGCAAAATGACTTACAATCACAAGCGTTATTCTCAATATTTATTATTGAGAATATACATCGTATCTAGTAAGCCAACGGCTGGGGCTGAGGCACTACGACCTCGACATCCGCACCCAGTTTAGGGAACGATCCCACCCTCCGCGTAAACGTTCAGTGACCAGCCCTTTTCAATTGACTACGATGACTGGCATGTCCCAAACACTCACCACGTCACCTATCTCCTTCGGCCATCACGGTCGCGTGTGTATTGTCACGGGCGGTGCCCAGGGCATTGGCGAGGCCTGCGTGCGCAGGCTGGCGCGCGACGGTGCCAAGGTGGTGATCGCAGACATGGATGATGCCCGCGGACGTGCTCTTGCCGATGCGGTGCCGCAAGCCGCCTACATTCATTGCGATGTGGGCAACAAGTCCGAAGTGGATGCCCTGGTAGGTCAAACCATGGCGCTGCACGGGCGCATCGACGTATTGGTCAACAACGCGGGCATCTTCCGCGCTGCGGACTTTCTGGAGGTGACCGAGGAAGACTTTGACGCGGTACTGCGCGTGAACCTCAAGGGTGCCTTTCTCATGGGCCAGGCCGTGGCACGCGAAATGGTGCGCTCGGGCGGCGGCAGCATCGTGAACATGAGTTCCGTCAATGGCGTTTTGGCCATTCCGAACATCGCCAGCTACAACGTGAGCAAGGGCGGCATCAATCAGCTCACCCGCGTGATGGCGCTGGCGCTGGCGGACCGTGGCATCCGCGTGAACGCGGTGGCGCCCGGCACCATTGCCACGGAACTCGCCGCGAAGGCCGTGCTGACGAGCGACGAGGCCCGGCTCAAGATCATGAGCCGCACGCCGATGAAGCGCCTGGGTGAGCCTTCGGAGGTCGCTGATGTGGTGGCATGGCTCGCCAGCGACGCCGCCAGTTATGTGACCGGTGAGATCGTCACCGTGGACGGCGGCCGCATGACGCTCAACTACACCGTGCCGGTCTAGCCCAGCCCATCACTCAGCGCAACAGGCCGCTGGGTCTTTGGGTTGACGGCACAATCCATGCCATGAGACTTCTGCACACCATGCTGCGCGTTGGCAATCTCCAGCGCTCCATCGATTTCTACACCCAGGTGCTGGGCATGCAGTTGCTGCGCACCTCCGAAAACCCTGAGTACAAATACTCTCTGGCCTTCCTGGGCTTCGAGGGCGGCAACCCCGGCCAGGCCGAGATCGAGCTGACGTACAACTGGGGGGTGGAAAGCTATGAGATGGGCACAGCCTACGGCCACATTGCCCTGGGCGTGCCCGACGCCTACGCCGCCTGCGAGAAGATCAAGGCAGCCGGCGGCACCGTGACGCGCGAGGCCGGGCCGGTCAAGGGCGGCACCACGGTGATCGCCTTTGTGACCGACCCTGACGGTTACAAGATTGAATTGATCGAGCGCAAGAGCGATGCCGGCGCAGGCACCGGTCTGCGCTAGTTTGCTCTTTCTTTAATAGCTGTTAGCGCTTATCCACAAAGCGCTACAGCCCATTTTTACTTGTATTCATCAAACCCGCTGCAACGCGCTGGCTTCGCGCGCTAGACGGGTGATGCGGGACCAGTCGCCCTGCTCCAGCGCATCCGCGGGCACCAGCCACGACCCGCCCACGCAGGCCACGTTCTTGAGCGCCAGAAACTCCGCCGCATTGCCGGACTGGATTCCACCCGTCGGACAGAACGCCACGTCGCCAAACGGCCCCTGCCACGCTTTCAGCATGGCCGTACCGCCCGCCTGCACCGCAGGGAAGAACTTGAGCGCAGAGAAGCCCTCTTCCTGCGCCGTCATGATCTCGCTGCCCGTGGCCACGCCCGGCAGCAGCGGCAAGCCCGCATCGCGGCAGGCGCGGCCTACGGCGGGCGTAAAACCCGGACTGACGGCAAACCGCGCCCCGGCGCGCGCGGCAGCAGCCGCATCAGCACTGGTGCGTACGGTGCCTGCGCCGACCACGGCATCGGGCACTTCCGCGGCGATGGCCCGCATGCATTCGAGGGCTTGCGGCGTGCGCAACGTCACCTCCAGCATGCGGATACCACCGGCGACCAGCGCGCGCGCCATCGGCACGGCATGCCGCACGTCGTGCAGAACGATGACCGGGATCACGGGCGCATCGCGCATCACATCGAGCGCCGTGAGGGTGTGTTGCGTCACAGCCATGTGCAGGCTCCCTCTTCCGCGCTGAGCGCATTGCGCCGCATGCCGGCGAACAGTTCGCGCCCCCAACCGCGTGTGTTGTCCTGCAGCAAGCCAGGCGGCACGGTGGCAGGCGTGCGCGCCTGCCATTCGACCGCATCGACCAGCACATCGAGCGTGCCCGCCACGGCATCCAGTCGGATGACGTCACCATCGCGCACCAGCGCCAGCGGGCCGCCGGCATGCGCCTCGGGCGATGCGTGGATGGCCGCAGGCACCTTGCCCGAGGCGCCGCTCATGCGGCCGTCGGTGACCAGCGCCACCTTGTAGCCCTTGCCCTGCAGCACGGCCAGCGGCGGGGTGAGCTTGTGCAGTTCTGGCATGCCATTGGCCTGGGGACCCTGCCAGCGCACCACGCAGACCACGTCGCGGTCCAGTTCGCCGGCCTGGAAGGCCTGCTGCAGTTCGCCCTGCGAGGCAAACACGCGTGCAGGCGCCTGCACCACATGCCGGTCGGGCGGCACGGCGGAGACCTTGATCACGCTGCGCCCCAGGTTGCCCGACAGCAGCTTGAGGCCGCCCGTGGCGCTGAAAGGTTCGGCCGCAGGGCGCAGCACGCTGTCGTCACGCGAGGCGCCGATGTCGGCCCAGTGCAGCTGCTGATCGGCGGTTCCCTGCGGCTCGCGCGTGTATTCGCGGATACCTCCAGGGCGAACGGTAAGTACATCCTCATGCATCAGCCCGGCATCGAGCAGCTCGCGGATCACATAGCCGGGGCCGCCGGCGGCCTGGAACTGGTTCACGTCCGCGCTGCCGTTGGGGTACACGCGCGCCAGCAACGGCACGACGGCGGACAGGGCGGAAAAGTCGTCCCAGTCGATCACGAGGCCCGCCGCGCGCGCCACGGCCACCCAGTGGATCAGGTGGTTGGTGGATCCTCCCGTGGCCAGCAGCGTCACCATGGCGTTGACGATAGCGCGCTCGTCTACCACGCGCCCGATAGGTGGGCATGACGCCCCCTTGTCGCCCAGCACCGTGCGTGCGGCCTCGCGCGTAAGTTCCTGGCGCAGCGCCTGGCCCGGGTTCACGAAGGCCGTGCCCGGCACATGCAGGCCCATGGCCTCCAGCATCATCTGATTGCTGTTGGCCGTGCCGTAGAAGGTGCAGGTGCCCGGCGAGTGGTAAGCGGCCATCTCGGCCTCCAGCAGTTCACCGCGGCCCACCAGACCTTGCGCGGCCTGCTCGCGCACCTTGGCCTTGGCGCTGTTGGACAGGCCCGAAGTCATCGGCCCCGCCGGCACGAACACCGTGGGCAGATGGCCGAACTGCAGCGCACCCACCAGCAGACCAGGCACGATCTTGTCGCACACGCCGAGCATGAGCGCGCCATCGAACACGTCGTGGCTCAGCGCCACGGCCGTGGCCATGGCGATCACGTCGCGGCTGAACAGGCTCAACTCCATGCCGGGTGTGCCCTGCGTCACGCCATCGCACATGGCGGGTACGCCGCCGGCCACCTGGGCCGTAGCCCCGCGCTTGCGCACCTCGTCCTTGATCAGGTCCGGGTAATGCTGCAGCGGCGCATGGGCCGACAGCATGTCGTTGTACGCCGTGACGATGCCGATGTTGGGTGCCTTCTGGACCACCACACGCAGTTTGTCGTTGCCAGGCATGCCGGCGAAGGCGTGGGCCACATTGGCGCAACCCAGGCGGTCTGCACCGCGGTCGCGGCGCGCCTGGAACTCAAGCTGCTGCAGATAGGCGCCGCGCGTAGGGGCGCTGCGCTGGCGGATGCGCTCGGTGACGGTGTGGACGGTGTCGTGCAGGGGCATGCTGGGTGGCGCGAGGGCGGCTGTGGGAAGGTTGCAGAAAACGACTGCGGGCAAACATTGCCCCCGGAATCCTACGCGCCAGTGGGCGACACAGGTGTAGGCCGAGGGCACATGGCAGGGAACCGAGGGCAGGCGCCGCCGCCTGCCCCACCCTGCGCTTACTTGGCGTTGCGCGCCTGCTGGACGGCGGCGTTCACCTCGTCCCAGGTCTGCTGGCCCACCGACTTGGCGATGCCCGCGTTCACGCTGACCAGCTTTTCGCGCATGCGGTTGGCCTCGGCGGCCGACAGCTCGTTGACCTGCATGCCCTTGCCCTTCAGGTCGGCCAGGGCCTTGGCGGCCTCTTCACGCGTGTCCTTGCGCTCGAAATCACGGCTCTTGATAGCGGCGTCCTGCAGCACCTTCTTCTCGGCGGCGGACAGGCCGTCCCACCATTTCTTGCTCACCGTGACGATCCAGGGGCTGTACACGTGGTTGGTCACCGTGAGGTACTTCTGCACCTCGTAGAACTTGCTGGAGACGATGGTGTTGTAGGGGTTCTCCTGGCCGTCCACGGCGCGCGTTTCCAACGCGGTGAACAGCTCGGAGAACGGCAGCGGCACGGCGTTGGCGCCTAGGGCCTTGAAGCTGTCGAGGAACACGTTGTTCTGCATCACGCGCAGCTTGATGTCGTTCAGGTCTTCCAGCTTGGCGACGGGACGCTTGCTGTTGGTGAGGTTACGGAAACCGTTCTCCCAGTACACCAGGCCCACCATGCCCTTGGCTTCCAGCTTGGCCTTGATCTTGTCGCCCACGGGGCCGTCCAGCACCACATCGGCTTCCTTGGCGTTGCTGAAGAGGAACGGCGTATCCCACACGGCCATCTCCGGCACCAGGCCCACCAGCGTGGCGGTGGAGCCCACCATCATCTCCTGCGCGCCGCCGATCAGCGCCTGCTGCATCTGCGTGTCGGAGCCCAGCGAGGCGTTGCCAATGGCACGCACCTTCATCTTGCCGCCGGAGGCCTTTTCCACTTCTTGCGCAAACATGCGGGCCGCGCGGCCCTGGTTGGAGTTGTCCACCAGGCCATAGCCGAAACGCACGATGCGCGGCTTGAAGTCCTGCGCCTGTACAGCGCCGGTGGCAACGAGTGCGGCCACGAGGCCGGCAAGAGCAAAGCGGATACGCATGGGAAGTCTCCTTTGGACAGTCAGGGTGAAAAGGGATGAAAAGCTCAGTGCATCCAGCGCAGCGGCGCGGTGATGAGGGCCGGGAACAGCGTGAACAGGACCGCCAGCAGCACATACACGGCCAGGAAAGGCGTCGTGCCCTTGATCACGGTTTCCATGCGCAGCCGGCCCACACCCGCCACCACGTTCTGCACCGTGCCCACGGGCGGCGTGATCAGGCCGATGCAACCCACATAGATGAACATGAAGCCGAAGTACACGGGGTCGATGCCCGCCTTGGCGGCCAGCGGCGCGCAGACGGGGCCGAAGATCAGGATGGTGGGCGTAAGGTCCATGGCCGTGCCCACCACCAACAGGAAGGTCATCATCAGCGCCATGAACAGCACGGGGTTGCCCATCACGCCGGCGAAGCTGTCGGCCAGCATGTTGGGCAGGTCGGCCAGGGTGATCATGTAGGCCGTGACGGTGGCGGCGCCGCACAGGAACATGACCACCGCCGTGGTCTTGCCCGCGGCCAGGAACACGTCGTACAGCTGCGTCCAGCTCAGCTCGCGGTACACGAACATGGACACCAGCAGCGCATAGACGGCGGCCACCACGGCAGCCTCGGTGGGCGTGAAAATGCCGCCGCGCAGGCCGCCCAGGATGATGACCGGCATCATCATGGCCCAGAAGCTCTTGGCCAGCGCCTTCATGCGCGGGCCCCACGCCACGCGCTCCATCGAGGGCAGGTCGTGGCGGCGCGCAATCCAGGCCCAGGCGCCAATCAGGAAGATGCCCATCATCAGGCCCGGTGCCACGCCCGAGAGGAACAGCTTGCTGATCGAGGTATTCGTCGTCACCCCGTAGATCACGAACGGCATGGACGGCGGGATGATCGGCGCGATGATGCCGCCAGACGCCAGCAGGCCCGCGCTGTAGCTCATCGGGTATTTCTGCGCACGCATCATCGGCAGCAGGATGGTGGCCAGCGCCGCCGTGTCGGCAATGGCCGAGCCGCTCATGGACGCTAGCAGCACGGCCGCGCCAATCACCACGAAGCCCAGCCCGCCGCGGATATGCCCCACGAAGGCGCGTGCCAGGTCGATGATGCGCCGCGACAGGCCACCCGCGTTCATCAGCTCGCCCGCCAGGATGAAGAACGGCACGGCCAGCAGCGGAAAGTTGTCAAAGCCGGCCTGCAGGTTTTGCGCCAGCAGCTGCGAATCGAAGAAATCCAGGTGCCACATCAGGGCGACACCCGTCAGCACCAGGGCGTGGGCGATGGGCATGCCGATCACCATGCCGCCGATGAGCACCAGAAGAAAGATGGCGGTAACGATCATGGTGCGCCCTACTCCACCGACGTTTCCGCGTCGCTGCCATGCGGCAGCGGCTCGCCGCGGCGCAGATCCACCACCACACCCACCAGCAGGCCCACGGCCAGTACCAGCGTCGCCGCGGCGCCCAGCGCCAGCGGATAACCCAGCACGGTGCTGTAGCTGTCCATGCCGGCGATCACCTGCTCCCACGAACCCTTGAGCAGCAGCAGCATGCCGCCCGCCACCAGAGCCTGGCTGGCCCAGAACAGCAGCTTGCGCGAGCGGCCCTTCAGGCGCGAAGTGAGCATGTCGAAGCCCAGATGCTTGCCCTCAAAGGCCGCGACGATGGTGCCCACCGCCACCAGCCACACGAACAGCAGGCGCGAGATCTCCTCGTACGAGACGATGCTCGTGGAGAACACGTAGCGCAATACCACGTTGACGAACACGGCCACGACCATGCCGGCCAGTGCGAGCACCATGAAATGCTCGGCCAGGCGCTGCACCAGGGGCTTGCGCGGCCGTTCCTGCGGGGAAGGGGAAGAAGCGCTCATGCACTGTCTCCGGAAGACGACGAAAGGGAGGCAGCTGCGTTGCCTCGCAGCCATTGGACGACGGACCGGGCCAGCTCGTCCACGGGGCGTGTGGCATCCAGCGTCAACACGCGCGGCTCGCCCTCGGGCGACTCCAGCGTGGCGAACTGATCGGCCACCAGAGCGGGCGAAAAGAAATGCCCCGCGCGCGTCTGCACGCGCTGCAATGCCTGCTCATAGTCCAGCGCCAGAAACACGAATCCCACGCGCGGGTTGCCCGCACGCAGGCGATCGCGGTATTTGCGGCGCAGCGCCGAGCAGGTCAGCACTACGCCCGCCGAGCCGGAGGGCGCCGCCAGCAATGCGGCCAACCGGTCCAGCCAGCCCGCGCGGTCGGCATCGGTCAAGGGCACGCCGGCGCGCATTTTGGCAATGCTCTCGGGAGCATGGTGGGCATCGCCTTCATGCAGCACCCAGCCCAGCGCCTGCGCGCAGGCCTCGCCCACGCTGGACTTGCCGCAGCCGGAAACGCCCATCACCACGATGGCATCGATGTCACAGGTCAAGATAGCGCTATCTCTAAAGATTCAAAAAAACGGCTGCATCCCAGGACGCAAGCCGTTCACCCGAAGTTCACGGCTTCACGCCGCGGCTTCTCATGGAGAAATTTCGCTGCATCGCACCGGGAGAAGCTACTCCCTCCCCACAAACCCGCGAAAACCCCATGAAAGATAGCGCTATCTTAAGGGACAATTTTGGCCAGAATTCCTAGGAATAACCCTTGACCGCCAACCGACGACCGCGCCGCTCCAGCGGCCGCATCACCCTGAATGACGTGGCAGGCGCCGCCGGCGTGAGTCCCATCACCGCGTCGCGTGCCCTGCGCGGCGAACGCACCGTGGATCCTGCATTGGCCGAACGCGTACGCGAGGCGGCCGATCGGCTGGGCTACGTGCCCGACCCGGCCGCGCGCGCGCTGGCGTCGCAGCGCAGCACGCAAGTGCTGGTGCTGGTGCCGCTGCTGTCCAACGCGCTGTTCGTGGATTTGCTGGAGGCGGTGCACCGCACGCTGTTCCCCGAGGGCTTTCAGCCGCTCATCGGCGTGACCCACTACGACAGCGCCGAGGAAGAGTTGCTGCTGCGCACCTACCTACCCCACCGCCCCGCCGGCCTGCTGGTGACGGGGTTCGATCGCAGCGAGGCCGCACGCCAGCTCATCGTGCACAGCGGCGTGCCCTGCGTGCACCTCATGGAGACCAGCGCCGCGCCTGGTGTGGCCTGCGTGGGCTTTTCGCAGCAGGACGCGGGCGCCACCATCACGCGCCACCTGCTGGAACGCGGGCGTAAGCGCATCGCCTTTTGCGCCGCGCAACTGGACCCGCGCGTGCTGCAGCGCGCCGAAGGGTACCGGCGCACCCTGCGCGAAGCGGGCCTGTACGATCCGCGCCTGGAGTTGCTAAGCCCCGAGCGCTCTTCCATCGCCCTGGGCGCTCGGCTGTTCGAGGACCTGGTGCAACGCATGCCCGACGTGGACGCCATCTTCTTTTGCAACGACGACATTGCCCAGGGCGGGCTGCTGGCGGCCAACCGCATGCGCGTCGACGTGCCGGGGCGCATCGCCGTCGCGGGATTCAACGACTTGGCCGGCAGCGCGCAGATGGTGCCGCCGCTGACCACCATCCGCACACCGCGCAGCGAAGTCGGCCGCGCCGGCGCCGACATGCTGCTGGGCCTGATGCGCGGCACGCTGGCGCAGCCGCAGTGCGTGCAGCTGGACTACGAGCTGATCGTGCGCGAGAGTACGTGAACAAGGATGCAGCGCAGTGCGCTACAGCTTTGGTAGCTGTTCGCGCTTGCAAATCAAGCACTCAAGGCAAAAAAGCACCTGAATCCCCATTCAAACAAGCGTGACCAGCTATTGAATATGCAGCACGCCAGACACGGGTGTTATGACTCTGATGGCCCAACACAAGGGCTCTTGAACCTGAAAACAAGTTTTGTGCTCAATTGTTGAGCAATAGTGGACTGACTGGCTCGCTCTACGTTGGTAGCGTCCCACTTATGACCTACCAACGTGCCCTCACCATCACACCTGTCGGCCTCAGTGCCTACCCCGCGAACCCGCACGCCTCCCGTATTCAAGTGGCTCCTGAACGAACGGGCCGTCCTCGCGGGGGAAGCCCCTGCGCCTGCAGGCAGAGCTGGAGCGTATCCAACTGGAACTGCCCTCCGTCCTGGCCAAGCTCGGCGCACTGGACGCCACGATGGCGGCAATCGACCCTGCGGTCGCACCCGATGCAGCGGGCACCGTCAACGCCTGGGCCGGGAAGTACGGCGAACGCGGCGCGGTCAAGGCCTGCGTCCTGTCGCATCTGCGGTCAGCGGGCATCTCTGGAATCGACGTCAGCACCCTTGCCCTGCAGGTGGCAGCCGCCCTGGGCGTGGCGCTGCCCACAAAGAAAGACTTCAGCCTGTTCCGACGCGACACCGTCCACGCTGTGCTCAAACGGGCCAAGGCCGACGGGCTGACCGAGGTGCTCGTTGCTGCCAGAGGTGGGCATACGCCCCAGGTCTGGCGCTGGCGCGGGCCCAATGCAGCGCCCAGCCTGGCGGAGCTGCAGGACCTGAGGGAAGCGCTGGAGCTTGCCAACAAAGGGGGTTGACGTGAGCCCGGTGGCCAACATCAAGGACATCGGCAAGGGCAGTGAGAGCGGCACTCCCGACCAGGACCACGCCCCGCTTCGCCGAACCCGCACCCCCTCTGACCTCAAGTGGACGGTCAACGAGCTGGCAGCCGTCAAAGGGGAAATCGAACACATCGACCAGGAGGTGGCCAGGCTGAAGCAGCGACGGGAACGACTCATGCGAATGGCCAAGGCACTCTCTGCCGTGACCCAGTTGATAGCGGCCGAAGTGCATCCAGCGGCGGTTGAGCCCGTCCATGCCCACACCCGCTATGGGGGCCGTGGCAATTTGCGCAAATACCTCCGCGAGACGCTCAAGGCTGCGCACCCAGGTGCCGTGCCCACCAATGTTTTGGCAGAAGGGGCGGTGCAGGTGTTCGGGCTGCGCTTTTCGTCATGCCAAGAGAGGGCCCGCTTCGCGGACAACAACCTGGGAAACGCCTTGCGACGGATGTGCGCACGCGGCGAGGTCGAGCGCCTGCACGACTATGCAGGGCTGCCGACCATGTCAGGAGTGTGGCGCTGGAAAGCGCCTACGCCGAGCCTTGAAGAACTGCGGAAACAGGATGCAGCAGCTGGGCACCGGCGGGAGGAAAATTCATGGCGCTGACCAAGACGCGCACTCGCACGCAAACCGCTTTAACGCGCCTGGCTTTGCTCATCGCCAACGTGCATGGTGAGTTGGCGCTGGTGGAAGGGCTCCTGGCGGGCCCTGAGGAACGTCCAGACGCACAGCTGCGAGGCCTTGCGGCGAAACGTGCCGAGCTACAAGAGCTGCGGACCGCGCTCTACGCCTCTCTGCTCCAATTCGACCCAGGGCTGGACCCCGCCGACATCGGCTCCGACGACGGGTGGCTCAAGAAATTTGGGCGCGGCGGAGGGAAGTCCGCGGTGGGGAGGTATCTGAAGGCGATTTCCCCGAGCTAGTGACCTGCAACCCGCCACCCGTACCAAGGCAATAGAGAATCCGCGCAACCGAGAGGAAGCGCGATGCGCAAGAGCAGGTACACGGACGAACAGA
>RJVL01000007.1 GCA_003755025.1 Diaphorobacter nitroreducens | reverse complement strand
GGACAGTGAAACGACTTCGCGCCGATGATAGTGCGGGTTCCCGTGTGAAAGTAGGTCATCGTCAGGCTCTTACAGCCCAAACCGCCCTCCCACTAAAACAGTGGGAGGGCGTTTTGCTTTGTAGCGATAACGTCGTATTTCATGCAGCTTCAGGACATTCTCTATTCGCAAGGATTCGGCACGCGCCGCATTTGCGCCGGCTTGATTCAGCAGGGCAGAGTTGCCATTCATGCGACAGGCACCCGAGAGCCCACGATCAGCCAAGACGCGACGCAGGATATTGATGTCGAAGGTTTGGTGTTGCGCGTTCAAGGAGTGGATTGGCCATACCAACCCAAGGCCTATGTCATGCTCCATAAGCCTGCAGGAACCGAGTGTTCGCAGAAGCCATCGGCCTATCCCAGCATCTACACGTTGTTGCCCGCTCCTCTTAGGCAGAGGCCCAGCAAGGGTTCTGTAGATGGTGTGCAGGCCGTGGGGCGCTTGGACCAGGACACCACCGGTTTGCTGTTACTCAGTGACGATGGGCAATTCATCCACCGCATGAGTTCGCCCAAAAAGCATGTGCCAAAGGTGTACCGTGTGACTGTCAAGCATCCGTTGACCAAGGAACAGGTCGACCGCTTGCTGGCAGGTGTGGTGCTCGATGATGACCCACGCCCTGTGCGGGCGGCTGCCTGCGCGCTAGTCGACGCGCATGTGCTTGACCTGACCCTGACGGAAGGGAAGTACCACCAAGTGAAGCGCATGATTGCCGCGGTAGGCAATCGGGTGGAAGCCTTGCATCGGTCGCACATCGGCCGTTTGGCATTGCCGGCGGATATGCAGCCGGGGGAGTGGCGTTGGCTCGGCGAAGAGGAGCTCGCCCTGCTGCGGTAGCGAAAGACAGACAAGTGGTCTGCGCCCGTCGCGATCCAATAGGCGGTTGCGTCAACGTCGCGCACATCGCGTCCGTTGTCTGCAAGTCACTTCTGTGAGTGATGTCCGAATGTTCGCAGGCGGGTGCCCAATAGGAAGGGGAGCAGGGTGGTCAATCAGATGATGAGGCGCGTGGCATGCGCGTGGTGGGCTGCTTGGCTGGTGTGGGGAACATCCGCTGGTGCGAGTGAGCCACCGGTGTTCGTTCTCAATTCGCTGCAGGCGGACATCAGCGTCATCGACCCCGCGACCTGGACCGAAATCGGCCGTATTGCCACTGGCAAGGAGCCGCACCACCTGTACCTCACGCCTGACGAGAAATCGCTGATTGTTGCCAACGCGCTCGGCGATAGCCTGACCTTCGTGGACCCGGCCACTGCGCAAGTGCAGCGTACGGTGCGGGGGATCGTGGATCCTTACCACTTGCGGTTTTCACCCGACATGAAATGGCTGGTCACGGCCGCCAACCGCCTCAACCATGTGGACTTCTACCGTTGGGACGGCAAGGAGCTCACGCTCGTGCAGCGCGTGTCCACTGGCAAGACGCCAAGCCACCTGTGGATTGATGCCGGCAGCCGCACGGTGTATTCGACCATGCAGGATAGCGATGAGCTGGTGGCCATCGATATATCGACGCAAAAGATCAAGTGGCGTACGAAGACAGGTGCCATGCCGGCGGATGTGTACGGCAGCCCGGACGGCAAGCATCTTTTTGTCGGCCTTACCGGCAGCGATAGCGTGGAGGTCTTCGATATTGCCGGTGAGCAGCCGCGCAGCGTGCAACGCATCAAGACGGGAGATGGCGCCCATGCCTTTCGCGCTGCGGGCGACGGCCGCCATTTGTTCGTGAGCAACCGAGTGGCCAATACCATCAGCAAGATCGACATGCAGGCGCTGCGCGTGGTGGATGGCTATCCGGCGCCCGGCGGGCCGGACTGCATGGATGTCTCGGCGGATGGCCGCTGGCTCTACGTCAGCGCCCGCTGGGCGCGCAAGATGCTCGTGATCGACACGGTGGAGCGCAAGGTGGCACGGGCCGTTCAAGTGGGCAAGTCTCCCCACGGCGTTTGGACACTCCGACATGCCAAGCGCTGAGCCACGCGGCCGCTCCCCCGGAGCACGGCGGAGGTGGCATATTTGTTGCACTTCAATTTTGATAGCTGTTGGCGCTTATCCAGCAAGCGCTACAGGCCAAAATGACTGCAAAGGCGCTGTGTACCTGACTTTTGACACTGGCCACATGGGCGTTGCGCATCTGGTGGCCGAGGTGCTTCAGCGCCAGCAGGTCAAGGCGACCTTCTTTGCCGCAGATGAACCGACTCAGACGGGCGGCAGCAGCCTGGATGGCTACTGGGCGCCCTGGTGGCGCGCGCGCGCTGCAGAAGGGCACGAGTTCGCATCGCACACGCTGCACCATGTGTACTGGCGTGCCGACCAGGGGACGCCGCTGCAGCCGCGGTTCAAGGTCAGACCATCGGCCGGTCCTCAGGCAGGTCAGGACCTGACGATGACGGGGGCGCAATACTGCGCACAGATCGATGGCGCTGCGAGCCGGTTGCGTGTCCTGACGGGCCGGGAGCCGCTCCCGCTATTCCGCGCGCCGGGCGGCAAGACCTCTCAGCGCCTGCTGGAGGCTGCCAAATCCTGCGGTTATACGCATGTGGGATGGAGTGCTGCGGGGTTCCTCGGGGACGAGCTGCCCAGTGACCACTACAGCAATACGGCCCTGCTGGAGCGTGCGTTGCGCACCGTTCGTGACGGCGACATCCTGCTGGCGCATCTGGGCATCTGGTCACGCAAGGATCCATGGGCACCCGCTGTGCTGGAACCTCTCGTCAAAGGCCTGAAGGCGCGGGGCCTGTGCTTTCGCACGCTGCGCGAGCATCCTGTGTACGGAGCACAAGCGCAGAGAAAATGACACAACGCCCGGCTATGCTGCCGCGCACCCACGCAACGCCACGGTGACTCATGTCAGGGCTGACCTATTTATTCGATACCGCGCAGCAATGGCTGTTCGAGACGCTGGTACAGCCCGCGCTCTTCATGCTGGGCCAGGCCAATGTGCTGGAGGACGGTTATGCCGCCACCGGATGGCTGCTGGTGGGACTGCTGCAACTGGGGGTGATGGTCACAGTGATCGGGCCTTTGGAGCGCTGGCGCCCGGTGGAACCGTTGCGCGACCGTGGTGCCGTGCACGTGGACATGCTTTACACGCTGATCCATCGCCTGGGTCTTTTTCGCCTGGCACTGTTCTTCACCACGGAGCCTCTGTGGAATGCACTGTTTGGCGCCCTGCGCGCCCATGGCTGGAAGACCCTGCAGCTGGATGCGCTCTGGCCGGGTGTCTCCGACTTGCCCGTTGTGAGCCTGCTGCTGTACCTGCTGGTGTTCGACTTCGTGGACTATGGGATCCACCGCGGCCAGCACCGCTTTGAATGGTGGTGGAGGCTGCATGCGCTCCACCATTCGCAGCGGCAGATGACGATGTGGAGCGACAACCGCAACCATCTGCTGGACGATCTGCTGCGCGATGCCATCATCGTGTTCGTCGCGCAGTGCATTGGTGTGGCGCCGGGGCAGTTTGTCGCCATCGTGGCCCTCACGCAGCTCAGCGAGAACCTGCACCACGCCAACCTGCGCCTGTGGTTCGGCCAGGTGGGTGAGCGCCTGTGGGTCAGCCCGCGTTTCCACCGCATGCACCACGCCATGGGCCTGGGCCCTGAAGCTGCACCTGGGCAAGGAACCCATCAGCACCCGCATGCGGCAGTGCCGGGCGGCAACAACTTCGGCGTGTTGTTGCCGTGGTGGGACATGCTGTTCGGTACGGCCAACTTCGAGCATCGCTACGAGCCCACGGGCGTGCGCGACCAGGTGGAGGCGGACGCGGACGGCCGCGTGCGTGATTACGGGCGGGGGCTCTGGGCGCAGCAGTGGCGCGGCCTGCTGCGGCTGGTGGGGCGGGCGTAGAGAGCCGATCGCGCTATGCTCGCGCGCATGGGGCTTTTCATCGATTCCTTCTGGCGCGCAGTGGGCTATTGCCTGATGCCGCGCGTCATTGCGCTGTCGCTGCTGCCGTTGGTGCTGATCACGGTGGTGGCGCTGGGCGGTGGCTATCTGTTCTGGACAACTGCCGTGACCTGGACGCAGACGGCGCTGGAAAGCTCCACCTGGCTGGGCCTGCTGTGGGGGTGGCTGCACAACTTTGGCGTGGATAACCTGCCCGTGGCGCTGGCGCCGCTGCTGGTGCTTATGGGAGCCACGCCACTGATCGTCATTGTCTGCGTGCTCGCGGTGGCGGTGTTGATGGCCCCTGCCATCGTGACTCTGGTGGCGCAGCGGCGTTTTGCCCAACTGCAGCGCAAGCGGGGCGGTTCATTCCTCGCCAGCGTGCTGTGGTCTCTGGGGTCGACCATCGCGGCGCTCATTGCGCTGGTGCTGTCCATGCCGCTGTGGCTGGTCCCGCCGCTGGTGTTGATCCTGCCTCCGCTCATCTGGGGATGGCTCACCTACCGGGTCATGGCCTTTGACGCACTGGCCGAACACGCGAGCAAGCCGGAGCGGCAGGAGATTTTCAAGCGCCATCAGCTCAGCCTGCTGAGCATTGGAGTGCTGAGCGGATTTCTAGGTGCCGCGCCCGGCATTGTCTGGGCGTCGGGCGTGGTGTTCGCAGCGGCGTTCCTCGTCCTGGTGCCGATCGCCATCTGGATCTACACGCTGGTGTTCGCCTTCTCATCGCTGTGGTTCACGCATTTCTGTCTGACCGCGCTGCAACAGCTGCGCGAGCAGCGAGGCGAACGCCCGCCGGGCGATACGCCTGCAACCGCCGCGCCCGCAACGCCAGCGCCTTCTTTGCCATCCTCGTCTCAGCTGCAGGACAACCCATGACACCGGCTTTCGGCCTCATCATCGTTGGCGATGAAATCCTCTCGGGCAAGCGGGCGGACAAGCACCTCGCTAAGGTCATCGAACTGCTTGCGGCACGCGGGCTTGCGCTGTCCTATGCGGACTACGTAGGCGACGACCGTCCGCGCATCACGGCGGCGCTGCAGCGGGCCTTTGCCTCGTCGGACATCGTGTTCAGTTGCGGCGGCATTGGTGCCACTCCCGACGACCACACGCGCCAGTGCGCGGCGGCCGCATTGCAACGCCCGCTGGTCCTGCACCCCGAGGCCAAGCGCCTAATCACCGAGCGCATGCAGGATGTGGCACGGGAGCAGGGCGAGGCGTTCGACCCCGACCGCGCCGACAATCTGCATCGGCTGAACATGGGCGTTTTTCCTGAGGGCGCGCGCATCATTCCCAACCCTTACAACAAGATCCCCGGCTTCTCGTGTGACGGCCCTGGGGGCGGCATGGTGCATTTCGTGCCGGGGTTCCCGGTCATGGCTTGGCCTATGGTGGACTGGGCACTCCAGCATTACTGTGCCCCGTGGTTCAACCAGCAGCCGCAGATGGAGCGCTCCGTCGTGCTTTACGGCGCGATGGAAGCCGCGCTGACCCCGCTCATGGAGCGGATCGAGGCCGGACATCCGGGGATCAAGGTGTTCAGCCTGCCGAGCGTGGACCATCCGGTGCACGGGCGCCATGTGGAATTGGGCGTCAAGGGGGCCGCTGCCTTGGTGCCTGCCGCGTGGCAGGCGCTGCAGGAAGGTTTGCACCAAACAGGTGCATCCATAGGCCCTGAAATGGTGCGCAAATGGTAAGAAGGTGGGCCACTTAAAATCCTGCACGCGATTGGTGCGCCGCCGCAGGGCTCTGCGCCCGGCTTGCCCCGTACGGGTGTCCCCATTCGCTGGCACGCAAACTGCTTTTCTGTGCGCATCATTGTTGATGAGCACTTCTATCCCTGGAGAACCCTGATGGCCAAGACCGTTGCAGACGTGATGAAGATGGTGAAGGAAAACGAAGTCAAGTTCGTGGACTTCCGCTTCACGGATACCCGCGGCAAGGAACAGCACGTCACCGTGCCGATCTCGCACTTCGACGAAGACAAGTTCGCCTCGGGCCATGCGTTCGACGGCTCGTCGGTCGCCGGCTGGAAGGGTATCGAGGCGTCGGACATGCTGCTCATGCCCGATCCGAACACCGCCAACATCGACCCGTTCTTCGAAGAAACCACCATGATCATGGCGTGTGACGTGGTGGAGCCGGCCGACGGCAAGGCCTACGACCGCGACCCGCGCTCCATCGCCAAGCGCGCCGAGGCGTACCTGAAGGCCTCCGGCATGGGCGACACGGCCTATTTCGGCCCGGAGCCCGAGTTCTTCATCTTCGACGGCGTGCGCTGGAGCACCGATCCCAACCACACCTTCTACGAGATCGAAGAGTACGAAGCCCCCTGGAATACCGGCGCCAAGCTCGAAGGCGGCAACCGTGGCCACCGTCCCACCACCAAGGGCGGCTATTTCCCCGTGCCCCCGGTCGACAGCACACAGGACATGCGCGCAGAGATGTCCCTGATCCTTGAATCCCTGGGCATTCCGGTCGAGGTGTTCCACCACGAAGTGGCCGGTGCCGGCCAGAACGAGATCGGCACCCGGTTCAGCACGCTGGTGGAGCGTGCCGACTGGACCATGCTGCAGAAGTACGTGATCCACAACGTGGCCAACGCCTACGGCAAGACCGCCACCTTCATGCCCAAGCCCTACCACGGCGACAACGGCTCGGGCATGCACGTGCACCAGTCGGTCTGGAAGGACGGCAAGAACCTGTTCGCCGGCGACGGCTATGCGGGTCTGTCGGACTTCGCGCTGTACTACATCGGCGGCATCATCAAGCACGCTCGCGCACTGAACGCCATCACGAACCCGGGCACCAACAGCTACAAGCGTCTGGTGCCGCACTTCGAGGCGCCGGTGAAGCTGGCTTACTCGGCCAAGAACCGCTCGGCCTCCATCCGCATCCCGTTCGTGGCCAACCCGAAGGGCCGCCGCGTGGAAGCGCGCTTCCCCGATCCGCTGATGAACCCCTACCTGGGCTTTGCGGCCCTGCTGATGGCGGGTCTGGACGGCGTGGAAAACAAGATCCACCCGGGCGAAGCCGCTACCAAGGACCTGTACCACCTGCCGCCCGAGGAAGACAAGCTGGTGCCCACCGTGTGCCACAGCCTGGACCAGGCGCTGGAAGCGCTGGACAAGGACCGCGCGTTCCTGACCAAGGGCGGCGTGTTCACCGACTCCATGCTCGACGCCTACATCGAGCTGAAGATGCAGGAAGTCACGCGCTTCCGCATGGCCGTGCATCCCGTCGAGTACGACATGTACTACTCGCTGTGATGGCAGGGGCTTAGGCCCCCGGCTGTTGTCAACAAGGCGGCTCCGGCCGCCTTTTTCTATGGACGGGCTGCGCGCGTTGGCTAACGGGGCACACGGCAGCCCGTCGCACCAAAACCGCAGCGTTGGGCCGTCGCAATTGGCGGGTTGGAATGATTGGGGGATACTCACCGGCACCGCGCATGCCCGACGCATGCCATGTGAGGAATTCGATGAAAAGCACTTTGTTCGCCCTGACCGTTATCGCCGCCGTGCTGCAGCCCGCTTGGGCGCAGGACCGCATTTACCGCTGCGGCAACGAATACACCAACAACGCCACGCAGGCCAAGGAGCGCGGCTGCAAGCTCGTGGAAGGTGGCAATGTGACGGTGCTGCAGGGTTCGCGCCCGGCGGCGGCCTCCTCGGGCGGCAGCGCTGGCGCTTCCGGTGCCAGCGCCAGCAGTTCGCCCGCGAACGCTCCGCGCGTGGGCGCGGCCGACCAACGTGCGCGCGACGCCGATGCGCGCGCCATCCTGGAGTCTGAGCTGAGCAAGGCGGAAACCCGCCTGGCCGAGTTGCGCAAGGAGTACAACGACGGCTCGCCCCAGCGCACGGCGCTGGAACTGCGCAACCCGCAGGGCTACATCGAGCGCACGGCCGAGCTCAAGGCCAGCGTGGCCCGGGCCGAGGCCGATGTGGCCGGCATCAAGCGCGAACTCTCGCGCCTGAACAAGTAAGCGCCGCGGTCCCTGCGTGCGGCACAAAGGCGCGATCATCCAAGAGCCCACCCCAACGGACCGCTACCAGGCGCTGGACCTCGTCTCCACGCTGATCGCCGTGCTGCACCCCGGCGGGGCGGCCCTCTTCGTCAACGCAGCGCTGGAAAACGCCCTGGGCCTGTCGCGCCGCACGCTGGAAGGCGTGGACTTCGCCGGCCTGTTCACCGATCCGACCATCCTGCAGACGGCGCTGGCCGGAGCGCGCGGGCGCGACTTCGCGGCGCTGCGCTTCGAAGCCGTGCTGCGCCGCTCGCCGCAGGAGCCTTTGCCAGTGCACGCCAGCGTGGCGGTGGTGGAGCACAGCGGCGACGTGATCGTGGAGCTGTGGCCCCTGGAGGCACAGGCGCGCCAGGACCGCGAGGAGCGGCTGCGCGAGCAGGCGCAGGCCAACAAGGAGCTGATCCGCAATCTGGCGCACGAGATCAAGAACCCGCTGGGCGGCATCCGAGGGGCGGCGCAGCTGCTGGAGATGGAGCTGGAAAGCCGCGACCTGACCGAGTACACCCAGGTCATCATCCACGAGGCCGACCGCCTGCAAAGCCTGGTGGACCGGCTGCTGGCGCCGCACCGTCACCCGCACCTCGTCGGCGATGTGAATATCCACGAAGTCTGCGAGCGCGTGCGCTCCCTGGTACTGGTTGAGCATCCGCAGGGCCTGGCCGTGCTGCGCGACTATGACACCTCCATCCCTGAGTTTCGCGGCGACCGCGCGCAGCTCATTCAGGCCGTGCTGAACATCGTGCAGAACGCGGCGCAGGCGTTGCACGAGCGCATTGCCGCGGGCGACGCGGTCATCACGCTGCGCACGCGCGTGGCGCGGCAGGTCACGTTCGGGCGCCAACGCTACCGGCTGGCATTGGAATTGCATGTCATCGACAACGGACCGGGCGTGCCCGAAGCCATCAAGGAGCGGATCTTCTATCCGCTGGTGACGGGGCGGGACGGGGGATCGGGACTGGGCTTGACGCTGGCGCAAACCTTTGTGCAGCGACACCATGGGCTCATTGAGTGCGAGAGCCAGCCGGGCCGCACCGACTTCCGCATCCTCATGCCACTGCCTTGAGTCCCTGACACGCACGACCCCAACGGGTAAAGGTAAAGGGAGCTGGAACACATGAAGCCGATCTGGATAGTAGACGACGACCCTTCGATCCGCTTCGTCCTCGAAAAGGCCCTGGCGCGCGAAAACCTGCCCACGCGCAGCTTCACGCAGGCGCGCGATGTACTCGACGCGCTGGCCGATGTGGCCGCGGGCGACCCCACCCACCAGGGACCGCAGGTCCTGGTGAGCGATATCCGCATGCCGGGCGGCTCCGGCCTGCAACTGCTGGAGAAGGTGCGCGGCCTGCAACCCGGTCTGCCGGTCATCGTGATGACGGCGTATTCCGACCTGGACAGCGCCGTGTCCGCCTTCCAGGGCGGCGCCTTCGAATACCTGCCCAAGCCGTTCGACCTGCCCAAGGCGGTGGAGCTGATCCGCCGCGCCGTGGAGGAGAGCCAGCGCGAGGAAGTCGCCGAGCAGCAGCTCACCGCCATGCCCGAGATGCTGGGCCAGGCACCCGCCATGCAGGACGTGTTCCGCGCCATCGGCCGGCTGAGCCAGAGCGTGGTCACGGTGCTGATCACGGGCGAATCCGGCTCGGGCAAGGAACTCGTGGCACGCGCGCTGCACAAGCACTCGCCCGTGGCGGGTGGGCCCTTCGTGGCCATCAACACTGCGGCCATCCCGAAGGACCTGCTGGAGAGCGAGCTCTTCGGCCATGAGCGCGGCGCCTTCACGGGCGCGCAGACGCAGCGGCGCGGGCGCTTCGAGCAGGCCGAGGGCGGCACGCTGTTCCTCGACGAAATCGGCGACATGCCCTTCGACCTGCAGACGCGCCTGCTGCGCGTGCTGTCGGACGGGCAGTTCTACCGCGTGGGCGGCCATGCCGCCGTGAAGGCCAATGTGCGGGTGATCGCCGCTACGCACCAGAACCTGGAGCAGCGCGTGAAGGACGGCGCCTTCCGCGAGGACCTGTTCCACCGCCTCAACGTGATCCGCCTGCGCCTGCCGGCGCTGCGCGAGCGCAGCGAAGACGTGGCCATGCTCACACGCTACTTCCTGCAGCGCAGCGCAAGGCAACTGGGCGTGGAGCCCAAGCGCATCTCCGACGCGGCGCTGGCCCTGCTCACACGCTTTGCCTTCCCCGGCAACGTGCGCCAGCTGGAGAACATCTGCCACTGGCTGACGGTGATGGCGCCCGCGCAGGTCATCTCGGCGCAGGACCTGCCGCCCGAGGTGCTGGAGGCCACGCCGCATCCCGCCGCGCCGTTGCAGGGCGTGACGGACGAGGTCGCCGCTGGCGCGACGAGCGTGCCGGCCCCCGCGCTGCCGCCTGCGCCGGCGGGCACGCGCACCGACCAGGCTGCGGCCCTGGATGGCATGGGCTGGGAGCCCGCGCTGGTGAGCGAGGCCCAGCAGCTGCTGCGCAGCGGCCAGGCCGACGTGTGGGACGTGCTCACGCGGCGTTTCGAGTCGCGCCTGATCCGCACGGCGCTGCAGGCCACGCACGGGCGGCGCATGGAAGCAGCGCAGCGCCTGGGGATCGGCCGCAACACCATCACGCGCAAGATCCAGGAACTGGGCCTGGATGCGCACGATGATGAGTGAAACAAGGCGCTGGCGCTTTAAGGACAAGCGCTAGTAGCTATTAATTCGATAGCATAAGACCTTGTGGCGCGCATGCACAGCGTGCGCGTGAGTCCTACAGGCAGGGGCTGCCGTCACCGACCCGATGGTGCCCGGGGGGCTTCAACAATGAATTCATTGTTCAACCAACCGGAGTCGATACATGTCGGATTTCAAGGATGCCAATCGTGACCCCCTGACCAACGAACCGGGGGCCCACCCCATCGGCACGGGCGTAGGCGCCGCGGGCGGAGCCGTTGCGGGCGCCGCCACGGGCGCTATCGGCGGCCCCATCGGTGCTGCCGTGGGCGGTGTGGCGGGAGCCGTTGTCGGCGGTCTGGCCGGCAAGGCGGCGGCCGAGGCGGTCAACCCTACGGCCGAGGACGCCTACTGGCGTGAAACCTACCAGCGCGAACCGTACTACGTGACCGGCCGGGCCTACGAAGAATACCGCCCCGCCTATGAGATGGGCTGGAGCGCCGCCAGCCGCTACCCCGGTGATTTTGAAACGGTGGAGCCCGAACTGTCGCGCGACTGGGGCCGCGCCCGGGCCCAAAGCTCGCTGGAATGGGCGCAGGCCCAGCCCGCCGCGCGCGCCGCGTGGGATCGCGTGCGCCGTAACCCCA
This sequence comes from Diaphorobacter nitroreducens, assembly GCA_003755025.1. Taxonomy (GTDB): domain Bacteria; phylum Pseudomonadota; class Gammaproteobacteria; order Burkholderiales; family Burkholderiaceae_C; genus Diaphorobacter; species Diaphorobacter nitroreducens. Next base: position 258,468 of record RJVL01000007.1, on the reverse strand, counting down.
CGGTGACCGCGTCGGGCACCGCGGCAGGCGCCACGCTGATGGACAACGAGGACGTAGTGGACGTGCTGGACGATTTGCTGGAATGCAGCCGCGACGGCGAGTACGGGTTTCGCACCTCGGCCGAGCGTGCGGAATCGCCCGAACTCAAGAGCTTGCTGGAGCGCCGCGCCCAGGAATGCGCAACCGCCGCCACGGAGCTGGAGAGCGCGATCCGCAGCCACGGCGGCGAGCCCTCCAGCGGCGGCACCATGGCCGGCGCGCTGCACCGCGGTTGGGTGTCGGTGAAGGCGGCGCTGAGTACCTATGACGACAAGGCCGTGCTGGAAGAGTGCGAGCGCGGCGAGGACGTGGCCGTGGCCCGCTATAACAAGGCGCTGGAGAACGCACTGCCACCCGCCGTGCGCACCTTGGTCGAGCGCCAGGCCCAGGGCGTGAAGCGCAACCACAACGAAGTGCGCGCGCTGCGCAGCCGTTACCAGGCCGCGTCCTGATGGCCTTCAGCGCGGGCGCCTGTCGCCCGCGTTGGCCACCTCAGCCCAGCGACACCACGACCGGCGCGTGGTCGCTGGGCTGCGGATTTTTGCGCGGCGCGCGGTCGATGCGGCAGGCCGTCACGGAGGGCCGCAGCGCAGTGCTGACCAGGATGTGGTCGATGCGCAGCCCGCGGTTCTTCTGAAACCCCAGCATGCGGTAGTCCCACCACGAATAGCTCTTCTCGGGCTGATCGAACAGGCGGAAGGCGTCGGTCAGGCCGAGCCCCAGCAGGTCCTGGAAGTGCTGGCGCTCCTCTACCGTGTGGTGGATGGTGTCCTTCAAGCCCACGGGATCGAAGGAGTCGCGGTCCTCGGGGGCCACATTGAAGTCGCCCACCAGCACCAGCCGTGGATGCGCGGCCAGCTCGGTGCGCAGCCAGTCGCGTAGCGCCTCCAGCCACAGCAGCTTGTAGCTGAACTTCTCGGTCCCCGGCGCCTGGCCATTCACAAAGTAGCAGTTCACGAGGCGCAGCGGGCCTTCAGGCGTATCCAGCGTAGCGGCGATGACGCGGGCCTGCTCGTCGCCATGGCCCGGGATATTGCGCACCACGTCGCGCAGCGGCGTGCGGCTAAGGATGGCCACGCCGTTATAGGTCTTCTGGCCGAAGCACACCGCGTGGTAGCCCGCTGCTTCGAAGGCGTCGTGCGGGAATTTCTCGTCCACCAGCTTGAGCTCTTGCAGGCCAATGGCGTCCACGGGGTTGGCCTCCAGCCAGGCCAACACCTGCGGCAGGCGCACGGAGAGGGAATTGATGTTCCAGGTGGCGATTTGCATGTTTTTGGCCTCCAGCGCTTTTGCAGTAAGCGCAAGCAGCTATCAAAAATATAGTGAGAAGTGCGCGGGCGTCAGCCGCGGCGCTCGAAGGTCACGAAGGCGTAGGGCAGGCCGCCCGCGCCCACATGGCTGCTGCGGGCCGTTTCCACCCATTCCGGTCCCAGGGCCGGCGCGTAGGCATCGCCCTCGTAGTCCCGTGCGATCTCGGTGACCTCGACGCGCGTGGCCAGGGGCAGGGCCTGGGCATAGATCTGCGCGCCGCCGATGACCCATGCCGTGGTGCTGCCGGACTGCTGGGCCAAGGCGAGTGCCTCAGGCAGGCTAGATGCGCGCTGGGCGCCGCTTTCCTGCCAGTCGGCCTGGCGCGTCACCACGATGTTGGCGCGGCCCGGCAGCGGCCGAAAGCGCGGGGGCAGCGAGTCCCAGGTCTTGCGGCCCATGATCACCGGATGGCCCTGCGTGAGCGCCTTGAAATGCGCCAGGTCTTCGGGCAGGTGCCAGGGCATGGTGCCGTCCTTGCCGATCACGCCGTTGGCGGCGCGCGCGTAGATCAAGTTCACTTGCATGGCTGTTCGTCCCGCCTCAGACCGCCACCGGCGCCTTGATGGCGGGGTGATGTTCGTAGCCCACCACTTCGAAGTCTTCGTAGGCGTAATCAAAGATGGATGCGGGCCGGCGCTTGATCTGCAGCGTCGGGTAGGCGTAGGGCTGGCGCGCCAGTTGGGTCTGCACCTGCTCGAAATGGTTGCTGTAGATATGGCAGTCGCCGCCGGTCCAGATGAAGTCGCCCACCTGCAGGTCGCACTGCTGCGCCACCATGTGCGTGAGCAGCGCGTATGACGCGATGTTGAACGGCACGCCCAGGAAGATGTCTGCGCTGCGCTGGTAGAGCTGGCAGCTCAGTTTGCCCGGCTCACCAGCCACCTGCGATGGCGCCACGTAGAACTGGAAGAACGCGTGGCAGGGCATGAGCGCCATCTGGTCCAGCTCGGCCACGTTCCAGGCGCTCACGATGATGCGGCGGCTGTCGGGGTGGGTCTTGAGCGTGTCGATCACCTGCTGGATCTGGTCGATGTGGCCGCCGTCCGGCGTGGGCCAGCTGCGCCACTGCACGCCGTACACGGGGCCCAGGCTGCCGTCGTCGCGCGCCCACTCGTCCCAGATGGTGCAGCCGCGCTCCTGCAGCCAGCGCACGTTGCTGTCGCCGCGCAGGAACCACAGCAGCTCCAGGATGATGGACTTGAGGTGCACCTTCTTGGTGGTCACCAGGGGAAAGCCTTCGGCCAGGTCAAAGCGCATCTGGTGGCCGAACACGCTCCTGGTGCCCGTGCCCGTGCGGTCGCCCTTGGCCGTGCCGTGCTCGAACACGTGGCGCATCAGGTCTTCGTATTGGTGGCGGATGGGGCGTGGGGTCATGGTCTTGAATGAAAAGTGGCTCCAGCGCTTGCTAGACAAGCGCCAACAGCTCTCATTTTTGAAGAATGCAGCCCGGGTTCATGAGGCCCTGCGGGTCCAGGGCCTGCTTGATGGCGCGCATCAGCCCCAGGGCCACGGGCGACTTGTACTGCGCCAGCTTGTCGGCCTTGAGCACGCCCACGCCGTGCTCGGCCGAGAACGAGCCGTCGAACTGCGCCACCGCGTCGTACACCAGGGCGTTGACGCGGTCCTCCTGCGTACGCAGGAACTCCCGCGCATCGCCGCCCGCCGGCGCCTGTACGTTGTAGTGCAGATTGCCGTCGCCCAGGTGGCCGAAGTTGACCAGGCGCACGCCGGGAATCTCGCGCTGCAGCAGCGCATCGGTGTGCTCCACGAACGCGGGGATGCGCGACGCGGCGATCGAGATGTCGTGCTTGATGTTCAGGCCTTCTTCGGCCTGGGCCAGCGGAATGCTCTCGCGGATATGCCACAGCTCATGCGCTTGCGACAGGCTCTCGGCGACCACGGCGTCCAGCACGCAGCCGTCCTCGAAGGCCAGTTCCAGCAGCGCCTCGAAGCGCTGGCGCGCATGTTCTTCGGATTCGCTGTCGCTGTTTTCCAGCAGCACGTAGTAGGGTGGCGCGCCGTCCAGCCCGGCGAACGGCACGCGCAGCTGCGGCATGTGCTTGATGACCAGCGACAGTGCAAACTGCCCCATCACCTCGAAACCCGTGAGCCCGGCCCCCAGGTGCTGATGCGACAGGCCCAGCAGGCGCACGGCCGCCCCCATCGACGGCACGGCGGCCCAGGCGGTGAGCTGCGCGGCGGGCTGGGGGAAGAGCTTCATGGTGGCCGCGGTGATGATGCCCAGCGTGCCTTCGCTGCCGATGTACAGGTCGCGCAGGTCGTAGCCGGTGTTGTCCTTGCGCAGGCCGGAGAGGCCGTTCCACACCTCGCCCTGGGGCGTGACCACCTCCAGGCCCAGGCACAGCTCGCGCGTGTTGCCGTAGCGCACCACCTGCGTGCCGCCGGCATTGGTGGACAGGTTGCCGCCGATGGTGCAACTGCCTTCGGCGGCAAGCGACAGCGGGAACAGCAGATCGGCTTTCTCGGCCGTCTCCTGCAGGGCCTGCAATATGCAGCCGGCCTCCACCGTCATGGTGAGGTTGTCGCGGTCGATGGCGCGCACCGCATTCATGCGCGTGAGGCTCAGCACCACCTGTGTGCCGCTGCCGTCGGGCGTGCTGCCCACCGACAGGCCGGTGTTGCCGCCCTGCGGCACGATCGCCACGCCGGCATCGGCACAGGCGCGCACCACCGCTGCCACCTCGGCCGTGGAGCCCGGGCGCACCACGGCCAGGGACTTGCCATGGGAGCGCTTGCGCCAGTCCTGTTCATAGGCAGCAAGGTCGCCCTCGGTCAGTACATGGGCGGCGCCGACGATCCGGCGCAGGGTGTCGAGCAGGGCAGTGGTCATGGCGGTCAATCCAGTCGATGTCAGGCAAAGGCTCAGTACGCTCAGGCAGGCGCGGCGGCGCGTGCCGCCTTGGCGGCACGCTGGCGCAGCCGCACATGCAGCGCGCAGGCGGTGAACAGCAGCAGGCACAACACGATCTCCAGACCCGCCAGCCAGTTGCCGGGCGCCGGGTCGCTCCAGGCGCGCACCACCCCTTCGGTGAAATACAGCCACACCAGCAGGCTGACCCAGCGGTAGGTGTACATGCGCCGCTTGAGCAACCCGGCCAGCGGCACCGCCAGCGGCAGGGCCTTGATCGCCAGCCACGAGCCGCCCGGGCGCACCGGCGCCAGCCACAGCTCCCAGGCCAGGCACAGCACGATCAGCGCCGCCAGGCTGCCCACGGCCAGCCAGCGCGTGGCCGCCACGTCGGTGGCGATGTGCAGGGCGGGGGCGGGGGGCAGGGTTTCGCGATGCATGGGGCTGGCATCATATCGGTCATGTCGTTGTCCCTACAGTCCATTGCAGTGCGTGCCGAGGAGTGGCTGGTGGAGCTTTCCCACTTCCCCTGGCGCACCACCGCGCAGACGCTGCGCGAGCGCTTTCGCGAGGACCGCCTGGGGCTGACGGCCAGCAGCCTCACCTTCACCACGCTGCTGTCGCTGGTGCCGTTCGTGACGGTGGCGCTGGCCATGTTCACCGTGTTCCCCATGTTTGCCGAGATGCAGCTCGTGCTGCAGCGCTGGCTGGTGGACAGCCTGGTGCCCGACAGCATCTCGCGCCCGGTGCTGGGCTACCTCACACAGTTCGCCGCCAAGGCGCATGGCCTGGGCGCGGCGGGCTTGTCGATCCTCATGGTGACCGCGCTGGCGCTGATCCTCACCATCGACCGCACGCTCAACAACATCTGGCGCGTGCAGCGCCTGCGCCCGCTGGGCCAGCGTGTGCTGATCTACTGGGCCGCGCTCACGCTCGGTCCGCTGGTGCTGGCGGCCAGCCTGGCGCTGACCACCTCGGTCGCCAGCGCCGCGTCGCGCGGTATCGGCGACACGCTGCCGGGCGGAGCACGCCTGCTGTTCGATGCGATCGAGTTCTTCGTGCTGGCCGCCGGCATGGCGGCGCTGTACCGCTATGTGCCCAACACCCAGGTGCACTGGCGCCACGCCTGGGCGGGCGGGGTGTTCGTCGCCGTGGGCATCGAGCTGGCCAAGAAAGTGCTGTCGCTGTACCTGGCGTCGGTACCCACCTATTCGGTGCTGTACGGCACGTTCGCCACGCTGCCCATCTTGCTGCTGTGGGTGTACGTGGCCTGGGTCATCGTGCTGCTGGGTGCGGTGGTGGCCGCCTATTTGCCGAGCCTGCTCGCCGGCGTGGCGCGCTGCGCCACGGGCGAGGGCTGGGCATTCTTGCTGGCCGTGGAGGTGCTGCAGCAGCTGCACCGCGCGCGCCAGCAACCGCCCCATGGGCTGAGCGTGCTGGAGCTGGCCCAGCGGCTGCGCGTGGATGTGCTGCAGGTGGGGTCCGTGCTGCCGGTGCTGGCGGCGCTGGATTGGGTGGTGCGGGTGGACGAGACGGCCGCCGATGGGTCCGACGCAGCCGACGCACGCTACGTGCTGCTGGCCGAGCCGGCCACCACGCACATGGAGCCGCTGGTGCAGCGCCTGCTGCTGGCGCGCACCCCGCCGCTGGAGCGCCTGTGGGCGCACACGGGGCTGGAGGTGCTCACGCTGGCCGACGTGCTGCCGCGCGAATCCGCGCAGCGGCCACCTGAGACGCTCCTTAAACGATAGCTGTTAGCGCTTGATGGGTAAGCGCTAGAGGCTGATATGGCCTAAATCCTGCGCGGCCGCCGCGCCGTGCAGTACCGCGCCCTCCAACGTGGCGGGGTAGGGCCCTGCCACGTAGTCGCCGCAGGCCTGCAGGCCGGGCGCAATCACGCGCGGCGGGCGCGCCAGGGCGGGCGTGCAGGCAAAGGTGGCACGCTTTTCCACCACCGTCTGCACCGCGCGCAGGCCGGGCAGGGCCAGGTCCTCGGCCGCCTGGGCCAGCACGTCGCGCTCCAGCGCGGTGCGCTCGCCCTCGAAGGCGCTGACCACGAACGCCAACAGCCCGGCCGGGCCGCCCAGCAGCGCGCGGTCGAAGACGAACTGCGCGGGCCGCTGCGCGCGCGCGCGCAGCGCCAGCATGGGGCGGGGCAGCAGCGGGGGGCGCGCTCCTGGCAGTTCGGCATACACGGTGGCGATGGCGCCAAAGCGCAGTGCCTGCGCACCGGCGGCCCAGGTCCGCAGGGCGGGGCGCTCGGCTGCGGGCACGGCGGCTTCGGCCACCAGGCGGGCGGACTCGGTGCTGCTGGTGGCCAACAGCACGGCGTCGAACGCGCAGCCGTCCACGCGCCAGCCGGCCTCGTCGCGTGCGAGTGCCTGCACGCGTTGGCCGCGGTGCACCGCGTGGCCGCGCTGCTGCAGCCACTGCGCCGCGGGCTCGGGGAACAGCGCGCCCAGGTCGGTGCGCGGCAGCAGCAGGTGGGAGCCGCCCCGGCCGGCGAACAGGCTGTCGTGCAGCACACGCAGGAACACCTGGCCGCAGGAATCTTGCACGGACGTGTTCAACGCCGACACGCACAGCGGCGCTATGAACTCGTCCACCAGCCGCTGCGGCAGGCCTGCGCACAAGTCCGCCACGCTGGTGCCCGGTGCGCACCGGAACCCCGCCAGCCGCCAGCGTGCGGCGCGCGCCAGCAGGGCCGCACGCTCGCGCAGGCTCCAGCCGCGTGCGCGGGCGATGCCCGCCAGCGCATCCCAGGGCGGCGGGGCATCGGGCAGGGCCAGGCCGCTGCCATCCGGGAACACCAGGGCCAGCGGCAGGCGCAGCAGGGCGGAGTCGGGCGTGACGCCCACGGCGCGCATCAGGCGCAGGCATTCGGCATAGGCGCCGATGAGGATGTGCTGGCCGTTGTCCAGCACCAGGGACGAGCCGTCCGCGCGCTGGCCGGCCACGGCGCGCGCGCGCCCGCCCAGGGTGCGGCTGGCCTCGAACACGCTGACCGCGTGGCCCGCCTGGGCCGCATGCACGGCCGCGGCCATACCGGCCCAGCCGGCGCCGACGATGGCAACCTTCACATCATCCCCAGCGCCTGCACCTTCCAGGCCAGCCAGAACTTGCGCAGCGGGGTGAGGCTGGTGCGCTGGTGCAGTACCTGGAAGTTGTCGGCCTCGATCTCGCGCAGCAGCGTGCGGTAGATGCTGGCCATCATCAGGCCGGGCTTCTGCGCGCGCCGATCCACGTCGGGCAGCAGCGCCAGCGCCTGGTCGTAGAAGAGGTGCGCGCGCTCGGCCTGAAAGCGCATCAGCGTGGTGAAGCGCTCGGAGTACTCGCGCTTGGTGATCTCGTGCGCCTTCACATCGAACTGCTGCAGCTCGGAAATGGGCAGGTAGATGCGCCCGCGCATGGCGTCCTCGCCCACGTCGCGAATGATGTTGGTGAGTTGGAACGCCAGGCCCAGCTTGTGCGCGTACTGCGTGGTGCGCTCATCTTGCTGGCCGAAGATGCGCGCCGCCACCTCGCCCACCACGCCTGCCACCAGGTGGCAGTAGCGCGCCAGGCCCGCGAAGTCCAGGTAGCGCGTCTGCTCCAGGTCCATCTGGCAGCCCTCGATCACGGCCAGCAGGTGGCGCTGTTCGATGCCGTAGGCGGCCGCATGCGGCATCAGCGCCTGCATCACCGGGTGGCTGGGTTGCCCGGCAAAGGCCTTGGCCACCTCGCCCTGCCACCAGGCCAGCTTGGCCTGGGCCACGCTGGCTTCGGAGACTTCGTCCACCACGTCGTCCACCTCGCGGCAAAAGGCGTAGAAGGCCGTGATGGCCGTACGCCGCTCGCGCGGCAGGAAGAGGAAAGCGTAGTAGAAGCTGCTGCCGGAGGCGGCGGCCTTTTGCTGGACGTACTGTTCAGGACTCATGGGGGCGTGATTCTCCCATGGCCCTGGGCGGGGCTCGCGGGGGAAACATGCGCGGCGCAGGGCCTGAGCGCTGCGCCGCCGCAACGTCACTGGGCAGACGTGGAAATGTCATGCCGCTGTCGTGGCGCCGGCCCACCATGCCTGTTCATGATGCGCGACGATGCCTTCCTGAACGCCTGGAAATCCTCCGCGGCCCGGCCCCCGGACGACCCGGCAGATGATGCATGCGACCCGGCGCGCCCCCCGCTGCGCTACCGCACGCTCTGGATCTCCGATCTGCACCTGGGCACGCCCGGCTGCCAGGCGCAGGCGCTGCTGGACTTTCTCAAGCACACCGAGTGCGAGACGCTGTTTCTGGTGGGCGACATCATCGACGGCTGGCAACTGCGCCGCCAGTGGTACTGGCCGCAGGCGCACAACGACGTGGTGCAGAAGCTGTTGCGCAAGGCCCGCAAGGGCACGCGCGTGATCTTCATCCCCGGCAACCATGACGAGTTTGCGCGCCGTTATGTGCAGCTCAACTTCGGCGGTGTTGCCGTCGCCGAGGACTGGGTGCACGAGACGGCTGACGGCCGCGCGCTGTGGGTGATCCATGGCGACCTGTTCGACGGTGTGATCCAGTGCGCCAAGTGGCTGGCCCATGTGGGCGACTCGCTCTACGAATTCACGCTCAAGCTCAACCGGCACCTGAACACCCTGCGCGCGCGCCTGGGGCTGCCGTACTGGTCGCTGTCCAAATATCTCAAGCTCAAGGTCAAGCGCGCCGTGAGCTACGTGGGCGACTTCGAGAACGCGGTGGCGCGCGAAGCGCGCAAGCGCGGCCTGCACGGCGTGGTGTGCGGGCACATCCACCATGCGGAGCTGCGAGACATCGACGGCATCCTGTATGCCAACGATGGCGACTGGGTGGAAAGCCTCAGCGCGCTGGCCGAGCACGCCGATGGGCGCCTGGAGATCCTGCACTGGGCGCAGCACATGCCCGTGCAGCGCAAGAGCGGCGCAGAACTACCGCAACCCATTCCTGTCACTACCGATTGAAGTCCATGGCGCCTGAAGCTGCCCCGTTGGTCGAGTTGATCTATTTCAATGCCGGGGGCGGACACCGCACCTCCGCGCTGGCGCTGGAAGCGGCCATCGCCCGCGCCGGCCTGCCGTGGCAGGTGTGCCGCACCAATCTCTTCGAGGTGCTGGACCCGAACGCGCGTTTTCGCCAGTGGACGGGCATGGAACCGGAAGACGTCTACAACAAGCGCCTGGCCCGGGGCTGGACGCTGGGGCTGACGCACGAGTTGCGCCTGCTGCAGGGCATGATCCGCTGGAACCACCAGCGGCTCATGCAGTCGCTGCGCCGGCACTGGGCGGCACGCCGGCCGGCGATGGTGGTGTCGCTGGTGCCCAACTTCAACCGCGCCATGGCCGACGCGCTGGAGCAGGCCCTGCCAGGCGTGCCCTACGTCACGGTGATGACCGATCTGGCCGACTGCCCGCCCAGCTTCTGGATGGAGCCGCAAACCCAGCAGATCGTGGTCTGTGGCTCGCCTTATGCCGTGGACCAGGCGCGCGCTGCGGGCTTTCCGCCCCACCGCATCTGGGAGACCTCGGGCATGGTGCTGAGTGCGCAGTTCCATGCGCCGGTGGACCAGGATCGTGCCGCCGAGCGGGCGCGGCTGGGGCTGGACGAGCGTCCCGTGGGGCTGGTGCTGTTCGGCTCCGAGGGTTCCAGAGAGATGGTGACGATAGCCCGCCGCTTGACGGACACCCCGCTGATCCTGGCCTGCGGGCGCAACGCGGCCCTGGCGCAGGCTCTGCGCGCACTGCGCCGCAACGCGCCTACCGTAGTGCTCGAATACACGCGCGAGATGGCGCGCGTCATGCAGCTGGCGGACTTCTTCATCGGCAAGCCGGGCAGCGGTAGCCTGAGCGAGGCGGTGCACATGGGGCTGCCGCCCCTCGTCACGCGCAATGCGTGGACCATGCCGCAGGAGCGTTACTGCACGGAATGGGTGGGTGAGCAGGGCCTGGGACTGGTGTTGCCGAGCTTCCGGTCCATCGCGTCGGGCGTGCAGGCCCTGCTGGCCGACCTGCCGCGCTACCAGGCTGCGACGCGGCGCATGCACAACCGTGCGGCGGCCGAAGTGCCGCAGGCGCTGGCGCAGATCCTGCGCCATGCGCAGGCCCGCGCCGAATGGGCCGGGCGCTGGGTGGCCTGAGGGTTGCACGCGCGCCGCGCGATGCGGTGATGGGGGGCCATTGACCCCCGCGCGCTCGCGCTGCTGCAGCGGGTGGGGCGGCCCTTACATGCGCGCGGCGCGCGCCAGCATGCGGGGCCAGTCGAGCGTGCCCAGCCGCGGTCGCGCGAGCAGGCTGGCGCCATCCAGCGCCTGCACCTTGTCCAGAATGCGCAGACCGCCCTGCACGACCAGGCGCAGCTCCCACCCCACACGGCCGGGCAGCCGATGTACCAGGGGGCTGCCTTCGAGCATGAGAGCGCGGGCCCAGTCCGCGCAGTCCAGCACCAGCCGGTCGCTGGCGGCGGAGCGGCGCTGCGCCGCGAGGTCCGCGCGCGCCACGCCATGGGCGGCGCAGTCGGCATCGGTGAGGTAATGGCGCCCGCGGGGCAGGTCCACGCTCAGGTCCTGCCAGAAGTTGATGAGCTGCAGCGCGCTGCAGATGGCGTCGCTCTCGCGCAGTGCGTCCTGCCCGTGCACGCCGTACAGGTGCAGCAACAGGCGCCCCACGGGATTGGCCGAGCGGCGGCAGTAGTCCAGCAGCGCGGCGCGGTCGGCGTAGGTGGCGCCGGCCTCGGTCAGGGTGACGTCCTGCATGAAGGCGTCCAGCAGGTCGTCCAGCAGCGGCACGGGCAGCTGGTGGCTGCGCAACACCGCCTGCAGCGGCCCAAACACGGCGGCCCAGCGCGTCTGGGGGGGGTGCCCGGCCGCCACGGATTGAAGCTCGGCGCGGTAGGCACGCAGGTCGGCCAGACGCTCGGCGGCGCAGGCCGTGCCCTCGTCGGCAATGTCGTCGGCCGTGCGCGCAAACGCGTAGATCGCGGCGATCGGCGGACGCAGCCGTGGCGGGCACAGCAGCGAAGCCACGGGAAAGTTCTCGTAGTGCGTGACCGGCGGCGCCTCGGCGGGCGCGGTGCGCGGATCGCGCAGGGGGGCGGGGGACTCGGGATGCTTCACGCGGCCATTGTCGTGCTTGACAAGAGCGACCGGCCTCTCATAGATTACTAACCAGTCAGTCAGTAATTTGGCATACCGGATGTTTCCATGACCCACCCTGTCGCACAGCGCGCCGCGGGCCTGCCGGGCCCGTCTTCATTGCAACCCCGCCGCGGGGTTTTTTTGTGGCCGCCGCGTGGCGGCGTGGCGGGTGCTGCACTGGTGCTGGCCGTGGCTGCCTTGGTGCTGGCGGGATGTTCGCGCCGCGAGCCGGCGCCAGAGCCGGTGCGCGCGGTGAAACTGCTCACCGTCGGCGTGGCGCCCCTGCAGATGCACCTGGAATACGCGGGCGAGGTGCGCGCGCGCGTGGAATCGCGCCTGGGTTTTCGCGTGGCCGGCAAGATCGTGCAGCGCCAGGCCGAGCTGGGCCAGCGCGTGCAGGCCGGCCAGGTGTTGGCGCAACTGGATCCGCGCGACTATGAGCTGGCTGCGCAGGCCGCGCGCGCCCAGGTGGCGTCCGCCACCACGCAGCGTGATTTGGCCGCGGCGGATTTGGAGCGCTTTTCCAAGCTGCGCGCGCAGAACTTCATCAGCGGGGCGGAGCTGGACCGCCGCCAAGCTCAGCTGAAGGCCGCGCAGGCTTCGCTGGACCAGGCGCGCGCGCAGCTCGCTTCCCAGGGCAACCAGACCGAGTACACGCGCCTGGTGGCGGATGCGCCGGGGGTGGTGACGTCGGTTGACGCCGAGCCCGGCCAGGTGGTGTCTGCGGGCACGCCGGTGGTGCGCATTGCTCGCGACGGCCCGCGCGACGCGGTGTTCTCGGTGCCGGAGGACAAGGTGGGCCAGTTGCGCGCAGGGCAGGCCGTGCAGGTGCGCGCCTGGTCGGGCGACGCGCTGCTGCAGGGCCGGGTGCGCGAGGTGGCGGCCAGCGCCGATCCGGTGACGCGCACCTTCCTCGTGAAAGTGGCGGTGGAGGGCGCGGACGTGCCGCCGCTGGGCGCCACCGTGTATGTGGCGCCGCAGGTGCTGGCGCGGGGCGGTGTGCAGGCGATCAAGCTGCCCACCAGCGCCCTGCGCCAGGAGGGCGGCCAGACGGTGGTGTGGGTCTATGAGGCCAAGGACGGCAGTGCCAACGGCACCGTGCGCCTGCAGCCGGTGCAGATCGCCACGGCCGACGGCAACGAGGCCGTGATCGCCGCCGGCCTCACCCCCGGCATGCAGGTGGTGGCCACGGGCGTGCATGTGCTGGCCCCGGGACAGGTGGTGACGGTTTACAAGCCAAAAACGGCTCCAACGCCCGAAGGACAAGCGCTACCAGCTATTAATAATGAAGCGCCAGCGGCCTCCGCTGCCGCTCGCTGAGGAGCCGCCCCATGCAGCAGACGCAGCCCAAGCAGGGCTTTAACCTGTCGCGCTGGGCGCTGGAACATGCCGCGCTCACGCGCTACCTGATGGTGGTGCTGATGGTGCTGGGCATCGCCGCGTACTTTCAGCTGGGGCAGGACGAAGACCCGCCCTTCACCTTCCGCGCCATGGTGGTGCGCACCTACTGGCCCGGCGCCACGGCGCAGCAGGTGGCCGAGCAGGTGACGGACAAGATCGAGCGCACCCTGCAGGAGGTGCCCTACGCCGACAAGATCCGCAGCTACAGCAAGCCGGGCGAGTCGCAGATCATCTTCGAGCTCAAGGACTCGTCCAAGCCGGCGGAGGTGGCCAACATCTGGTACCAGGTGCGCAAGAAGGTGGGTGACATGCGCTACCAGCTGCCGGGCAATATCCAGGGGCCGTTCTTCAACGACGAGTTCGGCGACGTGTACGGCGTGATCTACGCCCTGCAGGGTGAGGGCTTCAGCTATGCCGAGCTGAAGGACTTCGCCGACGACGTGCGCCAGCAGTTGCTGCGCGTGAGGGACGTGGCCAAGGTCGAGCAGTTCGGTGTGCAGGACGAGCGCGTCTGGGTCGAGGTCTCGCAAAAGCGTCTGGCGCAGCTGGGGCTGGACTTCAACGCGGTGTTGCAGCAGCTGGGTGCGCAGAATGCGGTGGAGAGCGCGGGCGCGATCCAGTCGCCGCAGGACGTGGTGCAGGTGCGCGTGGGCGGGCAGTTCACCAGCGTGGAGCAGCTGCGTGACATGCCGATCCGCGGCGGCTCTGGAGCCCAGCTGCGCCTGGGCGACATCGCCGAGGTGCGAAGGGGCTATGTCGATCCGCCGGGGGTGAAGGTGCGCTTCCAGGGGCACGAGGTCATCGGCCTGGGCATCTCCATGGCCAAGGGTGGCGACATCATCCGGCTGGGCAAGGCGCTGCGCGCTGCAGCGGCCGACATCCAGGCGCGGCTGCCGGCCGGCGTGCAATTGCACCAGGTGCAGGATCAGCCGGCGGCCGTGGCCGATTCGGTGGGCGAGTTCATCAAGGTGCTGATCGAAGCCGTGGTGATCGTGCTGGCCGTGAGCTTCATCTCGCTGGGGCTGCACAAGGGTGGCCGCTTTGGCTGGCACGTGGACTACCGGCCGGGGCTGGTGGTGGCGATCACCATCCCGCTGGTGCTGGCCGTGACCTTCCTGGCCATGCACTATTTGGGAATAGGGCTGCACAAGGTGTCGCTGGGGTCGCTCATCATCGCGCTGGGGCTGCTGGTGGACGACGCCATCATTGCCGTGGAGATGATGGTGCGCAAGATGGAGGAGGGCTACGACAAGGTGCGCGCGGCCACGTTTGCGTATGACGTGACGGCCAAGCCCATGCTCACCGGCACGCTCATCACGGCCGCGGGTTTCTTGCCCATCGGCATCGCCAAATCGGTCACGGGCGAATACACCTTCGCGATCTTCGCGGTGACAGTGATTTCGCTGGTGCTGTCGTGGATCGTGTCGGTCTATTTCGTGCCCTACCTGGGCACGCTGCTGCTGAAGGTGAAGCCGCATGCGCCCGACGCGCCGCCGCCCGAGGTGTTCGACACGCCGTTCTACCACCGCTTCCGGCACACGGTGGACTGGTGCGTGGCGCACCGGTGGATCACCATCGGTGCCACCATTGGCATCTTTGCGCTGGGGCTGGTGGGCATGGGGCGCGTGCAGCAGCAGTTCTTTCCCGACTCCAGCCGGCCGGAAATCATGGTGGACCTGTGGTTCCCCGAGGGCACCTCCTTCGCAGCCAACGAAGCCGTGGTGCGCCGTGTAGAGCAGCGGCTGATGGAGCAGGAAGGCGTGGCCAGCGTGGCCGCGTGGGTGGGTTCGGGCACCCCGCGTTTTTACCTGCCGCTGGACCAGGTGTTCCCCCAGCCCAACGTATCGCAGTTCATCGTGCTGGCCAAGAGCCTGCCCGAGCGCGAGTCGCTGCGCCTGCGCCTGCCCCGGTTGTTGGCCGAGGAGGTCCCCGAGGCACGCGGCCGCGTGAAGCTGCTGCCCAACGGCCCGCCCGTGCCCTACCCGGTGCAGTTCCGCGTGGTGGGCAGCGACCCGGCCGTGCTGCGCGAGCGCGCCGACGAGGTGAAGGCGCTGATGCGCGGCAACGCCAACCTGATCGGCGTGAACGACAACTGGAACGAGTCGGTCAAGGTGGTTCGCCTGGAGGTGGACCAGGACAAGGCGCGCGCGCTGGGAGTGACCAGCCAGTCCATCGCCCAGGCTTCGCGCATCATGTTCAGCGGCTCCACGGTGGGGCAGTACCGCGAGGGCGACAAGCTCATTGAGATCGTGCTGCGCCAGGCGCAGGACGAGCGCGAGGCGATCTCCGACATCGGCAACGCCTACCTGCCCACGGCTTCGGGCCGCTCCATTCCGCTCACGCAGATCGCCAGGCCCGTGTTTACCTGGGAGCCGGGGGTGATGTGGCGTTGGAACCGCAACTACGCCATCACCGTGCAGGGCGACCTGGTGGAGGGGCTGCAGGGCGCCACCGTCACGGCGCAACTGCTGCCCGAGCTGCGCGCGCTGGAGGCCCGCTGGCAGGCGGCCGGTGAGAACGGCGTGCGCATCGAGGTCGCGGGTGCGGTGGAAGAGAGCAGCAAGGGCTCGGCCTCCATCGTGGCGGGCGTGCCCGTCATGCTGTTCATCGTGTTCACGCTGCTGATGCTGCAGCTGCACAGCTTCAGCCGCTCCGTGCTGGTGTTCCTCACCGGCCCGTTGGGGATTGCGGGAGTGGCGGCGGCGCTGCTGCTACTGAACCGGCCCTTCGGCTTTGTGGCGCTGTTGGGGGTTATCGCTCTCATGGGCATGATCCAGCGCAATTCGGTGATCCTGATCGACCAGATCGAGCTCAACCGTGCGGCCGGCGTGCCGGCGTGGGACGCGATCGTGGCGGCGGCCGTGTGGCGCCTGCGGCCCATCGTGCTGACGGCGGCGGCGGCGGTGCTCGCCATGATCCCGCTGTCGCGCAGCGTGTTCTGGGGGCCTATGGCCGTGGCCATCATGGGTGGACTGGTCGTAGCCACGGTGCTCACGCTGCTGGCACTGCCCGCGATGTACGCCGCGTGGTTTCGTGTGCGGCGGCCCGATCCCGGAGCGCCGATAAACGATTCCATTTAAAGGCGGGCCGCAACAGGGTAAAATCTGCCGTTTGACCTATTTCACCGGGGTGGCCTGCTGTGCCTGCCATCCGGGTGGCTTTCAGAACTGCGCGGGTGGCGAAATTGGTAGACGCACCAGGTTTAGGTCCTGACGCCAGCAATGGTGTGGGGGTTCGAGTCCCCCCCCGCGCACCAACGTGAGACTTTGGCGGAACGTGGTGCAGGCTTGCACTGCAAGTCGGCACGGTCCACATCCAGACACTAGGAACAACCATGGCCGTAACTGTTGAAACCCTTGAAAAGCTTGAGCGCAAGATCACGCTGAGCTTGCCCCTGACCACGATCCAGACCGAAGTGGACGCGCGCCTCAAGCGCCTGGCCCGTACGGTGAAGATGGATGGTTTCCGTCCCGGCAAGGTCCCTATGAGCGTAGTGGCTCAGCGTTACGGCTATTCGGTGCAATACGAAGTGCTGAACGACAAGGTGGGCGAGGCGTTTGCACAGGCCGCCAATGAAGCCAACCTGCGCGTGGCAGGCCAGCCGCGCATCACGGAGAAGGACGGCGCGCCTGAAGGCGAAGTGACTTTCGACGCCGTGTTCGAGGTGTTCCCCGAGGTCAAGATCGGCGATCTGTCCACCGCGGAAGTCGAGAAGCTCTCCGCCGAAGTGACCGACAGCGCCATCGACAAGACCGTGGACATCCTGCGCAAGCAGCGCCGTACCTTCGCGCAGCGTGCCCTGGCCGCTGCTGCTGAAGACGGCGATCGCGTGACGGTGGATTTCGAGGGCAAGATCGACGGCGAGCCCTTCCAGGGCGGCAAGGCCGAGGACTTCCAGTTCCTAGTGGGCGAAGGCCAGATGCTCAAGGAATTCGAAGACGCAGTGCGCGGCATGAAGTCGGGCGAGAGCAAGACCTTCCCCCTGGCCTTCCCCGAGGACTACCACGGCAAGGACGTGGCTGGCAAGACGGCCGACTTCATGGTCACGGTCAAGAAGATCGAAGCGGCCCACCTGCCCGAAGTGAATGAGCAACTGGCCAAGTCGCTCGGCATTGCCGACGGCACGGTGGAAGGCTTGCGCGCCGACATCAAGAAGAACCTGGAGCGCGAAGTCAAATTCCGCCTGCTGGCCCGCAACAAGCAAGCCGTGATGGACGCTCTGGTGTCCAAAGCGGAACTGGATCTGCCCAACGCCAGCGTGCAGGCTGAAATTGCCCGCCTGCTGGAGGCTGCACGCGCCGACCTCAAGCAGCGCGGCATCAAGGACGCCGACAAGGCAGAAATCCCCGAGGACGTGTTCCGCCCTCAGGCCGAGCGCCGCGTGCGCCTGGGCCTGGTGGTCGCCGAACTCGTGCGTGCCAATAACCTGCAGGCCAAGCCGGAGCAGCTGAAGGCCCACGTGGACGAGCTGGCTGCCAGCTACGAGAAGCCTGAGGACGTGGTGCGCTGGTACTTCAGCGACCGCAATCGCCTGGCTGAGGTGGAAGCCGTGGTCATCGAGAACAATGTGACCGACTTCGTGCTGGGCCAGGCCAAGGTGAACGACAAGGCCGTGTCCTTCGATGAACTGATGGGCCAGGCCTGAGTAGCTGGCCCTTGCCCCGGGCTTTGACCCAGGGGTGAGGACGAAACCCGGCGGGGCTTGTGCTTTGCGGCACAAGCCCCAATTCATTTCTGGGTACAGTATCCGCCTGACTGGAGAAACGTATGAGCGCATTGGAAACGCAAGCCCTGGGCATGATCCCCATGGTCATTGAGCAGTCCGGCCGCGGCGAGCGGTCCTACGACATTTATTCGCGCCTGTTGAAGGAGCGCGTGATCTTCCTGGTGGGTGAGGTCAATGACCAGACTGCCAACCTGGTCGTTGCGCAGCTGCTGTTCCTTGAGAGCGAGAACCCGGACAAGGATATTTCGTTCTACATCAACTCCCCAGGGGGCAGCGTGACGGCGGGCATGGCCATCTATGACACCATGCAGTTCATCAAGCCGGATGTGTCCACGCTGTGCTGCGGCTTTGCGGCGAGCATGGGGGCTTTCCTGCTGGCTGCAGGCGCCAAGGGCAAGCGCTATTCGCTGCCCAACTCCAAAATCATGATCCACCAAGTGCTGGGCGGTGCCCGCGGACAGGCGACGGATATCGAGATCCACGCCCGCGACATTCTGCGTACCAAGGATCAGATGAACCGCATCCTGGCGGAGCGCACGGGACAGCCCATCGAGAAGGTGAAGGCGGATACCGAGCGGGACTATTTCATGACCGCGGACGAAGCCAAGGATTACGGCATCGTGGACCAGGTCATTGCCAAGCGCCCCTGAGTTTGGGCCGGCGCGCGCGGCGTTTCCCCCTGCGGGAAACGCCGTTTTTATTTCGTTATCATCTTGACAACATCCCCAGTCATAAGGCATTGCCCCCATGGCCGAGAAAAAAGGCTCCTCCAGCGAAAAAACCCTTTACTGCTCTTTCTGCGGTAAAAGCCAGCACGAAGTAAAGAAGCTGATCGCCGGTCCGTCGGTCTTTATCTGCGACGAGTGCATTGACCTGTGCAACGAGATCATCCGTGATGAGCTGCCCACCGGCGATGCCGGACGCGAAGGCCGTGGAGATCTGCCTACGCCTGCGGAAATCAAGACCAACCTCGATCATTACGTCATTGGCCAGGAAAAGGCCAAACGTACGCTGGCCGTCGCCGTGTACAACCACTACAAGCGCCTGCGCCACAAGGACAAGGCCGGTAAGGACGAGGTAGAGCTGTCCAAGAGCAACATCCTGTTGATCGGCCCTACGGGGTCGGGCAAGACGTTGCTGGCGCAGACCTTGGCGCGGCAGCTCGATGTGCCTTTCGTGATGGCTGACGCCACCACGCTGACGGAAGCCGGCTATGTTGGAGAGGACGTGGAGAACATCGTCCAGAAACTCCTGCAAAGCTGCAACTACGATGTGGAACGTGCCCAGCGGGGCATTGTTTACATCGACGAAATCGACAAAATTTCGCGCAAATCCGACAACCCCAGTATTACGCGGGATGTCTCAGGTGAAGGTGTGCAGCAAGCGCTGCTCAAGCTCATCGAGGGGACCATGGCGAGCGTGCCTCCACAAGGTGGACGCAAGCATCCCAATCAGGATTTTCTGCAGATCGATACCACCAACATTCTGTTCATTTGTGGTGGTGCGTTTGCTGGGCTGGAAAAGGTCATTGAGAACCGTACTGAAGCTTCCGGTATTGGCTTTGGCGCGGCAGTGCGTAGCAAGAAGCAGCGTTCTTTGACCGAGGTGTTTCAGGATATCGAGCCTGAGGACCTCATCAAATTCGGCCTGATTCCAGAGTTGGTGGGTCGCATGCCCGTGGTCACAGCCCTGGCCGAACTGAGCGAGGACGCGCTGGTGCAAATCCTCACCGAGCCCAAAAACGCCTTGGTCAAGCAGTACAGCAAGTTGCTGGCGATGGAAGGCGTTGAGCTGGAAATTCGTCCCGCTGCGTTGAAGTCCATCGCGCGAAAAGCCATCGCACGCAAGACGGGTGCCCGCGGCTTGCGCTCCATTCTTGAGCAAGCGTTGATTGGCACCATGTTTGACTTGCCCAACGTCTCCAACGTGGAAAAGGTGGTGGTGGACGAGGCCACCATCGAAGAGAACAAGGCCCCTTTGCTGGTTTATCGCGAGGCCGCCAAGACCGCCTGAAAGCCGTGTGTCGCCGGGAGTCGCGCGCGTTAGTGATGCGCCCGGCGAGCCATGTTGCTAACACCTGGGTGCAGATGCTGCCGGGTTGAAAAATGTGGTCCATGGACCATATTCCATGGAACTACTAGAGGATTGCCCCATGTCCGGACACACACCCCTGCCCGATAAGCCCCTGGATCTACCACTGTTGCCTTTGCGCGATGTGGTGGTCTTTCCTCACATGGTGATTCCCCTGTTTGTGGGGCGTCCCAAGAGCATCAAGGCGCTGGAAGCCGCCATGGATGCCGATCGACGAATCATGCTGGTTGCGCAAAAAGCAGCCGCCAAGGATGAACCGCAGGTTTCGGATATGTTCGAAGTCGGTTGCATATCCACCATCCTGCAGATGCTGAAGCTTCCCGATGGCACGGTGAAGGTGCTGGTGGAGGGGCAGCAGCGCGCCCACGTTCGCATGGTGCATGAATCGGACGTTCACTTCACGGCGACGGTTGAGCCCATGCAGGCATCCGCCGAGGAGGCCTCTTCGAGTGAAATTGAAGCGCTGCGCCGGGCGGTAATGCAGCAGTTTGATCAGTACGTCAAACTGAACAAGAAGATTCCCCCTGAGATTCTGACTTCCATTTCGGCCATCGACGATCCGGGGCGGCTGGCTGACACCATTGCCGCGCACTTGCCGCTCAAGCTGGAGAACAAGCAGGTTGTTCTCGACTTGGCAGGCGTCAAGCAGCGTCTGGAGAATCTGTTCGAGCAGTTGGACCGCGAAGTGGATATCCTCAATGTGGATAAGCGCATTCGCGGTCGCGTGAAGCGCCAGATGGAGAAAAACCAGCGGGACTTCTATCTCAACGAACAGGTCAAGGCGATCCAGAAGGAACTGGGCGAAGGCGAAGAAGGCGCGGATCTCGAGGAGATCGAGAAAAAGATCAAGGCCGCGCGCATGCCGGTCGAAGCGCGCAAGAAGGCGGAAGGTGAGCTGAAAAAGCTCAAGCTCATGTCTCCTATGTCTGCCGAAGCCACTGTGGTTCGCAACTACATTGATGTGCTCACGGGACTGCCCTGGAGCAAGAAGTCCAAGGTCAAGCACGATCTTGCCCATGCAGAGGCTGTGTTAAACGAGGACCACTATGGCCTGGAAAAGGTGAAAGACCGAATCCTGGAATATCTCGCCGTGCAGCAGCGGGTGGACAAGGTGAAGGCGCCCATCCTGTGCTTGGTCGGCCCACCGGGTGTGGGCAAGACTTCGCTCGGGCAGTCCATTGCAAAGGCAACGGGGCGCAAGTACGTGCGTATGGCGCTGGGGGGGATGCGTGACGAAGCAGAGATCAGGGGCCACCGTCGTACCTACATTGGGGCGATGCCAGGCAAGGTGTTGCAGAGCCTGGGCAAGGTGGGGGCGCGCAATCCGTTGTTCCTGCTCGATGAAATTGACAAACTAGGCATGGACTTTCGAGGTGACCCCTCGAGCGCGTTATTGGAAGTCCTCGATCCTGAGCAGAACCACAAGTTCGGCGACCACTATGTGGAGGTCGACTTCGACCTTTCCGATGTCATGTTTGTCGCGACTTCGAACTCGATGAACATCCCGCCGGCGCTACTTGATCGCATGGAGGTGATACGTCTTTCCGGATATACCGAGGACGAAAAAACCAACATTGCCATCAAATATTTGCTCCCCAAGCAGATGCAAAACAACGGCGTGAAAGATGCCGAGTTGCAGGTCACGGAATCCGCCGTACGAGACATCGTGCGCTACTACACGCGTGAAGCGGGCGTCCGTTCCCTAGAGCGCGAACTCTCCAAAATCTGCCGAAAAGTGGTCAAGGCAATCCAGCTCAAGAAGCTGACTGCTCCCGTGGAGGTGTCGGCGGACAACTTGCCTGAATACTTGGGAGTGCGCAAGTACACCTACGGTCGCGCGGAACAGCAGAACCAAGTGGGACAAGTGGTTGGCCTGGCATGGACCGAAGTCGGCGGGGATCTGCTCACGATCGAGGTCGCGACCATGCCCGGCAAAGGCAACATCCTTCGCACAGGATCGCTGGGCGATGTCATGAAGGAGTCGGTCGAAGCGGCCCGCACAGTAGTACGTAGCCGTGCGCGCTTACTTGGTATTCGCGATGAGGCGTTCGAGAAGCGAGATCTTCATATCCACGTGCCCGATGGTGCGACCCCTAAAGATGGTCCTAGCGCCGGCATTGCGATGACGACGGCGATCGTTTCTGCGCTGACCGGAATACCGGTCCGCGCAGATGTTGCGATGACGGGGGAGATCACATTGCGCGGAGAGGTCACAGCAATTGGTGGGCTCAAGGAGAAACTTTTGGCGGCTTTGCGGGGAGGGATCAAGACGGTGTTGATTCCTGAAGAAAACGTAAAAGACCTCCAGGAAATTCCAGACAACGTCAAGAGTGGTCTGGAGATCATCGCCGTGAAGTGGATCGACAAGGTGCTGGAGATAGCACTCGAGCGCAAGCCTGTTGCATTGGCAGACGACGACGGCGCCCAAACCGTGGCGGTGCCTGCATCCGCCGATGTGTCACGGGGCTCCGTGAAACATTGATGGAAAAAACTTTGCACTATTCTTGGAGCACGCGAAAAGTACTCTATAATTTCACTTATCGACGCTAAACATGCTACAGTGTGAGGCTTAGGTAAATGCGGGAATAGCTCAGTTGGTAGAGCGCAACCTTGCCAAGGTTGAGGTCGTCGGTTCGAGACCGATTTCCCGCTCCATATCCAGGAAAAGAGGAGGCAATGCTTCCGCTTTTCATCAAGGCGCAAGACCTGGCGCGGTAGCAAAGCGGTTATGCACCGGATTGCAAATCCGTTTAGCCCGGTTCGACTCCGGGCCGCGCCTCCAGATGGTGGTATGTAGAGGAGGCGCAAGCTTCTTCAAAGGGTCAATTGGAAGCCTAATGGTGGAAAATTGATGCTACAATCAGAGTCTTTCCGGTGCCAGTTGGTGGCGGAAAATGCGGGAATAGCTCAGTTGGTAGAGCGCAACCTTGCCAAGGTTGAGGTCGTCGGTTCGAGACCGATTTCCCGCTCCAAAATTTGAAAGGGAAGCTACGGCTTCCCTTTTTTATTGGTCGAAGTGCTGGCGCAAGAAGTCGGTTCGTCTGTGGTGTTGCGCAACAATGCCGGCCCCGCTACTCTGTCTTCATGGCTTGCATACCGACCGGCGCCCCGATGGTGAAATTGGTAGACACTGCGGACTTAAAATCCGCCGCTTCCTGAGAAGGGGCGTGCCGGTTCGACCCCGGCTCGGGGCACCATCTGGATTCGCTATGTCACATTACAACGCTCCCTTTGAAATCCACGTCCATGGTCAAGTGCAATTGCGTGCTGATGTGGACTTCAGTCAGCTACAGGAAGCTCTCAAGCCATTGTGGAAGTACGCTGGAGCGCGTTCTCTCGCGGATGGGGCTTCGAGCGCCTATGAGGAGGAGCCGGGCATACAGTTCGATGCCAAGGAACACATCCTGCAGATGTGCTGGACGGTGCGTGGCGACGAAGACTTCCGCCAGTCTCTGGATGAAATGTGCATGAGTCTTAATGAATTGGCCGAGCAGGGCGCAGCCATCGAGGTAACGTTCTACGATGCCGAGTTCGATGAGGATGAGGCACCCGAGGAGGAAGAGGCGCGTGATGATTTCGTGATGCTGTTTGTGGGGCCCACTCCCGCCGCCATCATGCAAGTACAACGTGACCTTCTTGTGCAAGATGTGGTCAATCTGATGGAGCGGCACTTCGACGGCTCGGAGCTCGGTGGCGTTGTCTCAGAGATTGACAAGCTCTTCTCTCAACGTTTTGATGCGCTGGTGAGTTCGCTTGAAATTGGTAAACCGCCACGAGGTCCGGGTGGCAGCGGGCATGGCGGCGGACGCCGGCCGCGTCACCTTCACTAACGTGCTCGACAAATCTCTGTGTCGAGCACCATGGCGTGAGTTGCAGTGCTCCCCTCGCACGGTATAGAAGAGGCTTTCGACGCGTGCCCACAATAGCGTCATGACCACAACCTATTCGGATGAGCTTCTGGCACAGGTGGCGGCGCTGCCACCTTTGCCCGGGGTGTACCGCTACTTCGATGCACAGAATGTCTTGCTATATGTCGGCAAGGCGCGCAACCTGAAAAAGCGGGTCAGCAGCTACTTCAGCAAGCAGCACGGAGGCACGCGCATTGGCCATATGGTGGGCAGAATTGCGCGGCTGGAAACGACGGTGGTGCGCTCCGAGGCCGAAGCGCTTCTGCTGGAAAATAATCTCATCAAGTCCCTGGGCCCGAAGTACAACATTCTTTTTCGGGACGACAAGAGCTACCCTTATCTCAAGATCACCGGTGTCTCGGCAAAGGACGGTACGGGGGATGCTCCGGGTCAGTGCTACCCGCGCATGGCGTATTACCGCGGGGCAGTGGATAAACGTCACCGATACTTCGGTCCTTACCCTGGCGCATGGGCCGTCAAAGAAAGCATTCAGCTACTGCAGAAGGTTTTTCGGTTGCGTACTTGTGAAGACACGGTGTTTGCGAATCGCACGCGTCCCTGCTTGCTGTACCAGATCAAACGCTGCTCCGCTCCGTGTGTGGGTTTGATTTCCCCAACGGCCTATGCCGCAGATGTCCGCAGTGCGGAGTCGATGCTGCTGGGTGAAACCCAGGAACTGCTTCAAACGCTGGAAGAACGCATGCTCGCGTACGCCGAGAAGCTGGAGTTTGAACAGGCGGCCGAGGTCCGCAACCAGATCACGGCACTCGCACGTGTGTTGCACCAACAAGCGGTGGAGACGGCATCGGACAAGGACGTGGACATACTCGCCGTTAAAGTGGCTGGCGGCCGTGCCTGCGTCAACCTGGCGATGGTGCGCGGTGGCCGGCACCTTGGCGACAGGCCTTACTTTCCGGTTCACGTAGAGGAAGCGACAGGTGTCTTCCAACTGGAAACGCGCGAGGATGCCCCGGATAACCTAATGGTAGAGGAGGCTAGCGGACTCGAGCAGTCGGTGCCGGCGCAGATCCTTGCTGCGTTCATTGCGCAGCACTACCTTGGGGTACCCTTGCCACCGACACTGATTACGAGCGAGCTAGTCGACCCCGCATTGCTTTGGGTGCTGGCACAGCAGACGGGGGTGCGAGCGACAGTCGTCCACCAGCCGCGTGAACAACGGCGAATCTGGCTGGAAATGGCGGAGCAGAACGCACAGATCCAGTTGGCACGGTTGCTGGCGGAGGAGGGTTCCCAGCGGGCGCGCACGCGTGCCCTGGCGGAAGCGCTGGATCTGGAGGCAGAGAGCTTGGATGACCTCACCATCGAGTGTTTCGACATTTCGCACACTGCAGGGGAGGCGACCCAGGCTTCTTGCGTGGTTTTTCATCACCACAAAATGCAAAGTGGCGAGTACCGCCGTTTCAAAATCGAGGGCATTACCCCGGGCGATGACTATGCAGCTATGCGTCAGGTACTCATGCGTCGCTACAGCAAGGTTGCCGAAGCACAGCGTGAGGCAGGGGGAGCGGAGGTGACAAATGCCCCGCGCTTGCCGGACCTGGTGCTGGTGGACGGTGGCAAGGGGCAAGTAAGCATGGCGCGCGATGTGTTCCAGGAACTGGGCCTGGATATCTCACGCATCGTTGGTGTCGAAAAGGGGGAGGGCCGCAAGGTGGGGCTGGAAGAACTGGTCTTTGCGGATGGACGCGACAAAGTCTATCTGGGGCGAGACTCGGCTGCGCTGATGCTCGTGGCGCAGATCCGTGACGAGGCCCACCGCTTCGCTATCACCGGAATGCGCGCCGCTCGTGCAAAAGTACGCGTAGGCGGCAGCCGATTGGAAGATATACCCGGTGTGGGGCCTAAAAAACGGGCAAGGCTGCTTCAGCGCTTTGGGGGCGTGCGCGGCGTGGCAGATGCCAGCGTGGACGACCTCGCCATGGTCGAGGGCATATCTCACGACTTGGCTGAAGAGATCTATCGCGCGCTGCGCTGACCCGGTTGACGGCCCAGGGCATTGCCGCGCGTGCCACAATTGGCACCCATGTTTTTCACTATTCCCACCATCATGACTTGGACGCGCATTGTCGCGATACCCTTGATCGTGGGAGTGTTCTATGCGCCGCTGGACCCTGCGATGCGCAACCTCATCGCCACGGTGATGTTCATCGTTTTTGCGGCCACCGATTGGCTCGATGGGTTTCTTGCACGCAAGCTCAACCAGACCTCCGCGTTCGGGGCGTTTCTGGATCCCGTGGCTGACAAGTTCTTGGTATGTGCGTCGCTATTGGTACTCGTGCATATGCAACGTGCCGATGTGTTCGTGGCACTCATCATCATCGGCCGCGAAATCGCTATCAGTGCCTTGCGGGAATGGATGGCGCAGATCGGGGCGAGCAAGAGTGTGGCCGTGCACATGATCGGCAAGCTCAAGACCACGGTGCAGATGATTGCCATTCCTTTCCTGTTGTATGACGGGCAGTTGTTTGGCGTCATTGACACGGGTGTGTGGGGTACCTGGCTGATCTGGGTCGCCGCAGTGCTGACGGTGTGGTCCATGGTTTATTACCTGCAAAAAGCACTGCCAGAAATTCGTGCGAGAGTCCGTTAAGTTTCTTGCTACTGCTGGGAAAGCCTTGTGCCAAAGGGGTTCATTGCTATATATGACATAGCAATGCAATCCGCGCCCACATGGAGAAGGCTGGTGGCGGCAACTCGGCACCGCAGGGAGAAAGTGCTTGTCAATACGGAATGCGCCTAGCGCGCAAGGTCGAAACAAAAGCGGTGCTCGAATCCGGGACGGGGATCAAATACGACTAGAATTCGCTCCCATGCTGTCGCCCACGCGGTACGTCTTATTGACACCCTACAGTGCGATGGCTTTAATCTGACACAGCAATTTCTGACGCTGCTTCAGTTCCCTCCGCCTCTGCCTTTCGGACCGCTTCCGTTGCAGGGGGCGCGGAGGCCAGATTTGCATAAAGACATTCATCCACTCTTTTCCCGAGAGGCTTCTTGTGAATAAAACCGAATTGATTGAGCACATCGCCAACAACGCTGATATCTCCAAGGCTGCAGCTGCGCGCGCACTGGAGTCCACGATCGAAGCGGTTAAGAAGACTCTCAAGAAGGGCGGCACGGTGTCGCTCGTCGGTTTCGGCACATTCGCCGTCGGCAAGCGCGCTGCGCGCACTGGTCGTAATCCCCGCACGGGCGCTACGATTAAAATCAAGGCTGCTAAAGTTCCAAAGTTCCGTCCAGGCAAAGCACTGAAAGATGCTTTGAACTGATTGTGAAATATGGGGGGTGCTTAGCTCAGTTGGTAGAGCGGCGCCCTTACAAGGCGTAGGTCAGCGGTTCGACCCCGTTAGCACCCACCACCCCATTCAAAGGCGAACGCAAGTTCGCCTTTTCTTTTGCAGCTGTTGAAAGATTGACCATGTTCGAATCCATCCGCAAGCACTCCAAGATCGTCATGTTCTTGTTGTTCTTGCTGATCATCCCGTCGTTCATCCTCGTGGGTATCGACAGCAACTATTTCAGCGGAGGAAGCCCGGTGGTAGCGCGGGTCGATGGCAAGGACATCACCCAAGCCGACTGGGACAACGCTCACCGTATGGAGAGCGATCGAATCCGCGCTCAGTCGCCAGGTATCGATGCCAAGCTGCTGGATTCACCGCAGGCACGCTATGCCACGTTGGAGCGGCTGGTGCGTGACCGCGTGCTGCAAGTCGCGGCGCAGGACATGCACATGCTGACCAGCGATGCGCGGTTAGCACGCGAGCTGCAGAGCATTCCGCAGATAGCGGCGTTGAAACGAGCTGACGGCACGCTGGATGCCGAAGCCTATCGCGCCCTGGCTGGTGCGCAGGGACTAACCCCTGAGGGGCTTGAAGCACGCATCCGCCAGGACTTGTCGGTCAACCAGGTCATGGGCGGTGTCATGGGTTCGGCGTTCAGCGGCCCGACGGAAGCACGTTTGGCACTGGATGCACTATTTCAGCGCCGTGAAATCCAGATCGCCCGTTTCAATGCTTCGGCGTTTGTGTCCAAGGTCGTGGTGACGGATGCCGACCTGGAGGCCTATTACACCGCCCATCCTGCGAAATTCCAGCAGGCTGAACAAGCGTCAGTGGAGTATGTGGTGCTTGACCTTGATGCCGTGAAAGCGGGGGTCACGCTCAGCGAAGATGACCTGCGCACCTATTACAAGGAAAACCTGAATCGCCTCGCGGGCAAGGAGGAGCGCCGCGCAAGTCACATACTGATCAACGCCAGCAAGGACGCCCCTGCGGATGCGCGCACCCAGGCCAAGGCCAAGGCGGAGGAACTGCTCGCGCAGGTACGCAAGGCGCCGGGCAGCTTCGCGGAGATTGCCAAAAAGGAGTCGCAGGACCCGGGCTCAGCACCGTCCGGCGGTGACCTCGGTTTTTTTGGCCGGGGAGCCATGGTCAAACCCTTTGAAGACGCCGTTTTTTCCATGAAGAAGGGGGAGATCAGCGACGTAGTGGAAACCGACTTCGGCTTCCACATCATCCTGCTTTCCGATATCAAGACTCCGCGCCAGCCCAGTTTCGAGGAGCTGCGCCCCTCGCTCGAGGCAGAACTCAAGCAGCAGCAGGCTCAACGCAAGTTCGCAGAAGTGGCCGAGGCGTTTGCCAATGGTGTGTATGAACAGGCGGACAGCCTGCAACCCGTCGCCGACAAGCTCAAGCTCAAGATTCAGACGGCCGACGGGGTTACCCGTACTCCGGCTGCCGGCGGCGCGGGGCCGCTTGCCAACGCACGCTTCCTGGAGGCGCTGTTCCAGTCGGACTCGCTGCAGAACAAGCGCAATACCGAGGCTATCGAGATCGGTACAAGTGTGCTGGCAGCCGGCCGCGTTACGGCATACCAGCCCGCCATGACGCTGCCGCTTGACAAGGCGCGCGACCAGGTGCGCGCGATCTATATCGCCGAGAAGTCCGCTGAACTTGCGCGGCAGGAAGGCCAAGCCAAACTGACCGCTTGGAAGGCTGCGCCGGATGCAGCCTCCGGGTTGACTGCTGCGTTGACGGTGTCGCGGGACCGGCTGCAGGATCAGCCTCGTTCCGTGGTGGATGCCGCCTTGCGTGCCAATGTGGACCAACTCCCGGCCTGGACAGGTGTGGACCTTGGTGCGCAGGGCTATGCCGTGGTGAAAATCAACCGCGTCGTTCCCCGGGACGGGGTGGACGACGCTCGTGCGCGTATGGAGCGAGAGCAATACTTGCAATCGTGGGCGTCTGCTGAGGCGCTAGCGTATTACGATTTGCTCAAGCAGCGTTTCAAGGTCCAGATCAAGGCCCCCCGACCGGTGGCCCAGGCAGAGCTACAAAACTAAGCCGGTTACCTCAGAGGGTAGATTTATCAGGCTATAATTCAAGGCTACGGTGGCTGTAGCTCAGTTGGTAGAGTCCAGGATTGTGATTCCTGTCGTCGTGGGTTCGAGTCCCATCAGCCACCCCAAATAACAAAGGCCCCCGCAGCGCAAGCTGCGGGGGCCTTTTGCATTCAACAAGGTTGGTGTGACCGGTGGCCTGACTGAAGAGGCACTCCCGAACAGCAGACTGATCGTGCCGGAAGCCGTTCGCCTGCATACGGTTTTGTCCGACGGGAGTGCCAAGTGCAAAGGCACTACAAACAGCACAAAGGATGCCCCATGCCAGCAACCCCCGCCCCTCAACCGGTCCCGCCCGTCCCGCCGAATCCCGGCGAGGTGCCGCCGCGACCTATTCCCATTGATCCGCCCGACAATACGCCGCCCATCGAACTACCCGGTGACCCTATGCAAGAACCAAGCTAGTGGAGCCTGCAGGTGGTTTAACCCGGCAAGTTGGCTGGTATTTCCTCGTTGGGCTGCCGCGGTGGCGAGACCGGTGGTGGGGCCGGTGGCAAATCACCGGGCGGGCGCGGTAAGTCGTCTGGCACAGTGTGCAGCGGGTGTTCTGTCGGGTCCTGGGGCGTCATGGCGTGAGTCCTGGGAAGGGGGCGGGGTACCAAAGGTTGCTCTGCACAGTCGCACCGCACACTATCCTCCCGCCCCTTGAGGCAGATAAGCTGGCATGCGTTGGTGCGGCTCCCGAGGCTTCTTGAGCGGGGTCACACGTGGAATGGGCCCCGCCGGGTCGAGGATCAACCGCGAAGGTATGCCCGCAGTTGCGGGAGCCAGCTCGGCTTCCAGCCGTGCAATGCGCTGCCGGTACATCCGTGCCAGTGCAGTATGGTGTTCGGCAGCGTTTTCGTGTTCGAATGCCGCCATTCGCGCCTCATTCAGGCTGGTCTCGAGACGGTGGGCATACATGGCAGCGGGATCAAAGAGGCGCTTGAGCATGGTCTTCTCCTGTGAGGGGGTAGCAAGACCATAGAGCGCGCAACGCGCTGTAGAGTGTCGGACGGCGTCCCGCATTTCCGCCCGACAGTGGCACCTCGGCCGCAGAAAGATGTCTTCGCAGGATGCCGAGGCACAGCCGAAGTGAGGTGGCCTGCCCGGAGGGACTCGAACCCCCGACCTATTGCTTAGAAGGCAATTGCTCTATCCGGTTGAGCTACGGGCAGATGATGCAGGTATGCGGTGCGCGCGGTGATGTGCGCGCTCGGAGTGCAGGATCATACAGGCGCCCGGAGCGCTTCCGCACCAGCCTCTGCAGCCCATGAAATAGAAGACGCCGTGCGGGTGCTGTGTATGATGCCAAATATGCCTTTAGCGCTTATCCAGCAAGCGCAAGCAGCTATCATTTAAAGAGTGGTCGCAGTCTGGCGTGCTCTTCAGTCCATCTCCTCAAACACCAGCGATGGAGGTGCCATGACCCGTGCCACATCGCCGAGCTGGCCGATGACATGGTTGGCGAAATAGCTGTTCTGCGTATCGGGCTCCAGCGCTGCCACGGCCAGATTGGCCAAGGGCTGGTTGAGAGACACGTAATAGCTGCCTCCCGGCACGTCGATGGCGCTGCGCATGGGGGTCACGGTGGCGCGGATGATCGGGCGGGCGCCAGGGATGGCTCCGCGCACGTCCTCCCGCTCGGAGCTCTCCCGGCTGGTTTCCTCATAGATGTCCGCCAGTACGGAGCCCGCCTCGGCGACGTGCATCACCTGGATGCCCAGCAGCTTCAGGCGCTCCACTGCATCCGTTGCGCCGCTTGCCAACCAATAGCCGCAGGGGCGGTGGCGTTTTTTGACCGGCTTGAGTTGCAGCGAGGAATTCCAATCCACGCGCAGGGTCCGGTCTGCGCCGGTCTGGGGGTCCAGCATGACCAGGTCGCGCTGGCCGGGGGTTTGCGTGGCTTCCACCACGATCTCGCCGCGGCATGCCTGGGAGGCAATGTCCCGCGCTTCATAGGAGCGCACCTGCTCCAAGTCGGCGGCGCGGTCCACGGTGCTGCGCAGTGCACTGGTGAGGGCCGTCACCTGCGAGTGCACGCGCCGCTGGATGTGGGTGCGGCCAATGCCCACGCCGCGCGTTTCCACGAGCATGCTGACGGCGTTCTTCAGACCATTCACGTTGCGGCCGGTATCGGGTTGCGTCCCTCCCATGGACAGGCGAAGGTCTTCGGCGCGGGTCGAGGTGGTGTAGTACCACTCCTGGCTCAGGCCTTCCGCTTCCAGGGCCCTGATCATGGGGTGGTGGAACCATTCCAGAGCTGCCTTGGTCATGAATTCCGGCAGGTTGGCCGTCGTTGCGTGCTGCAGCAGCACGTCGTAGCGTTGGATGGCATGGAATTTCTCGAGGAACCGTCCGGTGACGGTGTATTCATGCGCATCGAAAATGGCGATCGGGCGATAGTTGCGCACCAGTTTGGCGAGTGCCTGGGCCTCCGGAGTCTGCAAAAGCAGGTGGTCCCGGTTCATGTCGATGCCGTTGGACGTGGCTCGCGTGCCGGCCTCGGCTCCGTCGGGATTCGCGCGGGGAACGACGATCACGTTGATGCGCTCCAGCATGGGCTCCAGCAGACCCTGTGCCAGTTCGCGCGCCAGTACGAGCAATGCCTCGCTGCCGGCGGGTTCGTCGCCATGTTGCTGCCCAAGCAGCAGCACCGTGGGGCGGCGGCTGGCGTCCAGCGCGGCCACGTCGGTGCCAGCCGCGCGGGTCAGCACCAGGCCGTGCAAGGGTGTGCCGCGCTGCGATACCCCCAGGTCGAGCATTTGCACACGGGTCGTGCCGCGCTGCGCCGTGGCCAGATTACGCAGCCATTGGGTGAGTTCGGCGTTGGTGGTGAAAGCCTGGCGCCCCTCGGCGAGCCCCGGCGTTTCGTACCGCACGGAAGGCGCGGGAAAGCGTGCCGCGACAGCCGCGCTGTAGGGGAGCGCGGTGGAGGCCGGCTCGGTGGCCGGAGCGACGGGCGTTACCGTGACCGGGCTGGGCACGACTTCGCCACGCTGCACTGTTCCCAGCGGCGGCGGTACGGCGCGGGACGTTTGCGGACCAGTGGGCGCGGGGGGGGAGGACTGCGCGGGCCACGGAGGCAGGGGCGTGCTGGAGCAGGCGGACAGCAGGAATGCGCCCAGCAGCGCGGTAGCGCGGTGCCGTGCAGCGATTGCGGCGATTGGCAGCGCGTAAGTGTGGGAGAGCAGATTCTTCGGCGTCATGGTGGGCGTGGCGGAAGTGGTGCTGGGGCGGATGTTACCCGGCAGCTTTGATGTCCTGCGCGTGCGGCGGGGTGGTCGGCTCAGGGGCCATGGAAAAAAGCCCGGCTGTGCCGGGCTTTCTGTTGTCGTGAAGGTCTCAGCGGCCGAAGCCGCCGCCGCGTGGGCCGCGGCCACCACCGCCGCCGCCGTTGCCACGGCCGAAGCCGCCCCGACGCCCGCGGTCCGCCATGCTGTCCACGCTGGTGCGCATGGGGTCCGGCTGGCTGGCACGGCCGCTGCCATGGCGTGGGCCGATGCCAATGTTGCCGAGCTGCGTGCCCAGGTGAGCGTTCTCGCTGCGAGGCTGGCTGTCGTCGAAACGGCGATTTCCGCCATTACCGCCGCTATTGCCTGCACCAGCGGGACCGCCGCGGCGGCGGCCACCGGCCGTGTTCTGCGGACGTTGCTGATCACGTGGACCGGCAGGACGGCCTGCATTGCCTACGTTGCCGCCGCGGCCCCCGCTGCCGTTCTGGCCCCCGGCGCGCTGCTGGCCTTCGCCCTGGCCACCGCCTTGGCGCGAACCGCGCTGGCCGCCAGTGGCCGCCTTGTTGGTGCGGATGCGCTCCATCATCTCCTGGCGTGCCGCCTTGGCCGCTGCCTGCATGACTTCGCGGCTGGGCGGCTTGCCCGCGCCGCCCCAGATGGTCTGGCGACCCATGGCGATGGGCTCGGCCTTCTCTCCCTCGTCCGGGCCAAAGCCGTCGATCACCTGCACAGGGATTTCTTGCTTGGTGAAGCGCTCGATCTCCATCATGAAACCTTCCTCGTCCATGCAGACGAGGCTCACGGCATGGCCCTCGCGGCCGGCGCGGCCCGTGCGGCCGATGCGGTGCACGTAGTCCTCGGGCACGTTGGGGATTTCGTAGTTCACGACGTGCGGCAGGTCGTCGATGTCGATGCCGCGTGCCGCGATGTCGGTAGCCACCAGGGCGCGGATCTGGCCCGTCTTGAAGCCCTCCAACGCCTGGGTGCGGGCGCTCTGGCTCTTGTTGCCATGCAGCGCCATGGCCGAAACGCCGTTCTTGGTCAGGTACTCGGCCACGTTGTTGGCGCCGAACTTGGTGCGCGTGAACACCAGCACCTGGCTCCAGTCGTGTTCCTGGATGATGTGCAGCAGCACCTGCTTCTTCTTGCCACGCCCCACGGGGTGGATCACCTGGCTGATGCGTTGCACCGTGGTGTTGCGCGGGGTGACCTGGATGCTCTGCGGGTTCTTGAGCAGTGAGTTGGCCAGTTCACGGATGTCGTCGCTGAACGTGGCCGAGAACAGCAGGCTTTGCTTGGACTGGGGCAGCAGCGCCAGCACCTTCTTCACGTCGTGGATGAAGCCCATGTCGAGCATGCGGTCGGCTTCGTCCAGCACCAGGATCTCGACGGTGGACAGGTCCATGAAGCCTTGCTGCTGCAGGTCCAGCAGGCGGCCAGGGGTGGCCACCAGCACGTCCACGCCGCGCTTGATGCGTTCGATCTGCGGGTTCATACCGACGCCGCCGAAGATCACGGTGGAGTTCAGATCCAGGTATTTGCCGTAGCCGCGCACGGATTCTTCGACCTGCGCTGCCAGCTCCCGCGTGGGCGTGAGCACCAGGGCGCGCACAC
Source organism: Diaphorobacter nitroreducens (assembly GCA_003755025.1). Classification (GTDB taxonomy): domain Bacteria; phylum Pseudomonadota; class Gammaproteobacteria; order Burkholderiales; family Burkholderiaceae_C; genus Diaphorobacter; species Diaphorobacter nitroreducens. The sequence continues at coordinate 224,753 of RJVL01000007.1, read as the reverse complement.
CCTTGCCGCCAAACTGGCTGCGTGGGGCTTGGCCTTCGGCCAGGCGGTGCAGCATGGGCAGCGTGAACGCGGCGGTCTTGCCAGTGCCGGTCTGTGCGCCGGCGAGGAGGTCGTGTCCAGCGAGGACGGCCGGGATGGCCTGGGCCTGGATAGGGGTCGGGTTGTCGTAGCCTTGTTCTTGCACGGCCCGCAAAATGGCCGGCGCCAGCTTCAGTTCTTCAAATGTCATGTAATTGGATGCGCCCATCCGGGGCGCTGGGTATCGGCCTGTCGCAGGCGACTTTACGGGCCGCCGAGCCAGTTTGTTAGGCAGATGATTGCAAGGGTGGGAGCCCGGAAAATTCTTCCTTCGTCCCCAGCTTGTCTAGGCTGATGCCGTGGGCAACTGGAGCCCAAGACGGGGTCTATTGTCGCATGCGCCGATAATCCGCGTTTGTGCGCAAAAAATTTTGGCGCCTTCTTCTGCCCGTTTCCTGAATAAATCCATGGCCCAATACGTTTTCTCGATGAACCACGTCACCAAGACCGTGCCGCCCAAGCGGCAGATCTTGAAGGACATTTCCCTTAGCTTCTTTCCGGGCGCCAAGATCGGCGTGCTGGGCCTGAACGGCTCCGGCAAGTCCTCTCTGCTCAAGATCATGGCGGGCGTGGACAAGGAATTCGAAGGCGAGGCACTGCCCATGCCCGGGCTGTCGATCGGCTACCTGCCCCAGGAGCCCCAACTCAATCCCGAGCACACCGTGCGCCAGGCCGTGGAAGAAGCCATGGCCGAGGTGAACAACGCCAAAGCCCGCCTGGAAGAGGTATACGCTGCCTACGCGGAAGAGAATGCCGACTTTGACGCGCTGGCCAAAGAGCAGGGTGAATTGGAGGCCATCATCGCCGCGGCCGGTACCGATTCCGAACACCAGTTGGAAATTGCGGCCGACGCGCTGCGTCTGCCGGCGTGGGATGCGGTGATCGGCAAGCTATCGGGTGGCGAAAAGCGTCGCGTGGCCCTGTGCAAGCTGCTGCTGTCCAAGCCCGACATGCTGCTGCTGGACGAACCCACCAACCACTTGGACGCCGAATCCGTGGACTGGCTGGAGCAATTCCTGCACCGCTTCAGCGGTACCGTGGTGGCGATCACCCACGACCGCTACTTCCTGGACAACGCCGCTGAGTGGATTCTGGAACTGGACCGAGGCCACGGCATCCCCTACAAGGGCAACTACTCTGACTGGCTGATCCAGAAGGGCAACCGTCTGGAAGCCGAGCAAAAAGGCGAGGAGGCTCGCGCCAAGGCTTTGAAGAAGGAACTGGAGTGGGTGCGCCAGAACGCCAAGGGCCGCCAGGCGAAGTCCAAGGCGCGTATTGCCCGCTTCGAAGAGCTGAGCGATTACGAATACCAGCGCCGCAACGAAACGCAGGAGATCTTCATTCCTGTAGCGGATCGCCTGGGCTCTAAGGTCATCGAATTCAAGAATGTCTCCAAGGCCTTTGGTGACCGCCTGCTGATCGACAACCTGAGCATGAACATCCCTGCCGGCGCCATCGTCGGCATCATCGGCCCGAACGGTGCCGGCAAGTCGACCCTGTTCAAGCTGATCGCGGGCAAGGAGCAACCTGATTCCGGTACCGTGGAAATCGGCCAGACCGTGAAGATGGCGTTTGTCGATCAGCACCGCGACGCACTGGCCGATGACAAGACCGTGTGGGAGGACATCTCCGGCGGGCTGGACATCATCAATGTGGGCAAGTTCCAAATGGCGTCGCGCGCCTATGCCGGGCGCTTCAACTTCAACGGCCAGGACCAGCAGAAGAAGGTGGGCAACCTGTCCGGGGGCGAGCGCGGCCGCCTGCACCTGGCCAAGACGCTGATCCAGGGCGGCAACGTGCTGCTGCTGGACGAACCGTCCAACGACCTGGACGTGGAAACCCTGCGTGCGCTGGAAGACGCGTTGCTGGAATACGCTGGCACCGTGCTGGTCATCAGCCACGATCGTTGGTTCCTCGACCGTATCGCGACGCACATCCTGGCCGCCGAGGGCGACAGCCAATGGGTATTCTTTGACGGTAATTACCAAGAATACGAAGCTGATAAGAAAAAACGATTGGGTGAAGAGGGTGCGAAACCGAAGCGTATGCGCTACAAGGCCCTCAAATAAGCACTTACAGGTAGTAGCATCGGGCGGACCGCCGCCCATTCTTCGTCCGTCCCCACCATGTCCCTTTCCGCGTCCCGCGCCCGTACGGTTTTTCGCGCCTGCGTTGTCAACGCCGTCAGGGACAGCGAGGCCCTGATGGAGGCGCTGGTGACTGGTACGCGCGAAGCGCTCACGGCGCAGGAGTCCTCCACCCGCGACCTTCACAAGCGTACCCAGATCAGCGATGCCTTGCGCTTACTCAAGCAGCACGAGGCTTCGTTGCCCAAGGCCTACCCCATGGCCTTGCTGGAGATTTTTGCCGAAGGCCCCTCGGCCGCGAAGACGAGGGCCGGGCAGCCCGGCGGAATGGACCTGGGCGAGCTCGCCCTCATGGACGATGCCGACGTGCTGGTCCAGGTGGAGCTGTCGCGGGCGCAGCAGATCGCCGCTCTGGCGACAGAGGCAACGCTGGCGGAACTCAACACGCTCGTCAGTTCGGCGCAGGGCCTGCACAGCGTGCAACCCGAGAGCAACCCTTTTCGCCCTGAGAATTACATCCGCGCGCTGCAGCAAGTGGTGAGCGATACCGGTGTAAGTGGGGAAGTGCGGCAGCTGTGGATGAGCCAGATGCGCGAACTGCTGGGCATGCAACTGGTAAGCGCCTATAAGCGCGCCGCCCAGAGCCTGCGCGAGCATGGCGTCGAGCCCGTGGGCTATGCGGTGGCGGGAGCCCCGGGTGTGCGCAGCGGGCATGGTGGTGGATATGCCCACAGTTCCCAGATGGGCGTGGGCTACGCGCCGCCCTCGGCCTATGGTGCGCCGGCCAGCGAATATGGTGCCGCGAGCGCCTATGGCCAAGGTTACGGGGCAGGCTGGGGAGGCGCCTCGGGCAACGTGGCCTTGGCGCCGCAGGCCGAAGAAGCGCTGCTGACGGTGGGTATCCTGCGCCAGATGCTGGCCGGTGGTGGTGACCCTTTCGCCTACGATGCACGCGGCGGCTATACGGCAGCTACTCCGGCCAACGCGTACGTCACGCCGGCCGCGGTGGAAGCAATGGAAGACATTGCGCAGCTGGAACGCATCGTGGGCCGTCTGTCGGGGGGGGCTGCGGTCCCGGTGACGGGCTGGAACGGCACCTCTGCACATGCGCCGGTGGCGGCATCCCCCACGCGGACGGCGCATGAGGTCGTGAGCCGCATGATGGACAACATTGCGCAGGATTCGCGGCTGCTGCCCCCCATGCAGCGTGCCGTGCAAAGCCTGGAGCCCGCGCTGAAGGAGTTGGTGCAGCACGACACGCGGTTCTTCACGGATGAGCAGCACCCCGCCCGGCGCCTGCTGGACGAGTTGACCCAGCGCAGCCTGGCGTTCAACGCCGAGGATGGGCCCGCCTTCAGCCGCTTCATGCGGCTGGTGAACGAAGCCGTAGGCCACCTGGCTTCCATCGAGGTCCGGGATGCCGCACCGTTCGCCCAAGTGCTCAAGGCGCTGGAAAAGGCCTGGACCGCGCAGGAGCGTCGCCAGCTTGAACGCCATGAAGCGCAGCAGCGCGAACTGCTCCAGCGGGAGCAGCGGGAATTGCTGGCCGAGAAGATTGCCGCCGACTTCCGCCGCCTGCCCGATGCGGACAAGGTGCCGGCCGACCTGCTGGCCTTCGTGACCGGCCCGTGGGCGGACGTGGTGGCGCAGGCGCAAAGCAGCCAGCCCCAGGAAACCGGCGGAGACCCCGGAGGCTACCTGGCGTTGGTGCCGCTGCTGCTGTGCTGCGCGCAGCCCGAGCAGTTGCGCTCGGACCCGGAGCGCCTGGGCCAGGCCATTGCCGACATGGTGCCGGTGTTGGTGCGTGGGCTGGAGAGCATTGACCACCCGATCGAGCGTATTGCCGAAGTGACGCAGCGCTTGGCGCAGCTTCAGGGTGAAGCGCTGAACTACGCAGCGGCGAGCGTCTTCGGCGACACGCCGGCGGAAGAGGTCAGCCCTGAAACGCGCGCTGACGATGTGCTGTCTTCCGATACGGCCGCCGCGGCGGACCCGTCGATGGCCGGAGCAGTGGCTCAGCCCGCATTGCGCATCGGCCAGTGGGTGGAAATCATCACCAACCAGCGTGCGGTACGAACCCAGCTCACCTGGTGCAGCCCGCACAACACGCTGTTTTTGTTCACCGGAGCCGACGCGAGCACGCAGTCCATGACGCGGCGCATGATCGACAAACTGTCCTCTGACGGGGCATTCCGCCTGATTTCCGACCAGCCGGTGGTGGACCGCGCTTTGCGCGCCGTGCGCACCAAGCCTGCCAAGCTGCGCTAGGGCGCTCCGCCGGTCGCGCGGACTGCCGTTCAGCCTGCCGCGCGTGGCAGGCGCCGGCGCACCAGTTGGATGTGGTTGCGCAGGGCGTAGAGCTCGTCGGCATAGGACAGTGGCACGCTCACTTTTTCCACCTGCGCCTCCATGCGGTCCAGCCGTTCGCGCAGCGCGTCGGGGGTGGCCTCTCCTCGTTCCATGTCGTCTTCGATGTCGCGCAGATGCCCATACCAGCGGAACACGCGCGAGCGCACGCGGAACTGGTACAGCGGCGGCACCACGCGCGACAGCGGCAGCATGACCGCAATCAAGATACCAAGTACCAGCCACATGCGCTCGACGAGGTTGGCGATCCAGAATGGCAGATAGCGCTGCATCAGCGGCGCCGGCTCGTTGATGGCGCGCTCGCCCTCCTTGGCAATGGGCAGTTCCGCGTGCCGGGTGCTGGGGAATTCGCGCGCACGGTTGAACCAGCCCGCATTGCCATGGATGCCCTGCGCGCTCTGGGCAAATAATTGCAGCAGGGCGGGGTGGGTGCCTTCACGCGCCAGCAGGGATGTGGTGGATGCCACCAGCCGTACGTCGCGCGGAGGTACGTTGGCCGCCAGGTCCACCACGCCGCGTGGCAGCACTACCGGCGTGAGGAACGGAAAACGGCGGCTGTAGGCCTCGTTCTGCGGGAAGTGCATGAGCTGCACGCCGGGCGTTTGCAGCAGCATCTGCACCATCAATGACTCGGGGGCGGAGGCGAACACCAGGGCGTCCAGCCGCCCCGCCAGGAACGCCACCGTGGCGGGCGTCTGCTCCAGACGCGTGAGCGTCAGGGCATCCAGCGGAATGTGGTTGGCGTCCAGCAGGCGCTCCATGAGCGTTGGTACGCCGCTGCCGGGCGAGCCGACGTTCACGCGCAGCCCGCGCAGCTGATGCAGCCCCTCCAACCGGGCCGATCGGTGGATGCGGCGCGCCACATCGCCGCGGTAGAACAGCCAAATGGGCTCCACGAAGAGGCTGCCCAGCGAGACCAGCTCATCACTGTCCTCGGGACGCAACTCACCCGTGCCACCTTGCACGAAGGCGAGGTCGGCGTGGCCATCGCGCAGCAGCTGCAGGTTGGATGACGAGCCATCGCTGGGCAGCAAGACCACGTTGATCCCGCTTGCCGCCAGTGCGTCGCGATAGCGCTGGCCGAAGGCCTCGTAGGCGCTCTGCGCGGGGCCGGTGGCCAGCGTCACCGTGCGCGGCGGCGTGGGGTTGAGCCACCAATAGGCCAGGAGCACCAGGCCCGCGCCCAGTAGCGCCAGCGGGCCGGCAGACACCAACAGGTCGCGCAGCGACAGCAGCGCCGTGCGCAGGCGGCGTGACATCTGTCCCATGGTTAGCTCCCGACAGCCAGATCGGCATGGCACAGAAGTGCCAGGCCCTCGGCCGTGCGCAGGGTGCGCGCGGCGAGCACGGCGCGCACGGTGGCGCGGGCCACCGCCTCGGCCGCCATCGTGGCCAACACCATCATGCCGGGGTGGTGCGGCACGTGACCCGTCGCCAGCGTGAACAGCGTGTCTCCGTCGCTCATGGTGTGCACGGGGTTGATGCTGCGGGCCAGGCCGTCATGGCCGGCGACGGCCAGTCGCTGAGCCTGAACCTTGGTCAGCCGCGTGTCGGTGGCGATCACGCCGATCGTGGTGTTGCTGCCGGCCAGCAGGGGATGAGGGCGCTCGCCGCGCAGCAGCGCGTGCCGTGTATCGCGCAGCGTCAGCCCGTCGGCAGCGCGGGCGCCCGCCAATGGGCGCCCGGTGTCCGGGTCGACCACGTCGCCCACGGCGTTGCAGGCAATGAGCGCACCCACCGTGACGCCCGCGACGGTGACCGAGGCTGTGCCTACGCCGCCCTTCATGGCGTGCTGCAGGCCGAACATCTTGCCCACCACGGCGCCAGCGCCGGCGCCTACGTTGCCCTCGGCTGGCGGCTCGCATGTGGCGGCGGCGCAGGCCGCATAGCCGGCCGTCGCATCGGGACGCACCTTCATGTCGCCCACGTGCAGGTCGAACAGCACGGCCGCTGGCACCAGTGGCAGGCGGCCCACGCCCACGTCCAGCCCTACGCCGTGCTCCTCCAGCCAGCGCACGGCCCCCGTGGCGGCCTCCAGCCCCCAGGCGCTGCCACCCGCCAGCATGATGGCGTGCACCTGCTCCACCAGGTTGCCCGGGGCCAGCAGGTCGGTCTCGCGCGTGCCGGGGGCGGCGCCGCGCACATCCACGCCTGCCACGGCACCCTCGCGCGCAATCACCACGCTGCAGCCGGTGGGGCGGCGTGGGTCGGTGAAGTGGCCGACCTCGATGCCGGCAACGTCGGTGATGGCGCCGCAGGCGCTGTGCAGGGAGCAAGCTTGCATGGGCGCCGATTATGGTGCCGCGCCAGCACCTGTCCCCGCGTCTTGCGGGGTGCTCTCAAAGCCGTGCGCGGCGCAGCCGCAGGGCATTCGTGATCACCGAGGCCGAGCTCAGGCTCATGGCCAGCGCCGCGATCATCGGCGACAGCAGCCAGCCCGTGAACGGGTAGAGCAGGCCGGCGGCCAGCGGCACGCCCAGCGCGTTGTAGACGAAGGCAAAGCCCAGGTTTTGGCGCATGTTGGCCACCGTGGCCTGCGACAGTGCGCGCGCCGTGGCGATGCCGCGCAGGTCGCCCTTGACCAGGGTGAGCTGGGCGCTGTTCATGGCCACGTCCGTCCCGGTTCCCATGGCGATGCCCACGTCGGCGCGCGCCAGTGCCGGCGCGTCGTTGATGCCGTCGCCGGCCATGGCCACGGTGCGTCCCTCGGCCTGCAGGCGTTCGACCAGGGCCAGCTTATCGGCGGGCAATACCTCGCCGTGCACCTCGTCGATGCCCAAGCGCCGTCCCACGGCACCTGCCGTGGTCAGCCCGTCGCCGGTGGCCATGATGATGCGCAGGCCGGCCGCATGCAGGGCGGCCAGCGCGTCGGGCGTGCTGGCCTTGATGGGGTCGGAGACAGCCAGCAGGCCCGCCAGTTGCCCATCCACGGCCAGGAACATCACACTGGCGCCTTCGCCGCGCAGTGCCTCGGCGGCCTGCGCCAGCGGTCCCGTATTCACGCTGGACTGCTGCATCAGCACCGTGTTACCCAGCGCCAAGGTGCGGCCCGCGATCCGGCCGCGCACGCCGATGCCCGAGGCCGAGTCGAACTGTTCGGCCGCGTCCAGCGCCAGCCCCTGCTGGCGTGCCGCGGCGACGATGGCCGCCGCTAGCGGATGCTCGCTGCCCTGGTCCAGGCTGGCGGCCAGGCGCAGCACCTCTGCCTCGCCCCAGCCGGGCGCGGCCACGGTGCGCTCAAAGCGCGGCCGGCCCTCGGTCAGGGTGCCGGTCTTGTCCACGATCAACGTGTCCACGCGGCACATATGCTCGATGGCGGCCGCATCGCGGAACAGCACGCCCTGCGTGGCGCCGCGCCCCGTGGCCACCATGATGGACATCGGCGTAGCCAGGCCCAGCGCGCAGGGGCAGGCGATGATGAGAACCGCCACAGCGTTGATCAGGCCGTAGACCCACCTGGGCTCGGGCCCGAACAGGCCCCAGCCCAGCAGCGTGAGCACAGACACGCCGACCACGGCCAATACGAACCAGCCCGCAACGCGGTCGGCCATGCGCTGCATGGGCGCGCGCGACCGCTGGGCCTGCGCCACCAGTTGCACGATCTGCGACAGCATCGTGGCCGCACCCACGAGTTCGGAGCGCATGACCAGCGCCCCGCTGGTGTTGAGCGTGGCGCCGATCAGCTTGTCGCCCGTGCGCTTGCTCACTGGCAGCGGCTCGCCCGTGAGCATGGACTCGTCCACGGCGCTGCTGCCTTCGACGACCACGCCGTCCACCGGCACCTTCTCGCCGGGACGCACGCGCAGCAGGTCGCCCTCATGCACGTGGGCTAGCGGCACGTCCTCCTCGCTGCCGTCGGCGGCGATGCGGCGCGCAGTCTTGGGCGCCAGGCCCAGTAGCGACTGGATGGCGGCCGAGGTCTGTGATCGCGCCTTGAGCTCCAGCATCTGGCCCAGCAACGTCAGCGAAATGATGACCGCGGCCGCCTCGAAGTACACGCCCACGCGGCCCATGGACTGGAACGAGGCCGGGAACACGCCCGGCGCCACGGTGGCCACCACGCTGTAGAGGAAGGCCGCGCCCGTGCCCAGACTGATCAGAGTCCACATGTTGGGGCTGCGCTGCACCACGGATTGCCAACCGCGCACGAAGAACGGTGCGCCGGCCCACAGCACGATGGGCAGCGTCAGCACCAGCTCTACCCCGCTTTGCGTGGCCATGCCGACCCAACCCAGCCGGTGCCCGGCCATGGCCAGCGTGGTGACGACCATGGTGAGCGGCAGCGTCCACCAGAAGCGGCGCGAGAAGTCGCGCAGTTCGGGGTTGTCATCGGCTGCGTCCAGGCTGGGCAGTACCGGCTCCAGCGCCATGCCGCACTTGGGGCAGTGGCCGGGGCCGCTCTGTCGCACCTCCGGGTGCATGGGGCAGGTATAGACCGTGTCGGCGGTTGGTGGGGCGGGTGGAGCGGCCGATGGCCGGGGCACGTGGGGGCTGTGGTGTAGGTGCTGCCCGTGTGGGGCAGCTGCGGGCGGCGTGCTGTGGGAATGCATGAGGGCTCCTTGGTGCGGCAAGGGGCCGGGCAACTGCCGCCCGGTCCGTGGGGCGTCAGCGCAATGGTTCGATATGGGTGACGACGAATACGCCCTTCACCCGTTCGGCCCGAAAGCGCACCTTGTCGCCGGGCTTGAAGGTGGCCGCCTGTGCCGGGTCCCGCAACGTGAACACCATGGTCATGGGCGGCATGGCAAGGTTCTTGAGCTCGCCGTGGCGCAGCGTGATCTTGCCGCTGCGTGCATCCCAACGCGTGACTTCACCCTCGCTGAGATCCTGCGTGCTGTCGCCGGACGCGGCGGGCGTTTCGGTGTGATGGGCGTCGTGGTCCGAGCCCTGGGCATGTGCCCAGCTGCCGGGCAGGCCCAGCAGTGCCAGAGCGGCCACGGGTGCGAGGGCGATGCGCGGCGCGCGCGCTGGCAGGGTGTGGGATGGCATGGCGTGGCCTTTCATGGTGTGCATCAACGGTAGCTGGTGAATACGCGCGTGGAGACGTCGCTGTTCATCAGGTTCTTGGTGACCAGCAGCACGTCGTACGGGTCCTTGCGGCCGTTGTACTCGGGCCCGTCCATGCCGGGGCTGCCCACCGGCATGCCCGGGACGGTGAGGCCCAGGGCCTTGGGTTTGTCCTTGAGCAGCTTGCGCACGTCGGCAGCGGGCACATGGCCTTCGAGCAGGTAGCCGCCCACCAGCGCGGTGTGGCATGAGCCCAGGCGCGTGGGCAGGCCGAGCTTGGCGCGTACGGCGGCGTTGCCCGTTTCGTGCACGGTGACCGTGAAGCCGTTGGCTTGCATGTGGGTCACCCAATCCTTGCAGCAGCCGCAGTTGGGGTCTTTCCAGACCTCCACGGCAGTCTGCGGGGCGGCGGCACGGGCCAGGGCGGGCAGGGCAGCGCCGGCCAAGCCGGCGGCGAGGGCCGTGATGCATTGGCGGCGGGTGGGTTGCGTGATTCGCATGGTGGACTCCTGATGATGCGGGTGGTGGTGTTGTTCAGGGCGTGACGGTGAAGGTGCCGCGCATGCCTGCTTCGTAGTGGCCGGGGATCAGGCAGGCGAAGTCGAAGCGGCCGGGCCGGTTGAAGTGCCAGACCAGGTCTTCCTTGGCGCGCGGGGCCACGTGGGCCATGTGGGGTTCGGCGTGCTCCATGTCGGGGTACTGGCGCATCATGGCCGCATGCTGGTCCAACGTGCCCTGTGTGCCCAGCACCACCTCATGCATGACCTGGCCCTGGTTCTCCACGCGCAGGCGCACGGTCTCGCCCTGTTTGACGGTGAAGTGCGACGGGGTAAAGCGCATGTCGTCCGTCATGCGCAAGGTGATGGTGCGCTTTGCGCCCTTGGCCTCTCCCGCAATCCCCCATTCTTGCTGCTGCGGGGCGACGGTAGGGTGGCTGTTGTGCATGTTCTCATGGCTAAAACTGGCTGAAGCGCCCGCCAGTAAAGCGCAAGCAGCTATGAATTTGATAGATTTCATGGGTTTCTCCGAGAGTTCAATGGTGTTCGTGGCTGGCACCCGGCTTGCGCACGCTGGGGGCGCCGGGGGCCCGGCCGGGCGGGATCTGGCGCGGGGCTGTGGCGTCCAAGGGCGCACCGGCCCATTCGTGCGCCACCGTGCCCGCCGGGTGCTGGTACCAGCCCGGGTCGCGCCAGTCCTGGGCGGCCAGGCCCTGGCGGACCTTCAAGGTCGTGAACATGCCGCCCATCTCCAGCGGGCCGAAGGGGCCGGTGCCGGTCATCATGGGATAGGTGTTGTCGGGCAGCGGCATTTCCATCGCACCCATGTCGGCCATGCCGCGCTCGCCCATGACCATGTAGTCGGGAATGATCTTCTGGATCTTCCCGACCAGGCCGCGATGGTCCACGCCGATCATGGTGGGCACGCCGTGGCCCATGGCGCCCATGGTGTGGTGGCTCTTGTGGCAGTGCAGCGCCCAGTCGCCGGGCTCGTCGGCGATGAACTCCAGCTGCCGCATCTGGCCCACGGCCACGTCGGTGGTCACCTCGGGCCAGCGCGCGGCCTTCGGGGTCGGCCCGCCGTCGGTGCCCGTGATCTCGAACTCATGCCCATGGATGTGGATGGGGTGGTTGGTCATGGTCAGGTTGCCCACGCGGATGCGCACGCGGTCGCCCTGTCGTGCCACCAGCGGGTCGATGGCGGGGAACACCCGGCTGTTGAAGGTCCAGATGTTGAAGTCGGTCATGGTGTTGACCTTGGGCGTGAGGCTGCCCGGCTCCACGTCGTAGGCGCTGAGCAGAAAGGCGTAGTCACGTTGCACCTCCGCGATCAGGGGGTGGCGCGCCTTCGGGTGCGTGATCCACAGGCCCATCATGCCCATGGCCAGCTGCACCATTTCGTCCGCATGCGGGTGGTACATGAAGGTGCCGGGGCGGCGCGCCGTGAACTCGTACACGAAGGTCTTGCCCGCGGGGATGTGCGGCTGGGTAAGCCCGGCCACGCCGTCCATGCCGCTCGGCAAGCGCTGGCCGTGCCAGTGCACGCTGGTGTGCTCGGGCAGGCGGTTGGTGACGAAGATGCGCACGCGGTCGCCTTCCACCACCTCGATGGTCGGGCCCGGGCTCTGGCCGTTGTAGCCCCACATGTTGACCATGAAGCCGGGCGCCACCTCGCGCACTACCGGCTCGGCCACCAGGTGGAATTCCTTGACGCCGGCGTTCATGCGCCATGGCAGCGTCCAGCCGTTGAGCGTGACCACGGGCTGGTAGGGCCGGCCGCTGGACGGGGTTAGCGGCGCGGCCGTGTCGGCAGAGGATTGCGAGGGCGCCTCGGGCAGCGCGGCCAAGGCCACGCGGCTCACCGATGCGGCGGAGGCGGCGACCACGGCCGTGGCGGCGCCGGAGAAGAAGTGGCGGCGCTGCATGTCAGTGGCCTTCCGAAGGGGCGTTGGAGGTGGTGGGAGCGGACGGCAGGCCGGTCGGCGCGCCGGGCGATGTGCCCGTGAGAGCCAGTTGCAGGTCGGTCTGGGCGAGCCAGAAGTCGCGCTGCGCCTCGGTGGCGGCGGCCACGGCCTGGCTGGCGCGGCGCGCCTCGGCCAGCAGCTCCCACACGCTGATGAACATGCCGTTGTAGCGCAGCACGGCCTCGTCTTGCATGAAGCGCGCCAGCGGCAGCGCCTCGGCCTGCTGCTGGTGCGCCAGGTCCCAGGCGGTGCGGTAGCGCAGCCAGTGGCTGCGTGCCTCGCTGCGTGCGCGGATGGCGGCATCCTGCAGTTGCGCGGCGCTGTGCTGCAGCTCGGCCCGCGCGCGGCCCGTGGCGGCTGCGCCCCAGTCGAACAGCGGCAGAGGCAGCTCTACCTCCCAGCCGCGTGTGGTCTCGCGGTGGCCGGAGGCGCGCTCGGTGGCTGTGTTGCGGCTGTAGCTCAGGCCGATGTCGCCGAACACGGATCCAACCCCGGCCCAGCCGCTGCGGTCGGCGGTGGTGTCCAGGTCGCGGCGCAGTGCGCGCAGGTCCAGCCGCTCGCGCAGGGCCGTGGCTTCGGCGTCGTCGCCGCCGCGCAGTGCATCCGCCGCGGGCAAGGCGGGTAGCGCATCGGGCAGCGTGAAGTCGGCCTGCGCGCCCCACAGCCCCATCAGCCGCGCCAGTTGCTCGCGCTCCAGCGCGGCATTCAGCCGCGCGCGGGCCAGCTGTGCTGCCGCGTCCTGTGTGATGGCGATTTCGCGTGCCTGCTGCAGCCGGCTGAAGTTGCCCACGCGCGCCATGCGCCGCGCCAGCTCGCCGCCGGCCTCGGCCGCCTCGTGCATGCGTTCGCGCGCGGCCAGCACCTGCCGGGCGGCCACGGCGCGCAGCCAGGCGCGGCGTGTGTCCGCGGCCAGGCGCAGCACGTCCTGTGCGGCGGCCAGCGTGGCCTGCTCCATCTGCCAGCCTTGCCAACGCGTGCGCCAGGGCAGGGTGATCACGTTGACCAGGCTGAAGCCGAGCTGGCGCTCGATCTCGCGCTCATGCCCGCTGGTGAATCGCCCCAGCGTCAGCGTGGGGTTGAACAGGGTCAGCGCCTGTGCGCGCTGCGCATCCTGCGCGGCCAGATTGGCCAGGCGGGCCTGCAGCGCGGGGCTGTTTAAGAGCGCCACGCGCACGGCGGTGTCCGCATCCACGGGAAGGCGCAGCCATTCGGTGATCTGGGCCTGCGCGTCGCTGCGGCTTTGCGCATCGGGCGCGGGCAGTTGCGCGCCGTCGGGCAGGCGGGGCTGGACATGGCTTTGCACGTCGCCGCGCAGCCCATCGGGGGCGACGCTGGCGCAGCCGGCCAACACCAGTGCGGCGGCCAGCGCAGCCAGGGCGAGCGGAGGGCGCCTCATGGCTGGCCTCCGTGGTGGTGTTTCGGGGTGGGCATGCCAGGGCTGGGCGGCGCGGCGCGTGCCTGCTCGGCTTCCCAGCGCACGATGTCGGAGTGGCCACCGGGAAAGGCGCCCACGGCGGTGTTGGCGGCCTTCCAGCCGATGTCGGCCTCGGCCACGTCGCCGCTGGGGAGCAGGGGCTGGTGGTGCAAGGGCAGACTGGGGGCCTGTGCCGAGTCGGCGGTGGCGGTCTGCGATGGGGCGGCAGGAGCATTGTCAACCTGCGCCCAGGTCGGCGGTGCGATGCCGGCCAGGGCCGCCAGGGCCATCATGGCCGCAGGGCTGGTGGGGTGCGCGAAGCGCATGGGAGTCTCCCGTCAAACATGACAAAACCGCGTCCGCGACGCTCGGCTGCGGCCCCGTCGGGGGACATGCAGCCGATTGCGGACGCACTTCGGGCGTCAGTGCTCAGGAGATGGGTGGCTTGATGGCTTGCGCAGCCGTGGCGCTGGCAAAGGGGGTGCCATGGTGCGGTTGCAACGTGCTGTCGTGCCGTCCATGGAAGGCGGGCGCCCAGACCGGCGCGTAGAAGGCCGAATGGCAGGCGCCGCAGGCCGAACAGCCGGCGGGGTGTTCCGCGTGGACCGCCCCGCCGGTATCGCAGCAGTGCGGCTGTGCTGATGCGCTGGCATGGTCGCCGTCATGACCACCGTGGTCGTGCGTGTCGCTTGCCATAGCGTGGTGGGTAGCGGCTGCCGCGATGGTGGGCTGCGCGGGCGTGGCCGGTGCAACGCCCATGGCCATGGCGTCGCCCAGCAGGCCCCGCAGGACCAGCAGCAGACCCAGGATCATGGCAACGGCGTGGCGCATGCAGCGAATGATACCGGCGCGGTGCAGGAAGTTCCCGCCAGAGCGAGCGCCGGGCGATGGCCCGGCCGCGTGCCGTCAGACCGCCATGTAGCGCCCTGGCCGGTGGTTCATGGCCAGCACCAGGTTGAGCGCCACCGCGCCGATGACCGACCACAGCACGCGCAGCGGCTCCACTGTGACCAGCGCCGCCAGCACGATGCAGCAGTCCACGGCCATCTGCACCTTGCCGGCGCGCCAGCCGAAGCGGTCCTGCAGGTACAGCGCCATGATGCCCACGCCCCCCAGGCTGCAGCGGTGGCGGAACAGCACCAAAAAGCCCATACCCATGATCAGCCCGCCGGTGATGGCCGCATACAGCGGCTGCAGTTCGCTGATCTGCAGGAACTGCGACTGCAGCTCCGACAGCACCGACAGCAGCGCCACGGCCGCGAAGGTCTTGAGCGTGAAGGCCAGGCCCAGCTTGCGCAGCGCCAACCAGTAGAACGGCAGGTTGAGCACGAAGAACAGCTTGCCGAAGCCGATGCCCGTGGCGTAGTGCAGCACGAAGGCCAGCCCCGCCATGCCGCCGGTGAGCAGCCCGGCGCTGGCGAGGAAGGCCACGCCCACGGAGATCAGCGTCACGCCCACGCCAATCGCCACGGCGTCTTCGGTGCGGGTGTGCGGGACCATGGCGGGAGCGGCGTTGGCGGTGGTGGTGGACATGGGCGGGATCGGCAGTCGCCGTGGTGACCGGCGGGGGCGCGATTGCACCACGGCATCGGTCGCTGTGTCTTGCGCTGGGTCAAATTCCCGTGTCTGGGCAGTGTGATGCTCCTAAAAGATGAGCTGTGTTCGATTGTCAGTCGGGCGTTAGAGGTCGATTTGACTCATCTCTGGGGCACCCGGCGTGCCGGGGGGCTGGGTGGCCTGCATGGCTTCGGTGATGCATGCGCGCACGGCCACGCTGGGCACCATGGGCCGCAGTGCGGGCACGCTGGCACGGCCGATGTTGCCCTGCGGCAGCCGGCGCACCAGGTGGCCCACCAGCGTGAGGCCCAGCCGCGCCCATTGGCCCCGAGCCTCCGGCGCGTCGCCCAACTGGCGCGCAAAGCGCAGCATCTGCCAGTGCGCGCGCCAGTGCAGGCCCAGGCGGTTCTGGCCCACCACATGGGCGGCCTCCAGGTAGCGCCAACGCTGTTCGGTGGGCGCATCCACGCTGGTGCGCCAGCGCTGCAGCAGGTAGTCGTAGGCGGCGCGCTGGCGGCTTTGTGGTGATTGGGTCATGGTCATGCGGCCTCCTTCGCCGCGATAGAGGCACCGCGGCGCAGGCGCAGCCCGTTGGCCACCACCAGCAGGCTCACGCCCATGTCGGCTGCCACGGCCATCCACATGCTGGCCATGCCCAGCAGCGCCAGGGTGAAGAACGCGGCCTTGATGCCCAGCGCCAGGGTGATGTTCTGCCACAGCACGGCGTGTGCGCGGCGCGCCAGCCGCACGGTGTCGGGAATGCGGCGCAGGTCGTCGTTCATGAGTACCACGTCGGCCGTCTCCATGGCCATGCCGGTGCTGTGTGCGCCGCCCATGGCGAAGCCCACGTCGGCCTGGGCCAGCGCGGGGGCATCGTTGATGCCGTCGCCCGCCATGGCGGTGGGGCCGCGCGTGCGCTGCAGCGCGGCCAGGGTGTCCAGCTTGTCCTGCGGCAGCAGGCCGCCGAGCGCGTCCTGCGCGTCGGTAATGCCCGCCTCGGCCGCGATGGCCTGTGCGGTGGCCGGGTTGTCGCCGCTCAACACCACCGGGTGCACGCCCAGCGCGCGCAGTTCGGCGATGGCCTGGCGCGCGTGGCCGCGCAGCGGGTCGGCCACGGCGAACAGCGCGCGCACGGCCTGCGCGTCAGCCAGCAAGGTGACGGTGCGGCCCTGCCGCTCCTGTTGGGCCAGGGCGTCTTCGAGCGCAGCGTCGGCCAGGCCTTGTTCGCGCATCAGGCGCAGGTTGCCCAGCCACCAGCGCTGGCCGCCCACCTCGGCCTGCACGCCGCGACCGGGCAGGGCCTGCAGGTTCTGCACGCCGTTGTGGGGGGCCGCGGGCAGGCCGGCGGCGATGGCGCGCGAGACGGGGTGCTCAGACCGGCTGGCCAGCTGCCAGGCCACATCTGCCACGGCGTCGGCATCGGCGCCGTTCAGGGCACGCCACTGCACCAGGGCAGGGCTGCCGGTGGTCAGCGTGCCGGTCTTGTCCAGCGCCACCACGCGCAGGCCGCGCGCGGCCTCCAGCGCGCTGCCGCCCTTGATGAGGATGCCGCGCCGCGCGGCGGCCGTGAGCGCGCTGACCACCGTGACCGGCGTGGAGATGACCAGCGCGCAGGGGCAGGCGATGACCAGCAGCGCCAGCGCCTGGTAGGTGGACTGCGTCCAGGTCCAGCCCATCAGCGGGGGGGCCAGCAGCGCCAGCAGCACGGCCAGTGCGAACACGACGGGCGTGTAGATGGCGGCAAAGCGGTCCACGAAGCGCTGGATGGGGGCCTTGCTGGCCTGCGCCTGCTCCACCGTGCGCACGATGCGCGCAATCAGCGTGTCGCCGGGCGGGGTGTTCACCTGCATCAGCAGCTCGCCCTGCTGGTTCACGCTGCCCGCGTACAGCGGGTCGCCGGCGGCCTTGTCGGCCAGTTGGCTCTCGCCGGTGATGGGGGCCTGGTTCACGCTGCTGCTGCCGTGGGTGACGGTGCCGTCCAGCGGCACATGCGCGCCCGGGGCGATGCGCACGGTGGCACCCAGCGGCACCTGGTCCACGGGCAGGCTCAGGGTGCTGCCATTCGGCTGCAGCACGTCGGCCGTGGCGGGCGCCAGTTGCAGCAGCTGGCGTATGGCATGGCGCGCGCGGTCCATGGCGCCGTCCTCGATGCGCTCGGCCGCCACGTACAGCGCCATGACCATCGCTGCCTCGGGCCACTGGCCGATGAGGAAGGCGCCCGTCACCGCCACGGCCATGAGCGCGTGGATGCCCAGGCGCAGGCGCGCAAGGTCTTTGAGGCCCACCCGGTACACGCCCAGGCCCGACAGTGCAATCGCCACCACGGCCAGGGCCATGCCGGCGTAGTCCTGCTGCATCCAGTGCGCCGCCTCGGCGCCCGTGGCCAGGGCCAGCGCCGCGGCGATGCGCGGCCAACCGGGCAGGGTGCCGTGGTCGTGGCCGTCGCCCGCCGATGTGCTGCAGGCGCAACCGCTGCATGCGGATGCAGGCAAAGGAGGCAGGTTTGCCGCGCCCGGGCCATGGGAATGGGACGCGGAATGGGAGGAATGGCTTTGGCTCATGCCATGATTGGAAACCTTGAAGCCACTCGAAGGTCAAGCCATGCTGCGACAAAGCCCCCGCCACCGTATCGGTGATGCCGCCCGGCTCTCGGGCGTGCCACCGGCCAACATCCGCTATTACGAAAAGGAAGGCCTGCTGCCCGCGCAGACCCGCGCGGACAACCGCTACCGCCTCTACAGCGACGAGGAGGTCCACCGCATGCGCTTCGTGCGGCTGTGCCGCGCCATGGACATGTCGCTGCAGGAGGTGCGCGGCCTGCTGGCATTGGACGCCTGCAGTACCACCGACGGCCATGCCGCCTGCGTCACGCTGGACGAGCACCTGGCGCACGTGCGCACGCGCATGGCCGAGCTGGCGACGCTGGAGCAGGAACTGCTGTCGCTGCGCAGCCGTTGCGACGGCACGGGAAGGCAGTGCCACGTGATCGAGGCGTTGCACGCACGCGCCGATGCCGATCCCGTGCCGCCCGCAGGGCCGGCGGCCCGCAGGCATGTATGAGGCCCATGGCACAGGTTGCTATGGTGTTAATAGCTGCTAGCGCTTGCTGCATAAGCGCTAGCGGCTAATTTGTTACTTATCGAATGCAGCCTTCACCTATGATCCGCGCATGAACGCCAGCCTGCACCCTTTCATCGTGCCCCGGCGCCTGTGGGCCCAGGCGCGGCGTTGGGCCGTGGCGTGGTGGCGCATCATCTACCTGGGCGCCGTGGTCATGGTGCTGATGCTCTCGCCGTCCAGCTACGGCCGCGCCACGCGCTGGCGGCTGGCGCGCCACATGTACCAGGACACCGCGCCCATCCTGCTGGGCTTCACGGTGCTGGCGGCGCTCATCAGTCTGGTCATTACGCGCATCGTGGTCGTCACGGCGCTCAGCTACGGCCTGTCGCGCTATGCGCTGGAGATGGTGATCCGCGTACTGGTGCTGGAGCTGATCCCGCTGACCGCCGCGCTGTTCGTGGCGATGCGCGCCACCATCCCCAACGGCACGCAGCTGGCGCTGATGCGCCAGTCGGGCCACCTTCAGGCTCTGCGCCAACGCGGCGCCGACCCCGTGCGCATGGAGCTGCTGCCGCGCGTGGTGGCCGGCGTGTATGCCAGCATCACGCTGGCGGCGCTGTCGTGCGTAGTGGCGCTGGTCATGGCCTACCTGGGCGTGTATGGGCTCAACACGGCGGGGCTGCCGGTGTACACGCGCATGTTCGGCCATGTGTTCGCGCCGCAGATCACGCTGGTGTTCGTGCTCAAGACCGTGTTCTTCAGCCTGGCCGTGGCGCTGATTCCCATGGCTTCGGGGCTCTACGAAAGCGGCGACGCACGCCAGGCCCAGCAGCCCGACTCGGAGCTGGGCGGGCTGGCGCGCATGTTCGCCGTGCTGCTGCTCATCGAGGTGATCTCGCTGATGGGCAATTACTACTGATTTCATGGCCACGCGATGACCGATCCGCAACGTCCCCAACCCCCGCTGTCCGAACCGCCGGCGAACGTGCCGGTCGAGCTGCTGCGGCCCGTGGCCCATCTGGAGCGCAAGGCCGCGGCGCTGCTGCTGTTCACGCTGGTGCTCGTGCTGGGTGCCGGCCTGTACCTGCTGTACGCGCGCGGCGCGTTCGAGCCCACGCAGCGGCTGGTGCTCACGGCCGAAGATTCCGAGGGCGTGGTCGTGGGCATGGACATGACGTTCTCG
Source organism: Diaphorobacter nitroreducens (assembly GCA_003755025.1). Lineage (GTDB taxonomy): Bacteria > Pseudomonadota > Gammaproteobacteria > Burkholderiales > Burkholderiaceae_C > Diaphorobacter > Diaphorobacter nitroreducens. Next base: position 205,539 of record RJVL01000007.1, on the reverse strand, counting down.
GGCTTTCCCATCGGCCGGGTGCGGCGCATCGAACTGGCCGAGACCGGCAACGTGCGCATCCTCATCGACGTGGCCCAGCGCGACGCGCACTGGCTGCGCACCTCCAGCGTGTTCACCCTGGTCAGCGGGCTGGTGGGCGGCACCACCATCAAGGCCTACAGCGGCATGCTGGCCGACCCGCCGCTGGAGGACGGCGCCGAGCGCCCCGTGCTGCGCGGCGACGCCACGGCGGAGATTCCGCAGCTCATGTCATCGGCACGCCAGCTGCTGGACAACCTGAACGCCATGACCGGCGCAGAGTCCGCCCTGGGCGGCGCCATGGCCCAGGTGCGCACGCTCACCGAGCGGCTCAACGCGCCTGGCGGCGCCCTGGGCGTGCTCATGGGCAACGAGGCGGACGCGAAGAAGATCCTCACCACGCTGGAGCGCACCAACCAGTTGCTCGCGCGCATCGACGGCATGGCCGCCAAGGCGGACAGGCAGGTCTTCGGTGCGGGGAGCGACCCCGGGCTGGTGCCCGAGGTGCGGGCCGCCGTGGTGCAGCTCAACGGTTTGCTGGCCGACGCGCGCCAGAGCCTCACCAAGGTGGACGCCGTGCTGGCCGAGGCCCAGGCCGTGGGCGCCAATGCGCGCGAGGCCACGACCGACCTGGGCGCATTGCGCGCCGAAGTGGAAGGCAGCCTGCGCAAGGTGGATGCGCTGGTGAACGAGATCAACCGCAAGTGGCCCTTTGCCCGCGAAACGGAGCTAAAACTGCCATGACCTCCCTGCAGCTTCTCTTGTGCCGGGGCTTGGCTCCCGCGCTGGCCGTGGTGCTGTCGGCCTGCGCCGGCAAGGCGCCGGTGCCCGACTGGCAGATGAATGCCCACGGCGCGGCCGAGCGGGCGACCGAGGCCTACCTGTCCGGCAACACCCGCGTGGCCGACCAGGAATGGACCCGCGCACGCGCCGAGGTGGCACGCACCGGCCGGCCCGAGTTGCTGGCGCGCGTGGAGCTGATGCGCTGCGCCGCGCAGGTGGCCAGCCTGCAACTGCAGCCCTGCACGGCTTTCGAGCCGCTGCGCGCCGATGCGGCGCCGCCGGAGCAGGCCTATGCCGACTACCTGGCAGGCCGCGCCACGCCCGCGCAGGCGGCGCTGCTGCCCGAGGCACAACGCGCCGCAGCAGCCAGCCCCCAGTCCATTGCCGGCATTGCCGACCCCTTGGCGCGCCTGGTGGCAGCGGGTGCGGCCGTGCGCGCCGGGCGCGCTACGCCGGAAGTCATGGTGGTGGCCACCGACACCGCCTCGGCGCAGGGCTGGCGCCGCCCGTTGATGGCCTGGCTGCTGCTGCGCGCCGAGCGGGCGGGTGCGGCGGGCGATACCGCGTTGGAGGCCGCGCTGCGGCGGCGCGTCGCTGTGGTGGAAAGCGGCGGCGCACCCGCCAGCACCGTGCGCTGAAGCCCGGCCCGGGCGGCCCGCAAAAAAGCCGCCCGAAGGCGGCTGGAGGGGAGGAGTGAGAGGGAGCTCAGTCGAAGACGCCAGCGGGAACGAGTTGCTCCAGCTGGCTGTGCACCTGCGAGTCGGCCACCTGGGTCGTCTGGTGGGGCACCAGGGTCATGACGCTGGCCGCGAAGGCCAGGACCACGGTGACCACAAAGGCCGCGTAGGCGCGCGATCCGGGGCGGAAATGGCGTTTCATGGCAGTACCTCAGGTGGGTGGGACACACGGTATGCATGCATACCAAGACATGGAGCGATTAAAGCGCTTCAGTCCACATACCGTCTGTAAGACAAGATAGATATGCGCAGCTTGGAAACCACCGTTACCGTTGGATGCAATCCCTCCGGCGGCTGGGCCGCGCGGCGCGCTGCGTGGTCAGCCTGCGTTCAGGGAGTGTGCGAGCGCTCCTGCGGTGAGGGATCTCCCGGCGGGCCAGCGGTCGGCGGCAGCGCCGTGCTCCCAGCAGGCGTTGCCCGCCGCCGCAAATGCCGCACCGGCCTGTGCAGGCTCCGCGGCCAAGCGCGCCCCCACCAGACCGGCCAGCACGTCACCGGTGCCGCCCGTGGCCAGACGCGCATTGCCCGTGGGGTTGATGAGGGGCGTGTGCCCCGGTGCGGCAATCACGCTGCCCGAGCCCTTGAGCAGCACGGTGCAGCCGTACTGATCGGCCAGCGTGCGCGCCGCGGCCAGGCGGTCGGCCTGCACGGCGGCCGTGGTGCCGGCCAGCAGCCGCGCGGCCTCCAGGGGGTGCGGAGTCAGCACGGTGGGGCGGCCCTGCCGGCCACGCTCGCGCAGCAGATGCTGCAGATGGGGGTCGGCGGCCACGGCGTTCAGCGCGTCTGCGTCCAGCACCAGGCGTGCCGATTGCTGCAGGACGTCTGGCAGCACGGCCGCCACGGCCGCGCCGCCGCCACAGCCGCAGACCACGGTGGCGTGGTCCAGCGCCAGCGCGTCACAACGGCGCAGCATCAGTTCAGGCTGCTGCGGCAGGGCGGGGAGTGCGCCGGCGTCCAGCAGCGCCACCATCACGCGGCCCGCGCCGGCGTGCAACGCCGCGCTGGCGGCTAAAAGAGCCGCACCCGTCATGCCCATGCCGCGCGCCTGCAGGCCTTCGCCGCCGATGACGGCCACGTCGCCGTAGCAGCCCTTGTGGCTGGCATGGGCGCGCACTGCCGGGGCGGGGGGGCCGGCGAGCCAGGCGCAAGGGGTTTCGGTTGATGCTGACACGCCCAGGTCATCAAACCACACGCTGCCCGCTGCGTCGCGGCCCTGGCCGGTGAACAGGCCTGGCTTGAGCGTGAGCAGGCTCAGCGTGTGGCGCGCCGCCGTGGCACCTGGATGGGCCGGCGCCAGCCCCGGGATGTACTGGCCTGATTCCGCTACCAGGCCGGAGGGTAGGTCCACGCACAGCGTGGGTGCCGCGCAGGCGTGCATGCGGGCCAGCCATTGCAGCAGCCGCGCGTCGGGCCTGCGGGGGCGCGGATCGGCGCTCAGGCCGATGCCCAGCAGCGCATCCACGCACAGGTCCTGCGGACCGAGGGAGGGCGGCTCAGCCGCGAACGGCACGCCTGCCTCTTGTGCGCGCTGCCAGGACTGGCGCGCGTCGGCAGGCGCCGTCTCGGGCGTTCCCAGCCAGGTCACCACGACCGGGTGGCCGCCGCGGTGCAGCAGCAGGGCGGCCTCCAGCCCATCGCCGCCGTTGTTGCCGCCGCCGCAGGCGAACCAGAAGGTGCGCGCATGCGGAGCCAGCGCGAGCGCCAACCGGGCCGTGGCCTGGCCGGCGCGCTGCATCAGCGTGTGCGGCGCGAGGGCAGCGGCGGCGCTGGCCTCCAGGCGGCGCGTGGCCGCGGTGTCGAACAGGGGATGGGGCCGGTCAGGTGCGATGCGCTGCATGCCCGGCATTGTGGCGCCGGGCGGGGGCCGTGCGAAGCGCGCTAGAAGCGCTGCGGCGCAAAGGGCTGCAGGTCAATCGCGGGGGTGCGCTGGGCGATCAGGTCCGCCAGGGCGCGGGCACTGCCACAGGCCTGGGCCCAGCCGCAAGCGCCGTGGCCGGTGTTGATCCACAGGCCGGACACACCGCTCGCGCCAATGGCGGGGGCGCCATCGGTCAGCGTGGGGCGCGCGCCCCGCCAGACCTGCACCTGCGGGGACGAGGTGAGTGCGCCGCCCGGGAACCAGCCCGACAGCGCGAGGTAGAGCGTCTGCAGCGTGGGCGCGTGGTGGCTGCCGTTGCCGTGCCCGATCTCGGCGCCGCCGGACACACGCACGCGCTGACCCTGGCGGGTGATGGTGATGCGGTGCAGCGGATCGGTCACCGAGCCCTGGGGTGCATGGCTGTCCTCGCGCACCGGCGCGCTGACGGTGTAGCCATGTACGGCCTCCAGGGGCAGGTGGCGCCCCAGCGGGCGCAGCAGCGCGGCGCTGGCCACGCCGGCGCACAGCACCACGGCGTCGGCCTGACGCGGGGCGGCTTCGCCTACGACGTGGACGCCGGGCGGCGATGCGCTGAGAGCGCGGACATGCGCGCCGAACACGAACTGTGCGCCGCGCTCCTGCGCCGCGTGGCGCAGGATCTGCGCAAACAGCCGGCAGTTGCCGGATTCGCCATCCGGTACATGCACGGCGCCCGCCAGCGGCACGTCGGTGGACAGGCCGGGCTCGATGAGCCGCGCGGTGTCGGCATCCACATCGCGCAGGCCCACGCCCGCGTCGCGCAGCACCTTCAGCGCGGGCTGCAGGCGCTCCACATCTTCGGGGCGGCGCAGCAGCACCAGAGTGCCGCGGCTGGTTTCCAGGTCCACGTCCAATTGGTGGATGAGTTCGCGCGTGCGTGCCAGGCTGTAGCGGCCCAGCCCTTCCAGCGCGGCCAGCCGCGCCGCCGTCTCGGGCCGGCGACCCGCCTGGGACCAGCGCCAGCGCCAGCGCCGGCCTGCCATGCCGGCGCCGCGTACCAGGCGCAGCGTGGCATCGCGGCTCCAAGGCCAGCGGCCGAGCGGCCCGCCCAGGCCCGGCGCCGCCCACGGCATGAGTAGCGAGGGCGCCAGCAGGCCGGAGCTGCCGAAGCTCGCCTCCTCTGCCGCGGCGCCGCGCTGCTCGACCACGGTGACCTGATGGCCGTCCGCGGCCAGTTCATAAGCAGTGGCCGCGCCGACGATGCCGGCGCCCACGATGATGATGTGCATGAGAATTGAAGCGGAATATGCCTCTAGCGCCCGTAGGACAAGCGCTAGCAGCTATTATTTTTGTAGTTCTTGTTCGATCAGCAGGCCGATGTTCAGCACCGGGTCGTCGCGCAGTGCGCCGTGCCACACCATCAGGCCCACGGGCAGTTCGCCCGCTTCGTGGCAGGGCAGGGACAGTGCGCAGCCGTCCAGCATGTTGACCACACTGGTGTTGCGCAGCAGCAATCCGTTGACGCGAAAGAACTCCGCGTCGCGCTCGCTGCCCGGCGCGACCGATGCGATGGGGGGCGCCACGATGGGGACGGTGGGCGAGAGCAGGGCGTCGAAGCCTGCCATGGCGGTCTGCATGCGCGCGATCCAGGCGCGCCGCGCGTGCAGCAGATCGATGTAGTCGGCCGCGGACATGCTGGCGCCGCGCTCGATGCGGCTCTTCACGCGCGGGTCGTAGGCGTTGCCGTGCCGTGCCAGCAGCGCGCGGTGCCAGGCGTAGCTTTCGGCGGCGGAAAACCCGCCGGTGGCGTTCACATCGGCCAACTGGGCGGTTTCTGCCAGGGCAATCTCGGTGATCTGCGCGCCGGCCGCGCGCAGGCGGGACAGCGTGCGCTCGAAGGCGCGGGCCACGGTGGCGTCCAGTCCGTCCAGGAACAGTGTGGCGGGTACGGCCAGCCGCCAGACCGACAGCGGTGCGGGGCTGCGCGTGACGCGCCGTGCCGCCAGGATCTCGTGCGCCACGACGGCATCGCGCACCGTGCGGGTGAGTGCGCAGGCCGTGTCCAGCGTGGTGGACAAGGGGACAGCGCCTTCGGTGGGCACGAGGCGCGCGGTGTTTTTGAAACCCACGATGCCGTTCAGCGCGGCCGGGATACGGATCGAGCCGCCCGTATCGGAGCCCAGGCCAATGAAGGCCGCGCCCGTGGCCACCGACACCCCGGCGCCCGACGACGAGCCCCCGCACACCCGCGCCGGGCCGGGCAGCGCGCCGTGGCGGGCGTCAAATGCGGCGGGCGTGCCGAAGTGCGGATTCACACCCACGCCGGAGAAGGCGAACTCCACCATGTGCGTGCGGCCGATGAACGCTGCGCCCGCGCGGCGCAGGCGCGCCACGGCCGGGCTGTCGGCCGGCGCGGGTGGCGCATCCCGCAACACGGTGGAGCCTGCGGCGGTGGTCATGCCCTGGATGTCGAACAGGTCCTTGACCGAGACGGCAAGGCCCGCCAGCGGCAGACGCTCCACGCCGGGCACGGCGGCTGCTGCGCGGGCCTGGTCGTAGCTGGTCTGGCGGAACACATGGGCGCAGGTGGGCCCTTCGGCGGCGGCGATGCAGCGCTCGATTTCATCGCGTGCGCTGCTGTGCCCGGCAGCTACGTGGCTGCGGGTGGAGACGAGGTCAGCCAACATGGGGATATGCTAGAATCTTTGGGTTTTGCTGAGAGCTGCGCCGCCGCCGTGCTGCCAGGCACCATGCAGAACTTAATCGCAAACCAGCCCTCTCAAGGTGTTGCCCTCTGCCCTCTCGTGGGACTGCAAGTTCCACGCAAGAGCAATTCAGTGGGCAAGTATTGAGGCTGGATTTTAGACCCAACCTTCGGAGAAACCTCATGTCCGTCACCATGCGTGAAATGCTGGAAGCCGGTGTCCACTTTGGCCACCAAACGCGCTTCTGGAACCCCAAGATGGCCCCCTTCATCTTCGGCCATCGCAACAAGATTCACATCATCAACCTGGAAAAGTCGCTGCCGATGTTCCAGGAGGCGCAGAAGTTCGCCAAGCAGTTGGCTGCCAACCGCGGCACGATCCTGATGGTCGGCACCAAGCGCCAGGCCCGCGAACTGGTGGCCGAGCAGGCCCAGCGCGCTGGCGTGCCCTATGTCGACCAGCGCTGGCTGGGCGGCATGCTGACCAACTTCAAGACCGTCAAGACCTCCATCAAGCGCCTGAAGGACATGAAGGCACAGCAGGAAGCCGGCCTGGAGTCCATGAGCAAGAAGGAGCAGCTGATGTTCTCGCGCGAGCTGGAAAAGCTCGAGAAGGACATCGGGGGCATTCAGGACATGGCTGCGCTGCCCGATGCCATCTTCGTGATCGACGTGGGCTACCACAAGATCGCCGTGTCCGAAGCCAAGAAGCTGGGCATCCCGCTGATCGGCGTGGTGGACTCCAACCACTCGCCCGAGGGCATTGACTACGTGATCCCCGGTAACGACGACTCGGCCAAGGCTGTGGCCCTGTACGCTCGCGGCATCGCCGACGCTATCCTTGACGGCCGTGCCAACGCTGTGACGGAAGTGGCCAAGGCTGTGGCTGCCGAAGGCTCCGACGAATTCGTGGAAGTGGACGAGAACGCCGCCTAAGTCAAGGGCCGCGCGATGCGTCGCAAAAAAAGCGGGGCCCCTGGTGAGCCCCCTTTTTTTTAGCTTCTGATCCTGTAACGAACTGAACTCAAGAACTGGAGAAACACGATGGCTGCAATTACCGCAAGCATGGTTGCCGAACTGCGTGGCAAGACCGATGCCCCCATGATGGAATGCAAGAAGGCCCTGACCGAGGCCGACGGCGACATGGCCAAGGCCGAAGAGCTGCTGCGCGTCAAGCTGGGTACCAAGGCCGGCAAGGCCGCTTCCCGCGTGACGGCCGAAGGCGTGGTGGCATCGTTCATCAACGGCAACGTGGGTGCGCTGATCGAAGTGAACAGCGAAACCGACTTCGTGTCCAAGAACGACAGCTTCATCGCCATGGCCAACGCCGCCGCCAAGCTGGTCGCGGAACACAACCCCGTCGACATCGAAGCCCTGGGCCAATTGGCCTATGAGCAGGACGGCTTCGGCCCCACCCTGGAAGATGTGCGCAAGGGCCTGATCGGCAAGATCGGCGAGAACATGTCTTTCCGTCGTTTCAAGCGTTTCAGCGGCTCCAACCTGGCCGCCTACCTGCACGGCTCGCGCATCGGCGTGGTGGTGGAGTTCGACGGCGATGCCGTGGCCGCCAAGGACGTGGCCATGCATGTGGCCGCCATGAAGCCCGTGGCGCTGACCAGCGCCGACGTGCCTGCCGACCTGATCGCCAAGGAGCGTGCCGTGGCCGAGGGCAAGGCCGCCGAGTCCGGCAAGCCGGCCGATATCGCCGCCAAGATGGTCGAAGGCTCGGTGCAGAAGTACCTCAAGGAAGTCTCGCTGGCCGACCAGGTCTTCGTGAAGGCCGCCGATGGCAAGCAGACCGTGGCCCAGATGCTCAAGGCCGCCAACACCACGGTGAAGGGCTTCACCCTGTACGTGGTGGGCGAGGGCATCGAGAAGAAGGTGGACGATTTCGCCGCCGAGGTGGCTGCGCAAGTCGCTGCCGCCAAGTCGGGCGCCTGATAGCGCCTGCCGCCCACGCCCTTCATCCCCCCAGTCCAGCCTTACGGAGAATTGCCCATGACCCTCGCCACGCCAGCCCACAAGCGCATCCTGCTCAAGTTGTCTGGTGAGGCGCTCATGGGCGATGACGCATTCGGCATCAACCGTGCCACGATCGTGCGCATGGTCGAGGAGATCGCCGAGGTCACTCGCCTGGGCGTGCAAGTGGCGGTGGTGATCGGCGGGGGCAACATCTTCCGCGGTGTGGCGGGTGGGTCCGTGGGCATGGACCGCGCCACGGCCGACTACATGGGCATGCTGGCCACCGTGATGAACGCGCTGGCCCTGGCGGACGCCATGGACAAGCAGGGGCTGACGGCCCGCGTGATGTCCGCCATCGGCATCGAGCAGGTGGTTGAGCCCTACGTGCGTCCCAAGGCACTGCAGTACCTCGAAGAGGGCAAAGTGGTGGTGTTCGCCGCCGGAACCGGCAACCCCTTCTTCACCACCGACACGGCCGCCGCGTTGCGCGGCGCCGAGATCGGCGCCGAGGTGGTGCTCAAGGCGACCAAGGTCGACGGCGTGTACACGGCCGATCCGATGAAGGACCCGTCGGCCACGCGCTATGCCAAGCTCACGTTCGACGAGGCCATGAGCCGCAACCTGGGCATCCTGGATGCGACGGCCTTTGCCCTGTGCCGCGACCAGAAGCTGCCGATCCGCGTGTTCTCCATCGTGAAACATGGCGCGCTGAAGCGCGTGGTGATGGGCGAAGACGAAGGCACGTTGGTGTACGCTTGATGGCTTTGCCGCGCCTGGCCTGATTGCCCGCTTGCAGAGGAACCACACATGACGATTGCCGACATCAAGAAGACGACCGAGGCGAAGATGGACCAGTCCATCGCCGCCTTCAAGAACAACCTGGCCAAGATCCGCACCGGCCGCGCCAACCCGCAGCTGCTCGACACGATCCATGTCGAGTACTACGGATCCATGGTGCCGTTGTCCCAGGTGGCCAACGTGGCCTTGCTCGACGCGCGCACCATCAGTGTGCAGCCCTGGGAAAAGAACATGGGTGCCAAGATCGAGAAGGCGATCCGTGAAAGCGATCTGGGGCTGAACCCGGCCTCCATGGGCGACCTGATCCGCGTGCCCATGCCGCCGATGAGTGAAGAGCGCCGCAAGGAGATGACCAAGCTGGCGCGCAGCGAAGGCGAGGGCGCCAAGGTGGCCATCCGCAACCTGCGCCGCGATGCCAATGAAGGCGTCAAGAAACTGGTCAAGGACAAGCTCGCCTCCGAGGACGACCAAAAGCGCGCCGAGGCCGATGTGCAGAAAACCACCGACAAGCACATTGCAGAGATCGATGCCTTGGTGGCGGCCAAGGAGCAGGAAATCATGGCGATCTGATCCGGTTTTGCGGATCGATCCTGGATTCATGCCCACCGTGCAGGGAGCCATTCCCCACCACATTGCCATCGTCATGGATGGCAACGGCCGCTGGGCGACGCGCCGCTTCCTGCCGCGCCTGGCGGGGCATCGGCAGGGCGTGGAATCGCTGCGGCGCTGCGTGCATGCTTGCGTCCAACGCGGCGTGGGCGTGCTTACCGTGTTCGCGTTTTCCTCCGAGAACTGGAACCGTCCGGCGGACGAGGTGTCCGGTCTCATGGATCTGCTTGCCAAGGCGCTGACACGTGAGGTGCCGCAACTGGCCCGGGATGGCGTGCAGGTGCACTTCGTGGGGGAAAAATCGGGCATTTCGGCGCAGGTGCGCGAAGGGCTCCAGCGTGCCGAGGCGGCCACCGCAAGCAACCAGCGCCTGGTGCTCAATGTCTGCTTCAACTACGGCGGCCGCTGGGACATCACGCAGGCCGCAGCTGCGCTTGCAGCGCGGGGCGAGCCCATCACCGAGGCCAGCCTGCATGCCGCCATGGGCATGGCCCATGTGCCCGATCCGGATCTGCTGATCCGAACCGGTGGCGAGCGGCGCATCAGCAACTTCCTGCTGTGGCAGGCCGCCTATACCGAACTGTATTTCAGTGACCGCCTGTGGCCCGATTTCGACGAGGCCGCACTGGATGAAGCCATCGCGGACTTCGCGGCGCGCGAGCGCCGCTTTGGCCAAACCTCCGACCAGGTACAAGCGCAGCAGCCCGGTTCGCTGCGTGCCTGATTCCGTCCACCGCACATCGCTGAAGGGGGCCTGGATGCTCAAGCAACGTGTCATCACCGCGCTGGTCCTGCTGGCCATTCTGCTGCCGGCATTGTTCTATCCCTCGTTCGTGCCCTTTGCCGTGGTGACGCTGGTCATGATGGCTGCGGCGGCGTGGGAATGGGGTCGGCTCAACGGCCTCGGCGGCGGCGCCAGCATCGGCCTGGGGGCGGCGTGTGTAGTGTTGTGCGGCCTCGGGTGGGCCGCGGGCTGGCTGCACCAGCCGCTGCCCTGGCTGTGGCTGGTGGGCGGCGCTGCCTGGGTGTTGGGCGGGGCCGCCTTGCTGCGCGTGGGCGTGGCCGGCTGGCCGCAGCTGCCGCGCGGGCTGCGCGTGGCCGGCGGCGTGCTGGCGCTGTGGATGGCCTGGCTGGCCGTGGCCCAGGCGCGCGTGGTGGGGGTCAATTTCCTTCTGTCGGTTCTGACCCTGGTGTGGGCGGCCGACATCTTTGCCTACTTTGCCGGCCGCGCTTTTGGCCTGCGCTTCACGCGCAACAAGCTGGCTCCCTCTATCAGCCCCGGCAAGAGCTGGGAAGGGGTGTGGGGTGGCATGCTGGGTGTGCTGGTGCTGGCCGCGGCCTGGACCGCGGCCGATGGGGCCTGGCAGGCCAGCGTGCCCAGCTTGTACTCACGCCTGGCAGCCCAGGGCGTATGGCTGCTGGTCGTTGGCGCATTGTTCATGGCCGCCATGAGCGTGGTAGGCGACCTGGTGGAGTCGCTCATCAAGCGCAGCGCCGGTGTCAAGGACAGCAGCGGCCTGCTGCCCGGCCACGGCGGCGTACTGGACCGCATCGATGCGCTGCTGCCTACGCTACCCCTGGCCATGATGCTTTCTCATTTCGCATCCGCATGAAACAACGTCTCACGGTGCTGGGTTCCACGGGATCCATCGGCACCAGCACCCTCGACGTGGTGGCACGCCACCCCGATCGCTACGAAGTCTTTGCGCTGAGCGCGGCCACCCAGGTGGACCTGATGCTGGCGCAGTGCGCGCAGTTCCGTCCGCGCTATGCGGTGATGGCCAGCAGTGCGCATGCGCGCCAGCTGGCAGACAAACTGCAGCAGAGCGGCTTGCCCACCGAGGTGCTGCAAACACCCGATGCGCTGCAAGCCATTGCCTCCCACGAAGAGGTGGACGCGGTCATGGCGGCCATCGTGGGCGCGGCGGGCCTGGCGCCGTGCCTGGCGGCCGCGCGTGCGGGCAAGCGCCTGCTGCTGGCCAACAAGGAGGCGCTGGTCGTCGGGGGCGAGGTGTTCATGGCCGCGGTGCGCGAAGGCGGCGCCACGCTGCTGCCCATCGACAGCGAGCATTCCGCCATCTTCCAGAGCCTGCCCGAAGACCCCGCCACCTGGCCGCGGCGCGTGGACCACGTGCTGCTCACCGCGTCGGGCGGGCCGTTTCGCACGCGCGACCCGGCCACGCTGCGCGACGTGACGCCGGCGCAGGCCTGCGCGCATCCCAACTTCTCGATGGGCCGCAAGATTTCCATCGACTCGGCCACGATGATGAACAAGGCGCTGGAGGTGATCGAGGCGCGCTGGCTGTTCAACCTGGCGCCCGAGCAGATCAAGGTGGTCATCCACCCGCAGCAGATCATCCACTCCATGGTGCAGTTCGTGGACGCGTCCATCATTGCCCAGTTGGGCACGCCCGATATGCGCGTGCCCATCGCCTGTGGCCTGGCCTGGCCCGAGCGGGTGGAAAGCGGCGCGGCACCCCTGGATTTCACGCAACTGGCAGCGCTGACCTTCGAAGAAGCGGATGCCACGCGCTTTCCCGGGCTGCACCTGTCCTGGCAGGCGTTGCGCGCGGCGCCCGGCACCACGGCCGTGCTCAATGCCGCCAACGAGGTGGCAGTGGCGGCTTTCCTGGAGCAGCGCATACGTTTCGACCAGATCCATGCGCTCAACCTTGCAACTTTGGAAGCCGTCGAACCGTCCAACCCGGACTCGCTGGATGCACTGCTGGCGCTGGATGCGCGCACGCGCGCGCGGTCCGCGGAACTGATGGCGCGCCTGTGAGAGATGCTCTTAAAAGGTGAGCGTTTTGCGCTTGTCACACAAGGGTTGCAGGTGCATTTTATATTCAAACCATTGCTGGATAAGCGCAAGGCGCTCTGATTTTTGTAGGAAACCCCAGGCATGCTGTTGACTGTCGTTGCCTTCATCGTCGCGTTGGGCGTACTGATCGCCGTGCACGAGTACGGCCATTACCGCGTGGCGGTGGCCTGCGGTGTCAAGGTCCTCCGCTTCTCGGTCGGCTTTGGCAAGCCTTTGCTGCGTTGGCAGCCCAAGGGTTCACCCACGGAATTCGTCATCGGCGCCTTTCCGCTGGGAGGGTACGTGCGCATGCTGGACGAGCGCGAGGCGCCCGTCGAGCCGCATGAACGCCACCTGGCCTTCAATACCCAGCCCCTGCGTTCGCGCGCCGCCATCGTTGCCGCGGGGCCGCTGGCCAATCTGCTCCTGGCGGTGTTGTTGTATGCTGCCGTCAACTGGAGCGGCGTGGACGAGCCCAAGGCCTACCTGGCCAGCCCTGTAGCGGGCTCGGTGGCCGAGCAGGCGGGCCTGCGCGGCGGCGAACTGGTGGTGTCCGCCGGGCTGGGCGAGGGCGATTTCGAGCCCGTGCGCTCGTTCGAAGACCTGCGCTGGACGCTCACGCGCGGCGCGCTGGACGGGCAGAACGTGCGGCTGCTGCTGCAGCCTGAGCGCGGCTCGACGCCGCGCGAGGTGCTGTTGCGCATAGATCAGCTGGACGTGCGCGAGGCCGATGTGCAGCTGTATCGCCGCATCGGCATCACCGCGCCCTGGACGCGTCCCGTGTTGGGCGAGGTCGTGCCAGGCGGCGCGGCTGCGCGTGCGGGGCTGCGCGCTGGCGATGTGGTTCTGCGCCTGGGCAATGCGGCGGTGGTGGATGGCGTGCAACTGCGCGAGCTGATACGCGCGTCCGTGCAGGCAGGCCGGCCGCTCACGCAGGTCTGGCGCATCGAGCGCGACGGTCAGCCGCGCGACTTGGAAGTCACGCCCGAAGTGGCGCAGGAGGCGGGCGGCGCCGTGGGACGCGTCGGCGCCTATGTGGGCGCGCCGCCCGAGATGGTGAACGTGCATTACGGCCCCTTGGAAGGGCTCTGGAAAGGCACGGTGCGCACATGGGAGGTGTCGGTCCTCACGCTGCGCATGATGGGCCGCATGGTGATCGGTGAGGCTTCGCTCAAGAACCTCAGCGGGCCGCTGACCATCGCCGATTACGCAGGCCGTTCCGCCAGCATGGGGCTGACCCAGTACCTCAGCTTCCTCGCACTCATCAGCGTGAGCCTGGGAGTGCTGAACCTGCTTCCGCTGCCCGTATTGGATGGTGGGCACCTGATGTATTATCTTTGGGAGGGGGTGACGGGACGGGGCGTGTCCGAAGCCTGGATGGAGCGGCTGCAGCGCACAGGCGTCGCGGTGCTTCTCCTCATGATGTCCATCGCCCTGTTCAACGACCTCACCCGGCTTTTTGGCTAACCTTTTCGCCGCCGTTGCGCTGCACTGTCGGCTCCAGCTTCATCCATGAGAAAACATATCAATCGCCTGGGCGTGCGTACGGCATCCGCCCTCGCAGCCATGGTTTTTGCCTCCCAAGCCGCATGGGCGCTGGCGCCGTTCAAGGTGCAGGACATCCGTGTGGAAGGCCTGCAACGTGTGGAGCCGGGCACCATCTTCGCGTCGTTGCCGCTGCGCGTGGGTGACGAGTACAACGACGACAAGGGTGCAGCAGCCATCCGCGCGCTGTTTGCCCTTGGCCTGTTCAAGGACGTGCGCCTGGAGGCTTCCGGCAACGTGCTGGTGGTGGTGGTGGAAGAGCGCCCGACCATCGCCGACGTGGATTTCGCTGGCACCAAGGAGTTCGACAAGGACACCCTCAAGAAGGCCATGCGCGACGTGGGTTTGACCGAGGGGCGCCCCTTCGACAAGGCCTTGGCCGACCGCGCCGAGCAGGAACTCAAGCGCCAGTACATCAACCGCAGCCTGTACGGCGCGGAGGTGGTGACCACCGTCACGCCGATCGAGCGCAACCGCGTCAACCTCACCTTCACCGTCACCGAGGGCGAGCCCGCCAAGATCAAGGAAATCCGCATCGTCGGCAACAAGGCCTTCAGCGAATCCACGCTCAAGGGGCTGTTCGACCAGGACACGGGCGGCTGGATGAGCTGGTACACCAAATCCAACCGCTATTCGCGCGCCAAGCTCAATGCAGACCTGGAGACGCTGCGCTCGTACTATCTGGCGCGCGGCTTCCTGGAGTTCCGCATCGAGTCCACGCAGGTGGCAATCTCGCCCGACAAGCAGGACATCTCGATCACCGTCAACGTGAACGAAGGCCAGAGCTATGTGGTTTCAGGAGTGAAGTTGGAAGGCAACTACCTGGACCGCGATGACGAGTTCAAGTCGCTCATCACCATCCGCCCTGGCGAGCCCTACAACGCCGACAAGGTGGCCGAAACCACCAAGGCTTTCACTGACCACTTCGGGAACTTCGGCTTCGCCTTCGCGCGTGTGGAGGCCGTGCCCGAGATCGACCGCGAGAACAACCGCGTGGCCCTGGTGCTGCGTGCAGAGCCCTCGCGCCGCGCCTATGTGCGCCGGATCAACGTGAGCGGCAACAACCGCACCCGCGACGAAGTCATCCGCCGCGAATTCCGCCAGTTTGAAGCCTCCTGGTACGACGGCGACAAGATCAAGCTGTCGCGCGACCGCGTGGACCGCCTGGGCTATTTCACTGAGGTGAATGTGGAAACCCAGGAGGTGCCGGGCGCGCCCGACCAGGTGGACCTGGTGGTGAACGTGGCCGAGAAGCCTACGGGATCGCTGCAACTGGGGGCGGGCTTTTCCAGCGCCGAGAAGGTCTCGGTGTCGTTTGCTATCAAGCAAGAGAACGTCTTCGGTTCAGGCAACTACCTTGGCGTGGACGTCAATACCAGCAAGTACCGTCGCACGCTGGTGTTCTCCACCACCGATCCGTACTTCACGCAGGATGGCATCTCCCGTACCTTCGACGTGTACTACCGCACGGCCAAGCCCTACGAAGACCAGGGCGGCAACTATGAGCTGGTCACCGCGGGCACCAGTGTGCGCTTGGGCGTACCCTTCAGCGAGACCGACACCGTGTTCTTCGGGGGGGGAGTGGAGCAGACGCGCATCAAGGCCGGTACCAATATCCCCGCCGCCTACCTCGCCTATGCGCAGCAGTTTGGTGAAACCAGCCTATCAGTGCCGCTCACCATTGGCTGGTCGCGCGATGACCGTGACAGTGCGTTGGCACCGAACTCCGGGCGGTACCAGCGCCTGAACTCCGAATGGTCCGTGGCCGGCGATGCGCGCTATGTGCGAGCCAACTACCAATACCAGCAGTACATTCCCTTGAACAAGCAGTTCACCATCGCCTTCAACGGTGAGTTGGGCTTAGGCAAGGGCATGAATGGCCGTCCCTTCCCGGTGTTCAAGAATTTCTACTCCGGCGGCCTGGGCTCGGTGCGCGGCTTCGACCAGGGCACACTGGGTCCGCGGGACGTGACCGGTGCGTCGCTGGGCGGCCCCAAGAAGATCACGCTGAATGCCGAGCTCATCGCGCCGTTCCCCGGCGCCGGCAACGACCGCACGCTGCGCTGGTTCACTTTCGTGGACGCGGGCAACGTGTACGGCGAGGATGAGAGCTGGGAGCTGGGCGACATGCGCGTCTCGGCTGGTCTGGGCCTGAGCTGGATTTCCCCGCTGGGCCCGCTACGTATCGCCATCGCGCAACCGGTGCGCAAGTTCGCCGGCGATAAAATCCAGAAACTGCAATTCCAGATCGGAACGTCTTTCTAATGAAATCCCTTTCCCGCCACATTCCCCTGGTCGTCCTGTTGGGCTCCCTGGCTGCCGCCGTGCCTGCACAGGCACAGGAGTTCAGGGCCGGCTTTGTGAATACCGACCGCATCTTCCGCGAAGCCAACACCGCCAAGGCGGCGCAGGCCAAGCTGGAGCAGGAGTTCTCCCGCCGGGAGAAAGAACTGGTGGACATGGGCAATTCGCTCAAGTCCGCCACCGAGAAGTTCGAGCGTGAGGCGCCCACGATGGCCGAGAGCCAGCGCACCGCACGGCAACGCCAGTTGGTGGACCAGGACCGCGAATTCCAGCGCAAGCGCCGCGAATTCCAGGAGGACCTGGGCGCGCGCAAGAACGAGGAACTGGGCCAGGTGCTCGAGCGCGCGAACCGCGTCGTCAAGCAGGTGGCCGAGCAGGAGAAGTACGACGTGATCCTGCAGGAGGCCGTCTACATCAATCCCAAGCACGACATCACCGACAAGGTGATCAAGGCGATGAACGCTGCCAACGGCGGCAAGTAAAGCACCGGCACGGGACAGTAGCGCGTGAGCTTGCGACTCGGGCAGATCGTCGATGCACTTGGGGGCAGCCTGGAAGGAGGGGAGAGGGATACCGAAATCCTCCGCATAGCCCCGCTGGAATCCTCCGGCCCGGGTGACCTGTCCTTCCTGAGCAATCCGCGCTACCAGTCACAACTGGCCGCCTCCCAGGCGGCCTGTGTCATTGTGGCCCCCGCGATGCGCAATGCAGCCTTGGAGCGCGGCGCGTGCATCGTTGTGGAGCAGCCCTACACATACTTTGCACACGTGACGCAGCTGTGGGTGCGTGCGCATGGCCAAGGTGCGCCTGCGGGCATCCACCCCAGCGCCGTAGTCGATCCGCAAGCCCAGGTGGCCTCGACAGCCTCGATCGGTCCCCTGTGCGTGGTCGAGCGCGGCGCAGTGATTGGAGCGCACACGGTGCTCAAGTCTCGGGTGACGGTCGGCGAGCGTTGCACGGTTGGCGAGCGCTGCATCCTGCACCCTGGCGTGGTCATCGGGGCCGACGGCTTCGGCTTTGCGCAGCAGCGCGGCGAATGGATCAAGATCGAGCAACTGGGCGCGGTGCGCATCGGCAACGATGTGGAGATCGGTGCGAACACCTGCATTGACCGCGGAGCGCTCGACGACACGGTCATCGAAGACGGCGTCAAGCTCGACAACCTGATCCAGATCGCTCACAACGTGCACATCGGCCGCCACACCGCCATGGCGGGCTGTTCCGCGGTGGCGGGCAGCACCCGCATCGGCGCGCACTGCACGATTGCAGGGGCCGCGTCCATCGTGGGGCACTTGCAGTTGGCGGACAATGTGCACATCTCCACCAACACGGTGGTGACGCACTCGATCACGCAACCGGGGCAGTACACCGGGGTGTTTCCCATGGACGACAATGCGAAGTGGGAAAAGAACGCGGCCACGCTGCGGCAGCTGTACCGGCTGCGTGAACGCATCAAGGCTCTCGAACAAACACGAAAAGACGGCTAGGCCGCTCACAGAAAAATGATGGATATCCACCAAATTCTCAAACTCCTGCCCCACCGCTATCCGTTCCTGCTGGTGGATCGGGTGAATGAGCTCGAACGCGGCAAGCGCATCCTGGCCATCAAGAACGTGACCATTAACGAGCCGTTTTTCACGGGGCACTTCCCCGCACGCCCGGTGATGCCCGGGGTGTTGATTCTCGAAGCACTCGCGCAGGCGGCGGGCTTGCTGTCGTTCGACATGATGGGTGAGGCGCCGGGCGACGACAAGGTCTTTTACTTCGTCGGTATCGATGGTGCGCGCTTCAAGCGCCCCGTGGAGCCAGGCGATCAGCTCATCCTTGACGTGGAACTGGATCGCATCAAGGGCGGCATCTACAAGTTCAAGGGCGTCGCGCGCGTGGGCGACAGCGTCGCGTGCGAGGCCGAGATCATGTGCACCATGCGCACGGTGGCCTGACGGGCCGAGGATTTCGCTTGGCGCCCAACATCCATTCCACGGCCCTCGTTGATGCGGCCGCGCAGTTGGACCCTACTGTTACGGTGGGGCCGTATGCGGTTATCGGCCCCCACGTGCAAATCGGCGCGCGCACGTCGATTGGCGCGCACTGCGTGATCGAGGGCCATACGCGCATTGGTGAAGACAACCGCATCTTCCAGTTCAGTTCGCTGGGAGCAGCTCCGCAGGACAAAAAATACGCGGGCGAGCCCACGCGTTTGGAGATCGGCCACCGCAACACGATCCGCGAGTTCTGCACCTTCAACGTCGGCACCGTGCAGGACCGGGGCGTCACCACCATCGGGGACGACAACTGGATCATGGCCTATGTGCACATCGCGCACGACTGCGTGGTGGGCAACCAGACTATCCTGGCCAACAACGCCACGCTGGCCGGACATGTGCAGGTGGGTGACCAGGCCATCATCGGCGGCTTGACCGGCGTGCACCAGTTTTCACGCATCGGCGCCCACGTCATGGCGGGCTTTGCCAGCCGCATCTCGCAAGATGTTCCGCCCTTCATGATGGTGGACGGCAATCCGCTGGCCGTGCGCGGGCTGAACCTGGAAGGGCTGCGCCGACGGGGTTTTTCCGCGCAGCGCATGGCGGGCATCAAGCAGGCCTACCGCCTGCTGTACCGCCAGGGCCTCACGCTGGAGGCCGCGCTGTCGGCCATGGCCGACGTGCCGCATTCGCATCCCGAGGCGGAAGGCGATATCGCCCTGCTGCGTGATTTCGTGATCGCGTCTCAGCGCGGTATCGCGCGCTGAGACGCCGCTGGCGCCATGGTGGCTGAGTCTCCCCGCGTCGCAATGGTGGCTGGCGAAACCTCTGGCGACCTGCTGGCCGGCCTGCTGCTGGACGGCCTGCGTGCGCGGTGGCCCGCCGTGGCCAGTATGGGCATCGGCGGGCCGCGCATGCAGGAGCGGGGCTTTCAGGCCTGGTGGCCCAGCGAACGGCTGGCCGTGCACGGCTACAGCGTCGAGCTGGTGCGGCGCCTGCTGGGCATTCTGCGGATCCGCCGGCAGCTGCGTGCCAGATTGCTGGCGGACAAGCCCGACGTCTTCATCGGCGTGGATGCGCCCGATTTCAACCTGGGGTTGGAGGCGGACCTGCGTGCCGCCGGCATAAAGACGGTGCACTTCGTCTGCCCTTCGATCTGGGCGTGGCGCGCCGATCGGGTCGAGAAGATTCGTGCCAGCGCGGACCATGTCCTGTGCATCTTTCCGTTTGAACCGGAACTGCTCGCGCGCCAGGGCATCGCCGCCACCTATGTCGGCCACCCATTGGCCAGTGTCATCCCCCGGGTGCCCGACAAGGCGGCTGCGCGCGCACAGCTGGGCCTGACGGTACACGATGAAGTGCTGGCCATCCTGCCGGGCAGTCGCTCGGCAGAGGTGGCCTACATTGCCAAGCCGTTCTTTCAGGCTGCAGCGCTTATCAAAAAAGCGCGACCAGCTATAAAAATAATAGTACCCGCGGTGCCGGCCCTGAGGGCTCGTATCGAGCAGATCGCGCGCGAATGCGGGGTGCTGGATGCGCTGACCATCGTCACGGGCCAATCGCACCTGGTGCTCGCGGCCTGCGACGTGACGCTGATTGCCAGTGGCACTGCCACGCTGGAGGCCGCGCTGTTCAAGCGGCCGATGGTCATCTCCTACCACATGCATCCGATCAGTTGGCGCCTCATGCGCCGCAAGCAGTTGCAGCCCTGGGTGGGCTTGCCCAACATCCTGTGCAGGGAGTTCGTGGTGCCCGAGCTGTTGCAGGACGCCGCCACGCCCGACGCACTGGCCACCGCGGTCCAGGACTGGCTGGACGCGCGGTTGCAGGATCCGGCCCGTATCCAACGGCTGGAACAGCGCTTCACGGCATTGCACGACGATCTGCAGCGCGATACCCCGCGACTGGCTGCCCATGCGATTCAGAACCTCCTTGCTTGAACAGGCCGCCCTGGACTGGCATCCGCCCGGCCTCGTCGCCGGCGTGGATGAGGCCGGGCGTGGGCCGTTGGCCGGCCCCGTGGTGGCGGCTGCGGTGATCCTGGACGACCTGCAGCCCATCGCCGGCTTGGCCGACTCCAAGGTGCTTACGGCCGCACGGCGCGAGAAGCTTTACGACGAGATCCGCGCCAAGGCGCTGTGTTGCAGCATTGCGGAAGCATCGGTGGAGGAGATCGATCAACACAACATCCTGCAAGCCACGATGCTGGCCATGCGCCGTGCGGTGCTGGGGCTGCGGCTGAAGCCGGTGCGGGTGTTGGTGGATGGCAATCGCTTGCCACCGCTGGACGTTCCGGCGGAGGCCATCGTCAAGGGCGATGCGCTGGTCGCGTCGATCTCAGCCGCCTCGATCCTTGCCAAGGTCACGCGCGACCGCTGGTGCGCGCAATTGCACCAGCAATACCCGGTGTATGGCTTTGCCGGCCATAAGGGCTACGGTACGGCAGAGCACCTGGCCGCGCTGGAAGTGCATGGGGCCTGTCCCCAGCACCGGCGCTCGTTCGCGCCGGTGGCGCGCGCCTTGCAGGCGCCCGTCGCCGCCTGAGTCAGATCGCTATCCCCCTTTGCGTTTCCTATGCACGCCACGCCTGCTTTCATCCAATCGCGCGACAACGCACTGCTCAAGGAGTTGCGCCGCCTGTCGCAGGACAGTTCCGCATACCGCAAGCAGGGCCGTGTGTGGCTGGAGGGAGATCATCTGTGCAGCGCTGCGCTGGCGCGTGGACAAAAGCCAGCGGTAGCGGTGTTTTCGGAGTCATTTTGGCCCCAAGCGCCCGCTGAATATGCGCGAGCAGCTACGAAAAATGTAGTGATCGCTGATGTACTCTGGAGTGACATCAGCGCTCTGGAATCTCCGGCGCCCATGGGTTTTGTGTTGCCGCTGCCTGAAGCGGAGGGGTTGGACGGCAGGATGCCGACGGTCGTGCTCGACCGCCTGCAGGATGCGGGTAACGTGGGCTCCATCCTGCGCAGCGCATCGGCATTCGGGTTCACGCAAGTGGCGGCGCTGAAAGGCACCGCTGCGCTCTGGAGTGGCAAGGTGCTGCGCGCGGGCATGGGCGCCCATTTCGCCCTGCGGCTGGTCGAGGGGTTGGCGCCCGCAGACATCGACCGGCTAGAGGTCCCGTTGCTGGCAACCAGCTCGCACGAGGGCGACTTCCTCCATCGCGCAGCCTTGCCCTGGCCGTGTGGCTGGATCATGGGCCACGAAGGGCAGGGCGTTTCGCCCGCCCTGCAGCAGCGTGCGCGGCGCCACATCCGCATTGCGCAGCCTGGGGGTGAGGAGTCGCTCAACGTGGGGGCCGCCGCGGCCATCTGCCTCCATGCCAGCGCTGCGGCGCGCGACTCGGCTGGCTGAGGCGTTCACGGCCCTGGCCGCGCGTCCGCCGGCGGTAGGGCGAATCGGTGGGAGAGCCTACTCAGTGCCCGCGAGACAAGGCACATTGATGTCGCGCGCGAACAGCCGGCAATTGATCGAGTGGCTTGCTTCCACGCCGGCGTTGCGGTTGCGTTGAAATGCCGCCAGCTTGTTCTCTTCGTAGCGTGGATGGGGCGGCGCGCCTTCGGGGCGGTCCAGGCTCTCGGCCCACACGGAGGCATGGCACAGGCTCTTGCCTTCGCAGGCATTGGCCGCGGCGCGCTGCACATAGGCGCGGTTGCCTGCCTTGTCGGTCGGCACCATCACATACACATGATGGCCATACCGGCCGATCACGGCATCTTGGGCCAGGGCATGTGGGGCGCTCAGTGTGAGCATCAGTCCCAGCAGGGCGAAAGTGGGTCGCTTCATGATTCTCCTCCGGTAATGTTTATTGTGTGGGCTCGCTGCGCCAGCAGTGAATCTCGGGCCGCAGGGGCTTTACAAACAAAAAAGCCGCTGAAAAATCAGCGGCTTTTGCTTGTCTTTGGTGCCCAGGAGAGGACTCGAACCTCCACGATGTTACTCGCTAGTACCTGAAACTAGTGCGTCTACCAATTCCGCCACCTGGGCATTTCAGGGAAGCTCAGATTATAGGAGCCTTTTTGTTCGCTTGAACGGCATTTCCAAAAATTTTATGTGTCCCTCGCGCTGCTCCAACACGCCACATTGTTGAGACGCGGGTAACAAAAAAGGCCACTTCAAATGAAGCGGCCTTTGCTGTCAGAACCCTGGCGGGTTCTCGTTAAACTTGGTGCCCAGGAGAGGACTCGAACCTCCACGATGTTACTCGCTAGTACCTGAAACTAGTGCGTCTACCAATTCCGCCACCTGGGCATTTCAGGAAAGTCATAGATTGTATAGCAAAAAAAATCACTCTGAATCATCCGTCGCCAAAGTTTCACTGGACGAGATCGAAGGCACCGTCCAGGGACACCGCGACGGGCATGGCTTCGTCCTGCGCGATGACGGCCAGCCTGACATCTACCTTCCTGCCAATGAGATGCGGGCGGTATTGCACAAGGACCGGGTGCGCGTGCGCATCGCGCGCCAGGACCGGCGCGGCCGGCCTGAAGGCCGCGTGGTCGAGATTCTGGAGCGCCCGCCCCAACCCATCATCGGGCGCCTTCTTCAGGAGAGCGGTGTCTGGCTGGTCGCCCCTGAGGACAAACGGTACGGCCAGGACGTGCTGATTCCCAAGGGTGCTACGGGGGCTGCTGCGACGGGACAGGTCGTGGTGGTGGAACTGACCGAGCCGCCGGCTTTGTTTGGACAACCCGTGGGGCGGGTGGTCGAAGTGCTGGGGGAGGTAGATGACCCTGGGATGGAGGTGGAAATTGCCGTGCGCAAATACGGGGTTCCGCATGAATTCTCCGAAGCGTGCCTTGACCAGGCGAAGGCGCTGCCGGACAAGGTGCGCGCTCAGGACAAGCGTCGACGCGTGGATCTGACAGATGTCCCCCTGGTCACCATCGATGGTGAAGACGCGCGCGACTTCGACGACGCGGTGTATTGCGAACCCGCCAAGATCGGGCGCGCCAAGGGGTGGCGCCTGCTCGTGGCCATCGCGGACGTGAGCCACTATGTGGAGACAGGCAACGCCATCGATATTGACGCCTATGACCGGGCGACCAGCGTTTATTTCCCGCGGCGCGTTATCCCCATGCTGCCGGAGAAACTCTCCAACGGGCTGTGCTCGCTGAACCCCCATGTCGAGCGCCTGTGCATGGTGTGCGACATGATGGTTACCGCCAAGGGTGAAATTCACGCCTATCAGTTCTATCCTGCGGTCATGCTCAGCCACGCGCGGCTTACCTATACCGAGGTGGCTGCGGTGCTGGCCAATACGCGCGGCCCGGAAGCGCTGAAGCATCAAGAGCGCGTGGGCAACCTGCTCAACCTCTACGAGGTCTACCGCGCATTGCTAGCCGCGCGGCAGGCGCGCGGCGCCGTGGACTTCGAGACGACCGAGACGCAAATCGTCTGTGATGACAATGGCCGTATCGAGAAAATCGTCCCGCGTGTACGCACCGAGGCGCACCGCCTGATTGAGGAGGCGATGCTCGCTGCCAACGTCTGCAGCGCCGATTTCATCGGTCATGCCGGCCGGGCGGGGCTGTATCGCGTTCATGAGGGGCCTACGCCGGAGAAGCAAGAGATCCTGCGTGCATATCTCAAAGCCATGGGTGTTGGCATGTCGATCGGGGACGACCCGCGGCCGGCAGAATTCCAGGCGATTGCCGAGGCCACCAAGGACCGGGTGGATGCGCAGCAGATCCACACCATGCTGCTGCGTTCGATGCAGCAGGCGATCTACACGCCTGTCAACAGCGGTCACTTCGGTTTGGCATTCGAAGCCTATACACACTTCACCAGTCCTATTCGCCGCTACCCGGATCTGCTGGTGCATCGCGTGATCAAGTCCATCTTGAGCGGCACCAAATATGTGCTGCCCGCGCTGCCGACGCCGGGGGAGGCTCAGTTCAAGCTGGCCAAGCGTCTGGCTTCCAAGGGCGGAGAATCCTCTGCACGCCCTTCCAAGACGGGTGGCGTTATCAGCGTCCGGGAGACGCAGGCGTGGGAGGCCGCGGGACTGCACTGCAGTGCGAACGAACGCCGTGCGGACGAGGCCAGTCGTGACGTGGAAGCATGGCTCAAGTGCCAGTACATGCGTGAGCATCTGGGTGAGGAGTACAGCGGTGTCGTCAGCGCGGTGACGAGCTTCGGCATCTTCGTGACGCTTGATGCCCTCTATGTGGAAGGGCTGGTACACATCACGGAACTGGGTGGGGAGTACTTCAAGTTCGATGAGGCGCGGCAAGAACTGCGGGGGGAGCGCACGGGTATCCGCTATGCGATTGGTGCACGCGTGCGTGTTCAGGTCAGCCGCGTCGACCTCGATGGCCGCAAGATCGACTTCCGGCTGGTGCATGAAGCCGGCGACGGTTTCTCCACCAAAGGCCCCAAGTCCAGGGATGGCGCGAAACGCGGTTCCTCGGCAGCGGCCTTGGATGGTAGATCCGCCTCGGTGCCCACGGCCCGGGAAAGCAGAGAGGAGGGGAGCCGGCGGCGCCCGCATAAGCAGGCCTTGGTCGGCAAAAAAGCGGCAGGTGGCAAGAACCCTTCTAAGGGCCGCAAATCCCGCGGTTGAGTAGATTGATGGGTAAGAAGGACAGGAGACAAGCGTCGCATATGGTTAAAGCATCGAAGGTGGCCATCGTTACGGGGGCTGGGTCAGGGATTGGCAAGGCGGCGGCTTTGGCGCTGCTGCGCGATGGATGGAGCGTTGTTCTCGCTGGGCGGCGTGAGTCGCTATTGCAGGAGGTCGTGGGCGAATCAGAGGGTGGGGTGCGTGCGCTCGCCGTCCCCACCGATGTGTCCGACCCCGCTGCGGTGCGCACGCTGTTTGACCGGGCTGTGCTTCATTTCGGGCGCGTGGATCTGTTGTTTAACAACGCGGGCGTGAGTGCTCCCGCCGTGCCGCTGGAGGATCTGGCGGTGGAGCAGTGGCGGCAGGTGGTCGACGTCAACCTCAATGGCATGTTCTTTTGCATGCAGAACGCTTTTCGGGTCATGAAGACGCAGTCGCCACGGGGCGGGCGCATCATCAATAACGGCTCGATTTCAGCGCACGCCCCGCGGCCCAACTCCATTGCCTACACCGCCACCAAGCATGCGGTGATGGGCCTGACAAAGACAGCGGCTCTCGATGGGCGCAAGTACGATATTGCGGTGGGACAAATCGATGTCGGGAACGCCCAGACCGAGCTGGCCCAGCGCATGACGCAGGGCGTGCAACAGGCCAATGGCCAGATTGCGGCGGAACCTCTGATGGACGTGGACATCGTGGGGCAGTCCGTGCTTTACATGGCCAATCTTCCGCTGGAGGCTAATGTGTTGTTCCATACCGTCATGGCGACCAAAATGCCTTTTGTCGGGCGTGGCTGAGAAATTCTTACGCCCCTTGCTGCACGCGGCAGGGGCGCTGTGCATGCTGCTCGCTGCCTCGGTGGCCGCCGCGCCGGCCGTGGATATGGCGCCGCGTGTGCAGGCCTGCACCGCGTGCCATGGCAAGCAGGGGCGTGCCACTCCTGACGGTTATTTCCCTCGCATCGCGGGAAAACCGGCGGGATATCTGCACAACCAACTGCTCAATTTCCGTGATGGCCGGCGCAGCTATCCGCAGATGGCGTACTTGCTGCAGCATCTGACGGACGACTATCTCCGGGAGATGGCGGACTACTTCGCAAGACTGGACCTGTCCTATGCGCCACCGGTAGCTGCAGCTGTATCAGCAGCCACACTGGCGCAGGGAGAGACGCTTGTGCGGTGGGGGGATGCGAGCCGCCAATTGCCGGCCTGCGTGCAGTGCCATGGCGATGCTCTGGCGGGCGTCGCGCCTTTCATTCCAGGGTTGCTGGGGCTGTCTCGCGATTATGTGAGCGCCCAGTTGGGGGCCTGGCAGACCGGTCTGCGGCGCGCCCATGCGCCAGATTGCATGGCGCGCATCGCCAGCAAACTGACCGCTGACGATGTAAGTTCCATCGCGGCGTGGCTGTCCTCCCGTCCTGTTCCCTTAAGGTTCACACCGGCGCCGGCATTCAAGGCGCCGCTGCCAATACCCTGTGGCGGCATTGGTTCTCCGGCGTTGCAGGCTGGCGCGGAGCAGGTGCAATGAGTACTTGGCGCAAAAGGCTTGCGACGGCGGGGCTTTCCGTGGCGCTGGTTGCGGGAGGGATCTGGGTATTGAACCGGCTGGATGAGGCTCCGCTGCCGCACGCCGAACGCGTGACCACCACGGCCTCTCTCGACATTGCCAGAGGCCGGTACTTGGCACGTGCTGGTAACTGCCTCGCCTGCCACACCCGGCAGGGAGGCGTGGCATTCGCAGGGGGCCGTGGGATAGAGACGCCTTTTGGCGTGATTTACGCCCCCAACCTGACACCCGACCGGGAAACGGGTATCGGAGCGTGGTCTGCATCAGAATTCTGGCGTGCCCTGCACAATGGCCGTTCGCGCGATGGCAGGCTGCTTTCGCCGGCCTTTCCTTATCCCAGCTATACGCGCATCACCCATGAAGACTCGGATGCCATCTTTGCCTTCTTGCAAAGCTTGCCGCCAGTGGTGCAACCCGGCGTGCCGTCGCGCGTGCGCTTCCCGTTCAATACCCAAGCGGCATTGGCAGTGTGGCGAGCGTTGTATTTTCGGCCTGGTGTATTCGAGCCCGTACCGTCCCGCTCTGCGGAATGGAATCGAGGCGCCTATCTCGTGCAGGGGCTCGGGCACTGTGCTGCATGCCATTCGCCGCGCAACGCGATGGGGGCGGTATCTACAGACGGGCGTTTGAGCGGGGGGATGGCGGCAGGCTGGTACGCCCCAGCGCTCAACACCTCGAATGAAGGAGGTGTGGCGGAATGGCCCAGGCAGGATGTGGTCATGCTCCTGGGGGCGGGGCGCTCACCCCGGGCCGCGGTATCCGGCCCCATGGCGGAGGTGGTCTACCACAGCCTTCAGTATTTGAGCGATGCCGATCTGCAAGCGATGGCGGACTATCTGCAAGCGCTGCCGCCAACGGACAAGGTCGCCGCGCCTCGGCGGCCCCCTTCACCTGCGTCGATGCAGCGTGGGCGGGCCACGTACGAGCGTCAATGCGTGCAGTGCCATGGAGGCGAGGGCCAGGGCGATCCTGAGGCCTTTCCTCCGCTGGCAGGCAACCGGGCGGTGATGCTGGAAAATCCTGTCAATCTGGTGCATATGGTGCTGCGGGGCGGGTATCTGCCAGCCACCGGCGGTAATCCGCAACCCCATGGCATGCCGCCATTCCTGCAGCGTTTGAGTGACGCAGAAGTGGCGGATGTGCTTTCATATATTCGCAACGCCTGGGGTAATGCGGCTTCCAGGGTCGATACGATCGATGTCCATCGGGCCCGTGAGGGGCGTGATTCTTAAGGAACTTCTCATGGGCTCCGAAGCCTTTTTGCCGGATGTTGCTTCACATGCCAGCGCAACGCCGCAGTGGTGGGTTGTGTGTCTGTGCGCACAATGGTGCGGTGTATGCCGTGAATACCGTCAAGCCTTCGACCAAACTGCGCGCGCTTGGCCGCAAATGCGCTTTGAATGGGTGGATGTGGAGGATGAGGAAGAAGTGGTCGGCGACCTGGATGTAGAGACTTTTCCTACTGTCTTGATTGCCGATGGCAGGGCTGCACGGTTTCTGGGACCCCTATTGCCTCAGGCCACAGTGTTGGGGCGCATGCTTCAAAGCTTGCAGCAGGCTTCCCAAGTAGCCACGATGGACAGCGCAGCGCAGGACCTTTTTGAGAGAATACGGTCAAGCCGCCAGGGTTGATTCCCGCCCGAATGCAAGATACGTGCCTTTGATCTTTGCAGGTGCCTCGCATATTGGCTACAATACTGGCTTCACGACCAAAACGGGCGGGTACTTACCGCCCTTTTTTTTTGGGCGTTTGATTTTGGTTTTTGCAGCCTTGCCGGCCCCGGCGGGGCCTTCATTTGGAATTGGATAGAGCGCACGCACGTGGCATTGCAGCAAATCGTTGAACAAACCGTGGCCGGGCTGGGCTATGACCTGGTGGAGATTGAGCGCTCCGCCGGAGGGTTGCTGCGCATTACCATTGACCTGGTTTGGGTGCCGCCCACGGATGAGGTGTCCGCTGCCGTAGGCGCCGAGCAATTCATTACCGTAGAGGATTGTGAAAAGGTCACCCGTCAGTTGCAGTTCGCGCTGGAGGTGGAGGGGGTGGACTACACGCGGTTGGAAGTCTCATCTCCTGGGATCGACCGCTTGTTGCGCAACGAGGCGGACTTCAAGCGTTTCGAGGGCGAGGTGATCGACATCACCCTCAAACAGCCCATGGGCGCTGCGGCGGGAGGGCAAGTGCATGCCAACCGCAAGAAATTCCGGGGAACGCTCGAGCATGCCGATTCGGGCGGTTGGCAGATTGTCTGGAGCGATGAGCCGCCCGTGAAGCCGGGGCAGCGCATCAGCAAGAAGCGCGTGCCAGCGCCTTTGCAGGCCCTTGGTTTCACTTTGGATGAGTTGCGCGAGGCGCGGCTTGCGCCGATCGTGGATTTCAAAGGACGAGGGACCAAGCCTGGGGAGCCGGGCTGAAGGTTGCATAACCGGACTGTCCTCTGAACGGGCAGTTCGTCAGGAATTGAGAAACAGGAGAGCCGTCGCATGAATCGCGAGTTGTTGATGTTGGTAGAAGCCATTTCGCGCGAAAAGAACGTGGAGCGCGATGTGGTCCTGGGCGCTGTGGAGTCTGCTCTGGCACAGGCCACGAAGAAGCTCTACCAGGGTGAAGTGGACATCCGCGTGTCGATTGATCGCGACAGCGGCGAATACGAGACTTTCCGTCGTTGGCTGGTGGTGCCCGACGATGCCGGATTGCAGAACCCCGACGCCGAAGAGCTGCTGATGGATGCCCGCGAACGGGTGGCCGATATCGAGGTGGGGGAGTACATCGAGGAAGCCGTCGAGTCGGTACCGATCGGCCGCATCGGGGCCATGGCGGCCAAGCAGGTAATCCTGCAAAAGATCCGCGATGCCGAACGCGAGATGCTGCTCAACGATTTCATGTCACGCGGCGAGAAAATTTTCACCGGCACGGTGAAACGCATGGACAAGGGCGACATCATCGTCGAGAGCGGCCGGGTGGAAGGGCGCCTGCGTCGCGGCGAGATGATCCCGAAGGAAAACCTGCGCAATGGGGACCGTGTGCGCGCCATGATCATGGAGGTGGACCTCACGCTGCGCGGAGCGCCCATCATCCTCTCGCGCTCCGCGCCGGAGTTCATGATCGAGTTGTTCCGCAACGAGGTGCCCGAGATCGAACAGGGCCTGCTGGAGATCAAAAGCTGTGCCCGTGACCCCGGCAGCCGCGCGAAGATCGCTGTGCTCAGCCATGACAAGCGCGTGGACCCCATCGGCACCTGCGTGGGCGTGCGCGGAACGCGTGTGAACGCCGTGACCAACGAACTGGCAGGAGAGCGCGTGGACATCGTGCTGTGGTCCGACGACCCTGCGCAGTTCGTGATCGGCGCGCTTGCTCCGGCCAACGTGACTTCCATCGTGGTCGACGAAGAGAAGCACGCCATGGACGTCGTGGTGGACGAGGAAAACCTCGCCATCGCCATCGGGCGCGGCGGCCAGAACGTGCGCCTGGCGTCCGACCTCACGGGCTGGAAGATCAACATCATGGATGCGGCCGAATCCGCGCAGAAGCAGGCCAATGAAACCGATGCCGCACGTCGCCTGTTCATGGAGAAGCTGGATGTGGATGAGGAGATCGCCAACATCCTGATCGAGGAGGGCTTTGCCAGCCTCGAGGAAGTGGCCTATGTGCCGCTGCAGGAAATGCTGGAGATCGAGAGCTTCGACGAGGACACGGTGAACGAGCTGCGCGCACGCGCCAAGGATGCGCTGCTCACCATGGAAATCGTTCGTGAAGAAAGCGTGGAAAGCGTATCGCAAGACCTGCGTGACCTCGAAGGTCTGACGCCCGAACTGATCGCCAAGTTGGCGGAAGGTGGCGTGCATACGCGTGACGACCTGGCCGATTTGGCCATTGACGAACTGACCGAGCTGACCGGCCAGTCTGCCGAAGATGCGACCGCCTTGATCATGAAGGCGCGCGAGCACTGGTTCACGGGGCAAGAGTAAGGGTCAGGGAGGTTCGAACACAATATGTCGAGTAACACTGTTGCTGAGTTCGCTGCAGAGCTCAAGAAATCGCCTGAAACCTTGCTGGACCAGCTGAAGTCCGCCGGTGTGGTCAAGGCGTCGCCGTCGGACGTTCTAAACGAAGCCGACAAGCAAAAGCTGCTGGCCCACCTGCAGGCCAGTCATGGCACTGCGGGGGGGGACCGCAAAAAGATCACCCTGGTCAAGAAGTCCACCAGCGAGATCAAGCAGGCCGACGCTTCTGGCAAGGCACGCACGATCCAGGTCGAAGTGCGTAAGAAGCGTACTTTCATCAAGCGTGACGACAGTGTCGACGCGCCTTCCGATGCGGCTGAATCTGCTCCTTCGGCGGAGGATCTCGAGCTCGTGCGCCGCGAGGAAGAGGCGCGCCGTCAGGCAGAGCTGATTCGCCGCCAGGAGGAAGAGTTGGCCTTGACACGCCGCGAGCGTGAAGAGCGCGAGCGCCGCGAGCGCGAAGCCGAAGAACGCGCTGCCGCCTATGCCGCCCAGCAGGCGGAAAAAAAGGCGCAGGAGTCTGCGGAGCGTGCCGAGGCGCAGCGCGAAGCTGCCGTGGAGGCCGAAGAACGTGCGAAGGCGCAGGCCGATGCCCGGGCAAAGGCCGATGAAGAATCCAAGGCACGCGCGGCGGAAGAAACCGCACGTGCGGCCGACCTGGACGAGCGCCGCCGCAAGGCGCTTGCCGAGGCCGAGGCCATTCGCGCAATGATGGCTGCCCCCAAGAAGGTGCTCGTGGCGAAGAAACCCGAGGAACCCAAGCCTGCCGCCAAGGCGGGAGCTTCCGGGGACGCCAAGAAGGGTACGCTGCACAAACCCGCCACCGGTTCCGGCACGGGCGCGCGCACCGCTGCGCCATCGGCGCCAGGCGGGGCGGGCAAGGAGGTCAAGTCGGCCAAGCTGTCGTCCAGCTGGGCCAACGACACGACCAAGAAGAAGGAAATCAAGACCCGCGGCGACAGCAGTGGCGGCGTGGGGCGCAACAACTGGCGTGGCGGCCCCCGCGGCCGCCGCGGCAATGACCGCGACGACCAGCGCCAGCAGCAGGCAGCCACAGAGTTCCGCGTGCTCGAGGTCTATGTGCCCGAGACCATCACGGTGGCCGAGTTGGCGCACAAGATGGCCATCAAGGCTTCCGAAGTGATCAAGTCGCTCATGAAGATGGGCCAGATGGTCACCATCAACCAGCCGCTGGACCAGGACACCGCCATGATCGTGGTGGAGGAAATGGGCCACACCGCGAAGGTGGCCGCTCTGGATGATCCGGAAGCCTTCACCGCCGAGGAAGTGTCCAGCCAAGATGCCGAACAACTGTCCCGCGCCCCCGTGGTGACGGTGATGGGCCACGTGGACCACGGCAAGACCTCGCTGCTGGACTACATCCGGCGCAGCAAGGTAGCCTCTGGCGAAGCTGGCGGCATTACCCAGCACATCGGCGCCTACCATGTGGAGACGCCACGCGGCATCGTCACGTTCCTGGACACGCCGGGCCACGAGGCCTTCACGGCCATGCGTGCGCGCGGCGCCCAGGCCACCGACATCGTGATTCTGGTGTGTGCGGCAGACGACGGCGTGATGCCCCAGACCAAGGAAGCCATCAAGCACGCGAAGGCGGCTGGTGTTCCCATCGTGGTGGCGCTTACCAAGGCAGACAAGCCCGAGGCCAACATCGAGCGCGTCAAGCAGGAACTGGTGGGCGAGCAGGTGGTGCCTGAGGAATACGGCGGCGATTCGCCGTTCGTGGCCGTGTCGTCCAAGACGGGCATGGGCATCGATGCTCTGCTGGAGCAGGTGCTGCTCCAGGCCGAGGTGCTGGAACTCAAGGCTCCCGTCGATGCGGCTGCCAAGGGTATCGTCATCGAGGCCCAGTTGGACAAGGGCCGCGGGTCCGTGGCCACCGTGCTGGTGCAGTCCGGTACGCTCAAGGTGGGCGATGTGGTGCTGGCAGGCCAGACCTTCGGCCGCGTGCGCGCCATGCTGGACGAAGACGGCAAGCAGACCAAGGAAGCCGGCCCGTCGATCCCGGTGGAGATCCAAGGCCTGAACGAAGTGCCCCAGGCGGGCGACGACTTCATGGTGCTGCAGGACGAACGCCGCGCCCGCGAGATCGCGACGTACCGCGCTGGCAAGTTCCGCAACACCAAGCTGGCCAAGCAACAGGCGGCCAAGCTGGAGAACATGTTTGCCGAGATGGGGGCGGGCGAGGTGCAGACCCTGCCGCTGATCATCAAGGCGGACGTGCAGGGCTCCCAGGAGGCGCTGGCGGCTTCGCTGCTCAAGCTCTCCACCGAAGAGATCCGCGTGCAGATCGTGTATTCCGGCGTGGGCGGCATCAGCGAGTCGGACGTCAATCTGGCGATCGCCTCCAAGGCCATCGTCATTGGCTTCAACGTGCGCGCCGATGCGCAGGCCCGCAAGACGGCCGAAGGCAACGACGTGGACATCCGCTACTACAACATCATCTACGACGCCGTGGATGAAGTGAAGGCAGCGATGTCCGGCATGCTGGCGCCCGAACAGCGCGAGGAAGCCATCGGCACGGCCGAGATCCGTACCGTGTTCGTGGCCTCCAAGATCGGTACCGTGGCGGGTTCGTACATCACGTCGGGCCAGGTCACGCGCAACTGCAAGTTCCGCCTGCTGCGCGACAACATCGTCATCTACACGGGCGATGTGGAATCGGTGCGCCGCATGAAGGACGACGTCAAGGAAGTCAAGGAAGGCTTCGAGTGCGGTATCAAGCTCAAGAACTACAACGACATCAAGGAAGGTGATCAGCTGGAGTTCTTCGAGATCAAGGAAATCGCACGCACGCTGTAAGGTCCGCACGACATGGCTGCCAAGAAATCCTCGTCCCCCAACCGCGGCTTCAAGGTCGCGGATCAGATCCAGCGCGACCTCACCGAGCTGATCCGCGATCTCAAGGATCCGCGGATCGGCATGGTGACGCTGCAAGGGGTCGAGGTGACGCCGGACTATGCGCACGCCAAGGTGTTCTTCAGTGTGCTCATCGGTGATGGTGAGGCCTCCGAGGAGGCCTTGAACCAGGCGGCGGGCTTTCTACGCAACGGCCTGTTCAAGCGCCTGCACATCCACACCGTGCCCACGCTGCACTTCGTGTACGACCGCACCACCGAGAAGGCGGCCGACATGAATGCGCTGATCGCGCGCGCGGTGGCCTCTCGTTCCAAAGACGACGACGCAGCATGACCGAACGCGCTCCCCGCATCCGGGTGCAGCGGCGCCCGGTGCACGGAGTGCTGCTGCTCGACAAACCCCTGGGCCTGTCCAGCAATGACGCCTTGCAGAAGGTGAAGTGGCTGCTGCGCGCCGAGAAGGCTGGCCACACGGGCACGCTGGACCCGCTGGCCAGTGGTGTGCTGCCGCTGTGCTTTGGTGCCGCCACCAAGTTCAGCCAGTTGCAGCTGGAAGCGCCCAAGACCTATGAAGCTGTCGCACTGTTGGGTACCACCACAAGCACCGGTGACGCCGAGGGTCAGGTGCTGGCGCAGTGCGCGGTCGATCCGGCCATGCTCACACCCGAGCGGCTGGCGGCGGTACAGGCGCAGTTCACTGGCCCCATCCGCCAGGTGCCACCCATGCACAGCGCGCTCAAGAAAGACGGCAAGGCGCTGTACGAGTACGCGCGTGCCGGCATTGCCGTGGAGCGCGAGGCGCGTGATGTCACGATCCATGCATTGAAACTGGCGCTAACGCATACGGAGCAAGCGCAACCAGCTATTAAAATAGTAGTGACCTGCAGCAAAGGTACCTACATCCGCACCTTGGGCGAAGACATCGGCCAGGCGCTGGGCTGCGGCGCGCATCTCACGTTCCTGCGCCGTATCGACACGGGCGGTATCGGCGTGGAGCGTTGCGTGACACTGGAGGCGCTGCAGGCCATGGACGAGGATGCGCGCATGGCCTGCGTGCTCCCAGTGGAGACCTTGCTGGCGCAGCACACGGCTGTCACGCTGGACGATGACAATGCCGGGCGTTTCCTCTCGGGCATGCGCCGGCGCGGCCCCTGGCCCGACGCGCCCGCCGTGGCCGTGTTCGGGGCGCGCCCGCGCGTGCTGCTGGGGGTCGGGCATGTGCGGGGAGGAGAGCTGATTCCAGACCGGCTGCTCAGCCCCCTTGAAATTCAACAGATTCTGGAGAGCTCGCCGCGGGCTGAACGCGGCACATTGGAAGCAACTACGCTATGAGCAAACAAATCCGCAACATCGCCATCATCGCCCACGTCGACCATGGCAAGACCACGATGGTGGACCAACTGCTGCGCCAGTCCGGCACCTTCGCCGAGCACGAGAAGGTCGTGGACACCGTGATGGACAGCAACGCCATCGAGCGCGAGCGCGGCATCACCATCCTGGCGAAGAACTGCGCCGTGAGCTGGAACGGCACGCACATCAACATCCTGGACACGCCCGGCCACGCGGACTTCGGCGGCGAGGTGGAGCGTGCCCTGTCGATGGTGGACGGCGTGGTGCTACTGATCGACGCGCAGGAAGGCCCCATGCCCCAGACGCGCTTCGTGACCAAGAAGGCGTTGGCGCTGGGCCTCAAGCCCATCGTGGTGGTCAACAAGGTGGACAAGCCCGGCGCGCGCCCCGACTACGTGGTGAACGCCGCTTTCGACCTGTTCGACAAGCTGGGCGCCACCGACGAGCAATTGGACTTTCCCGTGGTCTATGCCTCGGGCATCAACGGTTGGAGCGCGCTGGAGCAGGGCAACCCCGGTGAGCAGTGGGGCCCCGACATGTCGGCGCTGTTCGAGACCATCCTCAAGCATGTGCCGTCCGTGAAGGGCGACGCCACGGCGCCGCTGCAGATGCAGGTTTCGGCGCTGGACTATTCCACGTTCGTCGGACGTATCGGCGTGGGCCGTATCACCCAGGGCACGCTCAAGGCCGGGCAGGATGTGCTAGTCATGGCCGGGCCGGACGGCGCCAGCTACAAGGGCCGCGTGAACCAGATCCACCAGTTCCAGGGCCTGGACCGCGTGCAGGTGACCGAAGCCGGCCCCAGCGAGATCGTGCTCATCAACGGCATCGAGAACGTGGGTATCGGCGAGACCCTCACCGACCCCGCCAACCCCCAGCCGCTGCCCATGCTGAAGATCGACGAGCCCACGCTGACGATGAACTTCTGCGTGAACACCTCGCCGCTGGCGGGCCGTGAAGGCAAATTCGTGACCAGCCGCCAGATCTGGGACCGCCTGCAGAAGGAGCTGCGTTCCAACGTGGCCCTGCGCGTCAAGGAAACCGACGAGGACGGCATCTTCGAGGTGTCCGGCCGCGGCGAACTGCACCTGACCATCCTGCTGGAAGAAATGCGCCGTGAAGGCTACGAGCTGGCCGTCTCCAAGCCGCGCGTGGTGTACCGCGACATCGACGGCGAGCGCTGCGAGCCTATCGAACTGGTGACTGCTGATATCGAGGAAGGCCACCAAGGCGGTGTGATGCAGGCCCTCGGCGAGCGCAAGGGTGAACTGGTGAACATGGAGCCCGACGGCCGTGGCCGCGTGCGCCTGGAGTACCGCATCCCGGCCCGTGGCCTGATCGGTTTCACCAACGAATTCCTGAACCTGACGCGCGGCTCGGGCCTCATCAGCAACATCTTCGACAGCTATGAGCCGCATAAGGGCGACATTGGTGGCCGCAAGAACGGCGTGCTGATTTCCATGGACGATGGTGAAATTTTTACCTACGCCCTGGGCAAGCTCGACGACCGTGGCCGCATGTTCGTGAAGGCAGGCGACCCGGTGTACGAAGGCATGATCGTCGGCGTGCACAACCGCGACAACGACCTGGTGGTGAACGCCACGCGTACCAAGCAGCTCACCAACTTCCGCGTGAGCGGCAAGGAAGACGCGATCAAGATCACGCCCCCGATCGACCTCACGCTGGAGTACGGCGTGGAGTTCATCGAGGACGATGAACTGGTGGAGATCACGCCCAAGAGCATTCGCCTGCGCAAGCGCCACCTCAAGGAGCACGAGCGCAAGCGCGCCAGCCGCGAAGGCGCGTGATCGGCAAGGCCTGTTCTGCCTGAACCGGCTTGGCTGCGGCAGCCAAGGCGCTGCGAGCCGACGAAGGGTGAGCCCATCCGCAAGGAGGGTTCGCCCTTCGCGCATCTGAGGCAGCGCGGTATGGCGCCAGCCGCTAACATGCGGGCCTCACGGCATGCGTGGGTAGCACATGCCGACGACACAAGAAATCCACAGGGAGGAGACAGCGATGACCGCGAATGCCTTGCCCGGCCACGCGCGGGCGGTCTGGCTGATGGTGGCCGTCACCTTCATGTGGTCCATTGCGGGCGTCGTCACGCGCCATCTGGACCAGGCGCGCAGCTTTGAAGTGACCTTCTGGCGCAGCTTCTTCATGCTGCTGTCGCTGTGCGTGATCCTGCCGGTGCTGCAGGGCAGGGCGTTGCTGGCCAATCTGCGGCGCGGGGGGCGGGCGGTGTGGATCTCTGGCGTGTGCTGGAGCGTGATGTTCACGGCCTTCATGATCGCCATATTGCTCATCCCAGTGGCCAGCGTATTGGTCACCATGGCCATCGGACCGCTGCTCACGGCATTGCTGGCGCGCGCCTTCATTGGCCACCACATCGCGCCGCGCACCTGGTGCGCAATTGCATTGGCGGGCGCAGGCATCGGGTGGATGTATGGCTCGGGCATCTCCGGCCTTTCCGTGGTGGGCGTGCTTGTTGCCTTGTGCGTGCCGGTGGCGGCGGCCGTGAACTGGGTGGTGGTTCAGCACTCGCAGCGCCAGGGCCATGCGGTGGACCTGGTGCCCGCCGTGCTGCTGGGGGCGGCGCTGTCCGCCCTGGCCACGCTGCCGCTTGCGTGGCCGTTCCAGGCCACGGCGCGTGATTTGTCCCTTCTGGCCCTGCTGGGTCTGGTCCAATTGGCGATCCCCTGCGTGCTGGTGGTGTACTGCGCGCGCGTGCTCAAGGCGCCTGAGATTGCGCTGCTGGGCCTGCTGGAAGTGATCTTTGGCATTCTGCTGGCCTGGGTGGGCGCTGGAGAGCGCCCAGCCCCGGCCGTGCTGATGGGAGGCGCGCTGGTGATCGGCGCGCTCGTTTTCAATGAACTGCTTGGATGGAAGGAACAACAATGACGGAGATGACGGCGGAAGTCGTGACCGAGGTGCGCGGCCAGGTGGGCTGCATCACGCTGAACCGCCCGAAGGCGCTGAATGCCTTGTCGCTGGGCATGGTGCGCGACCTGATGGCGGCGCTGCTGGCCTGGCAGCATGACGACAAGGTACTGGCCGTGGCGATCCGCGGCAACGGCCGCGAAGGGCCCTTCGGCGCCTTCTGCGCGGGCGGCGACATCCGCTTCTTGCACGCCGCGGGCAGCACGGGCAATCCGCAACTGGAGGACTTCTTCACCGAGGAATACGCCCTCAACCATCTGATCCACACCTTCGGCAAGCCCTACATCGCCTTCATGGACGGCATCGTCATGGGGGGCGGCATGGGCATCAGCCAGGGCGGCACGCTGCGCATCGTGACCGAGCGCACCAAGATGGCCATGCCGGAGACGGCGATCGGCCTGTTCCCCGATGTGGGCGGCGGCTACTTCCTCTCGCGCTGCCCTGGCCGCGTGGGCGAGTGGCTGGCACTGACGGGCGACGCCATCGGCGCAGCCGATGCCATTGACTTCGGCCTGGCGGACGGCTTCCTGCCAGCGGACCAGCAAGCGGCGGTGTGGGACGGTCTGGCGTTGCAGACGTTTGCCGACGGCGCTGCCGTTCAGCAGTGGGTTGCATCAAAATTTGTAGCTGCTGGCGCTTGCGCTGTAAGCGCTAGAGGCCAAATTGATCACTACTTTGCGTTGGATGATGCGGCGGCCATCGTGGCTGCGCTGGAGCAGTCTGACGACGAGTGGGCACGCGCCACGGCTGCCACGTTGCGCAAGCGCTCTCCACTGATGCTGCATGTCGTGCTGGAGCAGGTCCGCCGTGCGCGCAGCATGGGCCTGGCCGACGACTTGCGCATGGAGCGCGACATGGTTCGGCACTGCTTCTACCTGCGTCCCGGCCAGAGCGAGACGGTGGAGGGCATTCGCGCCCTGGCGGTGGACAAGGACCACAGCCCGCGCTGGAGCCCCGCGCGCGTGGAGGATGTGGAGCCCGCGCTGGTGCAATCGTTCTTCAAGAGCCCTTGGCCGGCGCACGCGCACCCGCTGGCGGCGCTGCGCTGATCTGCTGGTACACCGCCGTGGCCAGCGCCTGCAGCGTGGGCCGCGGCAGTTCGCCGCTGAGGGCGTAGCCAAAACCCTGGTCCACCCAGTAGAAACTGGACACGGTCCCTTCGTCGTGGAACTGGAACGCGGTGGTCGGTGCCGCCGCAGCCTGTAGGCCGTCGAGTGCGCCCAGGTACAGCGTGATTCGCGCGCCCGCGGCGTTCTGGTACATGAATTGCGCGCGCGCCCCGCTGCCGCCGGGCAGCAGGCGCCCGCCCATCAATTCGAACCCCTCGGCCTGCAGCCGCGGCACGGTGAGCGGGCGCGCCAGCCGCTTGGACAGCCACTGCACCAGGTGGTCCTGCTGCGCGGCCGCCACTTCCACAGGATGGCGCTGTTCGGGTTGGTAGACCGCGTGCGCCACGGCCGCCTGCTGCACGAACCGTTGCGGGGGGGCCGTGGCCAGTGTGGTTTGTTTGCCGTCCGTCGCATGCAGGCTCCAGCCTAGCCCGAACGCCAGCACCCAGCCCGCGGCAAAGCCGCCCCAACGGGCCCAGTGCTGTTGCGTGTCGTGTGCGTCTTGCAGGCGCTCTGCCGCCTGTACCAGCACATTGGGCACAGGCTGCCGCAACCAGTCAGCGTGCAGGGTCTGCAGCTGCGCACGCTGTTGCGCCCACGCTTCGGCACGCTGCCTCTGCGAGGAGTCCATGCGGGAGTGCAGCGACTCTGCCTGGGCGCGCGGCAGCCGGTCGTCCGCCAAAGCATGCAGATGCGTCTCGTCCGAAGGGCTGAAAGGGTCGGTCTTCATGGCGGGCTCACTACGGGCGGAAAGGGCGCTTCATTTCATGCGGCGCAAGGCAGTCGGGGTGGATGACGGCTGGGCGTGGACTGAGGGCTCCATCAATTCGCGCATGCGTGCGCGAGCGCGGGACAACCGCGACATCACCGTGCCTTCCGGTATACCCAGCACACGCGCCACGTCGGCATAGGCCATGTCTTCCAGTGTCACCAGGAGCAGCACGGCCCGTTGATCGGCGGGCAGGCGTTGCAGGCAGCGGTCCAGGTCCATGGCTGTTTCGTGGGAGGCGTCAGGCGCGTCCGCGATGGCCGCCAGGGCATCCACATCCAGCGCCTGCACGGGCACCAGGCCGCGGCGCTGGTTGAGGTACAGGTTGTGCATCAGCGTGAAAAGCCAGGCGCGCAGATTGCTGCCGCCGCGCCACAACAGCCACTTGCGGCAGGCGCGCTCCAGCGTGTCCTGCACCAGATCGTCGGCTGCCCATGCGTCGCCGGTGAGCGCGCGCGCATAGCGGCGCAACCCCGGCAGTTGCTCCACGATCTGGACGCGGTTCATGGACGCATTGTGGGGCTCATGGCTTGGCGGTGCGCCACAGGTTGTTCACGCCGTCCCCCGTCTTGTCGCCGGGCTTGCCGTCCTTGATCCAGTAGTACAGCGGCTTGCCCTTGTAGGCCACCTGCTTGCTGCCGTCGGCGCGCTGGATCAGACTGTAGCCTTCACCCGCGGGGGCGCTGGTGGCGGTCAGGGGTGGCCAGTTGGTGGCGCAGGCGCCGTTGCAGGCCGACTGGCCATCGCCCGCTACGTCCTTGTCGAAGGTGTAGAGCGTCATGCCGTTCGGGCCGACGAGCACGCCGTCCTGGGTGCTGACTTGCGCGGGCGCGAGGGAATAACAGCCGGCGAGTGCCAGCGCGGCGAGCAGGGAACTGAGCTTGGTCATGGTGTTCTCCGGAAGGGTGCCGGCCAGAGGAATTGTGGCCGGACGCTGGCATGAACACCGGGGGCGCTGCGTTTATTCCACCCTCCGCCAAAAAAAGATCAGCGGTGGCGGCTCTTCATGACGCGTTCCACCTCGCGCTTGCCTTCGCGCTCCTTGATGGTGTCGCGCTTGTCGTGCTCGGCCTTGCCCTTGGCCAAGGCAATCTCGCACTTGGCGCGGCCGTCTTTCCAGTGGAGATTCAGCGGCACCAGGGTGTAGCCTTTTTGCTCGACCTTGCCGATCAGGCGCCGGATCTCGTCCTTGTGCATCAGCAGCTTCTTGATGCGCGCCGCGTCGGGGCTGACGTGCGTGGACGCGGTCTTGAGCGGGTTGATCTGGCAGCCGATGAGAAACAGCTCACCATCTTTGATGATCACGTAGCCGTCGGTAAGCTGCACCTTGCCCTCGCGCAGTGCCTTGACCTCCCAGCCGTGCAGCACCAGCCCAGCCTCGTAGCGCTCTTCAAAGAAATAGTTGTATGCCGCCTTCTTGTTGTCGGCGATGCGGGACGATGTGTCAGGTTTCTTGGCCATGGTGAATAGATGCGGCGCAAACCGGGAGATCAAGGGTCTCCCTACAATTGTTGTCGTCTCGCACCATCGATTCTAGGCCGGCTGTGCCACCAGGCCCATCCAGCCTTCGCCTGCATGAAAACTGTCAACAAGTCCGTCCTCATCTGGTACAGCCCCGAAGAAATGTTCGCCCTCGTGACGGACGTGGCCAAGT
Source organism: Diaphorobacter nitroreducens (assembly GCA_003755025.1). GTDB lineage: Bacteria > Pseudomonadota > Gammaproteobacteria > Burkholderiales > Burkholderiaceae_C > Diaphorobacter > Diaphorobacter nitroreducens. The sequence goes on along the minus strand of RJVL01000007.1, from coordinate 164,620 downwards.
ATCCGCAGTTCCTGCCGTGGTGCGACCACGCCACCGTCCTGGAAACCCATGCAAACGGCATGAAGGCGGAAGTGGGCATTGCGTTGGGCGGCATACGCAAGTCGTTTGTCACGCGCAATACGCATGAGCCCGGGCGCCGAGTCAAGATGGAACTGGTGGAGGGCCCCTTTTCACAGCTCGACGGCGACTGGCACTTTCATCCTGTGGGGGACGGTACGCAGCGCGCATGCAAGGTCGAACTCCAGCTGAGCTACGGCTTTGACAACCGGGCATTGGCGGCGTTGGTCGGCCCCGTGTTTGACCGCATCGCCGCCACGTTCATCGATGCCTTCATCAAACGGGCCGAGCAGGTTTATGGCTGAAACCTTGCCCCCGCCGGGGCGGCTGCGCATCGCGGTGGCCATCTCGCGGCAACCGGGCGATGTGCACGAGTGGGTGCTACTGCTTCCGGCCGGTGCTACGGTGGCCGATGCTCTGAGCGCCTGCGGACTGGATGCGCAGGCTGAGGGGCTTGCCTGGGGCATTTGGGGCAGGGAAGGCAGACTGGACGACCTGCTGCACGATGGTGACCGCGTGGAAGGCTGCCGCCCCTTGCGGGTTGACCCGAAGCTGGCGCGCCGCCAGCGCTTTGCGCGCCAGGGCGCTCGTGCGGCGGGATTGTTCGCCAAACGCCGGCCGGGGGCCAAGTCCGGTTATTGAGAGTGCTTCCCAGCATGCGCTGAAACAAAACGGCCGCCTCATCCATGCAGAAGGGCGGCCGGTGGCGCGTTTATGGGGTAGCTGCTACTTGCAGTCGGAAGCGATGGTCGCTTCCGCTCGGCGTAATTCTGCTGCGCGGGTTGCGTCGTCCATGAAACCCCGCTCCCCCTTGGCATTGACATTGCTCACCAACTGGCCGGGCGCCAACTGCTCCTTTGCGCGTTTGGCGCGCGCGCAGTTATCGGCACGGGCCTTGGCCACGCGGTCTTCCTCCGCTTTCTTCTTGGCGGCTTCGGCGGCGTCAGCCTTGGCCTTGTTCTCCTCCAGCTGCTTGTCCTTGCCGCTGGCAGGCGCTGCGGCTTCGGATGCGGGGGCCGACGCTGGCGAAGCGGGCGCTGCCATCGCGGTACGCGGCAGGGCGCGCTGCGGTTGCTTGAGGATGCTCTTGTCAGGAATGTCCTGTGGCGGCGGGCGGTCGCTGAACACCTTGCGCCCATCCTTGTCCACCCATTGCCATTGTGCCGTTGCGCCCATGGCCCAGGAGCAGCCCAGCGCCAGCAGAAGAAGCTTGTGCGGTTTCATGCGGGCGAGTGTAGCGGTGAGTGGCTGCACCCACCAAGGGGCGTTCACGCGGGACGTGTGCGATTTGTCGCGCGGCGGGTACAATCCTTTTTTTGGAGCTTTCACATGCGCCTTCTTGGAAAAGCGCTCACCTTCGACGATGTGTTGTTGGTGCCGGCGTACTCCCAGGTCCTGCCCAAGGACACCTCCCTCGTCACGCGCTTCACGCGCAACATCACCCTGAACCTCCCGCTCGTGTCCGCCGCCATGGACACCGTGACCGAAGCGCGTCTGGCCATCGCCATCGCGCAAGAAGGGGGGATTGGCGTCATCCACAAGAACATGACGGCCGAGCAGCAGGCGGCCGAGGTGTCAAAGGTCAAGCGGTATGAATCCGGCGTGGTGCACGATCCCGTGGTCATCACGCCCGAACACACGGTGCTGCAGGTGCTGGAACTGTCCGAGAACCTGGGCATCTCGGGCTTCCCGGTCTGTGATGGTGGCAAGGTGGTGGGCATCGTCACCAGCCGCGACGTGCGCTTCGAGACGCGCTACGACGTCAAGGTGCGTGAGATCATGACGCCGCGCGAGAAGCTGATCACCGTCAACGAAAAAGACGGCACCACCCCAGCGCAGGCCAAGGCACTGCTCAACCGCCATAAGCTGGAGCGCCTGCTGGTGGTGAACGACGCCTTTGAGCTCAAGGGCCTCATCACGGTCAAGGACATCAACAAGCAGACCACGTTCCCCAACGCCGCGCGCGATGCGGCAGGCCGCCTGCGCGTGGCCGCTGCCGTGGGCGTCGGTGCGGGCACCGAAGAGCGCGTGGCGTTGCTGGTCAAGGCCGGTGTGGATGCCATCGTGGTGGATACAGCCCACGGCCACAGCAAAGGTGTGATCGACCGCGTGCGCTGGGTCAAACAGAACTACCCGCAGGTGGACGTGATCGGCGGCAACATCGCCACAGGCGCTGCCGCGCTGGCCCTGGCCGAGGCAGGCGCCGATGCGGTCAAGGTCGGCATCGGTCCCGGCTCCATCTGCACCACACGCATCGTGGCTGGCGTGGGTGTACCCCAGATCATGGCCATCGACAGCGTCGCCACCGCGCTTCAGGGCACAGGTGTGCCGCTGATCGCCGACGGCGGCATCCGCTTCTCGGGGGATATTGCCAAGGCGCTGGCCGCGGGCGCGTCGACCATCATGATGGGCGGCATGTTTGCTGGCACCGAAGAAGCGCCCGGCGAAGTCATCCTGTACCAGGGCCGCTCCTACAAAAGCTACCGTGGTATGGGCTCGATCGGCGCCATGCAGCAGGGCTCGGCCGACCGCTACTTCCAGGAAGCCACCACGGGCAATCCCAACGCTGACAAGCTGGTGCCCGAGGGCATCGAAGGCCGCGTGCCCTACAAGGGCTCCATGGTGTCCATCGTGTTCCAGATGGCCGGCGGCGTGCGTGCGGCCATGGGCTACTGTGGTTGCGCAACCATCGAAGAGATGAACAACAAGGCCGAATTCGTGGAGATCACGGCGGCTGGCATCCGCGAGTCGCACGTGCACGACGTGCAGATCACCAAGGAAGCCCCCAACTACCGGGCGGACTGAGTCTTCGCCATTCCGCAGGCCCGAACCCGTCTCCAGGTGTTCGGGCCTTTTGTCTTTTACCGACCCTGTCGCTCTCCATGCAACACGACAAGATCCTCATCCTTGACTTCGGCTCCCAGGTCACCCAACTCATCGCGCGCCGCGTGCGCGAGACGCATGTCTACTGCGAGGTCCACCCCTGCGACGTGAGCAGCGACTGGGTGCGCCAGTTCGCCGCAGACGGCAAGCTCAAGGGTGTGATCCTGTCGGGCAGCCACGCCAGCGTTTACGAAGTGGACGACCGCGCCCCTGACGCCGTGTTCGAGTTGGGCGTGCCCGTGCTGGGCATCTGCTACGGCATGCAGACCATGGCCGCGCAACTGGGCGGCAAGGTCGAGGGCTCGCACAGCCGCGAGTTCGGCTATGCCGAAGTCCGCGCCCATGGCCATACCGCGCTGCTCAAGGGCATCGAGGATTTCTCCACGCCCGAGGGCCACGGCATGCTGAAGGTGTGGATGAGCCACGGCGACAAGGTCACCGAGCTGCCTCCCGGTTTCAAGCTGATGTGCTCCACCGGCAGTTGCCCCATCGCCGGCATGGCGGACGAAACGCGGCGCTTCTACGCCGTGCAATTCCACCCCGAGGTCACGCACACGGTGCAGGGCGCAGCGCTGCTCAACCGCTTCGTGCGCGAGATCTGTGGCGCTCAGGCGGACTGGATCATGCGCGACCACATCGAGGAAGCCGTGCAGAAGATCCGCGAGCAGGTGGGCGACGAGGAAGTGATCCTGGGCCTGTCTGGCGGCGTGGATTCGTCGGTGGCTGCTGCCCTGATCCACCGTGCGATTGGCGACCAGCTCACTTGCGTGTTCGTGGACCACGGCCTGCTGCGCCTCAACGAAGGCGATATGGTCATGGACATGTTCGCAGGCAAGCTGCACGCGAAGGTGGTGCGCGTGGATGCCTCGGACCTGTTCCTGGGTGAGCTGGCCGGTGTGTCGGAGCCCGAGCAAAAGCGCAAGATCATCGGCCGATTGTTCGTGGACGTGTTCAAGGCCGAAGCCGAAAAGCTCAAGGCCAGCGGCCAGGGCCACAAGGGCGCGACCTTCCTGGCGCAAGGCACCATCTACCCCGACGTGATCGAGTCCGGCGGTGCCAAGAGCAAGAAGGCTGTCACCATCAAGAGCCACCACAACGTGGGCGGGCTGCCCGAGCAACTCGGCCTTAAACTGCTGGAGCCGCTGCGCGACCTGTTCAAGGACGAGGTGCGCGAGCTCGGCGTGGCCCTGGGACTGCCGCGCGAAATGGTCTACCGCCATCCGTTCCCCGGCCCGGGCCTGGGCGTGCGCATTCTGGGCGAGGTGAAGAAGGAATACGCCGACCTGCTGCGCCGCGCCGATGCCATCTTCATCGAAGAGCTGCGCAAATTCACCGACGAAGCCACGGGCAAGACCTGGTACGACCTCACCAGCCAGGCCTTCACCGTGTTCCTGCCGGTCAAGAGCGTGGGCGTGATGGGCGATGGCCGCACCTACGACTATGTGGTGGCACTGCGCGCGGTGCAGACCAGCGACTTCATGACAGCCGACTGGGCGGAGTTGCCCTACGCGCTGTTGAAGAAGGTCTCCAGCCGCATCATCAATGAGGTGCGCGGCATCAACCGCGTGACCTACGACGTGTCGAGCAAGCCGCCTGCCACCATCGAGTGGGAGTGAAATCAGGTCCTTCAGGGACTATCGCCAGCTATCGAAGAACTGATGTAACGTGTTGATTTAGAAAGAAATACGTCACGACAGCTATCGGTGGCTATCGCCGGCCAGCAGAAAAAGTTGACGGTAGAGCTGACGGTAAAAATCGAGGCTGGATTAAGACACTCTCGTTCACTATTCAGACTTTTACCGTCTTTGACGGTAAAAGCCTTCTCGGGAAAGCTTGTTTCATGGGGCTTTCCGGGCATCAGCAGGTCTCCAGGTCCCTGACGGTAAAACCTGACGGTAAATCCGTCACATGCCGGAGGAAACCTCGATGCTGACCGACGCTGCACTACGCAATTTCAAACCTAAGTCCAAGATTTATAAGGCTTCTGACCGAGACGGGATGTATGTGACGGTATCGCCTGGCGGAACGATCACGTTCCGCTACGACTACCGGCTCCACGGCCGCCGCGAGACGCTGACCCTCGGACGCTATGGCCCTGGTGGCATCTCGCTGGCAATGGCGCGCGAACTGCTGCTGGACGCGCGCAAAGCCGTTCTCAAGGGTGTCTCGCCCGCGCTGGAAAAGCAGCGTGAGAAACGCCGGATGGTCGCCATCAAGACCTTCGGCGCGGCGATGGAGACGTGGCTGGCCAACGCAAGGCTGGCTGACAGCACCCGCGCCATGCGCAAGCACATCATCGACCGGGACATCCTGCCGGTCTTCCAGAATCGCCTGCTGACCGAAATCCAGGCCGAAGACCTGCGGGCCTTGTGCAACAAGGTCAAGGAGCGTGGGGCGCCGGCCACGGCGGTACAGATTCGGGACATCGTGAAGCAGGTCTACATCTACGCCATCGCCCACGGTGAGAAGGTGGACAACCCCGCCGACAGCGTGGGCGCGGCCTCGATCGCCACCTTTGTGCCGAAAGATCGCGCCTTGTCGCCGCTGGAGATTCGGTTGTTCATGCAGCAGATGGAATCGGTGGCGACCTATCCGACCATCAAGCTGGCGCTGCGCTTGATCCTGCTGACGTTGGTACGCAAGAGCGAACTGATCCACGCCACCTGGGATGAGGTCGATTTCGAGAGCAAGACCTGGACGATTCCTAAGCAGCGGATGAAGGGGCGCAACCCGCACGTGGTCTATCTATCGCGCCAGACGCTCGACATCTTCGTGACGTTGCACGCCTGCGCGGCGGGATCAAGGTTCGTTTTTCCGTCTCGCTATGACGCAGAGCGGTGCATGTCCAACGCCACTTTGAATCGCGTCACGGGGCTCGTGGTGGAGGCGGCAAAGACCAAGGGGCTGCCGCTGCAACCCTTCACCGTCCATGACCTGCGCCGCACCGGCTCGACGCTGTTGAACGAAATCGGCTTCAACCGCGACTGGATCGAGAAGTGCCTGGCGCACGAGGACGGGCGTTCCTCGCGCTCGGTTTACAACAAGGCCGAGTACGCCGAGCAGCGGCGCCACATGCTGCAAGAGTGGGCCAACCTAGTCGATGCCTGGGGCGGTGGGCAGACCTACGTGCCGAAGCTGTTACCGGCGAACGTAGTGGTGCCGGCGTTGAGCGCGATAGCCTGAAACAGTGGCTTGGTTGTCACTTGACAACTAAGCCATTCATCCCCATACTGAAGATTATTGATGGCTCGTTCCCCTCATCCGAAGAAAGATGTTGAGGAAGCTCTCAGGCACGCCGAAGGGCAGGGCTGGCGCGTCGAAGTCGGCGGCAGCCACGCTTGGGGGCGGATGTATTGCCCTTACAACGATGAAGAATGTCGCTGCGGCGAGTTCTGCATCACCAGCGTATGGAGCACGCCGAAAAATCCCGGCAACCACGCGCGCGCCTTGCGGCGCGTCGTGGACAACTGCACCACGCACCGGTCGCAGCGCGACGCTGATGATGGTGCCAAGGAGTAGCGCGATGGAATACACCTTCACTCTGAAATACCAGCTCACGGACGATGACCGCGACGCCGATGCACTGGTGGAGCGCCTGGGCGAAGCCGGCTGCGACGATGCCTTGGTCGGCATCGGGCAGCCGGGTCGATTGGCGCTGGAGTTCACCCGCGAGGCTGCGGATGCGGACGAGGCCGTGCGTAGCGCGCTGGCCGATGTGCGCTGCGCCGCGCCGACCGCGCGATTGATCGAAGTAGCGCCGGATCTGGTGGGTCTGACTGACGTGGCCGACATTGTGGGCGTGTCGCGGCAGAACATGCGCAAGCTGATGCTGGCGCATCCGGGCAGCTTTCCGGCGCCGGTGCATGAGGGCAGCGCGTCGATCTGGCATTTGGCAGACGTATTGGCGTGGTTGCAGGCCAAAGGCAGCTACTCGCTGGCCAAGGACGTGTTTGAGGTGGCGCGGGTGGCCTTGCAGGTCAACGTGGCGAAGGAGGGGCGGCGATTGCCGCGCTCGGCATCGAAGGCACTGGAGGCTTTGATTGGATGAGTGCCGCTGCTTGGCCTTATGCCTTGCTCGAACCCGCCCGGACAGGGCGGGTTTTTCGTAGGTGGACATCCGGTTTCGACACGCCGGCGCGCGGAGCCTGCTTTCGTTCTTCGACCCAGGCTTCCACTTCTGCCAAGTCCCATACGACGCAGCGTGGCGTCAGGTTGAAGCGACGTGGGAACTCACCGCGACGCTCCATTTCGTAGATCGTCGTTTCGGCGAGGGGAACGATCTGCCGCAGTTCCTGCCGGCGAATGGTGCGACGGAAGGGAAGGACACTGCGCTTTGGAAATTGCGGCAAAGCCTCGTAGGCATCCGTGCCTGGCAAGGGGAGGCCGACATCGGTGCCGGCGGTATTGGGGGCTTGCGATAGCTGTTCCACCTCGGACTCCATGGTTCTGCTGCATGGAGACATGGTGAAGTTCAATACCTATCGGGACAACTTGCTGTGGCGTAGTGGAGCGGGTTCGATGTGGTATTTCGATGTTGCGTCCCGGCGTGCCGCCGTCGCGCTGTCGTGCTTGCGCATCAAGTCGCCTGCGGCGTCTCGCCCCTTCGGGCTTCCATCGTTCCCTCGCTTCGCTCGGCTGACGCCTCCGGCCCGGCTTGTTGATCCGGGCCTGCGCGCTCCGCTTGCCCCAAAAGCCGACTGTGTGCAGTGGGCGGGTGTGGGCGGTCTTGCTGTTCCCTTCACCGTATCACGGCGTTCTCGCCGTCAAGGGCGGCACGCGCTTTTGCGCGCTTGCGTCCTGGCGGCCGTCTGCGCCCCCTGACTGCTTGCGCTGCGCCGTGCTGGCCACGGTTCCGGGCAATTCCGCCCGAGCAACCGGAGCACGATCATGTCGCAACTGTCCTTTTCCTCGTTCAATGCCTCGCTGATGGTGCGCGATGCACAAGGCCGCTACCTGCTGGCGACGGCCGACCAGATTCTGGAGGCCGCGCGCCAGGCCATCGAGCACAAGATGCAGCGCGGTGCGTCGTTCAGTTCGCCGGCGGCGGTCAAGGAGTACCTGCGCGCCAAGCTGGCTGGCTTCGAGCATGAGGTGTTCGCCGTGCTTTTCCTCGATACACAGCATCGCCTGATCGAATACGCCGAGATGTTCCACGGCACCATCGACAGCGCATCGGTGTATCCGCGCGAGCTGGTCAAGCAGGCGCTGCGGCTCAATGCGGCGGCGGTCATCGTTTCGCACAACCATCCGAGCGGCAATCCAGAGCCGAGCAGAGCCGACGAGGTACTGACCCAGCGGCTCAAGGAGGCGTTGGCGCTGGTGGATGTTCGCACGTTGGATCACATCATCGTGGCGGGCAGCAGCATCACGTCATTTGCCGAACGCGGCCTGGTTTGACCGAGGGGGCTTCGGCCCCCTTTTTGCTGCGTCCGAGGATATTAGGTCGCAGCCTCGTTGCGTGCTTCCCACGTCGCCAAGAGGTAATTCGCCAGTGTGCCGGAAAGATTGACGGCCAATTCAGCATGACGGGGTGCAGGCTTGATGCCGATCCGCCCTTTGCCATGAGCATCGCTCAACCTGTTGCGAAGAGAGCCAAGACCTTCAACCACCGACGTGCAGCCACCGAGGATCTGTTTGAAGATTTGCTCTGTATGCTGAGAAGGTGCCAGCTTGAGTATTTCTGCTGTCTGCTTGTATAGCTTGGGAAGGTCGGCCGTATCGTCATAGCTGACCTTGGCCTCGTCCAAGATGTGTTTGCATACTGATTCGATCAGTGTCCGCGCCGAGGTGATTGCACCTTCTGGGTCGGATGATCGTCGATCCAATGCCTTCGACCATGCTGCTTGCACGTGGGCGGCATCGAACTTCTCCAAGGCCGTGGTTACTGAGGAATCAGAAGGTGCCAGTCCGCCACGCTCCAGGGCATCCAATATCGGACGAAATTCGCTCCACAGATAGTTTCGGCGTTCGGCGTAAGTCTTGTACTTGTACTTGATGAACTGCCAAAACTGGGCAAGGCTGCGGCAGGTTCGGAGAAACTGGGGAACCAGTGAATCCAAGGCTGTATTGGAAAGCAGAGCCTGCCTCAGGCGAACGAACTCCGCATCATCTTCGCTCCCGCCAGTGGCTTGAGAGATCAATAGATTTTGCAAGGCTTCCGCCTGTATCGAAAGCTCATTAGCCATCTTTAGATCACCCTCCATTCGGCTCCTGTCCGAGTGCTGCTCAGTTTACTGCTAGCAGCTTCTGGCCTACGCGCTCCGCTTGCCGAAAAGCCAGTGCGTGGATGGTGTGAGGGGAGGCGGTCTTGCTGTGTCCCTTCACCGTATCACGGCGTTCTCGCCTTCAAGGGCGGCGCGTGCCAGCACGCTTGCGGCCCGTGGCCGTCTCCGACCCCTGACTGCTGCGCTGCGCCGTGACTGCGACGGTTCCGGGCAATTCCGCCCGCGCAACTGGAGAACAGTCATGAACGACAAATCACACGTTTCCCTCGAACAGCATGTTTGCCTTGTTTGCGGCACGGCGTTCGATACCGGCGCCATCCTGCTGGACAAGCGCCTGCGCGCGAGCATGGAGCGCCACACGGCGACCGGCTGGGGCCTGTGCCCCGATCATCAGAAGCTGGCCGACGATGGTTTTGTCGCGCTGGTCGAATGCGATCCACAGCGCAGCGACTTGCAGGCCGGTGGGCACATGAAGCCCGAGCAGGCGTACCGGACGGGCCGATTGGCTCATCTGCGGCGCACGGTGTTTGCGCAGGTGTTCAACGTGCCGATCGCGGCCGAGCAGGCTTGCGTGTTTGTTGAGCCTGGCGTGATCGACCAGTTGCAGTTGATGACTGCGCCGGCGGCGAACTGATCGCGCCGCGCTGCCTCGGGTGCGTCGTCTCTGCGGGAGCGGCGCACTTTTTTTCTGCTGCGCCCGGTACCGATGCTTTCGCGCCTAGTGCGCTGCGCGCTTCGCTTGCCTCCAGGGGAAAGCCCTGCGGGCTATCCCCGCCGCGCAATGCTTGGCGCCCCTCAAGGACTGCCGAACCGGCTGCGCCGGCTCGGCCAGACCACGGCAGTCGCTGTCGAACCTGTTTCCCGATGACTGGCGCATGAGCTTGTGCATCGAGCCTTGAAGTCCGGGCGTCCCTGGCCTAGAAACATGGCCGGTCGCGCTGTCGTGCTGCGCATCGAGCCGCCTGCGGCGTCTCGCCCCATTCGGGCTTCCATCGTTCCCTCGCGCTGCTCGGCTGACGCCTCCGGCCCGGCTTCCAGATCCGGGCCTGCGCGCTTCGCTTGCCGTGCGGTCGGCACATAGAGGCGGCCGTTGCCTTGTCCAGCCGTCTCCCCTGACTTCATCACCTTGTCCGCGACTGTAGCCCGCGGCCGTGTGCCGTCAAGGCGCGCAGGGCCGTGTCCTCGGCTGCGCCTGCGGGCCGCACCAACCCTGCGCTTGCCTCCTTGACGGTCCTCGTCCGCGCGCTCCTGACCGTCGCGGGCGATGAACTCAGGAAAGACGGTGGCAACAGGGCCAACCGGGTTCCTCGTGCCGACCGCACCGAACAGCCGAAAGGCTGGGCTCCGAATCTAGGAATCCGGTGTGCGGTTTGAACAGCAAACCCTTTTCGTCAGGAGAAAGACCATGCAACTCGCATCCCGTTTCGCTTCCCACTCCCCGGCACTGCGCAGCGACTACCCGCTGTCCGATGACCAGATTCGCAGGGTGGCTCCGTCCATCTTCGCGGACGCACCGCACGAAAGCCGTTCCGAGCGGTACAGCTACATCCCCACCGCCGCCGTGCTGACCGAGCTTCGCAAGGAGGGGTTTCAACCCTTCATGGCGACGCAGACCCGCGTGCGCGATGAAGGCAAGCGCGAGCATACGAAACACATGCTGCGCCTGCGCCATGCCAGCCAGATCAACGGCGCGGAAGCCAATGAAATCGTGCTGCTGAACTCGCACGATGGCACGAGCAGCTATCAGATGCTGGCCGGCATGTTCCGCTTCGTGTGCAGCAATGGCCTTGTCTGCGGCGACACCGTGGCGGACGTGCGCGTACCCCACAAAGGCGATGTGGCCGGGCACGTCATCGAAGGCGCTTATCAAGTGCTGAGCGGCTTCGAGCGCGTGAAGGAAAACCGCGAAGCAATGCGGGCCGTCACGCTCGACGATGGCGAGGCCGAAGTATTCGCCCGTGCCGCATTGGCCCTCAAGTACGACGACCCGAATAAGTCCGCGCCCGTCACCGAGTCGCAAATCCTGATGCCGCGCCGGTTTGACGACCGCCGCCCCGACCTGTGGAGCGTGTTCAACCGCGCACAGGAGAACTTGACCAAGGGCGGATTGCATGGCCGCAGCGCCAACGGACGCCGCCAGCGCACCCGCCCCGTGCAGGGCATTGATTCCGATGTACGCCTGAACCGCGCCCTGTGGCTGCTGGCCGATGGCCTGCGCCAGTTGAAAGCCTGATTCCCCCACGGCAGGGGCAGGCAGCAGCCCTTGCCGTCTTTCTCGCTGCTGCATCCCTGAACCGATAGGAGTTATCACCATGAACGCCATGACCCAAACCGAAGCCCGCGCCGTCAATACCACCGCCGCTGTCCCGCTGGAAGCCGCCGACCCGACCAAGAACCTGATTCTGGTTCCGCTGTCGCGGCTGGTGCTGCGCCCCACCGGCCGCAACGTGCGCAAGACCCCGCGCATGTCCATCCCCGAACTGGCCGCGAGCATCCAGCGCGTGGGCCTGCTGCAAAACCTGATCGTGATTGCATCCGCCGATGGCGAGCATTACGAGGTGGTCGCCGGTGGCCGCCGCCTTGCAGCGCTCAAGCTGCTGGCGAAGAAGCACCGCATCAGCAAGGAATGGGAGGTGCCTTGCCTGCAGGTGGCCGATGGCACGGCCCGGACGGCCAGCCTCACCGAGAACGTACAGCGCGAAGCCATGCACCCCGCAGACCAGTTTGAAGCCTTTGCGGCACTGGTGGCCGAAGGCCGTCCCATCGAGGACATTGCAGCGGATTTCAGTGTCACGCCGCTGGTGGTGCAGCGCCGCTTGAAGCTGGCGAATGTCTCCCCGCGCCTGATGGCCGACTATCGCGCCGATGCCGTGAGCCTTGACCAGTTGATGGCCCTTGCCATCACCGACGACCACGCGGCGCAGGAAGCCGCGTTCTACGATGCACCGCAGTGGCAGCGCCATCCCTCGCACTTGCGCGAGCGCCTGACCGAGCGCGAAATCGACGCCACGCACGCGCTGGTGCGCTTCGTCGGGCTGGACACCTACCAGCAGGCAGGCGGCGGCATCCGCCGCGACCTGTTCGCGGAAGGCGATGCCGGAACCTACCTCACCGATACCGCAGTGCTGGAAACGCTGGTGCGCGACAAGCTGGCAACACTGGCTGAGGACGTGCGCGCCGAAGGCTGGGCATGGGTGGAGGCCGTGCCGCATCTGGCCTACGAGGAACGGCAGGCGTTCCAAAACGCCCCGCGCCACCGCCGCGAGCCGACCACCCGCGAGGCCCGCCGCATCGCCTCGCTGGAAACCCGCCTCGAAAAGATCGACGCCGAACTGGAAGAAGCTTGCCAAGGTGAAAGCAGCGAGGACGAGGCCGAGGCCGAGAAGCTGGAACAGCGGCGCGAGCAGGTGGCCGGGGAACTGCAAGACGCGGAGGATGCCTTGCAGGGCTACGCGCCCGAAGTGCGCGACGTGGCCGGTGCCATCGTCACCATCGACCGCAGCGGCGAGGCCGTCATTCACCGCGGCCTGCTGCGCGAAGCCGAGGCCAAGGCACTGCGCACGCTGGACAAGCTGCGGCGCGGTTTCGGCAGCGTGGAAGGCGAAGCCACCAACGACGAAGGCGAGGACGCCGACGACGCGCCCAAGGCCGCGAGTCTGTCCGACCGGCTGGCGCAGCGCTTGAGCGCCCACCGCACGGCGGCGCTGCAAATCGAAGTCGCCCGGCATCCGCATGTTGCGCTGGCCGCGCTGGTGCATGGCATGGTGCAGACCGTCTTGCAGGAAAGCCACTACGGCCACGACTTGCCGCTGGGCGTGAGCCTGAAAGTGCAAGATCGGCTGGAAGGCTTGGCCCCGGACTGGCCGGAATCGCCCGCCGCCGTGGCGCTGCGCGAACTGCAACAGGTGGCAGGTGTTGCCTTGCCGGAGGACAGCGCCGAACTGTTCGCCGCGCTGCTGGCGAAGTCGCAAGACGAGCTGGTGCGGCTGCTGGCCGTGTGCGTGGCTTCCACGGTGAACGTGGTGACGCCTCGCGCCACGCTGCACCAGCCTGGCGCGGAACTGGCGCAGGCCGTGGGCCTCGACATGGCCGCATGGTGGAAGCCGACCGCAGAAGGCTACTTCAAGCATGTTTCCAAGGCCGTGATTCTGGATGCCGTGGGCGCGTTTGCACCGGAATCCGTCACCCGGCTGGCGAAGCTGAAGAAGGCCGACATTGCCAGCGAAGCCGAGTGGCTGGCCGATGGTACGGGCTGGATGCCCGCCATCTTCAAGGCCGCAGGCCTGCAGGATGCCGCGCAGGAGGCAGACCCGGAGCAGGACGCCCCGGAAGATACCGTGGCAATGACGGATGAACCCGCCGAGGCGCTGGCCGCTTGACCCGTGCCGAAGGCAAGCGCCCCGGCCTCGATCGGGGCGCTTTGCTGGAAGGAAAAGCCCCCATGACCCGCACCACCACCAGCCGCCCCCGGCACGGTACGCGCCCGCCGCTGGCACGGCGAAGGCGACGTGCGCGGCTACCGCCCGCCCTCGGGCTGGTCGGCCCGCGCCAATCTCACCGACATTCATCCCATCACGGGCCGCGCCTTGCTGCGTGCCGTGTGGTGGTTCATCGAGACGAAGGAATAACCGTGATCAGCACCGCGCCCAGGCCGTTCCGTCCTGGGCGCGGTAAAACGCAAATCCGGGCGCGGCAGTGGCCGCGCCCGGTGTTCAAGGCCAACAGCCGAATCAGAACGCCGCCGCCTTCCCGGCGGCGGCATCAGACGATGCCGTGCTGCCTCAGCAGCGCCTGTTCATCACCTGACACCCAGCCGAATATCTTGGGTTCGTCGTCAAGCTGCAACACGAGGTAGTGGACGTCGAAGTCGATGGACACGCCCGGGGCCTCGCCCCGGTCATAGGTCGCCGTCCAGGCGACGTGCGCGACGCAGTGATGTTCGTCGATGGGGTTGATGCGAACGCCGCGCAGCGTCATGTCCTTCGTGCCGAGCTGGCGGTAACGCTCGAATCCTTGGCGCATGACCTGTTTCAGTTGCCCGTCGTTCTGGCCCGTCATGACCCCGGCCGGTGAGGCCGCGATGAAGGCAGTGGCGTAGGACGAGGCGACTTGCTCCATGTCCGCTTCGTTCTTCAATCCTTGGCGGAAGAAGTCCTGGTATCGCTTGAAGAACTCATGGATGCGCTTTTCTTTCATCGGTGCTTCCTTGGGTATGGACTTCGCTGTTCGTACTCGTCATGGTAGGGCGTGTCGGCGCACGGCGCCGCCGGGCTTTCGGGCTGCACCCCGTGCCGACTTCGCTGTCACGGCCATTCGGCTTCAATCCCTCACGCCTTCGCGCCTGCGGCGCTGCGCGCTTCGCTTGCCTCCAGGGGAAAACCCTGCGGGCTATCCCCGCCGCGCGCAGCTTGGCGCCCCTCGGCACTGCCGAACCGGCTGCGCCGGATCGGCCCGGCCAGCGCCCCGCCGCAATGGACGGGGCGATGGCGAACACGCTGGAGCCTGCTGCGGCAGGTTGTGCAGATGCGTGCCGTCCTCAACGCTGGCGGTTCTCGCCCATCACGTCACGAAGGACGGTTCACGGACAACCCGCCCGGCATCGCTATGGAGCTTCCACGCCACGCCTCAAGACCGGCACCGCAAGGTGTGGCGGAGGCGTTCTCGCCTGTCGTCGGGTGGTTGACCTGGCCCGCGTCAGCGGGCGAGCCGGAGAAACCTTCATACGGGGATGCCGAGCCGGCCACATCTCCTTTCGGAGCGGTTCGGCCCAAGGCGTCCTTGTCTCGTTGTGAATCCTGGCGGTGGCACGGCTGTGCCTCGGGCTTCATGGCTGCAACCGTGCGGCGAAAACAATTTTCCCTGCGCTGCGCGCATTCCTCGCGGGCCAAATTCTTTTCGCCTTCCGGTTCTCCACTGCGTTTCGACCGCAAGCGGTGCAGCCCGCCCGTCCCCCGCCGGCCGGATCACAACAAGGACGCGATGGGCGCGAACCTTGTTCAACCGAAAGGAGAAAACATCATGGCCAACATCGGCACCTTCACCGCAGACAAAGACGGCTTCACCGGCACGCTGCGCACCCTGACGCTCAACGTCAAGGTCAAGCTGGTTCCCAACGACAAGGGGGACAGCGAGAAAGCCCCGGACTTCCGCGTTCAGGCCGCCAGCCACGACATCGGCGCGGCGTGGAAGAAGACCAGCGAGGCCGGCCGGGAGTACCTGTCCGTGACCCTCGACGATCCTTCGTTCCCGGCAACGGTCTATGCCCGCCTGATCGAAGGCGAGGACGGCACGCACGACCTGATCTGGTCGCGCAGCAAGCCCCAGGCGGCGTGACCGCCGCAGCGCCCCACCCATTGCGGCGGGGCGCACCCTCGCGGTTCTACGACCCGGAGGCTGCGAGCTGGCCTTCCGTCGCGGTCATTAGCACCGCCGTACTGCATTCGAGCGCGCTGGCGATCTTGAAGATGATCGCCAGCGTGGGCATGTGCTCGCCGCGCTCGACCTTGCCCATGTGCGAACGCTCGACGCCCGCCAGATGCGCCAGCGATTCCTGCGCGATCCCACGCTCCGTCCGCAGTGCGTGCACCGCCGCGCCGAAGGCTTGCGCCAACTCGGCATCGAACGTGGTGGCGCCCGCCGGACGGCCGCGCTGGATGGATCGCTTCTGCATGGACAGAAGCGTCAAGTCGCAGCACAATTAAAACCACGTTATCTTTAACTCATGCCGCTGACTTGGATTCGTGCTTTTACGGAAATCCGCTTTGGCGGATTCCGCCAGAACCGGAAAGCCGCCACCGTGTCTTTGCAGATTTCTACAATGCCGTTTTTGCGTTTTCGTGCTTCCACAGTTTGGATGGAATACACATCCACGGCTTCGCGGGGAAGCGCAAAACCGACATACCGCGTTGGAACAGGAGCACCGCAATGAAGGCTCTCCTCGTCACCGATGAGCAGCGCGCCGCGCTGCTGGTGAATGGGCGGCTTGCTGCCGCCGGCGAAGCGCACGACCCGTTGCCGGTCGTGCGGCTGTTCACTCTTGACGCGCACGCCACCTGGCTGTTGACCTCGCTCGATCCCGCAGACGGCGATACGGCCTACGGTCTGATCGACTTGGGAATCAGCATGCCCGAGCTGGGGACGGTGAAACTCTCCGTCCTCGCTTCCATCGTCGGGCCGAACAAACTGCCCGTGATGCGGGATCGATATTTCCAGGCGGCGCGCCCGCTGTCGGAATATCTGCGGTTGGCGTAGGAGAACGGTTCCATCGTCGATTGAACCGATCGCGCCACGATCAAGCCGGGCGCATTGAGACTATTTCGGTCTCGCTCAAGACCTGTCAGGTCTGAATCCAAACTCTGGATCAAACCAGAATATCTGTGACTGAAACAGTCACGATCTTTCATGCGGCTTGCGGCACGGTGATCTCTGCCGCGTGGCGTTGTGAGCTTGCGTGGCCGTCGCATTCGGACGGATCTCGCAATGCACCGGAGCCTATCGGTCTTGACACCCAATGTTACAGCTCGCCTTGATTCTGATGGCAACTGACCGCCTGCGATAGCCACGTGTTGAACGCCCGTAGCGATGTTCCTGCCGTTGAACGGGAGCCCGCGTCATGGTCGATCCTCATCACGCCGCGCATTGGTATCCCACTGCCGCCTACCTCTACGTCCTGGGCCTGGATGCGCTCGCGCTAGCTTGGGAGTACCTGCGCCGCCACCCTGACTATCGGCTCGACTGGCTGCACCGTCGTCGTCGGCCAGACATGGCGCGTCGCTGGGGCTTGCGCCTGCTGGAAGACCCCGGCCTGGATGCGCGCGACGCGCATCCGGCCTGGTTGCCCGGCCACGCAGCCGTCGTGCAGCTCTACCCCGATGCTGACCCACCGCCCGATGCGGCGACATTCGCGTTCTGGCGCATTCCCGGTCACAAGCAACTGCTGCATGACGGCAAGGGGCTGGCACTGATCGCACGCAGTCCGGGCCGTTGCTTGCGCTTCGCGCTGGCACCCGGCCTTGAAGATGGCATGGCTGTCGCCCATGCCCATCGCGGCGGCGTTGCCGCGCCTGCGCATGGTCATGCACTTGACGCGGGTTTCACCAATGCCAAGCCTCGGCCAACACCTACCGCGCTGTTGGAGTTGCACACCCTGCAGGCGCTCGACGCGATCCTCGCGGGTGCGTCCTTGCGCGAGGTGGGTGAAGGTCTGTTCGGTGCCGACGCCGTGGCTGACTGGTACAGCGACGGCGGCCTGCGCTCGAAGGTGCGCCGCCTGACGCGGCGTGGCGATGCGTTGATGCGCGGCGGCTATCGCCGCCTAGCACAACTCCCGCCGCTTGAGAAGGGTCGTTTTGATGACGATGTAAAACGACCCTGAGCAAAAGGGCCGCGTTTTCTGAGACTGCCTCCATCCGGTTGCGCTGTGTGGCCGGGCGTTTTCAACCGATGGAGGTTCACATCATGC
The DNA here is from genome assembly GCA_003755025.1 of Diaphorobacter nitroreducens. Taxonomy (GTDB): domain Bacteria; phylum Pseudomonadota; class Gammaproteobacteria; order Burkholderiales; family Burkholderiaceae_C; genus Diaphorobacter; species Diaphorobacter nitroreducens. The sequence goes on along the minus strand of RJVL01000007.1, from coordinate 146,995 downwards.
GTCCTGCTCCCTTGCGGCCTGCCGCCGCTGTCTCGACCGCTGCCGCGCAGCCGCAACGCTATCTCACCAACGACGAAGCCGCGGAGTACCTGCGGCTGTCGCCGCGCACGCTGGAAAAGCAGCGCGTGATCGGCGGCGGCCCACGCTTTCGCAAGTTCGGCCGCCGCGTCATGTACGCGGTGGCCGACCTCGATGCCTGGGCCGCCGACCGCAGTTTCGAGACGACTTCCGATCCCGAATACGCCGAGCACCATTCGGCCGATAGCCGTGCGCACTGATCGGCGGCGCGCGGCAGACCATCGCCATGTCCAGCACCGCGCTACCCATGCGGCAGCGGCCGTTGCAGGAGCGCGAACAGCTCGACCTGTTCCGCGCCTTGCCCGGCGACATGGCGCCGCGCGACAGCCAGGACTTGATGGCCTATCCGTTCTTCTCGCTCGGCAAGTCGAAGCGGGTCAAGCCCATCGACTTCCGTGCGGGCAACGTGACGATCCGCGTAGAGGGCACGCAGGAGCACGGCATCGCCACGATTTGGGATGCAGACGTGCTGATATGGGCGGCCTCGCAGATCGTGGAAGCGAAGGACGCAGGCCTGCGCCCGTCGCGGCTGATGCGCGCCACGCCCTACGAGATCCTGCGCTTCATCGGGCGCGGCAAGTCGCTGCGCGACTACCAGCGCCTGAAGGCCGCGCTGGATCGCCTGCAATCGACCACCGTGGCCACGTCCATCCGCGAGACGACCGGGCGACGCCTACACCGCTTCTCGTGGATCAACGAATGGAAGGAGCTGGCCGATCAAAGCGGCACGCCGTTGGGTATCGAGCTGATCCTGCCGGACTGGTTCTATGCCGGCGTGCTCGACGCCGCCCTGGTGCTGACGATCGACCCTCTGTACTTTCGGCTGACCGGCGGCATCGAGCGGTGGCTATACCGGCTGGTGCGCAAGCACGGCGGCAAGCAGGCATACGGCTGGCAGTTCGACTTTCGCTACCTACACCAGAAATCGGGCAGCACCGCGAAGCCTTACGACTTCGCCTGCGACCTGCGCGCGCTCGTCGCGCGGCAGTCGCTGCCCGGCTACGTGTTGGGAATCGAGCGGATGCCGGACGACGGAACGGAATTGCTGACCTTCCGGCCCGTGCCGCAGACGGCACGGGGATAACTCCGGGAGAGCCTGTGAATGGTGTCGTGCTATCAGGCGTGCCGGGTATCGTGCTATCAGGCGTGGGACTATCGTGCTATCAGGCGTGCCGATCGGCCGAAAACCCGCGCCAGCATTGGGTTTGCGCGCCCTCTAACTTCCCTAACTTAATTTCTCTAACTTTTAGTAGGGAAACGCCGCTGCGGTGGATAACCACCACGCGGCCACAAGCGCAGCAGCAAAAGCCCGGCTTTCCAACACGGAGGGCCGCGCCATGATTGTCGCTCTGCTCAACCAGAAAGGCGGCGTCGGCAAGACCACGCTCGCCACCCACATCGCTGGCGAGCTGGCGATGCGCGGCCAGCACGTCGTTCTGCTGGATGCTGACCCGCAAGGCTCATCGCTGGACTGGACGCAGCGCAGAAGCCAGCAAGGCTTGCCACGGCTGTTCAGCGCCGTGGGACTGGCACGCGAAACGCTGCATCAGGAAGCACCAGAACTCGCCAGGCGGGCCGATCACGTCGTCATCGACGGCCCGCCGCGCATCGCGGCGCTGGCGCGCTCCGCACTGCTGGCGGCAGAGCGCGTGCTGATTCCCGTGCAGCCCAGCCCCTACGACCTGTGGGCTAGCGCCGAGATGGTGGCACTGATCCGCGAGGCGCAGGTGTTTCGGCCGCTGCTCGCCGCAGCCTTCGTCATCAATCGGCGCGTCAGCACCACCGTGATCGGACGCGAGGCACGCGGCGCGCTCGCCGAGCAGCCGCTGCCTGCGCTGCGCGCCGAGGTTCGTCAGCGCATCGTATTCGCCGACAGCGTGGCCGCCGGCCGGCTCGCCCGCGAGACGGCGCCGGATAGCGCTGCCGCGCGCGAAATCACCGCGCTGGTGGACGAACTGCTGCGGTGGCCGGCATGACAGCGAAGCCAGCACCACGCACCAAGCGCGTCGGTATTGGCGCGCGTCCGCCCGCGAATCCACAGGCCGAGGCGTGGATTCGCCAAGGCGACGCCGATGCGCTGAACAAAGGCGACCTCTACACGGCCCGCCTGACCCTCGACATCACGCCCGCGATGCGGGCGCACATCAAGGTTTCGGCTTTCACGCAAGGCGTGACCGTGGCCGACCTGCTGCGCGGCCTGCTGGAGCGGGAGTTTCCAGAACACCGCAGGGAGAACACCCCATGACCGCATCCGCTTCGCCTGCCGCTGGCGCGGCCACGGCTGCGCTCGCAGCACCTTCCGGCCGGCCTGCCAGCGCGCCGCTGACGCGCGTGGCACTGGCCTACATCGAACTGCGCTTCAAGATCTACCTGCGCTTCGGTGAACCCGCGCGCACGCACCAGCTCGACCGCTGGCGGCGCTGCGCGGTGTTCCTGCCGGGCGCCATGTTGTGCCGTATCCGCTGGCAGGCCAACGACTACGGCACCGTGCGCTGGCAGCTCATGGTCATGCAGGCTTGCACGCCGCTGGATGCGGCGCAGCGCATCCCTGGCGTGCAGCCGGGCGCGCGCCTGCTGCTGCACGCCGAGGGCGAAAACCATGTGCGCGGCGTGTTGGCACGCATCGACGCCATCGAGGCGCTGGGCATCGCGCCCGTCGCCGTCTCGCCCGCGTACTGGCGCACGCTTGCCAACCGACTCGCTGCGCGCCTGCCGCTGCCCGAATACACCGCCGAGCGGCACGCCGCATGGCTGATCGGGAAAGAACTGCCATGACCGCCGTTTCCACTGACGGCACCGCATCGCGTCCTCGCTCGCCCCGCGCACGTTGGCGCGCTCGCATCGTGCTGGCGGGCTTCGCCGCCGTCGGCCTTGCTGCGCTGGCCTGGGCGGCGTTCGTGCAGCCGCTGCCGCGCCTGATCTACAACCCGTCCGACAGCGTGCCGGTCGGCTGGTATCGCGTGCAGCCGCTTGACCATCGGGCCGCCTTGCTGCCACGTTCCTTGTCCGTGGGCAGCATCGTCCTGACCAGATTGCCTGCCGACGCTGCCGCGCTCGCCGCGCAGCGCGGCTACCTGCCATCGCACATCCCGCTGCTCAAACGTGTGGGCGCGGTCGCGCCGCAACACGTCTGCATCGTCGCCGGTCAGGTACGCATCGACGGCGTGCCTGCGGCCGCCGCGCTGCCTGCCGATCGGCTGGGCCGACCGCTGCCATCCTGGCCGCATTGCCGGCCACTGGCCGAGGGCGAACTGTTCCTGTTGAGTGTCACCAATCCGGCGTCGTTCGACAGCCGCTATTTCGGGCCGGTCAGCGCATCCGCCGTGATCGGCGTCGCGCATCCGGTTTGGCTGGAGACACGCCCATGATGGCCGCCGATTTGCTGCACGTTGCCGTGCCTCTCATCGTGCCATCAGGCATGTCGTCCCGGTTGCTGCCGCCGTGTCGTCGCGCGTGCAGCGCGAGCGCATCCGCGCCGCGCTTCGCGCAACATCCGGCGCAGCCGTCCAACGTGCAGGCGTCTTGCCTTGAACACGCCCGGCCTGCGGCCATTGGCGCGTTCGCCGACGGGCTGGCTGCAAGCAGCACAGCGCCGCCGGGCCGCCGACACCCGGAACGACAGCGAAGGGCAAAGGCGGAAGGCAAGACAAAAGGGGGCGGCACCTGTCGGCCCGCAAAGCCAGTCTGCACGTGGGGGTGGCGCGGCACGGAGCGGTTTCGCCGCCGTGCCGCTTGGGGCGCGAGGCCCGCGCCGATGCAAGCATGTCCGCGTGCTTCGCACGCCCGGACACGCCATAGCTTGCAGGGAGCGCAGCCATGACCAAACGCCGCGACGATGATTTCCGCGTCCGCCCCAGTGCACCGAAGAACCGGGGCCAGGGCTTCGTCTCCGAGGTGCTCAAGCAGGCGGGCAAGGCCAGCGGCGGCAAGTCCACGGTGCGCCGTCCTGGTGGCAGTGGCAAGGGCGCCGGCACCGGCCAGCGGCCCGGCTCGCGCCTGGGGCGCGGCCACACGGCGGCGCGCTTCGCGGGCGCGAAGCTCACGCCCATGTCGCGGCGCGTGACCATCAAGACGCTGCTGGTCAACCAGCAGCGGGCCAGTCCGCAGTCGCTCGCCAAGCACCTGCGCTACATCGAGCGCGACGGCGTGGGCCGCGATGGCGAGCCGGGCCAAGCCTACGGGCCGCAGACCGATGCCGCCGACCTCGACGCCTTCAGGGAACGCTGCGCTGACGACCGGCACCATTTCCGCTTCATCCTCTCGCCCGAGGATGGCGCCGAGCTGGAAGACCTGCGTACCTATACGCGGCACCTCATGGGCCGGATGGAAGCCGACCTAGGCACGCGCCTCGATTGGGTGGCCGTCAACCACTGGAACACCGACAACCCGCATACGCACATCGTCGTGCGCGGACGCGACGACACCGGCAAAGACCTCATCATCGCTGGCGACTACATCGCCGATGGCTTCCGCCATCGCGCCGCCGAACTGGCAACCGAATGGCTGGGGCCGCGCACCGAACTGGAGATCCAGCAGACCTTGCAGCGCGAGGTGGAGCAAGAGCGGTGGACTAGCCTCGACCGCACGTTGCAGCGCGAGGCCGGCGAGGATGGTCGGGTGCAGATCGAACGGTTCAACGAACCCCGGCTGCAACGCCAGCGCCTGCTGCTGATCGGCCGCCTGCAACGCTTGCAGCGCCTGGGCCTGGCCGACGAGATGCAGCCCGGCACCTGGGCCGTCCATGCCGACGCGGAAAAGACCCTGCGCGCCCTGGGCGAGCGCGGCGACATCATCCGCACCATGCAGCGGGCCATGCGCGGCGAGACGCGCGAGTTGGAGGTGTTCGAGCCTGGGGACGATGGCCGAGCCATCCTCGGGCGCGTGGCCGCCAAGGGCCTGGCCGACGAGCTGCGCGACCGGGGCTATCTGGTCATCGACGGGGTGGACGGCAAGGCCCACTATGTCGCGCTCAACGCCCGCGACGAACTGGCGAACTATCCGGCCGGCGCCGTGGTGGAGGTGAAGGGATCGGCCGACGTGCGCGCGGCCGACCGCAACATCGCTGCGCTGGCAAGCGGTGGCCTGTACCGCACCGATCATCACCTTGCCGTGGTGCAAGGTCAGGCCGTTCCTGGCCGCGATCCGCAAGAGGTTGTAGCCGCCCACGTTCGACGGCTGGAAGCCCTGCGCCGCGCCGGCGTCGTGGAGCGCGTGGCCGAAGGGCTATGGAAGGTGCCGGACGACCTGCCCGAGCGTGGTCGCCAGTACGACGCGCAGCGCCTGGGCGGCGTGGCAGTGGAGCTGAAATCGCACCTGCCCATCGAGCGACAGGCGCGCGTGATCGGGGCCACCTGGCTCGACCAGCAGTTGATCGGTGGTGGTTCGGGCCTGGGCGATCTGGGCTTTGGCGGCGAAGCCAAGCAGGCGATGCAGCAGCGCGCCGATTTCCTGGCCGAACAGGGTTTGGCCGAGCGGCGCGGGCAGCGCGTGATCTTGGCGCGCAACCTGCTGGGCACGTTACGCAACCGGGAACTGGCGCAGGCCGCCAAGGACATTGCCGTCGAAACTGGTCTGGAGCATCGCCCGGTAGCCGATGCGCAGCGCGTGGCCGGCATCTATCGGCGCAGCGTGATGCTCGCCAGTGGGCGCTACGCCATGCTTGATGACGGCCTGGGGTTCAGCCTGGTGCCGTGGAAGCCGGTGATAGAGCAGCGACTGGGGCAGCAGATCGCGGCGACTATGCGCGGCGGCGTTGTGTCGTGGGATGTGGTGCGGGGACGTGGGATGTCGATCGGCTGAAACCACCTCAAGAGAAAGTTCATCACGACGTCTCCGTGGCATATCGTCAGGCAGTGCTGTCGGCACACTTCGTGGTCGGCACAGGGCTCGCGCGCCTGACTCACGGGCTCAGTAAATCACCTGGTTTGCCGGTGCCATCAAGAGCTGCGCGCTGCGCATGGTCGAGCAGTGCTTCACGATTCCAGCCGGCCACGGTCGCTGCGGCATCCACCGCATGCGCCCAGGTGCAGCGGTTGGCGAACAGCATGCCGGCAACATCGAAGGTACCGCCGCGGCTGATGTAGCCGAGGGCGTGCGTCCTGGCGGGGCCGCTGTCGATGCGGCGCAGGATGCCGAGCATGGGTTCGGGGCGGGTGTGAGTGAGGATCACGCGCGGCAGGCCCGGCGGGAACAGTGCGTTGACAGTGGCGTCGTCATCGACGAATTCGGCTTCCATGGCGTCGCGCGGGATGCGCAGGCGGCCGGGTTCCAGGATGACGGTGACGCAGGCGCACCTGTCTAGCTCGGCAAGGTGCTGCTGCGCCTTGATGGCCTCGTCGAGCTGGTAGGCGCCCAGCGCGATGAGCTGCACCTCAGCCTTGGCAGGGTCGCCGATCAGATGGGCGGCACCGTCACGGATCAGGCGTTGCGCCGATTCGGCGTCGAAGCGGTTTTCCACGTCGCGCTTGGAGACGATCAGGCAGGCCAGTTGGCCGCGTCCGGCATAGACGTCGCGCAGCGCAGCGGCGGCGGTGTTGCCATCCACCGGGAACAGTACGCGCGAGGTGTCCGACATCTCGCCCAGCAGGGCTTCGCCGATGGTCGGGTCTTGATGCGACTGTTCGTTCTTGGCGTTTTCCCAGGTGTGCGAGGTGACGATGAGCGGCACTGACAGCCAGCCCGCTGTCTGGCCGACCTGACGCTGGTGGCGGGAGAAGATGATTTCCTGCCGCATCAGGCCGAGCATCTTCACCGCGAAAGCTTCGTAGCTGACGATCAGGTTCAGTCCACCCTTGTTGCCGAGCGCGGCGGCGGCCACGGCTTCTTCGTTGAGCGCGGTGATGATGGCGCCGTGCAGGTCCTCGGGCACGCCGGGTTCGGGCTCGTTGACGCGATGCTTCAGCAGCGCCAGCGTGCCGCCCATCTTGTTACTGGCTAATTCGTCAGGGTTGCCGATGCGCATGCGCAGCTCGGGATTGGCTTTGGCGAATTCAACGAACCACTGGTCTAGCGCCGTCATCGCACTGCCTTCGCTGCCTGGCATCTCCCAGCGCGGTTCGGGCAGCCTGGGCGCAGCGGGGTGGCGGTGCGCCATCGGATGCGCGCTTTCCAGCGGACGTTGCTGGGCAGCGTGGGTCGCGAAGGCGGCGAGCGCGGCGGCGAGTTCGGCCGGTGCAACGAACAGCGCAGCCGCGCTTTCGTTGAACAGCTCACGCATGGCGACATCGATATGAGGATTGCCGCCCAGTGGCAGATTGTGCGCGGCGTTGCTGCCTGCGCCCGGAAAGCCGAAGCCCTTCTCGGTCTCGGCGATCACGTAGGGCAAAGGCGCCGGATAGCGGCGATCCGGATCGGCGGCGAGGACGCGCAGCGTATCCTCGGCTTCGATGATCGCCCAGGCGATCGCGGCCGGGTCGTGGCCATCGACGATCACCGGGTCAAAACCATTGTGGCGCACGTCTTCGGCCAGCCATTGCGCACCGCCTTCCTGCATGATCTGGGTGCGCTGCTCGATGCGCCGGCCGTTGAGGATCATCACCGGCACAGCGAAGCCGCTGTCCTGCGCGCGCCACCAGCGCGGCGCCCAGTCCGGGCCGCGCTGCTCCTCGAAGGCGCCATCGCTGAGGAAGGCGACCAGCGATTCGCCAGGCAGCGGCATGTGGATGTACTGCAGTTCGGCAAAGCCGAGATAGCCGCCTTCGGACACGGCGCCGACGGTGTTGGGGCCGGCATGGCTGCCCAGCGGCACAGCCGGGAGGCCCTGCGCATCGATGGCATACGAATAGAAATCGGCACACAGGCGCGACAGGCCTTCCGCGCTGTGGTCGTAGCGTCCCCGCTGCGCGGGCGAGACGTCGCCGGTCAGCGCATTGACGGCTTCTATGGCAGCGACGCAGTGGCCCTGGCCCATGATCCAGCCGCGCGTGCTGCCGGTGAGTGCGTTGGCGAGCAGGTAGCCGACGAAGGCCTGCACCATGTTCAGTGAGCCGCCAGTGTGGCCTTCGGGCGTTGGCTTGAAGTCCTCGGCTGACAGCACCGCGCCGGAAAGATCGATGCGGCGCGCATAGGTCATGTGCGCGACCACGTTCATGGCCACGCAGCCCAGGCGGTCGGCGGCGGCAAGCAGGCTGTAGGCCGTTGCTTCGTCTGCAACGCGGCCGTCAGCGATCAAGCGAGCCACCAGCGCCTCGACACGTGCGGCGGTCTCGTCGCGATGGACGATGGGGCCGTGGCCGGTCAGCCAGCGCTGGCGGAGGGTGGAAGCGGTGGTCATGTGATTTTCCTTCTTTGGTGCCGACGAACCCAATGTGGCTACAGAGCTCGTTGAGCCGAGCGAGCTTTGCCTGGCTGGGACATCACGCGGCGCTCATCAATTCCTGCGTATAGCGTGCTGCGACCCATTCCTCGTTGGTAGGCTCCACCGTGACCAGTACCCGGCTGTCGGTGGTGGAGATGACTGGGGCATCAATGGCGTTGGCATCCGTATCCAGTTTGATGTCGAGAAAGGCCAGGTCGCGGCAGACGCGCTCGCGCACGAAGGCGTTGTGCTCACCGACGCCGGCAGTGAACACGAACAGATCCAGGCCGCCAAGGACTGCGACCAGCGCGCCAATCTCGCGCACGATGCGGCGCACGTAGAGCGCTAACGCGATGCGGGCTCGTTCGCCGGCTTCGCCAGGATCAGCCTCGTGCATCACCACGACGCGCGGTTCGGCCGAAATTCCGGAAACACCGAGCAGGCCGGACTGGTTGTAAAGCGTGCGGCCCACTTCTTCCAGCGAGAGCTCTTCGATTTCCATCAGGTAGAGTAAGGCGCCCGGATCGAGCGAACCTGTGCGGGTGCCCATCATCAGGCCGTCGAGTGCGGAAAAGCCCATCGTGGTGGCGACGCTTTGCAGGTTCTGCATCGCGCACAGGCTGGCCCCGCTGCCGAGATGCGCGACGAGGGTGCGGCCGCGTGCCAGATCGCCGTGGCGCTCGGGGAGAACGTGGCTCATGTAGTCGTACGAAAGGCCGTGGAAGCCGTAACGGCGCAGACCGCGTTCCCAGGCCGAGTACGGCAGCGGCAGGATCTGCTCCACCTTTGGCACCGTGCGGTGAAAGGCTGTATCGAAGCACGCTACCTGAACAATTCCGGGCCACTGCTCGAACAGCAAACTCATGGCCTTCAGAGGAAAGGGTTGGTGCAGCGGCGCCAAAGGAATCAAGGCCCGCAGCTCCGCGATGGTGCCAGCGGTCACCAGGGTTGGCTCGAAGTACCTGCTGCCGCCATGAACGACACGATGCGCGATGGCCACAATGCGGCGGCCATCGAGTCGGGCCACGATGCGCGCTTGAATCAACGCCAGAGCGGCGGTGTGAGGGTGTTCGTGATCCAGATGGATGCGCTGCTGTGCAGTGCCACTGTCGCTGTATTCAGGCACAAGCCCAGTAATCCCTTGCACCTTGCCGTGCCAGAACGGCTTGCGCGGCAACGGGCGCGCCTGTGCATCGAACAAGGCGAACTTGATGCTTGAGGAGCCGCAATTGAGTACCAGGATGAGGCTCGGCTGTGAGTTGCTCATCGTGACGCTCCCAATCGTGATGTCCCATACAAACCGGTCTGGGACAAATGCGTGTCAGCGACTCTCATAAAATTGCTTCATGAACGATTGTCGGAAGCTTTGGTGGCAAGCGAGGCAGCTTTGTTGCGTCTTGGAGAATGCCGCGATCACGGCCGGGCCGTCACCGCGTTTGGCGGCATCCCCCATGGAGCTCGCAGCGTCATGGACCTGTCCATCGAAACCCCGAAACTTCCCGGCATCCGTGCCAAGCCAGCCAAGAATGCGCATCTTTTCGCCCAGGGGCGGTTCGGCATGCTTGGCAATTTTTGGCGCCAACTCGGCGACCAACGTCCATTCCTCCTTGGAAATCGCGCCGGTGACGGCTTGCATGTCACGGCCAAGCTTCTCCATGACGCTGCGAAGCGCCATCGGCTTTGCGGCCTCGGCGGACTGCGCACCAAGCCCCGTGGCGGCGGTAGCCAAGGCTACTGATAAGGCGATCGTCAAAAGCTGTCGATGGTTCAAGAGGTGACTCACGAGGTTCTCCATTGAGGTTGTTGGTGAATGCTTCGCAGACGAGCGCATGACTTCGGGCTTTCAAAATTCCATGCTCAGCGCAATCGATCCGAAGGCGTGATGGCCGATCTGCTGGTCGAACTCGCGGGTTCTCCAGACGCGCATCACGGCAAGCCGCACGCCATGCCCGGCAACAATCCATTGGCTGCTGATGCCAATGGCTGCCTGAGCGACCCAGGGTCGTCGACTGACGTGGTGGCTGTGCCGAAACAGATTCCCGTCGAGCGAGAAGTCCCAGGCAACGGCTTTGGCCTCCAGGTTCAGGAATGCATGCGCTCCGGGTTTGGGCGCGCGCGCCGATTGCGGCTCGGTCCTGCGCAGGTCGGAAACGCCCGAGGGCGGGCGGTTCTCAGCGCCGGGTCGAATCGGATAGCTGCCGAAATCGTTCGGAATGTTCCAGCCCGCACGCAATTCCACGCCGGTACTGGCTGCGGTTTCAATGTTTCCGATCCGCAGGGCATAGCTGCCGATCACGTCGCCGCTCCATCCCGGCCGGACGGCACCCTCCGTGTACGACTTGAACTTGCGCTCCATGGCCATCTGGAACGCGGGTTCGTTGCGCAACTGGTTGTCCCAGCCGCGAAAGCGATCGATGCCCCGCACCCGATGCACCAGATCCTGTGATTGCTCCGCCAACGACCAAGGGCCAATCACGCCCAGGGTCAGTTCGCGCACGTCAAGCATTTCGTAGCTGGCGGCCTGTGGTTGGACGCGGCGATTCCATGCCAAGCCCAGGTACAGCAGGCCGGCGTACGGGCGATCGTCGGAAATCAGATCGGTGCGCGTCTTGTCCTCGGGCGTGTACATGGACTGGCCGAAGCGCACGACGATGTTTTGCGATGCCGACCGGGCTCCAGAGTCCCGCCAGAACTCGGGATCAGCCCAGCCGATGAAGCGGGTATACCAGGCAATCGGTTGGGGCAGACATTCCGGGCGGAGCGCGCCTTGCAGATCGCGCGAAACCACGCTCAACGCCACGCCATTGGTGTAGTTGCGGTCGGTACCGGTGAACAAATCGTTCTCCAGGCGCAGGGTGCCTCCTCTCCAGTGCAGGGACTGCTCTGGCAGGCAGCGGGAAGAATCAGCTGAGGGTGTGAGTTCCGTGCCATGGGCGGCAACCGGACCGAGCACCGCGCAGGCAACCATCAGCGTGACACTGCGCACCGGCCGCCGCGCATTGGCCTTGGGCAGGCACGCGTGACGGCTGCCGATGCGCATCATGATGGCGTGCCGTCTGTTGCCCTATCGATGTAAAAGCGTTCCAGGGCGCCAATGATTTCTTCGGCTTTGTCCACGCAGGTAAACAAGTCGAGATCGGATGGTGATACGTAGCCTTCGTCGAGCAGAAGGTCGAAATCAACGGCCCGATGCCAGAAGGTGCGACCGACCAGAACCACCGGAATCCGCTGCATCTTGCCGGTTTGGATCAAAGTCAACACTTCGAATAATTCATCGAGCGTGCCGAAGCCGCCCGGAAAGGTCACCAGACCACGCGCATGCATCAGGAAATGCATCTTGCGCAGCGCGAAATAGTGGAACCGGAACGCCAGCTCCGGACACATGTAGGAGTTCGGGGTTTGTTCGTGCGGCAACGTGATGTTGAGCCCGATCGAGCGAGCCCCGGCATCGAAAGCACCGCGATTGGCTGCCTCCATGATGCCTGGCCCGCCACCGGTGATGACGACGAAATCGCACCGCTCCTGTTGCTGGAAGCGCTTGGAAATCAGGTGGGCGAAGCGCTGTGCCTCTTCGTAGTAGCGCGCCTGTTCCACGCGGCGGCGGGCTCGGGAGAGCTCTTGTGTCAGCTTGGAATTCTGCGGCGTGGTGCGCGCCTGCTGCTCCAGCGCGTCAAGGCGGGCGGTGGCCGTCTCGGCGTCGCTGACGCGTGCACTGCCGAAGACCACCACCGTCGAATGGACGCCTTGTTCGTGCAGGATGCGCTCGGGCTTGAGCAGCTCAAGCTGCAGGCGCAATGGCCGAAGCTCTTCCTGGCCAAGCAAATCGATGTCTTCGTACGCAAGACGGTACGTGGGTGAATCGAGGATGGCGCGCAGGCGCTCGTCAGGATCAGCGGATGGGGTCATCGCTCGATCGCCAGAAAATCCGGCCAGGGCACCACCTGGCCATGTTCAGGCACCGAGACCTGCCAGCCAAGCTGCTGTTGCAGGAGTTCCGCAAAATTCTGCGCAGCGGACGGCTCCCCATGCACCACGAAGGTTTGCTCCGGGGCTTGCTTGAAGCCGCGGGCCCAGGCCATCAGGGCCGGTTGGTCGGCGTGCGCCGAGAGCCCATCGACACTGTGGATCGCCGCGCGCACCGGAATGTCGTCGCCGAAGATGCGCACGCGTTGAGCGCCATCGACCAGTTGACGGCCAAGTGTTCCCTGCGCCTGGAAGCCGGAGAACAGGACACTGCATTCCTTGCGCGGCAAATTGTGGCGCAGGTGGTGCCGGATGCGCCCCGCATCGCACATGCCGCTGGCGGAAATGATGATGGCGCCCGAACGAATCTGGTTCAGCGCCATGGACTCTTCGGCACTTTCCGTGAAATGCAGATACGGCAGGTTTTCGCCGCGCGCGTGCCATCCTGCCAGGCGCTTTGCCTGCTCATCGAACAGCTCAAGGTGCTCGCGTGTGATGCGCGTGGCTTCCGTGGCCATAGGCGAATCAACGAATACCTTCGGTTGCCGCAGTCGCCCCTCGCTGGTGAGACGGTGCAGGTGGTAGAGGACTTCCTGGGTTCGACCGACCGCGAAGGCCGGCACGATGACGTTGCCACCGCGCTCGAACAGGGTTTTCTCGACGATGCCGATCATCTCCTCTTCGGTGGCCGAGAGGTCCTTGTGCTGGCGGTTGCCATAGGTGGACTCGATGACGAGGATGTCGGCGTCCTCGATGGGTGTCGGGTCGCGCAATATCGGGCGTCCCGGCTGGCCAAGGTCGCCACTGAATACCAGTTTCGTCGGGTAGCCATACTCGGTGACCCAGACTTCGATAATGGCCGATCCGAGGATGTGTCCGGCATCGCGAAAGCGTGCGCGCACCCCGACACGGGGCGCGAACTCCCGGTCGTATTCGATGCCTCGTACTTGTTGCAGGCATTCGCGCGCATCCTGCAGCGTGTACAGCGGCGGCAGCGCATCCTCTCCACGGGATCTTTTGGCACTGCGTTTTGCATCGCTCTCCTGGATGTGTGCGCTATCGGGCAGCATCACGCCCAGCAGATCAACCGTAGCGGGAGTGGCGTAGATGGCTCCTTTGAACCCAGCGCGCGTGAGTTTGGGCAACAGTCCGCTATGGTCGATATGGGCATGGGTCAGGAGCACGAAGTCGATCAACGCCGGATCGAACGTGAACGGCTCGCGATTGCGCGCCGCCGCCGTGCGCCCGCCCTGAACCATGCCGCAATCCACCAGGAAGCGCAGGTTGAGCGCCTCCACCAGGAAGCACGATCCGGTGACTTCACGCGCAGCGCCCAGAAAGTTCAGTTTCATAGGATGCTCACTCGGGTTATTTCTTTTGCATCGGGCAGGTGCTCACGCCGAGCAGGCGGTAACCTAGGCAGCGACCCGCCAGGCCGGTGATCAACGGCATGATTCCAATGAGCCCCAGCCAGCGCCACGGTGAATCCAGCCACAACGGCAAGCTGAGCAGGATCAGGCCGATGACGACGCGCGCGATGCGGTCGAGATTTCCTACGTTGATTTGCATGGTGATCTCCTTTCGTTGAATCAAGGAACTGAGGGTGCTGCGAGCACAGTTGCGATCGGCTTCAGGGCTGGATTCGTGGTTTGCGATGTCATTGCAGGTGCATCCCAGCCACCACCAAGCGCCTTGTACAGCGCCACCAACTGCACCGCGGCGCTGGTATGCGCGCGGGCGGCCGCGGTCTCGGCGTCGTGCAAGCTGCGCTGGGCGGCCAGCAGTTCCACCAGTGCAACATCGCCCGCGGCGTAGCGGGCCTTGGCGTAGCCGTAGCTGGTTCGTGCCGCGTCCAAGGCCATGGCGCGGCGCTCCAATGTGTCCAGCCCGCCGTGATAGTCGCCAAGCGCACGCTCGGCGTCGCCCAGCGCCGCCAGCACCGCCTGCTCATAGGCCAGCGCAGCCTGCTGCTCGGCTGCCTCACGTGCCCGGATTTCAGCGCGCACGCGGCCGCCGTCGAACAGGCGCCAGGAAATCAGCGGCAGGATGGAAAAACGTGAGCTGGATGCATCGAACCAATCGCCCGTGCTGAGCGCCTGAAACCCGCCTCCAACACCGATGGAGAGCTTGGGGAAGAGCTCGGCCGTGGCCACGCCGATGTCAGCGGAACTTGCTGCCAGTCGCCGTTCCGCAGCCAGCACGTCAGGGCGTCGGCGCAGCAGGTCGGCACGCTCGCCCACCGGCAAGGCACGCAGCGTGCACGGTGCCAATGGGCCGTCGAGCAATGCCAGTTCACGCTCGGGCGGGGAGCCTAGCAGCACACCCAGGCCAAGCACCGCGGCGCGCTGGCGTGCCTGGATGTCCGGCAGCAGCGCGTTGACGGCGGTCCACTGCGCGTAGGCCGCCTCTACATCGGCGGCGGATGCGTCGCCCAATGCATGCCGCAGGCGCACCAACTCCAAGGTCTGCTGCAGCGTGTCCAGCGTGGCTTGTTGCGCATGCAGCTCGTATCCAGCGCCAACGGCAGTGAACCAGGTGCGCGCAACCTCGGCCGCGACGCGCATGCGCACACCCTGTGCTTCGACTTCGGTGGCTTGCAGGCGGGCGCTGGCGCCTTCCAGGGCGCGGCGCTTGGCGCCGAATAGATCGGCCTCCCAGGCCGCATCGAAACCTGCGTCGTAAATGGTCTGGGTGGCGTCAAGGCCGGGAATCGAGCCCACGGGCAAGGGGCCGTTTTCGCTTTGACGACGCCGATTGACGCTGGCTCCTGCGCTAACGGTGGGAAGCCGATCTCCCGCCACACGGTCGCGTAGGGCGCGCGCCTCGTCGATGCGTGCCGCGGCTTGGCGCAGATCCAGGTTCTGTGCCAGCGCCGCGCCCATCAGACGGTCAAGGATGGGATCGTCGAGTGCAGACCACCAACGGGCCAGGTCTGCGGACTGCGATTCGCTCGCCAGAGGCAAGGTCCAGCCGTTGCCGATGTCCACCGGAGGCGGCTCGCGGTAGTCGGGGCCCACGGTCGCACAGGCGGTCAGCAGCGCGCAGGACAGGGCCAGCGCGAGCGGGCGCAAGCGCCTGGACGTCGGCTGTGCGGCTGGCGTGCGCGAGGAGAGGTGGCGGGTTTTGGTTTTCATTGCAGGCGTCCTCGGACGAATACGGTGGCCATCGTCAGCGTGGCGAGGGCGATGACCGCCAACGGCCAGAGGCTGGCGAGAATGTCGCCGGGCGGCATGGCCTTGAGGAAGCTGCCTTCGACGATGATGAGGAAGTGGGTCAGT
This sequence comes from Diaphorobacter nitroreducens, assembly GCA_003755025.1. Lineage (GTDB taxonomy): Bacteria > Pseudomonadota > Gammaproteobacteria > Burkholderiales > Burkholderiaceae_C > Diaphorobacter > Diaphorobacter nitroreducens. The sequence continues at coordinate 131,380 of RJVL01000007.1, read as the reverse complement.
GGAATGGCCTGGGCCATCCATTGCAGGACGAGGGGCATGTTTTCCACCGGCGTCGCAAAGCCTGACATCAGCACCGCCGGCACGCCGATGGCGAACGCACCCAGGATGGCCTGCTGCTGCGTCATGCTGACTGCGGAAATCATCAGGCCGATGCCGACCACCGACAGGATGAACAGCACCAGGCTGGCGAGCAGCAGTGCGAACGAGCCGGTGAACGGAATGCCGAACAGGAACACGCCTGCGCTGATCATGAACAGGCCGAGTAGCGTGCCGATCGCCAGTGCCGGCAACGACTTGGAAATAATGATTTCCGGCGTGGAGGTGGGCGACACCAGCAGCTGGTCGAAGGTTCCAAGCTCGCGCTCGCGCGCGATCGACAGCGAGGTGATGAGCAGCGCGCTGAACAGTGCCAGGATGCCGGTCAAGCCGGGCACGATGAACCAGCGGTAGACCAGGTTCGGGTTGAACCAGTGGCGCACGACCACCGGCGTCGGTGCCTGCGCGTCGGGCACAACCTCGGCGCCGACGTCGGCGGCAATGGTGGACAGGTAGGCCACGGTGATCTGGCCCGAGTTGCTGCGGCGGCCATCGACCACCACCTGTGCCTTGCCACTGCCACCGGCGGCGATGGTGCGCGAGAAGTCCACCGGAATGGCGAGTGCGGCGATGACCTCGCCCCGGTCGATCATCTCGTGCAACTGCCGCTGGCTGTCCACATGCCGGACGTGGGTGACGAAGCGGGCGCTGTCCAGGCGCTGCACCAGTTCGTGCGACCAGCGTCCGGCGTCCTGGTTGTAGACGGCGATGTCGACGTTGCGCACTTCCAGCGTCGCGGCAAAGGCGAATACCAGCAATTGCAGGATGGGCGGCACGAACACCACCATGCGGCTGCGCGGGTCGCGCAGCACGCTCAGCACTTCCTTGATGAATTGGGCGCGCAGGCGGGTGAACGAGAAGGCGGAGGTCAACATGGCTTCACTCCAGGTTCTTGCGCGTGGCGCGCTTGGCGATGATGAAGAACACAGCCCCGATCGCCGCCATGGCTGCCAGATTGGGCAGGAATACGGCCCAGATGTCGCCGGCGAGAAACACGGTTTTGAGCGAGTCGACGAAGTAGCGCGCCGGAACCGCTCGGGTGATGGCGCGGATCGGCGCCGGCATGGCATCGATCTCGTACAAAAAGCCCGACAGCATGAAAGCCGGCAGAAAGCCCGTGAACAGCGCAATCTGCGCCGCCAGGAACTGGTTACGCGCCAGGGACGAGATCAGCAGACCCTGGCCCAGCGCCGGCACCATGAACACGGCGGACAAAAGCAGCAACGCCGCCAGCGAGCCACGCATCGGGACGCCGAACACGAACACGGCCAGTGCGGCCGCGCCCAGTGTGGACAGCATGCCGAGCACGAAGTACGGCAGCAGCTTGCCGATCAATATCTCCGCCACCGAGGCCGGCGTGGAGAGCACCGCCTCCATGGTGCCGCGCTCCCATTCGCGCGCCACCACCAGCGCGGTCAACATGGTGCCGATGATGGTCATGACGATGGCAATCGCGCCCGGAATCAGCGCGCGCCGGCTTTCCAGCTCGGGGTTGAACCAGTAGCGCGGCTCCAGCACGACGGACTGCGCGGGTGCTGCGACATCCAGCCCGGCGCGCCACGTCTGCACCACGCCGCGAGCGTAGTTTTCGACATAGTTGGCGGTGTTGGGGTAGGAGCCATCGGTGACGATCTGCACCAGCGGCTCGCTGCCGCGCTGGGCCAAGCGTTGTTCGAAATCCTGCGGAATGACGACGTAGCCGCGCAGCGCACCGGAGACGAGCTGCTCGGCCACTTCGCGGCGATCATGGGCGAAGTGCACATCGAGGAAGCGCGTCCCGGAAAACGCCGCCGCCAGTTCCTGCGCTGCCGCACCGGGCGACTCCAGCACGACACCGACACGAACATCCTTCGCATCCAGCGACACTGCATAGGCAAACAGCAGCAGCAACACCACCGGCAGCACGAAGGCGATCAACAAAGTGGATGGGTCACGCAACGCCTGATAACTTTCCTTGGTGACCAAGGCCACCAGGCGCCGCAGGTCAAAACGGCGCAAGTCGCCCTGCATCGGGCCAGCGCCGTCCTTGTGTTTCTCAACGACGTTCATGCGGCAACCTCCATCTCACGGTCGGCAGACTCCACCAGGTGAATGAAGGCGTCCTCCATGGTCGGGTCGGGATGTTCGGCATTCGCGGCGGCACGCTTGAGCGCATCGGGCGTGTCGAGCGCGATCAGGCGCGCGCGAGAGAGCATGGCGACGCGGTCGCAGTATTCGGCCTCGTCCATGAAGTGGGTGGTGACCATGATGGTCACGCCCTTGCGCGCCAGGCCGTTGATGTGGGTCCAGAATTCGCGCCGGGTGATCGGATCCACGCCCGAAGTAGGCTCATCCAGGAACAACACGGGAGGCCGATGCATGAGCGAGCAGGCCAGCGCCAGGCGCTGTTTGTGCCCCAGCGGCAGGGAATCTGGCGTGGCGGACAACCAGTCGCCCAGATCGAAGGTTTCGATCATTTCCCCGATGCGCTCGCGCCGGGTGTTGCCCTCCAACCCGTAGACGCCGGCCGAGAACTCCAGGTTCTGCTGCACCGACAGCAGGCCGTAGAGCGAGAATTTCTGCGCCATGTAGCCGAGCCGGCTCTTGGCCGCGCCGGTGGCGCGGCGCAGATCGTGCCCCACCACGTGCGCCTCGCCCGCAGTGGGTTTCAACAGGCCGCACAGCATCTTGAAGGTGGTGGACTTGCCGGCGCCATTGGGGCCGAGCAGACCGAAGATTTCGCCTTTGCGCACCTCGAAGCTGACCTGGTCGGTGGCGGTGAACTCGCCGAAGCGCTTGGTGAGATTGCGGCAGGAGACGGCAATGTCCGAGCCCAGTTCGACCGGTGACAGGCGTTCGGCCAGTGTCGAAGTGCCGCCGGGGCCGCCACCGAGGAGATCGATGAAGGCGTCTTCGAAGCGCGCGGGCACCCGGGCCAGCTGCACTTGGGCACGATCAGCCAGCGACTGGATTTGGCTTGCCTGCGCACCCTCGCGCAGTACCACGCGCACGCCGGCGCCCTGGATCACGCCATCGCTCACGCTCTCCAGATCGAGTGCCTCGGTCAGAACCGCCCGGCGCTCGGCGCCGACGTTTTCCAGGCGGAAGCTGCGGCCTTCGAGCTGCGCGGTCAGTGCTTGCGGCGGGCCATCGAACAAGAGCTGCCCCTGGTTCAGCAACAGCACGCTCTCGCAGCGCTCGGCCTCGTCCAGATAGGCGGTAGACCAGACCACGGCCATGCCCTCATCGGTCAGTGCCTGCACCATGCGCCACAAATCCTGGCGGCTGACCGGGTCAACGCCCACGCCGGGCTCGTCCAGCAGCAGCACCTTGGGCCGCGCCATGAGCGCACAGGCCAGGCCAAGCTTCTGCTTCATGCCGCCGGAGAGCTTGCCGGCCAAGCGCTTCGTAAAAGGTCCCAGCCGCGTGAAGTCCAGCAACTCGGCAAATAGATCGGCATTGCGATCCGCATCCATGCCGCGCAGCTGCGCATACAGGCGCATGTTCTCCATCACCGACAGGTCTTCGTACAGGCCGAAGCGCTGTGGCATGTAGCCGCTGGCCACGTGAATGGCGTCGTTGTCCTTGACCACGTCATAGCCGGCCAGGGTGACGCGGCCGGCATTGGGCACCAGCAGGCCGGTCAGAATCCGCATCAGCGTCGTCTTGCCGGCTCCGTCCGGGCCGACCAGACCCGTCAGCCGCCCATAGTGGATGTGCGCGCTCAAGTTCCGCAGGGCCTGCACCTTGCCGAAATGCTTGTCCACGCCTTCGATAACGACGGCGGCGACATCGGCGCTCGCGCTCGTCGGCGTGGCAGTCATGGCTGCGTTTGCCTGCATCTCAACGTTCTCCCACGCGCGTGCTGGAGGCTGGTTTGGCATCGACCGCGATCGTCACCGGCATACCCTGACGCAAGGCGGCGTCGCTGTCGGCCTCGTCAATGACGATGCGCAGGCGATACACCAGATCCGTGCGCAAGTCCGTCGTCTCCACTGTCTTGGGCGTGAATTCGGCGCGCGGCGAGATGAAACCGATCTGGCCGCGATAGATCTTTTCCCCGGAATCGCTCTTGACGTGCACCGCCGTGCCCGGTGCGATGCGGCCCAGATCCCGCTCGCCCACGTAGGCGCGCACGTACACGGGCTTGTCCAGGCTCAGGCTGTAGACCGCACTCTGGCTGGCCACCATGCTGCCGGGTTCACGCACCCGCGCGATGATGGTTCCATCGCTGGGTGCCATGAGTTCAGTGTCCGCCAGAGATGTAGTGGCTTGCGCTGCGGCTGCCTGCGCCGCTGCAAGGCGAGCCTCTGCTGCGGCAATGTCTTCCTTGCGAAAGCCTTCGGATGCTTGCGACAGGGCGGCCTTGGCTGATTCGACGCCCGCAACCGACTGATCTCTTGCGGTGCGGGCAGCATCGACCGTGCGCTGGCTGCTTGCACCCGACGCCAACAGGCTGCTCTGGCGCTGAAAGTTGCGCTCGGCATCGAGGGCGAGCGCCTGCGCTTTCTTAAGCGCCTCGCGTGCCTGGGTGATTTCCTGAGGTCGCAGGCCGCGGCGCAGCTTGGTCAGCTCCGCCTGCGCCACCTGTACCTGGGCTTGTGCGGCTGCAAGGGCGTCTTGATATGGCTGCGCGTCGAGCGTGGCCAGGCGCGCGCCGGCAGTGACGGAATCACCCTCGTCAAAAGCCATCTGCGTGACGCGCCCGGGCTGGCGGAAAGCCAATTGAACCTCGCGGATGTCGACGTTGCCGTAGAGGCGCAATGCATCTTGATTGTCATGGCCGCGCGTGAACCAGAACGCCAGTGCACCGCCAAGAACGAGCAGGGCAACAATGATCACGACCCAACGGGTTTTTTTTGTAGAGAGGTTCGGAGTTGTCATGGATGGGTTTCCACTAAAAAAAGATGCTCACTGCTCGCGCGTGGCCGGTGCATTCGCCGTTGATCGACGCCAAGCAATGGCCGCGATGCCGACCCACACCAGCGTGCGCAGCGTCATGGCAATGACCGTGCGCCGCTCCCAGGCGCCGCCGAGCGCCACATGCACTCCGAAGGCCAGGAATACGAGTGCCGTCGCAACTGCGATGGCCATGGCCAGCCATGTGGCCCAGCGCCGACGCATCCACAACCCGACGCCAGCGATGACGTAGGCGAACCCGGCCAGAAAGTTGAACCAAAGCACGAAGGGCACATAGCTTCCGGCCGCGTCACGCCCTGCACCGTCATAAAACAGGACGGCGCCGCCTTCCCGGATGGTCATCAGGCCAAAACCGATGGCAATCAGGGCGATCACACGCATCCAGATGCCGCGCCCGTTGTGTGCTGTCATGTTCATTGCTCCCGGTTCTTCGGAGGGTTTGCTGGATCGTCGTGCCGTTTGAGGACTGGACGGGTGCTTCATGTGCCGCTTTCGATGCCACGGCGATAGATGGCGAACACGGCGGGCGCATCGCGACGAATCCGACTGACCTTGCCGGCCAGCAGGGACTGCATGACCAGCCCCTGGATCGTGCCGATGAACAGCACGGCGGCGGCATCCACGTCCAGATCCGCATCCAGCTCGCCCTGCGCCTTGCCCGCTTCCATCAGGCGGCGCAGGCGCTGCTCGTACTGGCGGATCAGGGTTTGCACCATGCGCTTGGCGAGCGTCTCGCCAGAGCGCTGCAACTCTCCGAACAGCATGCGTGGCACGCCCGGGTGCTTGGACACGAAGTCGATGTGCGTCATGAACATGGCTTCGAGCGCCGCGCCAGGAGATGCGGCGCCTTCGGCCGCCTTGTCCACGCTGACCAGAAGGCGTTCGCCGACCCAGGACATCGTGGCTTCCACGATGGCTTCCTTGTTGGGGAAGTGACGAAACAACGCGCCCTGCGTCAAGCCCATTCGGTCGGCAATCGCCGTGGTCGTGATCTCGGCCGGGTTTTGCTCGGCTGCCAGATCAACCACGGCTTGCACTGTGGCCGCGCGCCGATCTTCGGCGGACAGGTACTGGGGGCGTTGGCTCACGATTCAGACTCCATGTAGTAAGTGATCTATTACTATCGTAACACGTAAAATGACCATGACGCAAGATCGGAAACTTGTCGGATGAGACAGAACTGCGGGCCTTTCATACGGAGAGCGGATCGGTCAACTTGATGCAACTCAAGAAGCTGGATCCCATATCAGGCAGATCGGAAGATGCGTGATCGTTGGGCCTGGAGCTTCAGCTGCGGCAGTGATTGCGTTTGTGAAGGCTGAAAAAACTTTGCGCCCCTGCGGAAGGCTTGCAACTTTTCCTGCGAGCGATAAGATAGTAATATGTTACTCGCTAAATGAAAGGCTGGAAATGAGCAACGTCGCAATACATGGCAGGGCCGATCTGACGCAGCCCGAAGCCTGTCGCCCTGACGCCCTGGATACGCTTGCGAATGCTTGGCGGGCGCGCAGCACGGGGGGGTTGTCACCGGCGGCCGGCCTGCTGGCTTGGTACGACTGGGCGCTGCACCTGAGCCTTTCGCCAGGCAAGCAACGCAGCTTGATCGAAAAGGGCTTGCACAAACAGCAACGCCTTGCGCGCTATGCCTTGCGTGTTGCCAGCGCGCACGATTGCCCGACCTGCATCGAGCCCCTGGAGCAGGATCGGCGCTTTGCCGCCCCGGCTTGGCAGCAGTGGCCCTTCAACGTGATTCACCAGGGTTTTTTGCTCCAGCAGCAGTGGTGGCACAACGCCACCACGGGCGTGCGTGGCGTGTCGCGCCATCACGAGAACATGGTCACGTTCGCTGGGCGGCAGTGGCTGGACATGTGGTCGCCTTCGAATTTCATCTGGACCAACCCCGAGGTGCTGCACGCCATCACGCAAAGCGGTGGCGCAAACCTGTGGCGCGGCGCCGTGAACTTCCTTGACGATGCGCGACGCCTCGCGCTCGACGATGCGCCAGCAGGGGTCGAAGGGTTCGAGGTGGGCAAGGACGTGGCGATCACTCCAGGCAAGGTGGTGTTTCGAAACCACCTGATCGAGTTGATTCAGTACTCACCCACGACGCCGGATGTGCATGCGGAGCCGGTACTGATCGTGCCGTCCTGGATCATGAAGTACTACATCCTCGACCTGTCGCCGCACAACTCGATGGTGAAGTACCTGGTCGATCAGGGGCACACGGTGTTCATCCTTTCATGGAAGAACCCGACGGCGGCCGATCGCGACCTCGGTCTGGAGGATTACCGCTGGCTGGGGGTCATGGACGCGTTGGATGCGGTCACGGCCATCGTGCCCGAGCGCAAAGTGCAAGCAGTGGGCTATTGCCTGGGCGGCACCTTGCTCACGATCGCCGCCGCCGCGATGGCGCGCGATGGCGACGAGCGGCTGCAAAGCCTGACGCTGTTGGCGTCGGAGATCGATTTCCGCGAATCGGGCGAGATCGCGCTCTTCATCGACGACAGTCAACTGGCCTGGCTTGAAGCCGGTATGTGGGACAAGGGCTATCTCGACGGCAGGCAGATGGCCGGCGCGTTCCAGATGCTCAACTCGCGCGACCTGATCTGGTCGCGACGGGTGCGTGAATACCTGTTGGGTGAGCGCCAGACCTTCAATGACCTGATGGCCTGGAATGCCGACGTGACCCGCATGCCGTACCGCATGCACAGCGAGTACCTGCGGCGCTTGTATCTGGACAACGACCTGGCCGAGGGGCGCTACCGCGTCGGCGGGAGACCCGTGGCGCTGGCCGACATCGAGGTGCCCATGTTCATCGTCGGCACGGTGCGCGATCACGTCGCTCCCTGGCCATCCGTGTACAAGATGCATCTGCTCAGTGATGCGGAGCTGACCTTCGTGCTGACCAGCGGCGGGCACAACGCCGGCGTCGTCAGCGAGCCAGGGCACCCCCGGCGCAGCTTCCAGATTGCGACCCGTGCCGCTGGCGATCGCTATATCGATCCGCAATTGTGGCGTGCCGAGACCCCGCTGAACGAAGGCTCCTGGTGGCCGGCATGGCAGCAATGGTTGGCCGGGCGCTCGGCCGGGCGCGTCGCTCCGCCTGCCATGGGCGGGACGCAACCACCGCTTGGCGATGCGCCGGGAACCTATGTGGCCATGCGATGACATGGCAAAACGCGTCCACGAACACATCACTCAACTTTCATCGGGTCGTTGCGCAGGCATGGCCCACACCCGCCCCAGAGGGGCACATCACCACCGTGGAGAATTGAAATGAACAACGAACTGCCCATCCAACTCTACAAGGCCAATGCCGAGTTGCAGCTTCAGATCACTCGCTTGCTGCAAGAAAGCGGCCACCACTGGTTCGAAGCCATGCAACAGCTCAGTGCTGGCGGCGTGCTGGAGACCACCTCGCGCATCCAGAACCTCCAACAGGCGGCGGACTGGCAGGCGCTTGCCACCTTGCCATCCGAGGTGTTCTGGCGATTGTGTCAGGGCCGTATGGGCGATACACAGGCGGTCGGCCAGGCTGCTGCCAAGAGCCAGGCGGCATTCGCTGATGGCCTGCGCGAGGCGCTGACGACCTGGCAGGCATCCGTCTCCGAAGTATTCGGCGCCAGCGGTGGCACAGCCTCTTTCGCGCAGTTTTGTCAGCAATGGACGCAGCCCTGGAGCGCGCCAGGCGCCGCGCCTCAGGGCAAGGCCAAAAAGTAAGGAGGTGCACATGAGCAGTTCCGGACGAACCGCCCTGGTCACTGGCGGCAATCGCGGTCTTGGCGCGGCCATTGCCCGCGCCCTGGACGACGCGGGCCACCGCGTCATCATCACGCACACGCCCGGCAACGATAAGGTCGCTGCCTGGCTCGACGCGCAGGACACCAAAGGCTACCGGTTCGTGGCCTACGGCGTCGATGTCGGCGACTGGGAATCGACCCAGGCTTTGGCGCGTCAGATTCAGGCGGACGGCTACCACGTTGACATCCTGGTGAACAACGCCGGCATCACCCGTGACGCGACCTTGCGCAAGATGGACAAATCCGGCTGGGACGCCGTGCTGCGCACCAACCTGGACTCCATGTTCAACGTCACCAAGCCGTTCATCGACCCGATGGTGGAGCTTGGCTGGGGACGCATCATCAATATCTCGTCGATCAACGGCAGCAAGGGCCAGTTCGGCCAGACCAATTACTCGGCGGCCAAGGCCGGCGTGCACGGCTTCACCAAGGCGCTGGCGCAGGAGGTGGCGCGCAAGGGCGTGACGGTCAACACCGTCTCGCCGGGCTACCTGGCCACCGAGATGGTGATGGCGGTGCGTGAGGATGTGCGCCAGAAGATCATCGATGCGATTCCAGTCGGCCGCCTCGGTCATCCGGACGAGATCGCGGCGCTGGTGGCCTTCATCGCCAGTGAGGCTGCCGCCTTCATGACGGGCAGCAACGTGGCGATGAACGGTGGCCAGCACATGTCATGAGTTGGGAGAACCCGCGGCCCTCGCGGGCGGTTTCCGACGCGGCAGTCACCAACTCCTGGAGGAGTTCCATGTATTCCCGATTTCTGGTGCCGCTGGACGGTAGTTCCACATCCTTCCTGGCCCTCGATCATGCGGCAGAACTGGCACGCCTGAGCGGCGCCACCGTGATCTTGCTGCATGTCGTCGAACCAACCCGGCATAGTACGGGCTTCGAGCGTCCCGAGGTCTACATCAAGGATGTCCGCCCACGCTTCCTCGAAGCCGGCCAGGCGTTGCTGGATGAAGCTGCGAGTCGGCTTCGTCGGAACGGAATTGCCACAGAGACGGTGCTGCTTGAAAGCGGCACCGCACGCGTGTCGGAACAGATCGCACAGCAGGCCGAGGTGAGCGATTGCGACTTGGTCATCCTGGGCACCCATGGGCGTCGCGGCATGAACCGGCTGCTGCTGGGCAGCGATGCAGAGCAAGTGGCGCGCATCGCACCAGTTCCGGTAATGCTGGTGCGCCAGTCGAGCCGAGATGGTGACCAGACACGCTCAGCCGCACGGACGCCAGTCGAGGCCAGCGACAACGCCGGTACGCAACGCCGGCATCCAACTCGCGCAAACAAGCTAAAAAAACCACATGAATGAACAAGCCCCTGAGGGCGTTCGCGCCGATCCTCCAAGTGGTGTCGAGCGTCTTATCGCCCATGTCAAAACCTTGGCCCCGGTTCGCACTGCGGTGGTGCACCCTTGTGACGCGCTCAGCTTGGGCGGTGCCTTGGACGCGCGCGATGCCGGCGTCATCACGCCAGTATTGGTGGCGCCGCTCGGCAAGCTGCGTGCCGTTGCGGCCGACACGGGGTTGGAACTGGGAGACAGCGAGGTCGTCGATGTGCCGCACAGCCACGCTGCAGCGGCCATCGCCGCCCGGCTGGCTGGCAAGGGCGAGGTGCAGGCACTGATGAAAGGCAGCTTGCACAGCGACGAGTACCTGGGTGCCATCCTGGCGCCCGAAGCCTGCCTGCGCACCGAGCGCCGATTGACGCACTGCTACATCATGCAGACGGCCAGCTACCCACGGCCCTTCATCATCACCGACGCCGCCATCAACATCGCTCCAACGCTCGAAATCAAGGCCGACATCGTGCGCAACGCCATCGACTTGGCGCACGCCATCGGCATTGCCGAGCCCAAGGTAGCGATCCTGGCGGCGGTCGAGACCGTCAACCCGCGCATGCTTTCGACCCTGGACGCAGCGGCACTGTGCAAGATGGCCGATCGCGGCCAGATTGCCGGAGGTGTGCTCGACGGGCCGCTGGCCTTTGATAACGCCGTCTCTCCCGATGCCGCGCGCGTCAAGGGCATCAAGTCGAACGTGGCCGGGCAAGCTGACATCTTGGTCGTTCCCGACCTGGAAAGCGGCAACATGCTGACCAAGCAACTGGAATACATGGGCCAAGCCGACAGTGCGGGGATCGTGATGGGCGCGCGTGTGCCGATTGTGCTCACCAGTCGCGCGGACTCGCGCCGCACGCGAATAGCCTCATGCGCCATTGCGCTGATCTTGGCGCATCGTCAGCGTGCTCTTGTTCAGGGCAAAGAGAACCGCGTATGAAATGCAATTTCACGGGTAATGTCGCGCTCGCTTCAGGTGTTGATTCTGCGATGCTGGTACGCAGCTCCCGGTCATGATCCACGTAATCCACGTGATCCTTGCATTTTTCTGGCGATGGTTGATCGTGATCGCTGCCGCGTTTGCGCTCGGTGGTTGCGCGGTTGTCAGTGAATTCAAACCTTCTGTCGCTGTACGCGCGATGACGCCGGATGAATACGTCGCCCTACGACGCGGCGATCTCCTCGGCAAAGGCAAACTCAGCGCCCTGACCGTGCAGACGATTCGCGTTACCGGGCTCGATGAACGGGCCTGCGCAGCGAACGCCTCGCTCACTTGTATCGAGGCGTTGACCATGATGAAGGACTTGGATGGAGAAACCAGGTTGTCGGCACTGGCTGAACTATGGCTGCAGCATGCCATGTCGATCTCGACAACAGTCCCAAACAGTCGCACCGCTTCTACTTCCGCTTGGATCGAGACAGCTCGGCACGCTTACGCGTATCTCTTTTTCACTGGGCGCTCGCCCGGCGAGCGCGCGTTTGAGGAGCGGCAGACGCAGGTGCGCGATTGGTACAACTACGCGGTGCAAAAAACGGTCACGCAATTGTTTGGCCTACAGCACCAAGCACTTCGTGCGCATGCTGGCGGAGCCAAAGCGGTATTCCGCTTGGGTGACTGGGTTTTGCGAGTCGACTTGAACGCCCGGCTGCCCAATGATGCGACCACGCCACGCGAGTTGCTGCCTGCGAACGTTCTGGCATTCCAAGGCCTGCGCGGCATCTATCGCAGGGATGGCTTGGGTGCCGAATTGGTGGCCGTAACGGATGCAGAGCCAATATCACTGAACGACTCAGACGGGTCTCCCGCCGGCAACGAGCGCCCGAGGACATTTCCCGCCTGGAGCGAAATGCCAACGCCCAACGTGACGGTAGTGCTTCGCTTTGATGCACTCACCGTCGATGAGCTGCTTGCCTCGCATGAACTCATCGTCGGTGTGTATGACCCCCTGGTCCAGGACTATTTGCAACTCCACGGCCAACGCGTTCCGCTGGCTGGTAACTTTACGGCTGGCTACGGCTTGTGGTTGGCGCGTTCGGGGTTCAACCAGCAATCCGTGCGAGGGTTGTTTGGGCGTGAGCGTGGCATCGATCACCCGCATCTGTATCTGATGCAGCCGTTCGACCCGCGGCGGCGCATCATCGTGATGATGCATGGATTGGCGAGCAGCCCCGAAGCATGGGTCAACGTTGCCAATGAGCTTCTGGCCGATGAAGAGCTGCGATGCGAATTCCAAGTGTGGGAGGTCTATTACCCCACGAATATGCCTGTACCAGCCAGTCATGCAGCAATCCGCCAAGTTCTGGCGGCCGCTTTGCATCACTTCGACCCTGATGAGGAAACCTTGGCTTCCCACGGGCTGGTGTTGATTGGTCACAGCATGGGAGGAATGCTGGCGCGGCTGATGGTCTCCACGGCTGACCAGCAACTGTGGAAGTGGGCCGCATCGGACCCCAGGATCGATCTGGATCGTCTTGGGAGCACCCGCTCTCAACTTGACCCTCTTTTGCGCTTTCGGCCATTTCCAGGTGTTGATCGCGTGGTATTCGTTGCCACACCGCACCGTGGAACCGTGGTTGCCGGACAAGGACTTGGGCGTTGGGTTGCCGGATTGATCCGCTTGCCATTGACGCTGCTGTCAACCCTCGGCGACGCCTTCCCGGCGCGCGCGGAGACCACGGCACACGCCACGATCTTGCAGAACATCCCCAACAGCATTGACCAACTCGACGAAAACGACCCCTTCGTCAAAGCTACGAGCGAGCTTCCAATCTCGGATCAGGTGGCTTATCACTCGATCGTTGCGAGGCGGCAGGCTAACGGTCCTCTCGCTGAATCGGACGATGGTTTGGTTCCCTATCGAAGCGCGCATCTGGATGGCGCCGAGTCGGAAAAAATCATCGTGTCCGGACACAGCGTGCAGGAAACCGCCGCATCCATCGTCGAAATCCGGCGAATCCTGCGCGAAGATATTTCCAAGCATCGGTTGACAGCCGCTGATTCGTCTTCCGTCCGGGGAGGGAGCTGCCCAGTCCAACGGTGAATTTAGTCATTGATTTTCCGAAGCATAGTAAGTAATATATCACTTACTATGCAGTCTTGGCTGAATCACTTGCATCGCACCTTGGGCATTTTCGGTTTGGAAGGACAGCGTTCTTGGTGTTCTCACATGCGTGGAGCATCCGGCTGCATCCCACGGGACGTGGACGATCTGAAACGCTAGGAAGGGCAGAAGTGGAGTTACGCCACCTTCGATGCTTTACCGCAGTCGCGGAAGAGCTTCATTTTGCTCGGGCTGCTGAACGGTTACACATCGACCAATCGCCGCTATCTCGCACCATCAAGGAGCTGGAGGAAGACCTTGGTGCGCGCCTGTTCGTTCGTACTACCCGCAGCACGCAATTGACCCGTGCGGGTCGATTACTGTTGGAGCACGTACCGCGCATCTTCGCTGCGCTGGAGCAAGCACGCGATAGCGTCAGGTCTGCCTCCAATGGCTATCACGGGCAATTGCGCATTGCCTTGTCCGATGGCATCACGCCATCCCGCTTGCCGGCGCTACTTGCGCAGTGCCGCGAAGAAGACCCCGAGGTCGAGGTTCGGTTATTTGAAGTTTCGATGGCCCAGCAAATCAAGGGTCTGCACGATGAGCTATACGACGCAGGATTTTCGATGGCCGAAGACGTAGGTGATGGCATCGTGGTCACACCTGCTTGGGAGGATGAGTTGATGGTGGCGGTGCCAGCTCGCCATCCCGTTCTGGCCTTCAAGCAGATTCCGCTGGAGGAGGTTCTGCACTACCCGCTGGTGCTGGGCGACCCGTCGATTTGCGAAGGGCATGCACGTCAGGTCGATCGAATCTTGCGCAAGTACGAACGGGAGCCGCTCATAGTTCAGCACGTTGCCTCTTTTGACCTCATGATGACCTTGGTTTCCGCCGGGCTGGCCTTGGGCTTGGCCGGAGCGGCACACGTTGCGTCCAGCCGTGAGCTTGGTGTAGTGGCTCGGCCGTTGGCGGGTAAACCGCCAATGCTGACGACCTATCTACTGTGTCGGGATACGGAGGCTCCAGAGATGTTGGCCCGATTCATCGACCGGGTAGCCTCCATTGATTCAGCAGAACCTCTGAGCAGTATCGGGAATCCCCGATCCACCCGATGAAAGGATTGGAACCGTGAACAACGTGATGTTGCTGATGCTGGCCGCCACCTTGACTGCATGTGGCCCCTCTCAACCTTCGGAATCCGTGGACACGCTCGTCGCCAATCCCGACCGCATCAAGGAGATTCAGCGCCAATGCAAGGAAGATCGCTCGAAGGTCGGCGACGAACTCTGCTTGCGTGCGGCGGAAGCCGCCAACCGGCGTTTCTTCGGTGATCGGCCTGAGAAAAAATCCAAGTAACTTCCTTGCCGCCGTTTCACAGCACGAAGTTCTCGCTGATACCTCACCACGCCGTAACGCGCTCGCGTCTGTGGTGTTTCTATTGCTTTCGCTTCCGCGCGAAATCTGGCTCTTTCAGCCTCAATCCCCGCCATAACGGCCTTTGACCGGCACTGACCCGGCACCGATCCTGACGCCTGCGGCACGTTCCTGTGCCGCGATTTCCATAAGGAATCAGCGCAGGAGAAATCGGAGGCCAGGTCATGCAAGGGACGAACGTGCTGTTCGGTCAGATCGCCGTCGTATTCGGCACCGTGATCGCCGGCGTGTGGGGCGCCACACAATGGACAGCAGCGGCCCTTGGCTATCAAGTACGCCTTGGCTCGCCCTGGTTCGACTTCCTTGGCACGTCGATCTACCACCCGTGGAAGCTGTTTGAGTGGTGGTTCTTCTTCGGCGCCTATGCGCCGGAGGTCTTCGACACTGGCGGCACCATTGCGGGCGCCAGCGGTATGGCCGCCGTGGGCGTTGCCATCGCCATGTCGGTCTGGCGTTCGCGCCAAGCGCGCCTCGTCACCACCTACGGCTCTGCGCGCTGGGCTAACGCGCAGGACATTCGCAAGGCGGGCCTCACGCAGCCGGCCGGCGTGTTCCTCGGCCAGCACGACCGCCAGTACCTGCGGCATGAAGGTCCGGAACACGTCCTGACCTTCGCGCCTACGCGCTCGGGCAAGGGCGTGGGCCTGGTGGTGCCCACTTTGTTGAGCTGGCTAGCATCGGCCGTCATCCACGACATCAAGGGCGAGAACTGGAGCATCACCGCAGGCTGGCGCTCGCGCTTCTCGCATTGCCTGCTGTTCAACCCGACCGATGCGCAGTCGGCGGCCTACAACCCGCTGCTGGAGGTGCGGCGCGGCGCGCACGAAGTGCGCGACGTGCAGAACATCGCGGACATCCTGGTCGATCCCGAAGGCGCGCTGGAGAAGCGCAACCATTGGGAAAAAACCTCGCACGCGCTGCTGGTCGGCGCCATCCTGCATGTGCTCTACGCGGGCGAGGACAAGACGCTGCGCGGCGTCGCCAACTTCCTCTCCGATCCAGCCAGCCCATTCGAGCTGACCTTGCATCGGATGATGACCACGCCGCATCTCGGCGATGGGACGCATCCGGTCGTGGCCTCGGCTGCGCGCGAAGTGCTCAACAAGTCGGAGAACGAGCGTTCCGGCGTGTTGAGCACCGCCATGTCGTTCCTCGGCCTGTACCGCGATCCCACGGTGGCCGAAGTCACATCGCGCTGTGACTGGCGCATCGCCGACCTGATCGCCGCCGAGCATCCGGTGTCGTTGTATCTGGTGGTTCCGCCTTCGGACATTTCGCGGACGAAGCCGCTCATTCGCCTGATCCTCAACCAGATCGGGCGGCGGCTCACGGAATCACTCGATGGCTCCGACGGCATCGAGCGTCGCCACAAGCTGTTGCTGATGCTCGACGAGTTTCCGGCACTCGGGCGGCTCGATTTCTTCGAGACGGCGCTGGCCTTCATGGCCGGCTACGGCATCCGCAGTTTCCTCATCGCGCAGTCGCTCAACCAGATCGACAAGGCGTATGGGCAGAACCATTCGATCCTCGACAACTGCCATGTGCGCGTGACGTTCGCCACGAACGACGAACGTACCGCCAAACGGATTTCCGAGACGCTGGGCACCGCGACCGAACTGCGCGCGCAGCGCAACTACGCCGGCCACCGGCTGGCGCCGTGGCTGGGGCACCTCATGGTGTCGCGCCAGGAAACGGCCCGTCCGCTGCTGACGCCGGGCGAAGTCATGCAACTGCCACCCGATGAAGCGGTGGTGATGGTCTCCAGTGTGGCGCCGATCAAGGCCAAAAAGCTGCGCTATTACGCGGACGCCAATTTCAAGCGGCGCGTGCTGCCCCCGCCCACGCTGGCGGACGGGCTGTACGCAGACACGCCGCCGTCTCGGCCCGACGACTGGAGCGGGCTGGCGATTCCGTCGGTGCCCGCAGCGTCTGCCACGGCATCTGCCGATGGCCTGGAGAACTTGGGTTCGGCCGACGACGGCGGCCCACGCCGTCAGCCCGAGCTAACTGAGGCCGTCGCCTACGACCCCGGGCTGGCCGCGCCCGTGGCCGACCTTGGGCTGCTCGATGACGACGACGACCTTCCGCTTCCACTTCCTCGCCAGCTCGATCCGGCCATGCAGCGCACGGCCCGGCTGGCATCGCTGAACCCCAACGACGGAATCGACCTATGAGCCAATACCGCCTCAATCTGTTCATCCAGAACGAGCACGCCAAGCGCCTGGACGAGCTGGCCGCCAAGAAAGGCGTGTCCAAGTCGTCCATCGTCGCGGCGGCGCTCGCATCGTGGCTGTCGCCCGATGCGGCCGACCAGCGCGAAGCGGCGATTGCCAAGCGGCTGGATCGTCTGTCGCGCCAGGCCGAGCGCATGGAGCGCGACCAGAACATCGCCATCGAGACGCTGGCTCTGTTCATCCGCTACTACCTGACCGTGAGCACGCCGGTTCCCGAGGCGCACCAAGACGCGGCACGCGCGCAGGGCAAAGCGCGCTTCGAGCAGTTCACCGAGCAGCTTGGCCGCCACCTGCTGCGGGGCCGCAGCCTGGTGCGCGACGTGGTGGAGGAACTGCATCCCGACCCGATGCGAATGGAGGACGCGGCGGCGGCCACGCAAGCGCAGGAGCGCGCGTCATGAGCGCGGTGCCGAAAATCCCGCCCGAACCACGTTCGTCCGCTGCGACTTCGATGGATCGCCGTATCCAGATGCTGCGCACGGCGATGGGGCCGCTGATCGCCGCCGCGCTCGAAGACCCGGACGTGGTTGAAGTCATGCTGAATCCCGACCGGACGCTATGGGTGGATCGGCTTTCATCAGGCCGTGCGCCGATGGGCGTGGAGATGTCCGAAGCGGACGGTGAACGCATCATCCGGCTGGTGGCAGCCCACGTCGGCGCGGAAGTGCATCGCGGCCAGCCGCTGCTGTCGGCCGAGCTGCCCGAAACCGGCGAGCGCTTCGAGGGCATCTTGCCGCCCGCCGCGCCGGGGCCTGCCTTCGCGTTGCGCAAGCGCGCCATCGGCGTGATCCCGCTGGAGCGGTACGTCATCGACGGGATGATGACCAGCGCCCAGGCGGGCTTTCTCGTTCGCGCCGTGCGCGAGCGCCAGAACATCCTGATCGCCGGGGCCACCAGCAGCGGCAAGACCACGCTCGCCAATGCGCTGCTGGCCGAGATCGCCGCCACGGGCGACCGCGTGCTGGTGCTCGAAGACACGGTGGAGCTGCAATGCGCGGCGCGCGACCACGTTCCGCTGCGCACCCGCGCAGGCGTGGTGTCGATGACCGAGCTGGTGCGTTCCTCGATGCGCCTGCGCCCGGATCGCGTCGTCGTTGGCGAAGTGCGCGGCGCCGAGGCGTTGGATCTCATCAAGGTGTGGGGCACAGGTCATCCCGGCGGCATCGCCACGATCCATGCCGGCTCCGCGCTGGGTGCGCTGCTGCGCCTGGAGCAACTGATTCTCGAAGTGGCGGTGAATCCGCCCCGTGCGCTGATCGCCGAGGCGGTCAATGTGGTGATCCACATCGCTGGCCGTGGCCGCAATCGCCACGTCGAAAGCATTGCCCGCGTCGTCGGCTTTGACGGCGTGGGCTACCAACTGGCGGACGCGATGGATATGCCGTTTCCCGAGCTGCCATCGCAGTCCGACTTTTCTTCCCCGTCCCTCAACCACCTTGGAGAACTGCCATGACGCAGATGCACGTTCCTGCTTTCCGTATTTCCGTAAATCCGCTTTCTCATCTGACCGGCCTGGCACGGCTGCGCAGCCTGGCACGCCCTGCGGGGCAAGGGCTGCTGCTGGCCGCGCTGCTGCTGTTCCTGGCCGGAACGGCGCAGGCCGCCGGTTCCTCGATGCCGTGGGAAGGCCCGCTGCAATCCATCCTCGAATCCATCCAGGGTCCGGTGGCGCGCATCGTCGCGGTCATCATCATCATCGCCACGGGCCTGGCGCTGGCCTTCGGCGATACCTCGGGCGGCTTTCGCAAGCTGATCCAGATCGTGTTCGGCCTGTCCATCGCGTTCGCCGCGTCGAGCTTCTTCCTGTCGTTCTTCAGCTTCTCCGGCGGGGCGGTCGTATGAGTGCCCTGGACACCTTCGCGGACGGCTTCGAGGTGCCGCTGCATCGCTCGCTGACCGAGCCGATCCTGCTGGGCGGTGCGCCGCGCACCGTGGCGATTGCCAACGGCACGCTGGCCGCTGCCGTCGGCCTGGGCCTGCAACTGTGGATTCCGGGTGTTGTGCTCTGGATCGTCGGCCATTCGCTGGCGGTGTGGGGTGCGCGCGTTGATCCGCAGTTCATGCAGGTCTTTGCCCGGCACATCAAGTACCGCCCGCTGCTGGACGTGTGAGGGGAGGACGCCGCGATGCTGAACCTCGCCGAATATCGCCAGCGCCCAGCCTTGCTTGCCGACTGGCTGCCCTGGGCCGGGCTGGTCGCACTGGGCGTCGTCTTGAACAAGGATGGCAGTTTCCAGCGCACGGCCCGGTTTCGCGGGCCTGACCTCGACAGCGCGACGCAGGGTGAGTTGATCGCTACGTCGGCACGCTTGAACAACGCGCTGCGCCGCATGGGTTCGGGCTGGGCGCTGTTCATTGAAGCCGAGCGCCGTCCCGCTGCCGACTATCCACACTCGGAGTTTCCCGAGCCGCTGTCCTGGCTGGTGGACGAGGAACGCCGCGCGACCTTCGAGGAATCTGGCAATCACTTTGAGAGCGGCTATCACCTGACGCTGCTTTACCTGCCGCCGGAAGAATCCCGCGCCCGTGCAGCCAAGATGCTCTACGAGAACACGCCGACGAATGGCGTGGACTGGCGCGAGCGGCTGCAAGCGTTCGTCGCGGAAACGGATCGCGTCTTTGACCTGCTCGACGGCGTGATGCCGGAAATTGACTGGCTCGACGACGGGCAGACGCTGACCTACCTGCACGCGACCATCTCAACGCGGCGCTATCGCGTGGGCGTGCCCGAAGTGCCGTTCCACATCGACGCGCTGCTGACCGACTCCGCACTGGTCGGTGGCCTGGCGCCCATGCTGGGCGAGCAACACCTGCGCGTGGTGTCGGTGCGGGGCTTTCCGACCTCAACCTGGCCGGGGATTTTGGACGACCTCAACCGCCTGGGCTTTGCCTATCGCTGGAGTACGCGCTTTCTGTGCCTGGACAAAGCCGAGGCGGAAAGAGAACTCGCCCGCCTGCGCCGCCAGTGGTTCGCCAAGCGCAAGAACGTTATCGCGCTGCTGCGCGAAACCATCTTCCAGCAGGAATCGCCGCTGGTCGATACCGACGCCAGCAACAAGGCCGCCGATGCCGATGCCGCCTTGCAGGAGCTGGGCAGCGATCAAGTCGCCTTTGGCTACCTCACCGCCACGGTAGCGGTGCTCGACGCCGATCCTGCGGTGGCCGACGAGAAGCTGCGCATGGTGGAGCGCGTCATCCAGGGTCGGGGTTTCGTCACCATCCCGGAAACGCTCAACGCCGTGGATGCGTGGCTGTCGTCCATTCCGGGCAACGCCTACGCCAACGTGCGCCAGCCCATCGTTTCAACGCTGAACCTGGCGCACATGATGCCGGTATCGGCGGTATGGGCCGGACCGGAGAAGAACGAACACCTCGACGGCCCCCCGCTGATCGTGACACGCACCGACGGCGCCACGCCGTTCCGGCTTGTGACGCACATCGGCGACGTGGGCCACACGCTGGTCGCGGGGCCGACCGGCATGGGCAAGTCGGTATTGCTCGCCACGCTGGCAATGCAGTTCCGCCGCTATCGCGGTTCGCGCATCGTCGCATTCGACATGGGCCGTTCCATGCGCGCCACCATCCTGGGCCTGGGTGGCGAGCACTACGACCTCGGGACGGATGGCGAAATCGCCTTCCAGCCCTTGGCACGCATCGACCGCGAAGGCTACCGCACCTGGGCGGCAGAATGGATCGAAGGCCGCTTGCTGCATGAGGGCGTGGCGGTCGGCCCCGACGAAAAGGCGGCCATCTGGTCGGCGCTGGGAAGCCTCGCCGGTGCGCCGTTGGAGCAGCGCACGATGACAGGGCTTTCCGTGCTGCTGCAATCGAACGCGCTGCGGCAGGCGCTGTCGCCGTATGTGCTCGGCGGTGCCCACGGCAAGCTGCTGGACGCCGATCATGACCGGCTGGGCATGGCCGACGTGCGGTGCTTCGAGATGGAGGAGCTGATGCACAGCAAGGCCGCCGTCATGGCCGTGCTGCATTACCTCTTTGCGCGTTTCGATGAACGCTTCGACGGGGCGCCCACGCTGCTGATCCTCGATGAAGCGTGGCTGTTCCTCGATGACCCGGTGTTTGCCGCGCGCATCCGCCAGTGGCTCAAGACGTTGCGCAAGAAGAACGTCTCGGTGATCTTCGCCACGCAGAGCCTCGCCGACATCAAGGATTCGAGCATCGCGCCCGCGATCATCGAGAGTTGCGCAAGCCGCATCTTCCTGCCGAACCCGCAGGCCACCGAGCCGCAGATTCGCACGATCTACGAGGGTTTCGGCCTCAGCAGGCGGCAGATCGAGATCGTCGCCACCGCGCAGCCGAAGCGCGACTACTACTACCAATCCCGCCTCGGCAACCGCCTGTTCGACCTCGACCTGGGCGCCGCGACGCTGGCCTTCGCGGGTGCCTCCACGCCGCAAGACCAGCGCGACATCGACGCGGTGCTCGCTGCCGCTTCATCCGCATCCACTCCGTTCGCAGCCGCATGGCTGCGCCACCGCAGCCTTGATTGGGCGGCCGATCTGCTGCGCGATTTCCCCGGCCCTGCGCCGTGTGCCGCCCTCATCCCCAGCCATCCACAGGAGAACCAGCCATGAAAACCTATGTCCCCAAGCTCGCCGCGCTGACCGCCGCCTGCGTGCTCGCCTTCGGCGTCGCGCAGCCTGCGCACGCGCTGTTCGGCGTCGGCGACATCGTGCTCGACCCGACCAATCTGGTGCAGAACACGCTCACGGCGGTTCGCACGCTGGAGCAGATCAACAACCAGATCCGCCAGCTCCAGAACGAAGCGCAGATGCTCATCAATCAGGCACGCAACCTGGCCAGCCTGCCGTCCAGCGTGGTGGGCCAGTTGCGCGCGAACCTGGCAACCACCCAGCGCCTCATCGCACAGGCCAAGGGCCTGGCCTATGACGTGACGAGCATCGACCGCGAGTTCGCACGTCTGTATCCCGAGAAGTACGCCGCTACAGTGAGTGGCAACCAGATGTATCTCGACGCGCAGGAGCGTTGGAAGAACACGCTCAACGGACTGCAAACCACCATGCAGATGCAGGCCCAGGCGTCGCAGAACCTGAGCGATGACGAAAGCGTGCTGGCCGATCTCGTGGGCAAGAGCCAGTCGGCCGAGGGTGCGCTGCAAGCGATGCAGGCCATGAACCAGTTGTTGGCTTTGCAGGCCAAGCAGTCGATCCAGACGCAACGGCTGCAGATCACGCAAGACCGCGCGGCCTCGCTGGAGCTGGCGCGGCAGGCGGCGGCCACGGAGCGCGGGCGCGAGGTGACGCGCCGCTTCCTGGGCGAAGGCACGCCATACACGCCGCAATCCGTGAACTTCTACAACCGCTGACGGAGGCTGCCATGCAACGCACGCCCGTCGTGTTTGCTTTCGCCGTTCATGCGCTTGTGCTGGCCGGCTGTGACCAGCCGCAGCGGCTGTCGGTGGATGCGCTGGCCGCCGATGCGTCCCGGCTGCGTGCGTTGCGCGCGCAGTGCCGCGTGGGCGAGCACGACGGCGCGTTTTGCACGCAGGTGGCGCAGGCCGACCTGCGGCGCTTTCTCTCCGGCCACGCTGGGCCGGGCGAGTACCAGACGCTGGCCGACCTGCCGCCGATCCCGCCCAGCTTCGATGAACCCGCCGATGGCAGTGGGGCAATCGCTCTGCCTGAGCAGGAGGGCTCGCCATGAACGACGTGACGGTCATCGACCGCTTCCTCGATACCTTCTCGCGCTACATCGACTCGGGCTTCGGCCTGCTGCACGGCGAGGTGGCGTTTCTGACCGCCACGCTGATCGTCATCGACATGACGCTTGCCGGGCTGTTCTGGGCGATGGGCCATGCCACCGGCCAAGGCGAGGACGTGATCGCCAAGCTGATACGCAAGGTGCTGTACGTCGGTGCCTTCGCCTACATCATCGGCAACTTCAACTGGCTGGCCGGCATCGTGTTCCGCTCATTCGCGGGCCTCGGCCTGACGGCCAGCGGCTCGACCCTGAGCATGGAGAGCTTCCTGCAACCGGGCCGACTGGCGAAGGTCGGCATCGACGCCGGGGCACCGATCCTGAAGCAGATCGGCGACATGGCG
Source organism: Diaphorobacter nitroreducens (assembly GCA_003755025.1). Lineage (GTDB taxonomy): Bacteria > Pseudomonadota > Gammaproteobacteria > Burkholderiales > Burkholderiaceae_C > Diaphorobacter > Diaphorobacter nitroreducens. The sequence continues at coordinate 108,457 of RJVL01000007.1, read as the reverse complement.
GGCTTTCCCGAGGTGTTCGTGAACATCACGCCCATCGTCGTGATGTTCCTGGCGTGGCTGATCGTCCTCCTGTGCTTCTTCGTGCTGGCGATCCAGCTTTTCATCACGCTGATCGAGTTCAAGCTGACCACGCTCGCGGGCTTCGTGCTGGTGCCGTTCGCACTCTGGAACAAGACCGCATTCCTCGCGGAGAAGGTGCTGGGTAACGTGGTGTCTTCGGGCATCAAGGTGCTGGTGCTGGCGGTGATCGTGGGCATCGGCTCGGGACTGTTCGCCGAGTTTCAGGTACAGCCGGCCGAGCCATCCATCGACCACTCCGTGGTCGTGATGCTGGCCTCGCTGACGCTGCTGGCCTTGGGCATCTTCGGGCCGGGCATTGCAACCGGGCTGGTGTCCGGTGGGCCGCAGCTCGGCGCGGGCGCGATGGCCGGTGCCGCGCTGGGTGCAGCCGGCGCGGCCGTTGCGGTGGGCGCTGCGGCCACGGGTGTCGGCGGCGCAGTCGCTGCCGGTGCGCGTATGGCGCCCGCAGCCGCCAAGCTGGCCGGCAGCGGAGCGCGTGCCGCCGCTTCGACGGCCAGTAGCGCACGGTCGGCGTTCCAGGCTGGCTCTGCATCCGCCGGCGGAGGCCTCAAGGGCGCTGCCGCCGGCGTGGGCAATGTCGCCAAGACCGGCGCGCAGGCGGCCGGGCAGAAGGTGGCCGATGGGGCGCGCTCGATGAAGGAGCGTGTCGCCGCCGCCTTCCGGCCGGGCGACGCCGGATCGGCGTCGGGAGCCAGTGCCGCACAGACTGCGAACGAGCCAACCCCATCCACCGCGCAACCCGCCTGGGCCAAGCGCCTGCATCGCAGGCAGCAGCTCACCCATGCAGCGACGACCGCCGCCCACACGCTGCGCGGTGGCGACGGCGGCAGCTCTAGCCAAGGCCCGAGCCTGCGCGATTCCGATTCCTGATCTTCAAGGAGAACCCCATGCGATTCAAACGACCACAGGTGCGCTACGCCGACACGCCGCAACCTGCCACCCCATACCAATCCGCCGCGCAGGTCTGGGACGAGCGCATCGGCTCGGCCCGCGTGCAGGCGAAGAACTGGCGTTTCATGGCCTTCGGCTGTCTCACGCTGGCGGTGCTGATGGCGGGCGGCCTGGTGTGGCGCTCGGCGCAGTCCATCGTCACGCCCTACGTCATCGAGGTGGACAACGCGGGCCAAGTGCGCGCCGTCGGCGAAGCCGCCACGCCGTACCGGCCCAGCGATGCGCAGATTGCCTATCACCTCGGCCGCTTCATCGGCCTGGTGCGCTCGCTGTCCATTGACCCCATCGTGGTGCGACAGAACTGGCTCGATGCCTACGACTACACGACCGACAAAGGCGCCGTGGTGCTCAACGAGTACGCCCGTGTGAACGATCCGTTCGCGCGCATCGGCAAGGAATCGGTGACGGTGCAGATCAGCAGCGTGACTCGCGCCAGCGACACGTCGTTCAACGTGCGCTGGACGGAGACGCGCTTCGTCAACGGCGCATTGGATCGCACCGAACGCTGGAACGCGGTGATTTCCACGGTGCTGCAAGCTCCGCGCACCGAGCAGCGCCTGCGCAAGAACCCCTTGGGTATCTACGTCAACGGCCTGTCGTGGAGCCGCGAACTGGAAGCGAACGAAGGAGCCAAGCCATGAATGCACTTTTCCGTAAATCCGCCTTGCTGGTGATGCTGTTGGCTTCGACCGTACTGTTCTCGGGCTGCGCCACGCAGGGCAAGCCGCCGCCGTCCATCTCGCTTGATGAGCCGGTGCAAGCCCAGCCGCTGCCCGAGGCGCCGAAGCCGGTGGAAGTGGTGGCCGTGCCGCAGGTGCTGCCGATGCCGACGCAGATGAAACCCATCCCGGATGCCAAGCCCGCCGCGGAACCTGCCGATGAAACCGTGCGCGTGTCCCGCGCCAATGCCGAAGCGCGCATTGCGCCCACGCGCGAAGGCTACGTCAACGCGATTCAGGTGTGGCCTTTCACCGATGGTGCGCTGTACCAGGTCTATGCGGCCGTGGGCCGCGTGACCGTGATCGCTCTCCAGCCGAGCGAGGAACTGGTGACGGTGGCCGCCGGCGACACCGTGCGCTGGATCGTCGGGGATACATCGAGCGGCAGCGGTGATGCGCTGCGCGTCAATGTGATGGTCAAGCCCATCCGTTCGGGCCTCAAGACCAATTTAGTCATCACCACGAGTCGGCGTACCTACCTGCTGGAGCTGACATCGACCGAGAAGACGTGGATGGCGTCGGCCTCCTGGGAATATCCCAAGGACAAGATGCTGGCTTTGCAGCGCCAGGCACAGGCGGCCAGCGCCGCCGCACCGGTCGATGCCGGGCTATCGCTGGAGAAGATCCGCTTCCGCTATGCGGTCAGTGGCAGCAACCCGCCGTGGAAGCCGCTGCGCGCTTTCGACGATGGCGAGAAGGTCTACATCCAGTTTCCGCCGGGCATCGCCCAGGGCGAGCTGCCGCCGCTGTTCGTGATCGGTGCCCAGGGTGACGGGCAGTTGGTGAACTACCGCTTTCGCCCGCCGTACTACATCGTGGATCGCCTGTTCGGCGCGGCCGAGCTGCGCCTGGGCGGTGACAAGGGCGACGTGGTGCGGATCGAGCGCACAGATGGTGTCTCGGGTGGCACGCGGAGGAACTGACCATGAGCCAGGACGATTCCCCTGATCTTGCACCGCAGGCGGGCAAGGTCGCGCCCGAGGCGGTGGTGCTGCGCGCACAACCGCGCCCGGTCACGCGCCTGAATCGGCGCACCTTGGCCATCCTCACGGGCGGCCTGTCGGTCGCCGTGCTCGGGGCCACGATCTGGTCGTTGCAGCCGCACCGGCGCGCAAGCGAGCAGACCGAGCTGTACAACGTGGATCGCGTCTCGAAGTCCGAAGGGCTGGATGGCCTGCCGGCCGACTACTCGAAGCTGCCGCCGAAGGTGCCCGAGTTGGGGCCGCCGCTGCCGGGCGACCTGGGGCCGGCCATCGTGCATTCGCAGCAACCGGTGACGCCCACCTATGCGCCACCGGGCCACGACCCGGCCGACGCGCTGCGCAAGGAGGCCGATGCGGCGGCGGCTTCGTCGGTGTTCTTTCGCTCCGGCAACCAGGGCAAGGCCGCTGCGCCAGCCACGGCGCAAGTCGCTGCGACCGGCCCGACATCGGGCTTGGCGGGATTCGATCCGCTGGCGGCTGGCCCGGCCTCGACGGCGGCCCAGCCCGCCGACCCCACCGCTGTGCAGAACCGGCAAGACCAGAAAGAGGCCTTCCTGAAGGACGGTTCTACGGAAACCCGCAATTCCGGCAATCTGCAAATGCCGTCCTCGCCGTACCAGGTGATGGCCGGAACGGTGATCGCCGGGGCGCTGGTGACGGGCATCAAGTCCGATCTTCCGGGCGACGTGATCGCCACGGTGACGGAGCCGGTCTATGACACGGCCACGGGCAAGTTCCTGCTGATCCCGCAGGGATCGCGCATCCTTGGGCGCTACAACAGCCAGGTCAGTTATGGGCAGAGCCGCGTGCAGGTGGTGTGGAACCGGGTCATCCTGCCGGACACGTCTTCGCTGAAGCTCGACAACCTGGCTGGCACCGATCCGGCCGGCTATTCCGGCCTGGAGGATGGCGTCGATTGGCATTGGGGGCGCATCTTTGCGGGTGCGGCGCTGACCACGCTGCTGGGCGTGGGTGCCGAGCTGGCCGCGCCGGAGAACCGGCAGGATGGCAACCGCATCGTGATCGCTGGGCGCGACAGCACGCAGGACAGCATCAATCAAGTCGGCCAGGAGATGACCCGGCGCAACATGAACATCCAGCCGACGCTGACCGAGCGGCCGGGCCTGCCGGTGCGGATCATCGTCAACCGCGATTTGGTGTTGCGGCCTTACCAGCCGATGTTCTTCCAGCGGGGGGCGATGCAATGAGCATGACCAAGAAGCTGCGGCTCGGGCCGCTGCCCAAGACCGAGAGCATCAAGCTGACCTTCGCCTGCCCGGCCAGCCTGAAGGCCGACCTTGACCGCTACGCTGCGCTGCACGCGCAGGCGTATGGTGAGACGGTCGATGCCATGACGCTGATCCCGCACATGCTGGAGGCGTTCATGGCGGCGGATCGGGGATTCAAGCGGGGCAGGGGAGACGACAAGTAACCGTCTTTCCGCGCCGCTGCGCCGAATGGATGAGATTTTGGATATGTTGCCATCATCGTATTCAAACTACGACTGGGTACGCCATATTAAATTGACTATCGCTTGGAAAAGTTGTAAAAACCGTAGCATGGCTACGACTAATTCAAGCAAGCTAAACGCGCTCTACACCCGGCTGGCACCGGGAACGCCGCTGACCTCTGAGGACTTGGCGGCGTTGGGCATCTCTGCCGACCTGGCCGTTCACTACGTCCGGGCAGGGTGGCTCACGCGCCTGGCGCGGGGAGTGTTCTGCCGTCCGAACGACGTCCCGGCGCTCCATCCCAGCCTGCTGCTGTTGCAGCGCCAATTCGAGGGGTTGCACGTCGGCGGCAAGTCGGCGCTGGACTGGTACGGTGTGCGGCAGTACGTGTCGCAGCAGCCGGTGCTGCACCTGTATGGCTGGAAGGCAGCGCGCTTGCCGCAATGGTTCACCGAACGCTTCCCGGCCGAGTACCACCGCAAGCGGCTGTTCGATGAGCAGCCGGACGCCTTGCTGCACGTCGGCCCGTTCGAGAAGCGCAGCGGGGCGCCGCAGGTGTCGGCGCCGGAGCGCGCATTGCTGGAACTGTTGAGCGAGGTTGGCGTGCGCCAGCCCTTGCAGGAAGCCCGCGAACTCGTCGAGAGCGCCTACGGCCTACGCGCCGATGTGCTGCGCGAACTGTTGCAGCACTGCACAAGCGTCAAGACCGTGCGGCTGTGCCTGCAACTCGGCCGCGAGGCGTCACTGCCTTGGGCGGCCAAGCTCGATCCGGCCACGCTTCCGACGGGTAGCGACCGGCCCTGGGTGTCCCGGTCGTCCGACGGCCTGCTGGTGCTCAAGCCATGAACCAGACCTATCTCGATACCGCGCGCCTGCTGACGCAGGTAGCGCCGCTGGTGTTCGCGGATGACACCTTTGCGCTGAAGGGCGGCACGGCGATCAATCTGTTTGTGCGCGACATGCCGCGTCTGTCGGTCGATCTCGATCTGGTCTTTCCCGATCACACGCTGCCGCGTGACGAGGCGTTGGCGCGTATCAACGAGGCCGTTCGGCAGGCCGCCGAGCGGTTAAAGAAGCGGGGATTCCAGACGCACGCACCAGCGGCAGCAGCAGGGGAGACGAAGTTGCTGGTGCGTCGCGGCTCGATTCAGGTCAAGGTCGAAGTCAACTTCGTCATGCGCGGCACGGTGCAACCGGTGCGCCGCGCTTCGCTGACGCCGATTGCCCGCGACACTTTGCTGGCTGATCTGGAGATCCCGGTGGCGTCGCTGGAGGACGTGTACGGCGGCAAGCTGGTGGCGGCACTGGATCGGCAGCACCCACGTGACCTGTTCGACGTGATGCAGCTCTTTGCGCATGAGGGCATCACGCCCGGCATCCGGCGTGCCTTCGTGGTCTACCTGGCCAGCAGCAATCGGCCGATCCATGAAGTGCTATTCACGCCCCTGCGGGACATCCGGCATGACTATGAGCACAACTTCCAAGGCATGACGGCCGAGCCCGTGCCGCTCGATGCGCTGCTTGCTGCCCGCGAGCGCATGGTGCGCGAAATCCAGCAGGGCTTGGACGACGACGAGCGGCGCTTCCTGCTGTCGCTGGCCGCTGGCACGCCGGAGTGGTCGCTGCTGGGCATCGCACACCTCGAACATCTGCCTGGCATCCGCTGGAAGCTGCGCAACCTGGCGCAGTTGCAGAAGACCGATGCGAAGAAGTTTGCCGAGCAGGCCGACTTGCTCGCTACGCGACTGGCTGCGGTATCCTAAGCGCTGATTGATGATGAGCCGATGCCGCGTAAACCCGCGCCAGCAAAGGACCTGTTTTTCTGACGGTAAAAGCGACGGTAACGGCCTATGTCGATCAAAGCAAATCCCTTTAACCACGCGGACTTGCGTGAGCTGTTGATGATCGAGTGGGAGTGAAATCGAGTCCTTCGAGGACTATCGCCAGTTATCGAAAAACTGCTGTAACGTGTTGATTTTAAAGAAAATACGTTGCGCCAGCTATCGGAAGCTATCGCCGGCCAGCAAAAACGGTTGTCGGTAGAACTGGCGGTAAGAATCGAAGGTTCGATTAAGACCCTCCCGTTTACTATCGAGACCAAATCGGTCTTTGACGGTAAAACACCCCTCTGGAAAGCTTGTTTCATGCGGTTTTCCGGGCGTCGACGGGTCTCCTGGCCCCTGACGGTAAAAGCCGTCACTCACAGGTGTAAAAACCTCGATGTTGACCGACACAGCACTGCGCAATTTGAAGCCTAAGTCCTTGACTTATAAGATTTCTAACCGGGACGGGATGTACGTGACGGTATCGCCGGCTGGCACCATCACCTTCCGCTACGATTACTGTCTCCACGGGCGCCGCGAGACCCTGACCATCGGCCGGTATTGCGCTCTGGGCATTTCGCTGGCGCTGGCCCGTGAAAAGCTGCTCGACGCCAAGAAGGCCGTCATGGCAGGCCGCTCTCCTGCGCTGGAGAAGCAGCGCGAGAAGCGCCGGCTGACTGCAGCTAAGAATTTTGGCGACGTGGCCCTCAGTTGGATGGCGGATGCCAATCCCTTTAACCACGCGGGTTTGGGCGGCTTGTTGATGATCGAGTGGGCCCGGAGGGCTACAGAGTAGCAGGGCGAGCTTTGTCGTGGTTTAGCTAAGCAATCGAGTTCGCTCGCGTATAGGCCCAACTGCTGTTCGGCAGAAGCTGAACGCACAGTGCGCGTGCGTTATGGCCCGCGCTTTCAGTTAAGGTGACTGATCGCTATTTGTTTTGGGTCAGCACCATCAGAACATCTGCGTACCAAGCGCAATTGAGTCCAAGCCACTCATCTTTGATCAGGTCGCGGGTGCGCATGTCCATGCGCGTGGAATGCACGCCGAGCAACTGCCAAGTCGGCAGAGAGGACCTGCGTTCTTGGTCTTTGCTCCTGCGTCGAACGACAGGCGCACCGCTGCTCCCACGGTGTGTGCGGGCATCGGTCAGGAAGTAGCCCTGTTGCTGGAAGCGCACGCCGTACGCCGAGGCGATCGATGCGCTGCGCGCTACGGCGAGGTGATGGATCGTGTCGTGGAACCCCAGCGGAAAACCAACGATCATCAAATTGTCTCCAATCGCCACGTCCTCATTTTTAGGGTCAAGGTGCGACTGGTCGAAGGCATGCAGCACCGCGTGCTCGGGCAGGCGGCTGGTCTGGATCTCGATGGTGGCGATGTCCACCGGGCCGCCCGTGTCGGCGGCCTGTCGCCACAGCGCGAGGCCGTTTCCATAGAGGGGTATCGAGAAGGTCGCGTACTGGGTCAGGTTGCTCGCATCGGTATGCAATTCGATCTCGACGCGGTCGGGAAAATGCTCGCTTGGCTCGTCGCAAAAGACATGCCGATTCGTCACAAGGAACAATCGATCATCGCGGCGGAAGAAGAAGCCGCTTGCACCGGTCAACAATCGCGTTCCAGCGTAAGTGTGGATATGGGTCGTGGTCAGCAGAATGGCCTCGACGGCCTGGCGTGGATTGGCGTTTCCCTGTGGCTGCACGATCCCGGCGAGCACCGCGCGCGTTCTGGCAATGTCCCGTTCAAAGGCGGCCAGCACATGGTCTGAAATGGGGGTGTTCAGAATGACCGTTCGAGCTGCTTCGGCATGTGCTTCGAACGAACGCACCAGAGTGTTATGGGTAGCGGGCGGTAATGCTTCCAGCAGAGAAGGAAGCAATGCGTCCAATGCGATCAGGCTGCCCTTGAGTTCGCAGATGCGCTCGGTGGCCTCCTGCAGATTTTTCATGGCAATGATGCCTTTCAGAAATGAGAAAGCGCGGATGAACCGCGCTTCGCAGGTAGGTGTGGAGAAGTGATTGGACCATCAGGCCCAATGCCTTCAACTCACGGCACGAATGTTGGAGGCTTGGGGGCCCTTGGCTCCCTCGGTGACTTCGAACTGCACGTGCTGGTTCTCAGTCAGGGTCTTGAAGCCGCCGGCTTGGATTTCACGGAAGTGGGCAAAGAGATCCTTGCCCCCGCTGTCGGGGGCGATGAAGCCGAAGCCCTTGCCTTCGTTGAACCATTTCACAGTTCCGGTTTGTGTCGTCATATCGATTTCCTTTCGAGGTTGCCGGGTCGCAAAAACGCATCCGGCGAAGAGACGCCAAGAAAATCATCAAAGGAGATTCGACACAGCCGCGGGAGGAACCCGGGAGAAGCGGAAAAAGACCGATGCAATGAATGCCTTGCACATATCAACGAACCCATAGTACGCGCATTGCGCCTTGCGTGCCGGTTTCTCTAACCTATATTTTCCTTGGCGTCGAGAGTCTGTGGCCGTGGCAACCACACTAACAGCGCCAGGCCAACGACCGCTGAGAACAGCGAGGCCAGGAAGATGCCGATCTTCGCGCTGTCCATCAACGGGCCGACCAGGGCAAGATTGGCAATGAACAGCGCCATCGTGAAGCCGATGCCTGCCAGAAAGCTGCCACCCGCCATGCTGCCCCAGTTCAGATCCGGAGGACGAATCGCCAGGCCGGAACGCAGAGCCAGCCAACTGAAAAGAAGAATGCCTGTTGGCTTGCCGATAGCAAAGCCCAGGAACACCGCCGCGGCGACAGGCTGGGCCGCGCTCGTCCACGAGAGTGCCAATCCTGCATTGGCGAGAGCGAAGATCGGCATGATGCAAAAGCTGACCCACGGGTGCAGTGCCATCTCCAGGCGCTCGACCGGCGAGAGCGACTCGCGCGCGGCAATCTCCGCCACCTGCAGGGTTCCCCGATCACTTGTGTGGGCGCTGCCTTGGTTGCCCGTTGGATGGGCGATGACCTGCCCCAGGATCGCGTAGAGCCGGCTGTCGCTTACCCAGCGCCTCGCAGGCGTCATCAGCCCAAGGATTACACCGGTGACCGTGGCGTGAAGTCCCGACGCATCGATGGCCAGCCAAGTGGCGCAGCCCGCGATGACATAGATCGGGATGCTTCGAATGCCGGCGGCGGCCAAACCGCGCAGGATGCCGATGCACAACCCGGCCAGGGCGAGCATGCGCCAGTCCATGTGTTGGCTGTATCCGACAGCGACCACCAGGATGGCGCCGATGTCATCGACGATCGCCAGGAACAACATGAACACCCGCAGACTGTGCGGAATGCGCTTGCCGAGCAATGCCAGACAGGCAATGACGAACGCGGTGTCGGTGGCCATCACAATGCCCCAGCCATGCTGGCCGGGTTGCGCCCACTGCAGTGCCAGATAGACGGATGCGGGCGCGACCATGCCGCCCAATGCCGCAGCGATGGACAAGGCTGCCATGCGCGGGTTGCGCATCTCGCCCAGGACGGCTTCGCGCTTGAGTTCGAGTGCCACCAGGAAGAAGAACAACGTCATCAGCCCGTCGTTGATCCAGCTTTTCAGCGAACGACCGAATTCGAACTCTCCGAGCCGCAGTTCGATGCGTGTTTCCCAGATGCCAAAGAAAGCATCTGCCCATGGAGAGTTGGACAGGAGGAGGGCGGCGATGGTGAACGTCAGCAGGACGGCACCACCGGCCGCCTCGATGTGCAGGAATCGGATAAAGGGTGGAGCGATCCGGTCGATCAATGCCCGGGGGAGCTGGACGGGTGCGGTGGAGTGGGGCCGTGGGTCATTCATGGGTTTCCCTGGTGGCATGGGGTCGTGTGCGTGATGGCCTCATGTCATCCATCCATGCGCGCACGGGCTTTTATCGGAGCTATTGACTCGCGCGGTCGGTGTCGGGAGCGCTCCATCGCGGGCCTTGGGTAGAGTGCGGTCCCGGTGCAGCAGCCTCAGTACGGCCTCGTCGCCGTGGCCGGCAGGTCGAGGAAGAACCGCACCATTTCCGCCGAGGCATCGGGGCCTGTGGCATCGGTGTAGGTGCCGCTCGCATCGCCCCCGGACCATGCGTGTCCTGCCCCATGGAGCGTCCATGACTCGATGCATGCATAGCCTTGACCGCAGGTATGGACCGTGCGGCTGTATTTCCGCCCGCCCCCCGCTTCGCCGGTTTGTGTGCTGCTGGCCGGCGTTCCGTGCGCCTGGCGCGCATGTTCGACGATCTGCACTCCGTTGCTGTGCTGGACCGTATGGTCCCGGTCGCCATGAAAAACGATGATGGCTGTGATCGCGGCGGCGTCATAGTGGGAGCACGTGCATGGAAGGGGTTCTTCATGGGTACTCTCTCAAAGTGAAAAGATTTTGTCGACAGAGATCAGCGAATGCGTTCGGCCAGGGCACGCCGCACGGCGGGACCGGCCTGGAAGGCTCACAGCACGATCACCGATGGCAGCGCATGCCAACTCCGGAGTGACGTTGTCCGCGATGCGCGCGAGCCCGACCACCTGAACCTGCAGGCGCTGACCGGTAGCCACCGCGCGTTCAAGATCCTCTCGTCCTACGTGCTACAAGCCCACGGTGAGAGTGCGCTGCGCCACCGCCTGCTTCACGACATTGGCGTGCAGGGCCAACTGATTGCGCACGGCCGTGCGGACAAGATCCGAGCGGTTTGTGTAGAAGCCTTCCTGCACCAACAGGTCGACGTGACCAATATCTACCATGCCCACTTTCCGGTCATCTTTTCGGTCTCGCCACCTTACTGTTTCAGTTCAGAGCGTGGGAACTCTCGTTCATAGCATCCATTTGAAATCCTTTTGAAGCATAAATGGCGTTCTCTGGTTGACTATCGCGACGGACGGATTCGCGCCACCGCAGGCCGATCCGCGGTCTGTCGACCTTTCGATGAGGCCGGTTGCGCAATGGATGGTCGGAGTCCGATGTTCAGCGCAAGGTGTGACCGGGCATGGCGATGGTGAACACGCAACCGCCATCAGGTGCGCGTCGCACATTGAGGGTGCCGCCGTTCAGTTCCACACTTCGGCGAGAAATAGTCAGGCCCAGGCCCATGCCGCTGCGGTCGTCTCCCGCCTGGGTGAACGGCTGGAACAGCGCCTGCATCGCCGCATCCGACAGGCCGGGGCCGTTGTCCTGCACGTCGATTAGGATGTGCTCGTCCTTGGCGCTGGCCTGCAGGCTGGCCACGCCGCCGTCAGCGCGCGAAAACTTGAACGCGTTCTGCAACAGGTTGCCCACGGCTGCGAGCATCAGGTCCCGGTCGGCGTCCAGAGCCAGCGACGGGTCCACGGCCGGGGCGCTGAACAGGCAACCCCGGCTCTGCGCCTCCATCGTGGCGGAGAGCTTGATTTCCGCGATGAACTCGGCCAGGGAAAACCGTTGCCGCTGCGCGGGCATGCCGGCGGTAATGCGCACCTCAGCCAGCGACCGATCGATCAGCTTGCTCATTCCTGCCAGCGCGCGGTCGAGCACGCCAGCTGTTGCGCCATTGGCTCCCACGTCTCCTGCCTTGATCGCCCGTTGCGCCAGCTTGGCGGCAAACAGCATGTTGCGTAATTCGTGCGCGAAAATGCCCAGACGCTCGTTGAGCGCCTGGGTGTGCCGGTCGGTCGCCTCGATCTCGCGCTGATGGGTGTATTCGGTGACGGCGCTGGCGATGGCATTGTCCAGGCAGCGGTTCAGGGTCCTGAATTCGTCCACGCCGATCGGCGTTCCGGTCTCGAACGCCATGTCGGAGATGGCTTGGCATAGGTCGCCGTAGTCGTGTACCACTTCCTCGACCGTGAAGCCGTGTCCCATAAGTTCCCGCCCGTGGCGGGTGGCGGAATCGCCGATTTCCGAGACAGCGCTGACGCCTCCTGCGACCCCGGAGACTTGGAGGCTGCGCTGCGGATCGTCGGTGCGCTCCGCCATCAGGGTCTGGATCAACTGATCCAGGAACACGGTAACCCCATGCGCGAGCTCTTCTTTGACCACCCCAGGCGATCGCAGGGCGACCTTGTCCCGGCAGCGCGCGATCAGCGTGCCACGGTTCGCAGATAGGAACTCATGCATCATCTGCACACAATACTCCTTGCAGGGGACAAATGGCCCAACGGCTGGATCGGAAAGGCGTTCTTCACAGTGTGATCACCAATAGATGGTCGCCTGGGGTGACCGGTACGTGTACGGCGCCGCCGAAGGCCAGCGCCACACCGTCCAGGACCGCCGACGAGATACCAGCGCAGTGCATCCCCGGCGATTCGACCTGGATGGTGTAGCGCGTCGCGCCGAGGACGACCTCGGCCTCGAAACCGGGCCATTCGGCTGGGATGCATGGATCAATGACGAGTACTTCACCTTCGCGGCGAATGCCCAGGATCCCTTCCATGCCAGCTCGGTGCATCCAGCCGGCGGCGCCGGTGTACCAGGTCCAGCCGCCCCGGCCTTCGTGCGGCGGCACCGAATACACGTCGGCCGCCACCACGTACGGCTCCACGCGGTAGCGCGCCGCATCTTGCGGTGTGCGTGCATGGTTGATGGGGTTGACCAGCTTGAACAGCGCGTGGGCGTGCGTGCCCGCCTGCGGGTCGGCGCGCAATTGCGTGAGCGCCAGAATGGCCCACATGGCCGCGTGGCTGTACTGGCCGCCGTTTTCGCGCAGGCCTGGTGGGTAGCCCACGATGTAGCCGGGGTCGCGGGGAGGGCGGTCGAAGGGCGGGGTGAAGAGCAGCGCCAGCCCAGGATCCGGCACCAGCAGGTGTGCGCGCAGTGATTCCATCGCGGCCTGGGCGCGGTCCGGATCGGCCGCACCAGACAGTACGGCCCAGGATTGGGCGATTGAATCGATGCGGCATTCCTCGTTGTCGCGGGTGCCCAGCCAAGTGCCGTCGTCGAAGGTGGCGCGCCGGTACCAGGCACCGTCCCAGGCCTCGCGCTCCAGCGCGGCAGTCACAGCCTGGGCATGGGCGCGCCAGCGTGCAGCACGGGCGGGGTCGCGCGCCTCCACCAGCGGGTTGAAGAGGGCCAGCGTGCGCACCAGCAGCCAACCCAGCCACACGCTCTGCCCCCGGCCATCCTGGCCTACGCGGTTCATGCCGTCGTTCCAATCGCCGGTCCCTATCAGCGGCAGACCCAATTTGCCAGTGAGCGCGATGCTCTGGTCCAATGCGCGCGCGCAGTGCTCAAACAGCGTCGCCGAGGCGCAGGCCTGCATGGGCTGGAAGAAGGCGTCATGCTCGCCGTCCTGCAGCACGGGGCCTTCCAGGAAGGCGATGGATTCGTCCAGCACTGCCGCATCGCCCGAGACGGCGACGTAGCTGGCCGCGGCGAAGGCTAGCCAGACGCGATCGTCCGAAATGCGTGTGCGCACGCCTTGGCCCGAATGCGGCAGCCACCAGTGCTGCACGTCGCCCTCCACGAACTGGCGGCCCGCGGCGCGCAGCAGGTGTCGGCGCGTCTCTTCGGGCCGCGCGAAGGCCAGCGCCATACCGTCTTGGAGCTGATCGCGAAAGCCGTAGGCGCCGCTGGCCTGGTAGAAGGCCGAGCGGGCCCAGATGCGGCAGACCAGTGTCTGGTAGAGCAGCCAGCCATTGAGCAGGATGTCCATCGCGCGGTCGGGCGTGCGCACCTGCACGGCGCCCAGCAGGGCATCCCAATGGTCTCGCACCCGCCGCAGTTCGGCGTCCAGGTTGGCCTCTCGCCAGCGCGCCGCCAGCGCCACGCTCTCCTGCGCGTTGCCGCATTGCCCGAGCAGGGCGATCACGTCCACTGATTCGCCGGGACGCAGCACCAGGCTGCACTGCAGCGCAGCGCAGGGGTCCAGGCCTGGGCCCACCGCGCCGGACAGGGTTGCCAGGCTCCGCAATGCCGCCGGTGCCGCCAGGCTGCCGTAACAGCCCAGGAATTCCGTGCGGTCGGCGGTCCAGGCGCTCTGCCGGCCCGCGAGGTCGGCAAAGGCAACGCGGCCCGGGAAGGCTGTGCTCCAGGGGTTGCGCGCCAGCAGCACGCCACTGGCCGCATCGGCCTCGGTCAGGATGAAAGGCGCGCAGGCGGCCCGCGAGGCGCCCAGCACCCATTCTGCATAGGCCGTGACTGACAGGCGCCGCGTCTGTGCGCCGCGGTTGCGCAAGGTGAGGCGCGACACCTTGACAGGGTCTTCCAGCGGTACGAATTGCAGTAGTTCCAGCGCGATACCATGCGCCTCGTGCGTGAAGCGACTGTAGCCATGGCCGTGGCGCGCAACATAGATGCCGCCGTCGCGGATCGGCTGCGCCGTAGGGCTCCAGAGCTGGCCGCTCGCCTCGTCGCGCACGAAGAAGGCCTCGCCGGTGGGATCGGTCACCGGATCGTTGGACCATGGGGTGAGTTGGTTCTCCCGGCTGTTGCCGGCCCAGGTGCTGGCGCTGCCGTCGGCCGAGACCTGGAAGCCGAAGCCCGGGTTGGCGATGACGTTGATCCAGGGTGCGGGTGTGGTCTGGCCATCGGCGAGGACGGTCACGTATTCGCGGCCGTCGAGGTCGAAGCCGCCGAGTCCGTTGAAGAACTCCAGCCGCGCTGTGTTCGGGCCCTGCGCCTGCCTAGGCAGGGCGGAGGATGGCAGCTGCGCGGCCGATTTGAGCGCAGAGCTCGCGGTGAGCGTCGCCTCGGGCAGTCGCGCAATTTGCCGGGCGATGTCGCCCCGACGCGCCAGCAGCACCACGCGGGCTGCTGACTGTAGCAGGCCGCGGGCCGACGCGTCCATCAAGTCTGCGCGCAGCGTATGGACCACACCCCGGGCCATCGCCTCACCGTCGAGGCGGGGGCGTGACTGGCTGCGGCGCACGGCGGTCTCGATGGCTGTCTGCAGGTCCTGCACATAGGACGAGGCGCGCTCGTTGACGATCACCAGGTCGACGCTCAGTCCCTTCATACGCCAGTACTCGTGCGCGCGCAGCAGTTGGCGCACCTGGGCGATGTCCTCGATTTCGTCGATGCGCAGCAGCACGATCGGCAAGTCGCCCGAGACCGCGTGCCGCCACAGGCCAGACTGCGGGCCGGCGCCTCGTGTGATCGCTTCGGCCGGCGCGCGAAAGCGTGCGTCGGCATATAGGATGGGCGCGGCCAGCCGCTGAAAATCCGCGGCTTCGTCGGCCTCGATGCCGATGTGCCGCAACTGCACCTGGGCCTGGGTCCAGGCCAGCGTGCGTGCGCGCTCGAAGGCACTGCGGTCGTGATGCTGGTCGACCAGGTCGAGCAGCGCCTCGCGCGTGGGAGCCACCAGCGTCCAGAAGGCCAGCCGCGCCATCTGGCCCGGGGCGATGCGCACGCGGTGGCGCACCGAGAAGACTGGGTCCAGCACCGTGCCGGCCGTGCCGGACAGCGCGGCGCCGTCTCCCATGGCCTGCGCCGTGGCGGCCGTGCGGCCCCGACCCAGGAAGCACGCCCGGTCGGATTCGTACTGCGCTGGGCCTGTGGCGATGCCTTCGACGACCGCGAAATGCGCGGCCCAAACCGGTGGCTCGTCCGGCGTGCGCGGGCGGCGCGTGGCGATCAGGGCGCCGAACTCGGGCAGGTATTCGGTCTGCACGAACATCTTGGCGAAGGCCGGATGGGCATCGTCGGCCGCGGGCGGCGCCAGCACCACCTCGGCGTAGGAGGTGAGTTCGACCTCACGCGCCTTGCGGCCGGTGTTGACGACCGTGACACGGCGCACTTCGCCGTCGGCTTCGGCCGACACCACCACCTCCATCGTGGTCGTCAGGCTGCCGTCGTGCCGCGTGAAGGCGGCGTGATCCTCGGCGAAGACCACTTCATGGCTGTCGGTCGCCACGCCCAGGGGCTGTGCCGCGGCGGACCAGACCCGGCCGCTGTCCGTGTCTCGCAGGTAGACGTAGGCGCCCCAGTCGTCGCGGGTCGCGTCTTCGCGCCAGCGGGTCACGGCCAGGTCGCGCCAGCGGCTGTAGCCCGTGCCCGCCGCGGTCAGCATGACGGCGTAGCGCCCGTTGGACAGCAGGTGCGTGGCGGGTGCGGCCATGGTCGACATGCTTATGCGCCGCACCGCGTTCAGGTCGCCATGCGGCTCGGACGCGCCGGATGGCACTTCCTCGGCGCGCGCGTGCGCCACGGCGACGAGGCGCGGCATGCGCTCCTGCAGCAGCAGTTCGCAGGCCTGGATCATCGGCTCACGATGGAAGCGTTCTCGCATGCGCGCGCCCTGCAGCGTGTTGGCGATGGCGACCAGCGTCATGCCCTGGTGGTGCGCCATGAAGTTGCGCACGATGGCGACCTGTGATCCGCTGGGCAGCCGGGCGCGCGTGAAGTCCAGTGCCTCGTAGAAGCCATGGCGCCCAAGCGCGCCCAGCGCCTGCAGGCGCTCGAAGTTTCGCTGCGCGAGCGGTGCATCGACCATGCTGGCTAGACCTGTGGCGTAGGGCGCGATCACCAGGTCCTCGGCCAGGCCGCGCTTGAGGCCCAGGCCCGGCACGCCGAAGTTGGAGTACTGGTAGGTGAATTCCAGGTCGCGGGCGTTGTAGGCCGATTCGGAGATGCCCCATGGCACGCCAATCTGCCGGCCGTAGGCCACCTGGCGCTGCACGATCAGGCGGTTGGTCTGCTCCAGCAGGCTGCCGGCCGGCGCACGCATCACCAGCGAGGGCATCAGGTACTCGAACATCGACCCGGACCAGGACACCAGGGCCGATCCGTGGCCCACGGGGATGGCGCTACGGCCCAGGCGAAACCAGTGGCGCGTGGGCACCTCGCCCTTGGCGATCGCGAACAGGCTTGCCAGCCGCGCTTCGGACGCCAGCAGGTCGTAGCAGTTGGCGTCGAGTACGTTCTCCACCGCGGCATAACCGATGGACAGCAGCTTGCGCTCGGGGTCCAGCAGGAAGGCGAAGTCCATGTCGAGCGCCAGCGTGCGGGCCTGTTGCGCCAGGGCTTGCCAGCGGGCATCGAGGCTATGCGCCGCGGCGGCGAGTGACGCGGCGTCGCGCGCCTGCTGCTTGATCCGCCCGCGCAGCGTATCGATCCAGAATAGAAGGTCGTCGCCCTCCGCATGCACTGCCGAAACCAGCCCACGCGCTTCTTCTGCTGCCTTGTTGGCCAAACGCTGGAGTACCGGCAGCAACAGGCCGGCAGGACTCTGTAGCCCGGCGTCGATGTCATCGAGGATGGCCCGCAGCCGCTGGCCCTGCGGCCCCTGGGCCGCGGGTTTGGCAGACGCCGACTCGCGGGCCAGCGCGAGTGCATCGCTGGCGCCCTCCGTCCAGTCGGCCGGTAGCGGCGCACCCATCCATTCCTCGCAGGCGTTGGCCAGCGCGATCAGGTGGCCCGCCAGGTTGCCGCTGTCCACCGACGACACATAGGCCGGTGCCAGCACCCGGGTCGTGCGCGTGTCGTACCAGTTGTAGAAATGGCCTCGGAACCGCTCCAGCGTCTGCAGGGTGGCGAAAGTCGCTTCCAGGCGCTCGCAGGTCTGCAGTGCTCCAGCCCATCCGAAGTCACGGGCCGCCACCGCCGACAGCAGGTACAGGCCGACGTTGGTGGGGGAGGTGCGGTGCGCGACCACCGGCTTCGGGTCTTCCTGGAAGTTGTCCGGCGGCAGCATGTGCTCGGCCGGCGTCACGAAGGTCTCGAAGAAGCGCCAGGTGCGCCGTGCCGTGCGCCGCAGGGCCAGGGCATCGGCGAGTTGGGGCGCGCCGGATGGCACGAGCGGCGGGCGGCGGCTGGCGCGCCAAGCCAGGGCCGGCGCCGCGAGCCAGAGCACCAGCAGACCCAATGCCATGGGCCATGCAGCGGACGAGAACACGCCAACGCCCACGGCCAATGCCACGGCCAGCAGCACGCCGCCGGCCATTTGCCCATAGAAGCCCGCTACGCCGGGCCGCGGGCGACCGGCGGACTGGGCGGCGGTGGTCCATTCCAGCAGGTGTCGATGGGTCGCGTACAGCCTGATCAGCGTGCGCGTGATGGCGTCCAGAGCGCGCCAGGCCTGGTCAGGCAGCAGGGTCAGCGTCCAGGCCGCCTGCAGCGCGGCCATCCGAAGATCGCTGGCCAGCAGGCGCAGGTGGCTGCCCAGC
This sequence comes from Diaphorobacter nitroreducens, assembly GCA_003755025.1. Taxonomy (GTDB): domain Bacteria; phylum Pseudomonadota; class Gammaproteobacteria; order Burkholderiales; family Burkholderiaceae_C; genus Diaphorobacter; species Diaphorobacter nitroreducens. Next base: position 90,395 of record RJVL01000007.1, on the reverse strand, counting down.
CCGATGCCTGCGCGCGGCGGCCCCAGCCCCGCCAGGCTGGGCAGGAAGGCTGGCACGGCCAGCGCCAGCACCAGCAGCCCCATGGCCTGCAGTGATTGAGGCCAGGGCAGCCAGGCGCACAGCGCGAAGGCCAGCAGGCTCGTGGGCGCCAGCAAGGACCGCCGCAGGTTGTCGATCATCTTCCAGCGGCCCACCGGCGGCACGGCCGCGCCCGCGTGGCGCCGCCCGAGAACCCAGGGCAGGAGCTGCCAGTCGCCGCGCGTCCAGCGGTGTTGGCGTCGTGCGGCGACGTCGTAACGGGCCGGGAATTCCTCGACCACCTCGACGTCCGACGCGAGGCCCGCGCGCGCGAACACGCCCTCGAACAGGTCGTGACTGAGCATTGTGTTCTCGGGAATGCGCCCGGCTAGCGCGGCCTCGAAGGCATCGACGTCGTAGATGCCCTTGCCGGTGTAGGAGCCTTCGCCGAACAGGTCCTGGTAGACGTCGGACACTGCGGATGCGTAGGGGTCCATGCCGCCCGCGCCGGACGACAGCCGCTGGTAGAGCGAGCCATCGCGGCCCAACGGCAGCGCCGGCGTTACGCGTGGCTGCAGGATGGCGTGGCCGCCCACCACGCGCTGTTCGGCATCGTTCCAACGGACGCGGTTCAAGGGGTGGGCCATCTTGCCTATCAGGCGCAGCGCCGCGTCGCGCGGCAGCCGGGTGTCGGCATCCAGCGTGATGACATAGCGCACGCCGGCCAGGATGTCGGGCTGCGCGCCGCCATCGAGTGGCATGAAGCTGGTGTCGGTGGCGCCGCGCAGCAGCCGGTTGAGTTCGTGTAGCTTGCCGCGCTTGCGCTCCCAGCCCATCCAGCAGCTCTCGCTGGCGTTGAACTGGCGCCGTCGGTGCAACAGGTAGAAGCGTTTGCCGCCCGGGGCCGGGCCGTGCCGTTGGTTCAAGATGGCGATGGCCTTCTGCGCGATGCCGATCAGGTGGGCGTCTCCGTCCTGCACCTCCGTGTCCGCATCGAGGCCGTCCGACAGCAGGGCAAAAGACAGGTCGCCACTTGCGCCGGCCAGATGGTGGACCTCAAGGCTCTCGATGTGGCTGCGCAGCTCCGCCTCGCTGGACAGCAGCGTGGGCACGACGACCAGTGTGCGCAGGTTCGCAGGAACCCCGTCGACCAACGCCAGGGCAGGGAGTCCCACGGGGCCAGCGCGCGCGGCGATTGCTCGCTGGACGAAGGCTGTAGCCACCTCGGTGGCGGGCAGGAATGCGGCCAGCGCAAGCGCCGCCAGCAGCCCGGCGGGAGCTGCCGCCGAGGCACCTGTGGCGAAGACGGCCCAGAACGCCAGGCCCAGCAGCATCGCTGCCAACGCGAGGATGGCGGCTACGTAGCCGCCAAGCCCGAGGCGGATGTTGAAGCGGTCGATGCGCATGGCCAGCGGCGGCCTGAATCCAATGGCCTGCTCCAATTCGCCGCGCCCCTCGGCGATCAGGTAATGGCCGGGATCTGTCATGCTGGCGTCATGGACGCGAAGCTCGGACGTCATTTGCGAAGCCGCCAGTGCCAACGCCCGCTCAGCAATCGCGAGTTCGGACAGGGGTGAACCTCGTGCCAGTTGCTCGATCGCAGCGCGGTAGCGGTTGCGTGTCGGAAAATCCATCTCTGCGAAGGCGCTGACGGCCCGCAGGCGCGCATCAACGAGACTGTTGCTCTCGAACAGATCAGCCCAGTCGATGTCCGACATCAGGCGCATGCTGGTGATGACGTTGCGTACCGAGACGTTGGAGGCGCCCTGGCGCTGTTGTGCATGCAGGATGGCCTGGTCCGCATCCGTACCCTGGTTGCGCAGCCGCTCGTCCAGCCATTGCAGAGCCGGCGTGGTGCGCGGATCCTGGTCGCGCAAGCGCTTGGCGAGCTGCGCGGCGAACAGTTCGGATATCGGGCCGCTCGCCCGCGTTGCAATGTCCCGGTCCAGCGCTGCATACGCGCCGCCTGGCTCGAGCAGACGGTCGGCGAGGCGTTGCGCGTCGGCGCGCGCGGCGCGTCCAGCCGTGATCTGGTCGGCCAGCCGGCGCAGGTTCTCTATCAGTACGATGCGCAGAGTGATCGCTACGGCCCAGAGTTCGCTGATGTCCAGCGGCTGGACTTCCTGATAGGCCGCGATGAAGCGGCGTAGGATGGCGGGGTCGAAGTGGCTGTCGGTATGGGCGACGAAGGCCCAGGCGAGTCCGAAGACGCGTGGATAGCCCGCCAGCGGACCGTCTGCCAGCTTGGGCAACTGGTGGTAGTAGCCCGGTGGCAGGTCGGTGCGGATCTCGCGCACTTGCGCCTCGACCACGTGGTAGTTGTCCAGCAGCCACTCGGCGGCCGGAACCACGCGGCGGCCCGCAGCCACTTCCGCAGCACCCGCACGGTAGGCCAGCAGCAGCTCGGCGGCGTTGCAGCGCAGCCGGCTGTGCAGCGAAGGCACCCGGGGCGGGCTGGCGCTGACCCGCTGGGCCGCGGCGAGGCTGCGCGCGTGCTGTTCCAGGCGCTCGATGCCGAATAGTTCCTCACGCAGAGGTGCGGTATCGGCCCAAGGACCTGGGATAGCGCGCCGGAACGCTAAATGAATAACTGGATGCATGGGCGCCTTTCAGGGCGCCACGGGCACGGGAGGCCCCGATCACCCCGCCGAGCAGAAGATGGGCAAGATGGCCCTTGTGGAAGCGGCTGGGCGATGTGAACCAGTGCGCCTGTCAAGACTTCTTGGAAGTCTGCACAGGTGTCGCTGCGGCCCTGGCCAGTACCGGGGAGGCCGGGGCTGCCGGCGCCGGTTTCTTTTTAGGTTTTTTTAGTTCCCGGTTGCCGCGCTTTCGCTCTTTTCCTGCCATGGAGTGCTCCTGCTCTTGAATGTCAGCCCGCTATTGCGGGCGAAATGCTCAACCACTGGATGTAATGGCTGGCGTGTGCGTCAGGAAGGGAAGGGTTCTGCAGGACGCTGGCGTCAATCAGCGGGAAGCGAAGGGGCCGCCCATTCGGTAACAACTACAGATGGTGGCATGCGACTACATTTCAAGGCCCTTTCCTCGCTTGAACCAAGCTTGCCGTCCTCCTCGGCGGGAGTTGCGTAGATTGCCTCAGGGCGGGAGAGGTCGTTCAAGATCCCACTCAGCCTGATCGGTAGGCGGCACGCTGGCACGCTGCGGCAATCGGTGAACGCCGAGGCCGACATGAAAACGCTGATGGCGGCGCAAGTGCTGCTCTGGTTACTGCGAGCGCCCCACGGCCATGCCAAGAACTTCAGCATTCAGCTCCTGCCACGCGGTCGTTTCCAGTTGACCCCGCTGTATGACGTGATGTCGGTCTACCCAGTGTTGGATAAAGGTCGCAGCCAGTGGTCACCGTATGAAATCAAGCTGGCAATGGCCTTGATCGGCAAGAGCCGGCACTACGAGATGCAAGGTGTCCAGCGCAGGCACTTCAACAGCACGGCGCAGAAAGTTGACTATGCATCGACCGCTGAGCCGATCATTGAAGAACTTCTGGCTCGTACGCTATCGGCAATCGCCGAAGTGCAAGCCGAATAGCCACAGGACGTCTCACCGCGTGTCCGTGATGCCATCCCTGGACGGGCTTGAGCGGGCGGCCAGAACACTCGGTGAGATGCCGCCGTAAGGAAGCGAAGAGCCGGGTGTTTCAGGGCGAGTTCGAGCGGGCGAAGACGCAACCCGATCGACGATAAGGCCGGAAGTGTCGACGCCGCGCAAATCGCTCCGTAACCCGCGCCATTAAACGAGCTTTTTTGACGGTAAATGCCGACGGTAAAACTTACGACGATCATCGCAAATCCCTTTAACCACGCGGCCTTACGAGACCTGTTGATGACGGAGTGGGAGTGACGCTTACGGGCGTCTAGGAGGCAGTAGGTGCTGCTCCTGTAACCCCCGTCAACTTCCGCACAACGTCTGGTCTGAACGCCGGGCGTTTTTTTGCTATAAAGATAGGAGCTGCTGGCGCTTGCTAGGTATGGGTTGCAGCCTTTTTGTGTGAATATGGATTGCATTGGGGAAGAGGGGCGTGGATTGCGCCGAACGGGGCGCACACGGGGCTGCCTATGAACGTGTGGCTTAGTGCGTGCTGGTGCCTGCCAGGCTGCCTGAACAAGCAGCGCGAGCCGCTGGTCCGCGTGCGGGCAGCGCAGTTGTCGGTGCAGGGCGATGCACCGGGGGCGCGGCGAGGGGGCGGCAGCGTCCGCACATCAGGCCGACGGCAAGAAGGCTCCGCACATAGTCCGAGGCCCCAGGATGACTGGAGATTCCATCACGATAGAAGCAACCGCTGTCCTACATCTGCGCCCCTGCGCCATGGATAGCGTTTGCACATGCGATCTAAGCAACCCACCGCGAGCGACGCCCTCCCATCTGGCGCGAAGCAGGGGCAGGGCAAGGCCCCCACCTCGACACGCACCCTCTGGAAGGGGGCGATCAGCTTTGGCCTCGTCCATATTCCCGTGGGCTTGTACTCGGCGACCGTCAGCTCGGGCATCGACTTTGACTGGCTGGACCGCCGGTCGATGGAGCCAGTGGGGTACAAGCGTGTGAACAAAATCACGGGCAAGGAAATCGCCACGGCCGATATCGTCAAGGGTGTGGAGTATGAAGAAGGCCGCTACGTCATTCTGACGCCCGAGGAAATCGCGGCCGCCTTTCCCAAGGTCACGCAGACGATCGAGATCGAGGCGTTTCTTGACGCCGACGAGATCCCCTTTGTCTACCTGGAGCGTCCCTATTACACGGCACCCCTCAAGCGTGGCGAAAAGGTGTACGCACTGCTGCGCGAGGCCCTGCGCCAGAGCAACCGCGTGGGCGTGGCCAAAGTGGTGATCCAGTCCAAGCAGCACCTGGCCGTGCTCATTCCGTGCGGCCGAGCGCTGATCCTCAACCTGCTACGCTGGGGGGGGGAGATCCGCTCGTTCGAGCAACTGGCCCTGCCGCCGCTGGATGCGAAAGCCGCGGGTATCAAGGACGCGGAGTTGGCCATGGCCATGCAGCTCATTGAGGACATGACACAGGACTGGAACGCGGACCGCTTCCGCAATTCTTTCTCTGAGGAGATACACAGGCTGGTCGAGGCCAAGGCCTCAGCCGGAGAGATTGCCCATGTCGCTCAGCCGGATGAAGGACCGGCGGTGGCTGCGGGGGCGGAGGTGCTGGACCTCACCGCGTTGCTCAAGCGCAGCCTGGAGGGCGCCTCGGCCACCCCGCCGCGCAAGGACAAACCCGCCTCCGTGACCCGCCTTGCACCGTCGGGTAAGGCAGCGGCCAAATCGACCGCCGCCAAAAAGTCACCGGCCCGCAAGACTGCGGCCAAGGCGGCGCCTGCCAAGCCCGCTGCGGCCAAGAAACCTCGCCGCGCACACGGATAGCGGTGCCGGACAAGGCGACGGACCATGCCCCGCAAAGACCCGCTGGCGGCGTACAAGCAAAAGCGCAACTTTGCCGTGACGCCAGAGCCCGCGGACGGCGGAGCGCAGTCGCAGGCGCTGCAGTACGTGATCCAGAAGCACTGGGCCAGCCGCCTGCACTACGACCTGCGCCTGGAGCTGGACGGCACCATGAAGAGCTGGGCCGTACCCAAGGGCCCCAGTTACGACCCGGCGGACAAACGCATGGCCGTGCAGGTGGAAGACCACCCGATTTCCTACAACCAATTCGAAGGGCAGATCCCGCCGCGCCAATACGGCGCGGGGCGGGTCATCATCTGGGACCGCGGCTATTGGGTGCCGCAGGGCAATCCGCGCGAAGACTACCGCAAGGGGAAGCTCAAGTTCGAGATCCACGGTCACAAATTGCATGGTCACTGGACCCTGGTGCGTATGCATGGCCGGGACGACGATAAGCAGCCCCCCTGGCTGCTGATCAAGGAGCGCGACGGGCTGGAGCGTGCGGCCGAGGAGTTCAACGTGGTGGACGAAATGCCCGACAGCGTGGCAGACCAGCCGCCGGTTGCGCCACCAGCGCGCGCATTCGCTCAGAGGGCCGGGCCCGCGCAGATTCAGCCTCCCACGGCAGCGGCGGTGCCGTGGACATCCGCGCCCACGGCACCGCTGCCTGACCAGCTATCCCCGCAACTCGCCACGCTGGTGGACGGACCGCCGGCCGACCTTTCGCAGTGGCTGTGGGAGCTCAAGTTCGACGGCTATCGCATGCTGGCGCGGGTTCAGCGCGGCAAGGCACGGCTGTACACCCGTAACGGCAACGACTGGACCTCGAGGATGCCCGCCCTGGCGCAAGCGCTGGCCGCCTTGCCGCTGTCCTCTGCATGGATCGACGGCGAGGTGCTGGTGCTGGACGCCCAGGGTGTCCCCGACTTCCAGGCGCTGCAGAACGCGTTTGACGGGCGATCGACCGACGCGCTGGTCTTTTACGCCTTCGACTTGCCTTTTGCGCACGGGCGCGATCTGAGGCAACTGCCCCTCGCTGAACGGCGTGCGCTGCTGCGCAGCGTGCTGCAGCCAGCCTCCTCAGACCGTGTTCGGTTCAGCGAAGATTTCGAAGCACGGCCGGCGGACCTGGTGGCCTCGGCCTGCCGGCTGGGATTTGAAGGGGTGATCGGCAAGCGCAAGGACAGCGTGTATGCCTCGCGCCGCAGCACGGACTGGATCAAGCTCAAGTGCAGCCATCGGCAAGAGTTCGTCATCGGCGGATACACGGACCCGCAGGGCTCACGCACAGGGATCGGTTCACTGCTGCTGGGCGTGCATGACGAGGGCGGTGCCCTGCGCTATGCCGGCAACGTGGGTACGGGTTTCAGCGAGCGCGTCCTCGCGGACCTGGCCCGGCGGCTGGGCGCTTTGCGCACCCAGGACAGCCCGTTTGCCCAGCCGCGCTCCATCCCCCGCAAGGTGCATTGGGTGAGGCCCACGCTGGTGGCGGAGGTTTCCTTCGCCGAATGGACGAAAGAGGGCAAGGTGCGCCACGCCGTGTTCCGCGGGTTGCGCGACGACAAGCCCGCCGCCGCCATCGTCCACGAGGAGCCTGCGCACCTGCAGGGGGCTGCGCCCAGCCGCGCCGCGCGCGTGGGGGGGCTGCAGGTGACAAGCCCGGCGCGCGTGGTGGATCCCTCCACCGGGTTCACCAAGCTTGATCTGGTGCGGTACTACGCCACGGTAGCGCCCCTCATGTTGCCCCACCTGCAGGGGCGGCCGGTGTCCCTGCTGCGGGCGCCGCAAGGTCTGGAGGGCGAGCTCTTCTTTCAAAAGCACCTGGACACGGGGGCATTGGACGGGGTGAGTGCGCTGTCACCCGACCTGGATCCTGGCCACCCGCCGCTGCTGGAAGTGGCCACGGCGCAGGGCCTGCTGTCGGCCGCGCAAATGAACACCGTGGAGTTTCACACCTGGAATGCTCGCAAGGACCGGATCGAGCGGCCCAACCGCATCACCTTCGACTTGGATCCGGGCGAGGGTGTGCGGTGGGCGCACGTGCAAGAGGGCGCAGCGCTCGTGCGCTTGATGCTCACCGAGCTGGGCCTGCCATCGTTCCTTAAGACCAGCGGCGGCAAGGGGCTGCATGTGGTGGTGCCCATCAAGCGACTGCACGGCTGGGATGCCGTGAAAGACTTCAGCCAAGCCGTGGTGCAGCATCTGGCGCGCACCCTGCCGCAGCGTTTCGTGGCCAAGAGCGGGCCCCGCAACCGCGTGGGAAAGATCTTTGTGGACTACCTGCGCAATGGCTTTGGCGCCACCACGGCCTGTGCGTGGACGGCGCGCGCGCGGCCGGGCATGGGCGTGTCCGTGCCCGTCGCCTGGCAGGAACTGGACGCGCTCACGGGTGGCGCCCACTGGACGGTGCAGACCGTGGGCCGGCGCTTGAAGACGGGCAATGGCCCCTGGTCGGGCTATGACGAGGCTGCCGTGTCCATCGGGCCGGCGATCAAGGCGCTTGGGGAAAAACGCCACCTATAGCCCTGGTGGCCCTGCATGCAATCATGGTGGGGCGAAGGCATACAAGCGGTCTAGGCGGCCGCTGATTGAACCTGGTTGCTTCCTGTATCCTTTGAATCGCCCCGGTCATCGGCCGGGGCGATTTCTTTTCGCTGCGCGTGTGTCCGGCCACCGATGGCCGCGGGCCTGCGTGTCTGGTGGCAATCCTTCGTTCAAAGACTTCAACATGTTCCTTGATTTCCACGGCCGTGTGGCCATCGTGACGGGTGCGGGTGGCGGCCTGGGCCGTCAGCATGCTTTGGCGCTGGCAGCGCGTGGCGCCAAGGTGCTGGTCAATGATCTGGGCGGTGCCGTGGACGGCAGCGGCGGCTCGGTGTCCGCCGCGCAGGCCGTGGTGGACGAGATCCGCGCCGCAGGCGGCGAGGCGCTGGCCAACGGTGCGTCGGTGACCGATTTCGCGGCCGTGCAGGCCATGGTGCAGCAGGCCATGGACGCATGGGGTCGCGTGGACATCCTGGTGAACAACGCCGGCATCCTGCGCGACAAGTCGTTTGCCAAGATGGACATGGCGGACTTTGCCCTCGTGGTCCAGGTCCACCTCATGGGCGCGGCCCATTGCTGCAAGGCGGTGTGGCCGCACATGCAGGCGCAGAACTATGGGCGCATCGTGATGACGACGTCCTCCACGGGCCTGTACGGCAACTTCGGCCAGGCCAACTACGGCGCGGCCAAGCTGGCGCAGGTGGGGTTGATGCAGACGCTGGCGATCGAAGGGGCCAAGTACGGTATCCATGTGAACGCCTTGGCACCCACGGCCGCCACCCGCATGACCGAGGGCTTGATGCCCGAGGACGTGCTGGCTGCCCTCCAGCCCGAGGCGGTGGTACCCGCCATGCTGGTGTTGGCGCATGAGAGCGCGCCCACGCGCACCATTCTGTGTGCAGGCGCGGGCACATTCGAGGCCGCGCACATTACGCTCACCCAGGGCATCCACCTGGGACAAGGTGCCGATGTGCCGGAGCAATTGGCCGCGCGCCTGGCCGAGGTGACGGCCCGCGGAGCGGGTGAGCAGGTACCGCAAAGCGGCGCCGCACAGGGGACGAACGAGGTGGCGCAGGCCCTGGCTGCGCACCGCTGACACGGCCTGTCCGGGGCGGTGCTGCCCCGCTGCTACCGTACCAAGAGCGACCGTGCAGAGGCCGGCGGCAGTTCCCCGGTGTCAGGCCGGCGCTTGACGTGGGCGCGGGCAGGCCGCAGCGCGGCGTGCTAAGTTCCGGCCCCACCTCAAAAAAGATGGAACAACCACCACCATGAGCACACTCCCACAGCGAATCGCAGCCCTGTCCGCCGACCGGTTGGCAGGCATGCGCCGCGGCATCGAGAAGGAGGGGCTGCGCGTGCTGCCCACGGGCGCCCTGGCGCTCACACCCCATCCGGTGGCGCTGGGCTCGGCCCTCACGCACCCCTGCATCACCACGGACTACAGCGAATCGCAGATCGAGCTCATCACCGGTGCCCACCGCACGGTGCAGGAATGCCAGGATGAACTGACCGAGATCCACCAGTTCGTGCACCGCGTGCTGCAGCAGCAGCCGGGCGGCGAGATGCTCTGGGTGTCCAGCATGCCCTGCATGTTGCCTACGGACGAGACCATTCCGTTGGCGCGCTACGGCTCGTCCAACCCGGGGCGTGCCAAGAGCGTGTACCGCATGGGCCTGGGCCACCGCTACGGCCGGCGCATGCAGACCATCTCGGGCATTCATTACAACTGGTCGCTGCCCGGCGTGGGCAGCGACGAGTACTTTGCGCTGATCCGCAACTTCCGCCGGCACGCGTTCGTGCTTCTGTACCTGTTTGGCGCATCGCCTGCGCTGTGCCCGTGCTTCGTCGAAGGGCGACAACACAGCCTGCAGCCGCTGGGCGACGGCAAGCGCGCGCTGTACCTGCCGCATGCCACTTCGCTGCGCATGGGGCGCCTGGGCTACCAGAGCGACGCCCAGGCTACGCTGGCCGTCAGCTACAACGGCTTGCAGGGCTATGCCGATTCGCTGCACGAGGCGCTCACGCGGCCTTATCCGGCCTACGAGGCGATTGGCGTGCGCAACCCCGGCGGCGACTACAACCAGATGGGCACCAGCCTGCTGCAGATCGAGAACGAGTTCTACGGCACCATCCGGCCCAAGCGCACCGTCCACAGCGGCGAGCGCCCGCTGCACGCGCTGCGCGAGCGCGGCGTGGAGTATGTCGAGGTGCGCCTGATGGACCTGGACCCGTTCGTGCCCGTGGGCATCACCGCCGACACCATGCGCCTGCTGGACGTATTCCTGCTGCACTGCCTGCTGTCGGACAGCCCGCCCGACACGCCGGCCGAGATCGCCGAACTCAAGAACAACCAGCACCTGGCGGCCGAGCGCGGGCGCGAGGCCGGCCTGCAGCTCATGCGCCGCGGCCAGCGTGTGCTGCTGACCGATTGGGCCGCCGAGGTGCTGGCCGAATGCGCGCCCATCGCCGCCACGCTGGATGCCGCCCACGGCGGCGAGGCTTATGCGCACGCGCTGATGGCGGCCCAGGAGACACTGGCGGCCCCGCACTCCACACCGTCCGCGCGTGTGCTGGCCGAGCTGCAACAGCAGCATGACAACGACTTCACCGCCTTCGCACTTGCGCATTCCCAGTCGGCGCGGGACATCCTGATGGGGCAGCCCTGGAGCGAGTCGCAGCAGGCGCGCTACCAGGCGCTGGCCGAGCGGTCGCTGGAGGAGCAGCGGGCCATTGAAGTGGCAGATGACCTGCCGTTCGAGGCGTGGCGCGAGCGGTTCATGGCGGTCGAGCAGTTGGGGTAGTTTTTTGAGGGTGGCGCTTATGGTGTAAGGGCCGCCAGCAATTCTTTTTTGATGTTGCTGCGCGGGGGCGCATAACCCGGTCGGCACCCAAGCATTCGGCAGCAAAAACTCAAAAACGATAGCTGTCCGCGCTTGCCCCACAAGCGCAAAGCCCCATTTAGCCCTTCAGATCACCCCTTGCGCGCCATCGCCGCCGACCGGATGCCATCCAGCGTTCCCGTGGGTGTGATCGCCTGCGGATCGATCAGGCAGTGCAGCACGCTCGGCAGCCCGCTCGCCCGTGCGCGTGCCAGTGCCGGGGCGAAGTCTTCGGTGCGCTCCACGCGCTCGCCGTGCCCGCCGAAGGCCTGGGCATAGGCCTTGAAATCGGGGTTCTTGAGCTGTGTGGCGCTGATGCGCCCGGGGTACTCGCGCTCCTGGTGCATGCGGATGGTGCCGTACATGGCGTTGTCCAACAGCACCACTATCAGCGGCAGGCCGTACTGCACGGCGGTGGCGAACTCCTGGCCATGCATCAGAAAGTCGCCGTCGCCCGCAAACACCACCACCTCGCGCTCGCGCCACAGGCGCTTGGCGCCCACGCCGGCCGGCAGGCCGTAGCCCATCGAGCCGCTGGTGGGGGCCAGTTGGCTCGCATAGGTGGTGAACGGCCAGAAGCGGTGCACCCAGGTGGCGAAGTTGCCCGCACCGTTGCAGAAGATGGTGTCGGCGGGCAGCGCTTCGCGCAGGTGCTGCATCACCTCGCCCATCTGCAGCTTGCCGGGGATGCGGATGGGCGCCGGGTCGCTCCAGGCAAGATACTCGGCGCGCGCAGCCTCGGTGTGCGCGGTCCAGCGCGGCTCGGCCGCGGGGCGCAGGCTGGCCAGTGCGGCGGCCATGGCCTGCGGCGTGGCGTGGATGGCCTGCACCGGGCGGTAGAGTTTGCCAAGTTCGTCGGCGTCGGCATGCACATGCACCAGCGGCTGCGCCGGCACGGGAATGTCGAACAGCTCGTAGCCCTGCGAGGGGATCTCCGACAGCCGCCCGCCCAGCACCAGCACCAGGTCGCTCGCGCGGATGCGCGCCAGCAGCTGGGGGTTGACGCCCAGGCCCAGGTCGCCCGCGTAGCTGGCGTGGTTGGCCGGGAATAGCATCTGCCGGCGGAACGAGCAATACACCGGCAGCCGCCAGGCGCTGGCAAAGGCCTGCATGTCGCGCACCGCCTGGTCGGACCAGCGGCTGCCACCCACGATGACCACCGGCCGCTCGGCCGCCTGCAGCCGCGCCGCCAGTGCCTGCAGTGCGGGCGCGCCGGGGTAGGTCTCGGGCACGGTGTAGGGCAGGGCATCGGCCACCTGCACGGCATCGGTCAGCATGTCCTCGGGCAGGGCCACCACCACGGGGCCGGGGCGGCCCGAGGTGGCGACGTGGAATGCGCGCGAGACCAGCTCCGGCACGCGCCGCGCATCGTCGATCTGCACCACCCACTTGGCCATGGTGCCGAACACGGCGCCGTAGTCCAGCTCCTGGAACGCCTCGCGCCCCAGCGCACCGCGCGCCACCTGGCCTACGAAGACGATCAACGGCGTCGAATCCTGGTGCGCGATGTGGATGCCCGCCGATGCGTTGGTGACCCCCGGCCCGCGCGTCACAAAACAGATGCCCGGGCGGCCGGTCAGCTTGCCCTGCGCCTCGGCCATCATGGCCGCGCCGCCCTCCTGGCGGCACACGGTGACGGCGATGTTGGCGTCGTGCAGGGCGTCCAGTACGGCCAGGTAGCTCTCGCCCGGCACGCAAAAGAGCTGCTGCACGCCGTGCACGATGAGCTGCTGGACGAGGATCTGCCCGCCCGTGCGGGATGCGGCGGTGGAGGTAGCGGTGTGCGGCATGGAGGTCCAAGAGAAGGCGAAGCTGCAAATATCGCCCAGCCATGCGCGCTTGCATAGCAAAAAAGCGGAACGACTTGTTGCTTGAATCGCATCAAGTGGCAATATCCCGTCCCAGCCCTGCCTGCCGCCAGCGCTTATGGATCAAGCGCTGGCGCCTTATGCGTTACCACAAGCCTTGGTCGGGTTCATTCTTTGGCTGCATGAATTAACGCCATGTTTCGCAAACTTTTCCTGCCGCCCGTGGCCGACCTGCTCGCCTTCGAGGCCGCCGCGCGCCACGCCAGCATCTCACGTGCGGCGGAGGAGCTGCACCTCACGCAAAGCGCCGTCTCGCGCCAGGTGCGCCAACTGGAGGCACAGCTCGGTCAGGCCCTGTTCACCCGGGTGCGCCAGCGCGTGGTGTTGACGGATGCGGGGCGCCTGTACGCCGCCGACGTACGCGCCGTGCTGCAGCAGCTCGGTGCCGCCACGCAGAAGGCCATGGCCCTGGCCGATGGCGGCGGACTCCTGCACCTGGCGGTGCTGCCCACGTTGGGCGCGCGCTGGCTGGTGCCGCGCCTGCCTGCGTTCGCCGCGCTGCACCCGGAGCTGACAGTGAATCTTTCTGCCCGTGGCGAGCCTTTTGACTTCGCACAGGAGCCGTTCGATGCCGCTATCCACTACGGTGCGCCCCACTGGGCCGGCGCCGTGTGCGACTACCTGATGCACGAAGAAGTGGTGCCGGTGTGCAGCCCCGCGCTGCGCACCCGCCACCGCATCGAGACCCCTGCCGACGTGGCCGGCCTGACCCTGCTGCACCAGACCACGCGCCCCATGCTGTGGGCCGACTGGTTCGAGCAGGAGGGCGTGCCCGCGCCCCAGGCCCTGCGCGGCCCGCGCTTCGAGCAGTTCGCCATGATCGCCCAGGCCGCCATCTCCGGCCTGGGCGTGGCCCTGCTGCCGCGGTTTCTGATGGAGGAGGAATTGGCGAGCGGCGCGCTGGTGGAGCTGCCCGGTGGCGTGCTGACCAGCAGCGATGCGTACTACCTCGTGGTGCCGCTGGCGCGGGCAGAGTCGGCGGGGGTGAAGGCCTTCAGGGCGTGGCTGCAGGAGGTGGCGGGCCAGCGGGAGCCGGGCCGCGTTGGTGGATGAGCGCATGGTGCGCATTGCGGGCGGACACCTTCCCTGGCAATAGCGGTCAAGCGTCGCCGGACCGTTTCATGCCTGCGGCCAGGGCGGCCAGTGCCAAAAACGCCAGGACCGCCAGTGTGGCGGAGAGCCAGAGCGCCGCGCCGCCCCAGCGCTCCACGGCCAACCCGAACAGGAATGGCGCCCCGGCCTGCACGATGCGCGCGGGCACCATCAGGAACCCCTGCCGCTGCCCATAGCCTTGTGCGCCGAAGATCAGCAGCGGCAGGGTGCCGATGGCAATGGTCAGGATGCCGTTGCCGAGCCCGTGCAGTACGGCGAACGCGGGCGCCGCGTGGCTGCCCAGCAGCATCAGCAGTACGACGCCCAGCGGATGCGCCAGCGTGGCCAGCCGCGCTGACAACAGCGGATGCGACCGCTTGAGCACGGTGAATTCGACCAATCGCCCCGCGACCTGGGCTGGCCCCACCAGCGCCGCAATGCCGATCGCGCCAGCCAAGGCCACGCCCGAAGCCTGCAGGACCTGCGGCAGATGCGCCGCCATCGCGGTGCTGTTGAACCACGCAATGGCAAACACGCAGGCCATGAGCACGGCCGCACGCCGCCGGGCCGGTGCCAGGCTTGCCGCTGCCTGTGGATGAGGACTCCCTGCCGCAGCGGCCTGCGCATCGGCCGAAGCGGCCGGCGCGGCCGTGGGCAGCATCGCGTTCAGCGGCAGGCCGATGAGCAGATGCAGCGCCGCCCATGTCAGGCAGGCCTGCCGCCAGCCGAACGCCGACTCCAGGGAGGCCGTCAATGGCCAGCCGATCGTGCTTGCAAAGCCTGCCAGCAAGGTGATGCCGGTGATCGCCCGCCGGGCGTCCTGGCCATGCAGGCGGACCACGGTGGCGAACGCGGCTTCGTAGAGGCCGCTGCCCATGGCCAAGCCCATCAGGGCCCAGGCAGCAAAGACATGGGCGGGCTGTGAGGCCAGGCTGAGCGCCGCGAGCCCTGCGGCAAACACCAGGTTGCTGACGACCAGTACCGGCCGCCCACCAGCCCGGTCAATGGCGCGCCCCGCCCAGGGGCCGGTTGCTGCGGCAAACAGCAGCGCCATCGAGAACGCCCCAAACACCGCCGACGAGGACATGCCGACGTCTCGCCCCATCGGCGCGGCCACCACGGCCGGCAGGTAGTACGACGACGCCCACGCCAGTGTCTGGGCTACGCCCAGCATCAGCGTGGTGGTGGTTCTACGCTGCACGCTTTGCACCCGCGTCGTACCAGCCCTTGGATGAATTCACGACTTTGACGACCAGCAGCATCACCGGCACTTCGATGAGCACGCCCACCACCGTGGCCAGTGCCGCGCCCGACTCGAAGCCAAACAGGCTGATGGCGGTGGCCACGGCCAGCTCAAAGAAGTTGGATGCGCCAATCAGGGCGGACGGGCAGGCGACCGCGTGCTTTTCACCCGCCGCGCGGTTGAGCCAGTAGGCCAGCGCCGAGTTGAAGAACACCTGGATCAGGATGGGCACGGCCAGCAGTGCGATGACCAGGGGCTGGCGCAGGATGGCCTCGCCCTGGAAGGCGAACAGCAGCACCAGCGTGAGCAGCAGCGCCGCAATGGACCATGGCCCCATGCGCTGGAGTGCCGCATCGAACGCGGCCTGCCCCCGTGCCAGCAAGGCGCGCCGCCACCACTGGGCCAGCACCACCGGAATGACGATGTACAGCACCACCGAGGTGAGCAGGGTGTCCCATGGCACCGTGATGGCCGACAGGCCGAGCAGGAAGGCCACCAGCGGCGCGAACGCCACGATCATGATGCTGTCGTTCAACGCGACCTGGGACAGCGTGAACAGGGGATCGCCGCCGGTCAGGCGGCTCCATACGAACACCATGGCCGTGCAGGGGGCGGCGGCCAGCAGGATCAGGCCGGCGATGTAGCTGTCCAGTTGGTCCGCAGGCAGGTAGGGGGCAAACCACTGGCGGATGAACAGCCACCCCAGGAAGGCCATGGAGAATGGCTTGACCAGCCAGTTCACGAACAGCGTGACCCCGATGCCGCGCACGTGGTGCCGCACCTCGCCCATGGCGGAGAAGTCCACCTTGAGCAGCATCGGGATGATCATCACCCAGATGAGCAGCCCCACCGGCAGGTTCACGCGGGCCACTTCCCACGACCCAATGGTCCGCGCTGCACCGGGAAACGCCTGGCCCAGCCCGATGCCCACCACGATGCACAGCAGCACCCACACGGTGAGATAGCGCTCGAACACGCTCATGGGAGCGCCTGCCGCGCGTTGGGCGGTGGTTTCGCACTGGGCACTCATGTCATTTCCCTGCGAGTTCGCGGGCGCTGGTCTGCAATACCGCTTTCTCCAGCTTGTCGGCGGGCAGGTTGATCAGCAGGTCCAGGCGGCGCTTGATCAGGTGCAGCGTCTGGCGGAAGGCTTCCAGCTTTTCTGAGTCAGGCGCGTCGCCTTCGGAAGGATCGGCGAAGCCCCAGTGCGCCGTTGCGGGGTGCCCCGGCCAGATCGGGCAGACCTCTCCCGCGGCGTTGTCGCACACGGTGATGATCAGGTCCATCGTGGGCGCGCCTGGGGCGGCAAACTCATCCCAGCTCTTGCTGCGCAACCCCTCGGTGGAGACGCCTGCTTTTTGCAGGACCTGCAGACCCAGGGGATGCGGCTGCTGGTTGTCGCGCGGGCTGCTGCCGGCAGACCAGGCCTTGAAGCGCCCGCCTGCCATGGCATTGAGCAAGGCCTCGGCCAGGATGCTGCGCGCGGAGTTGTGCGTGCAGAGAAAAAGAACGTTCAAGGGCGTCGTCATGAAGGACCTTCAGCGCATCAGCAGCAGGTGGATGAGGAAGTGGCGGGCCCGCAGCAGGGCGCCTTGGATGCCGTGGCCGCAGGCGCCTTTGGCGCGCAGCACGCGCCGGCGGCAGCCGTTGGGCTGGACTCGTTGAACACGGGAATGTCGCCGAGCGTGTGAAAGTGCTCCCACGCGATGCCCTGCGGGTCGGTAATCCAGTGCTTCTCGCTGCGCGCATAGCAGCAGGTGGTGGCGCCTTCGTCGAGCAGGGCCATGTCGGCCGATGCGGCCCTGGCCTTCAGTTCTGACAGTTCGGCCGCGTCGTCCACCTGAAAGCCCAGGTGATCCAGGCCTGGGGAGGTGCCCCGCTTGGAGATCGCGAAGTTGACCCGCGGATCGTCGAGCATCCACTTCGCGTAATCGGCCTCCACGCGAGCGGGCTCAGCCGCGAAGAGCTGGGAGTAAAAACGGATGCTCTGGGCCAGGTCTTCCACATGCAGGTGGACATGGAATCGCTTCATGGGGTTCTCCTTCAAAAGTGGGTCAGCAGTCGCAGCTCTTTGCCGTCTCCGCCAGGCAGGACGCGCCCTGGCAGCAGTTTTCCGTGAGGTAGCCGAGCAGATCGTCCATCGTGTCGAAGGAGGCCCGGTAGATCAGGTTGCGCCCCTGACGCTCCTGGCTGACGAGGCCGGAGTGCACGAGCTCCTTGAGGTGAAAGGACAAGGTGTTGGGTGCTACCGCCAGTTGCTCGCACAACGAGCCTGGCGTGAGTCCCTCTGCGCCAGCCACGACCAGTGCGCGAAACACCCTCAGGCGTACTTCTTGGGCCAACGCTGCGAGGGAGCGGATGACATCGATTTCTTGCATAAAACAACTATACAACGATATTGGAATTATTGTAAATTTCTTCGGTGCAACATTGCGCATGCCTGAGGCAATCCCTTATCCCCGCCCATTCGGTGCATTGACCACGAACGCTTATGCCATCTCACTTCTCCCTTCTGGACGCGCCCACCAGGTACCTGTTCTTCACCGGCAAGGGTGGTGTCGGCAAGACCTCGGTATCCACAGCGGTTTCCATCGCCTTGGCAGACGCGGGCAAGAAGGTTCTATTGGTCAGTACCGACGCGGCGTCGAACCTTGATGAAATGCTCGGCATTGCGCTGCGCAACCATCCGGTTCCTGTGCCAGGGGTTCCGGGCCTGATGGTCCTGAACATCGATCCGGAAGCCGCGTCGCAGAACTACCGTGCCCGTGTCATTGAACAAATGGGCACGCAGGCTACGGCTGAGGAGGTGGACCTCGTGCGCGAGCAACTCTCGGGTGCCTGCACCACCGAGATCGCCACCTTCGATGAGTTCTCTCAACTTCTGTCGGAAGGAGGGCGGGATTTCGACCATGTCGTATTCGATACCGCCCCCACGGGCCATACCTTGAGGCTTCTCAGCCTGCCCAAGGCATGGAGCGGGTTCCTCAAGGGCAATGACCGCGGAGCATCCTGCCTGGGGCCGCATTCGGGGTTGAAGATGCAGGAGCAGCTTTTCAACCGGGCGCTGGCATCCCTGAACGACGCTTCGCTCACCACCATTGTTCTGGTGGCGCGGCCTGAGGCGGGAGCGCTCAACGAGGCCGCCAGGTCTTCAGACGAACTGCGTGAGTTGGGCCTTTCCCACCAGCGCCTGGTGATCAACGCGGTTTTCAAGGCGCAAGACCCTCGCGATGCCGTCGCCCTGGCCATCGAGGCTCTGGGACAGGAGGCCATGCGGGAGATGCCGCAGGCGCTGAAACGTCTGGCGGCCGACGTGATTCCCATGCGGCCCGTCGATTCCGTGGGGCTGCAGGCGCTGCGGGCGCTGCTGTCGCCATCACCGACCGAGGTGCCTGTGGCCGCCCTGGAAGCACCCGACTTCGCGCACCAGAAACTGTCTGCGCTGGTGGCGGAGCTGGCGCGGGGCGAGCGTGGATTGATCATGGTGATGGGCAAGGGTGGCGTCGGCAAGACTACCATTGCCGCGGCGATCGCCCTGGGACTGGTCAAGCTCGGCAAGTCCGTGCACCTGAGCACCACGGACCCCGCCGCCCACCTGGCGGTGACGCTCGACGGCGAGATCCCGGGCCTGACCGTCGGGCGCATTGACCCCAAAGCAGAGACCCAGAAATACGTGGACAAGGTCGTTGCCGCCAAGTCGGCCGGCATGACCCCGGCGGAGAAGGACCTGTTGATGGAAGATCTGCGTTCTCCGTGCACGGAGGAAGTGGCGGTCTTCCATGCGTTCTCGCATGTGGTGTCTCAGGCCCGCAGTGCGTTCGTGGTGCTCGACACCGCGCCCACGGGCCACTCGCTGCTGCTCATGGATGCCACGGGTGCCTACCACCGCCAGATGGTGCGGGAGTTTGAAGGCAAGGCGTCGGGGCGCATCACCACGCCCCTGATGCGACTGCAGGACCCTGACTACACCAAGATCATTCTGGTGACGTTGCCCGAGGCCACCCCGGTGTCGCAGGCCGCCGCGCTGAAGGAGGACCTGCAGCGGGCCCGGATCGGCACCTTCGCCTGGGTGGTCAACAAGTCACTGTTGGCCAGCAACACCCGCGATCCCCTTCTTCAGGCCCGGTTGAACAGCGAGAGGCGGCAGATGGAGCGGGTTCAAGCATTGGCACAAGGCCGGTTCTATCTGATTCCCTGGGCGGCGACCCCGCCCGTGGGCGCAAAGGCGCTGGGGGATCTGCTGGAGCCTTGACCTGAAGAGGCGGCCCTTCCTGGCATGCAAGAGCCTCGCGGGCCGCTGCACACATTCAGCCCCGGTGCAGCGTCAGGAGGAGCCCCCGCCGGGCTGCGCCAGCGCGCCCTGCGCATCTTCGCACCACCACTGCGCCGCCGCATAAAAGCCCTCCCACACGCACCCGTTGCACCCGCGGCCGCAGCAGGTGGTGGGCTCAGGCGGCGGTGGGCGCAGCGCTACGCCGGCGTGGGCGGCCTGCGCCTGCAGGGCGGCGAAGCGCTGGCGGGTGGCTTGCAGCATCAAGGTGACGGGGCCTTACCGGCGCCCGCGCCAACGGATCAGGCCGTAGCGCGCCAGGAAGGCGCAGCCCAGCACCAGCGCGAACCACCCCACGACGTGGCCCTGGGTCATCATCTCGCGCACGTCGGGCGAGCGGGCAATGTAGGGGGCCAGCAGGATGATCACGCCAATGAGCGCGCACACCGCGCCCTTGAGCAGCAGCTCGGAATCTTGTTTGCGCTGGGAGAAAGAGGGCATGGCGGCGATTATCCTTGGCGGCTTCGCAAGCCCCATTCGTGAAAGTACACAGTCCATGGCCATCCAGTGGTTTCCCGGTCACATGCACCTGACGCGCAAGGCGATCGGCGAGCGCATCAAGGACATCGATGTGGTGATCGAGCTGCTGGACGCGCGCTTGCCGGGCTCCAGCAGCAATCCGCTGCTGGCCGAGCTGACGGGCCATAAGCCCGCGCTGAAGGTGCTCAACAAGCAGGACGTGGCCGACCCGGCGCGCACGCCGGCGTGGCTGGCCTGGTACAACGCGCGGCCCGGCACGAGCGCGATTGCGCTGGATGCGTCCGACGCCGCGCCCGCGCGCCGGCTCATCGACGCGTGCCGGCAGCTTGCGCCCAACCGGCGCGGCCTCTCCAAGCCGATGCGGGTACTGATCTGCGGCATTCCCAACGTGGGCAAGTCCACGCTGATCAACACCCTGTCCGCCAAGCGCGAAGCCAAGACGGGCGACGAGGCCGGCGTGACCAAGCAGGAGCAGCGCATCGTGCTGGACGATGACTTTTACCTGTGGGACACGCCCGGCATGCTGTGGCCGCGCATCACCGTGCCCGAAAGCGGCTACAAGCTCGCCGCCAGCGGCGCCGTGGGCCGCAATGCGTACGACGAGGAAGAAGTGGCGCTGGAACTGTTGGCCTACCTCAAGCAGCACTACGCACCGCTGCTGGATGCGCGCTACAAGCTGGGGCTGGACGCGGCGGCCATCGCCGCCAAGCACGATGATGAGCTGCTGGAGCTGATTGCCAGGAAGCGCGGCGCGGTGATGAGCGGCGGGCGCCTCAACCTGCAAAAGGCCGCCGAGATCGTGCTCACCGACCTGCGCAGCGCAGCGCTGGGCCGTGTGACGCTGGAGACGCCGGCCGAGTTCGAGGCCTGGCTGGCCGCCGCCGAGGTGCAGGAAAAGGAACGCGCCGCGCGCAAGGCCGAGCAGCTGCGCCGCAACGAGCGCCGCACGCGCAACGCCCCGCGGGACGAGGACTGATCAGGGCCAGGTCCGCTCGCAGGATCTGCGCAGTTCACAGGCCCTAGGCCAGCAGCGGCTCGCAGCGCACCTCGGTGGTGACCGAGTTGGCGATGAAGCACTGTTCATGCGCCTCATGGTGCAGGGCGTGCAGCTGTTCGTGCGTGGGCTGCGGGTCGCCGCCAAAGCGCACCGCCGGGCGCAGCGTGACCACGGTCATGGCCATGCGGCCCTGGGCGTTGCGGGCCATCACGCCCTCGGCTGCATCGCGGTAGTCGTCCACGCAAAAACCCTGCCGCGCGGCGATGGAGAGGAACCACAGCATGTGGCAGCTCGACAGTGCGGCGACGAAGGCTTCCTCCGGGTCCACGGCGGCCGCGTCGGACCAGGGCAGCGGCACGACGTGGGGCGACGAGGAGCCGGCCAACTGCGCGCCACCGTCAAAGCGCAGCAGGTGGCGGCGGCTGTAGCGGTTCTTGAGGAAGTCCTGCGGCGTGGCGTCGCGCGTCCAGGTGATTTCGGCGTGGTAAGTGGCCATGGTGGTGTTTGAATGAAAAATGCCTCTAGCGCCCACCTGTCAAGCGCGAGCAGCTATGGATATTGAAGCAATGCACGCGCTGCCCCTACCAGGCCAGCGGGTTGGATGCATCCGCCCAGAAGATGAAGCGCCGCAGCTCCGCATAGCGCGACGTGCTGAGCAGGGCCGGGTCGGTGCCGCTGCCCTTGCGCAGCAGTACCAGGTAACCGCTGGCGCTGCCCACGGCCAGGGTGTGGCCGTCGGGCGCTGCAGCGATCGCCAGGATGGCGCCGCCGATGTGGTGGCGCCAGAGGGCCGTGCCGTCCTCGGCCAGGCCGTGCAGATCGCCCTGTGCGTCGCCCTCCACACGCAGGCCATGGGCGGTGGCGGCGGGGCACGATGCAGGCAGGTTTGGCGGAGCGACCGTGGGGCTCAGCGCCCACGCATCGGCGCTGACCCGCCACCACGCGGGTGCTTGCGTGGGATGCACGGGCTCCGTGCGGGCCAGCAGACGGCCATCTTCCAGCCACTGCAGGGCGTCCACGGCGTGGCCGGTGCGTGCGGCGTGGTGGGCATAGACATGGGGCGCGAAGGCAAAGCGCCGGTGAAAGCGTGCGGACAGGTCGCCGTCGGCCAGCGCGTGTACAGCGCGTGCCAGTTGCAGCACAGCGCCAGCCTGGGGGCCGCGCGGGTCGGTGGGCTGCACAGGCATGAAATGCACAGGGGCGGGCGGTACGGTCACCGGGGCCGTGCCGGCTGCCGCGGCGCCGAGCGCCACACCATGGGCGGGTACGGCATCGCCTACCGCAGCGGCCGTCGCCGCAGCGGCCGCCGCCGCAGCGGATGACGCCGCGGGTTCTGTGCCGTGCTCCAGGGCCGCCGCGGCCTCAGCGGCGTCGGCCTGCTTCAGCCAGTGCTCCCGCACGCGGGCGGCGTGGGCCCGGCCGTGGGCCTGCCAGTCGTGCGACAGCGCCATGAGGACGGGCCCGAACACCTCGGCGTCGGCCTCGTGCGGCGCGAAGGGCGGCAGGCGGGGCAGGGGCGGGGCATCGCCGGACAAGCCGCTGGAGTGCAGTGCCTGTTGCTCTTGTGCATGGGCGGCGTGCAGGCGCTGCTCCAGCGTGGTGAACAGCTCCAGCAGGTGCTGCATGTGCTGCACGGCGTGGTTGGGCAGCGGCGTGCGCGGATCGCTCTGGCGCTGGCTGTAGCTGATGCGCAGGCCGTTCGGGTGGGCCGTGCCCTCCGGCAGGGCATCGCTGGGCGTCAGGTCGATCTGGTAGCAGGCATGTGCGTCGTCCTCGGGGTCGCCAGCGCGCTCGCTGCCGTTGCGCCAGCTGAACTTGAGCGCCCGGCCCCATGAATGGCCCCCCTGCTGGCCGGGCTGGCGCGCGCCGATCCACACGTCGCCCTCCCACCAGCCGTTGCGCTCGGGGTCGCTCCATGTGTTGTAGCGGGTGGTGAATACGGGCAGCAGCGTCAGCGCCTCGATGCGTGCGGGGGTGAGCGTGGCATGCAGCCGCTCGCGCAGCGGCCGGCCGGCGCGGCGCTGGCCCTCGGCCAGGCGCCAGTAGGCCAGCACCTCGCGCCAGCCCTCTCCGCAGGCGGCCAGCGCGCCGGCTGCCGCGTCGCCCGCCCCTGCCTGTGCGGGGAGCGGCTGCCATGCGCCGGGCTGGCCGGCGCTGTCGTAGGCGCGGTATTGGCGCACCAGGCCGTCCGCGCCGGGGGGTGGAGGCGGGACGCCAGAGCGCAACCGCGCCCAGGCCTGCGCCAGCGCGTGGGTAGGTGCGCTCTCGGCCGGGGGCAGGGCGAGCCAGAAGTCCCAGCGCTTCCAGAGAGTGATGAACAGGGCGTCGTGGTAGGCGTCCTGGTCTTCATCCACGTGGCTGCGCGTGAGCAGAAAGTCCATCTGCCCGAACCAGCCGGCTGCCTTGTGCTGGCTCTTGTCGGGCAGGGCGGCCTGGAGCAGCCGCCGCAGTTGCGCGGCGTCCATTGCATCGCCTGCGCACAGTCCGTCGTCCACCGGCAGCCCGGGCTCTTCGGACAAAGCCGGCTTGACCGCGCTGGCAGGCGGAGGCACGAATGAAGAGGGGCTGG
Organism: Diaphorobacter nitroreducens; assembly: GCA_003755025.1. GTDB lineage: Bacteria > Pseudomonadota > Gammaproteobacteria > Burkholderiales > Burkholderiaceae_C > Diaphorobacter > Diaphorobacter nitroreducens. The sequence continues at coordinate 66,976 of RJVL01000007.1, read as the reverse complement.
ACATGGCAAAGGCGCACGGTTGTGTGGCGCATGGTAGCGCCGACACCGTTGCGCCATCAATGTGCGGCCCGTGGGCCCCCACGGGCCATGGCTGGGCCTGGGTTCTGCCACTGTGGCGGGCAGCGCGGGGCCTTGCCGACCGGGGCCCGCACGCGGGAGGGACTACAGCACGATCTTGCCGTCGGCGACATACAGCTCGTACTGGTCACGCGGCAGGGCGGTGAGGCCTGCGGTGTTGTTGTCGTCGCGCCAGCTCAGCGTGACGCTGTCGGTGGCAAAGGTGAGTTCCACCGGTCCTTCCGGAATGGCAATGGGCATGCCGTCTCCTTCCCGGTAGGTGACGTGGCCTTGGATGGTGGCTTGCTGGGGCATGTGCGTGCTCCTGGGTCGTTGCGGTCAAAAGGGGGACGGGTGCCCCCTACCGCATTACAGGCCATCCTGCGGGGTGTCGGTTGTCAGACCAGCGCGCGTTTTGCGCCGCAGGCGTTTGCGTCGAGCCGGAGGCTGGCCTGGGTCCGTCGGGGCGGCGCGCTGTACCAGCGGAATCACCCACAGCACCACCACTGCCAGCAGCGTGGCCAGGATGGCCGTGCTCTCACGCCCCAGGCCCGCGGCCACGCCGATGGCGGCCGTGAGCCAGATGCCGGCCGCGGTGGTCAGGCCCTTGACCTGACTTTCCGCGTCGCCCTTCAGGATGGTGCCCGCGCCCAGGAAGCCGATACCGGCGATCACCCCTTGCAGCACACGGCTGTTGTCCGCCGGGGCAATGCCCGCCTGCTGCGCGACGAGCACGAACAACGCGGCGCCCATGGCCACCAGCATGTGGGTGCGCATGCCTGCGGCCTTGCCGGCCTGCTCGCGCTCCCACCCCAGCAGGCCGCCCAGCAGCGCGGCTACACCCATGCGCAAGACCACCCGCGTGGTTTGCTGGGGGTCGCCAATGTCCGAGAACTCGTGGGCGGCCACGGCCAGGGCGTCAGCCCACCAGCCGGTCATGGCGTGCCACGCCTGAAGACCAGGCGAGAAAGGGGCAAAGCGGGGAGGAAAGCGTGGGGCGCTGCACGGTGCATGGCCGCCAGTGTGAAGCGCGCAGACAGGGGTGGGCAGCGGCGGCCGCCGCTCCTGTGGGTAGGACACGGCCGGGTGGCGGGATGCTCCGAAAAGCAGCAGGGCGTTAGATAAAAATTGGCCGGTAGCGCTTGCTAGGTAAGCGCGAAAAGCTACTCTTTTGGTAGCGCGTCTTCGATGTCCTGCTGCCAGGGCAGGGTCCAGATGTGTTGCTGCCAATCGGGCGCTGCGTCCGCGTTTGGCTGCGGGGGTGCGGTGGCGGTGGTGGATGTTCTGGCAGCGGGCCACTGCAATCCACTGTGCAGCGTGACCAGGCGGCCGTCTGCGGGGTGGGGCAGGCTGAGCTGCCACGCATGCAGCCACAGGCGGTGCAGGCCGAGGCGCTGTTCCCACCAACGGTTGAGCGGCCCCTTGCCGTGGGTGGCGTCACCCAGGATGGGGTGGGCCAGATGCTTGAGGTGGCGGCGGATCTGGTGGCGGCGCCCCGTGGTCGGCTCGGCCAGCACCAGCGATGCGCGCGTCGTGGCAAAGCGGGGGTCGCTGGACTCGGGCAGCTCCAGCCGCGCCAGGCGCATGAGGCGCGTGTGGGCAGGCTGGGTGGGGGCGTCGGGCGGCGCGTCGTCGGGGCGCAGCGGGTGGTCCACTTCGGCCTGCGCCGGTGCCCAGCCGCGTACCAGCGCCAAGTACTGCTTGCGCACGGCATGCCGGGCGAAGGCGTCGGCCAGGGCCCGCGCGGCGGCGGGGAGCAGGGCCATGACGAGCACGCCGCAGGTGCCCTTGTCCAGCCGGTGCACGGGGTAGACGTGCTGGCCGATCTGGTCGCGCAGCGCCTGCATCACGAAGCGCGTTTCGCCTGCGTCCAGACCTGTGCGGTGCACCAGCCAGCCCGCCGGCTTGAAAACGGCCACCATGTGCGCGTCCTGCCACAGCAGGCGCAGCGGAGGGTGCGCGGGCGTCAGGGGTTGCGCCCCGGGGTGAGCTGGATGGTGCTCAGGCCCGAATGGGGCGGGTCCTGCTGCGAGGTGAGCCAGTACACCCACAGGCCGCGCAGCCACGCGCCCATGTAGATGATGGACACGGCAAAGATGCCCCACTGCTCGGCCTTCCACGAGGCGTAGAACCAGAACGGCTGCCCCAGCAGCCCGAAGATGCAGGCCCAGCGGCGCAGCGCCGTTCTGCGCGCCTGCGACAGCCAGGCGGCGGTGGCACCCAGCAGGGCGATGGCGATCTGGTCAAGTCCCATGGTGATGTGGCCGTTGCGTGGTGATAGGGTGTTAACTGGATGTTTGTACAGCCATGATAACAGTGGCGGGGGCTGCAGCGGCCAGGAGCTCCCGCAGGCGACGCGAGCGCGCTACGCCTTGGCGGTGGAGAGGGGCGTGCCGGGGAGTCGGTCGCGCCGGGCGATGAATTCGCGGGCCGCCTGGGCGCGCAGGGTGGCCCGGCCCAGCCCGGTGATGGTGATGACGCGTGCGGAGCGTACGGATTCGCCTTCGCCGGGCAGTTCAGCCTGCACCATGCCCGCGGCGCGCAGGACACGCAGCTTGTCCACCTCTGCCTCACCGACGACGGGGGCGGGAAACTGGTCCCGCTGCGCAAGTTGACGGAGAAGTTCCATGGGCATGTGACTGGCTCCCGGTGCTGCGCCGCGCAAACGGTGCGGCGGACGGGGTTATTGTGGCCCCTGGGGCGAGGCCGGTACAACAAAGGCCCCGTTCTCAAGTAGGCAGTTCGGTGCCGTGCGCTGACCGACAATCCCGCCATGACTGTGTCTTCGCGCTCCACCTTCCTGCCCCTGTCGCTGCTGGCCGCGCCGCAGCGGGACGACCCGCACCCGCTGGTGCTGTACCACGGCCGCTGCGCCGACGGTTTTGCCGCCGCGCTGGCCGCCTGGCGCTTTTATGGCGGTCAGGTCGAATGCCTGGGGCTGACCCACGGGCAGGTGGCCACCGTGGACGACCTGCCGCCGCTGCAGGGGCGGGCCGTGTACGTGCTGGACTTTGCGTTTGCGCCCGACCTGCTCGCCGCCATCGACGCGCGTGCCGCCCGGCTGGTACTGCTGGACCACCACAAGAGCGCGGCCGAGCAGTTGGAGGGCTTTGCCTGCCGCTGCGGGGGCCTGCACTTCGACATGGGCAAGTCTGGCGCGCGCCTGGCGTGGGAGTTTTTCCACCGTGACGCACCACTGCCCGCCTTGGTGCGCCACGTGGAAGACCGCGACCTGTGGGCCTGGCAGTACCCCGACACCGCGGGCTACGTGGCGGCGCTGGACATGGAGCCGTTCGACTTCGCCCGTTGGCAGCAGATCGCCGACTTCACGCCCGCCGAGACGGCGGCCTTCGTCGCGCGCGGGCAGGCCATGGACGAGAAGTTCCGCCATTTGGCGCAGGACGTGGCGGGCGGTGCGCAGCCGCTGGTGTTCAACGGCGAGGCCGGGCTGATGGTGAATGCGCCCGGCGCCTTCCACAGCCTGGTGGGCGAGTTGCTGTCGCGCCAGAGCGGCACCTTCGCGCTGATGTGGGTGGTGGGCAAGGACGGGCAGGTCAAGGTGGGCCTGCGCTCGCAGCGCGGCTACGACTGCTCGCCCCTGGCCGTGAGCATGGGCGGCGGCGGCCATGCCCAGGCCTGCGGCTTTCGCCTGCCTGGCGAGCGGCTGGCGCAGTTGCTGTCCGGCGTGTTTCAGGCCGACGAAACGGGTGCGAGTTCCTAGCCAAAATGGCCCGTAGCGCTTGATGGAAAAGCGCGAACAGCTATTGAAATGATAGTCGCCTACCGGTGCCGGCGCCGGTAGTCCCAGGGGGCCTGCGGGCGTGGCTGCGACCACAGCCCAGTCTGGCTGGCGCGTGCCTGGCGCTGCAGCGCCACCAGGTGGGGGTAGCGCTTGGCCTGCGATGCATAAACCCAGGCCAGGCCGGCGCGCACCTGGGCCGTGCCCACGTCCTGCCCCTGGCAGCGTACATGCGCCAGCGTGCGGCCGTAGTCGTCGCGGCCCAGCGTGCGCAGGGCGGCCTGCTGGCGAAAGCACAGGCGCGCCAGGTTCTGGCGCGCGCGCTGGCCGAAGGCCTGGCGGCTCTCGGGCGCGTCGATCGCCACCACGCGCACGCGCTGCGGGCGCCAGGCCCCCGGCGTGCCGCAACGCACGGTGAGCGTGTCGCCATCGCTGATGGCAATCACAAGGCAGAGGAGGGCGGCAGCGGACACGGGTGGGGCAGTGGTGAAGAGCGGATAAAAGCGCGGCGCGGTGGCGGTGGCGCGTCGGCATGCGGCCACTGCTGCCGCGCCGCTGTCGCACGGTGACGCCGCAAAGGCGCGCACTATAACCGTGTCGGATGCGCGCTTGCAGGTCCGCGCGGCATCGCGGCCTTGCCCATGCCGATTGCCTAAAAAATGGGCGATGCGCTGCAGCCCAATGCCGGCGCGGCCTGCGCGGGGTTGTCCCGGCGGTTGTCCACAGGGCCGCCCACAGGCGGTGGGCATAAGTGGTGCGGCGGCGGGGCGCGCGCCAATGGCCGACAATCGCGGGTCGCACGCGGGCAAAGGCCTGCCCTTTCCTCGTTCGGGCGCCTGCCTGCTGTCCTCGTCCGGATGCGTGCCTGTCGTGTCTTGCCCGCGGCGGCGACGCCGTGTTGTCGCCGGGTTTCCCGCATCGTTTCTTGTCCACCTGCTGCCGTTGTGATCCAAGGTCTTGTTGCGTCCATCGTCGCGTCCGTTCTGTTCGGCGCCATGTATTACCTGGCACCGGCGCTGGCGCCGCTGGATGGCGAGCAGATCTTCGGCTGGCGCGTGCTGTGCACGCTGCCGTTCACCACGGCGCTGCTGCTGGCGCGCGGGCAGTGGCCGGGTGTGCGCCTGCTGGCTGCGCGCGCGTGGCGGCAGCCGCTGCTGGCGCTGGGGCTGCTGGCCAGCGCCGCCATGCTGGGCGTGCAGCTGTGGCTGTTTTTATGGGCGCCGCTGCACGGGCGGGCGCTGCCGGTGTCGCTGGGCTACTTCCTGCTGCCGTTGGTGATGGTGCTGGCCGGGCGGGTGCTGTACCGCGAGCGGCTGTCGCACCTGCAGTGGCTGGCCACGGCACTGGCGGGCGCGGGAGTGCTGCACGAGGTGTTGCGCGCCGGCGGCATGTCGTGGGAGACCTGGCTGGTCGCACTGGGCTACACCGCGTATTTCGTGATGCGCCGGCGCCTGGGCACCGACCACCTGGGCGGCCATTGGCTGGACATGCTGCTGCTGGTGCCCGCGGCGCTGTGGTTCGTGGTGCGCGTGCCGTCGTCCCTGCCGCTGGTGCTGGAGCATGCGCACCTGTGGGCGATGGTGCCCGTCCTGGGCGTGCTCAGCGCCGTGGCGCTGGCGCTGTACATGGCCGCCAGCCGCCTGCTGCCGCTGGGGTTGTTTGGTCTCTTGAGCTATGTGGAGCCGGTACTGCTGGCGCTGGTGGCGCTGGCGCTGGGCGAGAGCATCGGCGCGGCGCAGTGGCCCACCTACGGCCCCATTTTCGCCGCCGTGGCTCTGCTGGTGCTGGACGGCGCACTGCGCCTGCGCCGTCCAGCCGTGCAGGTTCAAGACAAAAAACCGCTCTAGCGCCCGTCCATCAAGCGCTGGCAGCTATTAAAATCGATGCAAACGGTGCCATTCGCAGCACCGCACAGCCACCCGAGGGAGCCCCCACATGCACGCCACCGTGTCCTGTCCGCGCCAGCGTTTGCGCGTCTTTTCTGCGGCGGGCGTGTGCTTCGCCCTGGCCACCGCTGGCCTGCTGGCACTGCCCGCCACGCCCGCGGGCGCGCGCGACGCGTCCACCGCCTGGGGCAAGCGCCTGGTGGAGTCGTTCGAATTGACGCCCGAAGACCTGGCGCGACTGGCGCGCCACCAGGACAAGACGGCCGGCAGCAAGCCCGCGGGCTTTTTCTCCGAAACGGTGGCCTGGAAGGCGCCGCGCGCGCTGGACCTGCCCGCCAGCGGCAACCCCTACACGCTGGTGGTGCACGTGGCCGGCGTGGCCCAGTCCGACGGCGAGGGCCTCACGCGCTGGATGGCCGGCTGGGACACGGACAACGGCACGCGCCTGTCGATGGTGCAGGGCGCTTCGTTCGGGACGGGCACGCGCGCGGGCCAGGTGCTGCAGCTGGCGGGCACGGCCGGGCCGGTGAGCTTCAAGGAGGACCGCAAGGTGGCGCCGGCGCTGGAGTTCGCAGGCGCGAGCAACCTGCGGCTGGACGGCGTGCGCGTGGAGGTGTGGTCCGGCATGCGGCGCAGCTCGTTTGTCGAGCTACTCATGTCCGCCGTGCCGCTGCTCACGGGTGTGGTGTTCCTCGCCCTGGTCGTCTGGTGGCGCAAGCGCTAGCGCCGCGCGGCGCACTGCACACCGTGCAGGCCGCCCGTGGCGCTGGCGGGCGCGTGCCGCGCTAGAAGCCCAGCGGCTGGCCGGGCTTCCAGGCGTCGGCCAGGCGCTCGGCCTCGGCAATGTCGCTGGGGTGCAGCTTGTCCTTGAGGCGGACCAGGCCTGCACGGGCGCTGGACGGGTAGTGCTGCTCGGTCAGCAGCGCGTCGCGCACCGGTGCGCCGCGCGAGGCGCGTTCGGCCAGCGTGAGCAGCATCCACGCGGGGACGGGGCGTTGGCTTACGGGATCGGCGCCCCGCGCGTAGAGCATGCCCAGGCTGTACAGGCCCGCGCCGTCGCCCTGGCGCGCGGCACGCAGGTACCAGTTCTCGGCCAGTGAGGGCTGGCGCGGCACATGTTCACCGCGCTCATACAGACCCCCCAGGCGCACGGCGGCGGTGGCATCGCCCGCGCGGGCGGCGCGCTCCAGCCATTGCAGCGCCTCGGCCGGGTCCAGCGGCTGGCCGATGGCGTTGCGGTAGCTGCTGCCACCCAGCAGCATGGAGCCCAGCAGCACCATGGCCCGCGGCTCGCCCTCGTCGGCCAGCGCGCGCACGGCAGGCAGCGCCTGGGCGCCTTCGCCCATGCGCCACTGGTGCTCCAGTGCATCGATGCGCGCCCGCCCGTCCTGCACGGCGCGGGCCTGGCTGACATCGGCGGCGCGGCTGTCGCTGGCGGCGCGTTGCTCCTGCTGGGCGCTGCGCTGGCGCTCGCCGTTCCACTTCCAGCCCAGCAGCGCGGCCCCGGCCAGCACGGCGCTGCCCAGGGCGATCCAGGCCCAGGGCAGACCCGCGCTGGCCCGGGCGCGGCGCGGGTCCAGCGGGACGGGCTGGGTATCGTCCTCTTCATCGTGGCCCGCGCGTGCGCGTGGGCGCGGCGTGGCCTTGTCGTAGACCACCGCGCAGCGCGGGCATTGCCAGGCGGGGGCGGTGTCGCTGGCCTGGCGCGTGTAGTGGCAGCGTGGGCAGGTGCGTGCGACGTGCGATGAGGCCGCAGCAGGCGCGGGTTGCGTGGGCGCGGGGTCGAGCGGGGCGAGGGACAGGCCGTCGCCAGGGTTTGTGGTCATGGTGTTCAGTTCCTCCCGCCGCGATTGTCGCTGCTGGGTGGAGGGTGCTGAGCGTAAGTGAAAAATCCGGCGCAAAGCCAATGCAGGAAAGCGCCAGCAGCTCTACTTTTTGCGGTGGTGCGGCACTGGCGAGGGCGGGCTGGCGGGCTGCCAGCAGCCCGGCTCCAGCCCGTCCAGGGCGTAGGGGCCGATGGCCGCGCGCACCAACCGCAGCGTGGGGTGGCCCACGGCGGCGGTCATGCGGCGCACCTGGCGGTTGCGGCCTTCGCGGATGATGAGTTCGATCCAGCAGTCGGGAATGTTCTGGCGCACGCGGATGGGCGGATCGCGCTCCCAGAGGGCGGGCGGCGGCTCCAGCCGGCGCACGCGTGCGGGCAGGGTGGGGCCGTCGCCGAGCTGCACGCCCTGGCGCAGGGCCTGCAGCGCGGCCTCGTCAGGAATGCCCTCCACCTGCACCCAGTAGGTCTTCTCCATCTTGTGGCGCGGATCGCTGATGCGTGCCTGCAGCGCCCCGTCGTCGGTGAGCAGCAGCAGTCCCTCGCTGTCGGCATCGAGCCGCCCCGCCACATAGACGCCGGGCACGTCGATGAAGTCCTGGAGCCCGCGCCAGCGCCCCTCGGGCGTGAATTGGCTCAGCACGCCATAGGGCTTGTTGAAGCGCAGCAGCCGCGCCGCGCGCTGGGGGACGGGTGCTGGCGCGGCCGCGGGGCGGCGCAGCGCCAGGCGCGGGCGTGGGGCAGGGGGCGTGCTCATGCGGGCAGGAACAGGGCCGGGTCTACCATGGTGCGGTTGAGCATCACGCCCCAGTGCAGGTGCGGGCCGGTCACGCGGCCGGTGGCCCCTACCCTGCAGAACGCATCGCCCGTGCGCAGTACGTCACCCACCTGGCAGTCCATGCGGCTGAGGTGGCAGTACATGCTGAGCAGGCCGCCGCCATGGTCCAGCCACACGGTGCCGCCGTTGAAGAAATAGTCGCCCACATCGATCACCCGGCCCGCCAGCGGCGCGGCGACAGGGGTGCCCGTGGCGGCGGCAATGTCCATGCCGCTGTGCGGATTGCGCGCCTGGCCGTTGAACACGCGCCGCAGACCGAAGCTGCTGGAGCGCCGTCCCGGCACGGGCTGGCGCATCTGCAGCTCCTCTGGCAAGGGCGTTGAAAAGGTAGCCATGACGTGCTGCTGGTGCGCGCGCTCACGCTCGTGGCGGGCCAGGTCTTCGGGTGCCAGGTCCACCGTGCGCGGTGCCACGGTCAGGCGCTGCTCGCGGTACTGCTTGGCTGCCACGCGGTAAGCCACGCGCCGCGCCGGTGCGGTCGGCGTGGCCTGTACCGTCACCTCGGCCTCGCCCGTAGGCGCGGCCAGCGGGATGCCGACGATGGCCGTCCACTCGATCGCATCGCCCAGCACCAGCACCGGGACGTCGCCCGCGTGCACCACCGGCCGCTCGGCCGCGGGGCCCAGCGACAGCCGGGCCACGCCCCCGGGCACGGCCAGGGCCTGCGGCCATTGCTGGGCGGTGCCCGCCCGGACCAGCGCGGGCATGCCGGGCGCCAGGGCGAGGCCCAGCGCCTGCAGCAGCGTGCGGCGCCGTGCGCCTGAGGGGGAAAGGGGCGGAAAAGTGGGGTCGCAAGGAAATGGCACGGCCGCAGTGTAGAGCGCTCCTGGCCGCCGCCTGCCCGCCGCGTGGGCATGGTTATGCGCAAAGCTAAGGTTCTCATGCGCGCGCGTGGTAGTGGTCCATAATCCGCACCCAATGCCCTGGGCGCCATGGTGCCCGGGGCATTGCCACGTCTGGCCCGGCACTTGCGCCCACAAGGTGCGCGCCCGGCTCCAGGGCGCTCCACGGCTGCACCCACCAAGCACCGCCTGCACCTCAGGCGGTGTTTTCACTTGGGGCCTGGCTTTGTTCCCCTTTTATTTACTCCATTTCGCTAGAAAGCAGATCGACCATGCGTCAAGAACATGACTTCATCGGTATCAAGACCATTCCCCCGGACGCGTATTGGGGCGTCCACACCGCTCGTGCCGTAGAAAACTTTCCCATCACCGGCCACACCGTGGCCCACATGCCCGAGTTGATCCGGGCCTTTGCCTTCGTCAAGAAGGCCGCCGCCCACGCCAATCTGCAGCTCGGCGCGATCAACGCAACCCAAGCCCACGCCATTGCCCAAGCCTGCGACGACCTGATCGCCGGACAGTTGCACGACCAGTTCGTCGTGGACGTGATCCAGGGCGGTGCCGGCACCTCCACGAACATGAACGCCAATGAGGTGATCGCCAACCGTGCCCTGGAGCACCTGGGATTGCCCAAGGGCCGCTATGACACGATCCACCCGAACGATCACGTCAACGCATCGCAAAGCACCAACGATGCCTACCCCACGGCGCTGAAGATCGCCACCTATTTCGGTATCGAGACGCTGCTCAAGGCCCTGTCGGCCCTGCGCGGCGCGTTCGAGGCCAAGGCCGAGGAATTCAAGGGCATCCTGAAGATCGGCCGCACCCAGTTGCAAGATGCCGTGCCCATGACGCTGGGCCAGGAGTTTGCCGCCTTCGCCGCCATGATTGCCGACGATGAGCGCCGCCTGCGCGAGTCCGCCTACCTGATGACCGAGGTGAACATGGGCGGCACCGCCATCGGCACCGGCATCAACGCGCCCGTCGGCTACGTGGACGTGGTCATCCCTGAGCTGGCGCGGCTGTCGGGCGTGCCGGTCAAGGCCGCGGCCAACCTGATCGCCGCCACGTCGGACACGGGGGCCTTCGTTGACATCTCGGGCGTGCTCAAGCGCATCGCCGCCAAGCTCTCCAAGATCAGCAACGACCTGCGCCTGCTGTCCTCGGGCCCGCAAGCCGGCGTGGGCGATATCCAGCTGCCCGCGCGCCAGGCGGGCTCGTCCATCATGCCCGGCAAGGTCAACCCCGTGATCCCCGAGGTGATGAACCAGGTGTGCTTCGAAGTGATCGGCAACGACGCCGCCATCACCATGGCCGCCGAAGCGGGCCAACTGCAGCTCAACGCCTTCGAGCCGCTGATGGGCTGGGCGCTGCACAAGAGCCTGCACCACCTGGCCAGGGCCTGCCACACCCTGCAGGTGAACTGCGTGGAGGGCATCGTGGCCAACCAGGGGCTGCTGACGGAACGCATCGCCGCGTCGGTGACGCTGGTGACCGCGCTCAACCCGCTGATCGGCTACGAGAAGGCGGCCGCCATCGCCAAGTCGGCCATTGCCACGGGCAAGCCGATTGCCGTGGTGGCCGAGGACCTGGGCATCATGACCCAGGCCGAGATGCACAAGCTGCTGGTGGCCGAGCGCCTCACGCAGGCGGGCGCCATCCAGGCCGCTGATTGACGGGCGCTGCCGGGGCCTCGGCTGCCGCCGAAGGCGCCGGTAGGCCGCGGCGGCCATCCGCCCAAAAAAAAGCCCAGTCAGGGACTGGGCTTGAAGGGATCCAAGAAACCAGAGTTTCGAGAGGATCCAAGGAGACAACTGGAGGGCCCTGCGACGTTCATTCCCATCGCCGGGCCAGTGGGTGAATTATAGGGGTAAACCCTGAAATTTGCCAGCGACGTGGCAGCGATTCACTCAACGCTTGCGGGGAGCCGCGGTTGCGGCGGTCGCCGTCTTGGCAGCGGTGGCGGCAGAGCTGGCCACGGCGTTGAAGTTGGCTTCGGCCACATCGCTGGCCTGCTTCACGGCCTTTTGCACCGACTCGAAGGCGTTGTTGGCGGCAGACACAGCGCTCTTGAAGACGGCGACGGTGGTCTCGGAACCAGCGGGGGCGTTCTTGGCGGCGCTGTCCACCAGGTTGGTGAAGTTGCGCTGCACTTCTACGGCCTGGGCTTCGAAGGTCTTGCCGAACTCGGCGCCCGTGCCGGAAGCGATGTCGTACAGATGGCGGCTGTAAGCCACGGCCTTTTCCGCCAGGGGCTGGAACAGGCTGGCTTGCAGTGCGAGCAGCTCTTGTGCGTCCTTGGCGGACAGCACGGCCTGGGTGTGGCTGGCGGCTTCGGCCAGGGCAGCGCGCGAGGCGGTCACGTTCAACTCGACGAGCTTCTCCACGCCTTCAAAGGCCTTGTTCGTCAGGCCGAACAGGGTCTCCAGGTTGGCCTTGTGGGAAGCGAGGATTTGCTCAGGGGTCAGCGACATGTCATATCTCCATTGAATGCCCGGGATGGGCGGGTTGAGACATCTGCCCTGACTGACCTGTGCGTCATGTTGCAGTGCAGCATGAACCGAATTTTAGGGATCCTGTCGTTAGGCGCAAGCGTTTTTGTTGCAATGCAGCATTTTTAGGGGCAACTCCCAAAGTTCTGTTGGTTACATCTGGACCGGCGGTGGACTGCGCGCTGCCTATTACGAAGACAGGGGACAAGGGGAGGCCGCCGCTGGCCGCTGGCAGAATCAGCGCCTCATGAACACGTCCCTCTCTCCCTCAGGTGCGGCAGCCGCTGCGGGCACGGCCCCGCAGCCCCGGCCGCAGCCGCAGCCGCGCGAGGCCTACGCGGTGTTTCGCTCCATCGGTACACGCTGGATGGACAACGACGTCTATGGCCATGTGAACAACGTCGTGTACTACAGCTGGTTCGACACCGCGGTGAACGCCTACCTGATCGAGCAGGGCGCGCTGGACATCCATCACGGCGACACCATCGGGCTGGTCATCGAGACGCAGTGCAACTATTTCGCGTCGCTGGCGTTCCCGCAAACCATCGACGCCGGCATCCGTGTGGCGCGGCTGGGTGACACGAGCGTGCGCTACGAGGTCGGCCTGTTCGCCCAGGGCGAGGCCATGAGTGCGGCTTGCGGCCACTTCGTGCATGTGTACGTGGGACGGGACGACCGCCGTCCGCGTGCGCTGCCCGATCGGCTGCGCCAGGCACTGCAGCCCTTGTGCGTGGCGCGTTGATCGCGGGCGCGGCGCGCCGGCTTTCCCTGAGGGCTGCCGGGGCTGCGCGCCGGTTCGCGGCGGCCCGGGTGGGTTGATGCCAGAATCAGGGCCTCGCCGGCCCGGCCACGCGTGTGTGGCGGCGCGGCGGATCCCCATCGCCATGTCCAGTAGCGGGACAGTCTGCCCCGCGCGCATCCATGATCATCACCAGCCTGCTCGACACCGACCTGTACAAGTTCACCATGATGCAGGTGGTGCTGCACCAGTTTCCGGGCGCGCAGGTGGAGTACCGCTTCAAGTGCCGCAACCCGGGTGTGGAGCTGGCGCCCTTCGTCAGCGAGATCCGCGACGAGATCCGCGCGTTGTGCAGCCTGCAGTTCCAGGACGCGGAGCTGGCCTACCTGCGCTCGCTGCGCTTCATCAAGAGCGATTTCGTCGACTTCCTGGGGCTGTTTCGCCTCAACGAGAAGTACATCCGCGTGAGCGCGCTGCCCTCGGGCGAGATCGACATCACCATCACCGGGCCCTGGCTGCACACCATCCTGTTCGAGATCCCGGTGCTGGCGATCGTGAACGAGGTGTACTTCCGCAACACGCAGAAGGTGCCCGACTTTCCCGAGGGGCGCCGCCGGCTCGAAGCCAAGATCGGCCAGCTGCAGCAGCCGGGACTGGACAGCCTCAAGATTGCCGACTACGGCACGCGCCGGCGCTTTTCACGCGCCTGGCACGAGGAGGTGCTGCGCGTGCTGTGCGTGCGCCTGGGCTCTGACGACCGGCGCGGCGCGCCGGGGCAGTTTGCGGGCACGAGCAACGTGTTGTACGCAATGAAGCTGGGCGTGACGCCGCTGGGCACCATGGCGCACGAATACCTGCAGGCCTGCCAGTCCCTCGGCCCGCGGCTGCGCGACAGCCAGGTGTTCGGCTTCGAGATGTGGGCCAAGGAATACCGCGGCGACCTGGGGATCGCGCTGTCCGACGTGTACGGCATGAGCGCCTTCCTGCGCGACTTCGACCTGTACTTCTGCAAGCTTTTCGATGGCGCGCGCCACGACAGCGGCGATCCCTTCGCATGGGGCGAGCGGCTGCTGCAGCACTACCGCGACAACCGCGTGGACCCATTGACCAAGACGCTGATCTTCAGCGACGCGCTGACCGTGCCGCGCATCATCGAGCTGTACCAGCGCTTCAACGGCCGCTGCCAGTTGGCGTTCGGCATCGGCACCAACCTGACCAACGATCTGGGCTACGAGCCATTGCAGATCGTGATCAAGATGACGCGCTGCAACGGCCAGCCCGTGGCCAAGCTGTCGGACGCACCCGGCAAGAACATGTGCAACGACGAGAAATACCTGGCTTACCTGCGCCAGGTGTTCGAGATTCCCTCGCCGCAGTGAGCGCGCGCCTGGCGCCGCCGGCGGCATTTCAACTTTCCCAAGAACGACCCGAGGAGACCTGTCCATGAACCCCATCCGCACCCTGGCCCTTGGGCTGCTGTGCCTGGCACCCGCGCTGGCGGGGGCGGCGGAGATCGACGGCAGCCAGCTGTCGGTGCTGTGGGGTGTCCCGTTTGCCGGCGTGCTGTTGAGCATTGCGCTGCTGCCGTTGCTGGCGCCGCTGTTCTGGCACCACCACTTCGGCAAGGTCACCGCCGCGTGGGCGCTGGCGTTTCTGGTGCCGTTTGCCGTGGTCTTTGGCCCCGGCGTGGCGGCGGCGGGCTTCGCGCATGCGCTGGTCGCGGAATACCTGCCCTTCGTGATCCTTCTCACGGCGCTGTTCACCGTGGCCGGGGGGATCTATATCCGTGGCAACCTGCACGGCAGCCCGGCCCTGAATGCCGGCTTCCTCGCCGTGGGCGCGGTGCTGGCCAGCTTCATGGGCACCACGGGCGCGTCCATGCTGCTGATCCGTCCGCTGATCCGCGCCAACGACAACCGCAAGCATGTGGCGCACGTGGTGGTGTTCTTCGTCTTCATCGTCTCCAACGCCGGCGGCTCGCTCACGCCGCTGGGCGATCCGCCGCTGTTCCTGGGCTTCCTCAAGGGCGTGGATTTCTTCTGGACGGCGCGGCACGTGTTTCCGGAAACGCTGTTCCTGATTGGCGTGCTGCTGGTGCTGTTCTATGTAATGGACAGCTGGTACTACCGCCAGGCGGGTGAAGTCAGCCGCACCGATCCCACCCCCGATTCGGCACCGGCCGCGCTGGGTTTTGACGGCAAGATCAATTTCGTGCTGCTGCTGGCCGTGGTGGGGCTGGTGCTGCTCAGCGGCATTTGGAAGTCGCCCGTGGAATGGGTGATAGCCGGCACGCCGCTGGGCCTGCCCGGCCTGGTGCGCGATGCGGGGCTGATCGCGGTGACCGTGGCGTCGCTGGCGCTGACGCCGCGGCAAGTGCATGCGGACAACCAGTTCGGCTGGGGCCCGATGCAAGAGGTGGCCAAGCTGTTCGCGGGCATCTTCCTGACCATCATTCCCGTCATTGCCATGCTCAAGGCCGGCGTGAACGGGCCTTTCGGCGCCATCGTCTCCGCCGTCACGCGGCCCGACGGCTCGCCCGATCCGGCGATGTATTTCTGGGCCACCGGCCTGCTCAGCTCGTTCCTGGACAACGCGCCCACCTACCTGGTGTTCTTCAACACGGCCGGCGGCGATGCGGCCACGCTGATGACCACGCATGCCGCCACGCTGGCCGCCATCTCGGCGGGGGCCGTGTTCATGGGCGCCAACACCTACATCGGCAACGCGCCCAACCTCATGGTCAAGGCGATTGCGGAGGACCGCGGCGTGAAGATGCCCAGCTTCTTCGGCTACATGCTGTGGTCGTGCGGCATCCTGGTGCCGCTGTTCGTCGTGATGACCTTCATCTGGTTGCAATGAGCCCGGGCCTGAACCGCGGGGTGCCTCGGCACGGCCCCGCGTTCAGGCTGCCGACACCTGACCGAAAGGAGCACTTCCCATGTCCAAGCCCCACATCCTCGTCGCGCGCAAGATCTTCCCCGAGGTCATTGAGCGCCTGACGCAGCATTTCGAGGTGTATGCCAACCAGGACGACAACCTGTGGACGCAGGCCGAGCTCATCGAGCGGCTGCAGGGCAAGGACGGCGCGTTGCTCACCGGCACCCAGCCCGTGAACGCCGAGCTGCTGGCCGCCTGCCCGCAGCTGCGCATCGCGGCCAACATGACGGTGGGCTACAACAACTTCGACATCCCCGCGATGACCTCCGCCGGCGTGCAGGGCACCAACACGCCCGACGTGTTGACCGAGACCACGGCCGATTTCGGCTTTGCGCTGCTCATGGCCACGGCGCGGCGCATCACGGAGAGCGAGCATTACCTGCGCGCCGGCCAGTGGACGCGCTGGAGCTACGACATGTTCGCCGGCTGCGAGGTGCATGGCAGCACGCTGGGCATCCTGGGCATGGGCCGCATCGGGCAGGGCATTGCCAAGCGTGGGGCGCATGGCTTTGGCATGAACGTGATCTACCACAACCGCTCGCGCCTGTCGCCCGCGCTGGAGGCCGAATGCAAGGCGCGTTACGTGGGCAAGGACGAGCTGCTGGCCCAGGCCGACCACCTCGTGCTGGTGCTGCCCTACACGCCCGAGTCGCACCATGCCATCGGCGCGGCCGAGATCGCGCGCATGAAGCCCATGGCCACGCTGATCAACATCGCGCGCGGCGGCATCGTGGATGACGCGGCGCTGGCCCAGGCGCTCAAGGAGCGCCGCATCGCTGCCGCGGGGCTGGACGTGTTCGAAGGCGAGCCCGCGGTGCACCCCGCGTTGCTGGAGGTGCCCAACGTGGTGCTCACCCCGCACATCGCCAGCGCCACCGTGCCCACGCGGCTCGCCATGGCGCAACTGGCGGCGGACAACCTGGTGGCGTTCTTCGACGGGCGCGGTGCCCTCACTCCCGTGAACACGCCCGCCAAGGTGTGAATGAAATTGGCCTCTGGCGCTTGATGGACAAGCGCTAACAGCTATTGTTTTGATAGTTCAAGAATGACATTCGAAATGACCGCCGCACTGGCGTTGCTGGTGCTCACCGTGGTGTTGCTGGCGGTGCTGCTACTGCGCCGCCCGCGCGTGGACCTGCCGCCCGAATGGCTGGCGCGCCTGCAGTCGCTGGAATCTGCGGTGCAGGCCACGCAGCTGGCCGTGGCCAAGAATGACGGAGCGCTGGATGCCATGGCCCAGCAACTGCGCGGGTTCACCCAGACCACGCAGGCCCTGCTGGACGAGCGGCTGGCGCTGGCGGCGCAGGAGTCGCGCACCAGCCGCGGCGAGCTGCAGGCGTCCTTTGCCGCGCTGCAGTCGCGTCTGGAGCAGCACCTGGCGCAGGCGCGCGCCGATGCCGCCGTGGCCCGCAAGGAGCAGGCGGATGCGCTGGCCGCCTTTCGTGCCGAGCTGAGCCAGACGGCGCAGGCGCTGGCGGCCGACAGCTTGAAGTCGCGCGACGCCATGGCCGAGAGCACGCAGCTCTTCGGCCAGCGCATCCAGGAGCGCTTCGAGGCGCTGAGCGGCACCACGCGCGGCACGCTGGACTCGCTCAAGGGCGACATCCAGGGCCAGTTGGGCACCATGTCGGGCGCGCTGCGCGACCAGCTGGAAGGCACCACGCAGCAGCTGCGCAGCCAGTTCTCGGCCCTGCAGGAGTCCATGGGGCAACAACTGTCCGGCCTGGTCGCCAGCAGCCAGAACAATGCCGAGGCGCTGCGGGGCGCGCTCAACGAGCGCCTGGCCGCCATCCAGGGCGATAACGCCGCCAAGCTGGAGGAGATGCGCCGCACCGTGGACGAAAAGCTGCACGCCACGCTGGAGCAGCGCCTGGGCGAGTCCTTCAAGCTGGTGAGCGACCGGCTGGAGCAGGTGCACAAGGGCCTGGGCGAGATGCAGACGCTGGCCGGCAGCGTGGGAGACCTGAAGCGCGTGATGACCAACGTGAAGACGCGCGGCACCTGGGGCGAAATGCAGCTGGGCGCGATCATCGACAACGTGCTCACGCCCGAGCAGTTCGCCCGCAACGTCAAGACCATGCCGGGCAGCGACGACCTCGTGGAATTTGCCATCCGCCTGCCGGGCAAGAGCGACGAGCAGCCCGTGTGGCTGCCCATCGACTCCAAGTACCCCGTGGAGCACTACCAGCGCCTGCTGGACGCGCAGGACACGGCGGACAAGGGGGCCATCGCAGCGGCGGGCAACGCCTTCGAATCCTCCATCCGCCTGGAAGCCAAGAAGATCTTCAGCAAATACGTGGCGCCTCCGTACACCACCGACTTCGCGGTGCTCTACCTGCCCACCGAAGGGCTGTTTGCCGAAGTCATGCGCCGCCCCGGGCTGGTCGAGGCGGTGCAGAACGACTGCCGCGTGATGATCACCGGGCCTGCCAATCTGGCGGCCATGCTCAGCAGCTTGCAGATGGGCTTCAAGACGCTGGCCATCGAGAAGCGCTCGTCCGAGGTGTGGAGCGTGCTGGGCCAGGTGAAGACTGAGTTCGCCAAGTTCGGCGACGTGGTGGAGGCTACGCGCAAGTCCATCGACGCGGCGGCCAAGAAGTTCGAGCAGGTGGATGTGCGCACACGTGCCATCCAGCGCAAGCTGCGCGGCGTGCAGGAGCTGCCCGCGCCGGAGCCGGCGGCGGAGCAGGGCGATGCAGAGGGTGCACCCTTGCCGGACCTGCTGATCGAAGACGAAGGCGAGTGACTTGAACCTGGCGCTCGCGCGGCTGATCGCCGGCCAGATCTGCATCCACGCCAGCATGGCGGGCATGCGCATGGCCGCGCCGCTGCTGGCGCTGCGCGAGGGTTACAGCGCGGCGGCCGTGGGCGTGCTGCTGGCGCTGTTCGCGCTCACGCAGGTGTTCCTGGCGCTGCCCGCGGGGCGCTATGCCGACCGCCATGGGCTCAAGCGCCCGGTGCGCCACGCGGTCGTCGCGGCCGTCCTGGGTGCCGGCGCGGCGCTGGTGTGGCCGACGTTTGCGGTGCTGTGCGCTGCGGCACTGCTCACCGGTGGCGCCACGGGGGCTGCCACGATCGCCTTGCAACGCCACGTGGGCCGCGCCGCGCACGGCGGCACGCAACTGCGCCAGGTCTTCAGCTGGCTGGCCATCGGGCCGGCGGTGTCCAACTTCCTGGGCCCGTTCTGCGCGGGGCTGCTGATCGATCACGCGGGTGCGCAGGCGGGCGCGACCACGGGCTTTCGCGCGGCCTTCGCGCTCATGGCGGTATTGCCGTTGGCCACCTGGTTCTGGGTGCGCGGCACGCAGGAGATGCCGCCAGTGGTGGCCGCGGAGGACGGCACGCGCGCGCGGGCCTGGGACCTGCTGGCCGAGCCCGGCTTTCGGCGGCTGCTCATCGTGAACTGGCTGCTGTCGTCGTGCTGGGACGTGCACACCTTCGTGGTGCCGCTGCTGGGGCATGAGCGGGGGCTGTCGGCCTCGGTGATCGGCTCCATCCTCGGCGCGTTTGCGATTGCCGCCGCGGTGATCCGCGTGCTCATGCCGCTGGTGGCCGACCGGCTGCGCGAATCCACCGTGGTCACCGGCGCCATGGTGGCGACGGCACTGCTGTTCGCGGTCTATCCGCTGCTGCCGACGGCCGTGACGCTGGGAGCGTGCTCGGTGCTGCTGGGGTTCGCGCTGGGCTCGGTGCAGCCCATGATCATGAGCATGCTGCACCAACTCACGCCCGCGCACCGCCATGGCGAGGCGCTGGGTCTGCGGCTGATGGCGATCAACGGCTCCAGCGTGGTGATGCCGCTGCTGTTTGGCACCGCGAGCGCGCTGGTAGGGCTGAGTGGCCTGTTCTGGGCCGTGGGCGCCACTGTGGGGCTGGGTGCGCGCGTGGCCTGGCGGTTGCGCGGCGAGGCGCCGGCCCCTCCGCCGCATCCCTGACAGGCCTGGACTGTCAAGGCGGTCCGCACGGGGCGCCGCGCCGCTGGTGCGCGGTCAGAGTTCGTAGAACGTGCGGATGATGCTCCAGGCCTCGGCTGGGTCGTCGGTGTAGTGGAACAGCTGGAGGTCCTCGGGCGAGATCGTGCCTTGCTCCACGAGCGCCTCGAAGTTGATCAGCTTCTTCCAGAAGGCCACGCCGAACAGCACGATGGGCACGGGCTTGGCCTTGCCGGTCTGCACCAGCGTGAGCACCTCGAACAGTTCGTCCAGCGTGCCGAAGCCGCCAGGGAACAGCACCAGGGCCTTGGCGCGCATCATGAAATGCATTTTGCGCAGCGCGAAATAGTGGAACTTGAACGACAGCGAGGGCGAGATGAAGCGGTTGCCGCTTTGCTCGTGCGGCAACGAGATGTTGAGGCCCACGTTGAGCGCCCCTGCGTCGTGCGCGCCGCGGTTGGCCGCCTCCATGATGCCCGGGCCGCCGCCGGTGCAGATGTACAGGCGCTCGGCGGGCGGGCGGCTCTCGCTGTACTCGGCCACCAGGCGCGCGAACTGGCGGGCCTGGTCGTAGTAATAGGCGTTCTTCACCGCACGCTCGGCGCGCGCAATGCGCTCGGTATCGCCGCTGGCGCGTGCATCGGCCAGTTGCTGCTCGGCCGCTTCGGGCGAGATGAAGCGTGCGCTGCCGTACACCACGACGGTGTGCTCGATGCCCTGCGCCGTCTGGCCCAGGTCGGGCTTCAGCAGTTCCAGTTGAAAACGGATGCCGCGCGTCTCGCGGCGCAGCATGAACTCGGGGTCGGCGAAGGCGAGGCGGTAGGCGTCGGCGTGCAGTGGATTGCCGGCAACGGCGTAGTTGTGCAGCTCGGCCCAGGCATGCGCCAGGCGGCTGTCTTGAAGATCGGTATTGGCTTGCATGGATGATTTTTCAGTGGAGGCGGCTGTCTGTGGGGCAGTCGCCGGGGTGCGCAGTGTAGCGAGGGGATTTTAATGAAAATGGCCTGTAGCGCTTATGTATCAAGCGCTAACAGCTATTAAATTAATAGTGATCAAACGCCTTGCCGCGCGCCCGCCCACAGCCAGGGCAGGCTGTGCAGCCCGGCCCAGGTCATGCACAGCGAGCCGGCCACATGCAGCGCACACAGGCCCAGGGCCTGCGCCAGGCGCTGCTGCTGCAGCAGCCCGACCACTTCGGCCGAGAAGGTGGAGAAGGTGGTCAGCGCCCCCAAAAAGCCCGTGATGAGCAGCGCGCGCCAGACCGGGTCCAACTGCGGCAGTGCCTGGAACAGCGCCAGGCACAGGCCGATGAGGTAGCCGCCGATGAGGTTGGCCGCGAGCGTGCCCCAGGGCAGCAGCGCGCCCTGCGTGTTGAGCCACAGGCCCAGCCGCCAGCGCGCAAGCGCGCCGGCGCAGGCACCGGCGCAGATGGCAAGAACGTGGAACATCGGCGCATTGTAGGGAGGCGCTGCCGAGCGGCGGCGGCCTCGTCAGCGCGCCGTCATTTGCTGCGGGAGCCAGGTCACGATGCCCGGAAACACATAGATCAGCGTGACGGCCGCGCACATCAGCAGGAACATGGGAGCGGCCACGCGGGCGATCCACGGTAGCTGCTTGCCCGTCATGCCCTGCAGCACGAACAGGTTGAAGCCCACGGGTGGGGTGATCTGCGCCATCTCCACCACCAGCACGACGAAGATGCCGAACCAGATGGGGTCGATGCCCGCTGCGTTCACCGTGGGCATCAGCACGCCCATGGTGAGCACCACCATGGAGATGCCGTCCAGGAAGCAGCCCAGCACGATGTAGAACACGGCCAGCGCCACCACCAGTTGCGCCTGGCTCAGCCCCAGCGAAGAGATCCATTCCGCCAGGTGCCGTGGCAGGCCGATGTAGCCCATGGCCAGCGTGAGGAAGGCCGCGCCCGCGAGGATCAGCGCGATCATGCAGTACAGCCGCGTGGCGCCCATGAGCGCGTCGCGAAAGCTCGCCCAGTTCAGCGACCCCTGCGCCGCGGACAGCACCAGCGAGCCCACCACGCCCACGGCCGCGGCTTCGGTGGCGGTGGCGATGCCCGTGTAGATGGAGCCCAGCACCGCGGCGATGAGCAGCACCACGGGAATCAGCGCGCGCGATTCGCGCAGCTTGTCCAGCAGGCCCATCTGCCGATCGGCCGCTGGGACCTGGTCGGGGTGGCGCAATGCCCAGAACATGATGTAGCCCGAGAACAGCGCGGCCAGCAGCACCCCGGGCAGCACGCCGGCAATGAACAGCTTGGAGATCGATACCTCGGCCGTCACGCCGTAGACGATCATAATGATCGAGGGCGGGATCAGCAGGCCCAGCGTGCTGGCGCCGGCCAGCGTGCCGATGACCATCTTCTCGGGGTAGCCGCGGCGCGTGAGCTCGGGCAGCGTCATCTTGCCGATGGTGGCGCAGGTGGCGGCGCTGGACCCCGACACGGCGGCAAAGATGGTGCAGCCCACCACGTTGGTGTGCAGCAGCCGCCCGGGCAGGCCCTGCACCCACGGGGCCAGGCCCTTGAACATGTCTTGCGACAGCCGCGTGCGAAACAGGATCTCGCCCATCCAGATGAAGAGGGGCAGGGCGGTGAGCGTCCAGCTCGACGAGGAGCCCCAGATGGTCACCGCCATGGCGTCGCCCGCGGGGCGCGAGGAAAACAATTGCATGCCGATCCAGGCCACGCCCGAGAGCGTGAGCCCGATCCACACGCCGCTGCCCAGGATCAGGAACAGCGACAGGATCAACAGGCCGGTGATGGCAAGGTCACTCATGAAGGCGTCTTCCGGTCATTCGTTGCGCAGGGCTTCGCCCGGCGTGGCACCCGCGCGCCGGCCCAGGAGCTGCAGCACCAGCTCGTCCACGAAGGCTATCGCCATCACCATCGCGCCTACGCCCATGGACAGCTGCGGCAGCCACAGCGGCGTGGCGTCGCTGCTGGTGGAGATGTCGTTGAACGCATGCGACTGCCAGGCCAGCCGCACGCTGTAGTACGCGAACAGCACGGCCAGCAGCGTGCCCAGGGCCAGCGCGAACAGCTCCAGCGCCTGGTGCGTGCGCCCCTTGAGGGCGCTCAGCACCAGCGTCACGCGGATGTGCTCGCCGCGCTTGAGGGTATGCGCCAGCGCCAGAAAACCCGCAGCCGCCATGAGATAGCCCGCATAGGCGTCGATGCCCGGTACATGGAAGCTGAGCTGCCGGCTCACGATGGACAGCAGCACGGCGCACAGAAGCGCCACCATGCACAGCGCCGCCAGCGCGGCGGCGCCGTCATAGAGGAAGTTCAACAGGCGTCGCATCGTGGTCTGGCGCGTGGAGGCTCTGGGCGGGGAGGTGTTACTTGCGGTAGGCGTCGATCAGCGCCTTGCCGTCGGGTCCGGCCTTGTCCAGCCATTCCTTGAGCATGGTGTCGCCCACCTTGGCCATGTCTGCCTTCAGCTGGCTGCTGGGCGGCACTACCTGCATGCCCTCGGCCTTGAGCTTGGCCAACGTGTCCTCGTTCACGCGGCGGCTGGCGGCCCAGCCGCGGGTCTCCGCGTCGGCGGCGGCCTTGAGCACGGCTTCCTGCACGGGCTTGTCCAGCGCATCGAACGCCTTCTTGTTCATGATGAGCGCGTTCTTGGGCAGCCAGGCCTGGGTGTCGTAGTAATACTTGAGGTGCTCGTAGAGCTTGCTGTCCACGCCCGTCGCGCCCGAGGTCATGGTGGACTCCACCACGCCGGTGGCGAGCGCTTGCGAGAACTCGGCGGCCTGCACCGTCACCGGCTGCGCGCCCACCAGCTCGGCGATGCGCGCGGTGGCGGGGCTGTAGGCGCGCCACTTGATGCCCTTCAGGTCGGCGGCGTTGTTCACGGGCTTCTTGGTGTAGATGCCCTGTGGCGGCCAGGCCACGGCGTACAGTAGCACCATGCCTTGCTCGGCCAGCTTCTTCTCCAGGAAGGGCTTTTGCGCCTTGTACAGCTTCATCGACGCGTCGTAGCTGTCGGCCAGGAAGGGCAGGCCGTCCACGCCGAAGATCTGCCATTCGTTCTGGAAGTTGGCGAGCAGGATCTCGCCGAGCTGCGCCTGCGCGCCCTGCACGGCGCGCTTGATCTCGGGCGCCTTGAACAGTGCGGCGTTGGCATGCAGCGTGATCTTGAGCTTGCCTCCTGACCCCTTGTCCACGTCGCTGATGAACTGCGCCAGGTTCTCCGTGTGGAAATTGGTGGCCGGGTAGGCGGCGGCCAGGTCCCACTTGGTCTGGGCATGCAGGGCGGGGGCGCACAGGCCGGTGAGGGCAGCCAGTGCAACGGCGGCAAGGTTTCGACGCTTCATCTCGGGGGTCTCCGCAAGGGTTGAGAAGAGAGGGGGCTCAGCGCGTTCACTGTAGCGGGGGCCACAGGGAAACGGCCTAGGTGATTCACCTGAATGTCGATAAATTGCCGGCAAATCATCGGGCTGCTCCCTACAATCAATCGACATGCACATCCCATGCCAATGCCGTCTGTCGCTTTTGGCGCAGTCCTCGGAGTGAAACCATGACCGCAGCCGCCAGACCCAAGTCCCCGGCCCCCGCTGCCACTGCCAAGGTGGGCAAGGCCGCCAAGGCGCGCGGGCCCATCGTGTCGTCCGCGCATCTGGTGTCGGACCGCAGTGCGGAGATGAGCGAGTTCGAGTTCGGCCTCATCGTCGCGGGCAATGCGTTCCACCGCTGGGTGGTGCACTGCATGGCCGCGGCCGGTCTGCGCGACCTCACGCCGCTGGACGTGGTGGTGCTGCATCATGTGACGCACCGCGCACGCGACAAGCGGCTGGCCGACATCTGCTTCATCATGAACGTGGAAGACACGCACGTGGTGAACTACTCGCTCAAGAAGCTGCTGGCGCTGGGCGTGGTGGCCTCCAGCAAGAACGGCAAGGACGTGACCTACGCCGCCACCGAGGCGGGCCGCGCCCATGTGCAGCGCTACCGTGAGATCCGCGAGAGCTGCCTGATCGATGCGCTGAATGCCGACGACGGCCTGAACCGCGACATTGGCGAGCTGGCGCGCCTGCTGCGCGTGCTGTCCGGCATGTACGACCAGGCGGCCCGTGCCGCGGCGTCCATGTGAGACGTGCTATATATTTAATAGCTGTTAGCGCTTGTCGGTAAAGCGCTAGAGGCCTGTTTGGCTTGAAGTGCCGACGGGTGATGGCAGATGCGTGGCAATGTCTTGCCAGGCCTGCACGGCGGCCAGGGCGGTATGCATCTGCACCGTGTGCGCAAAGCGGAAGGCGTCGCCGTGCACCGTCTCGTCGGGGAACTCGGTGATCAGCGTCACCGGCGCATCGTGCGACGTCTGCGACTGCATGCAGGCGATGCCATCCAGCACCTCGAAGGGCAGCGGGCCTGCGTGGTGCTCGTAGAGGGCTCGCTGGCGTGCGTTGAAATCCGCCAACCCCGGCACCTGCCGCAGGCGCGCGCACACGGCCTCCAGCAGCGCACGCGCGGGCTGCTGCCAGCCGGCGTGGTAGCGCAGGATGAGGAAGAACCCCTTGGGCAGCATCCACTGCTCGAATCCACGCGGCACATAGCCCGACAGCGGTCGCGTCCACTCATGCGCGGGGTAGCCATGCAGGTTCACATGCAGTTGCGCGCCCGACAGCGCCAGCGCGGTCTGACGGGCCTCGCGCTCGTAAAGCGGCGCGTGGTCGCGGTATTCCACATCGTCGCCCAGCGCGGTGTAGCGCGCGGCATGGTGCATGTGGCCCGGGTGGCGGGCGCACAGCGCGCGGTGCAGAGCGTAGCCGTCGGGGTTCTCCAGCGCGATCAGCGCGAAGTGCGCGCCGGGTTGCGCCTGCAGCACTTCGGCGGTGCGCAACGCGCCCACGATGCCCGATGTCTCGTTGGCATGCTGGCCCGCACTGATGAACACCGGTGCCTGCGTGCCCGCGTGGTACTGCCCCCATACGGTGCGTCCCTGGCGTGACCGGGCACTGAAACGTTGCGCGGGCCAGGCGTGCAGGGTCTGGGTGATGCGAGCAGGGGCAGGGGACTCGGCCAGCGTCGCCAAACTGTCCGGGGCGTGGGCCGTTGGGTGGGCTGGCAGGTCGTCGGCGCACGCCGCGAAGGGCAGCAGGTCCACCTGTACGTGCGGAGCGCCGTCGCCCGCGCGCACGTCGGGCACGATCTGCCCGGGCTGCAACCGGCGGTCGCCCACGGGGCGGCCGCTGTGCTGTTGGAAGAACTCCAGCAGCGTGAAGTACAGGTCCTCGTGCAGCGCCTCCAGGGTGCTTATGGTCTCGCCGGTGGCGCCCACGGGCTGCTCGTAGCCCGGCAGGTCCACGCGCAGCAGTAGGCGGTCGAAGTACGGCTCATGGTCCGGCCACGCGTGACCGCGCACCGCCTGCACCGCCGTGGCGAAGGCCTGCTCGTAGTCGGTGCATACGGCGGTGTCGATCAGGTCGGCAGCGCCTTCCTGTGTGCCCACGCGCAGCCAGCCGGTGGGCGAGAGCACCGTGGCGCCCGTCATGTCGGTGTGTACGCGGTTGGGTGCGTGCACGTGCTGCACGGTGCGGGTGCCGTCGCGCAGCTCCAGTTCCACGTGGTAGCCGCCACTGGCGTCGTCGTGGGGCTCCAGGTGCAAGATGCCGCCCCCCAGCAGGGCTGCGAGCGGATAGGCCTCCAACCGAAAGCGCTGTGCAGGCCCGTGCGCCGCCAGCGGATAGCGCACGCGGGCCTGCACCACCTGGGTGCAATCCACGTGGTCCATGAAATGCTGTACCAGCGGCTTGTAGGCACTGTGAAAGCGGGCATGCACGCCTGCGGCTGCCAGCTGCTGCGCTGCAGCAAGGCGCGCGGCCTGGCTTTCGAACACCCAGCCTTCCACGTGGCAGCCGCGCCAGCGCGGCTCGCCAAAGCGCTGTACCCAGGTGTGCAGCGTGCGCTCCAGTGGCAGGTCAAGCAGCCGGGAACCTGCGGCGGCGGGCGGTTGGGTCATATGCGTGGGCGGGGTGGTGAATATCCGGTATGGATCATGCAGGCTTGCAGATAAATTATCGGTAAATTGTGGGTTCTTTCTCCGCAATGTTTCGCACGCGGCACACAAAGGAAACGGGTATGGCAAAGAAACTCTGGCAGTTCTGGGTGGATCGGGGGGGTACGTTCACCGATATCGTGGGCCGGCGCCCCGACGGCAGCCTGGTCACGCACAAGCTGCTCTCCGAAAACCCCGAGCAGTACCGCGATGCGGCGGTGGCGGGCATCCGCCACCTGCTGGGGCTGGCGCCGGGCGAGGCCGTGACGCCTGAATTGGTGGAGTGCGTGAAGATGGGCACCACCGTGGCCACCAACGCGCTGTTGGAGCGCAAGGGGGAACCCACGCTGCTGGTTACCACGCGTGGCTTCAAGGACGCGCTGCGCATCGCCTACCAGAACCGCCCGCGCATCTTCGACCGGCACATCGTGCTGCCGCAACTGCTGTACAGCCGCGTGATCGAGGCACAGGAGCGCATGGGCGCGCACGGCGAGGTGGTACAGCCGCTGGAGGAAGACCACCTGAAGGAACGCCTGTGGGCCGCTTATGACGCCGGCTTGCGCAGCGTGGCCATCGTGTTCATGCACGGCTACCGCTATCCCGCGCATGAGGAAGCAGCCGCCCGCCTGGCGCTGGCTGCCGGGTTCACGCAGGTCAGCACTTCGCACGGCACCAGCCCGCTGATGAAGTTCGTGAGCCGGGGCGACACCACCGTGGTGGACGCGTATCTGTCGCCCATCCTGCGGCGCTACGTGCAGCAGGTGGAGGCCGAGATGCCGGGCGTGCCGCTGTATTTCATGCAGTCCTCGGGCGGGCTCACGGATGCGCACCGCTTCCAGGGCAAGGACGCCATCCTCTCCGGGCCGGCCGGCGGCATCGTGGGCATGGCGCGCACGGCGCAGATTGCGGCGCAGGCCGAGGCAGCGCCAGGGGCCGGTGCGGCCGCCACGCAGCCGCCGGTGCGCGTGATCGGTTTCGACATGGGCGGCACGTCCACCGACGTGAGCCATTTTGCGGGTGAGTTCGAGCGCGAGTTCGAGACCCAGGTGGCGGGCGTGCGCATGCGTGCGCCCATGATGAGCATTCACACGGTGGCCGCGGGCGGCGGTTCCATCCTGGAGTTCGACGGCGCCCGTTTCCGCGTAGGTCCCCAAAGCGCCGGCGCCAACCCCGGTCCCGCCAGTTACCGCCGCGGCGGCCCGCTGGCCGTGACCGATGCCAACGTGATGGTGGGCAAGATCCAGCCCGCGTACTTCCCGCGTGTGTTCGGCCATGGCGCCGACGAGCCGCTGGACGCGGTCGTGGTGCGCGAGCGTTTTGCGGCGCTGGCGGGCCAGACCGCAGGAGCGGCAGATGGCGCAGCCGCGCTGACGCCCGAGGCCTGCGCACATGGCTTCATCCAGATCGCGGTGCAGCAGATGGCCAACGCCATCAAGAAGATCTCCGTGGCGCGCGGCTATGACGTCACGCGCTACACGTTGCAGTGCTTTGGCGGCGCGGGCGGCCAGCACGCCTGCCTGGTGGCCGATGCGCTGGGCATGCAGCAGGTGCTGGTGCATCCGCTGGCGGGCGTGCTGTCGGCCTACGGCATGGGGCTGGCGGACCAGAACGTGATGCGCGAGAAGGCGGTAGAGGCACGCCTCACACCAGAGGCGCTGCCCGGCATCACCGCCACGCTGGATGCACTGGCCGAGGCCGCCGAGGCCGAGATGGCGCAAGAGCGCCTCTCAGGCGGCGACATCGTGGTGCGTCGGCGAGTGCATGTGCGTTACGAGGGCACCGATTCGGCGCTGGCCGTGCCCTTTGGCGACCTGCAGGCGATCACGCGGGGCTTCGAGGCCGCGTACCGCCAGCGGTTTGCCTTCCTCATGCAGGGCAAGGCACTGATGGTGGAGGCGGTGTCGGTGGAAGCCGTGGTGGCGGGCGATGCGCCGGTCGAGCATGCGCAGGATCTGCAGCCCGAGCGCGAAGTGCCGCGGCGCGACACCGTGCGCATGTTCACCGTGGGCACGGACGGCACGCCGGCCTGGCACGACGCCGCGCTGGTGGTGCGCGAAGACATGCGCCCCGGCGACCTGCTGCAGGGCCCGGCCATCATTGCCGAGAAGAACGCTACCACGGTGGTAGAGCCGGGCTGGCAGGCACGGCTCACGTCCCTGGACCATCTGGTGCTCCACCGCCACCTGCCGCGCGCCCAGCGCCACGCCGCGGGCACGCAGGTGGACCCCGTGCTGCTGGAAGTGTTCAACAACCTGTTCATGAACATTGCCGAGCAGATGGGGCTGCAGCTGCAGAACACCGCGTACTCGGTGAATATCAAGGAGCGGCTGGACTTCAGCTGCGCGCTGTTCGACGCCGAGGGCCAACTGATTGCCAACGCGCCGCATATGCCGGTACACCTGGGATCCATGGGCGAGAGCATCCGCACCGTGATCGCACGCAACCGCGGCCACATGCGGCGCGGCGACGTGTTCGTGCTGAACGACCCCTACCATGGCGGCACGCACCTGCCGGACATCACCGTGATCACGCCCGTCTACATCGGCGACGACCACGGTGAAGCGGCCGAGCCCACCTTCTATGTCGGCAGCCGCGGACACCATGCGGACGTGGGGGGCACCACGCCCGGGTCGATGCCGCCGTTTTCCACACGCATCGAGGAAGAGGGCGTGCAGATCGACAACGTGAAGCTGGTGGATGCCGGCGTGCTGCGCGAGGCCGAGATGATTGCGCTGCTGGAGAGTGGCGAGTACCCCAGCCGCAACCCGCAGCAGAACCTGGCCGACCTGAAGGCGCAGATCGCCGCCAACGAGAAGGGCGTGCAGGAGCTGCGCCGCATGGTGGAGCACTTCGGCCTGAGCGTGGTGCAGGCCTATATGCAGCATGTGCAGGACAACGCCGAGGAGTCCGTGCGCCGCGCCATCACGCGGTTGGCCGCGCGCGTGCAGGACGGGCATTTCACCCTGCCGCTGGACAACGGCGCGCAGATCACCGTGGCCGTGCGCATCGACGCGGCCACGCGCAGTGCGGTGATCGACTTCACCGGCACCAGTGTGCAGCAGTCCAACAACTTCAATGCGCCCACGGCGGTGTGCATGGCCGCGGTGCTCTACGTCTTCCGCTCGCTGGTGGAGGACGACATTCCGCTCAACGCCGGGTGTCTCAAGCCCCTGCAGGTCATCATTCCGCCGGGCTCCATGCTCAACCCCAACCCGCCGGCATCGGTGGTGGCGGGCAACGTGGAGACCTCCAGCTGCATCACCAACGCGCTGCTGGGCGCCTTGGGCGTGTCGGCGGCCAGCCAATGCACGATGAACAACTTCACCTTCGGCAACGCGCGCTACCAGTATTACGAGACCATCTCGGGTGGCAGCGGGGCGGGCGGCCAGTTCGACGATGCGGGCGCGCTGGTGGGGGGCTTTGATGGCACGAGCGTGGTGCAGACGCACATGACCAATTCACGCCTGACCGATCCGGAGGTGCTGGAATTCCGTTTCCCCGTGCGGCTGGAGAGTTACGCCATCCGCGCCGGTTCGGGCGGCGGCGGCCGCTGGAAGGGCGGTGACGGCGGCGTGCGCCGCATCCGCTTCCTGGAGCCCATGACCGCGAGCATTCTGTCCAACGGCCGGGTGCACGGCGCCTTCGGCATGGCGTGCGGGCAGCCGGGCATGCCCGGCGTCAACCGCGTCGTGCGTGCGGACGGCCGGGCGGAGCCGCTGCAGCACATCGGGCAGGCGCAAATGGAAGCGGGGGATGTGTTCGAGATCCAAACGCCGGGCGGTGGTGGCTTTGGTGGACGCTGAGTGGGTTTGAGTGAAATAAGGCTCTAGCGCTTGCTGGTCAAGCGCTAGTAGCTATATTTTCAATAGCAAATCACGAGTCGAGCGTGCTGCTGTCCGCCACGCGGCTGAGGCTGGGCGGCACCTTCTCGCCCGCGCGGCGCGCGCGAAACAGCGCGGCGCGCATCAGGAAGATGTTGGTCACGGGCACGGTGATGGCGATGAACAGGGCAATCAGCAGCGCATGCAGCGCCAGGCCGTTGCCCGTCACGGAGAAGTACACCAGCGTGGCATGCATGATGCACCAGCAGCCCATCGTGGCGATGATGGAGGGTGCGTGCACGCGCTCGAAGTAGGTGGCCAGGCGCAGAAGCCCCAGTGACCCCATGAACGCGATGGTCGCGCCGCACAGCACCAGCGCGGACAGCACGATGTCCAGCCACAGCGGCAGTGCGTCGCTCATTCGATCACCTCGCCGCGCAAGAGGAACTTGGCCATGGCCGTGGAGCTGACGAAGCCCAGCAGTGCGATCAACATGGCGGCCTCGAAGTAGTTGGTGCTGCCGTAGTAGATGCCCAGTACCAGCATGAGCAGCATGCCGTTGAGGTACATGCAGTCCAGCGCCAGCACGCGGTCCTGCGCGGCGGGGCCCTTGAGCAGGCGCAC
This sequence comes from Diaphorobacter nitroreducens, assembly GCA_003755025.1. Lineage (GTDB taxonomy): Bacteria > Pseudomonadota > Gammaproteobacteria > Burkholderiales > Burkholderiaceae_C > Diaphorobacter > Diaphorobacter nitroreducens. The sequence continues at coordinate 36,231 of RJVL01000007.1, read as the reverse complement.
CAGGCACAGCACCATGGCCGCGGCCAGCAGGAACATGGCGATGGGCAGCGCCCAGGACAGTACGGAACCGGTCATTCGAAAATCTCCATCAGCGGGCGCTCGTAGCTCGCCTTGACGTGGTCGATGATGGCCTGCGCATCGTCCACCTCCAGCACATGCAGCATCAGCAGACTGCGGTCCAGCGACAGCTCGGCCCAGGAGGTGCCAGGGGTGATGCACACGATCATGGCCAGTACGGCGAGGGCGTTGGGGTCGCGCAGCTCCAGCGGAATCTTGACGAAGTCCGGCGGGTGGCGGCGCTGCGACGGCAGCAGCAGAAAGCGCAGCACGGCAAGGTTGGATCGCGTGGTGTCCACCATCACCGTGAAGCACAGCCGGATGATCGTGCCGAGGTGGCGCACGCGCACCTTCTGCGGGCGCAATTCGCTGAACAGCACCGGCAGGCCCCATGCGAGTACCAGTGCCAGCAGGACGTGGCCGATGCTGGTGGTGTGGTTGAGCAGCAGCCACATCACGAACAAACCCAGGGAGACCAGCGGGGCGGGCAGCAGCTTCTTCATCATGGTGCGGCCTTCGTGGTGGCAGAGCTTTCCGCGCGCTCAGGCGTCGGCGTCGTGGTGGGGCCGGGAATGGGGGCGGCCGTCATCACGGCGCGTACATACGTGCCCGGCGCATGCAGCCCGTTGGCCGTTGCCTCGGTGAAACGCATCACGCCGTTGGCCTGCAGGGTGAGCGCCACGCAGGCCCCCAGCAGTATGGCGATGGGCAGCCCCTCCATCACGCGCAACTGGGGCGTGGGGCGGTCGTGCGCGGCCCAGAAGTGGCGTATGCCCGAGCGCGTGAGCGCCAGCAGCGCCAGCAGACCCGTGGCGATCATCAGCGCGATCAACGTCCAGCCCGGCAGGCCGGGCTGGGTGCCGGCCGAGGAGCCGAGCCCCAGCGGGTTTATCAGCGCCGTCAGCATCGCGAACTTGCCGATGAAGCCGGACAGCGGCGGTAGGCCCGCAATCACCAGCGTACAGGCCATGTAGGCCAGACCCAGAAACGCGGCCGCGGCGGGGATGACGCGGCCGACCAGCACTTCCTCGTCCTCGTCCAGGTTCAGGCCGGTGGTGGGCATTAGCTCGGGGGTGAGGAAGGGCGCCACGTCGTCCAGTTCGTAAGGCGCCAGCGACGCGCCATCGTTGCGCCAGCGGTCGATCAGGTCGGCCAGCAGGAACAGCGCGCTCACGGCCAGCGTGGAGCTGGGCAGGTAGTACAGCAGCCCGGCGGTGAGCGCGTTCTGCCCGAAGCCTGCCGCCGCCAGTAGCGTGCCCGACGACAGCACGGCCGCATGACCCGCCAGGTGGGTGAGGCGCTGCGAGGCCATCATGCCGATGGCGCCGAATGCCATGGTGACCATACCGCCGCCGATCAGCCACAGGCTGCCGAACAGGGAGGAGGGACCGGCCTCGCTGCTGAACATCAGCGTCCACAGGCGCAGCAGCGTGTAGATGCCCACCTTGGTCATCAGGGCGAACAGCGCACCCACGGGCGCCGTGGCCGCGCTGTAGGCCGGCACCAGCCAGAAGTTCAGGGGCCACACGGCCGCCTTGATGAGAAACGCCGTGGCCAGGATGGCGGCCGCCGAGTGCAACAACCCCCGGTCGGCGGCCGACACCTGCGGGATGGCCTGCGCCAGGTCGGCCATGTTGAGCGTGCCGGTGATGCCGTAGAGCATGGACGCGCCGATCAGGAACAGCGAGGACGCCGCCAGGTTGATGGCAATGTAGTGGAGGCCGGCCTGCACGCGCGTGCGGCCGGCGCCGTGCAGCAGCAGGCCGTACGAGGCTGCCAGCAGGATCTCGAAGAAGACGAACAGGTTGAACAGGTCGCCCGTGAGGAAGGCGCCCCCCAGCCCCATGAGCTGCAACTGGAACAGCGTGTGGTAGTGCACGCCGGCGCGGTGCCAGCGCGCACCGGCGAACACGATGGAGCACAGCGCCACGAAGCCCGTCAGCAGCAGCATCATGGCCGAGAGCCGGTCCAGCACCAGCACGATGCCGAACGGCGCCGGCCAGTTGCCCGGCAGGTACACACCCATGGTTGCGGGCGCTCCGGATTCGTGCGACCACAGCAGCAGCGCCACGGCCACCAGCAGCCCGAGCAGGGTGGACAGGATGTTCAGGCCCAGCTTCAGGCGCTGCTGCTCTTCCTTCATGGTGAGCAGCAAAGCGGCCGTGAGCATCGGCAGCCCGATGGGCGCCAGCATCAGGTGCGGCATGAGCAGGGAGGTCAGCTCCGCGATGCGGCTCATGGCATCTCCTGCGTTTCACGCGAGTGCGAGCCGTCCACGTGGTCGGTGCCCGACATGCCCCGCGAAGCCAGTAGCACGACGAGGAACAGTGCGGTCATGGCAAAGCCGATCACGATGGCGGTGAGCACCAGCGCCTGGGGCATGGGGTCGGCGTAATGCTGCAGATCCTGCGGCACGCCGGGCACGAGCACGGGCTCCTTGTCCACGGCCAGGCCCAGGCGACCCATGCTGAAGATGAACAGGTTCACGGCATACGACAGCAGCGACAGGCCCATGATGACCTGGAAGGTGCGGGGGCGCAGCAGCAGCCAGACGCCCGAGCCCGTGAGCACGCCGATGGACAGAGCCAGCACGATTTCCATCAGACGGCTCCTTGTGTGGCCGGGACGGCTGCTTGCTCGCTAGCCGCTTGTTGTTCTTCTTCCATGAGACGGGCGTGGTAACGGTGGCTGCGCACCGACTGGTGGGCGATGGCCGTAAGGATGAGCAGCGTGGAGCCGACGACGAGCGCGAAGACGCCCATGTCGAAGAACATGGCGCTGGCCACGTGGAGGTCCCCGATCAGCGGCAGGTGCAGGTGCGCGGTGTGGCTGGTAAGGAACGGATAACCCAGCGCCACGGCGCCCAGGCCGGTGCCCAGCGCCAGCAGCAGGCCGGAGGCGATCCAGCGCCGCGGATACAGGGGCAGGTGCGCCTCGACCCACGACGTGCCCGAAATGATGTACTGCAGCACCAGCCCCACCGAGAACACCAGCCCCGCCACGAAGCCGCCGCCCGGCTGGTTGTGCCCGCGCATGAAGAGGTAGAAGGCCACCAGGGCCGAGAACGGCAGCAGCAGCCGCACCAGCACCGCGGGCACCATCAGGTAACCGATGGCCGTGTCGGTGGCGTTGCGCGGGTTCAGCAGGTCGGTCTGTAGATCGGCCGGCAGGTAGCGCTGCTGCTCGGGCAGGTCCATGGTCTCCACCGCGGGGCGAAAGCGCCGCAGCAGCGCATACACCGTGAGCGCCACGATGCCCAGCACCACGATCTCGCCGAAGGTGTCGAACCCGCGGAAGTCCACCAGCATGACGTTGACCACGTTGGTGCCGCCGCCTTCGGTGAGGGCGCGCTCCAGGAAGAACGTGGAGGTGCTCTGCGCGAAGGGCCGGCTCATCATGGCAAATGCCAGCCACGCCATGCCGCTGCCCGCGGCGACGGCCAGCAGCAGGTCGCGCACACGCCGCGTGCGCGCCAGCGCGGCGCTGGCGGGCGAGGCGGGCAGGCTTTCGTCGCGCTTGGGCAGCCAGCGCAGGCCCAGCAGGATCAGGATGGTGGTGACCAGTTCCACGGCCAGCTGGGTGAGTGCGAGGTCCGGCGCAGAGAACCACAGGAAGGTGATGCAGACGCACAGACCTGCACCGCCCATGAGGGTCAGTGCGGCCAGGCGGTGGTACTTGGCCTGCCAGGCCGAGGCCACGGCGCAGACCATGCCCAACGCCCAGATCAGCACGAAAGCGGGCGACAGCGGCAGCGTGCCCCGGTCTCCCAGCTGCAAGCCACGTGTGTACAGCGGCATGGCGGCGCCCACGAGCGTGACGAGCACCAGCCACAGCATCTGCCACTGCAGGCGGTGCGTGGACAGCAGGCGCCGCCCGCTGTGCCCCCAGCGCGTGATCTGCACCAGCACTGCCTCGAACACGCCGCGTCCGCTGACGCGGTGCATCAGTGGGGCGGCGTTGATGCGGCCTTGCTTGCGCTCCCAGCGCAACACCATGTACAGGGCGGTGCCGCCGACCAGCGCCACCAGGCTCATCATGAAGGGCGTGTTGAAGCCGTGCCAGACCGCCAGGCTGAAGGCCGGCAGTTCGCCCCCCACCACCGGCAGCGCCGCGGCATTCAGGTACTGGCCGATCGACCACGCGGGCAGCACGCCCACCACCAGGCAGGCGCAGACCAGCAGCTCCACCGGCACGCGCATCCAGTGCGGCGGCTCATGGGGCTCGTGCGGCAGGTCGGTCGCGGGGGGGCCCCAGAACACATCGACGATGAAGCGCAGCGAATACGCCACGCTGAACATGCCCGCGACGGTGGCCGCGATCGGCAGTATCTGGGCCACGGCCGGCGCAGCGTCGAAGAACACCGTCTCCGCGAAGAACATCTCCTTGGACAGGAAGCCGTTGAGCAGCGGCACGCCCGCCATGGCGGCGCTGGCGACCGTAGCCAGCGTGGCGGTGACGGGCATCATGCGTCGCAGGCCCGAGAGGCGCCGTATGTCGCGCGTGCCGCTTTCGTGATCGATGATGCCTGCGGCCATGAACAGCGACGCCTTGAACGTGGCGTGGTTCATGATGTGGAACACGGCGGCCACGGCGGCCAGAGGGCTGTTGAGGCCCAGCAGCAGCGTGATCAGGCCCAGGTGCGAGATCGTGGAATACGCCAGCAGGCCCTTGAGGTCGTTCTGAAACATGGCCGCGTAGCCGCCGATGAGCAGCGTGGCCAGGCCCGCGCCGCCCACCAGCCAGAACCACGGCTCGGTGCCGCCCATGACGGGCCACAGCCGTGCCAGCAGGAAGACGCCCGCCTTCACCATGGTGGCCGAGTGCAGGTACGACGACACGGGCGTGGGCGCAGCCATGGCGTTGGGCAGCCAGAAGTGGAACGGAAACTGCGCACTCTTGGTGAACGCCCCCAGCAGCACCAGTACCAGCGCCGTGAGGTACATGGGGTGGTCGCGCACCAGCTCGGCTGCGCCCAGCACGCGGTCCAGGTCATAGCTGCCCACGATGTGGCCCAGCACCAGCATGCCGGCCAGCATGCACAGTCCGCCCGCGCCCGTCACGGTGAGGGCCATGCGCGCGCCCCGGCGGGCGTCTTCGCGGTGGTGCCAATAGCCGATGAGCAGGAACGAGAACAGGCTGGTGAGTTCCCAGAAGAACACCAGCTGGATGATGTTGCCCGACAGCACCACGCCGGCCATGGCGCCCATGAAAGCCAGAAAGAACGAGAAAAAGCGCGGCACCGGGTCCGCCGGCGACATGTAGTAGCGCGCATATAGCACCACCAGCGTGCCGATGCCGAACACCAGCATGCTGAACATCCAGGCGAACCCGTCCATGCGGATGACCAGGTTCAGGCCCAGCGCAGGCAACCAGGTGATCTCCTCGCGCAACACGCCCGCTTCGGCGATCTGGGGGAAGTACAGCGCCGTTTGCACCGTGCAAAACAGCGCGACCAGGCCCGCGAGCGTGGACTCGGTATTGCGCGCATTCGCGGGCAGCACGGCCGCCAGCAAGCTGCCCACAAAGGGAAGAAGAATGAGGAGGGTCAGAGGCATCAGCGTCTGATTCTAGGGCGTCGCCCCTTCCTGCGTGCTATGAAAACCCGAGCAAGTGGCGGCGATTACGCTGCCGTCCAGCGCGTTATGGCGCGCGGCTACCGGTGTGTGTCAGCGTGAGGAGGGGCTGTCGCCAACCCCCGCGCCGGAGGCTGTAGGCGCGCCCGCGGGCGTTGATACGGTTGGATAGGCGGCGCCATTGACGGTGAGCCCCTGCGCCGACAGCCGGGCGGCGGCCGCGGGGCCGATGCCCTTCACGCGTGCGATCAGGTCGCTCCAGTCCTGAAAGGGCCCGCGTGCCCGCTCTGCCAGGATGCGCGACGACATTGCCGGCCCGATGCCCCTGACGTCATCCAGGTCCGCTTCGCGTGCGCGGTTCACGTCCACGCCGGCCAGCGCGACGGCGGCATGCAGCAGCACGAGCGCTACGCTCGCATGCCGCAGGGCCGCAGGCATGCGCACGGCTACAGCTCCTCGACGCGACGCGCTGGATAACTGTCCCAGGTCTGGCAGCCCGGGCATTGCCAGAAGTGCTGGCGTGCCTCGAACCCGCAGGCTGCGCAGCGGTAGCGCGTGAGCGGCTTTGCCGCTTGCTCCAGCGCGCGCTGGATTTGCGGGTGGAACTGCTCATGGGTCAGCGTCTCGCCTGCCAGCCACTTCGTCGCGGCGACCAGGGAGGGCTCGCGCTCCAGGTGGCGCACGTACCATTCGCGCCCCACGGCCGCAGTGTCCGCGTTGGCAGCCTCCAGCGCCACCACGGCTTCCAGCAGATCCAGGGATGGCATGTCCTCGTAGTGGTGCTGCAGCAGCGCCTGGGCCAGCGGCGCTTGTCCCGTGGCGGTGGCGGTTTCCACCAGCAGCGGTGCGGCCAGCGGCAGCGCGGCGGGTGCGGCCTGGGCGAGCGCTTGCAGGGTGTCGAAGGCCGCTTCGGGCTGGCCCTGGCGCTGCTGCAGCCGCGCCAGCTCGATGCGCGCGCGCGGCGCCTGGGGCGCCGTGGCCAGGGCCTGCTCCAGCAGCGCCTGGGCGGCGGGCAGTTCGCCATGGGCCGCCAGCGCCAGCGCCTGCTCGCACAGGTAGTGCGCCAGCCGGGTGCTGAAGTCGCCCTGCTGCGCATCGTGCATGCGCCGTGCAATGTCGGACGCCTGTGGCCAGTCGCGCGAACGCTCGTAAATGGCCAGCAGGGCCATGCGTGCCTGGCCCTCGAAGGCGCTGCCCTCCAGGCGGCGCAGTGCGTCTTCCGCGCGGTCGAGCAGGCCTGCCTTGAGGAAGTCCAGCGCCAGCGCATGCTGTGCGCGCTCGCGGTCGGCGCGGCTCAGGTCGCCGCGCGACAGCAGGTGCTCGTGCACCCGCACGGCGCGGTTGTACTCGCCGCGGCGGCGAAACAGGTTGCCCAGGGCGAAGTGCAGTTCGGTGGTGTCAGGGTCGCTCTGCACCGCCTCGATGAAGGCATCGATGGCCTGGTCTTGCTGCTCGTTGAGAAGGTAGTTCAGGCCCTTGAAGTAAGCCTTGGGTGCGCGGCGGTTCTCCTCGCGCATCTGCCGCAGGTCGAAACGCGAGGCGAACCACCCCAGCCCGAAGGCCAGCGGCAGCCCCAGGAAGATCCAGCTCAGGTCAAATTCCATGGACGGGTGGCTGCGGCAGGGCGGGGTCGACCGCCGCCGGAGATGCGGCGGTGGGCGCGGCGGGGCGCGGCAAGGCCTGGTGCGCGCGGCGCGCAGCGCTGCGGTGGCGCCACCAGCGCGGCACCATGCCCAGCACGCCCACGGCCACGCCAAGCGCGAAGGCCGTCAGCACGATCAGTACGGCCGGTGCCGTCCACTGCGTGCCGAAGAAAAAGTACACCGTGGCGTCCTGCTGGTTGTTCAGCGCGAACGCGAACAGGGTAAAAAAAATGGCTGCCTTGAGCAGCCACAGGAGGTATTTCATGCATCTCCCCAGTGGTGGCGAGATTCTACGGGCAGCGTAGCGGCCTGAGCGGTGGGCGGCAGGCCATCCGTTGGCCTCAAGCCAAAAACGGCTCTAGCGCCTGCCCAGCAAGCGTGAACAGCTATGGTTTTATTGCGCCTGTACGCCCTGCAGTTCAGCGGTGCGCTGGTCCACGGTTTCGCGCAGTGCCTTGCCGGGCTTGAAGTGGGGAACGCGCTTTTCGGGGATATGCACCGCCTCGCCGCTGCGCGGATTGCGGCCCATGCGCGGGGGGCGGCGGTTGACCGAGAAGCTGCCAAAGCCGCGGATCTCGATGCGGTGCCCGCGCACCAGTGCATCGCTCACGGCGTCCAGAATGGTCTTGACGGCGTATTCGGCGTCGCGCTGGGTGAGCTGCCCAAAGCGGGCAGCCAGTTCTTCGACGAGGTCAGATCGGGTCATGGGACGGCATTCGGGCAGAGGTTGATGTGACAGCGGGCGCTACCAGAGCGCCCGCTGTGTGTGGTGTGCCGCCACCCGCAGGTGGCGGAACACCGGCGCCTGCAGGGCAGGCCGCGACGGATTACTTGTCGGAGTTGTCCAGCTTGGCGCGCAGCAGGGCGCCCAGGCTGGTGGTACCGGCGTTTTCCTTCGCGGACTGGGCCGACAGGTGCGCCATGGCTTCCTGCTGGTCAACCATGTCCTTTTGCTTGATGGACAGCTGGATGTTGCGGGTCTTGCGATCCACGTTCACCACCACGGCCGTGACCTCGTCGCCTTCCTTCAGCACGTTGCGGGCATCTTCCACGCGGTCGCGGGAGATTTCCGAAGCGCGCAGGTAGCCCACGATGTCTTCGCCCAGATCGATCTCGGCGCCACGGGCGTCCACGGTCTTGACCTTGCCGGTCACCGTCTGGCCCTTGTCGTTCACCGTCACGAAGGTGGTGAACGGGTCGCCGTCGAGCTGCTTGATGCCCAGGGAGATACGCTCGCGGTCCACGTCCACGGCCAGCACGATCGCCTCGACTTCCTGGCCCTTCTTGTAGTTGCGCACGGCGGATTCGCCGGGCTCGTTCCAGGACAGGTCGGACAGGTGCACCAGGCCGTCGATGCCGGCAGCCAGGCCCACGAACACGCCGAAGTCGGTGATCGACTTGATCGGGCCCTTGACGCGGTCGCCGCGCTTGGTGTCCTGCGCGAATTCTTGCCAGGGGTTGGCTTTGCACTGCTTCATGCCCAGGCTGATGCGGCGCTTGTCTTCGTCGATCTCCAGGACCATGACTTCGACTTCGTCACCCAGCGACACGAGCTTGGAAGGAGCCACGTTCTTGTTGGTCCAGTCCATTTCGGAGACGTGCACCAGGCCTTCGATGCCGGGCTCCAGCTCGACGAACGCACCGTAGTCGGCGATGTTCGTGACCTTGCCGAACAGGCGCGTGCCCGAGGGGTAGCGGCGCGATACGCCCAGCCACGGGTCGTCGCCCATTTGCTTGAGGCCCAGCGAGACGCGGTTCTTCTCGGTGTCGAACTTGAGGATCTTGGCCGTGATTTCCTGGCCGGCGGTGACCACCTCGGAGGGGTGGCGCACGCGGCGCCATGCCATGTCGGTGATGTGCAGCAGGCCGTCGATGCCGCCCAGGTCCACGAACGCACCGTATTCGGTGATGTTCTTGACCACGCCGTTGACGATGGCGCCTTCTTTCAGCGTTTCCATCAGCTTGGCGCGCTCTTCGCCCATGGAGGCTTCCACCACGGCGCGGCGGCTCAGCACCACGTTGTTGCGCTTGCGGTCCAGCTTGATGACCTTGAACTCCAGGGTCTTGTTTTCGTACGGAGTCAGGTCCTTGACGGGACGGGTGTCGATCAGCGAACCGGGCAGGAAGGCGCGGATGCCGTTGACCAGCACCGTCAGGCCGCCCTTGACCTTGCCGGAGGTCGTGCCGGTCACGAATTCGCCGGATTCCAGCGCCTTCTCCAGCGACAGCCAGGAGGCCAGACGCTTGGCGGTGTCGCGCGACAGGATGGTGTCGCCGTAGCCGTTTTCGATGGAGCCGATGGCCACGGACACGAAGTCGCCCACTTGGACTTCGATCTCGCCCTGGTCGTTCTTGAATTCGTCGATCGGCACATAGGCTTCCGACTTCAGGCCAGCGTTCACCACGACGAAGTTGTGCTCCACGCGCACGACTTCAGCGGTGATGACTTCGCCGGGACGCATTTCGGTGCGTGTCAACGACTCTTCAAAAAGGGCGGCAAAAGATTCAGACATGTAGTTCCTTGCCCGCATGCAGGTTTCCGACGGCACCATTGCCTTCGTTTCTAAGACTGCCTGCGGAGGTTGTGCGGCATCACACCGCGGGGTTGAGGTTGTAAGAACCACACGGCCAGTGCGCAGTCAGGGCGCGGCGGGAGCCGTGTGGGCCATGTACCGGCCGTCAGCACTTACGCGCCGAACGGCTGGCGAGCCTGCCACCAGTCAATCACCTGCATCACGGCCTCGTCGATCGTGTGCTCGGAGTTGTCCAGTACCAGGGCGTCCTGCGCGGGCTTCAGGGGCGAGGCACTGCGGTTTGCGTCCCGCGCGTCCCGCGCTTCCAAGTCTGCGCGAAGGTCGGCGATATTAGCCGAAATTCCCTTGGAAATCAACTGCTTATAGCGGCGCTCGGCCCGGCAGGCGGCGCTGGCCGTGAGGAAGACCTTGAGCGGTGCTTGCGGGAAGATCACCGTGCCCATGTCGCGCCCGTCGGCCACCAGGCCCGGCAGGCGGCGAAAGCCATGCTGCAGCGCGACCAGGGCGCCGCGCACCGCCGGCAGCGCCGACACGCGCGAGGCGTTCATGCCGGCCTGCTCGGTGCGGATGGCGTCGGTAACGTCTTCCTCGCCCAGCCAGATGCGGTCGCCCGCGAAGCGCACGGGCAGTTGCCGCGCCAGTTCGGCGATGCGCGGCTCGTTGTCGGGGCTGATCTCCAGGCCCGCACGGGTCGCCGCGAGGGCGGTGACGCGGTACAGCGCCCCTGAATCCAGGAAGTGGTAGCCCAGCGCACGCGCCACGGCAGCGGCCACCGTGCCCTTGCCCGAGGCCGTCGGGCCGTCGATGCAGATCACGGGGATGCGGTCCGCGTCGGTCTGCGCCACCTGGAACAGGGCCTCGAAGTAATCCGGGAAGGTCTTGGCGACGCACTTGGGGTCTTCGATGCGCACGGGCAGCCCGGCCGGGTTGAAGGCCGCCAGCGAAAAGCACATGGCCACACGGTGGTCGTCGTAGGTGTGGATGCTGGCGGCGCGCCAGTCGCCGGACTGGGCGGGTGGCGTCACGCGCAGGTAGTCCGCGCCTTCCTCCACCGTGGCGCCCAGCTTGCGCAGCTCGCAGGTCATGGCCGCGATGCGGTCGGTTTCCTTGACGCGCCAGCTTGCGATGTTGCGCAATACGGTCGTGCCCCGCGCATACAGCGCCATGACGGCGAGGGTCATCGCTGCATCGGGGATGTGGTTGCAGTCCAGGTCGATCGCCTTGAGCGGCCAGGTGTCGCGGGCCACCTCCAGCCAATTGGGGCCGCCGGTGACGCGTGCGCCCATGGCTTGTGCGGCCTCGACGAAGCGGATGTCGCCCTGGATCGAATCCAGTCCAACGCCCAGGATCTTGATGCCATTTTGGCCGCTAGCGCCCGCAGCGATTGCGCCAGCAGCTATGAAATAGCTAGCAGATGATGCATCCGCCTCCACATGGATCAGCCCCGGCGATTGGTACCGGCTGCCCGCGGGAATGGTGAAGCGCTGCCACTGCTCGTGCCGCACGGCGATGCCAAAGCGCGCCAGCAGCTCCAGCGTGATGTGGATGTAGGGCTTGGAGATCAGCTCACCCACGACTTCGATCACCACGTCCTGCTGCCGGGCCACCAGCGGCAGCGCCATCAGCAGCGCGGTGAGGAACTGGCTGGACACGTCGCCGCGCACGCGGATCGGCGCCTGCAGCTGCAGCGGCGGCAGGCCGCCCGCGTGGGCGATGCGCAGCGGTGGAAAGCCTTCGTTGCCCAGGTAGTCGATGCGGCAGCCGAGCTGGCGCAGGGCGTCCACCAGGTCGCCAATGGGACGCTCGTGCATGCGCGGCACGCCCGACAGTTCGTACTCGCCGCCCAGCAGCGCGAGTGCCGCGGTGAGCGGGCGCATGGCCGTGCCGGCGTTGCCCATGAAGAGCTGCGTGGGCGGGGGCGGCGTGGACGATCCCAAACCCGTGATGCGCACGTTGCCGCCTCCGGCTTCGTCGACCGTGCAGCCGAGCTGGCGCAGCGCATCCAGCATCACGCGCGTGTCGTCTGAGGCCAGCAGGTCGCGCACCTCGGTCGTACCCTGGCTCAACGCGGCCAGCAGCAGCACGCGGTTGGAGATGCTCTTGGAGCCCGGCAGCTGCACGCTGCCCTGCACGCTGGCCAGGGGCGGCAGGTCGAGGAACGCGGTGGAGAACATCAGTGGTCCTTGTGCTTGCGGGGCGCGCCCATGCGCCAGTGCGCGCGGGTGTGACTGGCGAGCGTGATGAGGTCTTCCAGCGCCTGGTCGTTGTCGGCCTGCATGGCCTCCTCCAGCGTCTGCAGTGCCTGCTTGAACACGCGCGACTGGGCCAGCACCTCGTCGCGGTTGGCGCGCAGGATGTCGCGCCACATCTTGGGGTCGCTGGCGGCGATGCGCGTGAAGTCGCGAAAGCCGGGTCCGGCCAGCGCGAGCAGTTCGTCCGCGTTGGGCTGTGCGGTGATGCCCGAGATCATGGCGAACGCGAGCATGTGCGGCAGATGGCTCACGGCCGCGAAGCTGGCGTCGTGTGCTTCGGGCGACATGCTGCTCACGTGGCAGCCCAGGGCGCGCCACACTTCCTCCGCGCGGTGCAGTTGGGCGGTGAGGGTGCGCTCGGTGGGGGTCAGGATCACCTGGCGGCCGGTGTACAGGTCGACGTCGGCATGTTCCACGCCCGACACCTCGCGCCCTGTGATCGGGTGCGCCGGCACGAACGAGCCGATCTGGTCACGCAGCGCGCGGCGCGCGGCCTGCACCACGTCGGCCTTGGTGGAGCCCACGTCCATGAGCAGCATCTGCGGTGTGACCAGGTGCTTGATGGCCTTCAAGGTGGATTCGGTCGCGGCCACGGGAACGGCCAGCAGCACGATGTCGGCACCCGCGGCGGCCAGCAGCGCGGAGGGCGCCTCAACGTCGATCACGCCGAGCTGGCGCGCCCGATCGGTGGTGGAGGGCGACTTGCTGTAGCCTACGACGCGCTTGACCAGCCCCGCCTTCTTCAATGCCAGGGCGAAGGAGCCGCCCATGAGGCCGCAGCCGATCAGTCCCAGTTGTTCAAACATGCTGCCCCCTCACGCCGGAACGGGGTAGGTGCCCAGCACCTTGTAGAAGGCGCACAGCTGCTGCAGCTCGGCCAGCGCGGCGGCCACGTTGGGCTGGGCGGGGTGGCCTTCGATGTCGATGTAGAAGTAGTACTCCCACTGTCCTGTGCGCGCGGGGCGGGATTCAAAGCGCGTCATGGACACGCCGTGCTTCTTCAGGGGTACCAGCAGGTCGTGTACGGCGCCGGGACGGTTAGGCACCGAGATGATGAGGCTGGTGCAGTCCCGCCCCGTGGGCGCGGGCGTGGCCAGCGTGTGCGGCAGGCAAATCACGGCAAAGCGCGTGCGGTTGTAGGCGTCGTCCTGGATGGCGTGGGCCACCACATGCAGGCCGAACTGCTGTGCGGCGCGCTCGCTGGAGATGCCGGCCCACGCCGGGTTGGTGGCGGCCAGGCGTGCGCCTTCGGCATTGCTGGACACGGGCCGTCGCTCGGCGTGGGGCAGGTGCTTGGACAGCCAGCCCTGGCACTGTGCCAGCGCCTGGGGATGGGCCAACACGGACTCGATGTGCTCGGCGCTGTTGGTGGAGCGCAGCAGGTTGTGGCGCACCAGCAGGCTGACCTCGCCGACCACATGGCAGGGGGTGTGCAGGAACATGTCCAGCGAGCGCGTGACCACGCCCTCGTTGGAATTCTCCACGCCCACCACGCCGTACTGCGCGCTGCCCGCGGCCGTGGCGTGGAACACCTCGTCGAAGCTGTTGCAGTACATCAGGTCGGCCGCGCCGCCGAAGTACTCGATGGCTGCCTGCTCGCAGAACGTGCCCTCGGGGCCCAGCACGGCCACGCGCTGGGGCGATTCCAGCGCCAGGCAGGCAGACATGATCTCGCGCCAGATGGCGGACACGTGTGCGCCTTTGAGCGGGCCGGGGTTGGCTTTGGTGATCTTCTCGATCACCTGGGCGACGCGGTCGGGGCGGAAGTAGGGCGTGCCCTCGCGCTTCTTCAGCTCGCCCACCTGCTCGGCCACGCGGGCGCGCTGGTTGAGAAGCTGCAGCAGCTGGTGGTCCAGCGAATCGATCTGCACGCGCAGATCGGCCAGCGCGGGGCTGGCCTGGGGTGTGGGGCTTGAAGCGTTGTCTGCCATGGATTTGATAGCTGTCCGCGCTTGTCTGTTCTGTGTTTGAGTGGAGAAACTATCTCAAACCCAGATACATCAAGCGCGACAGCTCACATTTTTATGAAAGGGCCGTGCCGTGGCTTCAGGCAGCGGTGCGTTCGAAGTCCTGCAGATAGTCCACCAGCGCCTGCACGCCCGCCAGAGGCATGGCGTTGTAGATGCTGGCGCGCATGCCGCCCACGGACTTGTGGCCCTTGAGCTGCAGCAGGCCGCGCTCCTTGGCGCCGGCCAGGAAGGCGTCGTTGCGCGACTCATCGCGCAGGAAGAAGGGGATGTTCATGCGCGAGCGGCAGTTGGCCGCCACCTTGTTCACGTAGAACTGCGACTGGTCGATGAAGTCGTACAGCAGCCGCGCCTTGGCGATGTTGCGCTGCTCCATCGCGGCCACGCCGCTGGCCGCGCCCTCGCGCTGGCGCTTGAGCCACTGGAAGGTGAGGCCGGCCATGTAGATGCCCCAGGTGGGGGGCGTGTTGAACATGGAGTGGTTCTCGGCCACGATCTTGTAATCGAAGGCGCTGGGGCAGGCGGGCAAGGCGTGGCCCAGCAGATCCTCGCGCACCACCACCAGCGTCAGGCCTGCAGGGCCCAGATTCTTCTGCGCGCCGCCGAAGGCCAGGCTCACGCGGCTCCAGTCGACGGGGCGCGACGCCACGTGAGAGGAGAAATCGATCACCAGTGGGGCATCGCTGCCCAGGGCGCGCAGGTCGGGCAGCTCCTGGAATTCCACGCCGTGGATGGTCTCGTTGCTGCAGATGTGCACGTAGCTGGCGCCGCGGCTCAGCTGCCAGCCGGCCGGGTCGGGCAGGGTGGTGAAGTGGCTCTCTTCACCGGAGGCCGCGGTGCGCACCTCGGCGGCGTATTTGGCTGCCTCCTTGCGCGACTTCTGGCTCCAGCTACCGGTGACCACGAAGTCCACTGTGGCTGCGCGCGAGAGGTTCAGCGGCACGATGGCGTTCTCCGCCAGGCCACCGCCCTGCATGAACAGGATCTTGAACTCCGGCGGCACCGCCAGCAGCTCGCGCAGGTCGGCTTCGGCCTGCTCGTAGATCGCGATGAACTCCTTGCCGCGGTGACTCATCTCCATCACGCCCATGCCGCTGCCGTGCCAGTCCAGCATCTCGGCGGCGGCCTGCTGCAGCACTTCCTCAGGGATGGCGGCCGGACCGGCCGAGAAGTTGTAAGGGCGATTCATGGTCATGGGTCAAATGTGCTGCAAGCGCTTTTCAGTCAAGCGCTGGCAGCTATCGTTTTGGAAGCGGTTTCAGGCGTCAGCGGGCGGCGGGGCGTCGGCTGCATCGAGATCGGCGGCGTTCGCGTCGTTCTCCACGATGCGCTGCAGTCCGCTGAGCTTGGCGCCTTCGTC
Organism: Diaphorobacter nitroreducens; assembly: GCA_003755025.1. Lineage (GTDB taxonomy): Bacteria > Pseudomonadota > Gammaproteobacteria > Burkholderiales > Burkholderiaceae_C > Diaphorobacter > Diaphorobacter nitroreducens. The sequence continues at coordinate 20,845 of RJVL01000007.1, read as the reverse complement.
CAGCGAGATCAGCGTCACGCCCTGCGTGGCGCGGCCCAGTTCGCGGATCTCGGACACGCGGGTGCGCACCAGCACGCCGGTATCGGTGATCAGCATGATCTCGTCGTCGGCATGCACCAGCGTGGCGGCCACGACCTTGCCGTTGCGCTCGCTTTGCTGGATGGCGATCATGCCCTTGGTGCCGCGCCCATGGCGGGTGTACTCGACGATGCTCGTGCGCTTGCCGTAGCCGTTCTCGGTGGCGGTGAGCACGCTCTGGTTCTCATCCTCAGCCACCAGCATGGCGATCACGCTTTGGCCGTCCTCCAGCATCATGCCGCGCACGCCGCGCGCCTGGCGGCCCAGCGGCCGCACGTCGTTCTCGTCGAAGCGCACGGCCTTGCCGCCGTCGGAGAACAGCATCACGTCGTGCTGGCCGTCGGTCAGCGCCGCGCCGATGAGGTAGTCGCCATCATCCAGGTTCACCGCGATGATGCCGCCCTTGCGGGGGTTGCTGAACTCGTCCAGTGCGGTCTTCTTCACCGTGCCCATGCTGGTCGCCATGAACACATAGTGGTCGGCGGGGAAGGTACGCATGCCGCCCGTCAGGGGCAGAACGACGTTGATTTTTTCGCCCTCGGCCAGCGGGAACATGTTGACGATGGGGCGCCCGCGCGAGTTGCGCGAGCCGGAGGGCACTTCCCACACCTTGAGCCAATACAGCCGGCCGCGGTTGGAGAAGCACAAGATGTAGTCGTGCGTATTGGCAATGAAGAGCTGGTCGATCCAGTCGTCTTCCTTGGTCGCCGCCGCCTGCTTGCCGCGCCCGCCGCGCTTTTGCGCGCGGTATTCGGACAGTGGCTGGCTCTTGATATAGCCGGTGTGCGACAGCGTGACCACCATGTCGGTGGGCGTGATCAGGTCCTCGGTGGACAGGTCCTGGGCACTGTGCTCGATGGTGCTGCGGCGCGCACCCACTTTGGACTGGCCGAACTCCTGGCGCAGCGTGGAAAGCTCTTCGCCGATGATCGTGGACACGCGCGCGGGCTTGGCCAGGATGTCCAGCAGGTCCTCGATGACCGACATGACGTCCTTGTACTCGGCCACGATCTTGTCCTGCTCCAGGCCCGTCAGGCGCTGCAGGCGCATCTGCAGGATTTCCTGGGCCTGCGTGTCCGACAGGCGGTACAGGCCGCCTTCCTGCATGCCGAACTCGCGTTCCAGCCCTTCGGGACGGTAGTCATCCGCGTTGACCACGCCGCCATCGGCACGCGTGCGCGTGAGCATCTCGCGCACCAACTGGCTGTCCCAGGAACGCGCCATCAGTTCGGCCTTGGCCACGGGCGGCGTGGGCGACTCACGGATGATGCGGATGAACTCGTCGATGTTGGCCAGCGCCACGGCCAGGCCTTCCAGCACGTGGCCGCGCTCGCGGGCCTTGCGCAACTCGAACACCGTACGGCGCGTGACCACTTCACGGCGGTGCTGCAGAAAGACCTCGATCAGGTCCTTCAGGTTGCACAGCTTGGGCTGGCCGTCCACCAGCGCCACCATGTTCATGCCAAAGGTGTCTTGCAGCTGGGTCTGCTTGTACAGGTTGTTGAGCACCACCTCGGGTACTTCGCCGCGCTTGAGCTCGATCACCAGGCGCATGCCGGACTTGTCCGACTCGTCCTGGATGTGGCTGATGCCTTCGAGCTTCTTCTCGTGCACCAGCTCGGCCATGCGCTCCTGTAGCGTCTTCTTGTTGACCTGGTAGGGCAGCTCGTCAACGATGATGGCCTGGCGCTGGCCCTTGTCGATGTCCTCGAAGTGGCACTTGGCGCGCATCACCACCTTGCCGCGGCCCGTGCGGTAGCCTTCCTTGACCCCGTTGATGCCATAGATGATGCCGGCCGTGGGGAAGTCGGGCGCGGGGATGATCTCCATGAGTTCGTCCACCGTCGCGTCAGGCTGGCGCAGCAGGTGCAAGCAGGCATCCACCACCTCATTGAGGTTGTGCGGCGGGATGTTGGTTGCCATGCCCACGGCGATGCCGGCCGATCCGTTGACCAGCAGGTTGGGCAGCTTGCTCGGCAGCACCAGCGGTTCCTTCTCGCTGCCGTCGTAGTTCGGGCCGAAATCGACCGTTTCCTTGTCGATGTCCGCCAGCATCTCGTGCGCTATTTTTGACAGGCGGATTTCGGTATAGCGCATTGCCGCGGCGCTGTCGCCGTCCACTGAGCCGAAGTTGCCCTGGCCGTCCACCAGCATGTGGCGCAGAGAGAAGTCTTGCGCCATGCGCACGATCGTGTCGTATACCGCGCTGTCGCCGTGGGGGTGGTACTTACCGATCACGTCACCAACGATACGGGCGGACTTCTTATAAGGCCGGTTCCAATCATTGTTGAGCTCGTGCATGGCAAACAGCACGCGCCGGTGCACAGGCTTCAGGCCATCCCGCGCGTCGGGCAGGGCGCGCCCGACGATCACGCTCATCGCGTAATCCAGGTAACTGCGCCGCATCTCCTCTTCGAGACTGATGGGCAGGGTTTCTTTGGCAAACTGGGTCATGTCGACGGAGGGGTGGCGGCAGGAAGCGGCCATTTTAGGTGCAACGCCCTGTAGTAGCTGAGCAACACATCCCTGGGATTGCGCTTTTGTCCTACGGTTTGCACCTCGTCAAAGCAGCCCCGGCCTTGTTACGTATGGCACAATCATTTCAACGTTTTTGGTGATGGTCACTGACGACGTCCCTGATTCGCAGCGCGGCTGCGGCTTTTTCCCCAAGAGGAGAACCATGAAGAAACTGAACAAAGTGGCGATGTTGTTGGCCTCTGCTGTGCTTGCTACCTCGGCTGTTGCTCAAGTGAAGGCGGCAGACGGCGGTAAGGTCATCGATAACTGGCAAAACGGCTCGGGCGAGCTGGTCTGGAAGAACGGCACGAATGAACTGTGCTGGCGCGACGCCAACTGGACCCCCGCAACCGCTGCTGAAGGTTGCGACGGCGCTCTGGTGAAGGCTGCTGCTCCTGCTCCCGCAGCTGCACCCGCTCCTGCAGCCGCAGCTCCTGCCGCTCCTGCCCCCGCACCTGCTATCGCTAGCAAGGTGACCTATGCAGCCGACGCTTTCTTCGACTTCGACAAGTCCGTCCTCAAGCCCGAAGGCAAGGCCAAGTTGGACGACCTGGTTTCCAAGGTCAAGGGCATCAACCTGGAAGTGATCATTGCCGTGGGTCACACCGACTCCATCGGTACCGACGCATACAACCAGAAGCTGTCCGTGCGTCGCGCTGAAGCCGTGAAGGCTTACTTGGTGTCCAAGGGCATCGAAAAGAACCGCGTCTACACCGAAGGCAAGGGCGAAAAGCAGCCCGTGGCGGACAACAAGACCAAGGAAGGTCGCGCCAAGAACCGCCGTGTGGAAATCGAAGTGGTTGGTACCCGCGCCAACTGATCGATCCATCGGTCACAAAAAAGCCCCGGCAACGGGGCTTTTTTTATGCCTTGCTCGTTGCAGATGGGACAATGAAAACATGACTGTTTCTGTAAACGCCGATCCCGCTGAGTTGGCCAAGTTTTCGGAACTGGCCCATCGCTGGTGGGACCCCGACAGCGAATTCCGTCCGCTGCACCAAATCAACCCGTTGCGGCTGGATTGGATCAATCAACTCTCGCCTCTGGAAGGGCGCAAGGTTCTCGACGTGGGGTGCGGCGGGGGAATTCTGTCGGACTCCATGGCCCGCAAGGGGGCAGAAGTCACGGGGATCGACCTGGCGTCCAAGGCATTGCGCGTGGCGCGGCTCCATGCCCTGGAGGCGGAAACGCCGCGCGTACAGTACCGGGAGATCAGCGTCGAGGAGTTGGCAAACGAGTGTCCTGGGTCGTTCGACACGGTCACCTGCATGGAGATGCTGGAGCATGTGCCCGATCCCCAGTCGGTCGTGGCCGCATGCGCGCGCCTCGTCAAGCCAGGCGGATGGGTGTTCTTCTCTACGATCAACCGGAATGCGAAGGCCTTTGCGTTGGCGATCGTGGGGGCGGAATACCTGCTCAAGATGCTGCCCCAGGGAACGCATGAGTACGCCAAATTCATCCGCCCTAGTGAGCTGGCATCCGCATGCCGCCAGGCGGGCCTTGATGTGTTGCATACGCGCGGCATGCAGTACAACCCCGTAACCGGCCGCTATTGGCTGAGCGGGGATACCGATGTGAATTACCTGTTCGCTACCAGGCGACCCACTGCATGAGCGAGGTGTCTTTCACGGCGGTGCGCGGGGTGTTGTTCGACCTGGATGGCACCTTGATCGACAGTGCGCCTGACCTGGGCTTTGCTGCGGACCAGTTGCGGTCCGTCCGCGGGCTCCCTTCGCTGCCGCTGCAGGCCTATCGTCCCCTGGCCGGCGCGGGCGCGAGGGGTATGTTGTCGGTGGCATTCGGTATCACGCCGGACCATCCGGACTTTCCCGGCTTGAGGGAAGAGTTTTTCACTAACTACGAGCAATGCATCCACGACCAAACGGCATTGTTTCCTGGCATCCAGGAATTGGTGGCTACTCTTGAGCATAGTCCGTTGAAATGGGGTGTGGTGACCAATAAAGTGGAGCGTTTTACCTCGCTCATTGCCCAGCGCGTGGCGCTTTTCGCCAATGCGGGGGCCATCGTCAGTGGAGACACCACTGCGTATTCCAAGCCCCACCCAGAGCCTTTGTGGGAGGCTGCACGGCGCCTGGGGCTGGAGCCGCACGAGTGCATTTACGTCGGTGACGACGAAAGAGATATTCAAGCAGGGCAAGCCGCAGGCATGAAAACCGTGGTGGCCATGTACGGCTATCTTGGCTCGGGCGCCTCCCCGAAGAGTTGGGGCGCGGATGCAGAGATTTATTCCCCCCTTGACCTCTTGAAATTGATGGGCCTGGACTAAAATAGTCATCTAAGGGGCTGTCCCGGTTTCGACGTGGGTTCGGAATCGGAGCGGTGCATGTCGAGCTTGAGTGACGCTCGTAAATCTCCATTCACTAAACTAACTGCAAACGACGAACGTTTCGCACTCGCCGCTTAAATACCGGTGAGCCTTGCAACAGCACGCTGATGGGCTGGGCAAGGGGGTCGCAAGGCCTCCAGGCTGCAAGGGAATTTACATCAGCTGGTGGCATGCCGGGTACCTTGGCATGGCATGAGATTCAAGGGTGCTGGCATCTTGCGTAGCGTGTGCCTGCGCGACGTGAGATGCAAGAATGAAAACAGAGCACTAAACATGTAGATCTGCCCGAAGAAGGCTTGCGGACGCGGGTTCAATTCCCGCCAGCTCCACCACTCAAGACACCGCCACACTCTGGAGAACCCTGTGGCGTAAGGCATAAAGTGGCCATCTGGCCACGTTATGGTTTATTTGACGTTTGGCCAAATTTTGCTTTATGCGAAATTTGTGCTAGGAACCTTGGAAGAAGTCCCGCACGAGGTGACTGCGTGGCTACCTTGTGGATTGTTCTTGCGTAAATGGATAAGCCCGCGAGCGCATGCTCGCGGGCTTTTTTTGCGCAAAGTGCGGGAAGTCTTTGGGACGTACCCTTGAGACCTCAGGCTGTGCATCAGATCGCTTGTCGCGCTGCAAGCGCAAAAAAGGCTGCGAAGAGCGGCCCAGTAACGCTTCAAGCCACTGGGTTCAGCGTGCCAGCCCAGGCTTTGGTGATTCAGTGCAATCGTTGCTCGCGGCGGCGGAGGGGTGGCCCACCCGACTTTTCACATCCCGCAGGACCTCATAAAGTCCCTGCACGCCAGACAACACCTCCGCGGGAACGCGGGTTGTTACTTCTCTGAGATTGAGCGCTTTACCCTCCTTCAGTACATCCCGTCCGGCCGCCTCCAGATAGGGCATGGCCTTCGCAAGGCGGACCTGGCGGCGGTGCTTCTGATGAGTCAGCCAGCGCTGACCTATCTGGCGAGCAGTCTGGTTGCACTTCAGGTACAAAAACCGCGTCTCGATGTCCAATTGCTTGGAGACTTCCCTTACCGGCATAGGGTTGGGTTGGTGCAAATAGGTCTTCAACTGCTGTTCCACCTCGTTCCAATCGATCTCTCGCTGAGGCCCGCGCTTGCGGTCCTGGGCCTTGAACAGAGTCAATTGCGGCTCTTGCGACGGTGGCTTCCAGTGCGCCGTATCGCCAGTCAGCAGTTGGACCACGCCGATGCCCGATTGCGATGCCACTTGCATGCTGATCTCCAGTGTGGGCAATTTGTTCGACTGAAGCCAGTAGTGAACGGTCCCCTTGGAGATCCCCACGCGTTTCGCAAAGCGAGTCCCCTGTCCGCCGTCCATCTCTGCAATGATGTGCTGGATGGCGTCCACCAACGCACTGCGCCGGGGATTGTGCGCGAACTGCTGCTGCACGCGGAGCATTTCATGCATCTGGCGTGCGCGCCACAGCTCAACCGGTTCAATGGCATGGTCAGTGCTCGCTTGGCTCACGTCACGGCCCAAGAACGCCCCGCATTTTGTGCACCAACCGGGCACGACGAGGGCCGCCGCATGCCGCACGTTGTCCTTGTAGCAGCAGGGACAGTGTTGCTCCAGTCTGACGTGATGGGTGTGGCAGACAGTGACCGCCTTGGACTCCCAAGCAAGGCGGAAATAGGGCGTTCCCCCGTTGACCCGGTCCTCGGCCAAGCAATGCGGGCAAAATTGTCCTTTGCTCACGATGGGGAAGCCGCTTTGTGCGATCACGTTGCGCCAAGGCAGGAACGTGAGCCGGTCCAGCATTGGAATACTCGTGAGCGCCGACAAGGCGCTCGACCATGTGAGCGCCGAGTCCCCGATCCCAGAAATTTGCCGCTGAAACCAGTCGAACTGCTCCTCCACGTCGTGCTCGAAGCGCCGCGCCACCTCTCGAGACAGACTTACGGTGGAGGTGCTGTGGGAGGCGGCAAGCCGGCAAAAATAGCTCAGAAGACTCTCGACCTGGGCGCTGCCCAGGCCCAGCGGCTGTAGCGCGTGTAGTACCGAGCGGGGATTTACGACCTTGTCCATATCACGCGACCTTTCGTTGTTGAGCGCCCGTCTTGGGCAGTTTGGGCATGCTGCGGGTCAGCCCGGGATTGATTGCCGCCTCTCCATCCAAAATCTCTTCCAGGATCTGCTTGCGCTGCAGTTCTGATAGCAGTGCCGTGCGCAGGTGATCTGGCGACCAACTGCCGGTGGTCTCGGCAAGCTTCGCTGCCCGCGTCAGGATTGCACTGAGCGTGCCGATGCATCCCAGGGTGTTCTCATGGAGGCTGTCGGCATAGGGCATCAATCCCTGTCCCCAGACCGGCTCGGCCGTGTTCTGGAATTTCTGCACGCAGGCGTGGAAGGCACGAATATCGTGGTCGTTGTCCTGCCGATACCGCTCCATATGCAACACGTGCGTTCTCCGAGCCAACTGTCCGGAGAGCGACATCAGCTGAAATAGGTCATAGGAGCCGACCATAACGATTTGCACGCCCGTCTGGTTGGCCAGCGACTTCAATGTGTCCAGTTGGATCTCCAGCCGATTGCGCCGCGTCTGGTGGATGATGTGTGCGGCTTCATCAATGACGAGGAAGCGGGTTTTGCGATGACGCAGTGTGCGCTCGACCGAAGTGCGAAGGCCGGCTAGCGTGCGGTCCTTGAGACTGCGCGGGCTCACCATGCGTCCGGTGATGGGATCGATATCGAAGTGGTACTTTGGGATTTCCAGGTCCGTATCCAGTTGCTCCAGCACGCTTTGGTAGAACAGGCGCCAGGAAAAATCGTCTTCACCCGAGGCCCGCGCTTCCACATATACCGCCGGGATGATGCCGGCATCGGCCTGCATTTCAGGCGCACTGCGCTCGTTTTCCGCTTTGACCATCGATTTGGCCAGTGCGCTCTTGCCCACGCCCGTGGGGCCGCAGACCATCAAGATGCTGTCCTGGCTGCCCGGGTAGATCAAACAGTTCAGCTCATCCATCACCTGCTTGATGCGGGTGTGCTTGATGCGCAGCGATTGCAGAGCCTGGGTGTAGCTGGGAGGGCTCACGAGCGCCAGGTCGGAGGGGAGGATTTCAGGACGGGTCATGTTAGAAAGTGTCAAAGTCAGGGAGGTCACCAGGTGCCTGTGCCTGAGGCGGCGCCTGGAGGGATAGGGGCGAAGGTGTCCTGTGGTCGCACCTCTCCGGTGTGACTCTTTCAACAAGTGGTGTGTCCTTAATCAGGCAGGTTTTCGAGGCCGCCGGCACGGGGTGGATGCTGGACAGCTGAAGGTGGTTGTAGAGCGACTTGTTCTCGGCCTGGCGCTCCAATGCAGCAGCCAGTGCGCCCTCGGGAGTGAACACCTGCATGAACTCACGCAGTCGTTCGCGAGCACGCTCGTCGTTGATTGACGCTCCAGTTTTCTTCGCATATTCCTCGGTCAGCGTGCGGCGCTCAATCTCGGTGAGCTGTCCCAGATTCCTGAGATTGCGGCATACGGCGCGCGCCCATCGGTCTTTCAGACGCACGTAAACCGTTGAGGCGTCCCAGGGGTCATAGCGCACCGGCCACTGCTTATCGGCGTAGCGCGGATCCTTGAAGTCCGCATGCCAATACAGCATGTCGTTGACCTTGACGCCACGCTGAGGGTGCACCAAGCGCGACGCCTTGCGGTCCACGGGGGGGCAGGTTGCGATCAGGAAGTCTTCGTTGAACAGAATGTGGCGGTGCGGGCGCGCTCCCGACTGCGCCATACCCCTTTGAAATGCTTCGCGGGGGCTGATGTCCAGCGCCGGGTGACGCTCCTGGTCGTAGTATTCGGTCGCCCAGAAGCTCACACCGTGGTACATGGACTCGAGGGTCCATTGCGCGAAGTTCACCGGCAGATGCTTGCCGGTTGTCATGCGTACGTTTTTTGTGGCCTTTGTGTTGCCGGCGAGGTTATGGATGTACTCCGTGTTGACCCGGCCAAACAACCGCTCGAGCACCGCGCCATGGCGGGGCTGACCGGCTGGGCGATAGCGCAGGTGCACACCCATGACCTCGAGAAAGGTCTCAAAGGCCGAAGACATGAAGTCGCGCCCGTTGTCCACGACAATGAACTCTGGCAACCGGCCAAAGCGTCGCACCATGTCGCGCACCACCATCATCACCGAGTGGTACGACGGTGGATCAAACGTCAGATACAACGCAACAATGCGGCGTGAGTACGCATCCACCGCAAACGAGAGCCAGGGCCGTCCCATTGGCTTTCCCGTTCGACTGGAGATCAGTTCGATATCCAACTGTGTGTGATCGATGTGCACATACTGAAAAGGACGACTGCCATGGGCAGGCGTATCGACACACAGCACATCGATGAAAGGGCTCATCTGGTAGGCCTTGCGTTTGCCTTCGCGGGTTCGCCTGGTTTGGGCGTCTTCCATGGCTCTGATGCGGTGAATCATGGTGGGATAAGACGGGGGCTTGACACCAGACGCTTCGCAAGCCACCACAAGCTCTCGGTAGCATGAGCGGTAGTTGCGTGCTTCGTGGCTGGTCCACTTTGTCTCAATGATGCGACGGAGTTGGTACTCCTGCTCCTCGGTCAGCCTGGCTGCGCGGTTGCCTCTCGCTGCGGTTTTGGGAATCAGTGCTATGACCTCGTTGGCACCGTTAGCCAGGGCGATTCGTTGCTTGGCGAGCCAGCGGCGAGTTGTTCGGTTGCCCTGGCTCGACTGATCCCCCGCCAGCCGTGCTGCGCGCTGTGCTGCCACGCGCAGCTCTTGTTCCGTGTAGCGCGCCAGATCAGATCTCTGCGCTACAGCGTCGTGCACCGGTCGCACGTGTGCTTGCTCGATGGCGTTCAGCAGCCACGCTTTTGCCAGCGTGCTAGTTGTCCCATCCTCCAGGGTGCACACAATGTCGCGCTCGCCGACCAAGGAGATGTTGAAAGTCTGGTTTTCGTAGCGAAACACCGCGCCGGGTGCAATGCTTACGACGAAGTCCCCTTGCCCAGGCATCTCGCCGGCGTCCACCTGATCAGCCAGAAAATCTCTCAAGGTTGTGTCGCGATACAAGCGCGAGCGCAAGGGCTGCGTCAGCGCCTCGCGATCGAGGTCGACAACGACCAGGTGGTCCGCGATCGCCTTGTTCAGCTCGTCCGCGTTGAAATGGTGGGGCGCCGCCAGAAGCTCGGACAGGTAGATGGCTCCATGCTCTTGCAGCGCGGCATGCAAACGGGCGAGCGTTGCAGGTGGGCAGGGCTGCGCTGCGGGATCAAGGTAGTCTGCGAGATGCAGGTAGTTTTCGATGCGCTTGGCAGAGATTGCCGCGTCGCTGCAAACGCGGTAGCGAATGCCCATTTCAGCAAGCTGTCGCTCGATCTGAGGTGCACACCATTGACCATCGCTGCCTCTCCGATAGCGGTAGGGATAGCGCTCAGCCAAGCGCGCCAGCTTTGCATCAGATTTCCATTCTTCCAGTGTGAACCCGTCCTCGCGGATGGTCAGAAAGTCTGGGGTGTGCTGGATGTTGCGGATTTCGCCGGTGGTGTCGTCGATGAGTTCGAGCCGAAGCAAACAGGGCTGGGGGTAATACTCGATGACCTGCGGGTCGAACTCTTTCTCGACTGCGGCCGCGAACTCGATGTGACGACTCTCGGTGCGGATCTCTCGGCCCATTTTGCGGCTGGCCATCAGCGTGATGACGTTGCCACCTTGGGATTTGACTTGGCGCACGGGCGCCTCTGCCCGGGCACGAATGACAAGGTTGCGCCCAGTGGCCGGCAGGCCATGGCGGTCGAATAGTGCGTTGAGTTCTTCTTTGTTCAGCATGGGCGTTCAGGCAAAGGGTCCTGCTGAAGTAAAGGAACTCGAGCGGCAAATTCGCTGCAGATCAGTCGTTTACGACCGATTTGGGGCAGAATACATGGGTTCCGATTGCCACCCCAACCCATATGGCGACCCCCACCACACTCGCATCGACATCTGAGGCCTCGGCGTGGGAGGTATGGGAGGAAGAGGCTGCCGAGACGCTGCTGGATGAGATGCGGAAGCACCGCATGAGCTACAAGGCGCTTTCGAAGGCGCTTGAGAGGTTGGGAATCTACGAGTCGGCGGCGCAGTTGAACCGCAAGGTCAACCGAAAGAAGTTCTCCGCGGCATTCCTGTTGGCTTGCTTGGAGGCACTTGAGCCCGAAGAGGAGCCCAATGCCCGCCCGCTTGGGCTGCCAACGGACAAACAGGGGAGCAACTGACGCTGCCACTAGCCGGCAGCGGTCGGCTGGCTCTGGATCAGAAGGAGGCGGCATCGCTTCACCTATTGAGTCCTCTCACCCAATAGGCCGCCAGAGCCTTGCATGAGGCTCAAAGAGCGTGTACGTCTTCAATCCAAAGGCAGCATCGGCAGATGTGCGTTCCTAGAATATGGCAAGTCTGCAGATTTCGCAACTTACCGCGACCGTGCGATGGCCGCGCCACACACCTCTAAATGCTTAACTGCGCTCCCAACTGCGAGGGAGAATGATTCAACACACGGATAGAACGTGCTTGCCAGCATCAAATGGGTCGCGCAGCGCCGGTTCAGTATCCCGGTCTGGCGGTGGCTTCAACGTCATCTAGTTGCTCCAGCAGCGCTTGCGCCACTTCCCTGTTTCGATCGTCAAGCGCGGCGATCCGGTAGGCATAGAAAGCAGCTGCGGCGCGATGGGACGAGCTGTGTTGTCCATGGGAACCCAGAAGGCATCAAGGATCACGGTCATGCCGTGTGGATCGGGGCGCAGCCGGTAGCGCATCATTAGCTTTTCGCGACCCGTCCAACAGTAGATCGTCGCCTGCACTGGCTTCAGGTACGAGGTCAGCAGCGCCGCGTCAACCTCACCGCGCCAAGCCCCTCACCTGGTTGCAGTTGTGTGGCGAGCCACCAGTCTTCAGTGATGGCCGAATACCGCTGAGGGTTGAGCTTGTCGCGCAGTACGATCGGGGACGGTGATCCTAATCTCGGCGAGAAATAGCCGCTCCGGACCATCGCGCATGGTCAGTCGCAAAAGTCGCCTCAGGGGATCCCTTCCTCCGCAATGGCTCGGACAACTCTCGCTAGTTCAACACCGGACTGCTGGCTTGGAGGGCGCTTTGGAGAATGGCTAGTTCGTTCATTCTTTAGTGATGTTCACGTAACGTGAACAAGAACGATAAATGAACGTCGGTAGGATGCAAGAGCTCCACAGCTGGTCCAAGAAGCGTCCGGGCTTGGGATTGCCTTCACAGCACGAATCTGACCGGAGACTCGGACTCGAGGCTTTCTATGTGGGTGCATATCGTCAGTCGACTTCAGTAAGTCATCCAGGAAGATCAGTCCCAAGCCGCGCGATGGCCATATCTACAAAGGTCCGCACTTTGGCAGGGGCGTGGCGACCAGCTGCGTACACTATGTGAATGGGTAGTGGCGGTTCCTCATATTCCGCGAGTACAACTTGAAGCCCCCCTTTGAGAAGTGCCGGGTTGATTTGATAGTCAATAACTCGCGTTAATCCCCAGCCGGAAGCGGCAACAGCGATCGCGGCTTCGTTAGTGTTGCATTGCAGCGCTGCGTTCACCGTTACTCGCCGATCATCAGCAAACCGCCATTCAGAAGATGCCCACGCACTCGTGGAGCTCACAATACGGTGCTTCTTGAGATCCGCAGGAGAGGCTGGTATCCCATGCTTCTCAAAATATTCAGACGAGCCACAGACAACGCGACGCACAGTACCTACTTTAATGCCCGTAAGCCCCGAGTCTGCGAGATGTCCGATACGAACGGCGACGTCGATGCCCTCCTCAATGATATTGACCTGTCGGTCAACAAAGAGTGTCCTCCCCGACATTGCCGGATATTGGTCCAAATAGTCAGCCATTATCGGCAGAACGTACTTTTGGCCAAACATCGCTGAAGCGGTGACCGAGAGCATTCCAGTTGGCTTCGCATACGACCCTGCTGCGGCCGCCTCTGCTTCGGCTATATCGGACAAAATTCGTCTGCAATCCGCAAGATAACGTACCCCCGTATCTGTAAGTTTTACGGCACGGGTCGTTCGTACAAAAAGACGTGCGCCCACTAACTCTTCAAGAGCGGAGACCGATCGTGTGACCGCTGGGGCGCTTATACGCAGGCGACGCGCAGTTTCCGCAAAACTTCCTGTCTCTGCCACACCTACAAAAATGCGCATTGCCTGCCAACGATCCATGTTCTCCTCGCCAATTGCTGCGCCCTGGCTGACCGAGCAGTCCAGTACCCGAACGGTGATGCACAGCGTCGCCGCGAGTGACCTCGCCCGCAGAAGCCCGAACGCTCGGGCAGCCAGGAATTCTGTCTAACATACTCCCAGTCCGCATTTCTCGGCATTAGAACCCATAACTGCTCAGACCAGAATGGTCGTCAGGGCGTCTTCCGAGTGACCATCGAAATTTCCGTTCCTGCTCTTCGATGGGGTGTTCGTTGATGCTTGCATGCCGAGCTCGCATGAGCCCCTCTTTAGTGAATTCCCAGTTTTCGTTACCATAAGCACGGTACCATTGACCGCTATCGTCATGGTATTCGTAAGCGTATCTCACCGCGATGCGATTGCCGGTGAAGGCCCAGAGTTCTTTAATCAGGCGGTAGTTCAATTCCTTTGCCCATTTTCGTGCCAGGAACGCTTGGGCTTGCGTTCTGCTGCTGACAAACTCCACACGGTTGCGCCAACGTGTATTGGTCGTGTACGCAAGTGACACCTGTATCGGATCCCGGGTGTTCCAAGCATCCTCAGCAAGACGGACCTTTTTTATGGCGCTTTCTTCCGTGAAAGGCGGTGTTGGTATGCGAATCATGCGTTTCTCAACTAGGTAGATAGCTGATCAGTGCGGTGTGCTCCAACATTGGATACTGAACTCCAATCACCAGTCATCAATGAGTGCGGCGAATATCCATCGGGGCGTGATGACCAACGCAAAGCAAGCGCCTCGGTTCTGCGAACGATTTGCTCAGGGCGAAAATTCCAAAGCCTTTCCGCTCCTTGAAAAGCCGTAATCTCTGACGAGCTGAGAACGAGCTCGGCTTCTCCCGTCATCTGCAGCATGCTTCCTGTGCCAAAGTCGATAAATAGAAGCCCGGCCTTTCCATTCAGCTTTATGTTCCCTAAAGTGGCAAAAAAACGGTTTCCGTTGAAGTCGGGGATGGTAAGACTGCGGTCGGTGTTCACCCGAACAAATCCCTGCCGCCCACCTCGATGTGAAACGTCTACCTGTTTGCGGTCCCCTACGGCGGCGTAGGAAGCAACAAATAGGGTGTCGGCTTCCTGAATGGTCTCCACGGCTACAGTGTCCAAGGAAGCCATTTCTTCCATCCTGCCGCTGGATGAATCTCCAGGAGGGCGGGAGAAGAAGTAGTCGCGCATTTGTATGTAGCGAGGGCAGTTGCCGAAGCTCTGGTCGCAGTTGACTCGCAACTGACCCCCTGTTTTCGTTATCACACCGTTCATTCGGTTGCGCCTGCGGGTATGCATTTCAATACCAAGCAGCCCTACAGAACTGCCGCAAACGATCCCCCGGCTCGCCGGATCTGAAGGGGCCAGCGAGATGGCAATATCAAGGACCGACGGAGCCGGTGAGGATATGAACCCCGGCTGTCCTTCGATAGCGGTGGCCCACGGCGCGCCTGTTTTATCTACGCTTCCAAGCACGATAAAGGGGAGTTGCGCATAAAATTCCCGATGCTGATCGGGCATATACGATCTGATAACACGTTGACCGACTTCTGCCATGCGTTCCTCGGCACCGATTGCTGCCTGGAGGAATCGCTCGCCATCGTGCCAAATGGCTTGGTTATCCATAGCCGTTCTCCAATTTTGACCGTTGAATAGCCACTCGCTATGCACGACTAGGCTGCAAGGCCGACGGGTGTTCGCTGGAAAGGGACAAACCCAGGAAGAGCTTCCAGTCGTCTAAGGAATGCATTCACTGCTGGGTAACCCGATAGATCAACATTTCCTTCAGGAGCATGGGCCACATAGCTATAAATGGCCACATCTGCAATTGTTGGGCGGTCTCCCGTCAACCAAGAGGTCTGATTCAGCTGCATCTCTAGTCTCCCCAGCAATACATGGGAACGCGCAATCACTTCCTCCGCCGAATAATTGGCGCCGAAGACCGTCAGCAGACGCGCTGCGGCGGGCCCGTAGGCGACTTCGCCAGCGGCGACCGAGAGCCACCGCTGTACTACGGAAGCGGCGTGTGCTTGTTCAGGCAGCCACTCTGAGAGCCCATATTTCTTGGCCAAGTACACAAGGATTGCATTGGAATCAGAGACATAGATACCGTCGTCTTCCAAGACCGGAACCTGCCCGAAGAGATTTTTATTGAGAAAATCTGGTTTCTTGTGTGCACCACCTTTAAGGTCAACTTCGACAAGTTCAACAGGTAAACCTACCAGCGAGCAGAACAGATGGGCTCGATGGGAGTGGCCCGAGAGAGGATGGCAGTAGAGCTTCATGCTGAAGTCTTTGTGTTGTTGGAACAGAAGCAGTTTGATTCCCTGCCGGTGCGATGAGAATCCGTTACTTCTGCAGTTCAGTATTTCACGCGATGAAATAACGCGAAGAAACTGTCCACTAGAAATAATGCGCCAATAGAAGCCGATCGATAGGACTACCCCGATATACCGAGCTGGGATGACCTTACCCCCGGGGCGACGCGAACATTGGCGACAAATTCACTATGACCGGCCACTCGTGATCGGCAATTTCGGGCTGAGTCTCTTTTCGCAGATCCCCTTCACGCGTAAAAGAACTGGAGCGGTTGGCGTCATCGCAGGTGACTGGGGAATCGCTGGGCACGTTCGCAGCTCGGGAAAGCCGGATGGGAAGCGCCCCTAACGCAGTCGCAGACGTGGCCGAGAATGGTGATGTTCGGCGTGGAGGGGAGGAGTGTGCGACCAGAGTAAAAGGCAGCGATGTCCGTTTGTTGGCTGCGATCGCAGGTAAGCCCACTCGTTTGTAGTCCCGAATCTGTAGCACCATTACGTCATGCGCGACACCACACTGGTTCGCATGCTTCCCGGTCATCGCCCCTGAGCTGTTGGCCTCAGGCTGCTTCACATGGATTCGCATCTCCAATGACAAAATTTCACCACCGTGCCCACCCTGAGAGCCATCGCACTGAACATATCGGATGGCTACGCGCAGCTGTTCTGGGGGCCAATGACGGCATCATTTCCACAGCTAGCCTGGTTGCCGGCGTGGCTGCGGCCCAGGCAAGCCATGCCAGCATCATGACCACGGCCATCGCGGGGCTGGTAGCCGGCGCCATGTCCATGGCCGCCGGTGAGTTCGTATCGGTCTATTCACAAGCCGACACGGAAAAAGGGGATTTGGCGCGGGAACGAGATGAACTTAAAAACAGTCCGGAAGCAGAGCATCGAGAACTAACGGCCATCTACGTCCGGCGTGGACTAGATCACCAACTCGCGGATCAAGTCGCCACGCAATTGATGGCCCATGATGCGCTGGGCGCGCATGCGCGCGATGAGTTGGGCATCTCGGAAGCGTTAAGCGCTCGCCCTCTGCAAGCTGCACTGGCGTCTGCTGGCAGCTTCGCCGTGGGAGCGGCCATGCCGCTGGCTGTGGTTCTATTGGCACCGGAGCAGAGCTTGCTCTATTGGGTCGTAGCGACGGCGATTGTCTTCCTGGCCATGCTTGGCGCTGCCGCCGCAGCCGTAGGCGGAACGCCGCCTTTGAAAAGTGCACTGCGCGTAGCGTTCTGGGGCACATTTGCCATGGCGGTGACAGCGGGGGTGGGAGCAATGTTCGGCACCGCTGTGTAGACAGCACCAAGGGCCGAGCCGAGCGGACAATCGACCGTTGTCCAGCGAGAACGCCCGCGGCAGTCTATAGCATGCGCGAGGACCAAAGCCAGCGCAAGCCGCAGTTCGGTGCGGTGCCCCCTACCACCACCGGCACGCTCGTGCCGGAAGGCAAGACTGCATCGATCGAGACCGGACGCCTGCAATTTGAGAGCTGAGTTTGCGGAGGTAGGCCTCATGTGTACAGAGGGAGGCACAGAACAACCAACTGCTTCTCGGCAACGGGCACAGTTCCTCCAACTTCTTCTATTGACCGGCGGCGCAATTTATCTTGCTTCTCCGATAGCTGAACTGGCAGCCAGACTGTATATGTCCAACGGCGGCTGCTTCAGGCTGGGAGCGGGCCTCCAGTCTTGCAGCGCAAACAGCAGCTTACGACCCTGAGCCGCCATCCAGCTAGAAGCTCCAAAGCCGTCATTCCGCTAGGCCGCAAGTGCAAGGCCAAGGAGTCCAACGGGCTGGTGGTGCGCGTGGCTGCGACTTTCAGAACTTGGGTGTAGATCATCGTCGTACTCACGTCCGAGTGCCCCAGCAACTCCTGCACCGTGCGAATGTCAGTGCCCGACTGCAACAAGTGCGTGGCGAAGCTGTGGCGCAAGGTGTGCACTGAAACGGGTTTGCAAATGCCCGCCTGTGCAACGGCCTTCTTCAGTGCGCGCTGTAATCGCTCCTCATAGAGGTGATGTCGTTGCCACACACCTGTGCGCGGGTCCACAGACAGGGATGAAGCAGGGAACACCCAGAACCAACCCCACCGTTGTCCCACGCCGGGGTATTTGGTCTCCAGTGCATGCGGAACGTCCACGCCACCGCACTGCGCTTGCCGGTCTTGCTCCCACAGCGCACGCGCAGCGAGCACCTGTTGGCGCAGCTCGGCTGCCAGGCTGCGCGGCAGCATCACAACCCGATCCTTGTCGCCCTTGGCCTGGCGTACCACGACCACCCCACGATCAAAATCCACGTCCTTGACCCGCAAGCGCAAGCCTTCCATCAGCCGCATGCCGGTGCCGTACAGCAGGCGGGCCAGCAAGGCCATATCGGTCGGCAACGCCGCTAGCAGAGCCGCCACCTCGGCCACCGTCAAAACCGAGGGAATGCGCTTGGGCGTGCGCGGGCGCTGCACGCCATCGAGCCATGGCAGGTCCGTGCCCAACACCTCGCGGTAGAGGAATAGCAGTGCGCTCAACGCCTGGTTGTGCGTGGCAGCCGCCACCCGCCGCTCGTTGGCCAACATGGCGAGAAAACCTTCGATTTCCAGCTGCCCCATGTCTCGCGGATGCCGCAAGCCGTGCCATTTCACGAACATGCGCACCCACTGCACGTAAGCCTGCTCGGTGCGCAGGCTATAGTGTTTGTAACGAATTCGCTCACGGACCTGATCCAGCAACCGTGTGGCGCGCAACACAGGAGGGGATGCGGGTTTCATGGCTGAATTTAGTACTGTATTTTCATACAGCATACGCGCCGTCAAGCTAGGCTACAAGCCCCTTTCCGCGTTTTTTTCGTACCAATTTAGACCGCAAGCGCCAGATATGGCCTGCGGCTTGGTGCGGTCTACATTACGTTAGGTTTCACATGGTTCATCTGGACTGCTCTGGAATCTGGTTCGGCTCGCAGTTGGACGAAAAGCACCTCTTCGAATGGGCTGCCGAGATCCCTGGCTTTCTGCGCTGGGAACAAGACACGTTGGTAGTTCGCTCTCGTCTATCCGAAGCCTCACTGCGAGATCTGCTCTCCTTGTTCAGCCGCTACGAAATTCCGATGGCACAACTTTCTCAGTTTCGAACGTCCACGAACGAGCATTGGTTCGCAGCGCCGCACATGTACTGGCACAAGCGGGTCTTTGGCGGAAAGAAACCTAACCGGGCGTTGCAGCGGACCGCCTCCGGCGGCCGCTGAACTTCAACGTTAGGTCATGAAAGTAATTAACCAATTCCCAGAGTCAGGAGAGGAAGCGGGGTTAGCCAAGAAGCTCAAGAAGGCATGGATTTTCATTACCCTAACGTGCCTCGCTTCTTCCCTTATTTCTGGACTAATCACTCTTGCAATACCAGGCTGTCATTGCGATGAAGGCGCAGGTTGCAATGGGTGTGGGCTAAATTTTATTTTTGAATTTCTTATCTTTTGGGGATTCATTGGTTTCATATTTTCTCTAATTCTTTGGCCATTCGTTGCCATAATAATAGGATTAATAGCAATCTTCAAAAGCCGTTCCTAACATCTCGCTCAAGCCGACCCACCTTCGGCGGGCGGCTTATCTTTTTCGTTAGGGGGACCCGATGAGCACTTTAGAACTGATCGCCCTTCTTTTCTTTGCCCCTGTGGCAATGATTTTTTTCGCGTTTTTACTAACCCAAAACCGAAAAAAATTTCCGCGCACATTTTCAACATTCACTGGATTGTTTTTACTTGGCCTTGGTGCGTTTGCATTGTTTTATACCTACACATTATTTGCCAAAGACCAGGCCATTCTTCCTCTCAAGATGGCCGCCCCCTTCAGCAGCACGGATCATCCAATTCTTTTTGTCGCATGCACAATTCTCGACACGGGGCTTGGGCTAGCTTTTCTGGTCTTTGGGTTACGTACACTTTTAGGCTACTCACTAAAGAGCAAGTCATGCTGAACCCTAACCCCACAGTCAAGCGGGACGCTGCGCTAAAGCGCCGCGCCCCTTACTTCTGACGTTAGAGCGCTGCACCTTGCCCGTAGCGATTGATGGAAAAAGGCACATGAAAGCCAACTGCTCTGCTTGTACGTTCCTAATGAATCTATCGGGACTCATTCCAGAAGAAAAATTTCCGGATGGAAACTCATTGAGATGCGGCAAGGAAAGTAGATATGTTGCTGGATTTCCTCCTGCAATCACAGACCCATTGACCGAAAGCTGCGATCAATTCATTGAATACGATCCTCATCGCCCTCGCTGGGAATGGGATGAAAACAAAAACAAGAAGAATATCGAGAAGCACGGAGTTTCATTTGAGGACGCAGTAGCAGCATTGGATGCTGACAAGAACTCATTCAGGTATGTTGCGAAGTCTTGGGATGATCTCACCGATTTCGATTTCGACGGCAAGGGCGTCATGCGAACATTTGCAAATACTGACCCAGTTCGAGACGTTTATCTGTTTACATACAATGAGAAAGTTTGGGCACTGGTATCCACGCTTAGGGGTGAGTTTGGAAAGATCAAACAGAGAGTCATCTCTGCGCGAAGAGCACGTCTAGAAGAACAGACTATGTATGATCTGAGGAAGAAACTATGAGCGCACTTCTGAAAGTCCATGCAACGCGCTCTAACAATTCATTCAAGCCGACGCCGCTTCGCGGCGCGGCTTAACTCAAACGTTGGGCGTCTCAGTCATTGCCGGTGTATTCGGAGAACTAACTGATGGTCAACATCGCACTTGCCTTCGCCTTTGCAATTTCATCTCTGCTATCTCCGGGGAGGCGTATTCTCCAATTGGCAGTTGATGGGCCTGTCTTCCAAAGCCTTCCTCCTTATCAAAGCCATCTGCTGTTGGCTTTCACCAATTACTGGGTGCCTGCTGTTCTTGCGTACCTGATCTTACGTTTCATGCGCGCCGAGTCATGGCTTCGACCGCGACCTGCAATTCACGTTCTGCTCGGCTTGGCGAATGTTCTACTAATTCTCTACGTTGCTTCACGCACATTCGCTTCGACGATACAGGGGGGAGGTGCAAGCTTTGTTGTGATGTCGTTTGCCCCTTTCGTAATTTTTCCTGCTTGGATAATGTTGGGCACAGGGCTCGTATGGTTAGCAGTCCGCTCCATTTGCGGTCGCAAGGAGCAACCACGAAATGTCTCTCGGCCTTTTGGCATCGGTGCAGCTTTCGGGATAGTCGCCGCATTAGGCATACCGGCGGCGGCGGTCGCGTGGACGTTGTTTCTCTCAGAGAGCGCCCCCTTTCGACTCGCCAAGGAAGCGGAAGCTCTGTTTCGTGAGCGTGACCTGCAACCCGCCACCCGTACCAAGGCAATAGAGAATCCGCGCAACCGAGAGGAAGCGCGATGCGCAAGAGCAGGTACACGGACGAACAGAT
>RJVL01000006.1 GCA_003755025.1 Diaphorobacter nitroreducens | reverse complement strand
CGGCGCCGTAACGGCGCCGCTTCAAACCCAGGAGTAATCTCCTTTAACCAGCGGATTTTCTCAAAACGACTGGTACGGGTATTGGGGGCAGGTCAGTGGCATGTGTGATGTTGTCTATTGAGGCTTCTGGTCAAGATATGGTTCAGGCTGTAAATCTCTTCAGAACCAGCGACGCATTCACACCGCCAAAACCAAATCCGTTGAGCATGGCGTGCTCTATGGCATGGGCACGCGCACTCCCAGCGATTAGATCCAGGCCGTCGGTCAATGGATCTGGATGTTCTAGATTGAGCACAGGTGGCGCCATTTGGTCGCGCAATGCCAATACGGTAAAGATCGCAGCGGCCCCGCCAGCGGCTCCCAGCATGTGACCCACGGCGGATTTGGTGGCTGTAATGGATGGGCCAGAGCCGGTTCCAAACACTTGTCGAATGGCTGCCAACTCGCCTCGGTCGCCCACGAGAGTGGAGGTCGCGTGCGCATTCAGGTGTTGAATATCCCAAGGCTGCAGCTGTGCCTGGCGCAACGCGGCGCGCATTGATCGTGCGGCGCCAGAGCCATCCTCCGGCCCGGAGGTGACATGGTATGCATCGGCGGAGGTGCCGTAGCCCACGATCTCGGCCAGCGGCGTGGCACCACGCGCCAATGCATGATCCAGGACCTCCAGCACCAATAGACCCGCACCCTCGGCCATGACAAAGCCGTTCCGAGCCAGGTCAAAGGGGCGCGAAGCCTTTGCGGGATCGCCGTCACTGTAGGTCGTTACTGCTTTCGCGGCGGCAAAGCTGCCCAGCGCAACCCGGTCAATGGTGGCTTCGCTGCCGCCGCAGAGCGCCATATCCGCTTCGTCATTGCGGATCAGCCGTGCTGCATCGCCAATGGCTTGAATGCTGGCCGCACAGGCCGTCACCGGAGCACCCAACGGACCCTTCAGCCGGTGCCGGATCGACACCTGTCCGGCCGCCAGATTGGCCAGGAAAGCGGGTACGGTGAAAGGCGACAAGCGCTGCGGCCCCTTGCCATCCGTCGTGCGCACCGCTTCTGCGATGGTGCTAAAGCCGCCCACGCCGGAGCCGATGATGGTCGCCGCACGCTCTTGCTGCTCAACGCTTGGATGGGTCCACCGTGCGTGTGCCAGAGCTTGGTCTGCCGCGCCCAACGCAAAGGCGATGAAGCGGTCCATGCGACGTAGCTCCTTCGCCGAGACGACAGCTTCTGCGTTCCACCCGGCTTGCGGATCCTCTTCCTGGCTTGGCACCCGTCCAGCGATGGAGACACCCGTGCCTTCACCCACGGCTGCATCCAGGGTGCGGATCCCAGACTGGCCAGCCAGCAGTCGTTGCCAGGCCACCTCCACATTGCACCCCAAAGGAGATACCAAGCCCAAGCCAGTGATGACGACCCGACGATCCATGCTGCACCTTCCACTGTGAAATCCAGCTCCTGCGAAGCGTTGAGCGTGATTTATTGATGATCATTGTCATCATAAGTGAGTTTTGATGATGGGTATCATCTAATGCATGAAAGTGAGCAAAGCACAGGCCGCCGAGAATCGCGAAGGAATCGTGGAAGCCGCTGCGCGCCTTTATCGGGAGAAGGGCCTGGATGGCGTGGGCGTGGCCGAGATCACACGCGATGCAGGCTTGACGCACGGCGGGCTGTACCGGCACTTTGAGTCCAAGGATGCCCTCGCGCGCGAGGCGTGCCTGCGTGCATTTGAATGGACGATCACGCCGCTAGACGGATGGGAGACTCGGGAGGCGGAAGGTGCGCCTGAAACCAGACTCCGTGCGCTGGTGCATGGCTACCTTTCTGTGAACCACCGCGATCACCCTGGAGAGGGTTGCCCTGCTGCGGCATTGGCAGCGGATGCTGCAAGAGCGGGGCCTGAGATGTCAAAGGTTTTTGCGCAGGGGGTGGAGCGCAACATCCAGCGCTTTATGAGCGTGCTCCCGGGTAATGACGGGGCCAAGCGTGCCCGGACTATCGCGACCCTCAGCAGCATGGTTGGGGCATTGGTTCTCGCCCGCGCCACGGCGGCAGGCGACCCGGCGCTGTCTGAAGAAATATTGGCAACCTTGCGGGAGCAGCTAGCCCCGTAGTCGCTGGATTTGGACAGGCGCTCGCACATTTGAAGCGCCCATCACGTTAGTGCTGACGATGAGGCTGCTAGCCTTAGGGGGCCTGTCCATCCTTTGCGCAGCGGGTTTGGATAGGCGCCAAACGGGCGCCTGGCTGAAAGGCTTCCGGCAACTTTTTCCACCACGCGCTTTATGTACCTACCTGCACAATTCGCCGAGTCCCGGATTGGGGAGCTTCACCGCATCGTCCGCGAGAACGCGCTGGGCATGCTGGTGACACACACTCCCGCCGGTTTGGAGGCCAACCACCTTCCATTTTTTCTGGATGGCGACATGCTGCTGGCGCATGTGGCGCGTGGCAATCCCATCTGGCGCGAGGTACGCGACGGCGATCAAGTGCTTGTCGTCTTCCGCGGCGTCGAAGGTTATATCTCTCCCAACTGGTATCCCGGTAAACAGGAGACGCATCGGCGCGTGCCTACCTGGAACTACGAGGTTGTCCATGCCCACGGAACGATTCATGTCCGCGACGATGTGAAATTCGTTCGCAGGGTGGTCGCCTTGCTAACGCGCCAGCATGAGGCGGGGCAGGCACAGCCGTGGAAGTTGGGCGATGCGCCGCCAGACTACCTGGATGAGCAACTGCGGCATATCGTGGGCATCGAGATCCGTCTCGGGCGACTGGAAGGAAAGCGCAAGCTGAACCAGCACCACAGCGAGCAAGACCGCGAGGGCGCGATTCAAGGACTGGAGTCCCGCGGCAACCATGGGCTCGCCAAAGCCATGAGGGACGCGACGTCCCCCACATCGTGACCCGCAACTCCTTGGCCGGCCGGCTTGTGGCCATGCGCGGAGCGGGGTGGCGGGCCTCAGTGCGTTGCCTGCCAGGTGATGCGCTAGCGAGCAAACGATCCAAGCCCTGACCTAGCAAGGTGGGCACTGGTGGTAAGCCCGGCCATGGTGGCTGCCATGCAATCCGTCGGCGGACCTGCTGGGGGCGGTAATGCCCGGCAGTGTGGTGGCGGATCGCCTCCTGCGCGCCTCGGTGAAAGCCGCGCGCCGCATCGCGTGCCGTCGCGTTGGCGCAGAGCGTGCAATGGCGATGCCGGAGCCGGTCAGCATGGATGCCTTATTCCGGGAGCGGGCCCATGAAGGATCCCGAGGGTTGCCGCATCTCGCCCGCGGGCATGGCACCATGCGGTTTTCTATGTGGGAGTGAATCCATGAAATTCTGGCGGGCGGGTGCGTTCGGAGCGTTGGTGTTGGCGGGCTGTGCCAGCCAGCAAACGCTGGTGCCGCAGATTCAGCAAGGTGAATCCGAAGGGAAAAAGACCGTGACGGTGGCGCCCGCGAGTGCCGCGTGCTCCCGGCCCCAGTGCCCCGTGCTGGCGGCGGCGTGGAGCGCGGCGAAGTCGGCGCAGGCGGTGCTCACCGTGGGCCTGCCCCATCAGGAGGCGGAGGTCACGGGCGCGGACTTCCATTTGGGGGGCGGGCAGGCGGTGCGCGTGCGTTCGCGTTCGCGCGCCGAGGCCGCTGCGCTGGGCTACCCCGCCACGGCGTTCGATGTGCCCTTGCGGCTGGTGGACCAAATCGCCTATACCCCGCGCAGCTGGGTGCGGGTCTATACGGCGGATGGGCGCAGCGTGGATGAGACGCTCAACAGCGGTGAAGAGCGCAGCAAGGCCGTCGAGGCGATGAGCTACTTTGTCACTGCCGTGGAGTCCGCCAGCGGCCAGGTGGCAAACCCCGACAGCTCTCGCGGCGGCTTGATGGACCGGCTGGGCGGCGGCAAATAGGGCATCAGCGGTCCACGTCCAGCCAGCCCCACATCGACACGAACAGCGCCACCGCGACGGCGGCGCCCAGCAGGCTGTGGATGTAGAACAGCGCCAGCGGCACCGCCCAGATCATGAGGCGCAGCGACTGGCTGTAGTACAGGCCCGCGCGCATCAGACTGCGCTCGCCCAGGGACTGCCATGACCGGCGCGCAGCGGACTCCACCGGCATGCCCGCCACGAAGCCGGCGTGGTGGTAGTTGCGCGCCGCCAGCATCGAGGTCAGAAATGCGAGTGCCAGCAGCACCAGCACGGCGAACGCGTTCCAGAAGGCCAACCCCTGGTCGGTGCCCAACGGTGGAAAACCGTGGTGCCACCACTGCGACGGCCAGTGGCCCTGGGTGAGCGTGAGCCCGCCCATGAAGGCCAGGGTGGCGGTGGTCGCCGTCATGGTGCAGGACATGAGCGAGTTGCGTAGCGTCTGGACCCCCAGCACTTCGGTGCCCTTGTGCTGCGCAATGGCGGTAAACCATTCCTGCCGCAACCGTGTATGGGCGCGTGTGGCGGAAGGTGCCCACGCCCAGTGCCGCACAAGGTACAGCAACGGCAGCGCTGCGGTGAGGAGAAACAGCAGGGAGTCCATGTGCATCGCTATGAATTAAGGAGCTTATAGCGCTTGCTGGTATTGGTTTTCAATGCGTTACTGCGATGAATTCAGCCAATGACAAGCGCTGCCAGCTATTTTTTCAGGAGCGCGTGCGGCGATCCCAGAAGTGTTGCAGCTGCATCCCCGCCAACATGGCGGCCACGAACAGCCAGACCTCGCCGCGCAGCGTCCCCAGGTTCATCACGGCCGGGCCGGGGCAGAACCCCGCCAGGCCCCAGCCGATGCCGAACAGCGCCGCGCCGGTCAGCAGGCGTTTGTCCACCGCGGTGGAGGAGGGCAGCTGCATGGGGTCTCCCAGCAGCGAGGTCTGGCGCTTGCGGGCCCAGGTGAACGCCACCAGCCCCACAAGAATGGCGCCCCCCATGACGAAGGCGAGCGAAGGGTCCCATGCGCCGAAGAAGTCCAGGAAGTTCTGTACTTTTGCGGGATTGCCCATGCCCGACAGGATCAGGCCCAGTCCGAAGACCAGGCCGGCGAGCAGTGATGCGATGGCAGAAGCCATGGTGTTTCTCCTTGAGATGGGGTCAGGCCAGCACGTGACGCACCACGAACACCGTGGCGGCGCCGGCACCGATGAAGGTCAGGGTGGCGGCCAGGGAGCGCAGCGACAGGCGCGAGAGTCCGCACACGCCGTGCCCACTGGTACAGCCCGACCCCAGCCGGGTGCCAAAGCCGACCAGCAGGCCGGCCAGCACGATGACCAGCGGGTTGCTGGGCATCTCCATGGGTGGCAGGGGGGCGATGAGCTGCCAGACCAATGGCGCCACCACCATGCCGATCACGAAGGCCGCACGCCAGCCCCAGTTGGCAACGCTGGCCCAGCTGCTGCGCTGCAGCAGCGCGCCCACGATGCCGCTGATGCCGGCGATGCGCCCCAGCAGCACGATCAGCAGCGCCGCGGCCAGGCCGATCAGCATGCCGCCGGCCAGCGATGACCAGGGGGTGAACGAATTCCAGAGGATGGTCATGGGATCAAGCTCCTTGCTTGCAGAAAAGGCGATGGATGGCCTGCATCAGCTGCAGTGCGCGGTCGTCCGCCAGTTGGTACCAGATGAATTTGCCTTCACGGCGGGTTTGCACCAGCCCGTCGCGGCGCAATACGCCCAACTGCTGCGACAGCGTGGGCTGGCCGATGCCGGTGAGCTGCTCCAGCTCACCCACGGTGCGCTCGCCTTCGGTCAGCTGGCACAGCAGCATGAGCCGGTCTTCGTTGCCCAGCAGCTTGAGCATGGTCACGGCTTCGCCCGCATGGGCGCGCATGGCGGGCAGGTCCAGGGTCGTGGCGTCGTCAATCATGATGGAGGTGCAAAACAATATGTTTTCATATAATATATCAAAAAATAAACTGTTGTTGGTTGGTGGTGCTACTTCGGCACTTCCGTCTTCATTGCGAAAGGACCTTCATGCCCCACGCCTCCATGCATATCGAGCCCTTCTTCGACCCCGTGACGGGCACCGTGAGCTATGTGCTCGCAGACACCGACGCCGGCCAAGCGGCAGTGATCGACCCCGTGCTGGATTTCGAGCCGAAGTCCGGCACGCTGATCAGCGCCTCATCGGATCGCATCATTGAATACGTGCGCCGCCAGGGCTGGCAGGTGCAGTGGATTCTGGAAACCCACGCACACGCCGACCATCTCTCGGGTGCGCAGCACATACGCCACCACCTCGGCGGCAAGGTCGCAATCGGCGCGCACATCCGCGCGGTGCAGCAGCTCTTTCGCAGCGTGTTCCATTTCGAGCGCAGCTTCCTGCCCGACGGCAGCCAGTTCGACCACCTGTTCGAGGACGGCGAGACCTTCCATGTCGGCGGGCTTGCGCTGACGGCGCTGCATGTGCCCGGCCACACGCCTGCCGACATGGCCTACCGCGTGGGCGACGACGTGTTCGTTGGCGACACGCTGTTCATGCCCGACGTGGGTACGGCCCGCGCGGACTTTCCGGGCGGTGACGCCGCCACGCTGTACCGCTCCATCCAGCGCCTGCTGGCGCTGCCCGCACACACCCGACTGCACATGTGCCACGACTATCCGCCCGAGAACCGCGCACCTGCCTGGGTCAGCACCGTGGCAGAGCAACGCAGCGGCAATATCCATGTGCACGAGGGCGTGACCGAGGCCGCGTTCGTGCAGATGCGCACCGCGCGGGACGCCACACTGGCCATGCCCACGCTCATCCTGCCTTCGGTGCAGGTCAATGTGCGCGCCGGCAAGCTGCCGCCCGCGCAGGACGACGGGCGTACCTATATCCAGCTGCCCATCAATGCGTTCCTGAAAGGGGCTGGCGCGCCGCAGGGCATGTCGTGATGCCGGCGGCGCACCTCTTTGCGCCAGCGGCCGCGTTGCTAAGGGGCGGAGTGGCCGCTGATGAGCGCGATGTGTTGGGCCAGCGTGGCAGCCGACAGCTCGCCCACGCGCACCGCGGCCAGACGGCCCTGGCGGTCATAGAACAGGGTGGTGGGCAGGGCTTTGTGACCCAGCGCGCTACCCAGCTGGCCCGCTGAGTCCAGCAGCACATCGGCGGCCGGCAGGCGCTGCTGCGCCGCAAACCGGGCGACTGTCTCGGGCGGCTCCCCCTGGTTCACCCACAGAAAACGCACCTGTGACTGGGGCGACTGCGCCTCGCGCGCCTGCAGCATGACGGGCATCTCGCGCCGGCAGGGCGGGCACCAACTGGCCCACAGGTTCACCACCACGGGCTGCCCCTTCAGTTCTGGCAGGGCGACCGTGCGCGCATCCAGCGCCACGCCTTGCCATGAGGGCAGGGCGGCCTGCTCGCGCGGTGCCGTAGCCTGCAGCACGCCCCAACCCAGCAGCCATACGCCGGCGAATGTGGCCAGCCCGGCCGTGGCGCTCTGCCGCCATGGGCTGCGGCGCAGCCACAGCAGCGCGACATAGAGCAGCGCGGCGCCCAGGCCCGCCCAGGGCGACCACCCGCCGTCGCGGATGTCGAGCACAGCCACCGACGCGCTGGCATACAGATCCGCATAGCGCAGCACGAAGCCCAGCCGCGCCGCGATCAGTGCGACCAGGGGCAGCCGCCAGCCATGCGGGCCGCCCGTCAGGCCACGCCGTGCGGCCAGTCGCTCATGCACCATCGTGCCCAACTGCCAGGCGCCCAGGAGCACCAGCAACATCCACGGCAGGACCAGTGGGCCCAGGTGCAGCACGCGGTCCACGGCGGCGTCAGTCCTTTGCCGCCGAAGAGGTCACCGCCAGCGCCGGAAGGCACAGCCGCGCCCGCAGGCCGGGCTGGGCCGGCTCCAGCGTCAGCGTGCCATGGGCGCTTTCGG
The DNA here is from genome assembly GCA_003755025.1 of Diaphorobacter nitroreducens. Taxonomy (GTDB): domain Bacteria; phylum Pseudomonadota; class Gammaproteobacteria; order Burkholderiales; family Burkholderiaceae_C; genus Diaphorobacter; species Diaphorobacter nitroreducens. The sequence continues at coordinate 295,057 of RJVL01000006.1, read as the reverse complement.
CGATGCGGCGCACGATCGTCAGGCCCAGACCGCTGCCGGGCGAGGAGCTGGACTTGCGCCAGAAACGCCGCAGCGCTTGCTCGCACTCCGCAGGGGTCAGGCCGGGGCCTTCGTCGCGCACACAGACTTCCACCGTGCCCGGGCCGGCAGCATCGGCTTGCCAGCGCAGCGTGGCACTCACAGGGGCGGGGCCCTGGTGATGGCGCAGCGCGTTGTCGATCAGGTTGGTGATGGCGCAGGCCAGCAGCGCGGGGGGCAGCGGTAGCTGTATTGCCTGCCAGGCTGCCGGGTCGGCGGGTATTTCTGTCGCGTCCAGCGGTGGGGAGGGCAACTGAATGCCCTCGTTCTCGGCACGCTGCAGGGACTGGCTGCAGGCCAGGCGGAAGGCCTGCGCGATGCCGGTGCCCACGGTGGCGCGCGCCTCTCCCGCGCTGGCGCTTTCCACGCGTGCAAGCTGCAGCAGTTGCTCCAGCGTGGCGTGCATGTGGTCGATGCCTTCGCCCGCTTGGCGCAGTGCGTTGGCGGCCTTGTCGGGGCTGGCGTTGTTGTTGCCCGCGGCAAGTGTCAGCTGCGCCACCTGCACATGGGTCTTGATGGCGGTGAGCGGCGTGCGCAGCTCATGCGCCGCGTCGGCGGTCCAGCGGCGCTCGTGTTCCATGCTGGCGTCCATGCGCGCCAGCAACTGGTTCAGGCTGTCCACCAGCGGGGCCAGTTCCTTGACGTCGCGGCCCGACTGCACGGGCGTGGGGTCGTGGGGTGGGCGCTGCACCAGCTCCTCGCGCAGGCGCTGCAGCGGGCGCAGGCTGCGCGTGCCCATCCACCAGGTCAGCAGCAGGATGACGGCAAGCGCCAGCACGAAGGGCAGCACCAGCGTGCGCACGAAGGTCTGCACCAATTGGTCGCGCACATCCAGCCGGTCGGCGGTGGCCACGCGCACGCCCTTGTCCTCCAGCACATAGGTGCGCCACTGCTTGCCGCCCTTGGTGATCTGGCCAAAGCCCGCGCTGCCGGCAGAGGCCATGTCCGGGATGTTGTTGGTGCGCGCGATGGGCAGGATGTCCACTTCGCTGCGCACCAGGCTCACCTCGCAGGCCACGCCATCGCGGCCAATGACCGACAGCAGCGCATCGTTGCTGGCGCGCGGCGCTGCCGCCAGCTCGGCCTGCTGGAACTGCTGCACGATGCCCACCACCATCCGGGCCGATGCGATGAGGCGGTCGTCCAGCAGCGTGCGCAGCTCGCGCTGCATGTTGATGAACTGCCAGATCGCCACGCCGCTCCAGACCAGGCAAATGGTCAGGCTCAGGCCCAGCACCAGCCGAACCCGCAGGCTTTGCATAGGACGTGGCGTCATGCCGCACCGCCGCAGTACCGCGTGCCCAGCCGAAAGCCCAGGCCGCGCACGGTGTCGATCACATCGGCGCCCAGCTTCTTGCGCAGATGGTGCACGTGCACGTTCACGGTGTTGCTGCCCACGTCCTGGTCCAGGCCGTACAGGCTGTCATGTAGCTGCGCCGCGCTCAGCACGCGCCCGTGCGCCTGCAGCAGGGCCTGCAGCAGCGCCCATTCGCGGCGCGAGATGTCTATCGCCACGCCGTTGCGCGTGACTTCGCCGGTGGCCATGTTGACCTGGCAGTCGCCCAGCGCCAGCAGGTCGCTGGTGCGCCCGCCCGCGCGGCGCAGCAGGGCGCGCAGGCGCAGCACCAGCTCCTGCAGGTCGAAGGGTTTGGTCAGGTAGTCGTCGGTGCCGGTCTGAAAGCCGGCCACCTTGTCCTCGATGGTGCTGCGCGCGGTAAGGATCAGCACCGGCAGCGCCAACCCCTTGGCGCGCCACTGGCGCAGCAGGCTGATGCCGTCGCCATCGGGCAGGCCTAAGTCCAGCACGCAGGCATCGAACTGGCGGCTGGTCATGTGGGCCTGCGCCTGCGCCACGCTGCCCGCGGTGTCGCTGGTGAAGCCGTGCAGCTCCAGCCCGGCCTGGATGCCGCTGGCCACCAGCGCGTTGTCTTCGACGATCAGGATGTGCATGCGGCCCGCTTGGCAAAAGCCCGCATTCTAGGAACGGCGCGTTATCCCCACATTAACGGCGCACCCGCTGCGCCGGTATCATTGACTGTATAAACGCACAGTCTTTTGTATGCCGCAGCCCGGCCTTGCGCCCGCACCGCACCGCTTTTACTACCTGCACAACTTCCAGCGTGCGCTGGACTGGCTGCACACGCGCTATGGCGACCTGCTCGGTGTGGACGACCTGCAGTTCCTCACCGACTTTCGGCAACTGCCCCAGGCCGCACAGGCCCTGCTGGTGCGCATGGTGATGCGGCGCGGGCCGTGGTTTCGCGCGAGCAAGCTGGCCTATGACGAGATTCCCGACACGCGCGACGCCGCCGCGCCGCTGCTGTCGCGGGGCTGGCTGTGCGCCGATGCGCCCCTGGGTCTTTTGGAGCTGTTCGCCTTGCACACCAAGCGCGAGCTGCTACAGATTTTGCAGGGCACTGCGCTGCACCCCACCATGCGCAAGGCCGAAATGCTGCAGGCCCTGGCCGACCGCGCTGACCTGCGGCAGCCCTACGCCGCCTGGCACCCGCACGCCGACGAGCCCGTTTGGCACGTGACGGTGGGCGCGCGCTGCGAGCGCCTGCGGCTCATGTTCTTCGGCAACCTGCACCAGAGCTGGGCGGAGTTCGTGCTGGCCGACCTGGGCGTGTTCCGCTACGAGGCCGTGCCGCTGGACGCCGCCTCGCGCCCGTTCCAGAGCCCAGCCGATGTGGACACCTACCTTGCCCTCAGCGCCTGCCGCCAGGCGCTGGACGCGGAGGGCGCCGATGCCGCTGCGCTGCTGCAGGCCCTGGCCGCCGCGCACAGCGCCACGCCATGGCTGGAGCAGCGCCGCGCGCGGGTCCTGCTGCGCGTGGGCCAGGCCTGCGAGCGCGCGCACGACTGGCCGCTGGCCGTGCAGGCCTACGCCGCCAGCCGCGCCCCCGGTGCGCGCCACCGCCAGATCCGCGTGCTGGAGCGCATGCAATGCTCCGATCAGGCCCTAGCCCTTGCTCATCAAGCGCTGGATGCTCCTGAAAGTGAAGAAGAACACCAGCGCGTGGCGCGCATGCTGCCGCGTCTGCGCCGCAGCCTGGGGCAGGGCGGCGGGCCGCGCCGGCCGGCACTGGCCCCGGCCGTGGCCGCGCTGCGCATGGACGTGGAACTGCCCGCGCCCACGCCGCCCCAGTCGGTGGAGCACGCGCTGCGCGCGCACTGGCACTGCGCGGAGGCGCCGGTGTTTTATGTGGAGAACACGCTCGTCAACGCGCTGTTCGGCCTGCTGTGCTGGCCGGCCATCTTTGCGCCGCTGCCCGGCGCGTTCTTCCACCCCTTCCAGAGCGGGCCGGCCGACCTGGCCGCGCCCGACTTCGTGGCGCGCCGCCAGGCCCTGTTCAACGCCTGCCTGGCCGAACTGCACGACGGCCGCTACCGCGCCACCATCGTGCAGCGCTTTGAAGAGAAGCACGGCACCCAGTCGCCCTTCGTGGCCTGGGGCGCGTTGAGCGCCGAGCTGCTGGCGCTGGCGCTGGACTGCATTCCGCCCGCGCACCTGGAGCGGCTGTTTGCCCGGCTGCTGTGCGACGTGCAGGCCAACCGCACCGGCCTGCCCGACCTGGTGCGCTTCTGGCCCGGCCGCCCGCCCGGGGCCGAGCGCTATGCGCTGGTGGAGGTGAAGGCCCCCGGCGACAAGCTGCAGGACAACCAGACCCGCTGGCTGGATTATTGCGTGGCGCAGGGCATTCCGGTGCAGGTGTGCCACGTGCAGTGGTGCGGCGCGGCATGACGGCCGCCCCGCGCCCCCACGTGGTGGCCGTGCGCGCGCTGTGCGAGTTCACGGCCCGCACGGGTGACCTGGACCTGCGCTTCACCCCCGCCCCCAGCGCGCTCGAAGGCATGGAGGGCCACCGTGCGGTGCAGCAGCGCCGCGGCGCAGGCTACGAGGCCGAGGTGCCGCTGAGCGGCAGCTATGACCACCTGATGGTGCGCGGCCGTGCCGATGGCTGGAACGCGGCGCTGGGCCAGCTCGAAGAAATCAAGACCTACCGTGGCACGCTGGACAGCGTGCGCCCCCACCACTGCGCGCTGCACTGGGCCCAGGCCCAGGTGTACGGCCACCTGCTGTGCCAGGCGCGCGGGCTGGCGGGGCTCAAGCTCGCGCTGGTCTACGTGCATGCCACCACCCATGCCGAGACCGTGCTGGTGCAGGAACACACCGCCGCCGCGCTGCAGGCGTTCTTTGCCACGCAGTGCCAGCGCTACCTGGCCTGGGCGCACAGCGAGGCCGCGCACCGCCAGCAGCGCAACGCCGCCCTGGCGCGGCTGCGCTTTCCGCTGCCCGCGTTTCGCGCCGGGCAGCGCGATCTGGCCGTGGCCGTGTACCGCACCGCACACCCCAACGCAGAGGGTGCCAGCGCACCCGCCGGGCGTTGCCTGCTGGCCCAGGCGCCCACCGGCATCGGCAAGACCCTGGGCACGCTGTTCCCGCTGCTCAAGGCGATGGCGCCCCCGGCTATGGCGCCCCCGGCGATGGTGCCCCCGGCGATAGCCGCGCCAGGGCAGGGCGGGCCGGCTCCGGCCGCTGCCGCATCCGGCGCCGCCGCCGATGCGGTGGCCAGCGGGGATACGGAAGTCATCAAAAAAGAGAGCGCGCCCCGCGCACCCAGCGGGCTGGACAAGCTGTTTTTCCTCACCGCCAAGGGCACGGGCCACGGCCTGGCGCTGCACGCGCTGGCCCAGTTGCAGGGGGCACTGGCACCCCACGCGCCCGGCACGCCGCTGCGCGTGCTGGACCTGCACGCGCGCGACAAAACCTGCGAACACCCCGGCAGCGCCTGCCATGGCGATGCCTGCCCGCTGGCGCGTGGCTTCTTTGACCGGCTGCCCGCCGCCCGCGCCGCCGCCGTGCAACAGCCCGCCCCGTGGGATGCGCCCGCCGTGCGCAGCGTGGCGCTGCAGCACGGCATCTGCCCCTACTACCTGTCGCAAGAGCTGGTGCGCTGGGCCGACGTGGTGGTGGCCGACTACCACTACTACTACGACAGCGCCGCCATGCTCTACGCCCTCACGCAGCAGCAGGGCTGGCGCGTGGCCGTGCTGGTGGACGAGGCCCACAACCTGCTGGAGCGCGCACGCAGCATGTACACCGCGCCGCTCTCGCCCTTCGAGCTAGCCGCCGCACGCCAGGCCGCCACCGGCCCCGTGAAGAAGGCGCTCGACGCGCTGCACCGCCAGTGGAATGCGCTGGGCAAGACCGTGGGCCAGGCCGCAGAAGACGCTGGCACGCCAGGCGCACCCGGCGCATCGCACGCCGGCGCCACCGCACCCGCGCTCCCCATCGCCGCCACGCCCAGCTACCAGGCCCACGCCACCGTGCCGCCCGCGCTGCTGGGCGCGGTGCAGCGCGCCGTGGGCGCCATGGCAGAGGCCCAGGCTGACCAACCCCTGCCGCCGGGCGACGCGGTGCTGGCGTTCTATTGGTCGCTGCTGCACTTCCAGGCCCTGGCCGAGCAGTTCGGCCCGCATGCGCTGTTCGACCTGCAGCGCACCGCCACGCCACCGCGCAGCCGCAGCGGCCGGGCCCGCACACCCGCCACCACGCTGTGCATCCGCAACGTCATGCCCGCGCCGCACCTGGCCGCGCGCCACGCGGCGGCGCAGGCCACGGTGCTGTTCTCGGGCACGCTCAGCCCGCCGCAGTTCTACCGCGACCTGCTGGGCCTGCCGCCCGACACCGCCTGGCTGGACGTGGCCGCCCCCTTTGCCGCCCACCAGTTGCAGGTGCGCGTGGCCCCGCACATCTCCACCCGCTGGCGCGACCGCGAGGCCTCGCTCGCCCCCATCGCCGATCTGGTGGCCGCGCAGTACGCGCACCAGCCCGGCAACTACCTGTGCTTTGCCAGCAGCTTCGACTACCTGCAGCGCGTGGCCGCCACCCTGGCCCAGCGCCACCCGCAGGTGCCCCAATGGCAGCAAACGCGCGAGATGGACGACGCCAGCCGCGCCGCCTTCCTCGCCCGCTTTACCGAGGGCGGCCAGGGCGTGGGCCTGGCCGTGCTGGGCGGCGCCTTTGCCGAAGGGGTAGACCTGCCGGGCACCCGACTCATCGGCGCCTTCATCGCCACGCTGGGCCTGCCGCAGGTGAACGCGGTGAACGACGCCATGCAATGTGCACTGGACGAGGTGATGGGCCCTGGCCAGGGCTATGCCTGCACCTACCTGTACCCCGGCCTGCGCAAGGTGGTGCAGGCCGCCGGCCGCGTGATCCGCACCGAGCACGACCAGGGCGTGGTGGTGCTGATGGACGACCGCTTTCAGCGTGCCGAGGTGCGCGAGTTGTTGCCACGGTGGTGGCAAGTGGGGTGAGGGGCTGGGTTCGGAGGTGGGGCAGCACGCGTGCCCGTGATACCGAAAGCGAAAGGCGCTGGATGCTATGAATGTGGTAGCTGCTAGCGCTTATCTAAAGGGCCTTGGCGGCCAATTTGGCTGATAAATCCGGAGGGTTTGATTTCCCGAATCGGCTTGAAGGGAAGGTTGATTTTTTCAGTGAAATGCTCAGGAAGCGCTGAGCAAAGACTGCGCTTCGAAAGCTGTGGAGCAGCTTGCGGCCAGAAGCGGCTGCTGATGACCGGCGGCTTCGTGGCGGTTCAATCGGTGCAGCTCAACAAACCGGCGTCCCGCGGCCGGTTGATCTTCTGGTTTTATTGTTCTTCGACACGGTCTGGCCTGATGCCCGCTTAGCTGAGACCTTGCCTCGAACGGTATTCAACTGCTTGTCGTCGGGACACGTCTCCAACCTTCGGCCAGCGCAGCGCTGAGGACGGCATCTCGTACGTTGACCTGATGCTTGCGTCGTGACAGTTCTGAGCCTAAACGTAATAGGCGTACGGATAGCGCGTGCCCCGGGACGACCAATAGGTTGCCTGTGCAACCCTAGACGGTCACTGCTAGAAGGCGCCGCCTGACCGGTGAATTGGTCTCAAGTCGACAGTAGAACTGCGGTGGATGGAAACCCGGCATGGCTGTCCGAAGGGCTTCAAGCGTGACGGGTTTCTTCAATTTTTTGGCGCCAGACAGCCCCATAGCCGACGCCACAGCCACCCCGTCAAAGTAGCTCATGAACTCGGACTTGCTGAGGCCTGAGACGGAGCTGTATTTGCGCCAGACGGTGCTCGGCGCGGCCGAGTAGGTCGTGCCTACGGTCGCAAAGCCAACGACTGCACCTACAGGTTTTTTCACATAGAACCAAACCGTCGAGCCTGGCTCAACGTGCATGGTTCTGCGCCTTAGCTCCACTTGCTTAGTACCAGCGAGGATGTTGTTTGCATGGCGCTCGTCAAGTGATATGAGCACATGCTGGTTCGGTTGCATCAAAGGCCTTTTTCTACGATCGCCTGAACCTGCTCGGAAGACAGTCGTTGGCAAGTAATCAGTTGGTGGGCCTCGCCGCAGTTCAAAGCCCTGAGCTCATGCAGCGGGACAGGCCTGGGCAGGCGCAACACATTGTCGAATACCGTGATGGTCTTGGTCTTCGCGACCCCGATGCTGGAGAGTTGGCTGCTATCCAGCACTGAGGGGGCCAAGTCATCGGCCTGCATGGCAGACTCATCGCGAAGATAGGCACGTAGTACACGACCAACCGCTATGACGGCACCGGCACCTCCATTCTTCACGGGCTCGTAAAAGAACATCAAATCACCGCGCGAGTAGTTCTTCAGCGTCTTCTTGTCGCTCAGGTAATGGCGCAACGGTGCGAGCTGGGCCTTTCCCAGGGGGAGGAAGGAGTCCTGTGGTGAGTCCGCCAAGAGATGCTCCTCAAATTGCTTTCGCAGGGGGACCATCACACCCTCTCTACCTGGCAAGCACATGAGCATCGGCGCCAGCAGGGACTCCAGCTTGAAAAGCGGGATCAAGACTTTCTGGCCGTCCGGTCGAATCACTGAAATTTGCTGATCGACGTGTCGAAACGGTGGGGGCGTGTCTGGCAAACGTAGTTTGCTCACTGCCGCCAACGATTCGCGTCCGATATCCCAGTTCCGTTCCGTCATACGCCCTTTGGCGACGATCTTCTGAAGGTCATCCGACGTCGATGAGGACGCCACATAGCCGAAGGTTGCCGCGACTTCGCGAAGCGTGGCTTGACGCGGAGGACAGCTCAACCGCACCCGGCCGACATCCCCTGGCTTCACGATGCTCAGAACGTGTCGGAGCAAGGTCTGGGCAATCTCGTGTGCGTCTCTCTGGTTCTCGGCGACCGCCGCAAAAGCCCGAATTTCCTGTCCTCGAACGCTCGTCGGCATTACTAGATAGCCTGCGACGACGCCATTGCATCGCGCCACGTGGCGCAAGCATGCCGAACTGCCGGCCTCAGTTGCGGCCCATTCGTTGACCTGGGTCGCAGTGTCGAGGCCAAGGTTCGTCAACAGACTCCGAACTGCCGCTGCATCGCCTGCCGATGCGGGTTGCACTTCGATAATGTCCGCACTATGGGCCTCGTGCACTACAGGGCTCGCGGTGTGGTCGGGCTCGACCTGAAACAGCTCAGGCGAAATGGCGTCCACCCCAAACCGCCTTCTGAGCTCAGGTGCCCGCTCAAGAATTCGCCCGTCGCTGGTGATGAGCCCTGGCAGGCCGTGGTGAATAGCCGTTGCGAGGTGTAGCAGGTCAGACCTGTCGTTCTCCGACAGCGTGCCCGACGCATGGCGCTGGGGAAACACGATTTCGGCAAGCATTGGCGAAAGGCGCCCCCACTCGTCGTCGGGTGGAGTCGAGAACTTCGCAAGAGTGCCAGCGAACGAGAGCATCGGATCCGTCTTTCCGTCGTGAGCGGTGCGGCGCAGCTCCGTCTCAATCTCGCTGCTGATCGCCAGCGAACATGCCCGCATCCGCTCGGCCCTGAAGACGCTCATGGCTAGTTCGTGCCGAGGCCGGCGAGGCCCGAGATCGAAAAGCACGTTCAAGTCCAGAAGATAGAGCGGTTTACCCCCACCCTCCAAGGCATCCAGGCCGAGTGGGTCGACAGCGCTGATCCCGCTGGGCGCAAAGAGCTGAGGGGTGTCGAGTTCATGGGCGCGAACCACGATCATGCGATTGCGACTAGCCCCTCCTGGTTCCACGCGTTGGGCGTAGAACCCCTGCGCTTCCCAGAACACGTTGGCGTCTTTGAGGTCTTCAGCAACCCGGGCATGAATCGAAATGAACTGCGCCTCCGTCAACATGGTCTTCAAGGCATCGAGCAGCGTCCGACCGATGTTTCGACTGCGATTGGCCTTAGGAACATAGATCTGCCGCACGTGCGCTTTGGGGAAGCGGAGGTCAAACAACAGATGACCCGCATATGTCTCGTCACGACCGTCACTCTCGACGGCCACAAACAACTGCCCTTTGCGACAGAAGTCTGCATAGACGCTGCGCGAGAAAAATCCTAGCGCGTCTCGGTCGCTGTCTGCTGCCTGCACGACCTCGCTCAAGAGCGCCATAGCAGCACTTGGCTCCGTAAGGATTCGGACCGGACCTCCGCTCATTGTCATAGCTCCCCTTTTGGTGTTTGGGGGCAACTGTAACGGCGACGGAAGCAAGCCTGCGTTGAACGTAAGCTGGCGAGCTTGCCCCGATTTGAAAGGCAGACTGCTCTCCGACGATGAGATTGAAATCTGGATGACCGCAATGGGTCGAAAGCTCCTGCTGATAAAAAAAGCCCATCGCAATTGCGATGGGCTTTTTCATTCAGTGCACCCGCGCCCGCAAGCGCCCGGTGCTCAGCACCCGGCAGGCATCACACCTTCCGCACCTTCACCGGCAACCCCTGCCGCACCACGGCCCCCGACACCCAGTCGATCCACACGTTGTCCTTGGCGGGCCGGGTGGGGTCGGCAAAGCCCAGCGCGTTCAGGTTCACGCCGTTGCCGTGCTGCGGGTTGTGGGCCATGGGCTTGCCGTCCACGGTATGGACTGCGGTGCCCAACTGTTTGTGGCCGTAGCCGTATTCGATGGCCAGGGCGCCCTGGGCGATGCCGCTGCGCACCAGGGCCACGCCCTGCAGCTTGGCGCCGGGGGTGCTGACCTCGATGCGGTCGCCATTGGCGATACCCAGCTTGGCCGCATCTTCCTTGTTCAGGCTGATGGGGTTGTGTGGGTGCACCTGGCGCAGACGGCTGGCGGCAATCGACATGCTGCTCATCAGGTTGGACTTGTAGCTGCTCATGGTCAGCGGCCAGTCCTGCTCGGTGAAGCGCTCGCGCATGCTGCTGCCGTCGGCAAAGCGGGTGGGGAACCAGGTGGGGCAGCCCACGTAGCGCTCGCCGGTCATGGAGTGGCGCATCTTGGCCAGGCCTTCGTGCCACAGCTGCACGGGGAACTTGTAGGCGGCCTTGATCTGCTCGCCCTTCCAGGCGTCGTCGATCTTGTCGAAGCGCCCGCCGCGGCTCATCACCATGGCCACGCGGCGCACTTCCTCGGGCTTGAGGCGCTTTTCCACTTCGGGCATCCAGCGGCTGACGCCGGTGAGGGCGATGTCGTCGTCGCTGGCTTCGGGCACCGGCTTGCCGGCCTGGTAGGCGATGTTGCACATGCCGCGCAGGTAGAAGTCTTCAGCGCTTTCCAGGTCGAGCGGCTCGCCGTCCTTGGTGCTCATCGCACCCTTGCCAAAGCCGGGCAGCTGCAGCTGCTTGGCCACGGCGAAGACGAAGCTCTCAAAGCTCACCGGCTTGCCGTCGGCCGTCTTGGCGGTGGCCGCCTCCACGGTGGGCCAGCGCACGGTGCTGCTTTTGGCGATCACGTCGGCCCAGGGGGCGCCGATGCCCCAGCTTTCGTACGTGACGGTGTCGGGCACGATGTAGTCGGCCAGGGCCGAGGTCTCGTTGATGAACGGATCGACCGAGACGAACAGCGGCAGCTTCTTCGGGTCTTTGAGGGCGCTGACCAGCGTGTTCTCGAAGCCGCAGATGGCATACACCGGGTTGCTCATGTGGTTGATCCACGCCTTCACCGGGTAGGGGTAGCCCAGCAGGCCGGCGGCCAGCATTTCGCTACTCAGGCCCCCGGGCGCCGGGTACCACGGTGCCTTGGCGGGGTAGGGGTTCTGGCCGGCTTCCTTCTTGCGCTTGAACTCGCTGGTCTTCTCGTACGGAAAGCGCGTGCGCGACAGCGCCACGCCCGTGGCTTTGACCGCGCCCTCGAACTGCGCAAAGTTGTAGCGCGGGCCGGGGCCGAAGGGGCCGAACGGGCCGGCGTCCAGCACCCAGCCGCCCTTGACGTTCAGGTTGCCGATCAGGTTGTTCAGCATGGCGATGGCGTAGGCGGTGTAGAAGCCCGCGCCGCTCATGGTGCCGCCGTGCGAGTTGGCCACGGCCTGCTTGCCGTGGCTGGTGAATTCGCGCGCCAGGTCTTCGATGTCCTTCACCGGCACGCCGCACAGGTCGGAGTATTCCTGCAGCGTCTTGCGGCGCGCTTCCTCACGCAGCTTGACGAACGATGTGCACACGGCAATCGGCGCGGGCTCCTCGGTGGCGCCTGCGGCCTTCAGGGGCGTGAATTCGCGCTCTACCACCAGCTCGGCCGGCTGGGCCACGGTGTGGGGCACCAGCTTGAAGCCGCCGTTGCCATCGGCCACCTGCACCACGTACACGTCTTCGGCCGGGGTCTTCTCGTCCACCGGCTCGGGCATGGGCAGGCCCAGGTCGGCGCCGCGCAGGAACTGGCCGTAGCGCGGGTGCTTGGGGTCGTTGATGAGCAGGTGGGTGGCGTTGCTCCAGCTCGCCTCGCCGGCGGCGGCCATGGCGGCCGGGCCGGGCTGGGTGAGGTACTTGGCGTCGTAGCGCTCGTTGTCGATGATCCAGCGGATCAGCGCCATGGCCAGCGCCAGGTCGGTGGCGGGCTTGATGGGCAGCCAGCGGTTGTTGTCGCCGGCCGCGTGGCTGGACGACATGGGCAGCACGGGCGACACCACCACGTAGCGGTAGGTGTTGTCGTCGCGCGAGCGGGCCTCGGCCAGCTCGCGCCCCATGCGCTGGAACGGGTTGCCCGACTGCGCCGGCGCCGTGCCCAGGAACAGGCCGAAGCGCGAGTTCTTCCAGTCCGGCTTGCCGTGCGGCATGCCGGGGATGTTGCCCAGGGCCGCAGCCGTGCCCACGCGGTAGGTCTGGCCGCAGTAGGCGCCGTGGTTGGCCACGTTCACCGTGCCGAAGGACTGGCGCGCAAAGCGGTTGATGAGCGGGGTGCGGCCTTCGTTGGAGGCGTCGGTCACCAGCAACTGGTTGGCCTTGGGGCCGTACTCGGGGTTCTCCGCGTCGATCAGCGTCTGCACGTCGCGGATGGCGGCCAGGCCCTCCACAGGGCCTTCGCCGAACAGGTCGCCGCCCTCGCAGATTTCCTTGACCAGCTGTTCCAGCGAGATGGCCTTCCACTGGCCGGAGCCGCGCGGACCCACGCGCTTGAGCGGGGTGAGCACGCGGTGGGCCGCAGTCTGGTGCTCCAGCATGGCGGAGCCGCGCGCGCAGCTGGTGGCGCGGCCCTCCAGACCGTTGTCGCCGCCCAGCAGGGCGTACACCTCGCGCACGGGCGTTTCCATGGGTGCGTGGTGCGTGGTGGCCAGCGGGTGGTAGGGGTTGCCGGCGATGCGGACGATCTTGTTGTGCTCGGTATCCACGCGCACGCGCACGCCGCACTGCGTCCAGCAGCCCAGGCAGCTGCTGGGGCTGACCACCTGGCCCGGCTGGGTAGTGAGCTGGCCGGTCACGGGGTCGATGCGGAACTCGGGCGTGAGCGAATTGCCGCGCGTGGCGCTCTTGGTGGCGGTGCCGGACGTGCCGGTCACCAGCCCCTTGGCGCCCTTGGCCACGGTTTCGCCGTAGCCGGCGGCAAAGGCCGCCAGGCCACCGGCCACCGCGCCGCCGCGCAGCAGCAGGCGGCGGCGGTTGGCGTCGGGGTGGGCCTCGGTCTCGGGAGAGGAATGCGGTTTCTTGTCAGTCATGGTCTGTACCTTCAAGGGCAGCGCCAGCGGGTATCACTTCAGTATTGATAGCTGCTCGCGCTTGCTGATATTGCGTTAAAGGCCGATTTGTCTATGAATTTCAGGCGGCAGTGGCCGTGGGTGCCTTGCGGGCCGGGAACAGCTCCAGCGCCCAGCTCGCCAGCCCGACCAGTGCCACGCACAGGCCCGCCACACCCACCATGCCCAGCAGCCCGTCGCCGCCCAGGGGCATGTGGTACAGGTACAGGCCGGCGCCGAACTTCGGCACGCCCTGCACACCCATGAACAGCGCCCAGCGGAAGGCCCAGGCGGCGGCGGCCAGCCCCAGACCCAGCACCAGGGTGTAGCCCTTGGCATGCAGGCGGTGGCGGCCGCGCAGCAGCGCCCCCAGCACAGCGGCACCACCGATGGCCGAGCCGACCATCGTCAGGCGCCACACGGGGAAGTCGTTCCACAGGCGCAGCGCGGCGTTGAACGAGGGGCTGTCGCCCGCCATGCCGCTCGCGGCCCAGGCCAGCGCCACCACCAACAGCGCGCCGGCCAGCGCCAGGCCCATGCCGCGCAGCGTCTGCAGCGCTTCAGCGCCGGGGCGCAGCGTGGCGGGCAGGAAGCGCTCCAGCACGAAGGCCGCGCCCACGGTGGCCAGCCAGCCGGTCAGCGCCAGGTTGACGGGCACCCACAGCGTGTTCCACAGCGGGCGCGAGCGCACCACCATCATCTCGGCGCCGGTGTAGACCGAAATGGTGAGCGCCGAGAGCACGAGCAGCGGTGCCAGCAGGCGCATCCAGCCGGTCTTGCCCAGCCACCAGGCGGCGCACATCGCCACGCTGAGCGTGACAAACACGGGCAGCAGCAGCGCGCCGACCGACATCCACGACCAGGGCGTGAAGTGCGCATAGAAGTGCCAGAAGCGCGCGGGCTGGTGCAAGTCGGCCAGCAGCGACACGGGGGCGGCGATGGCGCTGACGGCCAGCGTCAGCACGGCCGCGGGCAGCAGGCGCTGCAGCGTGCCGCCGTCTTTGCCCCAGGCGCACAGCGCGGCCAGGATGGCGGCGCCGGTGGCCACGCCGACCAGAAAGAAGTACTGCACGGCCCAGGGCAGCCAGGCCGCCTCGTAGTGCGGGGTCAGGAGTTCGATGATTTGCATGGTGCGCTCCTTGGGGTTCAGTGGTCGGACAGCAGGCGCACGCTGGCCTGGCCGTCCACGCCGTTGACGAACGCATCGGGCAGGCCGATGTAGAACACGCGCGGCGCAGTGTTCATGCCGGGCTTGAGCACCTTGAGGTCTTCCTTGTGTTCGGCCATGCGGCGGTTGATCTCGCTGCCCTGGTCATTCAGGTCGCCGATCACGCGCGCGCCGCCCACGCAGCTTTCCACGCAGGCGGGCAGCAGGCCAGCCTCCAGGCGGTGCTCGCAGAAGGTGCACTTGTCGGCGGTCTGCGTCTCGTGGTTGATGAAGCGCGCGTCGTACGGGCAGGCCTGCACGCAGTAGCCGCAGCCCACGCAGCGCTCGTTGTCCACCAGCACGATGCCGTCGGTGCGCTGGAAGGTGGCCTGCACCGGGCACACGGGCACGCAGGGCGGCTCGTCGCAGTGGTTGCACAGGCGCGGCAGGCTGACCATGGCGGGCGCGCTGCCGTCGTCCTTGTCGATCTCGTACTGCAGCACCGTGGTGCGGAACTGGCCGATGGGCGGCTGGTTCTCCACCGAGCAGCTCACCGTGCAGGCTTGGCAGCCGATGCACTTGCGCAGATCCACCAGCATGCCGAAGCGCTTGCCCTCCATGCCGGGGCGGCGCGGCGGCTGGCCCGGCGCGAAGGGTGTGGCGGCCTGGCTGGCGCCGGCCAGGCCAAAGGCGGTGGCCAGGCCGACGAGTTCTTGCAGGAAGGTGCGCTTGCCGGGTTGCGGCGCGGCGCAGGCGGTGGGGGAGGGGGTACTTTTTGACATAAATACCTTTGAATATTTACTGCGTAGATGCATTATTCTCCCCGTATCTCGATTATCTATTTGATTAACGTCAAATGACTTTGTTGATATTATTCTTGGATTATTTTGGTTAAACTTTTTTATTTTATTAATTGAAAATTAATGAAATATTAAATAATCCCGAGCAATTGCGTATGGAATGTGGAGCAGCCGCAAAACGGCCATACGTGCGGGTTCCGGGCCCCGCGGAAAGTCAGCCTTCTGGGCTTGGCATACGAATGCCATCCTAGGTACCAAAATCCGAAAATTGCCGATGAATGGGCGGTGAGGCGATGTGCCTCAATTGCCGCCATTCCGATTAAAAATATCGGTTATTGCCCGCGCCGGCGGAGTGCCTGTTACCCACAAAGGCAAGGGGCGGCGCTACAGTGGGGCGCATGGACGCTCACCAACTGCCGCTCGCCGGCGTGGAGCCCGATGCGCCACGCCCCAACCACCATCTTTTCTTTGCCGTGCTGCCCGAGCCCCGAGCGGCGCAGGCTGCGGCCGATCTGGCGCAGACGCTGATTACGCGGCACGACCTGCAGGCGCAGGTGCGCGCGCAGCGCCTGCACGCCACGCTGCTATCGCTGGGGTGGGAGCATGCGCTGTCGCCGCGGCATCTGCAGTGGGCGCGCGACGCGGCGCAGCAGGTGCGGGCGAGGGCGTTCTCGTTGCGGTTCGATCGGGTGTTGAGCTTTCGCCGCGCGCCGCAGGCCAAGCGGCCCTGCGTGCTCTGCGGCCCCGCCGACGGGCAGCAGGGCTTCATCGCGTTGTACGAGGCGCTGCACGCGGCGCTGTGGTCGCAGGTGCGGGGGCTGGACGGCGTGCCCCATGCGCCGCACATCACCCCGCACATGACGCTGTGCTACAGCCGCCAGGCCGTGCCCGAGCAACCCGTGCCGCCGCTGGAATGGACGGTGCGCCGCTTCGTGCTGCTGCACAACCTGCGCGGCTCGCCCGGCCCTTACGAGGTGCTGGGCGAGTGGCCGCTGGCGGATTGATTGCTATTGTTTATATAGCTGTTGGCGCTTGATGGATAAGCGCTAGAGGCCAATTTTCTCTGGCATCACGCCATGGTCATCAGGCTGGCATTGCCGCCTGCCGCCGTGGTGTTGATGCTGACCGCGCGCTCCAGCAACAGGCGCAAGGGCGCCTGCAGCGCATCGGCGGGGCCGTCCACCGCCGTCACGCCCACGATGGGACCGGGACGCAGGGCCACGCGCTGGCATTCCACGCGGCGCGTTTCTGGGCTGCCGCTGTGCAGCACGGCGTCGTAGCCCAGGCCATCGCCGCGCCAGTCGGACACCAGGGCGATGCGCGCCTGCACCTCGCGCGGCAGCGTGGCGCACAGGGCCTGCGCGTCCTGCGGCCAGAGCGCAAGCGCGCCCGCGGCCAGCACCGCGCTCAACTGCAGCAGCAGCGCCTCGTCCGTGTCGGCCAGGCACAGCACGCGTTCGCGCGGCAGCAGCCGATAGGTGTTGCGCTCGCCGGTGGGGCCGGGCAGGGTGCAGGCCAGGCCCGCGCAACTGGCCTGCGCCTGGGCCGCGCAGGCCTGTGCCAGCGCTGCGTTGCCTTGCGCCTGGGCCCAGTGCTCCAGCGCCGACAGCGGGGCGAGCAGCGCGGGCTGTGCGCTGGCGTCGGGCACCTGCACGGCCGTCGCCGCCAGCGCGCCGTGCGTGGCGTTGGCCGGGTGGCGCGACAGCAGACGCAACAGATACAGCGGGCCGCCTGCCTTGGGGCCCGTGCCCGACAGGCCCTCGCCGCCGAAAGGCTGCACGCCGACCACGGCGCCCACCATGTTGCGGTTCACATAGACGTTGCCGGCCGTGCTGTGGGCCAGCACCTGGGCCACGGTTTCGTCGATGCGGGTGTGCAGGCCCTGGGTGAGGCCGTAGCCCGTGGCGCTGATCTGCGCGAGCAGCGCGTCCAGCTCGCCGCGCTCGTAGCGCACCACGTGCAGCACGGGGCCGAAGACCTCGCGCTCCAGCTCGGTGATGCTGTTCAGCTCGATCAGCGTGGGCGGCACGAAGGTGCCATGCGCCGTGCCCTGCCCACCGGCATGGCTTTGGAACACCGGCCGGCCGCTGGCGCGCAGGCGCTCGATGTGGCGCGCGATCGTGGCGCGCGCCTCCTCGTCGATCACCGGGCCTACGTCCACCGCCAGTTGCGTGGGGTTGCCCATGTGCAGTTCCTGCATGGCGCCGCGCAGCATCTCCAGCAGGCGGTCCGCGCAGTCGCGCTGCACGCACAGCACGCGCAGGGCGGAGCAGCGCTGGCCCGCGCTGTCGAAGGCCGAGGTGAGCACGTCCGCGACCACTTGCTCCAGCAGGGCGGAGGAGTCCACGACCATGGCGTTTTGCCCGCCTGTCTCCGCAATCAGCGGAATGGGCCGGCCGCCGGCGTCCAGCCGTGCGGCCAGGCTGCGCTGCAGCAGCCGCGCCACCTCGGTGGAGCCGGTGAACATCACGCCCATCACCCGCGCGTCGCCCACCAGCGTCGCGCCCACCGTCTCGCCGCGGCCGGGCAGCAACTGCACGGCGGCGGCAGGCACGCCGGCCTGGTGCAGCAGGCGCACGGCCTGGCAGGCAATGAGGGGCGTCTGCTCTGCCGGCTTGGCCAGCACCACGTTGCCCGCGGCCAGTGCGGCGGCCACCTGGCCCATGAAGATGGCCAGCGGGAAGTTCCAGGGGCTGATGCAGGTGACCGGCCCCAGCGGCGGGTGGGTGGCGTTGTCGAAGTGCCCATCCACCTGCGCGGCGTAGTAGCGCAGGAAGTCCACCGCCTCGCGCACCTCGGCCACGGCGTTGGCGCAGGTCTTGCCGGCTTCGCGCATCAGCAGGGCCAGCAGGGCGGGCATATCGCGTTCCAGCCCATCGGCCGCGGCGCGCAGCAGCCGTGCACGTTCTGCGGGTGGCGTGGCAGCCCAGGCGGGCTGCGCCGCGGCGGCAGCCTGCAGCGCGGCGTCCACATCGGCGGTGGTGGCTTCTTGCACCTGCCCGACCCCATCGGTGGCATCGGCAGGATTGCGCACCGGGACGCGCGGGCCGGCGGGAGCGCCGGCGGCGATGAGGGGTGTGGCTTCCAGCGGCGTGGCGGCGCTGGCGGCCAGCGCGTCGGCCACGCACTGCAGCGTGGGCTCGGCCGCCAGGTCCAGGCCCTGCGAATTGGCACGCGCCGGGCCGTAGAGCTGCGGGGGCAGCGCGATGCGCGGGTGCGGCAGGCCGGCGCCGCCTTCCGCGCGGGCCTCGGCATCCACCGTGTCCACGGGGTTGTCGATCAGCGCCTCCAGCGGCAGCGTGGCGTCGGCCACGCGGTTCACGAACGAGGTGTTGGCGCCGTTTTCTAGCAGGCGGCGTACCAGGTACGCCAGCAGCGTTTCATGCGTACCCACCGGGGCGTAGATGCGGCAGGGGCGCTCGGGCACCACCTGCTCGTACAGCGGCTCGCCCATGCCGTGCAGGCACTGGAACTCGTACTGGCCGGGGCGATAGTCCGCGGGGCCCGCCAGCTCATAGATGGTGGCCAGCGTCTGCGCGTTGTGCGTGGCGAACTGGGGGTACACCGCGTCGGGTGCGCCCAGCAGCTTGCGTGCGCAGGCGATGTAGGAAATATCGGTGTGCGCCTTGCGCGTGTACACGGGGTAGTCCGCCAGGCCTTCGACCTGGGCGCGCTTGATCTCGCTGTCCCAGTACGCGCCCTTGACCAGCCGGATCATCAGGCGGTGGCCGCTGCGGCGCGCCAGATCGATGCAGTAGTCGATCACGCGCGGGCAGCGCTTTTGGTAGGCCTGGATCACGAAGCCGATGCCCTTGAAGCCCGCGAGGGACGGCGCATGGCACAGGCGCTCCAGCAGGTCCAGCGACAGTTCCAGCCGGTCGGCCTCTTCGGCGTCGATGTTCAGGCCGATGTCATAGCCGCGCGCCAGTTCCGCCAGTTGCAGCACGCGCGGGTACAGCTCGTCCATCACGCGCTGCCACTGCGCGCGGGCGTAGCGCGGGTGCAGCGCGCTGAGCTTGATGGAGATGCCGGGCCCTTCGTACACGCCGCGGCCCGCGCTGGCGCGGCCGATGGCGTGGATGGCGTCCACATAGGACTGCATGTAGCGGTCGGCGTCGTGCCCCGTGAGCGCGGCCTCGCCCAGCATGTCGTAGGAATAGCGGAAGCCGCGTGCCTCCAGGGTGCGCGCCTTGCCCAGCGCCTGTTCGATGGTCTCGCCGGTGACGAACTGCTCGCCCATCATGCGCATGGCGACGTCCACGCCCTTGCGGATCAGCGGCTCTCCGCCGCGTGCGGTGATGCGGCGTAGCGCATCCTTCAAGCCCCCTTCGCTGTGCGTGGTCACCAGCCGTCCGGTGAGCAGCAGGCCCCAGGTGGCCGCATTGACGAACAGCGACGGGCTCTTGCCCAGGTGCGCGGCCCAGTCGCCCGTGCCGATCTTGTCGCGGATCAGCGCGTCGCGCGTGGCCGCGTCGGGAATGCGCAGCAGCGCTTCTGCCAGGCACATCAGCGCCACGCCTTCTTGCGAGGACAGCGCGAACTGCTGCAGCAGCCCCTGTACCAGGCCGGACCGGCCGCTGGCATGTTCGCGCTGGCGCAGCCCTTGCGCCAGGCGCAGGGCACGCGCCTGGATGTCCTGCGCCATGGCAGCGGGCAGGCGCGCCTGCGTCAGCAGCGGCGCCAGTGCCTCAGGCTCGGGCGGGCGGCAGGCCTGGGTGACCGCCAGGCGCAGCGGGTCGGTGTCGCGGGGGCGAGGGGAAAAGTGGGCGGCGTGTGTCATGGGCCGCATCATCCTTGGGTGAATGGCGAATGAATCACTAAAATCGGCAAGCACCACCGAATTTTTGCTCAATGACCGGCCAATTCCCCACTGATCTGGATCGCATCGATCGCAGGATATTGAAGATCCTGCAAGACGATGGACGCATCTCCAACCTCAAGCTGGCAGAGACCGTGGCGCTGTCGCCCACTGCCGTGCTCGCGCGCGTGCAGCGGCTCACGCGCGAAGGCTACATCCTGGGGTATGAGGCGCGGCTCAATCCCCTCAAGCTGGGCGCGGGCATGCTGGTGTTCGTGGAGGTGCTGCTGGACCGCACCACGCCCAACGTGTTCGACCAGTTCAAGGCGGCGGTGCAGGTGCATCCCGAGGTCATGGAATGCCACATGGTGGCCGGCGGTTTCGACTACCTGCTCAAGACGCGCTGCGCCGATATGAATGCCTACCGCCAGTTCGCCGGCGCCGTGTTGTGGCAGTTGCCCGGCGTGCGCGAGACGCGCACCTACGCGGTGATGGAAGAGGTCAAGCACTCCAACCACCTGTACCTGGGTTGAAGCCCCTCGGTACGGAAGACGCAACGCCCGCGTCGTGCGGGCGTTGTGTTTCCCCTCAGCCCGCCGGGTACAGCGATTGGCGTTGCCTGTGTTGTGTCGATGTTTCGTTGCGCATCTCATCGATCACCTGCTGGCGGGTCCTGGTCGAAGCCGTTGAGGGAGCAGGTTCCGGAAAGCTGCTTTCCCCGTAGGACAGGCGGTCCTGTCGCACTGCGGTCACGGTTTCTGCCCTGACTTGCTCACGGGTCCGATCACTCTTGAAGTGCTCGGGGTGAACGACCACGCCCGCTTCGTTGTTGGCAGGGTGCCAGTAGCCGGCAAATGCCATCGTTGGCAGACCGAGTGCTGCGACGGCAGCCACGCTTGCGATCACGGAGAAAAGAGGAGGTCGGCGACCCGTCATGTTCAATATCCTGTGTTGGTTTGCCGGAGCGTGCATATCCCGCCCTTGCGCAAGGGGGCGCAAAGGGGCGCTCACAGCAGATGAATGCTTGGAAGGGGGCTGGCATGCACCGGGGTGTGCAGCCGCCCCTCCTGTACTGGCGGTCTGCCCCTTAGTGGGACAGCGGGATGGCCTTCCAGCCGCTGTGGCTGAAGTACTTGCCGTAGGTATTGGAGGCCTGGGCCACTTTGACCACGCCCTCGGCGCGCTTGTCCTCGCCGTGCTTGCCTTGCGCGGCCTCGGCACCGGCCATCAGGTCGGCCACGACGATGTGCAGCTGTGCATCGGCGGCGGGCGGCAGCTTGCAGTTCTCCACCATGTAGGCGACCTGCTGGTTGACGGTGTTGGCGAAGGCGTCGTAATCGGCCGGCGTGGCCTTGCCCGAGTGAGCGGTGGGCAGGATCTGCGTGACCGATCCGCGCACGGCCGTCATGGCCTTGCGCAGCGGCGCGTCGGTTTCCCACTTCTTGCCGGCGTTGAGCTGCAGTTGGTGGGTTTCGGCACTGCCGCCATGGTTGTGTGCGTCGGCGGCGTAAACGGCCAGCGGGGATGCCAGGGCGGCGGACAGCAGCAGTGCGGTGAAGGTGTTCATGAGAATGCTCCGTTGAAAAGTTGAACCATCAAGGCAGCCGCTCAAGGGAATGTGTGGCTGCCTTGCCTACTTCAACGAAGGGGGTGCCTCAATGTTCCATCTTATTTGCACCTTTTTCCTTCTCTCATCTCGGCGTTCACTTGCGGTGCAGCATTTCCTCCTCGGTGGCTTCTTCTGCATAGCGGGTCAGCAGCAATTGCAGCAGCCGCGTGCGCTGGGCATCGTCCAGCATGGCGCGCTCGGCCAAGAGTTGGTCAATCACGCGCTGTTGCTGCGTGGCCTGCAGGCGGGCGATGGCGGCCTGCTC
This sequence comes from Diaphorobacter nitroreducens, assembly GCA_003755025.1. GTDB lineage: Bacteria > Pseudomonadota > Gammaproteobacteria > Burkholderiales > Burkholderiaceae_C > Diaphorobacter > Diaphorobacter nitroreducens. The sequence continues at coordinate 273,414 of RJVL01000006.1, read as the reverse complement.
GGCGTCAATGGCGGTGCGCTCTGGTGCGTCAGCAAAGATGTGGCGCACCAGGGCTTCGCGGTGGCGGCGTATGTCACTCCAGTTGGACGACAGGTCATGGAGGAAGGGGGTTTCCATTCCTTCCCAGCGCGCGCGCTGTTCGGGGGTGAGCTTCAGATACTCGGGCAGGTGGACCACGGGAGGCGCGCCGCCCTCGGGCACCGTGTCCGGCGCAGGGCGTAGCACCAGTGCGGCAACCACGCCCAGGTTGAGCGCCAGCGAGATCGCCAGCAGGGTGCGAATCCAGACAGGGTTTTTCATGGCAGGGTTCTCGGCAAACGGCAGATTTCGGCGGCGGCGCACAGCCCGCCTGGCGGCACAGGGTCGAACACGCGCGCCATGGCAGGGCTGGCAGCCGGAAGGGCCGCGCCCGTGCCCAGCAGCAACCCCCCCAGCCAGACACCGGACACCAGCGCGGCCCCCGCGGCGAGGCCCGTGGGCATCCAGCCCAGCAGGCTCCAGCCGGTGCGCCGGGACCGGGTGGGGCGTTGCGCCAGGTCCTGCGCCAGGCGGTCCTGCAATTGCGCCGCCAGGTCGAAACCCAGCGCGGGCGAGGGCAGGGCCAGCAATTGCTGGCGCTGCGTCTGCAATGCGGCAAGGTGCTGGCTGCACAGGGGGCAGGCGTGCAGGTGCTGCTGCAGCGCGACCTGCGCATGCGCGGGCAGCGCATGGTCGATCAAAGCGGAAAGGTCTTCGGTGCGAGGGCAGTTCATGGCGGCTCCTTGCGTTCAGCGTGGCATGAGTTGCAGCAGCCCGGCGCGTGCGCGGGCAATGCGGGATTTGACGGTGCCCAGGCTGATGCCCAGCACCTCGGCGATGTCCTCGTAGGCCATGTCTTCGATGTCGCGCAGCAGCAGGATCTCGCGGTGCTCCACCGAGAGCCGCTGCAGCGCGCCTTCCAGCGCTTCGATGCGCTGGCGGGCCTGCAGTGCAGCCTCGGGCGTGGGCGTGTCCGCCGGCACCTGCTCGGACAGGGTCTCGTCCAGTTCCACGAACGCGACACGCTGCGCGCGGCGCAACAGGTCCAACGCCTGGTTGCGCGCGATGCGAAACAGCCAGGTGGACAGTTGTGCGTCCGGCCGCCAGCGGGGCAGTGCCTGGTAGGCGTTCAAGAAAGTCTCCTGGGCGAGTTCGCGCGCATCCTCCTGCGAGCGCGTCATGCGGAACAAAAAACGGTAGATGCGGTCCTGGTAGCGGGCCACCAGTTCGGAGAACGCCGCGACCTCGCCGCGCTGGGCGCGGGCGATGCAGTCGCTCTCTTCAAGGTGGCTCAGGGGGCGCATTGCCTCTTTCAACGCAGGGCCGCAGCAAAAGTTCCATGAAACCGACAACACGGGGCCGGGAACAGCCGCTTACCGGGGCGGGTGCAAACTCCGCAATAATGCGCCGCATTCACAGCACAAGAAGGAAGGGAACCCTCATGCGAGCCATTCGCTTTGCCACGGCCTCGGCCGCCGCCATGATTGCCGGACTGTTTGCGCCGGGTGCGTGGGCTACTTGCTACGTGATCTATGGCGCAGACCAGCAGGTCATCTACCGCTCGCAGACCCCCCCTGTGGACCTGTCGCGCAACCTGCACGAAACCTTGCCCCAGGTCGCGCCCGGCGGCACGCTGGTGTTTTCCTTGAACAACTATGGCTGCGAGGTGGAAGTCAACCGCCTGCCTTCCAATGTGGCTGCGGTCCGCAAGGATGCCGCTGCAGGCGCTCCCACCGCGCCCCGTGCGCCGCGCGCCAGCCGCAGCTGAAAGCCGCCCGCGCGGCGGCAGGGGTGGGCCGGCCTGAGACAATCGGGGCATGAGCGACCCCACAGAATTCAGCCCACCACCGCCCACCTCCACGGATCTTCCCCCCGGCTGGCTCGAAGTCACCGCCATGGACATGGACGCCCAAGGCGTCGCGCGCAAGCCCGATGGCAAGGTGGTGTTCATCGACGGCGCACTGCCCACCGAGCTGGTCAGTGCCAACACCCACCGCAAGAAGAACAACTGGGAGCAGGCCAGCCTCACGGAAGTCCACCGCCAGTCCAGCCAGCGCGTACAGCCCGGCTGCCCGCACTTCGGCCTGCACGCGGGCGCCTGCGGCGGCTGCAAGATGCAGCATCTGCACGTGGCGGCCCAGGTGGCCGTGAAACAGCGCGTGCTGGAAGACAACCTCTGGCACCTGGGGAAAGTGAAGGCCGAGACCATCCTGCGCCCCATTGAAGGCCCTGCCTGGGGCTACCGCTACCGCGCGCGCCTGTCCGTGCGCTACGTGCCCAAGAAGGACAAGGTGCTCGTGGGCTTTCACGAGCGCAAGAGCCGCTACATCGCCGACATGGAGACCTGCAAGATCCTGCCGCCGCATGTGGACGCCATGCTGATGCCGCTGCGCGCCCTGATCGGCAGCATGGCCGCACGCGACACCTGCCCGCAGATCGAGCTGGCCTGCGGCGATACGGTCACGGCGCTGGTGCTGCGCCACCTGGAGCCGCTGTCCCCGGAGGACAAAGACAAGTTGCGCGCCTTTGCCGCCGCGCATGGCGTGCAATGGTGGTTGCAGCCCAAGGGGCCGGACACGGTGCATCTGCTGGACGAGGGCGGCGAGCCGCTCGCCTATGGGCTGCCCGACTTCGGCATCACCATGCCCTTCAAACCCACCGACTTCACGCAGGTCAACCCGCACATCAACCGCGTGCTGGTCACGCGCGCGCTGCGCCTGCTGGACGCGCGCAAGGACGAGCGCGTGATCGACTGGTTCTGCGGCCTGGGCAACTTCACGCTGCCCATCGCCACCCAGGCGCGCGAGGTGCTGGGCATCGAGGGCAGTGAGGCGCTGGTGGCGCGTTCGCGCGAGAATTACCAGTCAAATCAGGCCCAAAGGCAGGATGGATCTGCGCTGGCAGCTACCAGCTTTGTAGCGCGCAACCTGTTCGAGATGACGCCTGAGATGCTCATTGCCGATGGCGCCTCCGACAAATGGCTGGTGGACCCGCCGCGCGAGGGGGCGTTCGCCCTGTCCAAGGCGCTGGCGGACATCCACCAGGCGCGCATCGGTGCCGAGGACGCGCCGCCGCTGCCCGCTGGGCACGAAGGCTGGCAGCCCCCCCGGCGCATCGTCTACGTGAGCTGCAACCCGGCCACGCTGGCGCGGGACGCGGGCCTGCTGGTGCACCAGGCGGGCTACCGCTGCGTGGCGGCGGGGGTGGTCAACATGTTTCCGCACACGGCCCATGTGGAGAGCATGGCAGTGTTCGAGCGGGGCTGACGCCCGCGGTGGCTCAAGACGTTTTTGGCCAGGGGCGCTTGCCTAGCAAGCGCCAGCAGCTATCGTTTGGATAGCATCAGCTGCGGTTGCGGGAGGTGCGACCCTCGGTCTGCAGGTCCGCCTCTTCGTCGCTTGCGCGGCGACTGGCGGGCTTTTTCTCCAACTGCGTGAGTACCGAGGCCGTGCCCTCGATTTTGTTCTCGCGCATGTACAGATCCATGTCTTTCCAGCCCGCGAACACCTGGGCCTTGGGGGCCTTGGGGTTCAGCGTGAAGCAGTCCTCCAGCCCGCGCAGCGCATGCCGGCAGGCGCCACCGATGGCCTTGGCCTCGGCCTCACGCTGGGCCACGCGCGGGTCCGGCCCCATACCGGGAATCTCACAGCCCGCCAGCGGCAGCAGCGCGGCAGCGATCAGGGCGGCGCGAGCGCCGGCGGCAAGGAGGGGGGGGTGGCGAGGCAGCATGTACAGGGGTTATCGGCAGGCGTGCCGTCAAGTTGAGGCTGTCAGCCAAGCGGATGTGAAAAAGGCCCCGGAAATCGGGGCCTTGCGACGCATGTGCGGTGGGAAGGCCGTTCAGTCGCGCTCGCCGCCCATGATGCCCAGCAGGGCCAACAGGCTCTGGAACACGTTGAAGATGTCCAGGTACAGCGCCAGTGTGGCGCTGATGTAGTTGGTCTCGCCGCCGTCCAGGATCTGCTTCAGGTCGTACAGCATGTAGGCACTGAAGATGCCGATCGCTGCCACCGAGATGGCCATCATGCCCGCCGACGAGCCGACGAACACGTTGATGATGGCGCCCACCATGAGCACCAGCGCGCCCACGAACAGCCACTTGCCCATGCCCGACAGGTCGCGCTTGATGACGCTGGCCAGGCTGGCCATGACGAAGAACACGCCCGCCGTGCCGGCGAAGGCCGTCATGATGAGGTCGGTGCCGTTCTTGAAGCCCAGCACCATGCCGATCAGGCGCGATAGCATCAGGCCCATGAAGAAGGTGAAGGCCAGTAGCACCGGCACGCCCGCGGCCGAGCGCTTGGTTTTCTCGATAGCGAACATGAAGCCGAAGGCGCCGCCGAGGAACACGATCAGCCCCAGGCCGCCGCGCAGCGACTGCGTGATGCCCGTGGCCACGCCGATCCAGGCGCCCAGCACGGTGGGCAGCAGGCTGAGCGCCAGCAGCCAGTATGTGTTGCGCAGCACGCGGTGGCGCTGCTCCTGCGAGATGCCATAGCCCGCGGAGCCGACACTGGTGATTTCTGGGTTCATCTGGTTTCTCTCCTGGTTGGCCTGCACAGCGCAGACCCGAATGATTCTAGGTGGTGGCTTTTGGCGCCGAATGCAATACCCGCGCACCATCCCGTACTTTATGGGTTGCATTCTTTTGCCCTGCGGCGGGGCACTGGGCGGGCCCGCTGGCACTATGCTTTTCGTTTTCCCGTTGCGCGCCCTGCCGGCTGGCCGGGCGCATCCACCCACCTCCTGCAGGACTGCCTCATGAAGACCAAACCCGAACTTGAACTCTCCGACGTCAAGCTGATCGCCGCCGCCGCCGAGGCCGAGGCCCTGAAGAACCAGTGGGCCGTGACCATCGCCATCGTGGACGACGGCGGACATCTGCTGTGGCTGCAGCGCCTGGACGGGGCCGCAGCGGTGTCCGCGCACATTGCGCCGGCCAAGGCCCACACGGCCGCCTTGGGCCGCCGCGAGAGCAAGGGCTATGAAGACGTGATCAACGGCGGCCGCACGGCCTTCCTGAGCGCGCCTGCACTGCAGGGCATGCTGGAAGGCGGCGTACCCATCATGAAGAACGGCCAGTGCCTGGGCGCCGTGGGCGTGAGCGGCGTGAAGTCCCATGAGGACGCGCAGATTGCGCGCGCGGGGATTGCGGCGATCGGGCTGTAAGCACTCATCGGGACTGGATTACTATTGTTTTGATAGCTGCTAGCGCTTGTTGGAAGGGCGCTGGAGGCCAAAAACATATTGGGTTCCAACAGAAAAACCGGCGCGTGGGCCGGTTTTTTCATGGGTGTGCAGGGAAAAAAAGCCTGGCTACGCGGGCATGCCCGTTGGCTGGCCAATACGACCCTTCGGACCGAGGTCCTGGAGTCGCCCCACGATGAAACTTATTTGGTCAGGATCAGCTTGCCGAGTTTGGTGGCCTGCAGCCGGTAGACGGCGCCGTTGTGCACGATGGCCACGGCCTTCTGGCCGCGCAGCAGAGTGCTGCTGTCGACGGCGCGGCCTTCGGCGTGGGACGCCGGGCTGGAATCGGCGGGCACTGCGAACATGCGGGGTGCGGTCAGTGCGGACGGTGCGGTCAGGCTGGCATGCATGGTGAAGTCTCGGTGCGTTACGGTTATCAAATGATAACCATTCTCAATTAAAGATCAAGCATCCGGGGCTGAAAATTTCCTGTCGATTCGTATCCAGATGCAAGAGGCAGCCCCCGCAGGTGGCGCTGGCGACGGTGCTGCGCCGCCCGTGGGGCGGCAGCTGTGAAGGCCGGCGCGCCGGCGCGGCCGTGGTGCGTCAGGGCGTCGGTTCGGTCACGAAGCCGATCTTGCGCACGCCCGCGCGTTGCGCCGCCGACATCGCCTGCGCCACGCGCTCGTAGCGCACGTCCTTGTCGCCGCGGATGTGCAGGTCCGGCTGCGGGTCCTTGCGGGCCTCGGCCTGCAGGCGCGGCTCCAGCTCGTCGTCGCCGATCGTGGTCTCGTTCCAGTGGTACTTGCCGTCGGCCGTCACCGACAGGCGGATGGTTTCGGGCTTGATGATTTCGCGCTCGTTGGACGCACGCGGCAGGTCCACCGGCACCGCGTGCTTCATCACCGGCACGGTGATGATGAAGATGATGAGCAGCACCAGCATGACGTCCACCAGCGGCGTCATATTGATTTCGTTCATCACCTCGTCGGCATCGTCCTGGGTTCCGAAAGCCATGGCGCATCAGCCTTTCTTGATGGGCAGCACCTTGGCTGCTTCGCCGTGTACCGAAACGCGCGCGCCGGTCACGAAGTAGGCGTGCAGATCGTGCGCAAAGCTGTTGAGGCTGTGCAGGATGGATTTGTTGCCCCGCACCAGGGCGTTGTAGCCCAGCACGGCGGGAATGGCCACGGCCAGGCCCAGCGCGGTCATGATCAGCGCCTCGCCGATCGGGCCGGCCACCTTGTCGATGGTCGACTGGCCCGAGGCGCCGATGGCCACCAGCGCATGGTAGATACCCCACACGGTGCCGAAGAGGCCGATGAATGGCGCCGTGGAGCCCACGGACGCCAGGATGGCCAGGCCCGACTGCACGCGCGCCGTGAACTCGTCGATGCAGTTGCGCAGGCAGCGCGTGACCCAGTCGCTCACGTCCAGGCTGTCATGCAGATGGGCCTGCGTGTTGCGGTGGTGCTGCGTGGCTTCGCGGCCTTCCAATGCGAGGTGGCGGAAGGGGTTGCTCGGGTCGGAGCCCAGCTTGGTCAGGCCGGCGGCGAAGTCTTCGCTGTGCCAGAAATCGCGTGCCTGGCGGGCGTGTTTCTTGAACTTCAGGATGTCCAGCGCCTTGATGATGATGACGATCCACGATGCCAGCGACATGCCGATGAGCAGCACAGCGACGGCACGGGTGACGAAGTCGCCCTGTACCCAGACATTGGCAATGCCGAAATGCGATTCCATGAAAACTCCTGCGAGACTTATTGTTGGAGAACGAAATTGATCGGGACCAGATTCCACATGGCTTCTGGCACTCCGTTGCGTTTGCCGGGTACGAAGCGCCAGCGCATGACGGCGTCGATGGCCTGGCGGTCCAGGCGCTCGAAACCGCTGGACTGCTTGACTTCCACTTTCTGCGGCAGTCCGTCGGTGCCGATGAGCACGCGCAGCATCACTTTGCCTTGTTCTCCCAGCCGCTTGCTCACGGCGGGGTAGACGGGCTTGGGGTTGTTCAGGTAGCTCGCGTCGCTGGAGGGCAACTCGATGCTGGGTGCGGCCGGCGCCGGTGGAGCTGCGGGGGCCGCCGGTGCGGCGACGGGCGCGGCCGCAACCGGCGGGGCCGGGGGCTGAGGCTCAACGACGCCCGTGGGCGCGCCGGGGGCGGGTGTGGGGTCGGGGACCGCCACGGGCATGGGAGCGGGGCGCGGCTTGGGCGCCACGGGTTTAGGCGGCGCCGGGGCTGGTTTGGGCGGCGGCGGAGCGGGAGGGGCCGGTGGGGCCGGAGGCGCGGGCGGCGCGATGAATTCGCTCAACACCTCAGCAGGGATGATGATCTCCGCCGTCTTGCGCACCAGACCCGACTGCAGGGCCCACAGGCCGGCCACGTGCAGCACCACCACGGAGCCTGCGATCACGGCATTGCGGCTCAAGCCCCCGGGGGAGCCGTATCGGTCAGAGGACATAAAAATGATAGCTGCTGGCGCTTGTCCAGCTTGGTCGGAAGGCCAAAAAAGCCTTGAATAGGCGGTCTATTTATGCAGGATCCACCAGACCGAGCATATGACGATGATCAGACTTCCTGCGAGTGCGTAGAACAGTTGCATGCCTTGCCTTCCGGGATGAGGGTGGCAAGCTGGACGGCTGTGGGATCGGTGTCCTTGTACAGGGCGGCCACCGGTTGCGATGCGCAGCACTGCGCCACGACATCGCGGGCACAGTCTTCGCAGCGGCCGCACTGGGTGGCGACGCCCAACTCGAACTGAATCTCATCGAAGCTCATACCTGCGCGCGCATGGCGTGCAATCTCCCGGTCGGAAACGCGGTGGCAAACACAGACGATCATGGTGCAGGCAGTCGTGGCTGGCTATGGACGATGAATTGATTATAAATGCGAATTCATCGCATTTGCAGTCATTGGCCCCACTGCCGTGTAAGAAACCATTGCCGAGTGCCTTGCAGGCGAAAAAAAACCGGCATGCGCATGCCGGTTTTTGTTTGCCTGGCTCTCGAAGAGTGCCTGGCAGGGCAGATTACTTGACGTGCTTGCCAATCAGGCCGGCCATCTCGAACATCGAGACCTGGGGCTTGCCAAACACTTCCTTGAGCTTGGCATCCGCGTTGATCATGCGCTTGTTGGAGGCGTCCTGCAGGTTGTGCGCCTTGATGTACACCCACAGCTTGCTGATGATCTCCGTGCGCGGCAGCGGGGTGGCGCCGACCACGGCCGCCAGAGCGGGGCTGGGGGTCAGGGGCTTCATGAAAGCGGCGTTGGGGGTGCGCTTCTTTGCGGGTGCTGCGGACGCGGTCTTTGCAGTTGCCATGTTGGGTTGTTCCTTGTTGGAAATGAAATATGTCACCAGCGAACGCCGCAGCTCCACTGGCAGCGGTGATGCTACTGGGAAAAAAACCGGTTTCCAAGGCGAGCTGCCTCTTTTTTGCCTCGATTTGTTGCTCTGGCGGCCAACTGCCGGCACGCGCGAGAATGCGCCACCGCAGCTTGCTGCGGCGCACCATCCCCCTTTATGCACAGAAAGGCTTCCCTTCCATGCCCGCACACCCGACCCCGGCCATCAGCACCTGCGATCTCTGCGACGCCCACAAGGGTGACGACAGTGGCGCGTTCCGCGTGCTGCCGCCCGTGTTCCAGAGCTACGGAGCGCTGCCCGCTTTCAGCGGCCCCGTGAGCACGGTGAAGTGCTTCGAGGACAACACGCTCGTCAAGGCGGCCGTGGATTCCCCGGGCAACGGGCGCGTGTTGGTGGTGGACGCTGGAGCTTCGCTGCGTCGCGCGCTGGTGGGGGGCAATCTGGCAGCCAGCGCGGCGCGCAATGGCTGGGCCGGTATCGTCGTGAATGGCTGCGTGCGCGACGTGGCAGAACTGAATGCCGAACGCGTGGGTATCCGCGCACTCGCACTCATGCCGTTGCCCACCGAAAAGCGGGGCGAAGGGCTTTCTGACGTGGCGGTGCAGGTACAGGGCGTGTGGGTGCGGCCGGGCGACTGGCTGTATGCGGATGCCGACGGCATTGTGATCAGCGACCGCGCGCTGTAACGCCGCCGGTCAGGCGCGCATATCGCGGCCGGTGCGCCACGGCAGCCGTGCGGGCATCGTGGCCAGTACGACGCTGGCCAGTGCGATGCCAAAGGCCATGAACTGCATGGTCGTGAAGCGCTCGCCCAGCGCCAGCACACCCACCAGCGCTGCGCTCACCGGCAGCAGCACGGTGAATACGCCGCTCTGCGCGGCGGGGACGGTCTTCAGGCCGGTCATCCACAGCCACACGCTCCACATGCATGCTGCCATGGCGTAGAACACCAGCAGCAACCAAGTGGGCCAGCGTACGGCCGTGAAGTCGAAGTACAGGGCGAAATACAGCCCGAAAGGCATCGAGAGCATGAAGCCCCACAGGTTGATCAGCGCCGTGATGCGCCGTGGCCCCAGCGCGCCGGTGAGCTTCTTGCCGATGACGGAATAGGCGGCCTCGCACAGCGATGCGGCCAGCAGCAGGGCATAGCCCAGCCATTGCAAGTTTTTGGCATTTTCGGGCTGTAGGGCATTGCTGGCGTGTGCGGAGTGCTCTGGTTTGGATAGCGCAAACAGCACAATACCCGCCACTGCGCAGGCCACCGCCACCCAGGTGCGGGTCGCCACCTGTTCACGCAGGAACAGCCAGCTCATGACCGCCACACATGCGGGGATGGTCGCCATGATCACCCCGGCAGAGGTCGCGCTGGTGAGGCTCACGCCGTAGATCATGCAAACGGTGAACAGAAAGTTGCCCAGCAGCGACTGCAGAAAAAGCAGGCCTTGGGTCTGCCGCGTCAGAGGTGGCTCCTGGTGCGGCTTCTTCAACCATCCGAGCATGGCCATTGCGCCGATACCGAAACGCAACCACGCCAGCAAAAGCACGGGGAACGCCGCGGCCAGCGGCTTGGAGAGCGCCACGTAGGCACCCACAAGCATCATGCTGAGCGCCAGGCAAAGGTATGCGGTGGGGCGGTTTGGCATCTGATGAAGATTCCGAACGGAGGCTCCATCATGCATGAGCGCGGGGCACTCATGGAAAGGAACTCACCAGGCCTCCTATTTCGCATGGAGAAAGTCTAATTTCTCATTGCGAAAATTTTGTTTGTTGCGTTGCGGAAAAATTTCTCGATACGAGAAATGAATTTTCATATAGAGATATGGAGCGCATAAGCCATTGATTTTTATGACTTAAATTTATCTCTTATATAAGACATAAGAGATTGATGTGGTCTTATAGAAGACTTAAAGTTGTGTCCAAGGGTCCCGGGAGCGGTACCCGCCCATTCCTTCATCTCTTGGAGAGCAACATGCCAGATTCCCTGAACGCACAACTGAGCCGTGAGCAGCAAATCGCAGCCCTGGAAAAGGACTGGGCCCAGAATCCCCGCTGGAAGAGCGTGAAGCGCGGCTACACAGCCGCCGATGTGGTGCGTCTGCGCGGCAGCCTCCAGCCCGAATACACGCTGGCCAAGCGTGGCGCAGAGAAGCTGTGGGACAAGATCAATGGCGGCGCCAAGAAGGGCTATGTGAATGCCTTCGGTGCCATCAGCGCCGGCCAAGCCATGCAGCAAGCCAAGGCGGGCCTGGAAGCCGTGTACCTGTCGGGCTGGCAGGTGGCCGCTGACGGCAACACCAGCGAGACCATGTACCCCGACCAGTCGCTGTATGCCTATGACTCGGTGCCCACGATGGTGCGCCGCATCAACAACACCTTCAAGCGTGCTGACGAGATCCAGTGGGGCCGCGGTATCAATCCCGGCGACAAGGAATTCATCGACTACTTCCTGCCCATCGTGGCCGACGCCGAAGCCGGCTTCGGCGGCGTGCTGAACGCCTTCGAACTGATGAAGAACATGATTGCCGCTGGCGCGGCCGGCGTGCACTTCGAAGACCAACTGGCTGCCGTGAAGAAGTGCGGGCACATGGGCGGCAAGGTCCTCGTGCCCACACAGGAAGCCATCGAAAAGCTGATCGCTGCCCGTTTCGCTGCCGACGTGATGGGCGTGCCCACCATCGTGCTGGCCCGCACCGATGCCGAGGCCGCCAACCTGATCACCAGCGACCACGACGCCAACGACAAGCCGTTCTTGACGGGCGAGCGTACGCAGGAAGGCTTCTATCGCGTGAAGAATGGTCTGGAGCAAGCCATCAGCCGCGGTGTGGCCTACGCCCCCTACGCCGACCTGGTGTGGTGCGAGACCGGCACGCCCGACCTGGGTTTTGCCCGCGAGTTCGCCCAGGCCGTGCATGCGAAGTGCCCCGGCAAGCTGCTGTCGTACAACTGCTCGCCGTCCTTCAACTGGAAGAAGAACCTGGACGAGAAGACCATCGCCAAGTTCCAGGACGAGCTGTCCGCACTCGGCTACAAGTACCAGTTCATCACGCTGGCCGGCATCCACATCAACTGGTACAACACGTTCCAGTTCGCCCATGCTTATGCCCGCGGCGAAGGCATGAAGCACTACGTGAACATGGTGCAGGAGCCCGAGTTCGCCGCACGTGAGCAGGGCTACACCTTCGTGTCGCACCAGCAGGAGGTGGGCGCAGGCTATTTCGACGACGTGACCACCGTGATCCAGGGTGGTTCTTCGAGCGTGAAGGCGCTGACCGGCTCCACCGAAGAAGAGCAGTTCCACTGATCTTCTTGGTTGATGCGAGAAGCCCGGGGCCCCCGCCTCGGGCTTTTCTATTGCTGCAGGGTAAAATGCCACATCTGTTCACCAACAAGGGCGAGAAAGGCAATCTGGTTATGACACCGCGAACTACGACGGAGATCTGTTCCAGCCGCTGAGGCTGGCCGTTCGCGCCTGCAAGAGATTTCTCTCGCCCCCATAAAAGCGCGGACCTGTACCGCGCTTTTTGCTTTCTGAACCTCAGTCAAGCGCGGCTCACCTACCGAAAAGACTCGATAAGGATTTCCATGATTCACATTACGCTTCCCGACGGTTCCCAGCGAGAGTTTGCTGGTCCCGTGACTGTGGCGGAGGTGGCTGCCTCCATCGGTTCGGGCCTGGCCAAAGCGGCGCTCGCCGGCAAGATCGGGGACAAGGTGGTGGATACCAGCTACCGGATCACGCAAGACAGCCCGCTGTCCATCGTGACGGCCAAGGATGCCGACGGCCTGGAGGTGATCCGCCACTCCACGGCCCACCTGCTGGCCTATGCGGTCAAGGAACTGTTTCCCGATGCGCAGGTGACCATCGGGCCGGTGATCGAAAACGGCTTCTACTACGACTTCTCGTACAAGCGTCCGTTTACGCCGGAAGACTTGGCCGCCATTGAAAAGCGCATGGCGGAACTGGCTGCGAAGGATGAACCAGTGGTGCGCCGTGTATTGCCTCGGGACGAGGCGGTGGCGTACTTCAAGGGCCTGGGCGAACACTACAAGGCCGAGATCATTGCCAGCATCCCGACGAATGAGGACGTGAGCCTGTACCGCGAGGGCGGCTTTGAAGACCTGTGCCGTGGCCCCCACGTACCCAGCACCGGCAAGCTCAAGTTCTTCAAACTCATGAAGGTGGCGGGCGCCTATTGGCGCGGCGACCACCGCAACGAGATGCTCCAGCGCGTCTATGGCACGGCATGGGCCACGAAGGAAGAACTGCAGCAGTACCTGCACATGCTGGAAGAGGCCGAGAAGCGCGACCATCGCAAGCTGGGCCGTGAGCTTGACCTGTTCCACATCGACGAGCATTCGCCTGGTACCGTGTTCTGGCACCCCAAGGGCTGGACGCTGTGGCAGGAGGTGGAGCAGTACATGCGCCGCGTGTACCGCGACAACGGCTACCAGGAGGTCAAGGGCCCGCAGATCCTGGACAAGACGCTGTGGGAGAAAACGGGACACTGGGACAAGTACCGCGACAACATGTTCACCACTGAGAGTGAGAAGCGCGACTACGCTCTCAAGCCGATGAACTGCCCGGGCCATATCCTGATCTTCAAGCAGGGCATCAAGAGCTACCGCGACCTGCCGCTGCGCTACGGCGAGTTCGGCCAGTGCCACCGCAACGAGCCCACGGGTGGCCTGCACGGCATCATGCGCGTGCGCGGTTTCACGCAGGACGATGGTCACATCTTCTGCACGGAAGACCATATCCTGACCGAATGCACGGCTTACACAGCGTTGCTGCAAAAGGTCTACAAGGACTTCGGCTTCCACAACATCATCTACAAGGTGGCCACGCGCCCCGAGGCACGCATCGGTTCCGACGAGAGCTGGGACAAGGCCGAGCATGCGCTGATGGAAAGCCTGCGCGCGTCGGGTTGCGAATTCGAGATCGCTCCCGGCGATGGCGCCTTCTATGGCCCGAAGATCGAGTACACGCTCAAGGACGCGATCGGACGGCAGTGGCAGTGCGGCACCATGCAGGTGGACTTCTCGATGCCCGAGCGGCTGGATGCAGAGTACGTGGGCGAGGATGGCGGGCGCCATCGGCCGGTGATGCTGCACCGCGCCATCGTGGGCAGCCTGGAGCGCTTCATCGGCATCCTGATCGAAGAACACGCCGGGGCCTTGCCCGTATGGCTTGCGCCCGTACAGGTGGCGGTGCTCAATATCACCGATGCACAGTCCGATTACTGTCGTGAAATCGCCGCAAAGCTGCAAAAAGCGTTGCCGAATCAAGGCCTTAGGGTGGTGACTGATCTGCGTAACGAGAAGATTACGTATAAAATACGGGAGCATTCGCTGCAAAAGCTGCCCTACATCCTCGTCGCCGGCGACAAGGAAAAGGCTGCAGGGGCTGTGGCAGTGCGTGCCCGGGGTAACAAAGACCTCGGCGTGATGTCCCTCGACGCATTCGTCGATCTGATCGCGCAGGACATTGCCTCCAAAGTCTGAATCATCGCTTGAAGCGCATCCCTGGTGCGTAAGCTGCTACGCTTTTCGTAGCTTTTTAATTGAAGGTGAGAGCCATCGCTACCGAATTTCGTGACCGTCGCCAGCGCGAGGAGCGCAAGCATCGACTGAACCGTGAAATCATGGCGCCTGAAGTGCGCCTGTCCGGTCCGGACAACGAGCCCCTGGGCATCGTCAGCCTGCAAGAGGCCCTGCGCATGGCGGGCGAGCTGGATGTTGACTTGGTTGAAATTGCAGCCACGGCTAATCCCCCGGTCTGCCGCCTGATGGACTATGGCAAGTTCAAGTATCAGGAGCAGAAGAAGGCGGCCGAAGCCAAGGCCAAGCAGACGGTCATCGAGATCAAGGAAGTCAAGTTCCGCCCTGGTACGGACGATGGCGACTACAACATCAAGCTGCGCAACATCCGCCGTTTTCTGGCGGAGGGCGATAAGTGCAAGATCACGCTGCGCTTCCGTGGCCGCGAGATCACGCACCAGGAGCTGGGCCTGGCATTGCTCAACCGCTTGAGGGATGACCTGGGCGACACCATTTTGGTGGAGCAGTTTCCCAAGCTGGAAGGTCGCCAAATGATCATGATGATCGCGCCGGCCCGCAAGAAGCCGGCAGGTAAACCTGCCGCCGAAAGCGCTCCCGCCGCTGGCGACAACGCTGCGTAAGCAAGGAGATTTGGCGGGCGCCCCCTAAGAAAGGGTGCCGGCCGATAGGCGGCATGCAAGTGCCGCCGCACGGCGCGCCGCAAGGCGCGTCGTTTGAAAAAGTGGCTCGGGGCCAACAAGGTTGCACAGCGGTGTGCAAACGCCTCACGAGCACAACCAACAGGAGCATTCACATGCCCAAGATGAAGACCAAGAGCAGCGCGAAGAAGCGTTTTCGCGTTCGTCCAGGCGGTACGGTCAAGCGTGGCCAAGCTTTCAAGCGCCACATCCTGACCAAGAAGACCACGAAGAACAAGCGCCACCTGCGTGGCATTGTGAACGTGCATGAAGGCGATATGGGTTCCATCGCAAAGATGCTGCCCTCCGCTGGCCTGTAATCAACTGACGAACAAGGAGAAAACACATGCCTCGCGTCAAACGTGGTGTAACGGCCCGCGCCCGTCACAAGAAGGTCCTCGCCCTTGCCAAGGGCTTCCGTGGTCGCCGCGGTAACGTCTTCCGCATCGCCAAGCAGGCGGTGATGAAGGCGGGGCAATATGCCTACCGTGACCGCCGCACCAAGAAGCGCGTGTTCCGCCAGTTGTGGATCGCCCGTATCAACGCCGCTGCCCGTGAACTGGGCCTGACCTACAGCCAGTTCGCCAACGGCCTGAAGAAGGCATCCATCGAGATCGACCGCAAGATGCTGGCCGACCTCGCGGTGCATGACAAGGCTGCCTTTGGCAGCATCGTGGAGCAAGTCAAGGCCAAGCTGGCTGCTTGAGTTCACGATTGGTAGCTATAAATTTTATAGCTACTAGCGCGCAAACAACAAGGGCTAGGGCTTGAAAAGGCACTAGCCCTTGTTTCTTTTTCAAGAGTCGATATGAACGAGTTGGATTCCTTGGTGACGAACGCGCGCGAGTCGTTCGCGCGTTCCGCAACCCCTGCCGAACTGGAGAACGCCAAGGCGCAGTTCCTGGGCAAGTCAGGCCGCGTGACCGAGCTCATGAAGGGCATGGCGCAACTCTCGCCCGAGGAGAAGAAAACCCGCGGCGCCGCCATCAACGTGGCCAAGCAGGCCGTGGAGGCAGCCCTCGCCGCACGCCGCCAGGAGCTGGCGGACGCCGAGCTGCAGGCACAGCTCAAGGCCGAGGCGCTGGATGTGACGCTGCCGGGCCGCCAGCGCGGCCGCGGCGGTCTGCATCCCGTGTCGTTGACGCTGGAGCGCATCGAGCGGATCTTCGGTTCGATGGGCTTCGAGGTGGCGGACGGCCCTGAGATCGAGACCGACTGGTTCAACTTCACGGCGCTGAACACGCCCGAGGACCACCCCGCCCGGTCCATGCACGACACCTTCTACGTGGAAGGCGGCACACCCGAAGCCCCCAACCTGCTGCGCACGCACACCAGCCCGATGCAGGTGCGCTACGCCGTGCAGCATGTGAAGAAACACCGTGGCCTGATCGACGCCGGCCAGGCCATGCCCGAGATCCGCGTGATCGCTCCGGGCCGCACCTACCGCGTGGACTCCGACGCCACGCACTCGCCCATGTTCCATCAATGTGAAGGCCTGTGGATCGGCGAGAACGTGAGCTTCAAGGACCTGAAGGTCGTGTTCACGGACTTCTGCAAGACCTTCTTTGAAAGCGACGACCTGGTGCTGCGCTTTCGCCCCAGCTTCTTCCCTTTCACCGAGCCCAGCGCCGAGATCGATATCCAGTTCCAGTCGGGCCCGTTGGCCGGCAAGTGGCTGGAGGTGGCGGGCTCCGGCCAGGTGCACCCCAACGTGGTGCGCAACATGGGGCTGGACCCCGAACGCTTCATCGGCTTTGCCTTCGGCATGGGGCCGGACCGACTGACCATGCTGCGCTACGGCGTGAACGACCTGCGCCTGTTCTTCGACGGCGACATCCGTTTCCTGTCGCAGTTCCAGTAATGCAAAAAAGTGAGCTGCCAGCGCTTGTTAAGCCTACTCTTCAATATGTTTTCATATGGAAAACAATAGGTAGCAAGCGCTAGCAGCTCTCTTTTCAAGAGCACGCCAAAGAAGTCTGACTATGCAATTCCCCGAATCCTGGTTGCGCGAGTTCTGCAACCCTCCGCTCACCACCCAAGAACTGGCCGACACCCTGACGATGGCAGGGCTGGAGGTCGAAGAGCTGCAGCCCGTCGCGCCGCCGTTCACGAAGATCGTCGTCGGCGAGATCAAGGATGCCCAGCAGCACCCCAATGCCGACCGCCTGCGCGTGTGCCAGGTGGATGTGGGGCAGGGCGAGCCGCTGACCATCGTCTGTGGCGCGCCCAATGCCCGCGTGGGCATCAAGGTGCCGTGCGCCATGGTGGGCGCGGAGCTGCCGCCCGGCGAGGATGGCAAGCCGTTCCTCATCAAGGTGGGCAAGCTGCGCGGTGTGGAGAGCTTTGGCATGCTGTGCTCGGCGCGCGAGTTGAAACTGTCGGAGGACCATGGCGGCCTGCTGGAACTACCGGCCGACGCGCCGCTGGGCCAGAACATCCGCCAGTACCTGAACCTGGACGACACGCTGTTCACGCTCAAGCTCACACCCAACCTGGCGCATTGCCTGAGTGTCTACGGCATCGCGCGCGAGGTGTCCGCGCTGACGGGCGCGCCGCTGAAGGCGCCGCAGTTCCCCACCATGACCACCGCGATCGATGACCGCTTGCCCGTGCGCGTGAGCGCGCCTGACCTGTGCGGGCGCTTCTCCGGCCGCGTCGTGCGCAACGTCAATACCCAGGCCGCCACGCCGCAGTGGATGGTGGACCGCCTGGCGCGCTGCGGCCAGCGCAGTGTCTCGCCGCTGGTGGACATCTCCAACTACGTGATGTTCGAGTTCGGCCGCCCGTCGCACATCTTCGACCTGGACAAGATCCATGGCGGCCTGGAAGTGCGCTGGGGCAAGGCCGGCGAACAACTCAAGCTGCTCAACGGTAACACCGTCACCGTCGATGAGAAGGTGGGCGTGATCGCCGACGAGCGCGAGGTGGAGTCGCTTGCCGGCATCATGGGTGGTGACGCCACGGCTGTGTCGGATGACACGCGCAACATCTACGTCGAGGCGGCCTTCTGGTGGCCAGAGGCCGTAGCCGGCCGCTCGCGCCGCTACAACTTCTCCACCGACGCCGGCCATCGCTTCGAGCGCGGCGTGGATCCCGAGCTGACCGTGGAGCACATCGAGCGCATCACGCAGCTGATCGTCGATATTTGCGGTACGCCAGAGACGGCATGCGCTCCCATTGATGATCAGCGCGTCAACATGCCCGCGCAAACACCGGTGCGCATGCGCATCGCGCGTGCGGCCAAGGTGATCGGCATGCCGCTCACGCAGGCGCAGTGCGTGGATGCGCTGAGGCGCCTGGGCCTGCCGCTGCAGGAGGAAGAGGGTGCCGTGACGGTCACGCCACCGTCATTTCGCTTCGACCTGCGCCTGGAGGAAGACCTGATCGAGGAAGTGGCGCGCGTGGTGGGCTACAACAACCTGCCCACCACCCCGCCGCTGGCGCCGATCACGCCCAAGCTGCGCGCAGAATCGCGCCGCAGCAGCTTCGCGGTGCGCCGTGAACTGGCGGCATTGGGCTACCAGGAGACCATCAACTTCAGCTTTGTCGAAGAGCATTGGGAAAAGGAACTGGCCGGCAACGCCGCGCCGATCAAGCTGCTCAACCCCATCGCCAGCCACCTGAGCGTCATGCGCTCGTCGCTGCTGGGCTCTTTGCTGCAGGTGCTCAAGTTCAACCTGGACCGCAAGGCCGGCCGCGTGCGCGTGTTCGAGTTGGGGCGGGTGTTCCTGCGTGATGCGAGCGTGCAGAACACCGACCGCACGGTGGAAGGCTTCGCGCAGCCGATGCGGGTCGCGGGCCTGGCCTATGGTGCGGCCGATGCGCTGCAGTGGGGCCGCAAGGACAAGGCAGTGGACTTCTACGATGCCAAGGGTGATGTGGAAGCGCTGCTCGCGCCGCTGCGCCCCACGTTCGAGCCAGCAGCGCATCCGGCACTGCACCCGGGCCGCTGCGCGCGCGTGCTGCTGGAGGGTCACCCCATCGGCTTTGTGGGCGAATTGCATCCGCAATGGCGCCAGTCCTGGGACCTGCCGGCTGCGCCGATGATGTTTGAACTGGAGCTGGACGCCGTGCTGCAGCGCAAGGTGCCGGGCTTTCGCCCCGTGGCCAAGCGCCAGCTGGTGGAGCGGGACATTGCCGTGGTTGTGGCCGAGCGGGTCTCGCACGATGAGGTGATGCGTGCCATTGGCGGTGCACTGGCAGGCGATCTGCTGCGCTCCGCGGTGCTGTTCGATGTCTTCCGGCCCCAGCCGCAGCGTGCGGGCGAGGCCGTGCCAGCGGGCGCTCTGGCGCAGGGCGAGAAGAGCCTGGCCATTCGCCTGACGCTGGGCAGCGACGCCGCCGCGTTGACGGACGCTGAGATCGAAGCCGCAGTGCAATCGGTGCTGCAGGCGCTGGGTACCCACACAGGAGCGAGGTTGCGATGACTCTGGGGATGGAGCCGGGGCCGGTGGAGTTCGCCGTAGAAAGCCTGGAATCGCCTGCGCTGACCAAAGCGCAGCTGGCGGATTTGTTGTTCGAGCACATCGGCCTGAACAAGCGCGAGTCCAAGGACATGGTGGACGCCTTCTTCGACCTGATCGTGCAAAGCCTGGTCGACGGCCAGGACGTGAAGCTGTCAGGGTTTGGCAACTTCCAGATCCGCACCAAGGCGCCGCGTCCGGGGCGTAACCCGCGCACTGGCGAAGCCATCCCCATCAAGGCGCGACGCGTGGTGACCTTTCATGCCAGCACCAAACTCAAGGAGCAGATCCAGGGACAGGACAAAGCTTGAAGTAGTTGACCCGAACCGGTGTTTTTGGCCCAGAGATCCTGGCCGTCGGTAAGGGGCTGCAGTACGCTCCACAGTCTTGCCCGTTTTTTGCGCCATTCCCATGAGCACCTTGCTGCCACCCATTCCGGCCAAACGCTATTTCACGATTGGTGAAGTGGCGGAGCTCTGTGGCGTCAAACCCCATGTCCTGCGCTACTGGGAACAGGAATTCACGCAGTTGCGTCCCATGAAGCGGCGCGGCAACCGGCGCTATTACCAGCACCATGAGGTGCTGATGATCCGCCGCATTCGCGACCTGCTGTATGACCAAGGCTTCACCATCAGCGGTGCGCGCAACCGGCTGCAGGAGCTGGCCCATGCGGACAAGGCCCTGCGCGATGGTGGTGCGCCGCATGCGGACGGCCTGGAAGCGGCTGTACCTGCGCAGGGTGCGAATGAGGGGATGAGCGTCGCGCAGGCGATTCCTTTGAACGCGGCGACCCTGCGAAAAGAATTGGAAGAAATTCGCGCACTTCTTCTTACGGTCTGATTTTTCGGTATAGAATTCAAGTCTTGTCGGCGTGTAGCGCAGCCTGGTAGCGCACTTGCATGGGGTGCAAGGGGTCGCGAGTTCGAATCCCGCCACGCCGACCATTTATCCCAAAGGGACCACCGTGAAAACGGTGGTCCCTTTCTTCTTTGGCCCGCTTGGATCCTTGGCGGGACCAATGTCCTGTGCGCAGTGAGCATGCGCCTCTCGCGCTACAATGAGAGGCTTTCCCGCAAACAAGTCGCCCGGCCGCATCCAAAGCAATTTTCAACAAGCAGTAGCCTTCAGGAACATCGCCGTTCCTGCGGCTCCCGGGCGACCCGTAAACCATCGGAGAACCCAGTGCTTTTGTCTCTCAAGGGAACCTTCCCGCCCGCCATCCTGGCGCTCGCAGACGGCACGGTCTTTATCGGTAACTCGATCGGTGCCGCCGGCACCACGGTCGGCGAAGTGGTCTTCAATACCGCCATCACCGGCTACCAGGAAATTCTCACGGACCCCAGCTACTGCCAGCAGATCGTCACCCTGACGTATCCGCACATCGGCAACTACGGCGTCAACGCAGAGGATATCGAGGCTGAAAAAGTCCACGCCGCAGGCCTCATCATCAAGGACCTGCCGCTGCTGGCCAGCAACTTCCGCATGACCGAGACGCTGCCCGAGTACCTCGTGCGTGCCAAGACGGTAGCCATCGCCAACATCGACACCCGCAAACTGACCCGCCTGCTGCGCACCCGGGGCGCGCAAAATGGCGCCATCGTCGGCTTGGCGGCTGGCGAGGCCGTGACCCAGGCGCGCATCGACGAAGCCGTGGCCGCGGCGAAGGCGGCGCCCAACATGAACGGGCTGGATCTGGCCAAGGTCGTGACCACGCGTGCCGCGTACGCCTGGGACCAGACTGAGTGGAAGCTGGGCGAAGGCTACGGCACGCAGACGGCCCCGCGCTTTCACGTCGTGGCCTATGACTATGGTGTGAAGCTGAACATCCTGCGCATGCTGGCCGAACGCGGCTGCAGGCTCACCGTGGTGCCCGCGCAGACCCCGGCGGCAGAGGTGCTGGCCATGAATCCCGATGGCGTGTTCCTGTCCAACGGCCCGGGCGACCCGGCGGCCTGCGACTACGCGATCACGGCAGTCAAGCAGATCATCGACAGCGGCGTGCCTACCTTCGGCATCTGCCTGGGCCACCAGATCATGGCGCTGGCCAGTGGCGCCAGGACTTTCAAAATGGACAACAGCCACCATGGCGCAAACCACCCTGTGAAGGACTTGGACAGCGGCCGGGTAAGCATCACCAGCCAGAACCACGGTTTCGCGGTGGACATGGCATCGCTGCCGGCCACCTTGCGCGCCACGCACATCAGCCTGTTCGACGGCACGCTGCAGGGCCTGGAACACAAGGACAAGCCGGCCTTCTGTTTCCAGGGGCACCCCGAGGCGTCACCCGGTCCGCACGACATTGCCTACCTGTTCGACCGCTTCACCACTCTGATGCAGGCCGCCAAGGCCCAGTAAGCCCAAAAGGAAACCGGCGCCATGAAACTCTTCAGCTTCCCGGCTGCAGCGCTTGAGAAAGCCATTCACAAGCGCGTGCTGACATTGCCTCCAATGCACCGCGAGTGGTTCACCGAACGCTGGCAGCAAAAGCCCTACAAGAAGTCGTTCGTCGAGAACAAGGCCATGCCCCTGGTCACGCTGATCGCCAAGGGCAAGACCTGGGACGATGCGACCTTCGCAGAGGCCATGCAGGAGTGGGACGTGACGTTCTACGAGGCAGAAGCCGAAGTGTTGCGACCCCTGGTTCAGGGCGACGGCCTGCTGCAGCTGATGCAAAAGAACCTCCCCGCCGAGCGGGCCCAGGCGCTGCTGGACAGGCTGAATACGCGGCGCCCCGCAGCGGTGTCTGCCGCCCCAGCCTCCGCCCCAGCGACCGATTGACAGACATACCATGCCAAAACGCACAGACATCAAAAGCATCCTCATCATCGGCGCCGGCCCGATCATCATCGGCCAGGCCTGCGAGTTCGACTACTCGGGCGTGCAGGCCTGCAAGGCGCTGCGCGAGGAGGGCTACAAGGTCATCCTGATCAACAGCAACCCCGCGACGATCATGACCGACCCGGCCACGGCCGACGTCACCTACATCGAGCCCATCACCTGGCAGACGGTCGAGAAGATCATCGCCAAGGAGCGCCCCGACGCCATCCTGCCGACCATGGGCGGCCAGACCGCGCTGAACTGCGCGCTGGACCTGTGGCGCAACGGCGTGCTGCACAAATACAAGGTCGAACTGATCGGCGCGACGCCCGAGGCCATCGACAAGGCCGAAGACCGCCTGAAGTTCAAGGATGCGATGACCCGCATTGGCCTTGGGTCGGCGCGCTCCGGCATCGCCCACAGCATGGACGAGGCCTGGGCCGTGCAGAAGAACGTGGGCTTCCCCACCGTCATCCGACCCAGCTTCACGCTGGGCGGCACGGGCGGCGGGATCGCCTACAACCCGGAAGAATTCGAAACCATCTGCAAGCGTGGCCTGGAAGCCTCGCCCACCAACGAGCTGCTGATCGAAGAGTCGCTGCTCGGCTGGAAGGAGTACGAGATGGAGGTCGTGCGCGACAAGGCGGACAACTGCATCATCGTGTGCTCGATCGAGAACCTCGACCCCATGGGCGTGCACACGGGCGACTCGATCACCGTGGCACCCGCGCAGACGCTGACCGACAAGGAATACCAGATCATGCGCAACGCCAGCCTGGCAGTGCTGCGCGAGATCGGTGTAGACACGGGCGGCTCCAACGTGCAGTTCTCGGTGAACCCGAAGGACGGCCGCATGATCGTGATCGAGATGAACCCTCGCGTGTCGCGTTCGTCGGCGCTGGCCTCCAAGGCCACGGGCTTCCCGATCGCCAAGGTCGCTGCCAAGCTGGCCGTGGGCTATACGCTCGATGAACTGAAGAACGAGATCACCGGCGGCGCCACACCTGCGTCGTTCGAGCCCTCCATCGACTACGTCGTCACCAAGATCCCGCGTTTTGCGTTCGAGAAATTCCCAGCGGCCGACAGCCGCCTGACCACGCAGATGAAGTCCGTAGGCGAGGTGATGGCCATGGGCCGCACTTTCCAGGAGTCCTTCCAGAAGGCGTTGCGCGGCCTGGAGGTGGGCGTGGATGGCATGAATGAGAAGACCCAGGACCGCGAGCTGCTCGAGAAGGAGCTGGGCGAGCCGGGACCTGAGCGTATCTGGTACGTGGGTGACGCGTTCGCCATGGGCCTGTCGGTGGACGAGGTGCATGACCTCACCAAAATCGACAAGTGGTTCCTCGTGCAGATCGAGGAGATCGTGAAGATCGAACTCGACCTGGACCAACTCACGGCCGAGAAGGGCGATGGCGCGCTGGCCTCGCTGGATGCGGACACGTTGCGCGCCCTCAAGAAGAAGGGCTTCTCCGACCGCCGCCTGGCCAAGCTGCTCAAAACCAACGAGAAGGCTGTGCGTGAAGCGCGCCATGCGTTGAATGTGCGCCCGGTGTACAAGCGCGTGGATACCTGCGCCGCCGAATTCGCCACCAATACCGCCTACATGTATTCGACCTATGAGGACGAATGCGAAGCCGAGCCCACCAAGAAGAAGAAGATCATGGTGCTGGGTGGCGGCCCCAACCGCATCGGCCAGGGCATCGAGTTCGACTACTGTTGCGTGCATGCGGCCCTCGCCATGCGCGAGGACGGGTACGAGACCATCATGGTCAACTGCAACCCCGAGACTGTCTCGACCGACTATGACACGTCGGATCGCCTGTACTTCGAACCTCTGACGCTGGAAGACGTGCTGGAGATCGTGGACAAGGAAAAGCCCGAGGGCGTGATCGTGCAGTACGGCGGCCAGACGCCATTGAAGCTGGCACTGGGCCTGGAGGCCGCTGGCGTGCCGATCATTGGCACCACCCCCGACATGATCGACGCCGCCGAGGACCGCGAGCGTTTCCAGAAGCTGCTGGGCGACCTGGGCCTGCGCCAGCCGCCCAATGCCACCGCGCGTACCGAACCCGAGGCGCTGGAGAAGGCCGCTGCCCTGGGCTACCCGCTGGTGGTGCGCCCCAGCTACGTGCTGGGCGGCCGTGCCATGGAGATCGTGCATGAGCAGCGCGACCTGGAACGCTACATGCGCGAAGCCGTCAAGGTAAGCAACGATTCGCCCGTGCTGCTGGATCGCTTCCTCTCCAATGCCATCGAATGCGATGTGGATTGTGTGCGCGATGCCTCCGGTGCCGTGTTCATCGGCGGCGTGATGGAGCACATCGAACAGGCTGGCGTGCACTCGGGCGACTCCGCCTGTTCGCTGCCGCCGTACTACCTGAAGGCCGAGACGGTGGCCGAGATCAAGCGCCAGACCACGGCCATGGCCCATGGCCTGAACGTGGTGGGCCTGATGAACGTGCAGTTCGCAATTCAGGAAACCGACGACGGCGATGTGATCTACGTGCTGGAAGTGAACCCGCGCGCCTCGCGCACGGTGCCGTTCGTCAGCAAGGCCACGGGCATCCAGTTGGCCAAGGTGGCGGCGCGCTGCATGGCCGGCCAGACCCTGGCCAGCCAGGGCATCACCAAAGAAGTCACGCCGCCGTACTTCAGCGTGAAGGAGGCCGTGTTCCCCTTCGTCAAGTTCCCGGGCGTGGACACCATTCTGGGCCCCGAGATGAAGTCCACCGGCGAAGTCATGGGCGTGGGCAAGACCTTTGGCGAGGCCTTCGTCAAGAGCCAACTGGGTGCGGGTACGCGCCTGCCGCGCTCGGGCAAGGTGTTCCTCACCGTGAAGAACGCCGACAAGCAGCGCGCGGTGGCGATTGCCCGCGACCTGGCGGCCATGGGCTTCGAGCTGCTGGCCACCAAGGGAACGGCCGCGGCCATCGAGGCCGCCGGCGTGCCGGTGCAGGTGGTCAACAAGGTGACCGAAGGCCGCCCGCACATCGTGGACATGATCAAGAACGACGAGATCGCCATGGTCATCAACACAGTGGAGGAGCGCCGCAACGCGATTGCCGATTCGCGCGCGATCCGCACCAGCTCGCTGCTGGCGCGCGTGACCACCTTCACGACCATCTTCGGCGCCGAGGCGGCCGTGGAAGGCATGAAGCACCTCGACAATCTGGACGTGTATTCGGTGCAGGAACTGCACGCCCGCCTGGCGGCTGCAGCCTGAGCGCGGCACCGGGTTTTAGGGGATGACCGCCGCGGCAAACGCGGCATAATCGCCCTTGATTTGTGAGACCGCCGCGCGGCAACGCGCGGCGGTTTGCTTTTTGCATCTGGAATCTGGAGACTGACCCATGGCCACCATTCCCATCACCAAGCGCGGCGCAGAGAAACTCAAGGAGGAACTGCACCGCCTCAAGACCGTCGAGCGGCCTGCCGTGATCAGCGCCATTGCGGAGGCGCGCGCGCAGGGCGATCTCAGCGAGAACGCCGAGTACGAAGCCGCCAAGGACCGCCAGGGCTTCATCGAAGGCCGCATCATGGAGATCGAAGGCAAGCTGTCGGCGGCCCAGATCATCGACCCCTCGGCGCTGGACGCCGGCGGTCGCGTGGTCTTCGGTGCCACGGTGGAACTGGAGGACGAGGACACGGGCGACGCCGTGAAGTACCAGATCGTGGGCGAGGACGAGGCCGACTTGAAGCACGGCCTGATCAATGTTTCCAGCCCCATCGCGCGCGCGCTCATCGGCAAGGAAGAGGGCGACACGGCCGAGGTGCAGGCGCCTGGGGGCGTGCGGCGCTACGAAGTGGTGGCCGTCAGCTACATCTGAGGGTGCACGCCATGCGCGAACGCCTGCCCGTGCTGGCTGCGGCCCTGTGGTGGGGTAGCCTCTCGGCCATGGGCTTCGTGGCCGTGCCGATGCTGTTCGTCTACCTGCCCACGCCGAGTGTGGCGGGGCAGATGGCAGCCCGTTTGTTCGAGGCGCAGACTTATATTTCGATAGCGTGTTGCGCTTGTCTGTTGGTGCTTTCCAAAAGAAAACACGCGGAAACCGAGGAGCAGTGGGCGCGAGCAGCTATGGTTTTTGTGATCCTCGGCCTGCTGCTGGCCTTGCTGGTGCAATATGGCGTGGCGCCGCGCATCGTGGCGCGCCAGAACCTGCGGCTGTGGCACAGCGTGGGCAGTGCCATGTATCTGGTGCAATGGCTCTGCGCGGGCATCACGTTGTGGAAAACTGCCAGGCAAGGAGGGTGAGCGAGCATGGAATCCCAGGTCGTACGCATCGAATCCCGTGATTGGTCGGTACCGGGGACCGACGCCTGGCGCGCTGCGCTGGAGGGCGGCAAGGTGCTGTTCTTTCCCAACCTCGCCTTCGAGGTGCAGCCTGACGAGCGCGCCCTGCTGCGGCCCGACATCCGCGACCCTGGTGCGCGCAACATCAGCCTGAATGTCGACGGCAGCCTGAAGGGCGCGGTGGGCGACGCCGCCACCCAGGCGCAGTTGACGGCCATGATCACGCGCTTTCGGGCGCAGGCGCTGGGCTTGATCGAGGCGCTGCTGCCGCATTACACCTCTGCGCTGCGACTGGCCCCCACCAGCTACCGGCCGATGCAGGTGGAAAGCCGCCAGCAATCCTGGCGGGCCGACGACCGGCGGCTGCACGTGGATGCGTTCCCCTCGCGTCCCAACTATGGCGAACGCATCCTGCGCGTGTTTGCCAACGTCAACCCCGACGGGGCGCCCCGTGTGTGGCGCGTGGGTGAGCCCTTCGAAGCCATGGCGCGTAAGTTCCTGCCACGCGCCAAGCCGTATTCGGCGTGGCAGGCCAAGGTGCTGCAGGCGCTGCGTGTGACCAAGTCCTTTCGCAGCGAGTACGACCACCTGATGCTGCAACTGCACGACGGCATGAAGGGCGACTTGGAGTACCAGCGCACCAGTCCGCAGGAAACGGTGCCGTTTCCGGCGGGTTCGGTATGGGTGTGCTTTTCGGACCAGGCCACGCATGCGGTCATGTCCGGCCAATACATGCTGGAGCAGACATTGCACCTGCCCGCGTCGCATGCGTATGACCGGGAAGCGAGCCCTTTGGCGATCCTCACGCGATTGACGGGCCGGCCGTTGCACGGCGTTCCGACGGCCTAACCGGCGCCTCGGCGCTGACTGTTTTTGTCCGCCCCGCTTCGTGGCGGGGCGACCTCGTCATTCGTGCCAGTGGCGCGCCACCCAGCGTGCGGGCTGGATGTGGTGAAAGCGCTTGTTGCGCCGTCCCTCCAGCGCATCCGGCGGATTGCATTCGCCGTGGAAGATCATGATGCGTGCGCCTTCGGGCACGAAGGGCTCGCGCCAGTAGTTGCTCGGCCACGCGGGAATGCCGTCGTACTTGAAGCTCGGGCACCAGCCTTCAGGCCAGTACGACAGCTTGCCCTGGGCATGCAGGAAGCGTGACAGAAAGGCCTGCTCGTTGCGATAGTTGGCCTGCACCTCGTCCATGTGCGTGCGGAAGTACGCCAGCACATCGGCATGCGCGCCCAGTTCAAAGCGGTAGACCGAGGAGTTGCCCGTGATCCGCTGGCCAAAGCGCCAGAAACGGGGGTAGTCGTGGATGATGAGAAATTCACCCGGCTGCTCGAAGAAGGGATCCAGCCCGCCCACGATCACCACGTCGAGGTCGAGGAACAGCGCTGTGCCGCGCAGGCCGTGCAGGTCGGCCTCGAAGGTCGTGAGCTTTTTCCAGGCGCCGTCCCGCTGGCCGGGTGCCAGCTGCAGATTCAGCGGCGGGATGGGCAGGCACTGCACCTCGGGGCGTATGCCTGCATCGTCGTCCGTGAGGCAGACGAAGTTGAACTCGCCACTCAGGTGGCGGCGCACCATGGCGTAAAGACGGTTGACGTACTCGGGGCCATATTTCGTGCCCCACTTCATGCAAAGGATGTGGCGCTGGTGCTGCTGCGGTGCGTTCATGGGATCTAGGGTCAATCGGCCTGGCGTTTTTTCACCGACTTCTGCTTGGGCTTGGCACGCTTGATCTGCCCGCCAGGCGTCAAACGCTGGTTACCCAGCACACGCAGTTGCTTGACCTCGGGGCGCTGGCCGCCGCGCTTGCTGAACTTGAGTACCTTCACATCGCGGGGACCGGGCATGCGGTCTTCGTCGATGGCTTTCTCTTTCGCAGGAATGGGCCGCCACAGCACCAGCAGCTTGCCGATATGCTGGATGGGTGCGGCGTTCAGCGCATCGGCCAGTTGCTGATACATCTCTTCGCGTGCGGCGCGGTCGTCGTTGAAGACGCGCACCTTGATGAGGCCATGGGCCTTGAGTGCGGCATCGATCTCCTTTTGAACGGCGGCCGTAAGTCCGTCGCCACCGATCAGGACCACGGGGTCCAGATGGTGGGAATTGGCGCGGTGTTCCCGGCGCTCGGCGGGAGTCAGTTGAATTTGAGGCATACCCGTATTATCTCAACGCCCCGGCAATGGCCGGCATACTGCTGTCCCCCGATCCGGGGCGGCGCACCGATCTATCCATGAAAGCCCAGACCAAAAGCAAGAAGGTGAACAAGGCATGGCTCCACGACCATGTCAACGACACCTACGTCAAGCTCGCCCAGAAGGAGGGCTACCGTGCGCGCGCCGCCTACAAACTCAAGGAGATCGACGAACAGCTCGGGCTGATCAAGCCCGGCCATGTGGTGGTGGATCTCGGGTCGTCTCCGGGGGCCTGGAGCCAGTATGTGCGCCGGCGGCTGTCGCCCGACGGGGCTGCCGTGGGGCAACTCAACGGCGTCATCATCGCGCTGGACATCCTGCCGATGGAGCCGATTGAAGGCGTCACCTTTTTACAGGGGGATTTTCGGGAGGAGGAGGTGCTGGCACGCTTGCAGGAGGCCGTGCAAGGGCGGCCCGTGGATGTGGTGGTGTCGGATATGGCTCCCAATCTGTCGGGCGTGGAGTCGGTGGATGCCGTGCGTATCGCGCACCTGATCGAGCTGGCGGTGGACTTTGCCGTGCACCATCTGAAGCCTGAGGGGGCACTGGTTGTGAAGCTGTTCCACGGCAGCGGTTACTCCCAACTGGTGCAACTCTTCAAGGACACCTTTCGCGTGGTCAAGCCGATGAAGCCCAAGGCCTCGCGCGACAAATCATCGGAGACCTTTCTGGTGGGCATGGGGCTCAAGCGTCAAGGTTGACCGCAGCGCCTTGACCATGGCCTGTGCCGGGGTTAATGGGCGGTGCTGGCGGGTTGAAACGCCTAAAATGAACCCCAATTGCGTTAGGACGTTTCCATGACAGTGTCGTGGCCGGCCTCCCACTTCTGAATCTGGAGTTCCGCTTGAACAATCAGTGGTTTTCAAAAGTCGCCGTCTGGCTGGTCATTGCCATGGTGCTCTTTACGGTGTTCAAACAATTTGACACCCGTGCGGGCGCGGGCGCCGGAACCATCGGCTATTCGGAATTCCTGGAAGAGGTGCGCAGCAACCGCATTAAGAGCGCGACCATCCAGGAAGGGCAGGGCGGCACCGAGATCGTGGCGATCACCAATGATGACCGCCGCATCCGCACCACGGCCACCTACCTCGACCGCGGCCTCGTGGGCGACCTGATCAACAACAACGTCAAGTTCGACGTCAAACCGCGCGAGGAAGGCTCGCTGCTCATGACCCTGCTGGTCAGCTGGGGCCCCATGCTGCTGCTGATCGGCGTGTGGGTGTACTTCATGCGCCAGATGCAGGGCGGCGGCAAGGGCGGCGCGTTCAGCTTCGGCAAATCGAAGGCGCGCATGCTGGACGAGAACAACAACACCGTCACCTTCGCGGACGTGGCGGGCTGCGACGAGGCCAAGGAAGAGGTGAAGGAAGTCGTCGACTTCCTGAAAGACCCGCAGAAATTCCAGAAATTGGGCGGCCGCATTCCGCGCGGCTTGTTGCTGGTCGGCCCACCCGGCACCGGCAAGACGCTGCTGGCCAAGTCCATCGCGGGTGAAGCCAAGGTGCCGTTCTTCAGCATCTCGGGCTCCGACTTCGTGGAAATGTTCGTCGGCGTGGGTGCGGCGCGTGTGCGCGACATGTTCGAGAACGCGAAGAAGAACGCCCCCTGCATCATCTTCATCGATGAGATCGATGCCGTGGGTCGCCAGCGCGGCGCCGGCCTGGGGGGTGGCAATGACGAGCGCGAGCAGACGCTGAACCAGATGCTGGTCGAGATGGATGGCTTCGAGACCAACCTGGGCGTGATCGTCGTGGCTGCGACCAACCGTCCCGACATCCTGGACGCTGCCTTGCTGCGCCCCGGCCGTTTCGACCGCCAGGTCTATGTGACGCTGCCCGACATTCGCGGCCGCGAGCAGATCCTGGGCGTGCACATGCGCAAGATCCCGGTGGGTCAGGACGTGAACCCCGCCATCATCGCGCGCGGAACGCCTGGCATGTCCGGCGCAGATTTGGCCAACCTGTGCAACGAAGCAGCGTTGATGGCTGCACGGCGCAATGCGCGCACCGTGGAGATGCAGGACTTCGAGAAGGCCAAGGACAAGATCATCATGGGCCCCGAGCGCAAGACCATGGTCATGCCCGAGGAAGAGCGCCGCAACACGGCCTACCACGAAGCAGGCCATGCGCTGATCGGCAAGTTGCTGCCGAAGTGCGACCCGGTGCACAAGGTCACCATCATTCCGCGCGGCCGCGCGCTGGGCGTGACCATGAGCCTGCCCGAGAAGGACCGCTACTCCTACGACAAGGAGTACATGCTGAACCAGATCGCCATGCTGTTCGGCGGGCGCATTGCCGAAGAAGTGTTCATGAACCAGATGACCACGGGCGCCAGCAATGACTTCGAACGCGCCACGTCCATCGCGCGCGACATGGTGATGCGCTACGGCATGAGCGAGGCCCTGGGGCCCATGGTGTACGCGGAAAACGAAGGCGAGGTGTTCCTGGGCCGTTCGGTGACCAAGACCACCAACATCTCCGAAGAAACCATGCAGAAGGTGGATGCCGAGGTGCGTCGCATCATCGACGAGCAGTACGGATTGGCACGCCGCCTGATCGAAGAGAACCAGGACAAGATGCACGCCATGGCGAAGGCCATGCTGGAGTGGGAAACCATCGACGCCGAGCAGTTGGACGACATCATGGCCGGCCGGGCGCCTCGCCCGCCCAAGGACTGGACGCCGCGCACCCCTCCTTCGGGTGGTGATGGTTCCAGCGGCGGCACTCCGGCCGTCAAGCCGGACCCGGCGCCCTCCGCCGCCTGACAGCGGTTTGGCATGAACAACGGGGCCTCGCGCCCCGTTTTCTGTATTTCACGGCTCTCACTCACTCACGCATGCGCTGGCAAACCACACGTTTCGACGTGGACCTCACGCGTCCCCAGGTCATGGGGATCGTCAACGTCACCCCAGATTCCTTCTCAGACGGCGGCCGGCATGTCGATACGCGGGGAGCGTTGCGGCACTGCGAGCAGCTGATCAAGGATGGCGCGGATATCCTGGACATCGGCGGCGAATCCACGCGCCCGGGTAGCCCGGCGGTGCCGCTGGAGCAAGAGCTGGCCCGCGTCGTGCCGCTGGTGGCGGAGGCGGTGCGCCTGGGGGTGCCGGTCTCGGTCGACACCTACAAGCCCCAGGTCATGCAGGCGGTGCTGGACCTGGGGGCGGACATCGTCAACGACATCTGGGCGCTGCGCCAGCCAGGGGCGGCCGGGATCGTCGCCGCCCATCCGCGCTGCGGCGTGTGCCTGATGCATATGCACCGGGACCCGCAGACCATGCAGGCCACGCCCATGGAGGAAGATGTGGTGCCGTCAGTGCTCTATTTTTTGGAGCGCTCAGCGCAGGAACTGCAAGCGCTGGGCGTGGAAAAGGCCCGCATCGTACTCGACTATGGCATTGGGTTCGGCAAGACAGTCGAGCAAAATTTCACCCTGCTGGCCCGCCAGCCCGAGCTCCTGGCCTTGGGCTACCCGTTGCTGGCCGGCTGGTCGCGCAAATCGTCCATCGGTTCCGTCACTGGCCTGCCTGTGCACGAACGCATGGCACCAAGCGTTGCCGCGGCCGTGCTTGCCGTGGAGCGCGGTGCGCGGGTGGTGCGTGTGCATGACGTACGCGAGACCGTGGCGGCGCTGGCGGTGTGGAGCGCGATGCGGCAGCAGGACACCGGCGCCGCCATTTCCCAGTAATCAAGGAATTTCATGACCCGCAAGTATTTCGGCACCGATGGCATCCGCGGCACGGTGGGGCAGTCGCCCATCACCCCCGACTTCGCGCTGCGCTTGGCACATGCGGTAGGGCGTGTGCTGCGCCGCACGCAGGAGCGTCCCACGGTGCTCATCGGCAAGGACACGCGCATCTCCGGCTACATGCTGGAAAGCGCGCTGGAATCGGGCTTCAACTCGGCGGGTGTGGATGTCGTGCTGCTGGGGCCGCTGCCCACGCCGGGCGTGGCCTACCTCACGCGTGCCCAGCGTGCGAGCCTGGGCGTGGTCATCAGCGCCAGCCACAATCCCTACCCCGACAACGGCATCAAGTTCTTCAGTGCGCAAGGCACCAAGCTGCCCGACGCATGGGAAGAAGAGGTGGAAGCCGCCCTGGAGCAACCGCCCGTGTGGGCCGATTCCGCATCGCTGGGCAAGACGCGACGGCTGGATGACGCCGCCGGCCGTTACATCGAATTCTGCAAGAGCACTTTTGCCAACGACCTCACGCTGCGGGGCCTGAAGATCGTCGTGGATGCCGCACATGGCGCGGCTTATCACATCGCGCCCAAGGTGTTCCATGAACTGGGGGCCGAGGTCCTGGCGATCGGGTGCGCGCCCGATGGACTCAACATCAACCATCAAGTGGGCGCCACGCATCCGGACGCGCTGGTGCGGGCCGTGCGTGCCAACCATGCTGACTACGGCATTGCGCTGGACGGCGACGCGGACCGCGTGCAAATGGTGGATGCGGCGGGGCGGCTTTTCAACGGTGACGAACTGCTCTACGTGATGGTTGCCGCCCGGCTGGCGCGCGACGAGCATGTGCCCGGCGTAGTCGGCACCTTGATGACCAACATGGCCGTGGAAGAGGCCCTGCAGCGGCGCGGCGTGAAATTCATGCGCGCCAAGGTGGGGGACCGCTATGTGCTGGAAGAACTCCAGCGCCAGCATTGGCTGTTGGGCGGGGAGGGCTCGGGCCACCTGCTCGCGCTGGACCGGCACACCACGGGCGATGGCCTGATCAGCGCGTTGCAGGTGTTGCAGGCGTGCGTGCGCAGCGGCAAAACGCTGGCACAGCTGCTCGCGGACGTGCCGTTGTTTCCCCAGGTGTTGCTCAACGTACGCTTGAACCCGGGACAGGACTGGAAAACCAACCCTGTGC
Organism: Diaphorobacter nitroreducens; assembly: GCA_003755025.1. Classification (GTDB taxonomy): domain Bacteria; phylum Pseudomonadota; class Gammaproteobacteria; order Burkholderiales; family Burkholderiaceae_C; genus Diaphorobacter; species Diaphorobacter nitroreducens. The sequence continues at coordinate 239,978 of RJVL01000006.1, read as the reverse complement.
TCGCGGATGCCATCCGCGACGCAGAGGCCGAATTGGGCGCCCATGGCCGCGTGCTGGTACGCGCCAGCGGCACGGAGCCACTGTTGCGCGTGATGGTGGAGGCACGTGAGGCCGAGCAGGCGAACCGCTGCGCACAACGCATGGCAGACGCGGCGCGTGCGGGTTGATTTGCTATTGGTACTGTAGCTGCTTGCGCTTGATAGACGGGCGCTACAGGCACTTTTGACTGTTCATTCAGGCTGGGCGCTGCAGCAGATACTGCTGCAGATGCGGGGCCCCCAGGGGCCGGCTGAAATAGAAACCCTGGGCTTCATCACAGCCCTGTTCGCGCAGGAACGTCAGCTGATGGGCGGTTTCTACCCCCTCGGCCGTGGTGCGCATGCCCAGCGCCTGCGCCATGCGGATGATGGCGCTGACGATGGCGCGGTCGTTGCCGTCATGGTCCAGGTCGCGCACGAAGGACTGGTCGATCTTCAGCCGGTAGATCTGGAATCGCTTGAGATGGCTCAGCGACGAATAGCCGGTACCAAAGTCATCCATCGACAGGCGCACGCCTTTGGCGTGGAGCTGGTCCATCGTCGCGATCGCGGCGTGGGGGTCCGCGACGGCCACGTTCTCGGTCAGCTCCAGCTCCAGCAGGTGGGGCTGCACTCCGTACTCGGCGAGAAGCCGGTCCACCAGCTCCAGCAACTGCGGCTGGCGGAACTGCACGGCGGACAGATTCACTGCCATCGTCAGGGCCGGAAGTCCCTGGTTATGCCAGGTGCGCAACTGCGCCAGCGCCGTGCGCAGCACCCACTCGCCAATGGGCAGGATTTGCCCAGTGTCTTCTGCCACCGGAATAAATTCTGCCGGCGATACCGCGCCCAGTTCTGGGTGATGCCAGCGCAGCAGCGCCTCCACGCCGCAGACCCGGCCCGTCGCGATGGACACCTGGGGTTGGTAATGCAGCGACAACTGGTTGCGCTCCAGAGCCCGCCGCAGCGCGTTGGTCAATTGCAGCGCTCGGGCCGACTGCGCCTGCATCGTGGGCGTGAAGAACCGGAAGCTATTGCGTCCGTCCGCCTTGGCGCGGTACATCGCGGTATCGGCCGACTGGATCAGGGTCTCGAAATCGCTCCCATGCTCAGGAAAGAGCGCAATCCCCATGGACAGGGCCAGCGACAATTCATGGTGCTGGATGTGCACCGGCTGCAGGGCTGCTTCCTGCATCTTGGCCGCAACCCGCGCGGCGCCTTGCGCGTTGGCGCCGGGCAGCAGGAGCACGAACTCGTCACCCCCTAGACGCGCCACGGTGTCCCTTTGCCGCACCGTGGTGCGCAGGCGCTGTGCGATTTCCACCAACAGTGCATCGCCGATGCGATGGCCCAGCGAGTCGTTCACGTGCTTGAAGTTGTCCAAGTCCAGGAACATCACGGCCAGGGGCGCACCGGACTCTTGCGCCTGGCGGATCGCGTCCTGACCGCGCTCGGCCAGAAGGACGCGGTTGGGCAGTTCGGTGAGCGCGTCGTAGTGCGCCATCCAATAGATGCGTTCCTGGTCGCGTTGACGGTCCTGGATCTCGCGGTGCAGGTTGCCCACTGTCTCCTGCAACTCGCGCGTGCGGTCGCGCACTTGCTGCTCCAGTGCGCCATGCATGCCCGCGAGCTGCCTCTGAATGCGCAATCGCTCGCTCACATCCATCACGATCCAGATGGAGCCCTGCGCGACATTCGACGGATCGACGGCCTTGCTGCGTACCTCACATTCAATAGCGCGCCCATCGCGGGTGCGCAAGACCATCTGGCCTTCGAAGGCCTGTCCCTGCACCAGCGGCGCATAGCAGCGCACCCCGGCTTCGTGCCAGTCTTCGTCGCTCAAATACCACCGCCGCGACGAGGACCCTGCCAGTTCGCCCGGGCCGTACCCCAGGATCTGCTCGAAATGGCGGTTGCACCGTGTCATGCGCCGCTCTTGCAGGAAGACGATGCCCACCATGGCACTGTCGAACAGCACCTGCTTTTCCCACAAGGCCGCCTGCAACTGCGCCTGAGCACGCTTTTGCTCGTCGATGTCGTCGATGATCCAGATGGACCCTTCGCGGCTGTCCCGGGAGTTGATCAATCGCCCGGTGAGGTGCGCCCAGAACAGTTGGCCGTCGCAGCGTTTCAGCTGGCGCTCCGTGCGATACGCCTGACCGCGCGCGAGGGTCGGATAAGCGGCGCGGCCGAGTTCGCGGAACGCTCCCCGGCTTGGGTGCAGGGCTTCGCTGCTTCGGCCAATCGCGTCTTCGGGCGAGGGTAGCCCGAAGATCTCGGCGCAGCGCTGGTTGCACCGCACCAAAGCGCGGTTGCGAATGAACACGATCCCAACACCCGCGCTGTCCAGCAAGGTCTGCTGTTCGCGCAGGACGCGCTGCATCGCCCCGGGAGAAACCTGCCCTGGGTCCTGCGCCAGGGCGGTGGACGGATGCGACATGGACAGCAGTCCGAAGATGGTGACGTTGGAAATCCTGATTTGTAGCAAATTGTATTCGCGGCGGGGCGTTTTCGGCCATCTCTTTTTGGCAGGGTTAGTCCCATGACACAAAGTCGCCACGAAGGCGACACCGCGCCGTCACGGGCCGTATGCACAGTCATGTCCAAGGAATGCGGTGCTCCGGCATCTTCGGGCAGGCACGCGTGGTCCTTGCGACATCAGGAGTGCCCAATGAGCGACTTGCCGAACCCCACCATGCCCTTGAGCCCCGTGACCCTTCCCAGGGGGTCACTTCACCGCCCACGCAGCGCGGAAGGTGTGGGCCACGGTGCAGCGCCGCACGGCGGTGTGGAGGTGGCCTGGGCGCGGCATCTCGATGAAGTCCGCGAAGCGCAGCGGTTGAGATTCGATGTCTTCGCTTCGGAAATGGGTGCACGTCTGCAGACCGCGCTGCCCGGCCATGATGTGGACCTCTTTGACGACTACTGTGAGCATCTGCTGGTGCGCGACACGCAGTCGCGGCAAGTGATCGGCACCTACCGGGTCTTGACGCCTGCGCAGGCCCAGCGCGTGGGCAGCACGTATAGCGATACTGAGTTCGACCTAACGCGCCTGCGCGGCCTGCGTGAGCGCATGGTGGAACTGGGCCGCAGTTGCGTTCACCCCGACCATCGCCATGGTGGCGTCATTCTTGCGCTGTGGGGCGCACTGGCGGACTTCATGGCCCGCAACCGGCTGGACACGATGATCGGCTGCGCCAGCATCCCGATGCTGCACGGCGGCATTGTCACGGGCGACGTGGCCGCCAGCATCTGGCACCAATTGCGCCAGACGCATCTCGCGCCCATCGAATACCATGTCTTGCCCCGCTTGCCGCTGCCTGTCGAGCACCTGGACAGCAGCATGGATGTGGAGCCGCCAGCGTTGATCAAGGGCTATTTGCGCCTGGGTGCCAAGATTCTGGGAGCGCCTGCCTGGGACCCGGATTTCAACACCGCCGACCTGCCCATGCTGATGCGCCTGGTGGATCTGCCCCCTCGCTACCGGAAGCACTTCCTGGGACATTGACGAGTACGCCTTCGGAAAGGTATCCCGAGCAACGCATGACAGAAACAAGTCAATGTCATGAATTTGTCATTGGCATGGCGAATACTGGCAGTCACTTCTTCTTCTGTGTGCTCCCATGTCCTCTTCCGTGACTCCGTCCGCTGTCTCTCGCCAGATCGACGAGGAACCGGATACCGGCGTGGAAAAGAAGGGGGCCGCCGCCGCTCTGCCGGTTCCCGTGGGTGGCGTGCCGTTGCTGGACCGTGACCACAGCATTCTCGCTTTCAATGAACGGGTGCTGGACTGGGCGATGCGGGAAGACGTGCCGCTGCTGGAGCGGTTGCGCTACCTGTGCATCGTTTCTTCCAACCTTGATGAGTTCTTCGAAGTACGTGCCGCTGCCCATCTTGCCGCGGCGGACGGTGGTGAAGCCAAGCAAGGCTACAGCCTGCATTCGTTTGAGGCGCTGGCACGCAAAGCCCACGATCTGGTCGAGCGGCAATACGCCCTGTACAACCATTCGCTGATTCCCGCGTTTGCCGCGCAGGGCATACGCATGGTCTCGCATGGCGAGCGCACGGCGGCGCAGCGGCGGTGGGTGCGTGAGTATTTCCAGCGCGATGTGCGCCCGCTGCTCATTCCGGTGGGGTTGGATCCGGCGCACCCATTTCCCCAAGTGGCGAACAAATCCCTGAACTTCATCGTGCGCCTGCGCGGCAGCGATGCCTTCGGGCGTGAAAACGAGATCGCCATTGTCAAAGTGCCGCGCGTATTGCCGCGCATCATGCGCCTGCCCGCACATGTGGCGCCCACGGGCATGCAGTTCGTCAGCCTCTCCAGCATCATCCGCACGCACCTGGCGGACCTGTTTCCGGGCCGCGAGGTGTACGAATTTTCGCAGTTCCGCGTCACCCGTCACTCGGACCTCGCTGTGGATGAGGAAGACGTGCGCAACCTGCGCACCGCCCTGCGGCAGGGACTGCAGCAGCGGCACTTCGGTCAAGCGGTGCGCCTGGAGGTTTCTTCCGGTTGCTCGCGATTTCTGGCCGAATTCCTGCAATCCCAGTTCGCTCTGCCTGCCGCGGCGCTGTATCGGGTGCATGGCCCCGTCAACTTGGTGCGGTTGGTGCAGATGGTGGAACTGATTAATGTGCCAGCCTTGCTGTTCCCTGCGTGGAGCGCGGCATGGCCAGTGCAATTGCCGCGCTCCAGCTCCATCATGGCGGAGCTGCGCCGCAGAGACCTGCTCATCCACCAGCCTTTCGAGAGTTTTGACGGAGTGCTGGCATTCCTGCGCGAAGCGGTCAACGATCCGCAGGTGCTGGCCATCAAGCAAACTATCTATCGCACGGGCTCGGATTCGGAACTCATGGAGCTCCTGCGTGAGGCGGTGCGTCGCGGCAAGGAGGTGACGGCAGTCGTGGAACTGAAGGCACGCTTTGACGAGGAGGCCAACATCAACTGGGCCGAAGCGCTGGAGTCCATCGGCGCGCAGGTGGTGTATGGCGTCGTGGGCTTGAAGACCCATGCCAAGATGCTCTTGGTGACGCGCCGCGAAGGAGGGCGCCTGCGGCGCTACGGGCACCTGTCCACTGGCAATTACAACCCACGCACGGCCCGGCTCTACACCGATCTAAGCTATCTGACGGCGGATGCGGACCTGACGGCGGACATGGATCTCGTCTTTGACCATCTGGCCAATCAGAACCGGCTGCCACCGTTGAAGCAGTTGGTCATGGCGCCCTTCGACCTGCACTCGTTCCTGTTGGAGCAAATTGAGCAGGCAGGGCTGGCGGCTGAGCGCGGCGAGGGCGGCCGCATCGTCGCCAAGATGAACGCGCTGACCGATGAGGCATTGGTGCAGGCGCTCATCCGTGCGGGCCAGCGTGGCGCAAGCGTGGACCTCATCGTGCGCGGCGCATGCATCCTCCCCGCACAGGTGGCGGGCGCCACGGAGAACATCCGGGTGCGTTCCGTCATCGGTCGCTTCCTGGAGCACACGCGCGTGTTTTACTTCCGCAGCGGTACGCGGGAAGACCTTTACCTGTCCAGCGCCGATTGGATGAACCGCAACATGCTGCGCCGCGTGGAACTGGCGTGGCCGGTGACGGACAAGAAGCTGCGCCAGCGCATCATTGACGAATGCCTTGTGGCCTACCTGCACGACAACCGTGATGCGTGGAGCCTGGAGAGCGATGGCAGTTATTCCCGCGCGCCGCATGTGCTGGATGGCGCGGGAGCCCAAAATGCCCTGATGGCGCGCTACGCCCCCGTAGCTGCGCCCGTGCCCCGGAAAGAAAGCGCATGACGGATCTCATACTTTGGCGCCATGCCGAGGCGGAAAATGCCGGTGAGAACGAAGACGACCTGGACCGGCCGCTGACGCAGCGTGGCGAAAAACAGGCGGCGCGCATGGCGGTGTGGCTCGATCGCCAACTGCCCGACGGATTGCGCGTGCTTGCCAGCCCCGCACGGCGTACTGAGCAGACCGCAAAAGCACTGGGCCGCAAATACAAGCTGCGTGCAGAACTGTTGCCCGGCGGACAACCCGATGAGCTACTGGAACTGGCCCAGTGGCCGCGTTCGCGGGGGGCAGTGCTGGTAGTGGGCCATCAGCCAATGCTGGGGCAAACGGTGGCGCGGCTCCTGGGATTGCGTGCCGATGAATGTTCCATCCGCAAGGGAGCTGTGTGGTGGCTGCGCCATCGGCAACGACAGGATGCCAGCGAGACCATCCTGCTTGCGGTGCAATCGCCCGAATTCCTGTAGCTGGAGCGCAGGACAGGGCAGGCGATCTTCCAACCTGCCTTGCAAAGCAGACTATTTCTTGTCCGACTTAGGGCGCCCGGTCTTGATTGCGGGTATGGACTGCATTGCCTTTTGCAGGGTGGCATCGTCCAGTTGCGACAATACCTTGAGGCCGGCCCGCAGTAACTCGCTCTTCTTGGCAGGTGTCGACAAGCGGGCCGTGCGTTCCTTCAGCGTTTCGATGACGGCGTACTCGTCCTTCGGGATGGTGAAGCTATCGCGCACCAGCTTGGGCTTCTTGGCCTTCATGTCTTTTTCTTTGTCGGCCACAGATGGTGCTGCCTTGGTGGCCGCCTTGAGGGGCGCTTTTACGTGTGCCTTGGAAGGCTTTGCCGGCGACCTCTTCGGCGAAGCCGCTGGCGCTTCTGTTGCCAGATCTTTTGCCGGAGCTGGAGCAGGGGCCTGCGCGGCCGGGGCCGCTGTGTCGGTAGCGGGAGTTCGTGCCATATACCTTGCCTGACTGAAAAACGATATAAACAGTTTATATCGTTTTATGTTGCGGCGCCATCAGATCAAGAAAGCTCGGTCACGAATTCCCATGGCGTTTTTTGCCAGGCATCGGATTCTTCCCGCAGCAGGTGTGCAGACTGCGGATAGGCCGCTGCCCAGCCGGTGCGCGACTGCACGGTACAGCGGCGGCCTTCCACCTGCAGATGGATACCTTCTACGTCTGGAGGGCGCCGCGCGTGGCAGAGGGCCACTGCTGCGCGCAGGCACATGAGCTGCAAGGCAAAGACCGGATCGGCGAGATTCGCGGCTTCCAGCTTGCGCACCTTCCCCCGGTGGCCCAGCACCAGGAGCCCCAGATGGTGCAGTTCGGGCAAGGCAAAGCCGGCTGCATCCGTATGGTCCAGGATGTAGGCGCCGTGATGGTGGTAGTCGCTGTGTGAAATGCGGCATCCGATCTCGTGCAGGCAGGCGGCCCAGCCGAGCTTGCGGGCGGCACGTTCGCTGCCTTGCGGGGAAGCCTCGCGGAACAGGCGGCAGGCCAGTTCGGCAACGCGCTCGGCATGGGCGTGGTCCACTGTAAAACGGTGCATGAGCGAGCGCACGGTAGCTGAGCGCAAATCCGTTTCGGGCTGGTCGCGGTCCAGAAGATCGTAGAGGGCACCTTGGCGCAGGGCGCCTTGGGCCACGGTCATGCGTTCGATATCCAGCAGATCAAAGATCGCACGCACGATGCTGACGCCCCCTCCAATCACCGCCTTGCGGTCGTCCTTGAGGCCGTCCAGTCGCAGGCGGTCTACATGGCGCGCACGCATCAACTGGTCCTGCAGCCAGTCGAGGCCCTCCCGGCGGATCACACCCTCCTCACCGCCGGCGGCAGCAAGGATGGAGCCAACGGCCCCGACGGTGCCTGATGAGCCATAGGCCACATCCCACGTCTGGCGCCGGTAACTGTCCATCGCCTCGTCCAGCACGGCCTTGGCGGCGATCTCAGCGGCTTCGAAAGCGTGGCGCGTGAAGGAACCGTCAGCGAAGTAGCGGGCAGACCAAGCCACGCTGCCCACGCGGTAGGACGCTACGGTACCTGGCGTGAACTGCTGCCCCAGAATCAATTCCGTCGAGCGTCCGCCGATGTCCACGACCAGGCGCTTTTCGTCGGATTGCGGCAGCAGTCTTGCCACGCCTTGGTAGATGAGCCGCGCCTCCTCAGGCCCGGATACGACGTCGATGGGAAAGCCCAGAATCCGGCTTCCTCGGGTAATGAATTCTTCCCGGTTGCGTGCCTCGCGCAAGGTTTGCGTCGCCACCGCACGGACCTGAGCAGCTGGAAAACCTGCAAGCCGCTCTGCAAACCGGGCAAGGCAATCCCAGCCACGCTGCATGGCGTCCTGCGTGAGGTTGCGGTCCTCATCGAGGCCGCCGCCCTGGCGAACGGTTTCTTTCAGGTATTCGACACGGCGGATCTGCCCGTGTTCGAGGCGGCCGATTTCCAGGCGAAAGCTATTGGAGCCCAGATCCACGGCTGCCAGCAGTATTCCATCTTGCATGGGGATGCACGTTGTGCGCAGGTTTTCCAGCGGTGCAGCATAGCATCGGCGCCGGGGAGAAAACGACTGCAGGGCGGCCACGTCTCAGCCCACGATGCGTCCGTCGGCCGTGAGCATGCTTTGTGTGACGTGGGTATTGGCCAGGCGTCTGTCTTCGTAGGCCACCAGGTAGCCGCCGACCTGGATTTCTACGCGTTTACGCAACGCGGCGAGAACGCTGGCGCGTGTGACCGGCCCGGTCACCGACTGCAGCACCTCTGCGGTATACCGTGCGGCGATGAAGCCCGCCAGCCCCTGGGGCGAGGGGGGCTCGTCGTAGAGCTTGGCCATGACCTCGCGGTAGTTGCGCACGATGGACATGCCGTGCGACACCAAGGGAACCGGTTGCGTGGCGATGACGGAAATGCCGCGCGGAATGCCACCCAACTGCGCCAGCACCTGCAGATTCGCATCGGCAAGGGCCACTACATAGCATTGCCGGCCCTGGGGCAGGGTCAGGTGTCTTACATATTCGTGAAGCTCCGGAGTGCCCCCGATGAACAGCACGATGGCGGGGGGAATTCCGCGTTGCTCCTGGGGCGAGAGGGGCTGGATGCGCAACCCCATGGCCTTGCCCACTTCGGTGACCAGACCCTGCAACTGCTGCTGGAGTGTCGCATTGGCGTAGACCGCACCCGCCTGTTGCACTCCCATGACCGCGAGAGAGCGAATGGCATGGGTCATCTGGGCCCGGTAATTGGGAAAGATGGGAAAGACGGTGTCGCTGTCGTCCTTCCATTGCCGCAGGAGCCACGGTGCCAGGTGGGCCAGTGCGGCCTCGCCCGTCTGAAGGGTGGCGATGGCGGCCGCCGTGCTGTCCCCCACGCACCCGGACAATGCCACACACGCGGCGTTGTCGTATGCCGCCTTCCACGCCGTGCGAACTGCGGCAGCCGACCCGTCGGTCTCCACCACCACATGCTGGACGGAGCGGCCGCGAATGCCGCCGCCACGAGCGTTCAGGTCCGTCCATGCAGCCCGGGACCCGATCAGGAAGTCACGGCTGACGTCCTGGTTCTGTGGCGACAGATCCACGATCTGTGTGACTGCGAGAGCGCGTTGCTCCTGCGCCCGCGCCACGGGCGCATATGCCGCTGCGCCGATGGCGCAGGCAGCGCCCGCCGCCTTCAACAGGGCGCGCCGCTGCAATCGCAGGCTGCAAGAAAGGGGAGGATGCATGGTCTGGAAGGACAGGTTGGCGTGGAGCGGCTTACTTCTTGCGGGGAGGCACCAGCACGCGATCAATCACGTGCACGACACCGTTGCCCGCCTTCAGGTCGGCCTGTTCCACCAGGGCGTCCTCCACGGTCACAAAGTCTGCGGCGCGTGCCAGAGCAATGTCCGAGCCCTGCAGGGTCTTCAGCTTGCCGGCCTTGGCGCTTGCGGTGACGTGGGCCGGCACGATGTGGTAGCTCAGCACGGCCTTCAGCTGTTCCTTGTCGTTCTTGAGGGCGTCGCGCGTCTTCGCAGGAAGCGCCTGGAAGGCTGCATCGCTGGGGGCGAAAACCGTGTAGGGGCCGGAGCCGTTCAGCGTGGCTGCCATGCCTGCGTCGGCGACCAATTGGTTGAAGGTGCTGAGGTTCTTGGTCTTGGCAACCACGCCGCCCACCGTGTTAGGGGCAGACGCGGGGGTAGAGCAGGCGCCCAGGGTCGCGACGATCGCGAGGACCAGGGTGGTTTGAAGAGTCAGGCGACGGAACATGTGGTTCTCCCGTAGAGGTGTGTTTGTTACCGACTGTTGTCGGTGGCGGGAGCGTACGTTCCCCGTGCGACAGTTCCGTGACAAGGAAGTGGGGCAGCGCTGCGGACGGTGTATGACGGTCAAGAATGAATGTCACGGTGATGTCACAAACGGCTTCTAGAGTCGCGGCATTGAGTTTTTTCAACCAAGAGGTCTCTTCCATGAAACTCTCCGCGATTCGCGTTCTGGTGTCTGGTGTTGTGGCAATGGGCGCGTTTTCTGGCGCCTGGGCACAGCAGGAAGCAACGGGCGCTGGCGCCAGCTTCCCTGCACCCCTGTATTCCAAGTGGGCGGCCGACTACAACAAGGCCACGGGCGTCAAGATCAACTACCAGTCCGTCGGCTCGGGCGCCGGTCTGCGTCAGATCGAGGCCAAGACGGTTGATTTCGGCGCTTCCGATGCGCCCCTGAAAGACGAAGAATTGGCCAAGAAGGGGCTCGTGCAGTTCCCTACCGTGATCGGCGGTATCGTTCCCGTGGTGAACATCAAGGGTATTCAGCCCGGCCAACTCAAGCTCAACGGCCAACTGCTCGGCGACATCTATCTGGGCAAGATCACCAAGTGGAACGACGAAGCCATCAAGGCCTTGAACCCGGGCCTGAACCTGCCTGATGCCGCCATCGCCCCGGTGCGCCGTGCCGATGGCTCCGGCACCACCTTCGGTTTTACCAACTACCTGAGCAAGGTGAACGCCGAGTGGAAGGCCAAGGTGGGCGAAGGCACTGCCGTGAACTGGCCCACCGGCGCGGGCGGCAAGGGCAACGAAGGCGTGGCCGCGTTCGTGGGACGCCTGCCCAACTCCATCGGCTACGTGGAGTACGCCTACGTGAAGCAAAACAAGCTGACGTTCGCGCAGATGCAGAACAGCGCTGGCAACTTCGTGTCGCCTGATGAGGCCACCTTCAAGGCCGCCGCCGCGGGTGCGGAGTGGACCAAGAGCTTCTACCAGATCCTGACGAACCAGCCCGGCAAGGATGCATGGCCGCTCACCTCGGCCACCTTCATCTTGATGCAGAAGTCGCAGGACAAGCCGGTGCAGGCTGCTACGGCACTGAAGTTCTTCGAGTGGGCATACAAGTCGGGCGACAAGACCGCCTCTGACCTGGACTATGTGGCCATGCCGGAAAATGTGAAGGCAGTGATCATGAAGTCGTGGGGCGAGATCAAGGACACTTCGGGCAAATCCATCGCCCTGAAGTAAGCTGACACGGTGGCCCGCCCTCCCGGGTGGGGCCACCGGTTCCCCTGTTTTACAAGGCAATCAGACGTGTCCAGTACCATGCCCGTCCACGAGGCCCCGCCGCTTGATGCGGCTGTTGGCGCATCCAGGGGTTCACCCCCGCCCCGTACCACCCTGTTTTCCGGCGTGATTGCCGATCGCATCTTCGGCTGGTTGGCGCGCGGCGCGGCCGTGCTGACCCTGGCGCTTTTGCTGGGCATCATGGCGTCGCTCGTGCACGGTGCCTGGCCATCGATCCAGCAGTACGGCCTGGGCTTCCTGACGAGCAGCGTCTGGGATCCCGTACAGAACGAGTACGGCGGCCTGGTGATGGTCTACGGCACCCTGACGACCTCCATCATCGCGCTGTTGATCGCCGTGCCGGTCAGTTTCGGCATTGCGCTGTTTCTGACGGAGCTTTCCCCTGCATGGCTCAAGCGTCCGCTGGGAACGGCCATCGAACTGCTGGCGGCTGTGCCTTCGATCGTCTACGGCATGTGGGGCCTGATGGTGTTTGGCCCCATTCTTGCCACCTACGTCCAGCAGCCGCTGCAGTCTCTGTTCCACGGCGTGCCTTACCTTGGCGCGCTGGTGTCGGGACCGCCCGTGGGTATCGGCATTCTGTCGGCCGGCATCATCCTGGCCATCATGATCATCCCCTTCATCGCGTCGGTCATGCGCGATGTGTTTGAAGTCACTCCCGCGCTGCTCAAGGAGTCTGCCTACGGCTTGGGCTCTACCACCTGGGAAGTGGTGTGGAAGGTGGTGCTGCCCTATACCAAGTCCGGTGTACTGGGCGGCATCATGCTGGGCCTAGGCCGTGCGCTGGGCGAGACCATGGCCGTCACCTTCGTGATCGGCAACATGAACCAGCTCAATTCACTGTCCGTGTTCGAGGCCGCCAACAGCATCACCTCCGCGCTGGCCAATGAATTTGCCGAGGCTGGTGAAGGCCTGCACCAGGCTTCGCTGATCTATCTGGGACTGGTGCTCTTCTTCATAACTTTCGTCGTGTTGGCCCTGTCCAAGCTGCTGCTGGCGCGACTCAAGAAGAACGAAGGGGCGCGCGCATGAGCACGTCGCAGAAACTCATCTCCGCGGCCGAGCTGGCCCAGGTGCGCCAGGCGCGCTACGCGTCGCGCAAGCGCGTGAACCAGATCGCATTGACGCTGTCGCTTCTGGCCATGGCGTTTGGCGTGTTCTGGCTGGTCTGGATCCTGTGGGAAACCATCCGGCTGGGCGTGGGGGGGCTGAGCGTGGCGCTGTTCACGCAGATGACGCCCCCACCCAACGAAGCCGGCGGTATCGCGAACGCGATCTTCGGTTCCTTCGTCATGGTGCTGCTGGCGACGTTCGTGGGCACGCCCATTGGCATCATGGCGGGGGTCTACCTTGCGGAATATGACGCACGCAGCTGGCTGGCTTCCACGACGCGCTTTGTGAATGACATCCTCCTGTCCGCACCCAGCATCGTGATCGGCTTGTTTGTTTATGCCGTGGTGGTCGCCCAGTTCAAGAGCTTCTCGGCCTACGCCGGGATCATGGCCTTGGCGCTCATCGTCATCCCCGTGGTGATCCGCACTACCGAAAACATGCTGATCCTCGTTCCGGCCAGTCTGCGCGAGGCGGCCTACGCGTTGGGCACGCCCAAATGGAAGGTCATCACCATGGTGACGTTGCGCGCGGCACGCGCTGGGGTGATTACCGGCATATTGCTGGCGGTGGCACGCATCGCAGGCGAGACGGCGCCCCTGCTGTTCACTGCACTGAACAACCAGTTCTGGAATGGCGACCTGTCCAAGCCCATGGCCAGCTTGCCGGTGACCATCTTCAAGTTCGCCATGAGCCCCTATGAGAACTGGCAGCAACTCGCCTGGGCTGGCGTGTTCCTCATCACCCTTGCGGTGCTGGGCCTGAACATCCTGGCCCGTGTGGTCACGCGCCAAAAGTAACTATTGCCTCCGGAAGACATTCATGCCCTCCACCAAGACCTCCGCGCCCGTGCAATCCAAGATCACGGTCCGTGACCTGAACTTCTATTACGGGAAGTTCCATGCCCTCAAGAGCATCAACCTCGACATTCCCGAGAAGAAGGTCACCGCCTTCATCGGGCCGTCGGGCTGCGGCAAATCCACGCTGCTGCGCACCTTCAACCGCATGTTCGAGTTGTATCCCGAACAGCGCGCCGAGGGGCGGATCATCCTCGACGGCGAGAACCTGCTCACCAGCAAGCAGGACGTGGCGCTGATCCGCGCCAAGGTGGGCATGGTGTTCCAGAAGCCCACGCCGTTTCCCATGTCAATCTACGACAACATCGCCTTTGGCGTGAAGCTGTTCGAGAGCCTGAGCGCGAGCGACATGGACGACCGCGTGGAATGGGCGCTGCGCAAGGCGGCCTTGTGGAATGAGGTCAAGGACAAGCTGGACCAGAGCGGCGCGGGTCTGTCCGGCGGCCAGCAGCAGCGCCTGTGCATCGCACGCGGCATCGCCATCAAGCCGGAAGTGTTGTTGCTCGACGAGCCCTGCTCGGCGCTGGACCCCATCTCGACCGCCAAGATCGAGGAATTGATCGCTGAACTGAAAGACGACTACACCGTGGTCATCGTCACGCACAACATGCAGCAGGCCGCGCGCTGCAGTGACTACACCGCCTATATGTATTTGGGCGACCTGGTGGAGTTCGGGGACACAGAGCAGATGTTCTTCAAGCCGCAGCGCAAGGAGACAGAGGACTACATCACGGGCCGCTTCGGCTGATGGAGGTACGGGACATGGCAGACAAACATCTTTCTTCACAGTTCGACAGCGAACTGAACAACATTTCCTCCCGCGTCATGGAACTGGGCGGCCTGGTGGAGTCGCAGATTCGCCAGGCCATCTATGCGCTTTCCCACTTCAACCTGGAAGCCGTGGAACAGGTGGAGCAGTTGGAGCGCCGCGTGAACGCCATGGAGGTCGAGATCGACCATGAGCTGGCTTCCGTCATCGCGCGCCGCCAGCCCACCGCACGCGACCTGCGCCTGCTGATGGCCTTCTCCAAGGCCATCGCCAATCTGGAGCGCATGGGTGACGAGGCCACGCGCATGGCGCGCATGGTCAAGTCCATCATCGAAAGCGGGGCCGCCCGTTCGCTACCGTCCAGCGACCTGCGTGTGGCGGCCGACCTGGCCTCGGGGCTCCTGCGCAAGGCGCTGGATGCGTTTGCCCGCCTGGACACCAAGGCCGCTGTTGCCATCCTGAAGGAAGACGATCTCATCGACCGGGAGTTCGACGGTTTCGTGCGCAAGCTCATCACCTACATGGTGGAAGACCCGCGCACCATCTCCGCCAGCCTGGACTTGCTGTTCCTGGCCAAGGCCATCGAGCGCATTGGCGACCATTCCAAGAACGTGGCCGAGCTGATCATCTATCTCGTCAAGGGCAAGGACGTGCGCCACACGGCGCTGGACGAGATCGAGTCGGCCGTGGCCTGAGAAAGGCGGTGAACCGATGAAGAAGCTTCCCCGGGTACTCATCGTCGAGGACGAGTCCCCCATCGCAGAATTGGTGGCCGTGAACCTGCGCCACAACGGCTTTCAGCCCATCTGGGCGGAAGACGGCGAGTCGGCGCAGCGCGAGCTGGACGCGGTGCTGCCCGATGTCATCTTGCTGGACTGGATGCTGCCGGGCCAAAGTGGCCTGCAACTGGCACGCAAGTGGCGTGCCGACAGCCGCACCAAGCAGATCCCCATCCTCATGCTGACGGCGCGCGGTGACGAGCCCGACAAGGTGGCCGGGCTGGATGCCGGCGCCGACGACTACATCACCAAGCCGTTTTCCACGCAGGAACTGCTGGCGCGCATCCGCGCCGTGCTGCGCCGGCGTGCGCCCGAGCAGGTCAGCGACAGCGTCTCTATTGGTGAACTGGTGCTGGATGCGGCCACGCATCGCGTCAGCTACCAGGGCCAGCAGCTCAAGGTCGGGCCGACAGAGTTCAAGCTGCTGCACTACCTGATGAAGCACCCGGAGCGCGTGCACAGCCGCGCGCAACTGCTCGACAAGATTTGGGGGGACCACGTCTTCATCGAGGAGCGTACGGTGGACGTGCACGTGAAACGCTTGCGTGAAGCGCTGGGGGTAGGCGGCGCCATGGTGGAGACCGTGCGTGGAGCGGGATACCGGCTCACCGCGCAGCCGCAGACACTCATGCGGGCGTGATGGCGGGTGCCCGATGCCCCCGTGTTTTTTCAGGCGCCTGGAGATGATGCGGGCGCTTTTTTGTTGTTGACCTGAGCCCTGCGGCCATGCTCCTGCGCTTCTTTTTCTTTCTGCTGTGCCAACTGATCGGCGGTGCGCTGGGCTGGTGGCAGGCGGGCCCCTGGGGTGCCGGCATCGGCGCCTGTTTCGCCGCATGGTTGTGGTTTGCCTGGGATCTGTGGCGCGGCGCGCGCGTGCTGAACTGGTTGCGACAGGGAGACCCCACGCAAACGCCACGCCTGAGCGGCCTGTGGGGGGAGGCAGCAGACCGCGCGAGGCGCTTGGTGCGCCAGGGCCAGTTGAAGGCGCAGGCTGGCGATGCGCGCCTGCAGGAAATCCTCCAGGCGCTGCAGGCATCGCCCAATGGCGTGATGCTGCTGGATGCCGAAGGCCATATCGAATGGTGCAACCAGATGGCCGAGGAGCACTTTGGCCTGGATGCGGAGCGTGATGCGCAGCAATCCATCGGCAACCTCGTGCGGGACCCGGACTTCAGTACCTACTACGCGTCCAAGGACTACACGCGCGACGTGGTGCTGCCCGGACGCGCCAGCACGCCCTCGCGGCCGGTGCGCGTATCGGTGCACCTGCACCCGTATGGCGATGGCCGCAAGCTGCTGCTGTCACGCGACGTGACGGCGCTGGAGCAGGCCGAGGCCATGCGGCGCGACTTCGTCGCCAACGTGTCGCATGAGATCCGCACCCCGCTCACGGTGCTGATGGGCTTTGTCGAAACCCTGCAGACCCTGCAGCTCAGCAACGAGGAGCGTGCGCGCTACCTGCGCATGATGTCGCAGCAGGCCGTGCGCATGCAGAACCTGGTGCAAGACCTGTTGACGCTGTCGCGCCTGGAGGGAAGCCCTCCGCCCAGCATGCACGAATGGGTCGCGGTCTCGACGCTGCTGCGCCGCTGCGAGGACGAGGGGCGCGCGCTCTCGGCCCTGCTGACGCAGAACCAGCCCGGCAAGCCTCACCAGATCACGTTCCCCACGGCCGAAGCAGCGCAGGCGGCCGGGCAGGTGGCCGGCAATGCGGCCGAGCTGCAAAGCGCCCTGGCCAACCTGGTCAACAACGCTGTGCGCTACACGCCACCCGGAGGCAGCATCACCGTGGCGTGGGACGTGGAGCCTGATGGCAGCGCCCGTTTTATGGTGCGCGACTCAGGGCCTGGCATTGAGCCGGAACACCTGCCGCGCATCACCGAGCGTTTTTACCGCGTGGACCGCAGCCGCTCGCGCGACACGGGCGGAACGGGCCTCGGACTGGCCATCGTGAAGCATGTGGTGCAGCGCCATGGCGCAGCGCTGCAGGTGGCCAGCGTGGTGGGGCAGGGCTCGACGTTCACGGTGGTGTTTCCGCCGTCGCGCCTGCGGACGCCGCCGCGCGGCCTCAGCGGTGGGGTTCCTGCGGTAGTGGCGGAGCCGCCCGGCGTGTCTGCAGCCTGAGCACGCCCAGCAGCAGGGCCGTGAAAATCAACGCCGTCGCGCCTAGAGCGGCAGCGCTGGCGGCCCAAAAAGGCGAAGGGGAATGCATTGGCCCCCAGCCCGCCAGACCGCGGTAGGCCAACACGTAGCCTCCATACAGTCCCACGCCCCACAGCAGCACGCAATAGACCGCCAATGGCGCCAGCGTGATGCGGTAGCTGCGCAGCACGAAGATGCACAGCGTCTGCAGGGCATCCGCCACATGGTAGGCGGCCACCCATACTGCCAGCGCGCCTGCCATGGCGACGACTTCCGCGCTGGTGGAGTACAAGGCCGTGATCGTACCTTTTGCTATTAATAATATAGCTGCTAGCGCACATCCCATAAGCGCTGCAAGCCAAAAACCTTTCAAGGCGACGGCAGCGGCCTGGTGCTCGTTCCCCGCGCCACGCCAGAAGCTCACGCGGGCGCTTGCGGCAATGGCCAGCGACAAAGGCACCATGTAGAGCACGGCGGCGAGGTTGGAAGCGATCTGGTGCGCAGCTGAGGCCAAAGTCCCCTGGCGTGCGATGAACAGCGCCATCAGCGTGAAAGAGGTCACCTCCACCAGGATGGACAAACCCGCTGGCAGGCCCAGCCGCAGAAAGCGCGCGATCTGCGCGGGGTCGGGCCGCTCCAACGGGCGCCACAGCCGCAGCGGGCCGTACATCGTGTGGTGACGCAGCATCCACCAGCCCAGCAGCATCAGGCCGTAGTTCACGGCCAGCGTGGCCCACGCGCAGCCTGCGGCACCCTGCGGCGCCAGCCCGGCACCGCCGAAGGTGAACCAGACCGAGAGCGGCACTTTGACCGCCAGCGAGCCGACCTGCAGCCAGGTGACGAGCTGCGGGTGCCCCAAAGCCTGGTTGAGGGTGCTGTAGATGCGAAACAGCAATGCAGGCGGCAGGCCGAACGCGAGGATGGCCAGGTAGGCCTGCACCTCGCCGCGCAGCGCCGGCGGCACCTCGGTCCATTGCAGGAGCGGGCCTGGCGACAGCAGCACGGCCATGCCCAGCACCGCGGCACCCGCCCACAGGTACAGCGACTGGCGCACGCTGGCGCCCATGCCGGCCTGTGCGTTTGCGCCGCGCTGCTCGGCCCAGATGGGCAGCAAGGCCTGCAACACACCCATGAGCGCCACGTACACGCTCACGAACACGGCTGAGCCGATGGAGAGGGCGGCCAGGGACTCCTGCGAATGGCGTCCGGCAACGATGGTGTCCGTGACCCCGAAGGCCATCACCGCAAGCTGCCCGGCCAGCACGGTGAGTGCGTGCCGTGCAATGGTGGACAGCTCGGACATCAGCGCTTGCGGGCCGTGCGGCGCAGCACCAGCATGCGGTCGCCGCGGTCCGTGGGGCGGCTGACGCTCGCCATCTCCTGCCACTGCGCCGGGGGCAGCAACGCGCTCACCAGCGGTGCGGCGGAGGCGTCTGCGATGACCCAGTCGCACTGCGCCAGCTGTTCGGTGGGCACCATGTGCAGCTGCCCATGGTGCAGCAGCGCGGCCAACTGCGCACGGTTCAGCCCGTAGCCGACCACGCAGCTGTCGCGGTCGGTGATGGCTGCGGCAACACCCGCCACCTGGGGTGCGAAGCTGCGGCCATAGTTCAGCAGCGGCAGCCACAAGGTCATCATGAGCAGCCAGCCCAGCGTGGCGCCACCCGCGGGCAACACCAGGCTGCGCCAGATGGCGGGGCGGTTGCGTGCCGCGCGCCAGACCACCAGCAGACACCACGCAGCCGTGGCGGCCAGCGCCACGCCGAAGGCCAACAGCGAGAACGACGGCACGTAGCCGGGCGCCAGCTTGGCCACGTTGGCCGCGGGCTTGGCCGGCACCCCCGTCTGCACCGCCAGCCACACCACCCAGATACCGATGGCCGAGGCGCTGAAGAACAGCAGGGTGAACCAGTCGATCAGCGCTGCGATGCTGCGCCGCAGCGTCGGCAGCGCAAAGGCGGCCAGCGCCGCCAGGGCGGGCAGGCCCAGCAGCAGTGCGCGGTCGGCCGGCTGGGTGGTCAGTGTGGCTGTCACGGCCACGAGGGCAAACCACAGCGGCAGTAACAGGTGCCGGTGCCATTCGCGGCTGAGGATCTGCTGCCGCCAGCGCCACAGCGTCCACAGCGTGAGGGGCCAGGCGGGCCAGCTGAACCAGATGAACAGGCGCACCAGGCTTTGCCACTGTTTCAGATCTTCAAAGCGCACGATGCGCCAGCGCCATAGGTCCAACTGCAGCGCCAGCGCGGCAGCGGCCACTGTGGCGGCCAGCAGCACGCCCGCTGCCACTGCGCGGTTGCGCAGTGTCGCGCCGCGCGTGCAGGCCACTAGCCAGGCACAGCCCAGGCCCAGCAGCACTGCGAGCGTGGGGGCGCCGCTGAGCACAAGCCCCAGCAGCCCGGCAATGGCGGTGAAGGTGGGCCACGCCGTGCGCCAAGGCATTGCGGAGCCAGCGTAAAACAGCAGCGCGGTGCAGCACAGCTGGGTGAGGTAGCTCGTGGTTTCATGCGACAGCTGGGCCAGTCCCAGGCAGGCGATGAAGGCCAGCAGGCCGGCATCGGCCATGGCGCGGGCATAGTCGGCGGGCTGCGCCTCGCCGCCGAAGGCAAAGGCCACGGGCTGTGCGCCGGGGCTGCGCGCCAGGTAGTACACGCTGTACCAGGTGGCCGCCAGGGTCAGCAGCAGCAGCGCGACGAACGGCAGGCGCGCGGCAAGCTCCGCCGGCAGCCAGCCGTCCAGCGCCTGGATGGCCCACGCGCCCAGCCAGTAGGGCAGCAGTCCGTCGCCATCCGGCGGCACGCCCACCAGCAGCGGGTCCATCCAGGAGGTGCGCCCAAGGGCCAGTTCGCGCATGTAGCCGAACGAGGCGATGTCCGCATTGCGCCACGGGTCGCGCCCCACGAAGCCGGGAACGGCATAGGCCAGGCACAGCAGCAGCAAGGCCCAACGCGGCAGCGGGCGCACGGCGCTCTGGGCAACGATGGCGGGGGTCGGGTGTATCACGCGGACGGGGGGAAATGGCGTTGGGCCGAGGATAGCGGAGTGCGCAATAAAAAAGGCAGCGCGGAGAAGCCGGGCTGCCTGGTGTGTGCAGGTGCGGCGAATGGGCTCGCCACCTGCCTGCACGGGCCTGCACGGGGCAGGCCTTGCTGCTTACTTCGCTGCGGTCTTGCCGAAGCGGTTGCGGAAACGCTCCACGCGGCCGCCCATGTTGTCCACCGACTTTTGCGTGCCGGTGTAGAAGGGGTGCGATTCGGAGGACGTGTCCAGCTTGTACAGGGGGTATTCCTTGCCTTCGAAGGTTTCGGTTTCCTTCGTGTTCACGCAGGAACGGGTCACGAACTTGAAGCCGTTGGACAGGTCAACGAACAGCACTTCGCGGTAATTGGGGTGGATGCCTTCTTTCATGATCTTCTTCCTCAAGTCAGCGGGAGCCGCACCAGCCTATTCCAGTGTACTTTCCGCAAAAAAGCCCGCAATTATCGCACAAGCTGATTCAGCGGTGCTAGGCCATGCTGCTGATGGTGCGGCGAAAGCGCGCCAGCGACAGGGCGAACAGGACCGAGCCGATGCCCGCCAACGCCAGGAACTGCGGCCACACCACGTCCATGCCTGCGCCGCGGTACAAGATGGCCTGGCCCAGCTCCACGAAGTGCGTGGTGGGGGCCGCCAGCATCAGGTTCTGCACCAGCGCCGGCATGCTCTCACGCGGCGTGGTGCCGCCCGACAGCATCTCCAGCGGGATGAGCGTGAGCACCATGAGCAGCCCGAACTGCGGCATGCTGCGCGCCACCGTGGCCATGAAGATGCCCATGGAGGTGGTGGCGAACAGGTGCAGCGCCGCCCCGGCCAGGAAGAGCCCCAGTGAGCCGCCAATGGGCACGCGCAGCAGCCCCTGCACCACCAGGACCAGCGACGTCGTGGCCGCCAGCAGCACCACCAGCGCCATGGACCAGACCTTGGCCAGCATGATCTCGGTGGGCGTGACGGGCATGACCAGCAGGTGCTCGATGGTGCCGTGCTCGCGCTCGCGGATCAGCGCCGCGCCCGTGAGGATGATGGACAGCATGGTCACGCTGTTGATGATCTCCATCAGGCTGCCGAACCATGCCTTGTCCAGCGCGGGGTTGAAGCGCATGCGCAGCGCCAGATCCACGGGTGGGGCTGCGGTGCCGCGGTAGCGCTGCACGAATTCGCTGACCTCGCTCAGCACGATCTGCTGCACGTAGGCATTGCCGCTGAAGGCCTGGCTCATGCGCGTGGCGTCCACGTTCAGCTGTACTTCCGCTGCGCGGCCCGCGAGCACGTCGCGCTGGAAGTCGGGCGGGATGTTGAGCACGAAGGTGTAGTGCCCCGCGTCCATGCCCGCATCCATCTCGCGTGCGGTGATGAGCGCCGGCGTGTTGAACTGCGGCGGGTAAAAGGCCGAAACGATGCGCTGCGACAGTTGCGACTGGTCCTCGTCCACGATCGCAATCGGCGCCTTGTGCAGGATTTCGGGCATGGCCGTGGCGGCGGCGTACACCGACAGCGTGAACACATACACGATCAGCACCAGCATGGTGGGGTCGCGCAGCAGGCTCCACAACTCCTTCACGCCCAGGCGGTAGATGTTGAGCAGGTGCAGGCGCACGGATGAGGAGGAGCCGGGCATTGGTCAGCGCTCCTGCTTCTTCAGCAGCGCAATCGCGCCCAGCATGACCACGGGCACCGACGCCAGCAGCGGCAGCAGCGCTCCCTGCAGATCGGCCAGGCCCAGTCCCTTGCTGAAGACGCCGCGGCTGATCATGAACATGTATGTGGCCGGGTAGACCGAGCCGATGAGGCGGCCGCTGCCCTCCAGCGACGAGACGGGATCGATCAGGCCCGAGAACTGCACCGCCGGTATCAGCGTGCCGATGAGTGCGAAGAACATGGCTGCGATCTGGCTGCGCGTGACGCTGCTGGCCAGCAGGCCCATGCCGGTGGAGGTGACCGAGAACACCAGCGCTGCCAGCGCCAGCGTGGCAAAGCTGCCGGTGATGGGCACGCCGAACACGGTCACCGCCAGCAGGCACATGAGCAGGAAGTTCAGCATGGCCAGCAACACGTAGGGCAGTTGCTTGCCCAGCAGGAATTCGGTGCGTGTGACGGGCGTCACGTACAGGTTGAGGATGGAGCCCATCTCCTTCTCGCGCACCACGGCCAGCGCCGTGAGCATCGCCGGCAGCATGAGCATCAAGAGCGGAATCACCGCCGGCACCATGGCGGGCAGGCTGCGCACGTCGGGGTTGTAGCGGTAGCGCGATTGCACGGTCACGCTGCTGGCCAGGCGCTGCCCCGTGCGCTCGTGCAGTTGCGCGGCCAGCCAATGCTGGTGCATGCCTTGCACATAGCCGCGCACGGTCTCCGCGCGCATGGGCATGGCGCCGTCCACCCAGGCGCCGATCTCCACGTTCTTGCCGCGCAGCACGTCGCGGGCAAAGCCGCTGGGGATCTCGATGGCCAGCGACAGCTCGCCGCTGCGCATGCGCCGGTCCAGCTCGGCATGGTCCGACAGCGGCGGTTGCTCGATGAAATAGCGCGATCCCGCGAGCGCGTTGGCATAGCTCTGGCTCAGCGTGGTCTGGTCGCGGTCGAGCACGGCGTAGCGCAGGTTCTCCACATCCATGTTGATGCCGTAGCCGATCACGAACATCAGGATCAGCGAGCCCGCCAGTGCCAGCGTGGCGCGCACCGGGTCGCGGCGCAGCTCCAGCGACTCGCGCCACATGTAGCTCAGCATGCGCTGCAGGCTGAAGGCGCGGTGCCGGGGTGCTTCTATTTCAGGAGCTGCCGCCGCTTGATCTGCGGGTGTTTCGAACTCTTTTGCGTTCGATACGACCGTCGATAGAGCGCTGGAAGCTCCTGTTTTCGTAGCGTTGTCATCGGCCACGGGCTCGCCGGCGGCCTCCAGCAGGTAGCCGATGAACGCCTGCTCCAGCGTCTGGGCGCCGCGCCGGGCCATCAGCGCGGCCGGCGTGTCGCTGTCCAGCACCCGGCCCGCATGCATCATGGACATGCGGTCGCAGCGCTCGGCCTCGTTCATGAAGTGGGTGGAGATGAAGATCGTCACACGGTCGCGGCGCGACAGTTCGACCAGCAGGCGCCAGAAGGCGTCGCGCGCCACCGGGTCCACGCCGGAGGTGGGCTCGTCCAGGATCAGCAACTCGGGCCGGTGCACCATGGCCACGGCCAGCGACAGGCGCTGGCGCATGCCCAGCGGCAGGTTGGCGGGCAGGGTGGCACGCACGTCCTGCAGGGCAAAGCGCTGCAGCATCTCGTCCACGCGCGCTGTGACCTGTTCTTCCGGCACATGGAACAGGCGCGCGTGCAGCACCAGGTTCTGCTCCACCGTCAGCTCGCCATACAACGAGAACGCCTGCGACATGTAGCCCACGCGCCGGCGCGTGGCCATGTCGTGCGGGTCCACCGCCTGGCCGAACAGCCACGCACGGCCCTCGGACGCAGGCAGCAGTCCGGTGAGCATCTTCATGGTGGTGGACTTGCCGCAGCCGTTGGAGCCCAGAAAGCCGAAGATCTCGCCGCGTCGGATGCGAAAGCTCACCTGGTCCACGGCCACGAAGTCGCCAAAGCGCATGGTCAGGCCCTGCGCCTCGATGGCAATGTCGTCCTCGCCGTTGGTCGGCAGCGGTGGAATCACCACCGGGCTGTGGCCGCGCTTCCTGGCTTCGGGCAGCAGGGCGATGAAGGCTTCCTCCAGGGTGTCGACGCCAGCACGCTGCAGCAGCTCTTGCGGTGTGCCCGTGGCAAGAACGGCGCCATCGTCCATGGCCACCAGCCAGTCGAAGCGCTGCGCCTCGTCCATGTAGGCGGTGGCGACGATCACGCTCATGTGCGCGCGCTCGGTGCGGATGCGGGCGATCAGCTCCCAGAACTGCGCGCGTGCGAGCGGGTCGACGCCGGTGGTGGGTTCGTCCAGGATCAGCAGGTCAGGGTCATGGATCAGCGCGCAGCACAGCCCCAGCTTTTGCTTCATGCCGCCCGAGAGCTTGCCCGCGGGCCGCGCGAGGAAGGGATATAGGCCTGTGCTGCGCGTGAGGTCGTCAATGCGCCTGCGCCGTTCGGCCGCGCCGTGGCCGAACAGGCGCGCGAAGAACTGCAGGTTCTCCTCGACCGACAGCGTGGGGTAGAGGTTCTTGCCCAGGCCCTGCGGCATGTAGGCGATGCGCGGGCAGATCGCGTCGCGGTGCGCCTTGCGCGCCATGTCGCCGCCTAGCACCTGCACGCTGCCCTGCTGCAGTGCGCGCGCGCCGGCCATCAGCGCCAGCAGGCTGGACTTGCCCACGCCGTCCGGCCCGATCAGGCCCACCATGCGGCCGGTCGGTATGTCCAGCGTGATGCCGCGCAGGGCCTGGGCCGCGCCGTAGCGCAGTTGCACGTCCCGCAGCCGGGCCACGGGGGTGGCGGTCTCAAGATGCTGGGGCATGGAGCAGCCGGGCGTCACGGTCCGTCAGGGGGCCACGACGTTGTGCAGGTGCGCCGGCCAGTCGCGGCCCGCGTCCAGCTTGATCCAGGCCTGGCCGGGCAGGCCGGTCTTCACCTGCGTGATGTGCTTGCGCAGCAGCTCGGGTGCGATGCGCGCGCGCACGCGGAACATGAGCTTTTGCCGCTCGCTGGCCGTCTCCACGGTCTTGGGCGTGAACTGCGCCGTGCTGGCGACGAACGACACCTTGGCCGGGATCACATACTGCGGTGCGGCGTCGAGCACGATGCGCACCTCGGTTCCCAGCGCCACGCGGCCGGCCACGGTCTCGGGCAGGAAGAAGCTCATGTACACGTCGGTCAGGTCCACCAGGTTCAGCAGCTTGCCGCCGCCGCCCAGCACTTCACCGGGCTGGGCCAGGCGCAGCTGCACGCGGCCATCGCGCGGGGCGGCGAGTTCGCTGTCGGCCAGGTCGGCGTTGATGCGCTGCACGGTCGCATCGGCGGCTTTTACCGCCGATTCGGCGCCGGCCACCTGGGTGCGCGCCGCAACGATGGCCGCGCCCGCGGCCTGCGCCTGTGCCTGCGTGGCCTTCAGCGCGGCCTGTGCGCTGCGCACGCGGGCCCGGTCGTCGTCCAGTTCCTGCTCGGAGGATGCGCCCTCGCGCGCCAGTGTCTCCGACCGTGCCGCGCGGCGCTGAGCGGCGTCCAGGTCGGCTTCGCGCTGGGCGATCAGGGCCTGGGCGGCCGTGTGCTCGCTCTCGCGCAGTGCCACCTGGGCGCGCGCGGAGGCCACGGCCTGCAGGGCGCGGTCGCGGCTGGCCTCAGCCTCGCGCTGCTGGGCCAGCAGGCTGTCCACCTGCATGCGTGCCAGTGGCTGGCCGGCCTGCACGAAGTCGCCTTCCTGCACCAGGATCTCGGCCACACGGCCGGCGTACTTGGTGGCCACGTCCACCTCGGTGGCCTCGATGCGCCCGTTGCCGCCCACGAGGCCGGCGTTCTGCTGCGTTTCCTTCCACTGCAGCCAGGCGTAGCCGCCCAGTGCGGCGATGGCAGCGATTGCGGCTGCGGCGATGAGGATTTTCTTGGGAATGGTCATGCGAGGGTCCCGTTGGGTTGTCAGCGCGCGGGCGCGCCGCCGCCCAGCGCGGCATAGACGGCGATGTGTGCGGCCTGCAGCGTATAGCGTGCCTGCACGAGTTGCTGTTCGGCGGCCAGCAGGTCGCGCTGGGCATCCAGCACTTCGAAGTAGGGCGTGGCACCGTGGTCGTAGCGCAGTTGCGCCAAACGCGCGCGTTCATGCAAGGCGTCGCGCTGGGCCTGCTGCAGCGTGATCTGGCGCGCTGCCGTGGCGCGCGTGGCCAACGCGTCTGACACTTCGCGGAAGGCCGTCTGCACGGTCTTTTCGTAGTCGGCCACGGCGATGTTCTGGCGTGCGGCGCTCAGATCCAGGTTGGACTGCAGGCGCCCCCCGTCGAAGAGCGGCAGAGAGACGCTGGGAGCGAACGTCCAGGCGCGGCTGCCGCTGTCGAACAGGCCGTCCAGGTGCGCGCTGGCGGTGCCCGCACTCGTGGTCAGGGCGATGCGCGGAAAGAACGCTGCGCGCGCGGCTTGTACGCGGGCGTTGGCGGCGTGCAGGGTGTGCTCGGCGGCGGCAATGTCGGGGCGGCGCAGCAGCAGGTCGGAAGGCAATCCCGCGGGCACGGTGGGAAGGGCGACGGCAGCCTGGGGCGGCGCCAGGGCCAGCGCATCCCACGGTACGCCCACGAGCTGCGCCAGCGCATGGGCCTGCAGTGCCTGCTGCTGCGCGAGCTGGGTGCCGATGGATTCGGCCTGGTACAGCAGAGATTCCACCTGCGTCAGCGCCAGGCGCGAGATGGCGCCGGCCGCGTGGCGGCGCCCGAAGATGCGCAGGCTCTCGCGGCGCGTGGCGATGGTGTCTTCTGTCAGCGCGATGCGTTCCTGCGTTTCGCGCCATGCGAGGTAGTTGCGTGCCACCTGGTTCACCAATGCGGCCTGGGCGGCGCGGCTGCCTTCGGCGGAGGCGAAGTAGGCCTGCTGCGCTGCCGCCTCCAGGCTGCGCACGCGGCCCCACAGATCCAGCTCCCAGTTGCTGATGGCAAGGCCCACGCGGTGCTCGCCGGTGGTGACGGCGCGGCCGGCCACGTTCAGGTCCCCCGGCACGCGGGCGCGGGTGTGGCTGCTGCCCACGGCCAGGGTCGGCCAGCGATCGGCGGACTGCAGGCCCAGGGCGGCGCGCGCCTCATCCACGCGCAGCATTGCCAGGCGCAGGTCGCGGTTGTTCTCGAGCGCCTGGCGCACCAGGCCTTGCAGTGTGGGGTCGCGGTAGAACATCCCCCACTCGGCCTGGTCGTCAACGCTGACGGTGCTGTCATCGAAGGCGACGGGTGGCACGGGCCATGCGGCGGGCAGCAGCGCAGGGGAGGGTACGTCCGTTCGCACCCCTGCCATGCATCCGGCGACTGTGACGCAGATGCCGAGCAGGCCCGTGCGCAGCGCTGGGCTGTCAAGGAGCGACACGAGGGCGGGGAGGGCGAAGGGCATACGCAGGCCGGCGATGGTAATCCGCAATTTCGTTCGCAGCGCCCGGTCCGTTGGGCGCCCCATTGCGGGCCACCATGCTATCGAAATGAGATGACAGCCAGTATGGGCCGGCGCGTCGCGCCGTGTCTTGAGGCGAATCAAGTGAGCGGTGGGCGGGGAGTCACGCCTGCACGCAGCGAGGGGCAATGGGCGGCCATGAAAAAGCCCCGCACGAAGGCGGGGCTGGGTAAAGCGGTGGAGCAGACCAGGTCAGCCGCCGCGGCGCATGGCCTCGAAGAACTCCACGTTGGTCTTGGTTTCCTTCATCTTCTTGATCATGAGTTCCATGGACTCGATCTCGTCCATGTTGTACATGAACTGGCGCAGGATGCGCGTCTTCTGCAGGATCTCGGGTGCCAGCAGCAGTTCCTCTCGGCGTGTGCCGCTCTTGTTGAGCTCGATGGCCGGGAACACGCGCTTTTCGTAGAGGCGGCGGCTCAGGTGGATTTCGCAGTTGCCCGTGCCCTTGAATTCTTCAAAGATCACTTCGTCCATGCGGCTGCCGGTGTCGACCAGCGCCGTGGCAATGATGGTCAGCGAGCCGCCTTCCTCGACCTTGCGCGCCGCGCCGAAGAAGCGCTTGGGGCGTTGCAGAGCGTTGGAGTCCACGCCGCCGGAGAGCACCTTCCCGCTGGAGGGCACCACGTTGTTGTAGGCGCGGGCCAGGCGGGTGATGGAGTCCAGCAGGATCACCACGTCCTTTTTCAGTTCCACGAGGCGCTTGGCGCGCTCGATCACCATCTCGGCCACATGCACGTGGCGTGCGGCGGGCTCGTCGAAGGTCGACGCAATGATTTCGCCCTTGACCGAGCGCTGCATCTCGGTCACTTCCTCGGGGCGCTCGTCCACCAGCAGCACCATCAGGTGCACATCGGGGTTGTTGGCCGTGATGGCATGGGCGATGTGCTGCATCATCACCGTCTTGCCGCTCTTCGGAGGCGCGACGATCAGCGCGCGTTGGCCGCGGCCGATGGGGGCGATGATGTCGATGATGCGGCCGGTGATGTTCTCCTCGCCCTTGATCTCGCGCTCCAGCCGCATCTGCTCCTTGGGGAACAGCGGCGTGAGGTTCTCGAACATCACCTTGTGCTTGTTCTGCTCGGGCGGGCCGCCGTTGACGGAGTCAAGCTTGGTCAGCGCGAAGTAACGCTCGCCATCCTTGGGCGTGCGCACCTCGCCTTCGATCATGTCGCCGGTGTGCAGGTTGAAGCGGCGCACCTGGCTCGGACTGATATAGATGTCGTCGGTGCTCGCGGTGTAGCTGGTGTCGGGGCTGCGCAGGAAGCCGAAGCCGTCGGGCAGGATCTCAAGCACGCCGTCGGCAAAAATCTGCTCGCCGGCTTTTGCACGCTTCTTGATGATGGCGAACATCAGCTCCTGCTTGCGCATGCGGCCGCCGTTTTCGATTTCCAGGTCTTCGGCCTGCTTGAGGACTTCAGACACGTGCAGTGCCTTGAGTTCGTTAAGGTGCATGGAGTGACTCCTGGACGGAGTGGAAATGTCTGTGTGAGGGGAAGGGCTGCGTTTCGTGCGGGCCATGGGTGATGGCGGACTTGGCGAGCCTGTGATCCGGAGCCGGCCGCTGGGTGCACGTGCGGCGAGGCGATCAGCGCGAATTATGACAGGAAAAGTTCTGCGCTATTCGCAGGTTGCCCGGGTGCTGCGCACCTCGGAAGACTGCCGGCCGCGGAGGGCGGCCGGCAAGAAGGGAATCAGGCCAATTGCTGGTCGATGAAGGCGGTGAGCTGGGCCTTGCTCATGGCGCCTACCTTGGTGGCGGCGAGTTCACCGTTCTTGAACAGCATCAGCGTGGGAATGCCGCGGATGCCGAACTTGGCGGGAATCTCGCGGTTCTCGTCCACGTTCATCTTGGCAATGGTGAGCTTGCCCTGGTAGGCGCCAGCCACCTCGTCCAGGATGGGGGCGATCATCTTGCAGGGGCCGCACCACTCGGCCCAGTAGTCCACCAGCACCGGAGTGCCGGCTTTCAGCACGTCGGCTTCAAAGCTGGCGTCGGAGAGATGTTTGATGAGTTCGCTGGCCATGGCGCGTTCCTTGGTTCCTTGTGTGAGCAGTGGGCGATGCCGGTACGTATAAAGTCCAGTCATTGTGACAGAAACCGAATCCCCGCATCCTCATATGGCCGGTGCTTGTAACGCTATGACACCCATAGCAAAAGACGATCACGCCGCAGCGTGCAGCGCGGGGTGGTGCGCGGTTTTCGAGCAGGTGCGCTCGGCGGCTGCGCAGCGCGGCGCGCACCTGGCGGCCACCGTGGTGCTGGTGCCGTACGCCCAGCTCATGGGCGAGGCGCGCCGGCAATGGCAACGCGCCTACCCGCAGGGTTTCGCGCCGCGCTTCGAGACCACGCGCAACTGGGCTGCCCAGCTGGGCGCGCCTCTGGCGGAGGGCAGCGAGTACGCGGGCGATATGGCGCGCGATGCGGTCACCGCACGTGCATTGCTCGACCGCGCCGGTCTCGCCGCGCACCGCGAAGTCCTCAGCGGTCCGCTGCTGGAGATGGCCGCGCAGTTGGCGGTGGTGGCAGCGGCCGTGGCTCCTGAGCGGCGCCCGGACTGGGGCGAGGCGGCGCGCGCCCTGCTGCCGGCGGCGGGCGACGGTGGCGCGCTCCGGCTGGAGGCCGCCGCAGCGCGCATCGCCCTGGAATGGGTGCTGGCCTCGCGCCACGTGGGGGATGTGCTGTTCGAGTCTGGCGTGCGTGCGGCCGTGCCGCTGCTGGTGGTGGTGCAGGGCTTCCAACCCGACCCCCTGGCCCGCACGCTGGCGCAGCACTGGGCAGAGGCGGGCCTTGTCGTGGACCTGCCGCAGGTGATGGACGGCGGGAAGGCCGGCGTGCCAACCTTGCATGCCGTGCCCGATGCCGAGGACGAGGCCCAGCGTGCCGCCGCCTGTGTGCTGCAGCACCTGGCGCAGGGACAGGCGCCCGTGGCACTGGTGGCCAACGACCGCGCGCTCACCCGCCGCATCAGCGCCTTGCTCGGCGGCGCAGGCGTGGCTGTGCACGACGAAAACGGCTGGCTGCTCTCCACCACCCACGCTGCGGCGCGGCTGATGGCGGTGCTGCAGGCCTGTGCCTGGGACGCCACCGCCGATGCCGTGCTCGACTGGCTCAAGCAGTCGCCCGCGGTGGATGGGGCCGCACTGCGCGCGCTGGAGCACTGGCTGCGCCGTGCGGGCGCTCGGCATTGGAGCGGCGCGGCGACGCAACTGCAGGCGTTGGCTGAGCGGCGCCCGGCCGAGGCCGCGTTGGCGGACCAGGTACAGGCCTGGCGCGCGCAGCTGCGGGCCGCGCGGCCGTTGGCCCAGTGGTTGCAGTCGCTGCGCGTGCTGCTGCAGGACTGCGGCCTGTGGGACGGGCTGCAGCAGGACGAGGCCGGTGTGCGCGTGCTTGCCGAACTGCGCCTGCCCGAGGGCCTGCAGGACGATCTGCAGGACATGGACGGGGCCGGTGCGCGCATGGCGCTGGCGGACTTCACACGCTGGGTGGGAGAGGTGCTGGAATGCGCGCGCTATCGACCGGCCTATGTGGACGATGCACCCGTGGTGGTTCTGCCCCTGCCGCAGCTGCTGGCGCGCCCGTTCGCTGCGCTGGTGCTGCCTGGCTGCGATGAGAAACGCCTGCAGGCCGCGCCTGAACCGCCCGGCCCCTGGACGCAGGCGCAGCGCGAGGGACTGGGGCTGCCCACGCGCGACGTGTTGGCCGCCGCGCAGCACGCCGCCTGGCGGCATGCCCTGCGTATTGCGCGTGTCGACCTCCTGTGGCGCGTGGGCGACGAGGGGGGCGAACCCCTCCTGCCGAGCCCGCTGGTCCAGGCGCTTCGGCTGGACGGAACCGGCACGGACGGTGCCGATCCCCGGGTGACGCGCAGCGTGCCCGCGGCACCCACGGCGCGTCCGCTGCCGGTGGGCGCGCAGCTGCCGGTGCAACGGCTATCGTCCTCGGCATATTCCGACCTGCGCCACTGTCCCTACCGCTTCTTCGCGCTGCGCCAACTGCAGCTGCAGGAAGACGACGAACTGGACGCTGGGCTGGACAAACGTGACTTCGGCACCTGGCTGCATGCCGTGCTGCAGCACTTCCATGAGGCGTTGCAGGACGCGCCCACGGGCGACGCCGCGGCGCGCACGGCGCTCATGGACGAGGCGGCTGCGCGCGCTACGCGCGAGCTGGGGCTGCAGGAGGGCGACTTCCTGCCCTACGCCTCGGGCTGGCCCGCGCTGCGCGCCGGCTATCTGGAATGGCTGGGCAAGCACGAAGCCGCTGGCGCCTGTTTTCGCCAGGCCGAGCTGCGCGCGCGCCAGCCGCTGGGCGCGCTGGAACTGGTCGGCACACTGGACCGTGTGGACGCCGTGCGTCCGCAGGGCGGCGGCGAACCCCTGGCGCTGGTGATCGACTACAAGACCGAGAGCGACGCCCTCACGCGCGGGCGCATCAAGGCCGGGTCCGAGGACACGCAGCTCGCCTTCTATGCCGCATTGCTGCAGGACGACACCTTGCGGGCCGTGTACGTGAATGTGGGTGAGCGCGGCGAAACCCGGCTGCACGAGCAGGACGACGTGGTGCACCTGCGCGACCTGCTGCTGGACGGCATCACGCACGACATGCAGCGCATTGCCGCCGGCGCGCCGCTGCCCGCGTTGGGCGAGGGCAGCGTGTGCGAATGGTGCGCCGCGCGCGGTCTGTGCCGCAAGGATTTCTGGAATGAGTGAAGCTGCCGCGCAAGCCGCCTACGAACACAACGGCCAACCGGTCACGCGGGAGGCCTTCTACGCCATTGCCTGCGACCCGCAGCGCAGCGTGGCCGTGGAGGCCTGCGCCGGCGCCGGCAAGACCTGGATGCTGGTCTCGCGCATGCTGCGCGCGCTGCTGGACGGCTGTGCGCCGCACGAGATCCTGGCCATCACCTTCACCAAGAAGGCCGCGGGTGAAATGCGCCAGCGCCTGCAGGAATGGCTGCAGGAGTTTGCGGCCAAGCCACTGCCTGATCTGGAAAAGGAGCTGATTGCAAGAGGAATCGGGCCGCAGCGCGCTCTGGACAAGCGCGAGCAGCTACAAAAACTATATCGGCAGACGCTGGACGCGGGCCGCCCCGTGCAGATACGCACCTTTCACAGCTGGTTTGCGGCGCTGCTGGGCACGGCGCCGCTGGCGGTGCTGGAGCAGCAGGGCCTGCCCGCCCATTACGACTTGCTGGAGGATGACGCCGAGGCAGTGCGCGAGGTTTGGCGCCCCTACCTCGCCGCCGTGGCGCAGGACGCCGCGCTGCGCGCGGATTACGAAGCCTGCGTAGCACATCACGGCCGCTCGCAGACGCACAAGGCGCTCGAAGGCGCGCTGGCCAAGCGCGTGGAGTTCGCGCTGGCCGACGAGGCGGGCGTGGTGGACGCATCGATCCCGCATTTCGGCATGCAGTTCGCGGACCTTGCCGGCTTGCACCATCCGGCCGATGCCCTGGCCGGCGACGCAGCGCGCCAGCGCTGGCATGCCTGGGCCCAGGTGCTGGGGGCGCAGGCGAACAAGACGCCGCAGAAGGCCGCCAACGCGGTGATCGACGCCTGGCTGTGCGACGACCTGGGCCAGCGTCTGGACACGCTGCGCAAGGCCTTCTTCGTGGCCAGCGAGGATCGCCTGTCCAAGAATCTGGAGAAGTTCGCCGCCGCGCAGGAGGCTGAGGGTGAACTGCAGCGCCTGTGCGCCGCGCGCCGCCAGCACGAGGCCTGGCTGCACCAGCAGCGCATGGCGCGGCTGGCGCGTGCGCTCATCGCGCAGTTCGCCCAGCTCAAGCGCGAGCGCGGCTGGGTGGACATGAACGACGTGGAGCGCACGGCGCTGGTCATGCTGTCCGACCCCATCCTCTCGGGCTGGGTGCAGGAGCGGCTGGACGCGCGCGTGCGCCACCTGCTGGTGGATGAGTTCCAGGACACCAACCCGCTGCAGTGGCAGGCGCTGCATGCCTGGCTGGCAGGTTACGCGGGCGCGGGCGGCGGCCAGCAGCCGCCCAGCGTGTTCATCGTGGGTGACCCCAAGCAGAGCATCTACCGCTTTCGCCGCGCCGAGCCGCAGGTCTTCAAGGCCGCCCAGGCCTTCGTACGCGAGGGGCTGGGGGGCGACCTGCTGGCCTGCGACCACACGCGGCGCAACGCCATCGGCGTGATCGCAGCGGTGAACCAGGCCATGCAGGCGGCGCAGGCGCAGGGTGAGTACGCGGGCTTTCGCGACCACACCACCGAATCGCGCGACCCGGGGCAACTGCTGCGCCTGCCCCCGATCACGGCGCCTGACGGGGGTGATGCCGCCGCGGCCACTGCCCCCGAGTGGCGCGACACTCTGACCCAGCCGCGCCATGAAGCCGAGGAAACCCTGCGCATGCGCGAATGCGCGCAGGCTGCGCAATGGGTGGCGGCGCAGATCGCCGCGGGCGTGCAGCCGCAGGAGATCATGGTGCTCGCGCGCAAGCGCGACCGGCTGGCCTCCCTGCAGGAGGCCCTGCGCGCGCTGCACGTGCCCTGCGTGCAGCCCGAGAAGGCCGAGCTGGGCGAGGCGCCCGAGGTGCAGGACATCGTCGCGCTGCTGGATGCTCTGGTCTCACCGGGGCATGACCTTTCGCTGGCGCGTGCGCTGCGCTCGCCGCTGTTCGGCCTGACGGATGACGCGCTGGTGCAGATTGCGCTGCGGGTACGCCAGACGGCCGCAGAAGGATCCCCGTGCAGCTGGTTCGACGTACTTCAAAAAAGTGAGCTGCTACCGCCCGAGCTGCAAGCGCTGGCGCCTGTTTTGGCTCAATACAAGCGATGGGTGGAAACACGCCCTCCCCACGATGCGCTGCATGCCATCTACGAACACGGCGACGTGCCCGCGCGCTTTGCCGCCGCGGCTCCCGCCTCGCAGCGTGCGGGCGTGCTGGCCAACCTGCGCGCTTTGCTGGCCGCAGCGCTGCAGCAGGGCGGGGGACGCTACCTCACGGCCTATGCCTTCGTGCGCGCCATGAAGCGCCCGGGCATGCGCGCACCCGGCCGCGTGGAGGCGCAGGCCGTGCGCCTGCTCACCATCCACGGCGCCAAAGGGCTGGAGGCGCACAGCGTGCTGTTGCTGGACACCGATGCGCGCGCGCAGAAGGCCGAGACCATGGGCGCGCTGGTCGACTGGCCGGGCGAGCAGGCCGCTCCGCTGCGCTTTGTCTTTCTGGCCAGCGAATCCAACCCGCCGCCCAGTGCGGTGGACCTGCTGGCGGCGGAACTGGCGGAGCGCCAGCGCGAGGAGCTCAACACCCTCTATGTGGCCATGACACGCGCCAAGCATTGCCTGGCCTTGTCGGCGGTGCAGTCCAGCACGGCCGCGCCCGGCAGTTGGTGGAACCGGCTGGCCGAGTCCCTGCAGGACGCGCCAGTGCCGCCCGCCGCGCCATTGGGCGATGTGGCTGACGATGCCGCCGTCGCGTTGCCGCAGCTTCCGCCGTATGCGGGGGCTGCGCCGAGGGCACAAGCCGCTGCGGCGGGTGCTCCCGTCTCCACCCCGCAGTCGCGCCAGGGCGAGGCCATGCACCAGTTGCTGGAGCAGGCGGGCGTGGTCGGCGCCCTGCGGGCGGGCGGCGTGTGGCCCGCGCGGCGGCTGGCGCAGCTGGCGCGCGATTTCGACATCACGGCGGAGGCTGCCGCACAGGCCGCAGCGATGGCGCGGAGCATTCTGCAGGGCGAGGGTGCCTGGGCGTGGAACCCCGATCACGTGGAGCAGGCCCTCAACGAAGCGCCGCTGGTCTACCAGGGCCAGGGTCTGCGTCTGGACCGCCTGGTGCGGCTGCGCCAGCCGCGTGAGGGTGCGCGCTGGTGGGTGCTGGACTACAAGAGCGCCACCGCGCCCGAGCGCCAGCCGCAGCTGATGGCCCAGCTGCGCCTGTACCGCGAAGCGGTGGGAGCGCAGTTTCCGGGCGAGCGGGTGGGCGCGGCTTTCTTGACGG
Organism: Diaphorobacter nitroreducens; assembly: GCA_003755025.1. GTDB lineage: Bacteria > Pseudomonadota > Gammaproteobacteria > Burkholderiales > Burkholderiaceae_C > Diaphorobacter > Diaphorobacter nitroreducens. The sequence continues at coordinate 204,932 of RJVL01000006.1, read as the reverse complement.
GCGATGGGAGGCTGGTGGTCGTGGACGCGCCAGGGCAGGGCGTGCTGTTCTGACCGGGTGGGCAGGCGCCGGGCCTGTGGCCAGCGTACGGGAATACCCCGCGTCGCGCGCAGGGGTAGGTACCATCGGTTGATTCTGCCGATTGATCGATGACCCATGAACCACACCCTCGTCCCTGATGAACTGGATGTCCTGGTCGAGTTGCTGCCAACCCCCGGCACGCGCGTCATCGAACTCGGATGCGGCGGAGCGCGCATGGCGCGGCAGATGCTGCAGCGTTGGCCGGACATGCGGTGTCTGGGGCTGGAAGTGGACCTCCGGCAGCACGCAATCAACCTGCAGGACACGCCGCCGCGCATGCGCTTTGCCGTGGGTGGTGCGCAGGCCATTGCATGCGATGACGCGCAGTTCGACCTGGCGCTGATGCTCAAGTCCCTGCACCACGTGCCGCTGGATGCGATGGACCAGGCCCTGACCGAAGTGGCGCGCGTGCTGCGTGCCGGCGGGCATCTGTACGTTTCTGAGCCGGTCTACGAAGGCGCGCTCAACGAGATCGTGCGCCTGTACAACGACGAAGGCATCGTGCGCGCCGCTGCGCAGGCGGCGCTGGACCGCGCGCTGGCTGTCCGCGGCACCTGGGAGCAGGTGGCGCAACGGCGATTCGACATGCCTGTGCATTTCGAGGACTTCGCCCAGTTTGAGCGGCGGATGATGAACCCCACCTTTGCCGACCACCGCATCGACGCGTCCTTGCGCAAGCGCGTGGCGGCGGCCTTCGCGCCGCATTGCACGATGCAGGGAGCGCACTTCGTGCGGCCCATGCACGTGCGCCTGCTGCGGCGTGCGGGTTGATGAAAGCAACACCATGATGGATACGGATCTGCGATCCTGCGAGATCGCTGTGATTGGCGCAGGGCCGGCTGGCCTGATGGCCGCCGAGACCGCCGCAGCGGCGGGCCTGAGCGTGCAGGTGTTCGACGCCATGCCTTCGGTGGGACGCAAGTTCCTGCTGGCGGGCAGGGGCGGGCTGAACCTCACGCATTCCGAGCCGCTGGCGGCCTTCATGGCGCGCTATGGCGATCGCCAGCAGGCGCTGACGCCCTGGCTGCGAGACTTTGGCCCCGAGGACTTGCGCGCGTGGGCTGATGCCTTGGGCGCGCAGACCTTCGTCGGTACGTCGGGCCGGGTGTTCCCCAAGGACATGAAAGCCGCGCCGCTTCTGCGTGCCTGGCTGCACCGCTTGCGCGGGCAGGGGGTGCAGCTGCACATGCGCCATCGTTGGATGGGCTGGGCCGACGCATTGAATGGCATCACGCCGCCTGTGCTGCGCTTTGCCGCGCCGGCGGGAGAGGTGCGGGTAAGGGCGCGCGCCGTCGTGCTGGCCCTGGGCGGCGGCAGCTGGGGCCGTCTGGGCTCGGACGGTACCTGGGCGCCGCTGCTGGCGCAGCGCGGCGTGCCTGTAGCGCCGCTGGCGCCGTCCAACTGCGGTTTCGACGTACCGCGCGTGGATGCGCCCGTGGGCGAGACGCGGCGAGAGTTCTTTCTGGAGCTCATCGGCCGAGGCGCGCCCGCCGTCGGCTGGACGCCGCATTTCGTCGAGCGCTTCGCGGGCCAGCCCTTCAAGTCGGTGGTGCTGTCCTTCACCGACAGCCAGGGCCGGCGCTTTGAGCGGCGCGGGGAATTCGTGGCCACGGCCACTGGCGTGGAAGGCAGCCTGGTCTATGCGGTCTCCAGCCTGCTGCGCGACGAGATCGTGGCACACGGTCACGCCACCTTCCACTTGGACTTGCTGCCCGACCACACGCCCGAGCGCGTGCTGGCCGAGGTGCGCCACCCGCGCGGCTCGCGCAGCCTTTCCACCCACCTCAAGAGCCGGCTGGGCCTGGACGGCATCAAAACCGCCGTCCTCTACGAACAACTGGGCAAGGATGGTATGTCCGACCCGATGGCGCTGGCCCATGCCATCAAGGCCTTGCCCATCACCGTGGTGGCAGCACGCCCATTGGATGAGGCCATCAGCACGGCCGGCGGCGTGGCCTTCGAAGCGCTGGATACGCGCCTCATGCTGCGCACCATGCCCGGGGTTTTCTGCGCGGGCGAGATGCTGGACTGGGAGGCGCCCACCGGGGGTTATCTGTTGACTGCGTGCTATGCCACCGGGCGTGCGGCAGGGGCGGGTGCCGCGCACTGGCTGGCAACGCAGGCGTAGTACAGCAGGGGCGCCGCTTTAGGGCATGCTCTGCGATCATTGCAAGAAGGTCGGCGTCAACCCAGAGCGTTGCATGAGCGCGCGGTCAAAACTTCGCGCGGTAATACACCATGGGCCCGCCGCGGCGGGCGCGCAGCACCAGCCGCGCATCGCCTTGCAACTGCACGCCGATGGCGCCCAGCTCGGGGACCAGACCGCGCGTGCGCGATGCGGACCATTGCACCTCCAGACGGGTGCCAAAGTTGCTGCCCTGGTCGCGACCCCAGATCATGCCCATGGCGTCGTGCAGGCCCGTGTGCGGGTGGGTGCGGGCCCAGGCCTGCAGGTCCAGCCGTACGCGCGGCTGCAACTGTGATCGCCAGCGCAGACCCAGGTCGTAAGCCTGCGGGGTGCCTGGCGGGTAGGCAGGGCTGACGGATCCTGCGCGGGCCGCGCCGTCCGACGGAACCACCACGCCCAGCGTCAGCCCCAGGCGGGAAGCTTGCAGCGGCGTGAGCCAACGGGTGATGTCCGTGTACTGAACGCTGTTGCCGAATGCTGCGCGCGGAAGATCGCTGCCGTTCAGGTCGGGGTAGGTGGCGGTGTTCTGCGTGAAGGCGGCGGAAGAAGGCTCATCCTGAGCCTCTCGCAATGCGGCCGCAGCGCCGTCTGCCAGGCTCTCATCGCTCCGGGCGGGAAATGCCGCGCACAGGCACAGCAGGCACACAATGCCCCAATCCATGGCCGGCCGTGGCAGCGGCCGGAGCAGATGACTTGCAAGCAGCGCGGACATGGCAGACAGCATGGCGGCACGGGACAGCAAGAAAGTGGATCGGTGGCGAGAACTCCTGGTGCGCAGTATGGACCGCGGGCACGTGCTTGTCGCGATCGCCGTGCTTGTTTCGCTGTAGGACGGAGCTGACGCACGGCGTTCATGTGCAGGCAACGCCGCAACCGCCCGATGACGCGCAAGGCGCTCAGGCGACGCAAAAAAAGAAGGGGAAAGGAAGAAGAAGGTGACGAGCCTTACCCCCGGCACTGGCTCCACAGTTAGGGCTGCTTGGTTCCCCACCTGACCCGGTTGGCCGCTTCACCATGCGGGGAGGCCCGTCGCCTGTGATTGTACGACGAACCACGCTCTGCCCGTGGCCCGTCAGAACTTTGCCCGGTAGTACAGCATGGGGCCGCCGCGCCGGACGCGCAGCAGCAAACGTGAGTCGCCCTGCAGCTGCACGCCGATGGCGCCAAACTCGGGCGTGCTGGGCAGCGAGTAACCGTCTGGCTCGGGGTAGTCACGCGCACGCAGATCCAGGGCCGCAGGTAGTGCCTGCTGCTGCGTCGGTGGATCGTCGGCGGAGGTGTCTTTAGAACCATCCTGGGCCTGCGTCGGCGGCTGCAGGCACAGACACAGTAGCCAGCAGGCGAGACGCACCGCAGCCGACCGGGTCAGCAACCCTTGTCGCGATAGCCGCCTGCGGGCTGCAAAGGATGAAGCAAGGCGGGCAACATGGCGGTACGGTGCGACTGGCAGTTTGCAGTCGTTCCCGGGGAGTGTGAATCCTGGCAGAGAGCAGATCACCCTCGGTCGGCGCGGTGGCCTGCGTAGGCCCGGGCCAGCTAGAAGCCTTGGCGCGCTGCGTGTCTGGCCCGCACATAGAATCACGCCCCATGTCCTATCTTGTGCTCGCCCGCAAATACCGTCCCAAGACCTTCTCTGAGATGGTGGGGCAGGAGCACGTGGTGCAGGCGCTCTCCAACGCGCTCACGCAGCAGCGGCTGCACCACGCCTACCTGTTCACCGGCACGCGCGGCGTGGGCAAAACCACGGTCTCGCGCATCCTGGCCAAGTCGCTCAATTGCCAGGGTCCGGACGGCCAAGGCGGCATCACTGCCACGCCCTGCGGCGTGTGCCCGGCCTGTACCGACATCGACAGCGGCCGGTTTCCTGACTACACCGAGCTGGATGCCGCCTCCAACCGCGGCGTGGACGAGGTACAGGGGCTGCTGGAGCAGGCCGTCTACAAGCCGGTGCAGGGGCGCTTCAAGGTCTTCATGATCGACGAAGTGCACATGCTCACGAACACGGCGTTCAACGCCATGCTCAAGACGCTGGAGGAGCCGCCGGAATACCTCAAGTTCGTGCTGGCCACCACCGATCCACAGAAGGTGCCAGTCACGGTGCTCTCGCGCTGCCTGCAGTTCAACCTGCGGCCCATGGCGCCCGAGACGGTGCTGGAGCACCTCACCCGCGTGCTCGCCGCCGAGAACGTGCCCGCCGAGCCGCAGGCCCTGCGGCTGCTGGCCCGCGCAGCGCGCGGTTCCATGCGCGACGCGCTCAGCCTGACCGACCAGGCGATTGCCTTCGGCAGCGGCCAATTGCAGGAAGCCGCTGTGCGCCAGATGCTGGGCAGCGTGGACCGCAGCCATGTGTTCCGTCTGATCGACGCGCTGGCGCAGGGCGATGGCCGCACGGTGGTCGAGACGGCGGACACCCTGCGCATCAACGGCCTGTCCGCCGCCTCCACGCTGGAGGACATGAGCGCCGTGCTGCAGCGCATGGCCGTGTTGCAGGCCGTTCCGCAGATGGCTGCGGCCGCGGACGCCAGCGACCCTGAGGCGGCAGAGGTTGCGCGCCTGTCTGCCGCCCTGCCGGCCGACGAGACGCAGCTGCTGTACAGCATCTGCCTGCACGGCCGCGCCGATCTGGGTCTGGCGCCCGATGAATATGCCGCGCTGACCATGGTGCTGCTGCGCCTGTTGGCGTTCAAGCCGGCGGCTTCGGAAGGCGGCGCGGCTGCCTCGGCTGAAAAAAAAACTCTGACGCGGCCTGAAGCCGCAGCGCCGTCGGCCCATGCGCCGGCCGATACGCCGGTAGTCCAGGCACCGCAGGCTGTGCCGGCCGCCGCGGACCGGGCTCCCGCACCGCCGCCGGTGTCGGTGCACCCGGCTCCGGTCGCGGCGCCCGCGATGGACTGCGCGACTGCCGCGCCCGCCCGGCCCGCCGCATCGGCAGCGCCCACTCGGGCGCAAGCCACGCCGGACGATGTGAACCAGGCCGTGCAGGACGCGTTGGACGCGGGCGACCGCGAATCGCCCCCGTGGGAAGCCGGCGACGCGGCCCAGGCGCCCGTACGGGCCGCAGCGCCTGTGCGTCTGCCCGTACGCTCCCCTGAGGATTTAAGGCAAAAAACACCTCCAGCACCCGCCCATACAGCGCAAGCAGCTCCTGAAACGGTAGCAATACCCGTGCGTACCGCGCCGGAACCCGGCGCGCGCCTGCAGCCCCTGCCATCGGCGGCCCCGGCACCCGCGCGGCTGGTGCGCACGGAGGAGGGCGATGTCTGGCATGCCACCGTGCAGCAGCTCATTGCCCAGGAGGCCATCACCGCCCTGGTGCGCGAACTGGCGCTGCAGTCGCAACTGGTGGCGCGTGACCCGGACCATTGGCTGCTGCGCGTGGAGCGGGAGTCGCTCAACCAGCCCACGGCGCGCGAGCGCCTGCGCGCGGCGCTGGAGGCCGCAGGCCATGCGCGCCAGATCAGCGTGGAGGTGGGTGTGGTGATCGACAGCCCCGCGCGCCGCAACGCGCACGCCGCAGCCGAACGCCAGCGCGTGGCCGAGGAGATCGTCCACAACGACCCCTACGTGCAGCAACTGATGCGTGATTTCGGGGCGAAAATCGTCCCGGGCAGCATCAAGCCTGCATAACCATTTTTGAAACGCAAAGGAAACCATCCATGTTCAACAAGGGACAGCTCGCCGGCCTCATGAAGCAGGCCCAGGCCATGCAGGACAACCTGAAGAAGGCCCAGGACGATCTGGCCAACATCGAGGTCGAAGGCGAATCCGGCGCCGGCCTGGTGAAGGTGCTGATGACCTGCAAGCACGACGTCAAGCGCGTGACCATCGACTCCAGCCTGCTGGCCGACGACAAGGACATGCTGGAAGACCTGGTGGCCGCCGCTTTCAACGCCGCGGTGCGCAAGGCCGAGGAAACCTCGGCCGAGAAGATGGCTAAGATCACGGCCGGCATGCCAGGCCTTCCCGGCGGCATGAAATTCCCCTTCTGAGGGCAGGCTACTGCGCGCTGGCCACGCGTCGTTGGGCAGTGCTCGCAATCCTCACGTACTAGGCAAGTACGTTCCGGTTGCTGTGCTCCGTCCGCCTCGCCTGGCAGGCGCTCGCTACGCCCTTGAGGGCGGCGTGTGCACTCCGAAATCCATTCTTCATGTCCGACACCGGTTCTCTTGACGCACTGATCCAGGCCCTGCGGCGCCTGCCCGGTGTGGGCGTGAAGTCGGCGCAGCGCATGGCGTTCCATCTGCTGCAGCATGACCGCGCCGGCGCGCAGATGCTGTCGCAGGCGCTGGCGCAAGCGGCAACGCAGGTGCGCCATTGCGAGCGCTGCCACACCTTCACCGAGGGCGCGGTGTGCGAGACCTGCCTGGACCCGGCGCGCGACGCCACCCGCCTGTGCGTGGTGGAGACACCCGCCGACCAGGCCGCGATGGAGCGCACCGCGGCGTTCAAGGGGCTGTACTTCGTGCTCATGGGGCGGCTGTCGCCGCTGGATGGGGTGGGGCCGCGCGACATCGGTGTGCACAACCTGCTGGAGCGCGCCAGCGACGGCGTGGTGCAGGAGGTGATCCTGGCCACCAGCTTCACGGCCGAGGGAGAGGCCACGGCCCACGCGATCGGCGAGGCGCTCAAGCGCCGCGGCGTGCACGTCACGCGCCTGGCGCGGGGCGTGCCCGTGGGTAGCGAGCTGGAATACGTGGACCTGGGCACCATCGCTCATGCGCTGGCGGATCGGCGCTGAATATCAAAAACAATAGCTGCTAGCGCTTGTTGGATAAGCGCTGGAGGCCCAAAACACTGCAAAAATGAACACAACAATGCATGTGGCCCGCTTCACCGTGGCCTACTGGTGCGTGCTGATTGCGGCGCTGCTGCCCATGGCTTGCGCGCTGCTGGCCAAGCGGGGTGGTTTTCGCGGCAGCGACAACCACGACCCGCGTGCGTGGCTGGCTCGCCAGACCGGCTGGCGCGCCCGTGCCAATGCGGCGCAGGCCAACAGCTTCGAGGCGCTGCCGTTCTTCATCGGCGCGGTCATCATCGCGCACCAGTTGGGCGCGCCGCAGATGATGCTGGACCTGCTGGCCTTCCTGTTCGTGATGCTGCGCGTGTCCTACATCACCATGTACGTGGGCGACATGCCCACGGCGCGCAGCCTGGTGTGGGGCGCGGGACTGCTGGTCAACATCGCCATCCTGCTGATCGGCTGGCGCTGACACCAGCGGTTAAAGGTGCTGCTGCGGCACGGGGATTTCCGCGGTGCGCATGCCCAGCGCGGTGACCACGGCGCTCAGCAGGGCCATGGCGCCGCAGAACACCAGCAAGCCGCGGTTCAGGCCCACATGGTCCGACAGCCAGCCCATGCCCAGGATGGGCACGATGGTGCCCAGGTATCCCACGATCAGGTAGGACGACAGCAGGCCGCCGCGCTCTTCGGGCGTGGTGAGCTTGGCCACCACGCCCATGCCCGCCACATTGGCCAGCCCATGGCCGAAGGCCGTGGCGATCACCGCCGCGCCAAACACCAGCGTGGCGCCGGTGAGCGTGGTCGCCATGAGCAGCAGGTTGCACAGCACCAGCGCGCAGCCGCTGGCCAGGGCCACGCGCTTGGTGCGCCAGTTGCGCACCATGAACTGGAACGCGGACGACAGGAACAGGATCATCGCGATCGACAGTCCGCTCACGGCCGGCCCATGCCAGGGCACGATCTCCTGCATGAAGCTGGGCGCCAGCGATGAGTACAGGCTGAACATGCCGAAGGCGCTGAAGGCGCCCATGCTCGCCAGCCAGAACTGGCGCCGGCGCAGGCGCGGCGGCGGTGTGAGCCGCGGCATCCACTGCGCGATCACGCCGCGCCAGGTGCCGGGCGGCAGGGCATCGTCCCGCGTTCCCCCTGTGGGCAGCCCGCGCAGTTGGTGCAGCGCATACACCGCCAGCAGACCCATGGCCGCCGTGGGCACGTAGGCGGTGACGAGCGGGTGGGGCACCCACTGGGCCATCAAGCCGCCCACGAGCGGCCCCAGGCCGAAGCCCAGCGTCATCGCCACGGTGGTCAGTGCGGCCGTGCGCCGTGGATCACGCCCGGGGCGGGCCTGCACCATGCCGATGGAGGCCGAGGTGGTGATCATTCCCGACGCCAGCCCGATCATGAGCCGCGCCAGCATGAAGACGGGCACATTCCACGCCAGGGCCGATAGCACCACGCCCGCGGTCATCAGTGTGAGGCCCGTGCGCAGGATGGCCAGGAAGCCGTGGCGCTGCGTGAGCCGCCCCAGAAACAGCAGGCTGGTGAGCGCGCCGAACATGTACACCACGAAAAGATGCGTGATGTCGCTGGGCTTGAGCCCCCAGGCCTGCTGGTAGAGCGGGTACAGCGGGCTGGCCAGCGCCGTGCCCATGACGCCGACGCACATGGCATAGCCAATCCAGACAACGGGAGACCAGGAGCGTTCTTGCATAGGTGGAGGGAGAAAGCCCGCGCGGTGGGGAGCGGCGGCGACGGGGAGCCGGCAGCGGGGCGTGTCGGGAACGGTGAATGGTACGGTGGGCGAGGGGCCCCATGCAGGCCGCCGGCGCTAGACCCCACGCGCCACGCAGCCGTGGATAGGTGGCGCGCCATACGCTTGTGCTGTCGGTGGTAGGCGAGTCTTGCGCATCGCTGGGCGGGCTGGCACCGGTTGCCATTCGCCCTGGCCGGACGGCTGCAGTTGCGCGTGCTCCTTCCCCAGGCGCAGGCGCACGCCGGCCGGGGATTTGCCCCGTCACCTAAAATCGCCCCTGTGCTCCGCTACTGCGTGGCACTGCCGCCCGACAGGGGCAGCGCGCGGCTCGCTGAAGCACGCCTCATAACGGGGCCGTCTTATGTGCCTACTTTTTGTTCGTTGGGTTTTTCATAACGAACAATTACATTCACCCGCTGTTCTGATCTTCACCCGCCGCGGCTGGCCATCCCTGAGGGGGCAGCCTGCGCGCGCTTTGCATTGCATTTCATGATTAACCTTCGGGGTATCACCCAGATCTACCCGGGCCCGCAGGGCCCCGTCGAAGCCCTGCGCGGCATCGACCTGCATGTCACGCCGGGCGAGGTGTTCGGCATCATCGGCCGTTCGGGCGCGGGCAAGAGTTCGCTGGTCCGCGTCATCAACCTGCTCAACCGCCCCACGTCGGGACAGGTGATGGTGGCGGGGCGCGACATGACCCAACTGTCCGACGCCGACCTGCGCGCCGCGCGCCGCGAGATCGGCATGGTGTTCCAGCACTTCAACCTGCTGTCATCGCGCACGGTGTTCGACAACGCCGCGCTGCCGCTGGAGCTGGCGGGCATGCCGCGGGCCGAGATCAAGAAGCGCATCGACCCGCTGCTGGACCTGGTGGGCCTGGCGCACCTGGCCGACCGCTACCCGGCGCAGATCTCGGGCGGGCAGAAGCAGCGCGTGGGCATTGCGCGCGCGCTGGCCAGCAACCCGAAGGTGCTGCTGTCCGACGAGGCCACCAGCGCGCTGGACCCCGAGACAACCCGTTCCATCCTGGACCTGCTGCGCCAGGTGAACCGCGAAATGGGCGTGACGGTGGTGCTGATCACGCACCAGATGCAGGTCATCAAGCAGATTGCCGACCGTGTGGCCGTGATCGACGCGGGCCGCATCGTGGAGATGGGCCCGGTGGTCGACGTGTTCACCCGCCCGCAGCAGGACATCACCAAGAGCCTGATCGACGAGATCGTGCCCCAGGAGCTGCCCGCCGGGGTGCTGGCGCGCGTGCGCAGCCTGGCCGCGCGGCTGGAGCCGGGCGCGAGCGGCCAGCTGCTGCGCCTGTCGTATGCGGGTGAGCATGCCTACGAGCCGATCCTGTCGCACCTGATCCGCGAGCTGGGACTGGACCTGTCCATCCTGCATGGCCAGATCGACGAGATCCAGGACCAGACCTTCGGTTCGCTGGCGGTGTACGCCAGCGGCAACATGGCGCGCATCGGCGCGGCCATCGACTATCTGCGTGCCAACGGCGTGGTGGTGCGCACCGTGGAAGTGACAGGCTGAGGGGCGGGCGATGTTCGAGAACTTTTCTGAAATGATGCTGGAGTTGTTCGTCACCTCGCTGTGGGAGACGATCATCATGGTCGGCGTGTCCGGCATCGTTGGCGGCCTGGTGGGCATTCCGCTGGGTGTGTTCCTGCGCCTCACGGATGCGGGCGGCGTGCTGGAGAACGGCCCCGCCAACAAGATCGTGGGCTGGATCGTGAATGCCGTGCGCTCCACGCCGTTCATCATCCTGCTGGTGGCCATCATCCCGTTCACGCGTTTCATCACCGGCTCGTCCATCGGCACCTGGGCGGCCGTGGTGCCGCTGACCATCGCCGCGGCGCCGTTCGTGGCGCGGCTGGTGGAGACGGCGCTGCGCGAGGTGGACAACGGCCTGGTGGAGGCCGCGCAGTCCATGGGCGCCACCACCGGCCAGATCGTGTGGAAGGTGTTGCTGCCCGAGGCGCTGCCGGGCATCGTGGCGGGCCTGACCATCAGCTTCGTGAGCCTCACGGGCTACTCGGCCATGGCCGGGGCCATCGGCGGCGGCGGGCTGGGCGACCTGGGCATCCGCTACGGCTACCAGCGCTTCCTGCCCGACATCATGCTGGCCGTGGTGGTCATCCTGATCTTCTTCGTGCAGGCCATCCAGAGCCTGGGTGACTGGGCCGTGCGCCGCCTGTCGCACCGCTGATGCAGGACAGGGGGGCGCACACGGGATGTGTAAGCTCCTGATTTGATAGCTTTTGGCGCTTGTACAGCGGGCGCTGCGGGCTGTTTTGTCAGAAGACCTGCGTGTGCGGGCGGCTTGGCCGATACTCGATGGCAAAGCCACTACCACGAAGGAGACCCCGCCATGTCCGCACTGCCCGCCTTTGCGCCACCGGATGACGCGCTGTTCCAGCGCGCCCAGTCCCTGCTGGACGATGAATGGCTGGCCCACGATGCCGATCTGGCTCCCGTGCTGCCCATGGTGCTGGCGCGCGGCGTGGGGCAGGACTGGCACAAGGCCGGAACCTTCCGCCATCACCTGGTGGGCGTGGCCCGGTCGCTGGCGCTGTGGGGCCAGCCCCGGGACGTGCGTCTGCTCGGGCTGCTGCACAGCGTGTACGGCAATGCCTTCGTCGACCTGGTGAAGTTCGACGCTGCCAGCGAGCGCGGCCGCCTGCAGGCGCTGGTGGGCGAGAGCGCCGAACACCTGGTGTACCTGTTCTGCACCATGAGCCGTGCGCAGTTCGTGCAAAAGGTGCTGGCCGGCGAGCTGCAGGCCGACGGCTCGCTGGTCGTGGAGAAGAACGGCCCCGCGCCGCGCCAGACCGTGCACCTCGCACCCTACGAGGTGGCGGCTTTCACCATCGTCAGCATGGCCGACACGATCGAGCAGTGGTTCAGCTGGCAGGACGACATCTACTCGCGCTTTCCCGCCGTCGATCCTTCGCGCCCACAGGCCGTGCACTGGGCCGCGTCGCTGTGGCCCGGACCCATGCGCCCCACGGCCCGCATGGTCAGCCAGATCGCGGCGCTGGGCCTGGCGTTGCAGCACCCCGGGCTGCGCGGGCAGTTGCCGCTGCCGCCCGTGTTCGACCACTGCAGCCAGGGCCTGACGGCGCAGGACGAGGCGGCCGCCACGGCCCTGTATTGGTCGGTGATCCAGTTGGCGCAGCCGCTGGTGGACCTGGACGGCGCCACGGCCACGCTGGAGCAGGCCGTGCGCCTGAACCCCTGGGTGGGCGAGCCGCAGATGGTGCTGGCACAGCTGTACCTGTCGGCCGGCCGCGCGCACGACGCGGCGTGCGCCGCACGCGGAGCGCTGCAGGCCTTCAGCGCCTGGGGCAATGCCTGGGACAAGCGCGTGCAGTGGGACGCCTGGATCGCCTGGACGCGCATCCTGCTGCAGTCGGCCGAGGAGGGCGGCTGGCCCGCGCGGCTGGACAAGCTCAACAACGTGGCGCTCAAGGGCTGACGGGGCGACGCCGCGGCCTTCCCGGGGCGGTGGAAAATGCACGGCCTTTCACCCCCTCAGGTGCTCTGCCGCTCGGTTGCTCTTCATGTGTGCGGGTTCTTTGGATATGGAAAAGTATTCGTTCGGAGGGCGCGCCGCAGGGGCTACGATGCCGGCTCTCCCTGTAACGGTATGAAAGGTTTTCCGTGATTTCCAAGCGCTCCCTGCTCCAATCGACCCTGGCCCTGGCAATGGCCGCCGGCCTCTCGGGCCACGCCCTGGCGCAGGACAAGCCGCTGAAGATCGGCGTGACGGCGGGCCCGCACGCGCAGATCTTCGAGCAGGTCAAAAAAGTGGCCGAACAGCAGGGCCTGAAGATCCAGGTGGTGGAGTTCAGCGACTATGTGCAGCCCAACGCGGCTCTGGCCGCCGGCGACCTGGACGCCAACAGCTACCAGCACAAGCCCTACCTGGATGCGCAGATCAAGGATCGTGGCTACAAGTTCGCCGTGGCGGCCAACACCGTCAACTTCCCCATCGGCCTGTATTCCAAGAAGGTCAAGAAGCTGGCCGACCTGAAGGAAGGCGCGCGCTTCGGCATTCCCAACGACCCCACCAACGGCGGCCGCGTGCTGCTGCTGCTGCAGGCGCAGGGCCTCATCAAGCTCAAGGACGGTGCAGGCCTGAAGGCCACGCCGCTGGACGTGGTGGGCAACCCGAAGAAGCTCAAGTTCGTGGAGCTGGACGCCGCGCAGCTGCCGCGCTCGCTGGACGACCTGGACGCCTCGGCCATCAACACCAACTTCGCCATCTCCGCCGGCCTGAACCCCAAGACCGATTCCATCGCGCAGGAAAGCCCGGACGGCCCCTACGTCAACCTGCTCGTGGTGCGTGAGGCCGACAAGAACAAGCCCTGGGTGGCGCAACTGGTCAAGGCCTACCAGAGCGAGGAGATCCGCCGCTTCATCGAGACGCAGTTCAAGGGCTCGGTGCTGGCAGGCTGGTGATGGCGCGCGGCGGGCGGCCTCGACCGGCCCCCGGCCCCGGTGCCGTGACCGCCGCTTGTCTGACAGCAGCGTTCCAAGACGGCACGTAAGATGGTCCGGCCGCCCGCCATCGCGATGGCGCTGCGCGGCGCCTACCTCTGCCAGAAAGGGTCCGTATGAGCCACTACCGCATTGCCGTCGTCGTCGGCAGCCTTCGCAAGGATTCGTTCAACCGCAAGCTGGCCCACGCGCTGGCGCGCATGGCGCCCGCGGACTGCGAATTCCACCAGGTGCGCATCGACGACCTGCCGCTGTACAACCAGGACGACGACGGCCAGCAGGCCGAGTCCGTGCAACGGCTCAAGAAGGAGATCGCCGGGTCGCAGGGCGTGCTGTTCGTCACGGCGGAATACAACCGCTCCATCCCCGGCGTGCTCAAGAACGCCCTCGACAACGCATCGCGCCCCTATGGCCAGAGCGCCTGGGCGGGCAAGCCCGCGGGTGTGATCGGCGTGTCCATCGGCGCCATGGGCACGGCGATGGCGCAGCAGCACCTGCGCAATGTGCTGGCCTACCTGGACATGCCCACGCTGGGCCAGCCCGAGGCCTTCATCCATGCCAAGGACGGCCTGTTCAACGAAGACGGCACCATCGGCGAGGGCAGCAAGGACTTCTTGCAGCGCTGGATGGACCGGTACATCGCCTGGGTCAAGCGCCACAACGGCTGACGATTGCTATCGATTGGATAGCTGTTTGCGCTTGACTATCAAGGGTTACATCCCATTTTGATATGAAAAAACCCGCCCCGGCATGGCCGGAGGCGGGTTTTGTTTGGCGAGGCGCCGGGGCTGGTCAGGCGGCCTGGCTGACGCGGTCCTGGTTGGCGGCATGGGCCTTTACGTGGGCCTCGATCGCCTGGGCGGCGGCGGCCAGGGCCTGGGCCTTGGCATCGCCACCCATAGCCACGCCCTCGGCGCGCACGAAGCGCACGTCGGTCACACCGAAGAAGCCCAGCACGGTCTGCAGGTAGCTTTCCTGGTGCTCCATGGCGCGGCCGCCTTCGCTGGTGGAATACACGCCGCCGCGGCTCGACGCCACGATCACCGTCTTGCCCTTGGCCAGGCCCTCGGGGCCGTTGGCGGTGTACTGGAAGGTGCGGCCGGGTTGGGCAATGCGGTCGATCCAGGCCTTGAGCTGCGTGGGGATGGCGAAGTTGTAGAACGGTGCGCCGATCACCACCACGTCGGCCGCCAGGAATTGGCTCACCAGCCGCTCGGACACGGCGTTCTCGCGCTGCTGCGCCTCGCTCAGGCCGTCGGTCTGGCCGGTGCGCGGTGCCATCGCATCCATCGTGAAGTGCGCAGGCGCGTCGGCCACCAGGTCCAGGTAGCTCACCTGGGTGGCGGGATGGCTGGCCTTCCAGGCCTCGACGATCTGCGCCGTGAGCTGGCGCGAGACGGACTGGTCACTGGTGATGGCGGAATCAATGTGCAGCAGTTGCATGGAAATCTCCTGGGGATAGGGATAAACCCGCAATGGGGCGATGGATAGATTGTCGTTTTGGACTGAATGTTTGATAAGCAGGCGGTGCTGCGATAGATTGTTCTGAATTTGGAACGAAAGGCGCGCGATGCAGGATCTGAACGACATGCTTTATTTCGCCGAGGTGGCCGAGCGCGGCGGCTTTGCCGCGGCGGGCCGGGCGCTGGGGATCCCGAAGTCGCGCCTGTCGCGCCGCGTGGCCGAGTTGGAAGCGCGCCTGGGCGTGCGCCTGCTGCAGCGCACCACGCGCACGCTGTCGCTCACCGAGGTGGGCGAGGCCTACCTGCGCCATTGCCAGGCCATGCGTGATTCGGCGCAGGCAGCGCAGGACACGGTGGACCAGGTACAGACCGAACCGCGCGGCACCGTGCGCGTGACCTGCCCGGTGACGCTGGCGCAGACGGTGGTGGCCGAGCTGATGCCGCAGTTCCTGCAGCGCCACCCCCAGGTGCGCCTGGAGATGCAGGTCACCAACCGCGTGGTGAACGTGGTGGAAGAGGGGGTGGACGTGGCGCTGCGCGTGCGCCCCACGCTGGAGGACAGCGGCAGCATGGTGGTCAAGCGCCTGGACGAGGTGCGCCTGCTGCTGGTGGCCAGCCCCGAGCAACTGCGGCGCCAGGGCACGCCCACCTCGCTGCGCGACCTGGCGCTGCTGGACACGCTGGCCATGTCCGCGGCCGACGGGCGCGCCAGCCTGCGCCTGATCGGCCCCGAGGGGCGCGAGGAAACCGTGCACTTCACGCCGCGCTACGTGGCCGACGACCTGCTGACGCTCAAATTCGCCGCGTTGGCGGGCACGGGCCTGTGCTGGATGCCGGACTACATGTGCATGTCCGAATTGCAGGAGGGCCGGCTGGTGCACCTGCTGCCCCAGTGGACGCAGCCGCGCAGCGTGGTGCATGCAGTGTTTGCGTCGCGGCGCGGCTTGTCGCCGGCGGTGCGCAGCTTCCTGGACTTTCTGGGTGAAACCGTGCCCGGCCATTCCGCCGCGGTCTGTGAGCGGGGCGACACGGCCACGGCCGGCGCGGCACTGCCCCGCTGATGCGGCGGTGCGTGGTGTACGCAAGAGCGCGGGATGCGTTGGCGGTGCGGCTTGATCCCCAGTGGGGGATCGATGTAAGGGCGCTTTGCTTTTGATAGCTGGTAACGCTTATCGCATAAGGGCTAGAGACCAATTTGACTTTCCATGGCGGTGCCGGGAGCCTGCGTGCCAGATGGCATTGCATATGCTCATCCGTGGATAAATTTACAAAAATATATTCTTTTGAGTTTTAACCTGCGCTCTCCACAATGCATGATTTCCTGCAACGTGGAGGCGCTCCCATGACCCCGGCAACCAAGCTCAAGACCCTTCTCGCCACGCTGGCCCTGGCGGCCAGCGGGCTGGCCTCGGCCCAGGCCAATGCGCTGCTGAACGTCTCCTATGACGTGGCGCGCGAGTTCTACAAGGACTACAACCAGGCCTTCATCGCCCACTACAAGAAAACCAAGGGCGTGGACATCAAGGTGGACCAGGCCCATGGCGGCTCCAGCGCCCAGGCGCGCGCCGTGAACGATGGCCTGGCCGCCGACGTGGTCACCTTCAACACCACCACCGACGTGCAGTTCCTCGCGGACAACGGCGTGGTGGCCAAGGACTGGGCCAAGAAATTCCCGCATGACGCATCGCCCACCACCTCCACCATGCTGTTCCTGGTGCGCCACGGCAATCCCAAGAACATCAAGGACTGGAACGACCTGATCCGCCCCGATGTGAAGGTGGTGGTGGTGAACCCCAAGACCGGTGGCAACGGCCGTTACGCCTACCTGGGCGCCTGGGGCTCGGTGCGCGAGAAGGGCGGCAGCGACGCGCAGGCGGCGGAGTTCGTGGGCAAGCTCTACAAGAACGTGCCCGTGCTGGCCAAGGGTGGGCGTGATGCCACGGCCACCTTCCTGCAGCGCAACATTGGGGACGTGCTGATCACGTTCGAGTCGGAGGTGGTGTCGGTGGAGCGTGAGTTCGGCAAGGGCAAGGTGGATGCGGTCTATCCCTCGGTGAGCGTGACGGCCGAGAACCCCGTGGCCATCGTGGAGCGCACGGTCGCCAAGAAGGGCACGGGCGAGCTGGCCAAGGCCTACCTCGACTACCTGTACTCGGATGAAGCGCAGGAGATCGCCGCCAAGCATGCGATCCGCCCGCGCTCCGAGGCGGTGCTCAAGAAGCATGCCGACCTGTTCAAGCCCATCCAGCAGTTCACGGTGGCCAAGTACTTTGGCTCGCTGACCGAGGCGCAGAAGGTGCACTTCAACGACGGCGGTCAGTTCGACAAGCTTTACACGCCTGGCAAGTAAGCAGTGAACACGCCCCTGAGCCGCCTGGCGCCTTCACCCCACCCTGACTGCCCGGGTAGGGTGGCGGTGCCCGCGCATGCAAGCGCGGTGCCTGCGGGCGTGGGCCGCACCGGCTTTTGACCGGCGGCGAATAACGGATAACTCCATATGAGTGGCAAGAAAAGCGCCCCCAGGCGAGCCAAGAGGGTATTGCCCGGCTTTGGCCTCACGCTGGGCTACACGCTGTTTTACCTGAGCATCATCGTGCTGATCCCGCTGCTGGCGCTGCTGCTCAAGACGTTCACCATGACCTGGCCGCAGTTCTGGGAGGCGGTGGCGTCGCCGCGCGTGCTGGCGTCGTACCGCCTCACGTTCGGTGCCTCGTTCATCGCCGCCTGCGTGAATCTGGTGTTCGGCCTGCTCATCGCCTGGGTGCTGGTGCGCTACAAGTTCCCGGGCAAGAAGATCGTGGATGCGCTGGTGGACCTGCCGTTCGCGCTGCCCACGGCGGTCGCCGGTATTTCGCTCACCGCACTGCTAGCGGGCAATGGCTGGGTGGGGCAGTACCTGGAGCCGCTGGGCATCCAGCTCGCATTCAACCCCAACGGCATTGTGATTGCGCTGATTTTCATCGGCCTGCCGTTCGTGGTGCGCACGGTGCAGCCGGTGCTGGAAGACAGCGAGAAGGAGTTGGAAGAAGCGGCCACCAGCCTGGGCGCCACGCGTTGGCAGATCTTTCGCCACGTGATCCTGCCGGCCATCATGCCCGCGCTGCTCACCGGCTTTGCCATGGCGTTCGCGCGTGCCGTGGGCGAGTACGGCTCCGTCATCTTCATCGCCGGCAACATGCCCATGGTGTCTGAAATCACGCCGCTGATCATCATCGGCAAGCTGGAGCAGTACGACTACGCAGGCGCCACTGCCGTGGCGGTGGTGATGCTGGTGATCTCTTTCGTCCTTCTGCTGGTCATCAACGCCTTGCAGGCCTGGCAGCGCCGCCACGCAGGAGCACCCGCATGAGCGCCGCGAACACCCGTACCGTGCGGCGCGCGCAGGCCGGAACGACCGAGGCGCGCTGGATCCAGTGGGCGCTGATTGGCCTTGCCATGGTGTTCCTGCTGCTGTTCCTGGTGTTGCCGCTGGCCGCCGTGTTCACCGAGGCGCTGCGCAAGGGCGTGAATGCCTACCTGGAGGGCTTGCGCGAGCCCGACGCCTGGTCCGCCATCCAGCTCACGCTGCTCACGGCCGTGATCGCCGTGCCGCTGAACCTGGTGTTCGGCATCGCCGCGGCGTGGTGCATCGCCAAGTACGAGTTCAAGGGCAAGGCCTTCTTGACCACGCTGATCGACCTGCCGTTCTCCATCTCGCCCGTGGTGGCGGGCCTGATGTATGTGCTGGTGTTCGGCGCCAACGGCTGGCTGGGGCCCTGGCTGGCGGCGCACGACGTCAAGATCATCTTCGCCGTGCCGGGCATCGTGCTGGCCACCGTGTTCGTCACGTTCCCGTTCATCGCGCGTGAACTGATCCCGCTGATGCAGGCGCAGGGCAACGACGAGGAGCAGGCGGCGGTGGTGCTGGGCGCGAGCGGCTGGCAGACCTTCTGGCACGTGACGCTGCCCAACATCAAGTGGGGCCTGCTGTACGGCGTGATCCTGTGCAATGCCCGGGCGATGGGCGAGTTCGGCGCGGTGTCGGTGGTGTCGGGCCACATCCGCGGCCAGACCAACACCATCCCGCTGCACGTGGAGATCCTCTACAACGAATACCAATCGGTGGCCGCGTTCGCAGCCGCCTCGCTGCTGGCACTGCTGGCATTGGTCACGCTGGTCATCAAGTCGGTGGCCGAGTGGAAGAGCGAACAGGAAATGAAGGCCGCGGCCGCGCTGCCGCCCGAGCGGCCTGCGCCCGCGCCCGGCGCGCCGCGCTGAAGGATGAACACATGAGCATTGAAATCCGCAACGTCAGCAAGCAGTTCGGCGACTTCCAGGCGCTGCGCGACGTCAGCCTGGACATCCAGTCGGGCGAACTCATCGCGCTCCTGGGCCCCTCGGGCTGCGGCAAGACCACGCTCTTGCGCATCATCGCGGGGCTGGAGACACCCGACGTGGGCAGCATCCACTTCAGCGGCGAGGACACGACCGACGTGCACGTGCGCGAGCGCGGCGTAGGCTTCGTGTTCCAGCACTACGCGCTGTTTCGGCACATGACGGTGTTCGACAACGTGGCCTTCGGCCTGCGCATGAAGCCGCGCAAGGAGCGGCCGTCCGAAGCGCAGATCAAGGAGAAGGTGATGAGCCTTCTCAAGCTCGTGCAGCTGGACTGGATCGCCGACCGCTATCCCTCCCAGCTTTCCGGCGGACAGCGCCAGCGTATCGCCCTGGCGCGCGCGCTGGCCGTGGAGCCCAAGGTGCTGCTGCTGGACGAGCCCTTCGGCGCGCTGGATGCCAAGGTGCGCAAGGAGCTGCGCCGGTGGCTGCGCCGGCTGCACGACGAACTGCACGTGACCAGCATCTTCGTCACGCACGACCAGGAGGAGGCGCTGGAAGTGGCCGACCGCGTGGTCGTCATCAACCAGGGACGCATCGAGCAGCAGGGCACGCCCCAGCAGGTGTGGGACAACCCTGCCAGCCCCTTCGTCTATGGCTTTTTGGGCGACGTGAACCTGTTCAAGGGCCGCGCCAACGACGGCCGGGTGTACCTGGACGACGGCATGCAGCTGGAAAGCCCCGAGGCCCAGCACGCCGACGATGCGCGCGCGTTCGCCTACGTGCGCCCGCACGACCTGGACGTGGAGCGCTATTCCCCCGGCCAGGCGCTGGACGCGCACGGGCGCCCGCGCGGCATCGTGGTGCAGTTGGCGCGCGCCATTGTGGTGGGGCCGATCGCGCGGCTGGAACTAATCCCCGAGGGCGATACCCAATCGGCGGACAATGCGCCCTCGGACGCGTTGATCGAAGCGCAGATTCCGGCGCAGCAATTCCACGAGATGGGGCTGCGTGAGGGCGAGACGCTGGTGGTGACACCGCGGCGCGCCAAGGTGTTTCTGGACGAAGCCGCCGGCATCTGAGCGCCGCTGCCTGCCAAGGGAGCGGATGCGGACGCCGCTCCCTGCAAGGAAAACAAAAAGTGTTGTTGAACTGGATTGATACCGCCCCGCGCCGCATCCTGGCGCTGATCAGTGCCGCCTGCGTGGCCATGCTGGCCTTCGGCATGTACCTGCAGCATGTGGTGGGACTGGAGCCTTGCCCGATGTGCATCGTGCAGCGCTATGCTCTCATAGGTGTAGCGGTCTTCACAGGACTGGCAAGCGCTAGAGGCACAAAAGGCTGGTGGATGGGTTGGACGGTGCTGGCGCTGGCAGCAGCGGGTTTTGGCGGCTTCACGGCCGCGCGCCAGAGCTGGCTGCAGTGGTACCCGCCAGAGATCGCCACTTGCGGGCGCGACTTCTACGGAATGATCGAGAACTACCCCATCAGCCGCGCCATCCCCATGATCTTCCGCGGCTCGGGCGACTGCACGGCGGTGGACTGGACGTTCCTCGGCGGCTCCATCGCCAACTGGTCGTTTGTCTGGTTCTTGGTGTTTGCCGTGCTGCTGCTGGTGCTGTTGGTGCGCGGCGGGCGGGGCGCGCCGGACACGCTGGCCCGGGCATAACTACGCGTCTTTTTTTGACCTCTCGCGGGGCGCCTTCGGGCGCCCCGCGGCGCTTCACCTCGTCTTCACCCCGTCTCCAACCCATCTCACGCGGTTGGGGGTGGGAAGACCACGGGCGGCGCGCCGGGCTTCCAGGCCTCGTACTTGTGCATGACGCCCAGGAACAGCGGCGACTGCTGCCAGCGCACCAGCCAAGCGCGCAGGTGCGGCCAGGGTGCGGCCTGCCACTGCGCGTCGTCTATGCCGGCGAACTGGCGCACGAAGGGCGCGATGGCCATGTCGGCCAGGGCGGCGCGTGGGCCGAACAGGTGCCCGCCCGGCTCCAAGGCCAGGCGCTGTTCCAGCACCCGCAGCCAGGCATGGGCGGCGGCCCGTTCGTCCGCCGGGCTGGCGTCAGGGTAGCGGTTGGGGTACTTGCAACGGTCCAGCGCCCGCTTGAACGGACCATCGCACTGCGCGATGAGCTCCAGCATGGCGCCCAGGTCGCCCCGGCCGGGGATGAGCCAGCCGTGCGGGTCATGGGCCGCCAAGGCCCATCGCATGATGTCCAGGCTGTGCTCCAGCACCTGCCCCGGCAGCACCAGCACGGGCACTGTGGCCTGGGGCGATACGGCCAGCAGCGCCGCCGGCTTGTCGCGCAGCACCACTTCGCGCAGTTCGCAGCGCTGGCCGCTCACCGCCAGTGCCATGCGCGCGCGGATGGCATAGGGGCAGCGGCGAAACGAATACAGAACGGGCAGGGCAGACGTGGCGGACATGCGCCCGAGTATGCAGCGCTGTCCATCACCGCATCGGGGCCTGGGGTGCGGCAGGTGTACGCCAGCCCAGCTTGCGCCGTACGCGCCGCCAGCCCAGCACGACGCCGCTCAGGCTGATCACCGTGCCGCCCACACTCAGCGCCACCAGCAGCACGTCCCACAACGGCCGGCGCTGCAGCAGCGGCAGCCAGTCCCAGCTGTGCAGCAGGCCGAACAGCCAGCGCGAGGTGCGGCGGTGCCGGTCCAGCCGACCCAGCACGGCGCCCGTGTGTGGGTCCAGGTGCACCCAGCTGGCGTGCGGGTCGCCGAACACCAACCGCAGCACGGGCAGCGGTTTGTCGGTGCCGCCGGTCATGGTGTGGGCGTCCCGCGTGTAGTAGTAGGCGTCGTACGCGCGCAGGGTCTCGACGCGCTGCAGCGGCGCATCGACCAGCCGGGCTGCGGCGGCTTCCAGCTCGCCCGGCTGCCATGCGTGGGGCAGGGCGGTATGCGCGTCCAGCACCGTGGGCGGGCCAGAGGCGGGCAACGCCTGCACCAGCGTATGGCCGGCGGTGCGTGTCCAGCGTAGTTCGCGCGTGTCGGTGGACGCAGCCTGTAGCAGGGCGGCCACGGGTGCGCCTGCGTGCGGCAGCTGCAGGGGCCCGCCGTGCATGGCGTTGGTGCGCAGAGCGGGTGCGCCGCTGTCGAAGATGCGCCAGGGGTTCATGGACATCAGGCCGCTGAAGATCCAGGCGAGCGTGACGACCATGAACAGCAGGCCCGCCACGTGGTGCCAGCGCGCCCATGCGGACGGGAACGGCGTACGCCGGCCGCTGCGGTAGGTGCCCGCGAAGCGCCAGCGAAGGATGCCGATCACGCCGCCTGTGACCACTGCGGCGATACCCAGCAGCGACAGCGCATTGACGATGTCCGCCCAGTAGCGGTCCACCAGGCCGCCGCGCAGCGGGTACAGCCAGTGCAGCCACGCGCCCGCGTAGTTCCATTGGCGCTCGGTGCGTGTGGCATCGCGCACCACCTCGCCGGTCGTGCCGGAGATGTAGAGCACCGTGTCGTGTGCATCGCCCAGGCGCACGCGGTGCAGGGGCCGGTGCATGTCCAGCGCGCGGGAGTGGGTGAAGGCGTCTTCCTGCAGCGTGCCTTCGTGAACGGCATGGGCCGGACCCTGCGCGTAGGCTGCAGCGCTCGCCAATGCCCGTGGCGCGTCGACGGCCGTGAGCACGGCGCCGGTGCGGGCGTCGATCACCACCGGGGCGCCGCGCGGGCGTGCGTCGCCGGGCGGGGCGGCCTTGGACGGCTGGGGCGTGGCCAGGTACACCGCCCGCCCGCCGCTGGCCACGGCCAGCCGCAGGTCGCGCAGCGGGCCCTGCAGCCCGGCGGCGGCCAGGGCCTGGTCGGGCTCCAGCGCCACGGCGGCGCCGCGCAGCGGCGGCAGGTGCATCAGCCGCTCGGCGGGCGTGAGCTTGGGATAGCCCACGTACATCATCACCACGCCGGAGACGAACCACAGCGCGAACAGCACGCACAGCGCCACACCCAGCCAGCGGTGGGCGAGGAACATCCAGCGTTTGAGGTGCGACATGGCTTGCGTACCCCGTGCTTCAGAAAGCCACGTGCAGCGCTACGTCCAGCGTGCGCGGCGCGCCCAGATAGGCCTGGCTGCCCACGTTGGCCGCATATACGCGGTCGGTGGCATTGCGCACGCGGCCCGTGAGGGTGGTCGTGGGGTTCAGCTTCCACGCCAGGCCCAGGTCCAGCAGCGTGTAGGAAGGACACCATTGGGTGTTGGTGGCGTCGGCATATACCTTGCCCACGTGGCGCACGCCCGCGCTGGCCTGCAGCGTGGGCGTGAGCGCGTACGCCAGCCAGAGGTTGGCCACCGTCGCCGGGGTGTTCGTGGGGGTCTTGCCCGCCAGCGACACGCCGCCCTGCACGAACTGCTCGTACTGCGCATCCACATGCGTGAGGTTGGCCTGCACCTGCCAGCGCGGCGACGGGCGCAGGCCCACGGCGATCTCGGCGCCGCGCGCCGACTGCTCGCCCACGAGCACGGTCACCCCGGGGCGATCGGGGTCCTGCGTGGCGATGTTGCTGCGTGTGATCTTGTAGAGCGCCAGCGTGGTGGTGCCCTTGCCGTCCCAGAAGTCGAGCTTGCCGCCCACCTCGGCCTGGCGGCCGCTGGTGAGGCGGCTGTTGTTGATCACGTCCGCGAACGAGGCGGTGGACAGGACGCCCGACGGCGGGTCGGCCGCCGTCGCGTACTGGGCGTAGAGGTTGGCACCGGGCACGATGTCCCACACCAGGCCCATGCGCCCCGTCGTCGGCTGGTAGCTGCGGCTGAACGCGGCGGGCAGGGCGGCCGTCACGGCGCGGCGGTTGGTCAGGTCCAGCGAGATGCGCTCGTGCCGCAGCGCCGTCACCAGGTGCAGCCTGGGCACGAGGGCTGTGCGGTTCTCCAGGTACACGGCGGCGGTGGTCGCCTTGTTGGTGCGATCGGCGTGGAAGCCCGAAGCCATGCCGGGAATGTCGAAGAAGCGCTCCACCACCGGGTCATACGGATCGGTGGTGTTCACCGTGCCGGACAGGCTGTTGGGAAAGCGCGTTTGCCGGTTCACGTTCACGTCCAGGCCGAAGGCCCAGTCGCTGCGCCGGCCCAGCAGCGTGCCCTGTTTGCGGCCCTCCAGGCGTTCGCCGACCACCTGGTGGTCGTGGCGTTGCAGGAGGACGCCGCTGCGCGCCACCTGCGTATTGGCGGCATTGAAGCGGTAGGTTTCCACGTTGCGGTAGTCGCGCAGCGCGTTGTAGGCGTACAGCGTGTTGGTGAGCTGCAGCGTGGGCGTGGCCTGCCATTGGGTGACCGAGCGCAGCCACTGCACGCGCTGGGCGTACAGGCCGTCCGTGCTGTTGTAGTTCTGAAAGCGCGTGCCAGGGTCCACACCCAGCCGGCCTACCGCAGGCGTGCGCAGCGGCGTGCCCCAGTAGGGGCGGTCCACATGCTCATGCTGCCATTCGTAGGCCAGCAGATGTGTCGCGCCGCCGCCCAGATCGGACAGCAGCGAAGCCGCCAGCTGGGTGGCGCGCGTCTCGGTGCCGCGCACCCAGCTGCCGGCGTCGCGGTGGTTGAAGTCCAGGCGCGCATGGTGGCGCGCGGGCGTGCCATCGCTGGCGCCCAGGCGCCGGTTCAGTCCCAGTGAGACCTCCTTGAGGCCGTAGGCACCCACGCGCACCTGCCCTTCGGCAAAGTCCGAGCGCTCGGGTGTCTTGGTGAGGTAGTTGATCGACCCGCCGACCGCACCGGAGCCGAACAGGAAGCTCGACGGCCCGCCGATGGCCTCCACACGGTCGTAGATCCAGCTGTCCACAGGCCGTGCGGCGATCGAGTACTGCACGTTGATGCCGTTGAACAGCTGGGCGATGGAGCCGCTGCTGAAGCCCCGGTAGCTCACGCCGATGCTGCCCGGCGCGTCATGGGCCGTCACGCCGGCGATGGCGCGCAGGGCCTCTTGCGTGTCCTGGGCGCCGCGCGCTTCGATGGTGCTGCGGTCCACCACGGTGACGCTGGCGGGCGTCTCGCGCGGGGTCAGGCCCAGGCGGCTGCCGGTCTCCACCGGCGTGTCCAGCGGCAGCAGGCCGGGGGCCTGGGTGGCGTCGCTTACCTCCACGGTGGGCAGGGTGGGCGTCAGCGGGCCGGCGGATTGGGCGGGGGCGGCACCGGCCAGCGCGGCCAAGGTGAACGCGCCGGCGCTCTGGCGTATGTCGATACGGAACATGCGTGAAAACTCTCTCGGTCTCTGCGGAAGAACGGCCGACGAGTGCAGCGCGCCGCCCCAGTGGTGCGCGGGGGGTGGTGCTGTCTCGTGCGGCAAGGCACACCCAGTGCGTGGGCGTGGCAAGGGCCGCCTGGGGAGCCAGCAGGCTCCTTGCGGCCCGGCAGGGTCAGAGAGTCGAGGGAGGGCCGCGCGCCGGCAGCGGCGCTGCGGTGGCCGCGGCAATGCGCGCCGCCTCGATGGGCTGCAGCGCATGGGCCAAAGGTGGAGGCGGCTCGACCAACGCGGTTTCGGGGGCGGGCGGTGCGCCTGCGGGCGCGCACAAGGGGCAGTCCATACCGGACGCGCCCAGGGCGCCCACACTGCCGTCGTCCGCCTGGACCATCAGCATCACCGCGCCCGAGGCCGAGCACACCAGCTGCAGGGACTGTGGATGCACCAGCGGCGAGGCCACGGCCACGCCCAGCGAAGCCATGAACCAGCCCAGCACCCAGGTGCGCAGTGTGAGCGGGAGGCGGGGCCAGTTCATGGCGGCGATTATGCCCATTGCGGGGCTGCGCCGCGCAGGCATTTTCTCAACCAGGGCGCTTCCACTTTTATAGCTGCCAGCGCTTGATTTATAAGGCTGAAAGGCTTTTTTGATGCGGTTTTTCTGGCGGGGTGGCATCACTGCGGCGGCGCGGACTCGCGCAGCAGCCAGTCGCGGAACGCCTGCAGGGCATCGGTCGGGGCGCGTGACTTGAGGCGGCACAGCCAGTAGTCGCCCAGCGCTGCCGTGCACGCGAAGGGCTGGACCAACCGCCCCTGGCGCAGTTCGCGCTCGAACATGCGCACGGGCAGCAACGCCACGCCCGCGCCTTGGGCTGCGGCCTCGGCCAGGGTCAGCGACGAGTCGAACACCGCGCCGCGCAGCACGGGGCAGGGCGCGCCCGAGGCGGTGAACCATGCGGGCCACTCATCGGCACGGTAGCTGCGCAGCAGGGCCTCCGCGCCCAGGTCAGCAGGTTCGCGCAGGCGCGCAGCCACTTCTGGCGCGCACAGAGGCGCCAGCGGCGCGGGCATGAGCCGCTCGGCGTCGGTGCCGTGCCAGGCGCCGTCGCCGAAGCGGATGGCGCAGTCCAGCCCTTCGCCCGCAAGGTCCACGCGGTTGTTGTGCGTGAGCAGGCGCAGGTCGACGAAGGGGTGGCTTTCATGGAAGGCGCGCAGGCGCGGCAGCAGCCACCCCACGGCGAACGTACCCACCACCCCCACGGTCAGCACCTCGCGCGGGCGGGTGTCGGCCAGGCGCTGCAGGGCCTGGCCGATGCGCGCAAAGCTGTCGGACAGCACGGGCACCAACTGGCGGCCCTCATCGGTCAAGGCCAGGCCGCGCGGCAGGCGGCGAAACAGCGGCTTGCCCACGCGTTCCTCCAGGTTGCGGATGTGCTGGCTCACCGCGGTTTGGGTGACGTGCAGTTCCTCCGCGGCGCGCGTCAGGTTCAGGTGGCGGGCCGCCGCCTCGAAGGCCCGCAGCGCATTCAGGGGCAGGTGCATGGGTGAAGTTTTTCTAAGGGCTGGTGGCGATTATTGTCGATGGTCAAGCCACTTGTGCCGCCTTATCGTGGCGCCTTCTTTCCACACATGACGAGGTGAAACGATGGACCGACGAAGCTGGCTGCTGGGCGCCGCGCTGCTGCCCCTGGTGGGGTGTGCCCAAACCGGGGTCGAGAAAAACAGGGCTCAGGCCACGCAGCAGTTGCAGGCCGCGCTGGGCCGGATGGAGCAGCGCGTGGGCGGGCGGCTGGGCGTGGCCGTGCTGGACACGGGCTCGGACGCCCTTGCGACCTACCGCGGCGACGAGCGCTTTGCGCTGTGCAGCACCTTCAAGCTGCTGCTGGCCGGCCAGGTGCTGCAGCGTGCGGACCAGGGGCTGGAGCGGCTGGATGCACGCGTGCGTTATGGCCGGCAGGATCTGGTGGAATATTCCCCGCGCACCGAGCCGCACGCGGGCGGCGCCGGCATGACCGTGGCCGAGCTGTGCGAGGCCACCATGGTGCTCAGCGACAACAGCGCCGCCAACCTGCTGCTGCGCCGCCAGGGCGGGCCCGCCGGCCTGACGGCCTGGCTGCGCACGCTGGGCGATGCGCACACACGGCTGGACCGCATCGAGCCCGCGCTCAACGATGTGCCTGCGGGCGAACTGCGCGACACCACCACGCCGCGCGCCATGGTGCACACCGTGCAGAAACTGGTGCTGGGCGATGCGCTGTCTGGCGAGGCGCGGGCGCGGTTGCAGGGCTGGTTGCTGGGCAACCTCACGGGCGACAAGCGGCTGCGCGCGGGCATGCCGGCGGGCTGGCGCATCGGCGAGAAGACCGGCACCGCCAACGGCACCAGCAACGACGTGGGCGTGGTGTGGCCGGAGGGCGGGGCGCCGGCCGTGGTGGCGTGCTATCTCACGCAGTGCCCCGCTGCGCCCGCGCAGCGCGACGCGGCGATTGCCGAGGTGGGGTCGCTGGCGGCCGCATGGCTGGCGGCCGCAGGGTGAAGCTCAGAGTTTCTTGACCAGCACCTGGCTCTTGCGGTCCCAGTTGTACTTGCGCTTGCGTGCGTCGGGCAGCCAGTCGGGGTCCACGGGCGAAAAGCCCCGCTTGATGAACCAGTGCATGGTGCGCGTGGTCAGCACGAAGATGCTGGACAGGCCCAGCATGCGCGCGCGCTGCTCGATGCGCTTGAGCAGCTTCTCGCCGTCGCCCGTGCCCTGGCTTTGCGGGGACACGGTGACGGCGGCCATCTCGGCCGTGCCGGCCTCCGGGTAGGGGTAGAGCGCGGCGCAGCCGAAGATCACGCCGTCGTGCTCGATCACGGTGTAGGCGGCGATGTCGCGCTCGATCTCGGTGCGGTCGCGCTTGACCAGCGTGCCGTCGCGCTCGAACGGCTCGATGAGCTGGATGATGCCGCCCACATCGTCGATGGTGGCTTCGCGCAGCTCTTCCAGCTTTTCGTCGATGACCATGGTGCCGATGCCGTCGTGCACGTAGATCTCCAGCAGCAGCGCGCCGTCCACCGCGAACGGCAGGATATGGCTGCGCTCCACGCCGTGCTCGCAGGCCCTCACGCAATGCTGCAGGTAAAAACCCACATCGGTCGGCTGCTGCGCGGGCGGCAACTGGGCCAGCAGCTGGCGCGCTGCGGCCAGGGGCAGTTCGGTGTCGATGGGGTTGTCCTCGGCGTCGGGTTCCAGCGGCTGGATGCGGATGCCCGGCACTTCGGTCAGGAACAGTAGCTTGTCTGCCTTGAGCTCGGTGGCCACGCGTGTGGCGACTTCCTCCATGGCCAGGTTGAAAGCCTCGCCCGTGGGCGAGAAGCCGAAGGGCGAGATGAGCACCATGGCGTCGGACTCCAGCGTGCGGCGGATGCCTTCCACGTCCACCTTGCGCACCAGGCCCGAGTGCTTGAAGTCCACGCCGTCCACGATGCCCACGGGCCGCGCCGTGAGGAAGTTGCCGGAGATCACGCGCACGCGCGAGCCCGCCATGGGCGTGTTGGGCAGGCCTTGGCTGAAGGCGGCCTCGATCTCATAGCGCAGCTGGCCCGCGGCCTCCTGGGCGCAGTCCAGCGCCACGGAATCGGTCACGCGCATGCCGTGCGAGTAGCGCGGGGCGTGCCCCTTGGCGTGCAGCTGTTCGTTGACCTGCGGGCGAAAGCCATGCACCAACACGATCTTCACGCCCATGGCCTGGATCATCGCCAGGTCCTGCACGATGCTCTGCAGCTTGCCCGCGGCGATGGCCTCACCCGTCAGGCCCACCACGAAGGTCTGGTGCCGGAACTTGTGGATGTACGGCGCCACGGACCGGAACCAGGGAACGAAGGTGAAGTTGAAGACCGTGGACATGGGCGGTGCGTCAAAGGGTTGGCGGTGGAGCGGTGAAAAGAGGGGCGGAGACGAAAAGCGCTCGCGGCTTCCCGTGCGCCTGTACCAGGGCAGGGGCGCCAGCAAGCGCAGGCCGCAGTGTAGCGGGCTGCGCGCCGTGCCGCGGGCAGCGCGGGGAGGGAGGAGGAGTGCTCCTCAAATAATAGCTGCCAGCGCTTGATTGTGATGATTTCCGAAGGGTTTTCTTCTGAAATCCACCGCGGGGAAAGCGTGGGCAGCTATTTAAATAATAGCTGCCAACCCGGCCATCAGCGTCCGCCGCGCGCCGACAGCGCCAGCGAACCACGTGCGGCAGCCGGCCGCGCCGTCCGCACGGGGGCCGGCTTGCGCTGGGCCGGGCGGGCATCGCGCCAGCGCATGGCCCAGCGTTCCACGGTGTAGTACGACAGCGCCGCCAGCGCCGCCGAGATCAGGAAGCCCAGCACCACCACGGCCGGCCACGGCAGGTCGGCGCGCAGGTAGCGCACCACGGGGTAGTGCCACAGGTAGATGCCGTACGACAGCTTGCCCACCAGCATCAGGGCCGGTGCGCTCAGCATCTGGTGCAGCGCGCCGCGGTGCTGCTGCACCGCCAGCAGCACCACCAGGGCGGCGCATTCCACCACCGTCATGCCCCAGAGCATGGCGTTCATGTCGTCCCAGGACTGGGCCATCAGCAGCGGCACGGCCAGCACCACCCACATGAAATGGTGCAGCCGCTGGCGCAGCGCCTGGAACCAAGCGGGTTGCTCGTGCAGCAGCGTGGCCAGCAGGCTGCCGGCCAGCAGGCCCGTGGCGCGGGTGTCGAAGCGGAAGAAAATCTCGTAGAACTGCTGGCCCTGCGCCACCCACAGCACGCGCCAGGCCCACGCCAGCACCAGCAGGCCCAGCACCGGGCGCCACAGCGCGCCGCGCGGCGTGAAGCGCGCCAACACCACCAGGAGCGGTGGCCAGACCAGATAGAAGTGCTCTTCCACCGACAGCGACCACATGTGCAGCAGCGTGTCGGGGCTGTCGAAGAAGGCGATGCCGTAGTCGGCCAGGTACAACAGGGACACCAGCGCGTCGGAATACACGTCCGTGAGGTCCGGCCACAGCAGCGGCGCAAACACGCAGTACGCCCCC
Organism: Diaphorobacter nitroreducens; assembly: GCA_003755025.1. Classification (GTDB taxonomy): domain Bacteria; phylum Pseudomonadota; class Gammaproteobacteria; order Burkholderiales; family Burkholderiaceae_C; genus Diaphorobacter; species Diaphorobacter nitroreducens. The sequence continues at coordinate 174,675 of RJVL01000006.1, read as the reverse complement.
AGGAACAGCGCCAGCGCCGGCATCAGGCGGAAGAAGCGGCGGCGGTAAAAACGCCAGTAGTCCAGCCGGCCGTTGCTTTGCAGTTCCTGCAGCAGCAACGAGGTGATCAGGAAACCGCTGAGCACGAAGAACAGGTCCACCCCGTAGAACGCGCCGTCGAACAGCGGCGCATGGGCGTGCGACAGGATCACCAGCAGGATCGCCACGCCGCGCAGTCCGTCCAGTGCGCTGTTGTAGGCCAGGCTCGGCGCGCGGCCGTCATGGCTGAGGGGGTTCACCCGGGGGTTGTCCATTTTGTCTGCCAAAACGCGGCACCTCCATTGCTGGGCAGGCCTGGCGCCCGCCGTGTTCATCACCAATCACATCCCGACCCGGAATGGGCTTGTCGCCAGTCCAATGCGCTGCCCAGGCCGTGCCTGGCCGCATTGCGCTGGCTGGGAGTGGTCGACACTGCCAGCCGTCCCTGAGGACGGCGCGGCACCCTTCGCTCCTGTGTCGGTAAGGCAGGCCGTGAAAGCGGTCCTGCGGTCGTGGGCACGCGCTGCGTGCCGCGCCGGATCTGCGCCCGGCCGTCGGATTCTAGGGGCCGCCTACAGGGGGTGGGTTACCAAATGTCGCTACCAATTCAGGATGATGACTTTCGGGTGAGTGCGAAGTTCCGCTGCAAGCAACCGTGGCGTCACTGCGGGCACGCGGGGCCCATGGCGGAGACGGTGAAATTGTCTTTCCGGTTACCATCAAAGGGTTAACCCTGATGATGCGTTCGCCCCAGCGGACGCTTTTTCTTTTCTGCAAGCGGCCCTTCGCGGGCCTCGTACACCGGCCCCACAAGGGCCTTCACTGAAGGAGAGCTTATGTTCCGCAGAACCGTTCTTGCCGCTGGCGCAGTCCTGGCCCTGGCCGCAGGCGCACCCACGATGGCGCTGGCCAAGGATGCCTGGCCGGTCAAGACCATCACGCTGGTGCAGCCCTACGCACCCGGCGGCACCAGCGACATGCTGGCGCGCATCATCGCCAACGAGCTGGAAAAGCGCATCACTGCCAGCGTGATCGTGGAAAGCAAGGCCGGTGCCAACGGCAACATCGCCACCGCCTACGTGAGCCGCGCCAAGCCCGACGGCGGCACCTTCCTGGTGGGCTCCAGCAGCCCGGTGGTGATCTCGCCCACGCTGTACAAGAACGTGCCCTACGACCCGGTGAAGGACCTCACGCCCATCACCCCGCTGGCCAAGGCGCCGTTCCTGCTGGTCACGGGCGCCAACTCGGGCATCAACTCGGTGGACGAGCTGCTCAAGCTCATCAAGGCCGACAAGATCAACTTCGGCTCGGCCGGCGCGGGCTCGCCCCAGCACATGATCGTGGAGATGTTCCACATGCAGGCCAAGGCCAAGACCATGCACGTGCCGTACAAGGGCTCCGCGCCGCTGGTGCTGGCCGTGATGTCCAACGAAGTGCAGTACGCCATCGACAACCCCGTGCCGCTCAAGCCGCAGATCGAGGCCGGCAAGATCAAGGCGCTGGCCATCACCAGCAAGACCGCCTCGCCCAAGTTCCCGGGCGTGAAGCCGCTGGCGGAGCAAGGCTTCCCTGGCTTCGAGGCCGAGCCCTGGTACGGCATGATCGGCTCCAAGGGCCTGCCCAAGGACTTGGCCGAGCGCATGAACAAATACGTGCGTGAGATCCTGGCCCAGGAGAACGTGAAGCAGAAGATCTCCGATCTGGGCGCCGAGGCCTATGGCCTGAGCACGGCCGACTTTGCCCAGCTGATCGCCGCCGACATTCAGAAGTGGGGTGCTGCGGTCAAGGCATCGGGCGCTACGGCGGACTAAACGCATGCAATAGGTGACAAAAAAGGCCGTGAGGATTCACGGCTTTTTTGCGTCTGACGCCCACCGGTCAAGCGCGGGCAGCTATCAATCAATAAGCGCTGCTACTGTCCCGGAGCCTCCAGGGCGAACAGCGGCACCTGCGCCTGGCGGCTGAGCCACAGGCCCCCGCCCATGTCGATGAAGTGCCGCGCAAGGCCGCGGCGGTACAGCGACGCGCGATGGCGGTACAGGCGCGGGTCGGTCAGGTCTTCGTCGATGATGTCGCGCTCGTAGTCCTCGCGCGTGACGGCCTCCAGGTACAGCGCGCCGCGGCACAGGCGCCCCAGGTTGTCCAGCGCCCGCGCCAGGTCCTGCGTGCCCAGGTAGGGCAGCACGCCCTGGCAGATGACGAAGTCGAAAGGCTCGCGCGCCGTGTAGTCCACCACCGAGCCGCGCTCCCACCCAAAACGCTCGCACAGATAGGGGCTGTATTCCACGCCCTGGTAGAGCGCGCCGGGCAGGTGGTGCTGCACCATGTCCCGCCACAGGCCGATGCCGCAGCCCACGTCCAGCACCCGTTCCACGGGCACGCGCAGGTAGTGCAGATAGCTGCAGACGAAGCTGCCCAGCCGCTGCGCATGGCCGGGGTCCACCACGCTGGTTTTCTTGTCGAAGTAGTAGCGCTGGTAGTACGCCTCGTCAAACCACTGCTCACTCGCCGATTGCACGCACGCTCCTGAAGAAGGCGGCGCCGGGCTGGGACCGCTCGCCGGGAGTATGGACCAGTCCATCGCGATGGCGGGCGGTTGCCATGGGGGCTCCCCGGTGTGCTGCGCGTACTGCGGCGTCTATATTGCGCGGCAGTGCCGTATGAGAACCCGATGAAAGGAGCGCCCATGTCCGCCGGAGACTGGAAAGACCTGTACGCCGCCGCCTCCGCGGGGGATCTGGCCCGGGTGCGCTATCACATCAGCGCGGGCGTGGATCCCAACTACCAGCACCCCGAGGTGCTGTGCACGCCGCTCGTCGCCAGCCTGGTGCAGGGCCACGATGCGGTGGCGCGCTACCTGCTGGAGCACGGGGCGGACCCGCACCTGCTGTCGGAGTTCGACGGGCTCACGCCGCTGCAGGCTGCGCTGCGCCATGGCCGCGGTGAGCTGGCCGCACTGCTGCGCAGCCGGGGTGCGCGCGACGTGCCGCCGCCCAGGCGCGTGGCAGCGTGGCGGCGCTGGCTGCCGTTGTAGCGCACGGGGCGTAGCGTCAAGGCATTTTTTGTGCTTCAGCGCTTACTGATAAAGCGCTGGAAGCTATAAAAAAAGGAGTAATCAGCCTTGGGTAGCGGCCCCGCGGCGCTGGCGCAGGCTCTGCCAGCCCAGCAGCGCCAGCACCACCGCCACCATGGGCAGCATGCCGGCGTTGATGCCGCCCCAGCCGACGCTGTGCAGCAACTGGCCCGAGCCGAAGGACGCCACGGCCACGGTGCCAAAGACCAGGAAGTCGTTCAGCGCCTGCACCTTGGCGCGCTCGGACGGGCGGTGGCAGTCGGCCAGCAGGGCCGTGGCGCCGATGAAGCCGAAGTTCCAGCCCACGCCCAGCAGCACCAGAGCGCCCCAGAAATGGGTGAGCGCCAGTCCCATCAGCGCCAGCAGGCCCGACGCGGCAATCAGCACCAGCCCCAGGCCCGTTACGGCGCGCTTGCCCCAACGGGCGATCAGACGGCCGGTGAAGAAGCTGGGTGCGAACATGGCGAGCACATGCCACTGGATGCCCAGGGCGGCTTCGCCCACGCTGTGGCCGCAGCCCACCATGGCCATGGGAGCGGCCGTCATGAGAAAGGCCATCAGCCCATAGCTCACCACGCCCGCGATCGCCGCCACGATGAACTGCGGCGTGCGCGCGATCTGCCACAGCGGCCGCGCGCCATGCGACTCGGCACGCGGCGGCGCGGGCGGCAGGCGCAGGGCCAGCAGCAGGGGCAACGCCAGCAGCGCAAGCGCGGCCTGGCTGTAGAAACTGCCGGCGAACGGCGTGGCGGGCAGGCTGTCGCGCGTCCAGATCACCACCTGCGGGCCAATGATGGCCGCGATCAGCCCGCCCACCATGACCCGCGATATGGCGCTGGCGTGCCGCGTGGTGTCGCCCACCGCGTCGATCGCGGCGAAGCGGTAGCTCTGCACGCAGGCGCCGTAGAAGCCCGCCAGCGTCGTGCCCAGGCAGAACAGCAGGAAGTCCGACTGGCTGATGCCCCAGGCCGCGATCAAGCCCGACAGCACGCCCAGCACCGCGCCCAGCAGATAGGCCGTGCGGCGGCCCGCGCGGTGCATGAGCCATGCCGCGGGCAGGGTAGAGAGGGCCAGGCCCAGCTGGTACAGGCTCACGGGCAGCGTGCTGGCGGTAGGCGTGCTCGACAGCATCTGGCCCACCAAGCCCCCGAGCGAAATGATGATGGGGGGCGAGGCACCGCCCAATGACTGGGCGGCGACCAGCAGGCCGAGATTGCGGCGTTCAAGAGCGGTGGAAGAGGTCTTCATGGGCGGGAGGCGGCGAACAGGACACCTATTGTCTTCGCTGGACGTACGGTTCCGGGGTAGACCATGCATCACTTTTCGTAGTAGATGACGCGATAAAGGATGCAGATGGTGGCATGAAGAGGGCGGGTTGTTGCAAATGAGCCCAGTTGAAGATAACTGCGTTGAAAGGGCCGGATTTTTGTGCTCTTTTGCTGAAGGTTGCGGATGTGATTTGCCTGCTTATTGGCGGAAATTGATTGGCAATAGATGCTTTTTGCTGAAAGAAAAGGATTTTTAAGGGGGAGTAGAATCCGTGGCGAATTTGCTTGGCTTTTTGGCATGCTCCCCTCCTGTTCCTCTCACCCCCCTGACGCTCCCGTGCTGCAAGTGCGGCAGGTGCGCCTGCGCCGCGGTGTCACACAGGTCTTTGACGGGCTCGATCTCACGCTGGCCGAGCCGCGCATTGGACTGATCGGCCACAACGGCGCAGGCAAGACCAGCCTGCTGCGGCTGTTGTGCGCGCTGGAGGTGCCCGACGAAGGCCAGGTGCTGTCGCACGGGCAGGATTTGCAGGCACTGCCGCAAGGGCAATTGCGGGCCCAACGCGTGGGCATGATGTTCCAGAACCCCGACGATCAAATCATCTTTCCCACGGTGGAAGAGGAACTCGCCCTGGGCCTGCAACCGCAGGGCCTGTCCCGGCGTGATGCGCTGGCGCGCGCCCGCGCCTTCCTGGCCGAACGGGGCCTTGCCGACTGGGCCGCGCGCGCGGTCGGGGCGTTGAGCCAGGGCCAGCGCCAGCACGTTTGTTGGCTTGCGTTGCTGCTCGCCGGGCCGCGGACGCTGTTGCTGGACGAACCCTTCGCCAGCCTGGACCTGCCGGGGCAGGCACGGCTGGCCGATGACATTGCCGCCTGCGGGCGGCAGGTGGTGGTGTCCACCCATGTGCTGGAGCATGTGCGCGACTACCCGCGCGTGGTCTGGCTGCATGAAGGCCGGGTGCAGGCGGACGGCCGCGGCCACGATGTGTGCGCGGCGTATGAAGCCGCCGTTGCCCAACAGGTGGCGCGGGCCCGCGCCGCGGCGGGCATGCCACGTGCCCGTATGCGCGCCGCGGCCTGAGCGAAGGATGCACCGCCATGGGTAGCCTCTACAGCGAACACCTCACCTGGCTGCACCGCTGGCCCGCGGGGTGCAAGCTGGCCGGCATGGCGGTGCTGGGCACGTTGCTGTTCGTGCTGTCGGCGCCGGGGGCGTTGGCGGCGGCGGGCGTGGCGTGCGCACTGTTGTGGTGGAGCCTGGGGCCGGCCACGCGCGTGGCGCGCCGGCTCATCGTGTCGGTGCTCATCGCCGCGGCGCTGGTGGCGGGCTTTCACCTGTGGATGGGACGGCCCGAGGTGGCGGCGGTGAGCGCGCTGCGCCTGGCCTGCGCCTCCACACTGGGGGTGGCGCTCACCGTGAGCACGCGTCCCACGGACTTGTTGCAGGTGCTGGATGCGCTGCTGCGGCCCCTGGCGCACCTTGGCCTGCGGCCGGAGCGCGTGTCGCTGCAACTGGCGCTGATGCTGCGGTTCACCGAACATTTTTTCGTGCAGTGGAAGAAGCTGGACGAAGCCCACCGCCTGCGCACCGGCCGTGCCGGCGGCCTGCGGCTGGTCGCGCCGCTCACCGTGCAGATGCTGCAGGGGGCGCAGCGTGTGGCCGATGCCCTCTACGCCCGTTTGGGCGGCTGACTATTCCTGTTTTTCTTGTCGACCCAAGGAGTTGTATGACTGCTGCCCTATCCCGCAAAGCCTCTCACTCCATGGCGCTGGTGGCGCTGTTCGCCGCGCTCATGGCCGTGATGGGGCTCATTCCCAAGATCGACCTACCGCTGGGCGTGCCGATCACGCTGCAGTCGCTGGGCGTGATGCTGGCCGGCTGCCTGCTGGGCGCGCGCCGGGGCTTTCAGTCCATGCTGCTGTTCCTGGCGGCCGTGGCGGCCGGCCTGCCGCTGCTGTCGGGCGGGCGGGGCGGCCTGGGGGTGTTCATGGCGCCGTCGGCCGGCTACCTTGTGGGCTACGCTCTGGCGGCAGGGGTGACAGGCGCGCTGATGCGCACACTGCCGCAGGGCACGCCGCTGCGCACGGCCGCGAGCGCGTTCATCGCTTCCGTGCTTGGCGGGCTGGTCTTCCTGCATGCCATGGGCATTGCCGGCCTCGTGCTGCTGGCGCAGATGCCGCTGGACAAGGCCTTTCTGGCGGACCTGGTCTTCGTGCCCGGTGACCTGGTCAAGTGCGCGCTCTGCGCGGTGGTGGTGCATACCGTGGCCAAGGCGCTGCCAGACTGGCCGTTTGGTGGGCGCGAACGTTGAACACCCACCCTTGCAAGCGGCAGGCGCTGGCGCCCCTGCCGCAACTGCTGACGGGCGATGCGCTGCCTGAGCTGTTCGAGTGGGTACATGGCCCCCTGGCGCACTGGGCCCGCACGCGGCCGCACTCCCTGGCGCTGGCCAATGAAACCACCCAGTGGGACTTCGCGACGCTGCACGACCGTGTGCAGACGCGGGCGCGCTACTGGGATGCGCAAGGCGCGCCGGCCACCGTGCTGCTGCCCGGTGATGCCGGCACGCTGGAGGGGGTGGTGGAATTCCTAGGCGTGATCGCCAGTGGGCGCTGCGCGGCGATGGGCGATCCCCAGTGGCCGGCGGGTGTGGCCCGGGCGGTTGCCCGGCGGCTGCCTCTGGGCTCCGGAGCCCCGGCAGCGGCCACGCCGCAGTCGCCGTTCTACGTGGGCTTCACCTCGGGCAGCACGGGCCTGCCCAAGGGCTTCATGCGCCACCACCGCTCCTGGGTGGAGAGCTTTCGCGTCAGCCTGCAGGACTTTGGTGTCGCGGCGGCCACGCGCGTGCTGGCGCCGGGCCGCATGTCGCATTCGCTGTTCCTGTTCGGCGCGCTGCTGGGCCTGTGGACGGGCGCTGGCGCGGTGCTGCAGGAGCGCTTTTCTGCGCCGCGCGCGCTGGACACCCTGCGCGCGGGCGGCGCGCCCTTGCTGGTGGCGGTGCCCAGCCAGCTTGTGCTGATGCTGCAGTGGGCCGAGCGGCGGCAGCTGGCACCTATCGAGGGGGTGGAGCTGGTGCTGATCAGCGGCGCGCGCTGGCTGCGCGAGCGCACACCCGCACTGCGCCGGTTGTTCCCGAGCGCACGCATCGTGGAGTTCTACGGTGCATCCGAGGCCAGCTACGTCGCCTGGATGGATGCAGAGCCGGGCGCACCGGCCCAGGCCGTGGGCCGGCCGTTCAGCAACGTGGACCTGCACATCGGCCCCGATCCCCGCAGCGGCGCGCTGCCGCAGGGCGTGCCGGGGCTGATCTGGGTGCGCAGTCCCATGCTGTTCATGGATTACGTGAACGCCGCGGACGGCACCGCCGCCCTGCGCGAGGGCGACTGGCTCTCGGTGCGCGACATGGGTTACGTGGACGACAGCGGTTTGCTGCACCTGTGCGGGCGCGAGAACCGCATGCTCGTCACCCAAGGCAAGAACCTGTTCCCCGAGGAAGTGGAAGCGCGCCTGCTGGCCCACCCACAGGTGGCGCAGGCCAGCCTGCAGGGTGTGGCCGACGGCCTGCGCGGCCTGCGTGTGCAGGCGGTGCTGCAGTGGCAGGGCGACGCGCCGCCACCCGGCGCGCTGGAGCTGGCGGCCTGGTGTCGCGCGGTGTTGGAGCCTTACAAGGCGCCGCGCCACTGGTGGGTGTGGGTGGGCGACTGGCCGCAGACGCCCAGCGGCAAGACCGACCACACAGCCATCGCCCGCGCGCTGCAGGCACCGTCGCCCTCGCTGGAGCGCTGGCGGTGAACGCTATTCCCATATTGGCCTGGGCGCGCACGCCGGTGGCGCCGGTCGGCGGGGTGCTCGCGGCCTGCCAGCCGCACGATCTGGCGGCGCCGCTGGTGGCGCGCATGCTGGCGGATGCCGAGTTGCCGGCCGAGGCCGTCGATGCCGTGGTGCTGGGCAACGCCCTGGGCGCCGGGGGCAACCCCGCCCGCATGCTGGCGCTGGCGGCCGGCCTCCCCGAGGGCATTCCCGCCGTGACGCTGGACAGCCAGTGCTGCGCGGGGCTGGATGCCGTCACCCATGCCTGCGGTCTGCTGGCGCTGGGCCAGGCCGATGTCGTGGTTGCCGGCGGGGCCGAGGCGTGGAGCCGCGCACCCCTGCGCATGCATCGGCCTCTGCAGGCGGAGGAGGCACCGGAGCCCTATGACCGGCCACCCTTCACGCCCTGGCCCGAGCGCGACCCCGACATGCTGCTGGCCGCGCTGGACGGCGCGCGGCGCCTGGGGCTCACGCGCCACGCGCAGGATGCGTACGCCATGGCCAGCCACGCGCGCAGCGTGGCGGCGCGCGCTGCCATGGCCCATGAAATCGTGCCGCTGCGGGGGTTGGCGCACGACGCCTACCCGCGCCTGTTGAGCGCCGCGCGTGTGGCGCGCATGCCTGCGGTGGCCAGCGGTCAATCGGTGGACGGCCAGGATTGCAGCCTCAGCACCGTCGCCGTGTCGCCCAAGGCGGACGGCGCGGCCCTGCTGCTGTTGGCCACGCCCTCGGCCTGCGCGCGCTGGGGCGTGCGGCCGCGTGCGCAGTGGCGCGGCAGCGTCAGCGTGGGTGGCGCGCCCGAGTCGCCCATGCTCTGCGCCGTCGACGTGGCACGCGCCGCGCAGCAACGCTGTGGCTGGGATTGGGCGGCGCTGGAGGCGCTGGAACTGCACGACGCCTTTGCGGCGCAGGGCCTGGCGTTCTGCAATGCGCTGGGCTTGCCGCTCGGTGCCATCAACCGGGGCGGGGGTGGCCTGGCGCGCGGGCACCCCATCGGTGCATCGGGCGCCATTGCGCTGGTGCGCGTGCTGGCGCAGATGGCGCAGCGGCAGGGTGCCGACCGCACCGACCGCGCGCTGCGCGGCATGGCGTGCATTGCGGGTGCGGGTGGCCTGGGTGCGGCCACCTGGGTGGAAATGCCGGAGTGAGAATGACCAAACCCCTGACGATGCCTGTGGCGCAGGACGTCTTCGAGACGCTGGCGCAGGCGCGCCATTCCGTGCGCGCCTTCCTGCCGCGGCCCGTGCCCCTCGCGCTGCTGGAGCGGTTGCTGGCTGCGGCGCGGCTGGCGCCCAGCGGGGCCAATCTGCAGCCGGGTCGCTTCTGGGCCGTGGAGGGCGCGGTGCGCGAACGCCTGAGTGCCGCGCTGTGCCAGGCGTGGCGCGACCAGGTGCCTGAGGCCGAGGACTATGGCTATTTCCCCCGCCCCATGCCGCTGGCATTGCGCAAACGCCAGGTGGCAGCCGCGCAGGCGCTGTACGGGGCGCTGGGTGTGGCGCGCGGCGATGGCGCGGGTCGGGCCGCACAGTTCGAGCGCAACTACCGCTTCTTCGATGCGCCCGTGGCGCTGATCGTCACCATTGACCGCGGGTTCGGCGCAGGTGGCTTCATGGACCTGGGCATGTGCCTGCACGGACTGATGCTGGCCGCGCAGTCCCAGGGGCTGGCCAGCTGTGCCATTGGTGCGCTGGCGAGCTACCCGCAGGTCGTGCGCGACGCGCTGGGCCTGCAGGCCAGCGAGGTGGTCGTCTGCGGCATGGCGCTGGGCTGGGAAGACGCGGGCGCACCCGTCAACCGCACGCGCACCGAGCGCGAGGCGCTGGAGCGCTACTTCACCGTGCTGCGCTGAGGCAATGCGGAACACGTTCCCTCGCGTGTCGTGAGCGCCACCTTTTCTGCGGCCTGCCGCGTTGCAAAACGGTCGCGATGGTGATGGCGGGGCTTTGCGTGCGAGGTGCGTCCCCTCGCAGCCCAGGGCGTACCCTCGTGCCGACTTATTCAGTATTCGACGGCGCCGGGCCGTCGCGCGGTCTTACGACGCTGTGCCACGGCGCAGCACCAACAGGTCGATATGGGGCTGCACGCCCAGCCGCACTGCGAAGCCGGCCCACAGGCCCGCGCCCGCGCTCACAAACAGGCGCATGCCGTCCACGTCGTATTGCCCGCGCACGAAACCGTTGTTGAACGGAGCGACCAGCCAGCGGTCCATGCCGCTGATCAGCCCGCCGTGCGTGTGGCCCGAGACCTGCAGGTCCACGCCGTGCGCGGCGTTGTCGCGCGCGAGCTTGGGCTGGTGCGCCAGCAGCAGGTGGAAGTCGGCCTGCGCCGCGCGCGCCTGCCGGGCCACCGCGGGTACATCGGGGGGCACGCCCTCGGGCACGCGCGGGTCGGCATTGTGGTGAGAGGTGCGGCCGTAGACCGGGTCGCCCACGCCGGACAGTGCCAGACGCGCGCCATTCACCTGCAGCACCTGGGTCTGGTTGGCCAAGACGCCCAGGCCCAGGCGGCGAAATTCCGCCATCCAGGCGTTGTAGCCGCCGTAGTACTCATGGTTGCCGGGCGCGGCCCATACGCCGTGCGGTGCGCGCAGTTGCGCCAGTGGAGCCACGAAGGCGGCGCTGCTGCCTACGTCGCCATCCACCAGGTCACCGGGCAGGACGATCAGGTCGGGCCGCGCCGCGTGGGTGCGCTCCACCACGCTCTGCACGTAGGCGGTATGGTTGATGGGGCTCGCGTGGATATCCGCCAGCACGGCCACACGCAGGCCATCCAGGGCCTCGGGCAATTGCGGCAGGTGCACCACCTGTTCACGCACCGTGGGCGGCTGCAGGCCCTGCGCCGTGCCAAAGCCCGCCGCGCCCAGCGCCAGTACCACGGCGGTGCCGGTCAACCGCCTGCCGCGCAGTCGCAGGTGCCATGTGTCGCCCCCGCCCATGAGCGCGGCGGCCCGCGCCGCGAGCCACGCGCCATCACGCGCCAGAAGAAAGGCAAGGATCAGCACCAGCGTGCCCAACACCCAGCCGCCGGGCACCTGCAGATAGGCCAGGGTGGCGTAATCCATCGCGCCGGCCTGCAAGAGCTTGAGCAGCAGGGCCGGAGTAACGCCCAGCAGGGCGGTCAGCGCAATGGCCACCAGGCGCGCCTGGCGCGACATGCCGCGCACGGGCCCCCAGAGCCAGACCGCCAGCAGCGGAATCACCAACGCAGCAAGAGACACCATGGAAAGCCGGAGATGCAAAGAAGAAAGCAGCACCGGCGTATGGGGCCGGCGTGGGGGTGGTCGCGGCGACAGGGGTTGCGCCCCGCCGGCCGAGAGCGTGCGCAGGATAACGGTCCTTTTCAATGCCTTGCAGGCGGTGGGGTACTGGGGCGGTGTCCCGGCCTAGGGCGTATCCCAAGAGACGTGGGGCGTACCCTGCGCTACGGTGGCCGTGGGATTCCCACCGGCCCGCGCGCCAGCAGGCGCCGGGGTTTCGCGCCGCAGCGGCGCACTTCCATCGTTTGCCATACCCATGAACCTTCACCAGAAACTGCTGCAGCGTGCCCGGCAAGGGCGTCCCATCCGCATTGGGCTGATCGGCGCGGGCAAGTTCGGCGCCATGTACCTGGCGCAGGTGCCGCGCATGCCGGGCGTGCACCTGGTGGGCATTGCCGATCTGTCGCCGGCCAACGCCCGCGCCAGCCTGGCGCGCGTGGGATGGGCGCCCGAGCAGTCGGAGGCCGCGTCTGCCCAGCAGGCGCTGGAGCAGGGCACGACCTGGATCACCGAGGACTGGCAGGCCCTGGTGCGCCACCCGCAGATCGAGCTGATCGTCGAATGCACGGGCAACCCGCTGGCTGCGGTGGACCACATTCTCGACGCCTTCGCCCACGGCAAGCATGTGGTGAACGTGACCGTGGAGGCCGACGCTTTCTGCGGCCCGCTGCTGGCGCGCAAGGCCCTGGCCGCGGGCGTGGTCTATTCGCTGGCCTATGGCGATCAGCCCGCCATGATCTGCGAGCTGGTGGACTGGGCCCGCACCTGCGGCTTTCCGGTGGTGGCGGCCGGGCGCGGGCACAAGTGGCTGCCGCATTTCTGCGAATCCACGCCCGAGACGGTGTGGGGCTACTACGGCCTGACGCCCGAGCAGGCGCAGCGTGGCGGCCTGAACCCCAAGATGTTCAACAGCTTCCTGGACGGGTCCAAGCCCAGCATCGAGAGCACGGCCGTCTCCAACGCCACGGGCCTGGCCGTGCCGAGCAATGGCCTGCAATACCCGCCCGCCAGTGTGGAGGACATTCCCTACGTCACGCGCCCGGTGGGCGAGGGCGGAGTGCTAGAGAAAAAAGGCATGGTGGAAGTGATCTCGTCGCTGGAGAAGGACGGCCGCCGGATCCCCTACGACATCCGCATGGGCGTGTGGGTCACGGTGGAAGGCGAGACTGACTACATCCGCCACTGTTTCGAGGAATACAACGCCCACACCGACCCCACGGGCCGCTACTTCACGCTGTACAAGCGCTGGCACCTCATCGGGCTGGAGGTGGGCATGTCGGTGGCCAGCGTGGCGCTGCGCGGCGAGCCCACCGGCGTGCCCCAGGGCTGGAACGCCGATGTGGTGGCCACGGCCAAGCGTGACCTGCGCCCGGGCGACCTGCTGGATGGCGAGGGCGGCTACACCGTTTGGGGCAAGCTGCTGCCGGCTGCGACCTCGCGGCAGATCAAGGGCCTGCCGCTGGGCCTGGCGCACAGCGCGCGCGTGGTGCGCCCGGTGGCAAAAGGCCAGGCATTGTCCTGGGACGATGTCGAGATGGACACCACCACCCACGCCTATCGGGTGCGCCGAGAGATGGAGGCCATGTTCCCCGCCTGACCCTGGTGCGGCACGGGTGCCTGGGGGCTGGGATAATTCCCGCCCCTATGCCCCTCACGATCACCTTTCCCGAGCAACTCCCCGTCTCCAGCCGCCGCGACGAGATCATGGCGGCCATGGCCGAGCACCAGGTCATCATCGTCTGCGGCGAGACGGGCTCGGGCAAGACCACGCAGCTGCCAAAAATAGCGCTGGCCCTGGGACGCGGCAAGTGCAACGCGCCCGAGGGCGCGCGGGGACGCCTGATCGGCCACACCCAGCCGCGGCGCATTGCCGCCAGCAGCGTGGCCAAGCGCATTGCCGAGGAGCTGAACACCCCCTTGGGCGAGGTGGTGGGTTACAAGGTGCGCTTTCAGGACACGCTGCAAAAGGGCGCCTCGGTCAAGCTGATGACCGACGGCATCCTGCTCGCAGAGACGCAGACCGATCCGCTGCTCAAGGCCTACGACACGCTCATCATCGACGAGGCGCACGAGCGCAGCCTGAATATCGACTTCCTGCTGGGCTACCTCAAGCAGATCCTGCCGCAGCGGCCCGATTTGAAGGTGGTCGTGACCTCGGCCACCATCGACGCGGAGCGCTTCGCCAAGCACTTCGAGGGCGAGGCCGGTCCGGCGCCGGTCATCATGGTGTCCGGGCGCACCTATCCCGTGGAGATGCGCTACAAGCCCTTTGAAGAAAAGAAGGACTTCGACCTCAACGATGCCATTGCCGACGGCGTGGACGAGCTGTGGGCGGGCGGCAAGGGCGGAGACATCCTCGTCTTCCTGCCCGGCGAGCGCGAGATCCGCGAGGCGGCGGACCACCTGCGCAAGCACCTGCAGCACTCGCCAGTGCTGAGGAACGCCGAGGTACTCCCCCTGTTCTCGCGCCTGTCGCAGGCCGAGCAGGACCGCATCTTCGACGGCCACACCGGACGGCGCATCGTGCTGGCCACCAACGTGGCCGAGACCTCGCTCACCGTGCCGGGCATCCGTTACGTCATTGACGCAGGTACGGCGCGCGTGAAGCGCTATTCCTTCCGTAGCAAGGTGGAGCAGTTGCTGGTGGAGCCCATCAGCCAGGCGGCGGCCAACCAGCGCGCCGGGCGCTGCGGCCGCGTGGCCAACGGCATCTGCATCCGCCTGTACGACGAGACGGACTTCCACCAGCGCGACCGCTTCACCGACCCCGAAATCCTGCGCTCGTCCCTGGCGGGCGTCATCCTGCGCATGAAGTCGCTGGGCCTGGGCGACGTGGTGAACTTCCCGTTTCTCGAGGCGCCCTCGGGCCGTGCGATCGCCGACGGCTATCAACTGCTGCAGGAGTTGGGCGCCGTGGACGAGCGCGGCAATTTGCTGCCCATGGGCCGCGAACTGTCGCGCCTGCCCTTGGACCCGCGCGTGGGCCGCATGATCCTGGAGGCCCGCACCCGCGGCGCCGTGGCCGAGGTGCTGGTCATTGCCTCGGCCCTCAGCGTGCAGGACGTGCGCGACCGGCCGCTGGAGGCGCAGCAGCAGGCCGACCAGCAGCATGCCAAGTTCGATGACGAGAAAAGCGAGTTCACCGGCTACCTGCGCCTGTGGAAGTGGCTGCAGGATGCGCGCGGCGGCAAGATCGTCGCCAAGACGCGCAAGGAGATGGCGGCCCAGACCGCCCCCGCGGCCCAAGCGCGCAACACGGCCTTCCTGCCCGTCGCACAGCGCAGCAGCGGCGCGCAAGCGGAGGCCGCAGGCGAGGAGCGCCTCGCACAGTTCCACCCCGCCGATGCGGAGGAGGCCACCCACAAGCTCAGCAACCGGCAGTGGGAGCAGTTGCTGCGCCAGAACTACATCAACATCCGCCGCGTGCGCGAGTGGCGCGACATCCATTCGCAGCTGCTCACCGTGGTGCGGGAGCACCAGTGGCAGGTGAACACCGAGCCCGCGGGCTACGAGGCCGTGCACCTGTCCATGCTGTCGGGCCTGCTGGGCAACATTGGTTACAAGGCCGAGGAGAGCGAGGCCTACCTGGGCGCGCACGGCATCAAGTTCCACCCGCACCCGGGCGCGCACCTGTCCAAGAAGCCTGGCCGCTGGATCGTCGCAGCCGAGCAGGTCGAGACCTCGCGCCTGTACGGACGCGGTATCGCGGCGATCGAACCGCAATGGCTGGAAGAGGTGGGCGGCCATCTGCTCAAGAAGCAGCTGCTGGACCCGCATTGGTCCAAGAAACAGGCCGACGTGGTCGCGCTCGAGCGCGCCACGCTTTACGGCCTGGTGGTCTACAACGGCCGCCGCGTGAGCTATGGCCGCGTGGATCCGTACGAGGCGCGCAACCTGTTCATTCGCCAGGCGCTGGTCGAGGGCGAGTGGGAGACGCATTGGCCGTTCTTGGGCGCTAACCTCAAGCTGGTGCGCAAGGTGCAGGAGCTGGAGCACAAGAGCCGCCGCCAGGACGTGCTGGTGGACGACGAACTCATCTTCGCCTTCTACGACCAGCAGATTCCCAAAGACGTGTACAGCGGCGCCACGTTCGACAAGTGGTTCCGCAGTGCCGGCAAGGAGAACGCCGGCCTGCTGCTTCTCAAGCGCGACGAGCTGATGCGCCATGAGGCCGCGGGCATCACCACCGACAACTTTCCCAAGACGGTGAAGCTGGGCGGCGTGGACTGCACGGCCAGCTACCTGCACAGCCCCGGTGACGCGCGCGATGGGGTCACCGTCACGGTGCCGCTGTTCGTGCTGAACCAGGTGAGCGAGGAGCGTGCGGAATGGCTGGTGCCCGGCATGCTCAAGGACAAGATCCAGGCGCTGCTCAAGAGCCTGCCGCAGCGCCCGCGCAGCCGCTTCGTGCCGCTGCCGGAAAGTGCTGCGCGGCTGGCGTCGCTGTTCACCGAGGAAGAGCGTTGGGCCCAGGGCAGCTTGATCGACACGCTGCTCAAGCAAGTGCGCGACGAGACCTCGCTCGACGTGAAGCGCGCGGACTTCAAGCTGGACATGCTCAGCCCGCACCTGTTCATGAACTTCCGCGTAACGGATGAGCACGGCCGCCAGCTCGGCCAGGGACGCAACCTGGGCGCGCTCAAGGCGGAGTGGGGGAGCAAGGCACGTGGGGCGTTCCAGGCGCTTGCTTCATTAAAGATAGCTGGTGGCGCTCACCAGAAGCCAGACTCCGGTGGAAAACCATCTGAAGCCAAGGAAAATCGAGCGCCAGCAGCTATCAAAAAAGAACCACTCGTCGGCGCGCCCGCGGCCCGCAAGGCCGATGCCCGCTACGAGGATTGGAGCTTTGGCGAACTGCCCGAGCTGATGGAAATCGCCAAGGGCAGCCAGACGCTGATCGGTTTCCCCGCGCTCATCGACCACGGCGATGCGGTGGGCATCGAGGTGTTCGACGAACCCGAAGTCGCCGCCGCGCGCCACCGCGTGGGCCTGCGACGGCTGTTTGCGCTGCAGATCAAGGACGCGCTCAAGTACCTGGAAAAGAACATCCCCGATCTGCAGAAAATGGCCGTGGCCTTCATGCCGCTGGGCACGCAGGAGGAGCTGCGCGCGCAGATCATCGACGTGGCCATCGACCGCGCCTTCCTGCAAGAGCCGCTGCCCAGCAACGAGGCTCAGTTCAAGCAGCGCGTGCAGGATGGGCGCGGGCGCCTCACGCTGATCGCCAACGAGGTGGCGCGCATGGCGGCGGCCATCCTCATCGAATACGCCGCCACGCAGCGCAAGATCAAAGACACCAAGAATGCTCCCGAGGCCACGGCCGACGCGTCACAGCAGCTGCAGCGCCTGATGCCCAAGCAGTTCATCGCCGCCGCGCCCTGGGCGCAGCTGCAGCACTACGCGCGCTACCTCAAGGCCATCGCCACGCGCCTGGACAAGTACCGCGCCGACCCGGCACGCGATGCCGCCAAGCTCAAGGAACTGCAGCCGCTGGAGCAGCGCTATTGGCGCCTGGTGGCCGAGCGCAAGGGCCAGGTGGATGCCCGTATGCAGGAGTACCGCTGGATGCTGGAGGAACTGCGCGTGAGCTTCTTCGCGCAGGAGTTGCGCACGCCGTATCCGGTCAGCGGCAAGCGGCTGGACAAGGTCTGGTCGCAACTGGTGTCTTGAGAGCGGCTCTCGCGCGGGGCAAGCCTGCAGGACAGGTGTGCCGCCACCGGCTGCCGTGGGCGGGGCCGTTCATGCTTTGGCGCGCACGGCGAGCGTCCGCCAACCCGTCACCCAGCCGGCCCTGGCCGCGACCGGTGTGGCCTTCCCGGGCACCGGGCTAGCGGCCGCCAGCGCTCGTCCGGGCGGAACGGCCCTTGCCATCCAACTGCTGGCGGCGCCGATCGCCCCAGCGTCAAGACGTGAGCAGCGCCTTCAGCTCCTCGGCAGATAAATCCCGCGCCGCGCCAAACCCTGCCACGTGGCGGCCCACCGAAGGGATGATCTGCACGAACTGGAAGTCGCCCAGCGCCGTCATGGGCGCTGCCTCAGGGAAGCGCCGCAGGTAGGCGGCGCGCGCGCTGGCGGCTGCCTCGGGCGCAAGCAGTACGGCTTGTCCTTGGATGGCAACGCGCTCCAGCGCATGCACGGGCTGGGCCGCGTCCTCGGGCGCCGTGATCAGGAGAGAAACCGCGGGCGATTGCCGCAGGTTGCGAGTATGGGCGGCGAGGGCGCTGACATGCAATACCAGCACCTGGGCCGTAGAGTCGATGGCATACGGAACGAACGACACCGCCGGCGTTGTGAATGGCACCGATTCCGCGCCGGGCAGGGTTTGCAGCGTTGCCAGCGCGGCCGTGCGCCGGCCCCACAGCAGTTGCTGCAGCAAGCGGCCCAGGCGGGACTCGTGGGTCATGGCGTGCTTGGGGGCGGGAAGTTGCAAGTGCCGTGCATTGTAGAAACGGGCCTGCGATGAACGCGCTGTGGCCGCGACGCCTTCGAAAAGTGTCAGAAGCGGTCGCGGCAGTGCCCCGCGGTCAGCGCAGGGCCAGGCGCTCCAGTTCCGCGCACACATCGGCCATGCGGCCGGAAATCACGAGCTTGCAGGCGTCGTCGGTGTCATGGCGCAGGATCACGCGCAGGGGGAGCGAACGGGTGGAGATCGCAGGCCGCAGACCTGTGTGCTGCGTGGCCGCATCCGCGGCAGGCATGGCAAAGGCGCGGTGGCGGGCCGGAATTTCTTGCGCCATGCCTGCCACGGCGGGGCTATCGGGAGGGCCGGCGTTGGGCGTCGCTCCCTGGAGTGCATCGGTGCGTCCGTGCGTGGTGCAGGCAGAGGGTGCCGCGCCGCGCGACATATGGCGTGCGGCCAGTCCCCATCGGCGCAGGCGGCGCAAGGGGCGGGAAAGGGTGGCAAAGGCAAAGAGGGCAAATCCCATGTGAAGACTCCGGCATGCCAGGGCATGAAGGTGGAACACAGGCAGGATTGCCAAGGACGTCAAGCGCGCATCCGCAGGGTTGGCATGCCGCAGCTACGGGGCATGCCCGGGCTACCGCCTGCCAGACGCCCGCCACCTGCGGTGGCGCTGCATTCAACGGACTACATGAGCATGGTGTTGCGTATCAGGCCCACGGCCAGCCCTTCGATCTCGAAAGGTTCGCCCGGCTCGACGCGGATCACCGGGTAGTCGGGGTTCTCGGGCAGCAGTTCGATGGCGCTGCCTGTGCGGCGCAGGCGCTTGACTGTGACGTCATCGCCCAGGCGCGCCACGATGATTTGCCCGTTGCGTGCCTCGCGCGTTGCCTGTACGGCGAGCAGGTCGCCGTCCATGATGCCCGCGTCGCGCATGGACATGCCGCGCACCTTGAGCAGGTAGTCGGGCTTGTGCGCAAACAGGCTGCCTTCCACCGTATAGGTCTGGTCCACATGCTCCTGGGCGAGAATGGGCGAGCCGGCCGCCACGCGGCCCACCAGCGGCAGCGTGAGCTGCGACAGGCCGGGTATCGGCAGGTTGAACTGGGCGCCGCGCGCCGCATTGATGTTGCGCACGGTTTCGCCGCGCAGGCGGATGCCGCGCGAGGTGCCGCTGACCAGTTCGATCACGCCCTTGCGGGCCAGCGCCTGCAGGTGCTCCTCGGCCGCGTTGGCGGACTTGAAACCCAGCTCTGCCGCGATCTCGGCGCGGGTGGGCGGGGCGCCGGTGCGCGCGATGGCGGTCTGGATCAGGTCCAGGATCTGCTGCTGGCGGGCGGTGAGCTTGGGACTGTCGAGCATGGTGCGATCCAATGCGGTCGGTGGTTGAGTGGGTTACTGTTTTTTAATCCAGTATCTGTATTTTTGAACAGTTTTTGGAGGGATGCAAGTGGCAGCTGCAAGAAAAATCGTCGTTATGGGCACCGGCGGCACGATTGCGGGCTCTTCCGCGGTGCAAGGTGCGAACGTGGGCTACACGGCCGGGCAGATCGGCGTGGAGCAATTGCTGGCCGCGGTGCCCGGGCTGGTGCAGGCCGCGGGCGGCGCGCTGGTGGCTGAACAGGTGGTGCAACTGGACAGCAAGGACATGGGCTTTGACGTGTGGGCGCGCCTGGCCGGTCGTTGCGCCGCACACCTGGCCGACCCGGCCGTGGCCGGCGTCGTCATCACCCACGGCACGGATACGCTGGAGGAAACCGCCTGGCTGCTGCACAACCTGCTCGATACCACCGCCAAGCCGGTGGTACTGACCTGTGCCATGCGTCCGGCCACGGCGCTCGCGCCGGACGGGCCGCAGAACCTGCTGGATGCCGTCACGCTGGCGGCCGATCCCTCAGCGCGGGGGGTTCTGATGGCGGCCGCTGGCGTGGTGCACGGGGCACGCGAGGTGAGCAAGGTGCACCCGCTGCGGCTGGACGCGTTCGACTCCGGCGATGCTGGGCCTCTGGGATGGATGGAAGCGGGGCGCGTGCGCTGGGCCCGCGGCCTTGCGCCGCAGGTGGAACAGCCCGCGCATGGCGCGCTGGTGCCGATCCTGCCAGATGCAGCCTGGCCACGCGTGGAAATCGTCCTCAGCCACGCCAGCGCGGATGGCGCGTTGGTGGACTGGCTGGTGGAGAAGGGCGTGCGCGGCATCGTGGTGGCCGCCACCGGCAATGGCACGCTGCACCATGCGCTGGAGGCCGCGCTCGCGCGTGCCGTGGCGGCCGGGGTGCAGGTGCGCGTGGCTTCGCGCTGCCCGCAGGGGCGGATGATGGACCTGACGGGTACGCCCTGGCGCGATGCGGATGGGCTGAGCCCTGTGAAGGCACGGGTCAGCCTGCTGCTGGAGTTGATGCAGTCCGCTAATTCATAAGCACCGTCATGGGCCGAGGCGCTTGCCTGGGCACACAGCACAACGCCCCGCGTTGCGGGGCGTTGGCGGGCGCCGGCGGCGGGTTCGTCAGCTTGACAGTGCCGTCAGGGCGCGCTGGGTGATTTCCTCCACGCTGCCGGTGCCTTGAATGGCACGATACTTGGGCGCGTTGGCGGGATCGGTCTTGGCCCAGCTGGAGTAATAGTCCACCAGCGGACGGGTCTGGTCGCTGTAGACCTGCAGGCGCTTCTTGACGGTTTCTTCCTTGTCGTCCTCGCGCTGCACCAGGGGCTCGCCCGTCACGTCGTCCTTGCCTTCGACCTTGGGCGGGTTGAACTTCACGTGGTAGGTGCGGCCCGAAGCCGGGTGGGAGCGGCGGCCGCTCATGCGCTCGATGATGGCGTCGAACGGCACGTCGATCTCCAGCACATAGTCGAGCTTCACGCCCGCGGCTTTCATGGCGTCTGCCTGGGGGATGGTGCGTGGGAAGCCGTCGAACAGGAAACCCTGGGCACAGTCGGGCTCGGCGATACGCTCCTTCACCAGGTTGATGATCAGGTCGTCGCTGACGAGCTGGCCCGCATCCATGACGGCCTTGGCTTGCAGGCCCAGGGGCGTGCCGGCCTTGACGGCGGCGCGCAGCATGTCGCCGGTGGAGATCTGGGGGATGCCGAATTTCTGGCAGATGAACGCGGCCTGCGTACCCTTTCCGGCGCCGGGAGCGCCGAGCAGAATCAGTCTCATGGATGTCCTCTAGTGTTTTGAAATCAGCGGGCACGCTTGCCGTCGGCGCGCCAGCGCGGGACAGGTGCTCTTGTTGCGAACAAGGATAGCACGCGGGCCATGCGCCAAGCTGACGGCCGCGCTAGCCGCCCAGGAGGGTGCGCACGCGCTCCAGGTCGGCTGGCGTGTCCACGCCCGCACCGGGTGCGCTGCCGGTCACGTGCACGGCGATGCGGTGGCCGTGCCAGAGGGCGCGCAGCTGCTCCAGCGCTTCCAGTTGCTCGGTCGGCGCCGCTGGCAGCTGTGGAAACCGGCGCAGAAAGCCTGCCCGGTAGCTGTAGATGCCGATGTGCCGTAGCGGTGCGAAACCCACGGGCACCCCCGTCTGGCCCGGCTGCCACCAGAGGCTGCCCGGCGCGTGGTCGCGTGCGTGGGGGATGGGGGCGCGGCTGAAGTAGTGCGCGAGGCCCTGCGCGTCCAGCACCACCTTCACCACGTTGGGGTTCGCAAAGTCCTCCGCGCTGTCGATGGCGTGCGCGGCGGTGCCCATGCTGGCATCGCCGCGTGCATGCAGCAGTGCGGCCACGGCGTCGATCAGCCGTGGGTCGATGAGGGGCTCGTCACCCTGTACGTTCACCACAATGTCTTCGCCCGCCAGGCCCAGCAGCTCGCAGGCCTCGGCCAGGCGATCGCTGCCGCTGGCGTGGTCGGCGCGCGTCAGCAGAGCCTGCACACCATGCGCCTGGCAGGCCTGGACGATGCGCGCGTCGTCCGCCGCGACCACGCAGCGCTGGGCGCCGCTCTGGCTGGCGCGGCGGGCCACATGCACCACCATGGGCAGCCCGGCGATATCGGCCAGGGGCTTGTTGGGCAGGCGGGTGGAGGCCAGGCGCGCCGGTATCAGCACCGTGAACGGTGCGGCGCGACTCACTGTTCCAGCTCCTCGTCGCTCAAGGGGCGGGCCTCGTTTTCCAGCAGCACGGGAATGCCGTCGCGCACGGGATAGGCCAGCCGTGCGCTGCGCGAGATGAGTTCTTGGCGTTCGCGGTCGTAGGTCAGCGGGCCCTTGGTGACGGGGCAGACCAGCAGTTCAAGCAGTTTGGGATCCATGGTGTTCCTCAATGGCCGGACGATGATAGCGACGCCAGGCGGGCGTCGAGCGCGTCGAAGAAGGCCGGCGGGATCCGCACGGCCAGCGGCACGGCCAGCGCGTCCGGGTGCGTGGGCCAGAGCTTGACGGCGTCTTTTTCGGTACAAATCAGCCGTAAGCGCTTATCCGGCGGGCGCTGCCAGCTAGAAAAATCATAGTGATCGGGCAGTGCTTCCTCGCTCTCGGGCTGGAGGCCCCTCGCGTGCAGCATCGCAAAAAAGTCGTGCGGCCGCGCGATCGCCGCGAGTGCGTGCAACGGTTCGCCCCGCAATTGCTCCAGCGGCAGGTGCTGCCCGCTGGCATTCACGGCATGGGCGGCGAGTTCACGTAACAGCGCGAATTGCGGCGCGACCCCACCGGGCGAGGAGCCGGCGTGGAGCACCAAGTCCACCGCGCGCGGCCAGGGCTCGCGCAGCGGGCCGGCAGGCAACAGCCAGCCGTTGCCGGCGCCTTCGTCGTTGAAGACGCAGACTTCCAGGTCGCGCGCCAGGGCCAGGTGCTGCAGGCCGTCGTCGCAAACCAGGATGTTGGTGGCGGGGTGGGCGGCCAGCAGCGCGCGCCCTGCCTGGGCACGCCTGCGCGCCACGAAGACCGGGGCGCCGCTGGCGCGGGCGATGAGCAGCGGCTCGTCGCCCACCTCGGCCGCGCTGCTGGCGGGCAGCACTTCGCGGCAGTCTGCGGTGGCGCGGCCGTATCCCCGCGAGATGACGCCCGGCCGCCAGCCGCGGGCCTGCAGGTGGCGCACCACGGCCAGGGTCACGGGCGTTTTGCCGGCGCCGCCGGCGATCACGTTGCCGACCACGATGACGGGCACGGGCAGCCGCTCGCTGCGCAGCAGACCCGTGCGATAGAGCGCGCGGCGCAGCGCCGTGAGCACGCCGTACAGCAGCGACAGCGGCCACAGCGCCAGGGCCAGCGCGCCACGTTGCTGCCAGGCGCCGCGCAGCCGCTCGGCCAGGGGGGACGGGCGGCCGGGCGTGGCCATCGGCGCAGGCTTACTTGCCGGCCGTGGCCGACGACTGGGTGGCAAAGGTGATCTGCGACAGGCCCACGCGGCGCGCGGCCTCCATCACCGTGACCACGGACTGGTGGGGGGCCGATGCGTCGGCGCTGATGATGACCACGCTGTTCGGCCCCGCAGTGGCGGCATCGGCCAGCGCACGCGCCACCTGGTCGACCTGCCGGCCCTCCAGCGTGGTCTTGTTGATGGCGTAGCGTCCGTCGGCGGCCACGGCCACGATGACTTCCTTGGGGTGGTCGCGCAACTGCTGAGCGTCCGCTACGGGCAGGGTGAGCTGCAGCTCGGTGAACTTGCTGTAGGTGGTGGTCAGCATCAGGAAGATGAGGATCACCAACAGCACGTCGATGAAGGGGATCAGGTTGATCTCCGGCTCTTCCTTTTGGCGGGGGCGAAAGTTCATGGCGAAACGTGCCTCTGTGCGCTGGCGCCGCTCACTTGCGCAGGCGGTTGATGTGCCGCACGAATTGCTCGGACGCCAGTTCCAGCGTCAGCAGGTAGGCGTCCACGCGGCTGCGGAAGTAGCGCCAGAAGATCAGCGCCGGGATGGCCACGATCAGGCCGAAGGCGGTGTTGTACAGCGCAATGGAGATGCCGTGCGCCAGTTGCGCGGGGTTGCCGCCGCCGGTCGCACCCACGGCGCCCGTGCCGGCCTGGGAGCCGAAGATCTCAATCATGCCGATCACCGTGCCCAGCAGGCCCAGCAGCGGTGCGGCCGAGGCGATGGTGGCCAGGGCGTTGAGGTACTTCTCCAGCCGGTGGGCGACGGCGCGGCCCGCGCCCTCCATGGCGGCGCGCACATCGGCCTCGGTGCTCTGGGGGTTGCTGTTGAGCGTGCGCAGGCCGCTGGCCAGCACTTCGCCCAGGGCCGAGTTCTGCGCCAGCTGGTTCACCACGTCGGGCGAGGGAATGGACTTGGAGGAGACCGAGATGGCCTCGTCCAGCAGCTTCGGGGGGGCCACACGGGCGGTCTTCAGTGCGACGAAGCGCTCAAAAACCAGCGCCAGCGCCAGGATGGAACAGGCAATCAGGGGCCAGATCGGCCAGCCCGCGGCTTGTATGATCGACAGCAATTCTCACTCCGCTCACGTAAAAAGCAGCGGGGATTATGGCGCACCTTCCAACCCGGCCTTTGGGCGCATCGTCTGCTTTACGCCACCGCCTTTCGGAGCACAGGGCCGGGGCACGTAGAGTCGCCCGGGAGACTCACATTTTCTGTGGATAACTTTGTGGGAAACCACGTGCATACCCGTCGCGAAGCGGCGCCGTTACGTGGTTTGCTTAGTTTGATGAAAAACTGCGCATCAAAAAAACCTTTGAAATCAACGGGTTGCACGTACTCTTGTGGTATGGGGCCGGGTTGGCGCATGGCCTTCCGCCGTGGCGCCGGATGCCCGGATCTGTGGACTAGTGCACCGGCCCGGTGCGCGTACAAGCGTGGAGCGGCCTGTGTTTGAGCGTGCAGATACAGGCGTGGCGCCGCGAATCTGGGAGGTTGGCGCGTTATGCCGCGCCATTGCTGATGCGCTGGAGGCGCGGTTCAATCCTGTCGCGGTGCGCGGGGAGATTACGGGCTTCTCGCGCGCGTCCAGCGGGCACTGCTACTTCACGCTGAAGGATGGAAATGGTCAGATCCGCTGCGCCATGTTCCGCCGTGCGGCGGGCGTGCTGGATTTCACCCCGCGCGACGGCGAACTGGTCGAAGTGCGCGGCCGGCTGGGCGTGTACGAGGCACGCGGCGACCTGCAGCTCATCGTCGACAGCCTGCAGCGCGCGGGGCAGGGGGCGCTGTTCGAGCAGTTCATGCGCCTCAAGGCGCAACTGGAGGCCGAGGGCCTGTTCGACGCGGCGCGCAAGCGCGCGCTGCCGGCCATGCCGCGCGGCATCGGCGTGGTCACGTCGCCGGGCGCTGCGGCACTGCATGACGTGGTGACGGCACTGCGCCGGCGCGTGCCGCACATTCCCGTGGTGCTGGTGCCGGCCCTCGTGCAGGGGGCGCAGGCGCCCGCATCGATTGCCGAAGCGCTATCAAAAATGTATCTGCTTGCGCAGGAGGGGCGGGCGCTGGGCGGTGATTTGGCTATGAATGCCGGGGCGCCGCCAGCCATCGATGTGATCCTGCTGGTGCGCGGCGGTGGCTCCATCGAAGACCTGTGGGCGTTCAATGACGAGCGCGTGGCCCGCGCCATCGTGCAGAGCCCGGTGCCGCTGGTCAGCGGTGTGGGGCATGAGACCGACTTCACCATCGCCGACTTCTGCGCCGACCTGCGCGCGCCCACGCCCACGGCCGCCGCCGAGTTGGTGGCACAGCCGCGTGCCGTGTGGCTGGGGGCACTCGACCTGCTGGCGCAACGGCTGGCCGACGGCGTACAGCGCCAGGTGGACCTGCGGCACCAACGGCTGGATCAGGCGGCCCAGCGGCTGGGCCGGCCCTCGGGTTTCGTGGGGCGGCAGCAACTGCGGCTGAGCGGCCTGGAACAGCGCCTGCGCCACGGTTTGCTATTGAAAACGCAGCGGCTTGCGCATGCGGGGCAAGCGCTGCAGGGTCATTTCCCTCAAATCGTGCAGCGCAGCCTGGTGCAGCGCAGAGAGCGCCTGGAGCGCGCGGCGCTGCGTCTGCAACTGCTGGATCCGCGCCTGGTGCTGCAGCGCGGCTATGCCTTGCTGACCGATGCGCAGGGGCAACCCGTGACGCGCCCCGCCCAGGTGCGCCTGGGCGACGCCGTGCATGCCCAGTTGGCCGAGGGTGAACTGGACCTGACGGTATCGCAGCGCCGCTTGCTGTGAACGCGGCGCGGGTCAATCCCGTACCAGAGGGCAGGAGTCGCCGCCCGCCTACAGCGGCGAGTGCTATTACTTTCCTACAATGCCCGTTGCTTCGCCGCGCCCTGGTGGCCGCGATCTCCCCCATCCCAACCCACGAAGGACTTGACCATGGAACATACCCTGCCTCCGCTGCCCTACGCGATTGATGCCCTGGCCCCGCACTACAGCCAGGAAACGCTGGAATACCACCACGGCAAGCACCACAACGCCTACGTGGTGAACCTGAACAACCTGCAAAAGGGCACCGAGTTCGAGAACATGACGCTGGAGGAGATCGTCAAAAAGTCGTCCGGCGGTATCTACAACAACGCCGCGCAGATCTGGAACCACACCTTCTTCTGGAACTGCATGGCCCCCAACGGCGGTGGCGAGCCCAGCGGCGCGCTGGCCCAGGCGATCCATGCCAAGTGGGGCAGCTACGCCGCGTTCAAGGAAGCGTTCGTGAAGAGCGCCGTGGGCAACTTCGGCTCCGGCTGGACCTGGCTGGTCAAGAAGGCCGACGGTACGGTGGACATCGTGAACACCGGTGCCGCCGGCACTCCGCTGACGACGGCCGACAAGGCGCTGCTGACGGTGGACGTATGGGAACACGCCTATTACATCGACTACCGTAACCTG
Organism: Diaphorobacter nitroreducens; assembly: GCA_003755025.1. Taxonomy (GTDB): domain Bacteria; phylum Pseudomonadota; class Gammaproteobacteria; order Burkholderiales; family Burkholderiaceae_C; genus Diaphorobacter; species Diaphorobacter nitroreducens. Next base: position 148,098 of record RJVL01000006.1, on the reverse strand, counting down.
CGTCCCAAGTTCGTCGAGACCTTCCTGGACAAGCTGGTGAACTGGAAGTTCGCCGAAGCCAACTTCGCCTGAGCCGAAAGCGCACGCCGCGCCCTGCGGCGTTGAGCGACCCAAAGACAAACGGCCCGCAGAGGAATCTGCGGGCCGTTTTTTTGTCTGGCTTGATGGGCCGGGTGGCGGCCTCACTGGGTACGGCCTCACTGGGTAATTTGGCAGCGGGACGACAGTCTTGTAGAAGACTTGCAAAAAAAAGTGCCAGTTCCCCTGTCAATTTTTTGCAATGCGATATTCGATTGCAAATTACACGATTTCCGCGCAACGACTCGCGCACAATCCGGACTGTCACATCGGATGACTGCGCGCGAGGCCGCGGACCGGCGGCGCAAAACCTCTGTTTTGTTTACCTGAGAGACGAGATGAGCACCCAGAAACCCACCATCATCTATACCCTGACCGACGAGGCTCCCCGCCTGGCCACGGCCTCCTTCCTGCCCATCGTGCGCAGCTTCGCGTCGGTGGCCGGTATCGAAGTGGCCGAGAGCGACATCTCCGTGGCGGCGCGCGTCCTGGGTGAGTTCCCAGACTTCCTGACGCCCGAGCAGCGCGTACCCAATACGCTGGCTGAACTGGGCAAGAAGACGCTCGAGCCCGACGTCAACATCATCAAGCTGCCCAATATCAGTGCGTCTGTGGCGCAGTTGATCGCCGCCATCAAGGAACTCCAAGGCAAGGGCTACAACCTTCCCGACTACCCCGAGAACCCCACCACCGACGAGGAAAAGGCCATCAAGGCCCGCTATGGCAAATGCCTGGGCTCGTCCGTGAACCCGGTGCTGCGCGAGGGCAACTCCGACCGCCGCGCGCCTGCTGCGGTGAAGAACTACGCCAAGAAGCACCCGCACTCCATGGGCGAGTGGAAGCAGTGGTCGCAGACGCATGTGTCCCACATGCACGAGGGCGACTTCTATCATGGCGAAAAGTCCCTGACCCTGGACAAGGCCCGCGACGTAAAGATGGTGCTGGAGACGAAGTCCGGCAAGACCGTCGTGCTGAAGGAAAAGGTCGCGCTCAAGGACGGCGAGATCATCGACTCCATGTTCATGAGCAAGAAGGCCCTGTGCGCCTTCTACGAGAAGGAACTGGCCGACTGCAAGGAAGCCGGCATCCTGTTCTCGCTGCACGTGAAGGCCACGATGATGAAGGTCTCGCACCCGATCGTGTTCGGTCACTGCGTGAAGATCTACTACAAGGAAGCCTTCGAGAAGCACGGCGCGCTGTTTGACGAGCTGGGCATCAACGTCAACAACGGCATGGCCACGTTGTACGAGAAGATCGAGACGCTGCCGGCCTCCAAGCGCGAAGAGATCATCCGCGACCTGCACGCCTGCCAGGAGCACCGTCCGGCGCTGGCCATGGTGGACTCCGCCAAGGGCATCACCAACTTCCACTCGCCCAACGACATCATCGTGGACGCCTCCATGCCCGCCATGATCCGCCAGGGCGGCAAGATGTGGGGCGCCGACGGCAAGCCTTACGACTGCAAGGCCGTGATGCCCGAGTCGACCTTCGCCCGTATCTACCAGGAGATGATCAACTTCTGCAAGTGGCACGGCAACTTCGACCCGCGCACCATGGGCACCGTGCCCAACGTGGGCCTGATGGCGCAGAAGGCCGAGGAATACGGCTCGCACGACAAGACCTTCGAGATCGCCGAAGACGGCGTGGCCAACATCGTGGACATCGCCACGGGTGAAGTGCTGCTGTCGCAGAACGTGGAAACCGGCGACATCTGGCGTATGTGCCAGGTCAAGGACGCTCCGATCCGCGACTGGGTGAAGCTGGCCGTGACCCGCGCGCGCAACTCCGGCATGCCCGCCGTGTTCTGGCTGGACCCCTATCGCCCGCACGAGAACGAGCTGATCAAGAAGGTCGAGAAGTACCTGAAGGACCACGACACTACCGGCCTGAACATCCAGATCATGAGCCAGGTGCGTGCAATGCGCTTCACGCTGGAGCGCGTGGCGCGTGGCCTGGACACCATCTCGGTGACCGGCAACATCCTGCGTGACTACCTGACCGACCTGTTCCCGATCATGGAACTGGGCACCTCCGCCAAGATGCTGTCCATCGTGCCACTGATGGCCGGCGGCGGCATGTACGAGACGGGCGCGGGCGGCTCCGCTCCCAAGCACGTGCAGCAGCTGGTCGAAGAGAACTACCTGCGCTGGGACTCGCTGGGGGAATTCCTGGCGCTGGCCGTGTCGCTGGAAGACCTGGGCCTGAAGGAAAACAACGCCCGCGCCAAGCTGCTGGCCAAGACGCTGGACCAGGCTACCGGCAAGCTGCTGGACGAGAACAAGTCGCCCTCGCGCAAGGTGGGCGAGATCGACAACCGCGGCAGCCAGTTCTATCTGTCGCTGTACTGGGCCCAGGCCCTGGCCGCGCAGTCCGAGGACGCCGCGCTGGCCGCCAAGTTCGCTCCGTTGGCCAAGACCCTGGCCGATAACGAGGCCAAGATCGTCGAGGAACTGCGCGTGGTGCAGGGCAAGCCCGCCGACATCGGTGGCTACTACCTGCCCGATCTGTCCAAGCTGGACGCCGTGATGCGCCCCAGCGCCACGTTCAACGCGGCCATCGCAGCGCTCGCCTGACGGAGCACCGGCCGGGCGTCATCCCGGCCGTTGGCACCTGGCCGTCACCGGCCTTTCCGCAAGGGGAGGCCGGTTTTTTTTGCACGCCCTTTGGGTGGGGTGGAACCTCGCAATCGCGGACGGGATGCTATAAAAAATGAAGCTGTTCGCGCTTGATACGCAATGGTTTCAAGGTAAATATTTCATGAAATCCTTGCGGCGAAAGCGCTGCCAGCTCCTGAATAAATAGCGCTCTACCGCTGCGCAAACGGCCTTCCGCTGAGCTTGCTGCCCGCCTTCAGCCCGCGCTTGGCGAACCAGCCCTGGTTCATCTCCAGCACGAAGCGCACCGGCCGCTTGGAGCAGTGCGATTCTTCGGACAGCGGCTGCATGTCCACCAGGTTCACGATGGTGCCGTCGTCGGCCACGAAGGCCGCGGTGAGCGGCAGCAGCGTATTGCGCATCCAGAAGCATTGCGTGGCCGGCTGCTCGAAGACGAACAGCATGCCCTCGTGCATGGGCATGTCGCGGCGGTGCATCAGGCCGACTTGGCGCTCCTGCGGCGCGGTGGCGACCTGGGCGTCGATGCGGTGCATGCCGGCCTGCAACTCCACGCGCGGCAGGTTCATTTGCGGAACACCCTGCGCCGCTGCGGCTGCGCACAGGCCTAAGGCCACGCCGTATGCCAGCAGGGGAGACAGAAAGCTGCGCAGCAAGCGCGCGATGGGCATGGCAGGTGCGGTGAGCGAAAACATGGGCATGGAAGACATGGGTTGGCAGGGGCAATGCGGAACCCCGAGCGTAGCAGGCAACAAAAAGCCCGCCGAAGCGGGCTGTTCAGCAGTGGCCGCGGCGATCAGGCGGCCGTCTTGCTTCGCTTGGCGGTCTTCTTGGCGACCTTGGCGCTCTTGTGCTTGGCGGGCGCCTTGGCGTGGTGATTGCGCAGCTTGGCGGGTTTGGGCGCGGCGGCCGGAGCCGGTGCGGCGGCCGCAGGGGCGGCCGTGTCGGGGGCGGCCACAACGGCCGGGGTGGCGGGAACTGCGGGCGTGGCAGGGGTCGCTTGCGCGAAGGCCCCCGTTGCGAGCAGACCGCCGGCCAGGATAGCGAGGAGTTTTTTCATATGTGCCAATTCCTTGGAAGGGTCGGTATACCGGTATACGCCAGGCGGCCAGGCCGCATGGCACGGATGCGTGCGTCGGCCGCGGAGCCTGTTGCACGCCCTGTCTCAACGGCTTCCCGGAGCGCGCGTTGACAGCGCCCCTTCGCGGGTCATCATGCCGGGCCGACATGCGCTGCGGGGCGGGCCACCCCTGCAGCCTTGCCCTAGAATCTTTGGGCCCCGTTCCTGCGCGAGCAGCCCGCCGCCTTGCGCACGCACCTACAGGAGACCTTCTTCATGACCAGCTACCAGCACATCCAGATTCCGCCCCAGGGCCAGAAGATCACCGTCAACGCCGACATGTCGCTGAACGTGCCCCACCAGCCCATCATCCCGTTCATCGAGGGCGATGGCACGGGCATGGACATCACGCCCGTGATGCTCAAGGTGGTGGATGCGGCGGTGGCAAAGTCTTATGGCGGGCAGCGCAAGATCCACTGGATGGAGGTGTATGCCGGCGAGAAGTCCACCAAGGTCTATGGCCCCGACGTGTGGCTGCCCGAGGAGACGCTGCACGCTGTGCGCGACTATGTGGTTTCCATCAAGGGGCCGCTCACCACGCCCGTGGGCGGCGGCATCCGTTCGCTGAACGTGGCGCTGCGCCAGGAGCTGGACCTGTACGTCTGCCTGCGCCCAGTGCGCTACTTCAAGGGCGTGCCTTCGCCGGTGCGTGAGCCCGAGAAGACCAACATGGTCATCTTTCGCGAGAACTCCGAGGACATCTATGCCGGCATCGAGTTTGAGGCCGAGTCGGACAAGGCCAAGAAGCTCATCAAGTTCTTGCAGGAGGAGTTCGGCGTCAAGAAGATCCGCTTTCCTGAGACGTCGGGCATCGGGGTCAAGCCGGTGTCTCGCGAGGGCACGCAGCGCCTGGTGCGCAAAGCCATCCAGTACGCCATCGACAATGACCGGCCCAGCGTGACCCTGGTGCACAAGGGCAACATCATGAAGTTCACCGAAGGGGGCTTTCGTGACTGGGGCTATGAACTGGCAGCCCAGGAATTTGGGGCGCAGCTGATCGACGGCGGCCCGTGGATGCGCATCAAGAATCCCCGCACCGGCAAGGACATCACCATCAAAGACAGCATCGCCGACGCCTTCCTGCAGCAGATCCTGCTGCGCCCGGCCGAGTACAGCGTGATCGCCACGCTGAACCTGAATGGCGACTACATCTCCGACGCATTGGCGGCGCAGGTGGGCGGCATCGGCATCGCCCCGGGTGCCAACCTGTCTGACAGCGTGGCGATGTTCGAGGCCACCCATGGCACGGCCCCCAAGTACGCGGGAAAGGACTATGTCAACCCGGGCTCCGAGATCCTCTCGGCCGAGATGATGCTGCGCCACATGGGCTGGACCGAGGCGGCCGACCTGATCATCAGTTCCATGGAGAAGGCCATCCAGAGCAAGAAGGTGACCTATGACTTTGCGCGCCTCATGGACGGGGCCACGCAGGTGAGCTGCTCGGGTTTCGGGCAGGTGATGATCGACCACATGTAAGCGCCCCGCCAACCACGGGTGCGTGACTGGGCCCGCCGCTGGTCGGCGGGTTTTTTTGCCCTAGCGCAAGGTCAGCGCCCAGCAAAAAGGCCATCCCAACAGATGCTGGAATGGCCTTGAATGGCTCCTCAACCTGGGCTCGAACCAGGGACCTACGGATTAACAGTCCGGCGCTCTACCGACTGAGCTATTGAGGAATGATCGGTGTTTGTTTTTGGCAGGCCTTGTGCAATTGCAAGGCTTGGAATTTGGCTCCTCGACCTGGGCTCGAACCAGGGACCTGCGGATTAACAGTCCGTCGCTCTACCGACTGAGCTATCGAGGAACAAGACTTAGATTATATACATAAAAAAGTGCCGTCTTGGCACTGTGCTGTGCAAGGGATGCGAAGGGCGATGTCAGCGCTGCGGCTCAGGGCGAAGCCACAGCCACACCAGTACGCAGGCCATGCTGACCACCGCGCTGATGGACGCCCAGCGCGGGATATGCACCACCAACAGCACCAGCGCGCACAGGGCCATCAGGAAGGTGGCGCTCCACTTTGCATGGCGGCTCACGCGTCCGCCGTTGGCCCAGTTGCGCAGCATGGAGCCGAACAGCGGGTGAAACCACAGCCAGCGGTACAGGCGCGGCGAACTGCGCGCGGCCGCCCAGCCTGCCATGAGGATGAACACCGTGCTGGGCAGGCCCGGCACGACGATGCCGATCACCCCCATCGCCAGGCAGAGTGCGGCAAACACCAGCAAGAGCCAGCGCGCCAGCGCGGGCAGGGGCGCTTGCTCAGGGACGGGCGGCAGTGGCTCGGGCGGCGGAGACATGCCTGCCATTGTGCAGGTGTTGCCGGGCGTTATGCTCCAAGGCAGGGACGCCGCCATGCCTTTCGCCATGCCCTGCGCTTGGCGGCTGCAGCCCGCAGACCCACCATGACCATCCGCACCATCCTGAAGATGGGCGACCCGCGACTGTTGCGGGTGGCCCAACCCGTTACCGCATTCGATACGCCCGCGCTGCACCAACTGGTGAACGACATGCGCGAGACGATGCAGGCCGTGAACGGCGCGGGCCTGGCAGCACCGCAGATCGGGGAGGATTGGCAGGTGGTGATCTTCGGCTCCGGCGAGCGCAACCCGCGCTATCCCGACCGCCCCATCGTGCCGCCCACGGTGCTCATCAATCCCGTGATCACGCCGCTGGGCGCCGACGAGGAGGACGACTGGGAGGGCTGCCTGTCCGTGCCGGGCCTGCGCGGCAAGGTGCCGCGCTTTGCGCGCATCCACTACCGCGGCGTCGATCTGCTGGGCGCGCCCATCGATCGTGTGGCGGAAGGTTTCCACGCGCGGGTAGTGCAGCACGAGTGCGACCACCTGATCGGCAAGCTCTACCCAATGCGCGTGCGCGATTTCACGCAGTTCGGTTACACGGAGGTGTTGTTTCCGGAGATTGGTGCGGTAGAAGACGATTGAGCGCTCAATCAGGCTGTAGCGCCCTTGTGGCAAGCGCAAGCAGCTATCGAAATCATAGTCATTGATCGGCCAGCGCCTGCAGTAGCTCGGTCTCGATCTGGATCTGTCGCGCGTTGTTTTGCATCTCCGGGCCCTGCACCAGGAACACGTCCTCCACCCGTTCGCCCAGCGTGCTCACCTTGGCCAACTGCACGCTGAGGCCGTGGCGCGAGAGTACACGCGCCACCAGGTACAGCAGGCCGGCACGGTCGCTGGCGGAAATGCTGATGAGCCAGCGCTGGGCCTTTTCGTCAGGGCGCAGCGTGACGCGCGGCGCGATGGGGAAGCTCTTGACGCGACGCGACACGCGCTTGCGCGTAGGCTCGGGCAGCGGCCGCGGGTCTTCGATGGCGCGCAGCAGGTCGTTCTCGACCATGTGAATGAGCTCGCGGTAGGCGCCTGGCTGGCTGGAGGCAACGACCTGGAAGGTGTCCAGCGCATGGCCGTTGTTGGCGGTGTGCACACGCGCATCCAGGATGGAAAAGCCCGCACGGTCGAAGTAGCCGCAGATGCGCATGAACAGGTCGCTCTGGTCGGGCGCATACACCAGCACCTGCAGGCCTTCGCCCGCCAGCGACTGGCGTGCGCGCACCACCGGCTTGCCGGCACCCACGTGGCGCGAGAGGTGGCGGGTGTGCCAGGCGATGTCCGCCGCCTCGTGGCGCATGAAATAGCTCACGTCCAGCGTATCCCACAGCTTCTTGTGCGCCTCGTGGGGCTGGGAGGCCAATGCCAGCAGCACCAGCGCTTCGCGTTTGCGCGCCTCGATCTCGGCGGCGGCGTCGGGTGCGCGCCCGCCCAGGGTACGCAGCGTCGCGTGGTACAGGTCTTCCAGCAGCTTGCCCTTCCAGGCGTTCCACACCTTGGGGCTGGTGCCACGGATGTCGGCCACGGTGAGCAGGTACAGGGCGGTGAGGTAGCGCTCGTTGCCCACGCGGCGCGCGAAGGCGGCGATCACGTCGGGGTCGGACAGATCCTGCTTTTGCGCCACCTGGCTCATGGTGAGGTGCTCGGCCACGAGGAATTCAATGAGCCGCGCGTCCTCGCGCGTGATGCCGTGCGCCGCGTGCTGGCGGCAAAAGCGCCGCACTTCCTGCGCGCCGATCTGTGAATGGTCGCCGCCGCGCCCCTTGCCGATGTCGTGGAACAGCGCAGCGATGTAGAGAATCCACGGTTTGTCCCAGCCTGCGGCGAGCTGTGAACATGACGGGTATTCATGTGCGTGCTCTGCCATGAAAAAACGCCGCACGTTGCGCAGCACCATCAGGATGTGCTGGTCCACCGTGTAGACATGGAACAGGTCGTGCTGCATCTGCCCCACGATGCGCCGGAAGGGCCACAGGTAGCGGCCCAGCACGGAGGTCTGATTCATGAGCCGCATGGCATGCGTGATGCCTGCGGGCTGCTGCAGGATCTGCATGAACAGCGCGCGGTTCGCGGGGTCGCGCCGGAATTCGCTGTCCATCACGCCACGCGCGTTGTAGAGCGCTCGCAGCGTGCGTGCCGACAGATCCTTGAGCCCTACGGTGGTCTCGTAGAGCAGGAAGGTTTCCAGGACGGCGTGGGGTTCTCTTTCGTACAGGTCGTCGCTGGCCACTTCGATCATGCCGGCCTTCTCGAAGAAGCGCGGGTTGATCGGACGCAGTTCATGCGTGGAGGGGTTTAGTCGCTCCTCGATGCCTAGCAGCAGGATCTGGCACAGCTGCGACACGGCCTTGGCGGCCCAGTAGTAGCGGCGCATCAGCGTCTCGCTGGCACGCATCGCCAGGCGCTGGCCGTCCGGTGCGGTGGAGCGGTAGCCGAAGGTCTCGGCCACGGCGGTCTGCAGATCGAACACCAGGCGGTCTTCGCGCCGGCCGGCCAGCGCATGCAGGCGTGCGCGGATCAGGAACAGCAACGCCTCGTTGCGCTCGATCTGCTGCACCTCGAACGGTGTGGCCAGGCCACTGGCCGCCAGCTCGCGCCAATTGCGCCCCAGGCCCGCGGCGCGCGCCACCCACTGGATGAGCTGCAGGTCGCGCAGGCCGCCAGGCGACTCCTTGCAGTTGGGCTCCAGCGCGTAGGGGGTGTTTTCGTATTTCGTATGGCGCTGGCGCATCTCCAGCGTCTTGGCGACCAGAAAGGCGCGCGGGTCCATCTGCGCGTCGTAGCGCTGGCGGAACGCATCGAACAGCGCGGCGTTGCCGCACAGCAGGCGCGCTTCCAGCAGCGATGTCTGCACTGTCACATCGGCGGCGGCCTCGCTCAGGCATTCGGCCACGCTGCGCACGCTGGATCCAACCTCCAGCCCCGCGTCCCAGCAGCTGCCGATGAAGGTCTCGATCGGCGTGCAGGGCGCCGCACCTGCATGGCCCGCGGCCACGCTCATGCCGTCCGGCAGCAGCAGCAGCACGTCCACGTCGGAATAAGGGAACAGCTGTGCGCGTCCGTAGCCCCCCACGGCGACCAGCGCCATGCCTTCAGGCAACTGCGCGCGGTCCCACAGCCGGCACAGCAGGCCGTCGGTCAGCGAGGAGAGGCGATGCAGCAGGCTGCGCACGCCGCGCGTGGACGCTCCGGGCGCGCGCAGGGTCGCCAGCAGGGCGGCCTTGTCCTGGCGGTAGGCGTCGCGCAGCGCATGCAGCTGCGCGAGATCCGGTGCAGTGGCGGGGGGGCAGGGGGGGATGGAAGGCATGGAGGACGTTTAGCAAGAACCGTGCATGCCTTGCGGCGCTCTGGGCGCGGCGGCCTGGCTCAGGTCGTGGTGGCGGTGACGAAGGCCGGCAGCGCGGGGGAGCCGGCGGAGAGGGTCAGCACGTCGTAGCCGGTCTCGGTCACGAGCACGGTGTGTTCCCACTGCGCCGACAGACTGTGGTCTTTGGTGATGATGGTCCAGCCGTCCTTGCCCAGCTCCTTGATGTCGCGCTTGCCCAGGTTGAGCATGGGCTCGATGGTGAAGGTCATGCCGGGCACCAGCTCCTCGCCCGTGCCGGGGCGGCCATAGTGCAGCACCTGCGGGTCCTCATGGAATTTCTGGCCGATGCCGTGGCCGCAAAACTCGCGCACCACCGACAGGCCGTGGCCCTCGGCGAACTTCTGGATGGCGTGGCCGATGTCGCCCAGGCGCGCGCCCGGCTTGACCTGCTGGATGCCCAGCCACATGGATTCGAACGTGAGCTGCGACAGCCGCTTGGCGGCAATGGAGCATTCGCCGATAAGGTACATGCGGCTGTTGTCGCCATACCAACCGTCCTTGGTGATCACGGTGACGTCCACATTGACGATGTCGCCCTTCTTGAGCGGCTTGTCGTTGGGAATGCCGTGGCAGACCACATGGTTGACCGAGGTGCACAGGTGGCCGGGGTAGGGCGGGTAGCCCGGAGGCTGGTAGCCGATGGTGGCGGACACGGTGCCCTGGGCGGCCATGCATTCCGCGCCCAGGCGGTCGATCTCTGCGGTGGTGATGCCGGGCTTGATGTGTGGGGCAATGTAGTCCAGCACTTCGGACGCCAAGCGGCAGGCCTCGCGCATGCCGGCGATGCCCTGCGCGTCTTTGATGGTGATGCTCATGGCGCAAATTATCCCATCGGCCTTTGCCCCCTGTGGGCGCGGGGCGGGCAAGGGCGGGTGCCGCGGGCTAAAATAGCGGGCTCCCACCAACACGCGCTGCCGGCGCGGCGGCCCCATTCAGCGGCTGCCTCAACCAGCGGGCGAAACGCCTCTTTCTGCCACCACACAGGCCGCTACCGTGACCTTGCACATCACCCCGCTGGAGGGCGGCAATGCCCTCAGCACCTTCCGCGCCCAGCAACTGCAACCCGCCCTGGCGGCCATTCATCCCAAGATCGACGGCATTGCGGCGCGCTTCGTGCACCTGGTGGCCGGCGACGCCGCACCCGATGCCGCCGCGCGCGAGCGCCTGGCCGCGCTGCTGACCTACGGCGACCCATACGCCGGCCCGCGGGACGGCATGGTGCTGTATGTCACTCCGCGCCTGGGCACGGTGTCGCCCTGGGCGTCCAAGGCCACGGACATCGCCCACAACTGCGGCCTGGCGGTGCGCCGCATCGAGCGCATCACCGAATACCGCATCAGCCTCAAGGGCGGCCTGCTGGGTGGCAAGCCCGAGTTGAGCACCGAGCAGCTGCAGCAGGTTGCGGCGCTCTTGCACGACCGCATGACGGAATCGGTGGTCACCACGCTGGACGAGGCGCAGCGCCTGTTCACCGAGCTGCAGGCCGAGCCCATGGCCTTCGTGGATGTGCTGCAGGGCGGGCGTGCGGCGCTGGAGGCTGCGAACAAGGCCTGGGGCCTGGCCCTGGCCGACGATGAGATCGACTACCTGGTCAACGCCTTCACAGGCCTGGCGCGCAACCCCACCGACGTGGAGCTGATGATGTTCGCCCAGGCCAACAGCGAGCACTGCCGCCACAAGATCTTCAACGCGCAGTTCACCATCGACGGCGTGGCGCAGGACAAGAGCCTGTTCGGCATGATCCGCAACACCGAAGCCGTGTCGCCCCAGCATACCGTGGTGGCCTATGCCGACAACGCCTCCATCATGGAAGGCAGCGAGGTCGAGCAATTCATCGCCAAATTCGAGTCTTTCGCCCAACAGGTAAGCGCTCCAAGCTATCAAAAGCGTAGTGCAACCTACCATGTTCTGATGAAGGTGGAAACGCACAACCACCCGACGGCCATCTCGCCGTTCCCCGGTGCCGCCACCGGTGCGGGGGGCGAGATCCGCGACGAGGGCGCTACCGGCCGCGGCTCCAAGCCCAAGGCGGGCCTCACGGGCTTCACCGTGTCCAAGCTCTGGGGCAGCGAGGTGGGCAAGCCCGAGCACATCGCCAGCCCCCTGCAGATCATGACCGAGGGGCCGCTGGGCGGCGCCGCGTTCAACAACGAGTTCGGCCGGCCCAACCTGACGGGCTACTTCCGCGAATACGAGCAGGTGGTCGGAACGGGCGAGGGCGCCATCATCCGCGGCTACCACAAGCCCATCATGATCGCGGGCGGCCTGGGCACGATCGACGCGCGGCTCACCCAAAAAATCCTGTTCCCCGCCGGCACGCTGCTGATCCAGCTCGGCGGCCCCGGCATGCGCATCGGCATGGGCGGCGGCGCCGCCAGCTCCATGGCCACGGGCACCAACGCGGCGGAGCTGGACTTCGACTCCGTGCAGCGTGGCAACCCCGAGATCGAGCGCCGTGCGCAGGAGGTCATCAACCACTGCTGGGCGCAGGGGGCGGATAACCCCATCCTGGCCATCCATGACGTGGGCGCGGGCGGCCTGTCGAACGCCTTCCCCGAGCTGACGAATGACGCGGGCCGCGGCGCGCGCTTCGACCTACGCGCCGTGCAGCTGGAGGAGTCCGGCCTGGCGCCCAAGGAAATCTGGTCCAACGAGAGCCAGGAGCGCTATGTGCTGGCCATCGCGCCCGAGTCGCTGGCGCAGTTCACGGCCTTCTGCGAGCGCGAGCGCTGCCCGTTTGCCGTCATCGGCACGGCCACCGAGGAGCGCCAACTGGTGCTGGAAGACACGGCGGTCACGTCGGGCGACCAGAAATTTCCTGTGGACATGCCCATGGACGTGCTGCTGGGCAAGCCGCCCAAGATGCACCGCGATGTGACCAGCGTGCAGCGCAGCTTCGCGCCGCTGAACGTGGACGGCCTGCCGCTGGAGAAGGCCGTGATCGAGGTGCTGGCCCACCCCACGGTGGCCTCCAAGCGCTTTCTCATCACCATCGGCGACCGCGCCGTGGGCGGCCTGACCCACCGCGACCAGATGGTGGGCCCCTGGCAGGTGCCCGTGGCCGACGCGGCCGTGACGCTGGCCGACTTCCGTGGCTTTGCCGGCGAGGCCATGGCCATGGGCGAACGCACGCCGCTGGCGGCGCTCAATGCGCCCGCGTCGGGCCGCATGGCGGTGGCGGAAAGCATCACCAACCTGTTGGCGGCACCCATCGAACTGCCGCGCGTAAAGCTGTCGGCCAACTGGATGGCGGCCTGCGGCGAGCCCGGAGAAGACGCCGCGCTGTACGAGACCGTGAAGGCCGTGGGCATGGAGCTGTGCCCGCAGCTGGGCATCTCCATCCCCGTGGGCAAGGACAGCCTGTCCATGCGCACCCAGTGGAGCGAGGACGGCGAGACCAAGAAGGTCACCTCGCCCGTCAGCCTCATCATCACCGCGTTCGCCACGCTGGCCGACGTGCGCGGCACGCTCACGCCGCAGCTCGACGCCAAGGAAGAGGACACGACCCTCGTGCTGATCGACCTGGGCCGCGGCAAGATGCGCATGGGCGGCTCCATCCTCGGGCAGGTGCTGAACCAGACCGGCGACGAGACGCCCGACCTGGACGACGCCAAGGATCTGATCGCCCTGGTGGATGCCGTGAACGCGCTGCGCGCAAAAGGAGCGATCCTGGCCTACCACGACCGGGGCGACGGCGGCCTGCTGGCTACCGTGGCCGAGATGGCCTTTGCCGGTCAGGTGGGCGTGGCGCTGAACGTGGACATGCTCATCACCGAGGGCGACGGCGTCACCGACAGCCGCATGGACAGCGGCGAGGGCAAGAACTGGGGCGCCCAGATCAGCGGCCGGCGCGAGGAGCGCACGCTGCGTGCGCTGTTCAACGAGGAACTGGGCGTGGTGCTGCAGGTGAGGACCAGCGAGCGCAACGAGGTCATGCAGACGCTGCGCGCGCACGGACTGTCCACTTGCAGCCACTTCGTGGGCAAGACGCGCCCGCTGTCCTCGCCCATCGACGCGGGCAAGGGCGAGTTGCAGGTGTGGCGCGATGCCAAGGCCGTGTTCAGCGCCAGCCTGCCGGACCTGCACCAGGTGTGGGACGCGGTGAGCTGGAAGATCTGCCAGCAGCGCGACAACCCCGCCTGCGCTGACAGCGAGCACGCCGCGGCCGGCGATCCCGCAGACCCCGGCATGCACGTGCAGCTCACGTTCGACCCATTGGACAACGTGGCCGCGCCGTACATCGCCACTGGCGCGCGCCCGCGTGTGGCGGTGCTGCGCGAGCAGGGCGTGAATTCGCACGTGGAAATGGCCTACACCTTCACCGAGGCGGGCTTCGAGGCGTTCGACGTGCACATGACCGACCTGCAGACCGGCCGTGCCGACCTGGCGCAGTTTGCTGGCGTGGTGGCCTGCGGCGGCTTCAGCTACGGCGACACGCTGGGCGCGGGCATCGGCTGGGCGCGCTCCATCACGTTCAACGAGCGCCTGTCGGCCCAGTTCCAGCAGTTCTTCGCGCGTGGCGATACCTTCGCCTTGGGCGTGTGCAACGGCTGCCAGATGTTTGCCGAACTGGCCGACATCATCCCTGGCGCGCAGGACTGGCCGCGCTTCACCACCAACCAGAGCCACCGCTTCGAGGCGCGCCTGTCGATGGTCGAAGTGCTGGAATCGCCCAGCATCTTCCTTCAGGGCATGGCCGGCAGCCGCCTGCCGATCGCTGTGGCGCACGGCGAGGGGTATGCCAACTTCCAGTACCGTGGCAATGCCGCCAAGGTGGTGCGTGCCATGCGCTTCGTGGACAACCATGGCCAGCCGACCGAGCGCTACCCGTTCAACCCCAATGGCAGCGCCGGCGGGCTCACGGCCGTGACGACGGCGGACGGACGCTTCACGGCCATGATGCCGCACCCCGAGCGTGTGTTCCGCAACATCCAGATGAGCTGGACCGATCTGGCCGCCACGGGGGGCAAGGACGCGTTCAGCCCCTGGATGCGTGTGTGGCGCAACGCACGCAAGTGGGTGGGGTGATCGACGCCGCGGCGCGCGGCTAGCAGCCGCCGCGCGCCTGGCACTCGGGCACGATGCGCCCGTGCGAATCGCGCCACTGCATCGGCGGACTGTCGGAAGACGGCGCCGCCGGCGCGGGTGGCTGCGGCGGCCGGTACGGATCGTGCAGCACGGTGGATGAGCCCACGCCGGCTCCGACGTGTGCGCCGCCCATGGGAACCGAGGCACCCACGCCCACGCCCCCAGTCACCTGGCCGCTTGGGTGCATTCCCACTCCGACGCCCACCGGCCCCACGCCGGTGCCCACCCCGGCTGATACGCCGCCCGAACCCACGCCGACGCCCACGCTGAACGGCCCCACCGGCACGCCCACGCCCAGGCGCGCCGACGGGCCGGTGCAGGCGGACAGCACCAGCGCGGCCAGCGCGGCTGCGGTGCGCACGGGGCGCGAGGACGCAGTGCGAGAGGGCATGCCGCCATGGTACGCCTGCCCACCGTATTGCAAAAACAATAGCTGTCAGCGCTTGTCCCACATGCGTTAGGGGTGTTTTCATTCAGAATGGCGGCTTCTTGAAAGGAACTCACCCATGGCCGGCGCCAGCCTTCTGACCCTGCTTGACGACATCGCCACCATCCTGGACGACGTGGCCCTCATGACCAAGGTGGCCGCCAAGAAAAGCGCCGCCATGGCCGACGACGTGTCCGTCATGACCAAGGTGGCGGCGCAAAAGACCGCAGGGGTGCTGGGCGACGACCTGGCGCTCAATGCCCAGCAGGTCACTGGCGTGCGGGCAGAGCGCGAGATCCCCGTCGTGTGGGGCGTCGCCCGCGGGTCCCTGGTGAACAAGGCCATCCTCGTGCCGGCGGCGCTGCTCATCAGCGCGTTCGCGCCGTGGGCCGTGACGCCGCTGCTCATGGTGGGCGGGGCCTTCCTGTGCTTCGAAGGCTGCGAAAAGCTCGCGCACAAGCTTTTGCACACGCCCGAGGAAGATGCCGTGCAACACGCGATCCATGCGCAGGCCAACGCCAATCCCAATGTGGACCTGGCGCGGGTGGAGAAGGACAAGATTAAGGCGGCCGTGCGTACCGACTTCATCCTCTCTGCTGAAATCATCGCCATCACCCTGGGCGCCGTCGCGGGCGCGCCTTTTGCGCAGCAAGTGGCGGTACTGGCGGGCATCGCCGTCCTGATGACGGTGGGGGTCTATGGCCTCGTGGCGGGCATCGTGAAGCTGGACGACCTGGGCCTGTGGCTCAGCCGCCAGGCCAGCAACGCGGCACAGGCCCTGGGCCGCGGCATCGTCGCGGCCGCTCCCTGGCTCATGAAGACGCTGTCGGTGGTCGGCACCGCAGCCATGTTCCTCGTCGGCGGGGGCATCCTGGTGCATGGCGTGCCGGCGCTGCACCATGCCGTCGAGGGCGTGGGCGCGGCGGTGCAGGGTTGGCCGCTGGGCGGACTGTGGTCGGTGCTGGTGACCAACCTGCTCAATGCCGTGGTGGGCTTGGTGGCGGGCGCCGTGGTGCTGGCGGGGTGGACGCTGGTGGGACGGCTGCGCGGCAAGGTGGCTGCCAATGGCACGCATTGAATGAGGCCATATGCCGCCGTTTGTGACGGAATAGACACATACGAATAGACACACAGATTCTGGGTTTGATCTGCAGCAATATTGACCATATTACTCGTGGGCTTAATACGTGCACGGGGGTCGTCCCCGGTCAACCCAACGTATCGAGTCAACATGAAAAAGAATCTTCTGGCCCTGGCCGTTCTGTGTGCGATGACCTCCGGCGCTGCCTTCGCGCAGCAGGTTGCGGAAGGTTCCTGGCTGGTGCGTGCACGCGCGGTGCATCTGGACAGCGCCAACAACGGTGCCGCCGGCGACGCGGGCGTGAGCATCAACGACAAGTGGATTCCTGAAGTCGACGTCTCGTACTTCTTCACGCCTAACCTCGCTGCCGAACTGGTCCTGACCTACCCGCAAAAGCACGACGTGCGCCTGAACGGCGACAAGATCGGCTCGCTCAAGCACCTGCCGCCCTCGCTGCTGCTGCAGTACCACTTCACGAACTTCGGCGCGTTCAAGCCGTACGTGGGCGCTGGTGTCAACTACACGCGCTTTTCCAGCGTGAAGCTGCCCGCGGGCCTGGACGTGAAGCGCAACAGCTGGGGCGGTGCCCTGCAAGTGGGCTTCGACTATGCGCTGGACAAGAACTGGTCCCTGAACGTAGACGTGAAGAAGGTGTACATCGACACCGACGTGCGCGGCGTGGGCACTTTCAAGGTCGACCCGGTGCTGTTCGGCGTGGGCGTGGGCTACCGCTTCTAAGCACGCAAGTTCCGTTCTTCATGGTGGGGTGGGCCGGCGCATGCGCCGGCCCTTTTTTTTATCCTCGGCGGACGGTAAATCGATGCTCTCATTGAAGGAGCTATTTGCGCTTGGTGGGCAAGCGCTTCCGCTTGATTTGATCCTTTATTGGCAGGGCGGCGAAAAAGCCAACCACAGCGGGCAATCCGGCACAAGAGGTGCACTGTGGATTGCCCTGCAGATCGCGCGTACGTCCTACCTGAAGAGGTGTCGTTGGACTGCACGGGCGATTTGGCCGCTGGCCTACGCTGCAGCGCTATGTCTGCAGTTTCTCCCCTTGCTCGGCTTGACGGCGTCCTTCACCACCTCGGCCTGGCACCGCCGCAGCCGCCCGCGGGTGTGGCCTCGGCCGACGAACGCGGCGAGATCCTGGCCGGCCTGTTGCAGCCGCAGGCGGCGCTCTCACCCAAGTATTTCTATGACCAGCGGGGCTCGGAACTCTTCGAGGCCATCACCCGCCTGCCCGAGTACTACCCCACGCGTACCGAGCGTGCCTTGCTGCGGCGCCACGGGCACGCCATTGCCCAGGCCGTAGGCCCGGCGCGTGTGGTGATCGAGCCCGGGGCGGGCAATTGCGACAAGGCGCGCGAGCTCTGCGCGCTGGTGCGGGCCACGCACTTCGTGGGCGTGGACATCTCCGCCGACTACCTGCGGGATGCCATCGCGCGCCTGCGCGTGGCACTGCCGGGCCTGCATGCCCGTGCCGTGGGCGCGGACATCACCCGGGGTGTGCACCTGCCGCCGGACGTTCCCGGCGCGCGCCGCCTCGTCTTCTACCCCGGCTCGTCCATCGGCAACTTCGACCCGCCCCAGGCACTGGCCCTGCTGGGGCACATGCGCGAACTGGCGCTGGACGATGGCGGCCTGCTGATCGGGTTCGACCTGCCCAAGGACGTGGCCGTGCTGGAGGCCGCATACGACGACGCCGCCGGCGTGACCGCGGCCTTCAACCGCAACGCGCTGGCCCACGTGAACCGCCTGGTCGGCAGCGACTTCGTGCCTGCGCAGTGGCGCCACCGCGCCTTCTTCAACCCCCATGCCTCGCGCATCGAGATGCACCTGGAGGCCGCGGGGCCGCAGCGCGTGCGCTGGCCGGGCGGCGGGCGCGACTTTGCGGCGGGCGAGCGCATCCATACCGAGAACAGCTACAAGTACCCGCTGCCGGATTTCACCGCGTTGCTGCACGAAGCGGGTTTCACGCGCACGCAGGCCTGGACGGACGATCGCGGCTGGTTCGCCATGGTGCATGCCCAGGCGTGATGCCGCCAGGGGATACCACATGCGCTTGCCACCCTCGACTCTCACGCTGCCGTCGTCGCCGCAGCAGTCGCAACCCTCGATGGCGCGGCGCTACGCCGCGGTGCGCGCGGCCACCGAGGCGCTGGCGCGGCCCCTCTCGGCCGAGGACTGCTGCGCCCAGTCCATGCCCGACGCCAGCCCCGTCAAATGGCACCTGGCGCACACGAGCTGGTTCTTCGAGACCTTCGTCCTGGAGGCGCACGAGAGCGGCTTCCGAGCATTCGATCCGGCGTTCCGCGTGCTGTTCAACTCGTACTACCACGGCGTGGGGCGGCAGCACCCGCGCCCGCAGCGTGGGTTGATCACGCGGCCCGACCTGGCCACCGTGCGGGCCTACCGCGCCGACGTGGATGCGCGCATGCAGCAGCTCCTGTCGCAGCCCGAGGTACCGGGTGACGTGCTGGCGCTGGTGGAACTGGGCCTGCAGCATGAGCAGCAGCACCAGGAGCTGATCCTCACCGACGTCAAGCACCTGCTCTGGTGCAACCCGCTGTGGCCGGCCTACCAGGGCACAGCCGCGGCCGTGGTGACGGACGCCATTGCGGCACAAGACACCGCGTGGCGGCGCCTGGAAGGCGGCCTGGCGCAGATCGGCCACGATGGCGAGGGCTTCGCCTTCGACAACGAGACGCCGCGCCACACCGTCTTCCTGCAACCCTTCGAGATCGCCACCCGACCAGTGACCAATGCGCAGTACCTGGCTTTCGTGCAGGCCGGCGGCTACCGTGAGCCGGCCCACTGGTTGGCCGAGGGCTGGGACTGGCGGCGTGCGCAAGGGCTGGAGCACCCGATCTACTGGCGCGGTGATGGGGAGTGCGGCCAAGGCGGCGGGCCGGGCGGCTGGAGCGAATTCACGCTAACAGGCGAGCGCCCGCTGCATCCTGCGCAACCGGTGGTGCACCTGTCCTACTACGAGGCCGATGCCTTTGCCCGCTGGGCCGGCGCGCGCCTGCCCACGGAAGCCGAGTGGGAGGTGGCCGCGGCGGCCTGTGCCGGGCCCGCGGGCTGCGTGGACCATCCCGCTGATGCCGATGTCTTGGACGACGGCGGCCGGCTGCATCCCCGCCCAGCGGCGCCGGCGGTCGGCGCCGATCCCTTCCAGCCGATGGGCGGCGAGGTCTGGGAATGGACGCAGTCGAGCTACGCCCCGTACCCCGGCTTCGCGCCCGCGCCCGGCGCCGTGGGCGAGTACAACGGCAAGTTCATGGTGAACCAGTACGTGCTGCGCGGCGGCTCCTGCGCCACGCCGCCTGGCCATGTGCGTGCCAGCTACCGCAACTTCTTTCCCGCCACGGCGCGCTGGCAGTTCACGGGCCTGCGGCTGGCACGCGATGCCCGCTGAGCAGTGGGTATGCTCCTGAATCAGGAGCTACTAGCGCTTGCCAGGAAAGCGCTAGAGCCGAAAATCGCTTAAACCGCGTCCAGCGCCTGGTGCAGGTCGGCCAGCAGGTCGTCGATATGCTCGATGCCGATGGACAGGCGCACCATGCCCTCGGTCACGCCCGCCTGGGCCAGTTCTTCGGGATTGAGCTGGCGGTGCGTGGTGGAGGCCGGGTGCGTGGCCAGCGACTTGGCGTCGCCGATGTTCACCAGGCGCGTGAACAGTTGCAGCGCGTCCAGGAAGCGCGCACCGGCGGCGCGCGGGTCGCCGCTGGCCTTCAGGCTGAACGACAGGATGCCCGAGGCGCGGCCCTTCATCTGGCGCTGCACCAGGGCATGGTCCGGGTGGTCCGGCAGACCGGCGTAGCGCACCCACTCCACCTTGGGGTGGCCCTGCAGCGCCTCGGCGATCTTCTGCGTGTTTTCGCAAATGCGGTCCATGCGCAGCGCCAGCGTCTCGATGCCCTGCAGGATCAGGAAGGCGTTGTGCGGCGAGATGGCAGCGCCCGTGTTGCGCAGCGGCACCACGCGCACGCGGCCGATGTAGGCGGCCGGGCCCAGGGCCTCGGTGTAGACCACGCCGTGGTAGCTCACGTCGGGCTCGTTCAGGCGCTTGAAGCGTGTCTTGTGCTCGGCCCAGGGGAACTTGCCGCTGTCCACGATGGCGCCACCCATGCTGTTGCCGTGGCCGGCCAGGTATTTGGTCAGGGCGTGCACCACGATGTCGGCGCCGTGCTCGATGGGGCGCAGCAGGTAGGGGCTGGGCACGGTGTTGTCCACGATCAGCGGCACACCATGCGCATGGGCCACGTCGGCGAGGGCGCGGATGTCGGTCACGTTGCCCAGCGGGTTGCCGATGGATTCGACAAAGATGGCCTTGGTGCGCGCGTCGATCAGCTGGCCGAAGCTGGCGGGATCGCGTGCGTCGGCAAAACGCACCTCGATGCCCTGCTGGGGAAAGGTGTGGGCAAACAGGTTGTAGGTGCCGCCATAGAGCGTGCTGGCGCTGACGATGTTGTCGCCCGCCTCGGCGATGGCCTGGATGGCGTAGGTGATGGCCGCCATGCCCGAGGCCACGGCCACGGCGGCAATGCCGCCCTCCAGCGCCGCGACGCGCTTTTCCAGCACGTCGGTGGTGGGGTTCATGATGCGCGTGTAGATGTTGCCGGGCACCTTCAGGTCGAACAGGTCCGCGCCGTGCTGGGCGCTGTCGAAGGCGTAGGCCACCGTCTGGTAGATGGGCACGGCCACGGACTTGGTGGTGGGGTCGGGCGAATAGCCGGCGTGGACGGCCAATGTCTCGATGCGCATGTGCTTCCTTTACGGGTGAAGGGGAGGGCGGGGCCCGGCGTCCTGGGGCGCTTCCTAGTGCGAGCCCCTGGGCGCCCTGGGGCGGAGATAGCCGCGCGATTATGGCGGCCCACCCTCCACAGGCCAACGATGCATTGGCAATGTCGATATGCGCCCGCGCGGCGCCGGGCGGGGCGAGGCGCCGCGTTATCCCCGCAGCCTGTGGGCTGTGCTGTGGAAAACCCCGTGGGCAACTGCGCGAAGCCGCGCCAGTCATGGCCTGGCACGCGATGCCCATGTTTTGGGCAGCAGGCCAGGATCAGGCGGAGGTGGGCGCCGGTCGCGTGCGGTAGAACTGCAGGGGCTGGGCCTGCATGTCCTTGAGGTGCTGGTTCATCACCGACTTCTTCATCTTGCCCACCACGTGCATCTCGCAGGGCTTGCATTCAAAGCGCAGGGTGAGCTTTTCCTTGCCGTTGATGAGCTGCAGCGGCTCGGCCTTGATGGTGCCCTTCACGCCGATCACACCCTTGGCCTGCTTGGGGCACAGGCTCATGGAGAAGCGCACGCAGTGCTTGGTGATCATCAGGCTGACTTCACCTTCTTCCTCTTTCGATTCGTACGCGGCGTCGATCACCTTCACGCCATGCTTCACGTAGAAGTCGTGCGCCTTGTGGTTGAACACGTTGGCCAGGTAGGTCAGCGTGTCTTCGGGGAAGGGCACGGGTGGCTGCACCGGCACGGCGCGCGGCAGGCGCACGAAGCCGGCGGTGCGCGCGTCCTCCAGCGCGACCACGGCGTCACGGCGCAACTGGTTCAGTGCCGATGCGGGCACGAACCACGGCTGCGAGAGCTGCAGCGCCATGGCGTGCACGGCGAAGCGGGTGGCGCCAAAGCGTCCGAGCTGTTCGCGCAGCGTGGCCTCGGCCTTGACCGCATCGGTGGCTGGCTGGTGGGGCTGGATGACCGACGCGCTGCCGACGAAGCCGTCTTCGTCGGTGAGCGTGAGCGCAAAGCCGTCGGCGGTCTCGGCCAGATGGGCCCACAGGCCGATGCGACGGTCGCTGGATTTCTTCTCCAGCGTGCGCACCCAGTCCATGTCGCGGTTGCGGTTGATCTCCAGGCCCTTGCGCAGGTCCTTGAACTCGGTGATCTCGTTCTTGGGGAACACGCGCCAGATGCCCTTCTTGGGCGCCACGCATTCGGCGCGGTTGATGTGCACGCCCACCAGTTCCTTTTGCAGGTCGTAGTAGCACAGGCCGTCGCCGTTGTGCAGTTCGGTGGTTTTGTCGCTCACCTCCAGCTCGAACCAGTTGTCGCCGATCTGCGTCACCCAGCCGATGGCGCGGCCCGGTGTCTTTGGGGTGTCGAAGGCGCCGATGTCCTCCTTGCGGCCGTTGACGAAGTAGTCGGTGAACTCGCGGTTGAAGTTCTGGTCGGGATCGGGCTCGAACGTGAAGGTGGTGCGGCCGCTGGACGAGCGCGTCAGCGGCTCGCCCGTGAACTCGCGCTCCTCGATGATTTCGTCCAGCAGCTTGCGGTAGTGGGCGGTGATGTTCTTCACGTAACCCATGTCCTTGTAGCGGCCCTCGATCTTGAAGCTGCGCACGCCGGCGTCGATCAGCGCGCGCAGGTTGTCGCTTTGGTTGTTGTCCTTCATCGACAGCACGTGCTTCTCGTGCGCGATGATGCGGCCGGCGCCGTCCAGCACCTCGTAGGGCAGGCGGCAGGCCTGGTTGCAGTCGCCCCGGTTGGCGCTGCGCCCGGTGTGGGCATGGCTGATGAAACACTGCCCCGAATAGGCCACGCACAGCGCGCCGTGCACGAAGAATTCAATGGTGGTGCGGCTGGGGTCGGTGGCTTCGCGAATGGCCTGGATCTGCTGCAGATCCAGCTCGCGCGCAATCACGATCTGCGACAGGCCTGCGTCCTGCAGAAAGCGCGCCTTCTCGGGCGTGCGGATATCGGTCTGCGTGCTGGCGTGCAGCTGGATGGGCGGCAGGTCCAGCTCCAGCAGGCCCATGTCCTGGATGATGAGCGCGTCGGCGCCGGCCTCGTACACCTGCCAGGCCATCTGGCGAGCACCCTCCAGCTCGTCGTCGCGCAGAATGGTGTTCAGCGTGATGAAGATGCGGCTGTTGAAACGGTGCGCGTGCTGGATGAGTCGCTCCAGGTCGCGGATGTCGTTGCCCGCCGTGGCCCGCGCGCCAAAGGCGGGGCCGCCGATGTAGACGGCGTCGGCGCCGTGGTTCACGGCCTCAATGCCGATGTCGGCGTCGCGCGCGGGGGAGAGCAGTTCGAGCTGGTGGGGCAGGTGGGACATAGGGCGTGAATTATCCCGGTCTGCGCCCGGCCGTGCCGGGGCGGGGGTACCCGGCGGCAGGTACGCGTCTGGCAAAATTGCGGGTTTTCCCGGATGGTTCATGGACAGGGCGCTTAGCGCGCGTGTGGTTTGTGCGCCTGCCGCTTCCACCGCCAGCGGCACGGCCGGGTTGCGTCCGCCGGCGTGGTTCTTACTCTGAGATCACATGGATATACAGTTCAGCACCTACTACACCCTGATCTTCGCGGCCATCGTGCTGCTGGTGGGCAAGTTCCTCGTGCAGCGCATCCGCTGGCTGCGCGAATTCAACATTCCGGAACCCGTGGCGGGCGGCCTGGTGGCGGCGCTCATCTCCTGGGGGCTGAACGCCGCGTTCGATGTGCGTGCGTCGTTCGACACCGGCCTGCAGACCGCCTTCATGCTGGTGTTCTTCTCCTCCATCGGGCTGAGCGCCAACTTCCTCAAGCTGCGCGAGGGCGGCATGGGGCTGATCGTCTTCCTGCTGGTCGTGGTGGTGTTCATCGGCGTGCAGAACAGCGTGGGCGTGGCGCTGGCCACCGCGCTGGGGCTGGACCCGCTGATCGGCCTGATCGCGGGCTCCATCACTCTGGTGGGCGGGCACGGCACGGCCGGGGCCTGGGGCTCGGTGCTGGAAAACGACCATGGCATCCCTGGCGCCATCACCTTGGGCATTGCCTGTGCCACCTTCGGCCTGGTCATCGGCGGGCTTATCGGCGGGCCGCTGGCCAAATGGCTGATCCAGCGCCACGGGCTGAAGCACCCGCAGGGCACGGGCGATGCCGGCGCGCTGGAGGCGGGCACGCCCAACTTCGAGTTCCCGCACAAGACACGCCTGATCACGGCGGACGCGGCCATCGAGACCATGGCCCTGTTTGCCGGCTGCCTGGCCTTTGCCGAGTTCATGAGCCAGTTGACGAAGGGCACGGCGCTGCAACTGCCCACCTTCGTGTGGGCGCTGGGCGGGGGCGTGCTGATCCGCAACGTGCTGGACTACGTCTTCAACTTCGAGGTGTTCGACCGCGCCATCGACGTGTTCGGCAACACCGGGCTGTCCGTCTACCTGGCGATCGCGCTGCTGTCACTCAAGCTGTGGGAGCTGGCCGGGCTGGCGGGTCCGCTGGTCGTCATCCTGGGCGTGCAGACGCTGGTCATGGCGGCCTACGCGGGCTTCGTCACCTTCCGCCTGATGGGAAGCAACTACGATGCGGCCGTTCTCTGTGCGGGGCATTGCGGCTTCGGCATGGGCGCCACGCCCACGGCGGTGGCGAACATGCAGGCCATTACCAACCAGTACGGCGCGTCGCACAAGGCTTTCCTGATCGTGCCCATGGTGGGCGCGTTCTTCATCGACCTGGTCAATGCCGTGGCCATCCAGGTCTTCATCAACGTGTTCGGCTAAGCGCCCACCACGGCGCGGAGGGCAGGCGGTGCGTACAGGATTCGGACTGATCGGGCTGCTGCTGGCCCTGGCCCTCGTGGCCGTACTGGTCAAGAAGCAGATGGGCGCCACGCGCGTCGCCGTGCCGCCCGCCGTGCAGGGGCTGCCGGCGCCGGCGGAGGGCGCCGCCTCCACGGTGCGCGCGCAAAGCCAGCAGGTGCAGCAGCAGGTGAAGCAGCAGATGGACGCACTGATGCAGCAGCCACGCACCCTGCCCGAAGATTGATGGACAAAATGGCCTCTAGCGCTTACCCATCAAGCGCGAGCAGCTATTGAAAGATGAGCAAATTCGACGACGCCCACTGGATGCGCGAGGCCATCGCCCAGGCGCGCGCCGCGCAGCAGGCGGGCGAGGTGCCCGTGGGCGCCGTGCTGGTGCGCGATGGGCAGGTGATCGCCACCGGGCGCAATGCCCCCATCGCCGGGCACGACCCCACGGCGCATGCCGAGATGGCCGCGCTGCGCGCCGGCGCGGCGCAGCTCTCCAACTACCGGCTCGACGGCTGCACGCTCTACGTCACGCTGGAGCCGTGCGCCATGTGCAGCGGCGCCATGCTGCACGCGCGCCTGCCGCGCGTGGTCTACGGCGCGGCGGATGCCAAGACCGGCGCGGCGGGCTCGGTAGTCAACCTGTTCGCCGAGCCGCGTCTCAACCACCAGACCGCGGTGCAAGGCGGCGTGCTGGCCGATGAATGCGGTGCACTGCTGAGCGACTTCTTCCGCGACCGCCGCCGCGCCCAGCGGGCGCAGCAACTGGCCGCCCACCCGCTGCGCCAGGACGCGCTGCGCACGCCCGACGCCGCGTTCGCCCATCTGGACGGCCCCGCGCCGCATTACGTGAGCGATCTGCCCGCGCTGGCCGGCCTGCGCCTGCACTACCTGGACGAAGGCCCACGCGACGCCGCCCGCACCTGGCTGCTGCTGCATGCCAGCCCTGGCTGGAGCCATGGCTGGCAGCCCATGTTGGCGGCCTTCGCGCAGGCCGGCCACCGCGTGGTAGCGCCGGACCTGATCGGCTTCGGCCGCAGCGACAAACCCAAGAAAGAAGCCGCCCACCGCCTCGACTGGCATCGACAGGTGCTGGCCGAGCTGGTGCAGCGCCTGGCCTTGCGCGGCGTGGTGCAGGTGGCGCAGCCCGGTGCGCCGCTGCTGCCCGATGCGGCGTCGGCGCCCCTGGTGCGCGTGCTGCATGTGCGGCGTGGCGCGCCCTGCGACGCCGCGCCGTTCCCTGATGCCGGCCATCGCGCCGGGCCGCGCGCCTTTGTCCGTTTTGCCGATGCCGGTGCCGCGCCGCTCCTCACCGTGCCGGACGCCAGCGCCGCCTCGGCGCTGCGCGCTATGGAATACTTCACCCGCTATGCCTAACCACCCCCACGACTGCGGCCACGATCACTGCGATCACCCTCACGGCCCCCGGCGCATCTACATCTACTCCCCTTCTGGCGCGGTGCGCGACAAGGCCGCGTTCAAGCGCGGCATTGCCCGCCTGCAGGCCATGGGCCACGAGGTGGAGGTGGACCCCGACGCGCTCGCCTCCCACACGCGCTTTGCCGGCGACGATGCCACGCGCCTGGCCGCCATCCACCGCGCGGCCGCCAGCGGCGCCGACGTGGCGCTGATCAGCCGCGGCGGCTACGGCCTCACGCGCATCCTGCCGGGCATCCAGTACAAGGCCGTGGCCAAGGCGGTGGAGCGCGGAACCCAGTTCGTGGGCGTGAGCGACTTCACGGCCTTCCAGTCCGCGCTGCTGGCCAAGACCGGTGCGACCACCTGGGCCGGCCCGGCGCTGGTGGGAGACCTGGGCGTGCCGGGCGAGCCCGACGACATCATGCTGGCCTGCCTGGACGATCTGCTTACCGGCCACGGCGAGGGCAGCGGCTGGCGCATGAACGCCGAGAAACCCCGCGCCGACGGCCAGCCCGCCGTGCGCGACATCTACGTGAAGAAGGCCACCCTGTGGGGCGGCAACCTGGCCGTGCTGTGCTCGTTGGTGGGCACGCCGTACTTCCCGCAGGTCAAGGGCGGCGTGTTGTTCCTGGAGGACGTGGGCGAGCACCCTTACCGCGTCGAACGCCTGCTCACCCAGCTGCTGCACGCCGGCGTGCTGGCCCGGCAAAAGGCCGTGGTGCTGGGCCAGTTCAATGAATACAAGCTCACGCCGCACGACAAGGGCTTCAAGCTGCAGAGCGTGGTGGACTGGCTGCGCACGCAGATCAAGGCACCGGTGCTGACCAACCTGCCGTTCGGCCACGTGCCCACCAAGGTGCTGCTGCCCGTGGGCGCGGAGGTGTCGCTGTCGGTCGAAGGGCGCGACGCGCTCATCTACTGGGGCCATGCCCACTGAGATGCTATTGATTTAAGAGCTGCCGGCGCTTGAAGGGTGGGCGCGATGGCAGGTTTTGGCTTGAAACTCCGCGACGGCGGGGGAGGCGGCATGGGCAGATTGCAACGCATCGGCGCGGGCGCCGTGGTGGCGCTGGTGGCAGCGCTGCTGCTGGCCGGCAGCGTGGCCGCGGTGTATGCGCTGCGCAGCTTCCCGCAACTGGACGGGACACTGCGCGCCGCCGGGCTGCAGCACGCCGTGGCGGTGCGCCGCGACGAAGCCGACGTGACGCACATCGAGGCGCAGACCCCCTGGGACGCGTGGTTCGCCATGGGCTACGTGCATGCGCAGGAGCGCACCTGGCAACTGGAGTTCAACCGCCGGCTGATGCACGGCGAGCTGTCCGAGATCCTCGGCCCCGCCACGCTGGACACCGACAAGCTCATGCGCACGCTGGACATCATGGGTGCGGCGCGCCGCCAGTACGCCGCGCTGCCCGCGTTCGCGCGCGAGGCGCTGCAGGGCTACAGCCGGGGCATCCAGTCCTTCCACGCGGCGCGGACCCAGGCGCTGCCGCCGGAGTTTTTGCTGCTGGGTGCGCGGTCCGGCGGTGCGCAGGGTGTGGCCTGGGCGCCTGAGGACAGTGTGGCCTGGGCGCTGATGATGGCGCTGGACCTGGGCGGCAACTGGGGCAACGAGTTCGCGCGCCTGTCGCTGGCGGCCACGCTGCCCACCGAGCGGCTGTGGCAGCTCATGCCGCCCTATCCTGGCGAGGCGCCCGCGACGGCGGTGGACCTGCAGGCGCTGTACCGGTCGCTGGGCGTGTACCGCGCGCCGCAGGCGGCTGCACCGGCCCCGCAGGCCGATGCCGAGTCCGCAGGCGCAGGCGCGGCGCACGCGCTGCAGGCCTGGTCGCAGGACTTCGTGGCGGGACTGGGCACGCCCGGCGGGCGCGGCAGCAACAACTGGGTGCTGGACGGCACGCGCACGGCCAGCGGCCGGCCGCTGCTAGCCAACGACCCGCACCTGGGCCTGGGCGCGCCGGCGCTGTGGTACTTCGCGCACCTGAAGGCGCCGCAGGGTAGGGCGTCCGACGGCACGCCCGTCGCGGCCATTGACGTGATCGGCGCCACTTTGCCGGGCCTGCCCTTCGTGGTGCTGGGCCGCACGGCCGAGGTGGCCTGGGGCTTCACCAACACCGCGCCCGATGTGCAGGACCTGTACATCGAGGCCATCCACCCCGACGACCCCACGCGCTACCGCACGCCCGAGGGCTGGCAGGGCTTCGAGCAGCGCGAGCACGTGATCCGCGTGAAGGGCCGCCCCGACGTGCGCCACACTGTGCGCAGCACGCGCCATGGGCCGGTGATCAGCGATGCGCAGCCCGCGCTGCACGGCAGCGTGCTGGACCTGCGCCGGCATGTGATCGCGCTGCGCTGGAGCGCACTGGATGCCGACAACCACACCGTGCTGGCGGGCCTGCTGAGCAACCAGGCGCGCTCGGTGGAGGAACTCTTCGCAGGCATGGCGCACTACCACTCGCCCATGCAGAGCGTGGTGGCGGCGGACGTGCATGGCGCGATCCGCTTCCAGGCCTTTGGGCGCGTGCCCCTGCGTGCGGCCGACAACGACCTGCGCGGCGTGGCCCCCGCGCCGGGCTGGGAGGCGCGCTACGACTGGCAGGGCTGGCTGCCCCTGGCGCAGACGCCGCAGGACGACGGCGGCGCGCGCGGCTGGATCGCCACGGCCAACCAGCGCATCACGGCGCCGGGCTATCCGCACTTCCTGACGCAAGACTGGGCCTTGCCCTACCGCTACCAGCGCATAGAGCAGCAGCTGGAGGCACAGCGCCTGCACGACCTGCCGTCCCTGCGCGCGCTGCAGGGCGACACGGTGTCCCCCGCCGCGCTGCGCCTGCTGCCCTATCTGCTGGCGGCTCCGGTCTCGCAGCCGCTGGCGCGGCAGGCCCAGGCGCTACTGCGCGGCTTTGACGGCGACATGCGTGCCGACCGCGCGGCGCCGCTCATCCTGTCGGTGTGGGCCGACGAGCTCACGCGCGCACTGGTCGTGCCCCGCGTGGGTGAGGAGCGCTTTGCCGCTACCTACGGCCGGCGGGACTTCCGTGCGGGCCTGGAAGGCATGCTGGAGCGCGGCGACACCTGGTGGTGCCCGCCCCACGGCTGCGCCGCCCATGCCGGCGCGGCGCTGGAGCGTACCGTGCAGCGCCTGGCCGCGCGCTATGGCAACCAGCCCGAGCGCTGGGCGTGGGGCGCGGCGCATCCGGCGCTTTCCGTGCACAAGCCGCTGGGCAGCGTGCCCGTGCTGTCGCGCTGGTTCAACGTGGGCGTGCCCTCGGGGGGGGATGCGTACAGCGTCAACGTGGGCCAGTACAACGCTGCGCAGCCCGTGGAGCCCTTCGCCAGCCGGCACGCGCCCTCGCTGCGCGCGCTGTACGACCTGCAAGACCCGGAGCGTTCGCTGTTCATTTACCAGACGGGTCAGAGCGGGCTGGTGTTCTCGCCGCGCTACGCCGACATGGCCCAGGCCTGGGCCGGCGGCGGCTACCGCCCCCTGCAGCGCCAGCCGCGCCGCTACGTGCACCAGTTGCAGCTGCGCCCCTAGACACCGGGCGGGCGCACGCCGCGGTGCTTGTCACGCCTGTCGCATTACAGTGGCACGGACAACCCTGAAGGAGAGCCGTCCATGACCATCCAGTTGCAGCGCATCGAGGGCACCCCCATGGCCCAGCGCCTCGCCATCCGCAGCCACGAATGGGTGGTGGACGGCACGGCCGCCGAAGGCGGCGACGACACCGGCCCCAACCCGCACGACCTGTACGACGCCGCGCTGGGCGGCTGCAAGGCGCTCACGCTGCTGTGGTACGCGCGGCGCAAGGGCTGGGACGTGCAGGACGTGCGCACCGTGGTGGAGCGTGATGCCTCGCAGGAGCGCAGCGGTACCTATCGCCTGGCCACACGGCTGCAAGTGCAGGGCGACTTGAGCGATGCGCAGATCGCCGAGCTGCAGGCCGCGATCGGCAAATGCCCCGTGCACAAGCTCATGACCCAGGTGACCACCGAGATCACCACCGTGGTGGAGCGCGCATGAGCGCCGACGCCATTCCTGCGCAGGGCCCTCTGCGCCTGAGCGGGCACTTCAAGGACCTGGGCGGCGGCTTCACCGTGCGCCGCCTGCTGCCGGCGCTGCAGCGCCGGTCGGTGGGGCCCTTCGTGTTCTTCGACCACTTCGGCCCCGCGACGGTGGCGCCTGCATCCGCCTATGACGTACGGCCCCACCCGCACATCGGGCTGGCCACGGTCACCTACCTGTTCGAGGGCGCGATCCTGCACCGCGACAGTTTGGGTTCGCTGCAGCAGATCGAGCCCGGCGCCATCAACTGGATGACGGCGGGGCGCGGCATCGTGCATTCCGAGCGGCGCCCGCCCGCGCTGGCGCACAGCACTTATGTGAACCACGGCATCCAGCTCTGGGCGGCGCTGCCGCAGGCGCATGAGGAAGCGGCGCCGCATTTCGCCCATACCCCTGCGGACCAGATCCCGGCCTACCAGCATGGCGGCGCAGCGGTGCGGGTGCTGATTGGCGCGGCCTTCGGCTGCCAGTCGCCCGTGGCCACGTTTGCGCCCACGCTGCTGCTGGATGTGCAGCTGGAGCCGGGTTCTGCGCTGGACCTGCCCGCGCAGGCCGACGAGATGGCGCTCTACACCGTGAGCGAGGGGCTGTGGCTGGACGCCGAGGCGTTGCCCGCGCAGACGCTGGCGCTGCTGGAGCCCGGCCGCTCCACCAGCGTGCGCGCGGGTAAGGCGGGGGCGCGGTGTGTGGTGATCGGCGGCGCCGCCCTGGACGGCCCGCGCCACATCTGGTGGAACTTCGTTTCCAGCCGCAAGGAGCGCATCGTGCAAGCCGCCGATGACTGGGATCGCGACGCCATGGGCCACATCCCGGGCGAGAGCGAACGCATTCCCCTGCCGCCGCGGAGGTTTCTGGGGTAAGTTATTGAAGGCAAAAGTGGCTGTAACGCTTGTTGGGCAAGCGCTAGCAGCTATTTTTTCAGGAGCGATTTGCGCCCGGTCCTTCGGGGGATGGCGTGAGCATCGTGGACTCCACCTTGTTCGCCAACTGGGCCACGGCCAGCGCGGCCGGGCAGCCGGGCATCTGCAGCATCAGTAACTGGCGGCGCATCACGGCGTCGCGCACCGAGGTGTCGGCGGGAATGTCCCCCACGTGGATCAGCCGCATGGGGCGGCCGGTGTCGGTGGTCACGAAGCGGTCCAGCACCTGCTGCAACTGCCCGGTGATGGCGCGTCCGTCCCCCGGACGTGCGGCCTGGTTCACCACCATGCGCACGTGCTGGCGCTTTTGCTGGGTGGCCAGCACCTTGATGGCGGCGTAGGCGTCGGTGAGCGACGTGGGCTCGGGCGTCGCGACGATGAGCACCTCGTGCGCCAGCGAGACGGAAAACAGCACCACGTCCGAGATGCCCGCGCCGGTGTCCAGCAGCACCACGTCAAAGCGGGGTGCCAGCGTGTGGATGACGTTGAGGAATTCGTTGCGCACCTCGGGCGTGAGGCGCGAGTACTCGACCATGCCGGAGCCGGCCAGCAGGACCGAAAAGCCGCCGGGTGCCTTGATCACGGCGTCTTCCAATTGGGCCTTGCCGGTAAAGACGTCGTGCAGCGTGACCTTGGGGTGCAGGTTCAGCACCACGTCCAGGTTGGCCAGGCCCAGGTCGGCATCCAGCACCAGCACGCGGTGCCCGCGGCGGGTGAGGGCGGCCGCCAGGTTGGCGGACACGAAGGTCTTGCCCACGCCGCCCTTGCCGCTGGTGATGGCGATGATGCGTGCGTTGGCGGGTGTGGCGGAGGGCACGGAAGCAGAAGCCGGCGCAGCGGCGCCGGCCGGTGGAGTCGTCGGGTTTGGGGACAGCGCGTCGTTCATCACTGGGCTTTCAATAGGCGCTGCCTGTGGATGGATCCAAAGGCGGGGGCAGGTCGCCCCATCCCGACGGAGTGTATAGCGGGCCGAACAGCAAACTCTTTTCTTCCGCAGTGACCGTGCTGTCGGGTTGTTCTTCGATGCTGATGCAGTTGCGGCCGCCGAGCTTGGCCTTGTACAGCTCGGCATCGGCCCGGTCGGCCCACAGGGCGGTGGTGCTGCGGATCCATTGCAGCGCGAAGGCGCCGCCGATGCTCACGGTGACGTTCAACGTGAGCGATGGCGAGATGCGCACGGGCGTGGCTTCGACCGCGCGGCGCACGCGTTCGGCGATCACCCGGCCAAAGCCGAACTGGCAGGCGGGCAGCACGATGGCGAATTCCTCGCCGCCGTACCGGGCCACGGTGTCCATGGGGCGTACGCAGCTCTCCAGCGTACGCGCGACGGACTGCAGCACGATGTCGCCGGCCAGGTGGCCATGGCGGTCGTTGACCTGCTTGAAATGGTCGATGTCCAGCATCAGCAGCAGCGCGGCTTCGCCCGAGCGCGCGACCCGGTCGATCTCGCGCTCCAGCACCGCACGCACGTGGCGGCGGTTGGCCAGCCCGGTGAGCGGGTCCTTCAGCGAGAGTTCGCACAGGCCGTCAATGAGGTTCTGCAGGTACAGCAGCGGCGTCTGGCCCTGCAGGGACACTTCGGAACCCAACGACTGCGCCACCAGGGCATGGGCCGTGGCCAGACGCAGGTCGCGCAGAGAGACGGAAGCGGGGGACGCGGTGTTTGTCACAACCAGAAACAAATATCTATCGGCAGTGTAGCAGCTATAGCTTCGGTAGCGACTGAGCTGGGCCACTTGTGTCGGACTGCGGCGCCGAGACAGGGTTCCCGGCGTCGGGGGGAGCCAGCCTCTGCAGTGCCGCGATGGCCTCGGCGTCGGTGCGGTACAGCGCGAAGTTGGGTCCCGGCGCCAGCGCGCCTGCATTGTCCAGCGTGTGCTGTACCGGCAGCTTGATGCCGGTCACATGCAGCGTGCCGCCGTGGCTTTGCAGCAGCGCGCGCAGGCGGATGAAGGCCTCCACCCCCGTCACGTCGATGCGGTTGATGGGCAGCGCGAACAGGCACAGGTGGCGGATGGACGGGCGCTGGGCCAGCTCGTCGGTCACGCGGCGCTCCAGCGCATTGGCGGAGGCGAAGTCCAGCTCGGCATCCATGCGCAGGGCCAGCAGCTCTGGCGCCAGCGGGGGCAGCTGCCACAGGTGGCGGTCGCGCAGGCTGCCGTCGGGGTGCAGGCCCACCTCGATGATGCGCGGGTGCAGCCGTTGGTAGAGAAAGTGGCTCAGGTTCATCAGCAGGCCCACCAGCACGCCCCAGTACATGCGCGGTGCCGTGGCCAGCGTGAGGCCGAAGGTAACGAGGCCGATGGCCGTCTCCACGCGCGAGACGCGCCACAGGCGCAACATGCCGGCGGGCTTGATGAGGCTGGTGACCGCTGTCACCACCACGGCGGCCAGCACCGGCTGTGGTACGTGGTACAGGGCCGGCGTGAGCCACAGCAGCGTTGCCAGCACCAGCACCAGCGCGAACAGCGTCGCCCAGCCGCTCTTGGCGCCCGCATACAGATTGATGGCGGAGCGCGAGAACGACGCGCTGGTGGCAAAGCTGCCACACAGGCCCGAACTGATCTTGGCCATGCCATGGGCGATCAGGTCCTGGTTCTCGTTCCAGCGGGTGCCGCCCTGGTGGTGCTCCACCTTGGCGCTGGAGGCGGTCTCCAGGAAGCTGACCAGCGTGACGACCATCACCGGCATCACCAGCGCGCCCATTTCTTCCCACGAGAGCCATCCCGGCCAGTACAGCGTCGGCAGGCCGGAGGGCAAGTGGCCGATCACGGCGCCGTCGGCATCGGCATAGCCCATGGCCCAGCTGATGAGTGCCGCCAGCGCGATCACCACGATGGCGGCCGGGAAGCTGGAGCGCCAGCGCCGCGCCAGCACCAGGCAGCCCAGGCTGCCCAGGCCGAACGCCAGCGCGCGCAGGTCGAAGTGGTGCAGCGACGGGCTGACCGCCAGTGCGCTCCAGCTGGTGCGAAGGCCCAACAGGTCGGGCAGTTGCGAGGCCAGGATCAGCAACGCCGCAGCCTGCGTGAAGCCGCCCAGCACCGGCGAGGTCACCAGGTTGAGCAGCCAGCCGAAACGCACCACGCCCAGCAGCAGCTGCAGCAGGCCCGACAGCAGGGCCATCCACACCGCCAGCGTGACCCAATGGGCGCTGCCGGGCTCGGCCAGCCCGGTGATCGACGCGCCGATGAGCAGGCTGGTGAGCGCCGTGGGCCCGACGCCCAGGCGGGTGGATGAGCTCCACAGCACGGCTACCAGTGCCGGCACCAGCGATGCGTAGATCCCCGTCACTAGCGGCATGCCGGCCAGCGCGGCATACGCCACGCCCTGCGGCACCAGCATCAGCCCGACGGTCATGCCGGCCCAGAACTCGCCCTGCAGCAGCGCGGATGTCGGGCGGGGCCAGGAGAGAAAGGGAAACCAGCGATGCAGCAAGGATGAGGACATGGGCCGATTGTCCAAGCTTGCGTCGGCACGTGCCTGAAAGCCGCTGTTGTCCTACTGCGGTTTCGGTCCTCTCCGACCGGCTCGGCAGCCAGTGCTTTCTACAGTGGACTCCGTACCCACTGGAAGGAGATATGCCCATGACAACCCCTCTTTTTCGAACGTCGCGCTGGACCGTTTTCGCCGCTGCCGCTGCCCTGGCCGCCGGGTTGAGTGCTTGCAACAAGGCCGAGGAACCCACGGCCGGGCAACGCCTGGATTCCGCCATCAACAAGACCGAACAGGCGGCCCAGGATGCCAAGCAAAAAATGGAATCCGCGGCGCAGGAAGCCGGGCAGGCTTCACGCAACGCCACGGCCGACGCAGCCGCCCTTATGGACGATGCCGGCATCACCACCAAGGTGAACGCGGGCCTGGCGCAAGACCCGGACCTCAGCGCCATCAAGATCGACGTGGACACCCGTGCGGGCGTCGTCACGCTCAATGGCCCCGTGAAAAGCGAGCAGGCCCGTGACCGCGCCAGCCAGATCGCACAGGCCGTACCGGGCGTGACCTCGGTGGTCAACAACCTCACCATCTCCAGCGGCGGCTGAGCATGGGCGGGGGACAGGCTCTACCATCGGCGCATGAAGCAGCCCTCCCCACCCGACCTGTCCACCCGCCTCATTCACCACGAGTACACACCGCCGCAGGGTTTCCATGCCCCGCAGCCAGCGGTGCACAAGGCGTCCACCGTCATCTTCCCCAACGTCGCCGCTATGCGCGCGCGCGAGTGGAAGGACAAGAGCAGCTACACCTACGGGCTGCACGGCACGCCCACGACCTACCAGCTGGAAGAGCGCCTGGCCACGCTGGAAGGCGGGCTGCAGTGCCTGCTGGTGCCCAGCGGATTGGCCGCCATTTCCACCGTATCGCTGGCGCTGCTGCGCCAGGGCGACGAGGTGCTGATCCCGGACAACGCTTATGGTCCCAACAAGGCACTGGCCGAGGTGGAGCTGCGCCACTACGGCATCCGCCACCGTATCTATGACCCCTTGGACCCGGCGGACCTCGCATCCAAGATCACCGACGCCACGCGGCTGGTGTGGCTGGAGGCGCCGGGCTCCGTGACGTTGGAGTTCCCCGACCTGGTGGAGCAAGTGCGCATCTGCCGCGCACGCGCCGTGGCCACGGTGCTGGACAACACCTGGGGCGCGGGCCTGGCTTTCGCACCCTTCGACCTGCTGGGCCGTGGCGCGGGTGCCGAGGGCGCGCTGGGCGTGGACGTATCCGTGCATGCGCTCACCAAGTACCCCAGCGGCGGCGGCGACGTGCTGATGGGCAGCATCACCACGCGCGACGAGGGCTTGCACCTGCGCATCAAGCTCACGCACATGCGGCTCGGGCTGGGGGTGGGGGCGAACGACGTGGAAGCGGTCTTGCGGGCGCTGCCCAGCATGGCGCTGCGCTACCAAGCGCACGATGCGGCCGCGCGCGACCTGGCGCAGTGGATGGGCTTGCAGCCCGCGGTGGCCCAGGTGCTGCACCCGGCGCTGCCCGGATCGCCCGGCCATGCGCAGTGGAAGGCGCTGTGCGGCGCAGCCAATGGCGGGCAGGGCGCTGCCGCCGGCCTGTTCAGCGTGGTCATTGACGCATGCCACAGCCAGGCGCAGGTGGATGCCTTTTGCGACGGCCTGCGCCTGTTCAAGCTGGGATACAGCTGGGGCGGGCCGATGAGCCTGGTGGTGCCCTACGACCTGCCCAGCATGCGCACGCGCGCCACCGCGCATCTGCGGCCCGGCACCGTGGTGCGCTTCTCCGTGGGGCTGGAGGCCGTGGACGACCTGCGTGCCGACCTGGCGCAGGCGATGCACCAGGCCTTTGGAGCTGCCTGATGCGTTGGCGGCTGGTGCGGCGAGGGTGGTAGTTTCCTTGATGGTGGTCAGGCAGTCAGGTGGTTAAGGTGGCAGCAACGCCACTGCCGCAGCGATGCCGACCGCCATGTCTGATTCTTCCGCGCCAGTCACCTCCACGCCGGTGTCCGCACCGGTGACTCTCAACCCCTTGCGCTGGCCGGACCCGCTGCGTTGGCTCGTGCTGGGGGCGCGCGACATGATGGCCGCACCCGGCGTGGCGCTGTTCTACGGTACGTGGTTCTGGGGCATGGCACTCCTGCTGGGCTGGGTGTTCCAGGCGCGGCCGGAATACACCATGTCGTTTGCCAGCGGCTGCCTGCTGGTGGGCCCCTTCCTGGCCATGGGTTTGTACGACACCAGCCGCCGGCGCGAACAGGGATTGGCACCCGATCTGGGCGAATCGCTGACCTGTTGGGACCGCCACCTGGGCAGCATGGGCATGCTGGTACTCGTACTTGTGGTGCTGGAGCTGCTGTGGGGCCGCGCGTCGCTCGTGGTGTTTGCCGTGTTCTTCAACACCGGCATGCCGTCCACCACGGGGGTGGTGCAGGCGGTGTTCAACCCAGGCAACTGGCAGTTCGTCGCCGTGTACCTGCTGGTGGGCAGTGTGTTCGCGGCCCTGGTGTTCTCCAGCATGGTGGTGTCCATTCCGATGATTCTGGACCGCGACACCGATGCGCTCACGGCCGGCATTGCGAGCATGCGGGTGGTGGTGGAAAACCCCGGCGTGATGCTGCTGTGGGGCCTGCTCATCACGGCGCTGGTGGCGTTGTCGCTGTTCGCCTGGGGCGCGGGCTTGCTGGTGGTGGGGCCGGTGCTGGGGCATGCCAGTTGGCATGCCTACCGCGCGGCGGTGGCGGCGCCCACTGCGCCCCCTGCGTCCGCGCAGGCGCCGCAGAGCGCCGGCTGATTCTCTGACGATGGTTTACAGCAAGGCGCGCAGCGCGGGCCACACGTTGTCCAGCATGCGCGGGTGCGCCTGAGCCGTGGGGTGGATGCGGTCGGGCTGGAACAGCGCCGTGGGATCGGGCCCATCGGCCACGCCCTTGAGCAGGAAGGGCACGAGCGCCGCCTTGCGCTCCTGGGCCACGTTCTCGAAGACCTCGGCGAACTGCCGGGTGTAGTTGGCGCCGTAGTTAGGCGGCACCTGCACACCCACCAGCAGCACGCGCGCGCCCGCGGCCTGGGCCTGTTCGGTCATCCACGCCAGGTTGCCCTGGGTGCTGGCCAGCGGCAGGCCGCGCAAGGCGTCGTTGCCGCCGAGTTCGATCACCACATGCGTGGGTCGGTGCTGCTGGAGCAGTGCGGCCAGCCGCGCACGGCCGCCGGCGGTGGTGTCGCCGCTCACGCTGGCGTTGACCACCGTGGCGGGGATCTTCTCCTGCGCTAGCCGCTTGTCCAGCAGCGCCACCCAGCCGGTGCCGCGCGGAAGGCCGTATTCGGCGCTGAGCGAGTCGCCCACCACCAGGATCACGGGGGCGCGGGTGGGCTTCTTGCCACCGGACTGCGCAAGGGCGGGCGCCGCGCCCGACAGGGCCAGGGCGCCCGCCACGATAAAGTCACGCCGAATCATATGCTTCACTGCCGAGAACCTTTCATGTCCGAAACCTCCGCCGCCGCGGCCCCTGCCGCCTCCAACGAACGCATGCCGCCCGAATCCATCATCGCGGTGGAGCATGTGTCCAAGTCCGTCACGGACTCCACGGGTACGCTGGAGATTTTGCGGGATATCGATTTCCGCCTGGCGCCGCGGGAGACTGCGGCCATCGTGGGCGCCTCGGGATCGGGCAAGAGCACGCTGCTGTCCATCATCGCCGGGCTGGACACGCCCACGCGCGGCACGGTGCGGCTGGGTGGGCAGGACCTGTTCGCACTGGACGAGGACGACCGCGCCGCACTGCGCGCCCGGCAGGTGGGCTTCGTGTTCCAGAGCTTTCAGCTCATGGGTAACCTCACGGCGCTGGAGAACGTGATGCTGCCGCTCGAGTTGGCGGGCATTCGCGATGCACGCCGCCGCGCGACCGACATGCTGGAGCGCGTCGGCCTGGGCCAGCGCCTGACGCACTATCCCAAGGTGCTGTCGGGCGGCGAGCAGCAGCGCGTGGCGCTGGCACGCGCCTTCGTGGTGGAGCCCGCCGTGCTACTGGCCGACGAGCCCACGGGCAGCCTGGACTTCGCCACGGGAGAGACCATCATGGAACTGATGCTGGCCCTCAACCGCGAGCAGGGCACCACGCTGGTGCTGGTCACGCACGACCGCGGCATTGCCGCGCGCTGCGACCGGCGCATCACCATTGAGGCCGGACGGCTGGTCGATAACTCCTGAAAGAATAGCTGCCAGCGCTTGCTACTAGGTGGTTTTCAATGAATTCCATCTTGAAATCCATGCGCAGCAAGCGCTGGCAGCTCTCGTATCGATAGCGAGCTGGTGGTGAATCAGACCTGCGCCTTGCGCTCCTGTGCCAGGCAGGCGGCGGCGGTGAAGATCACGTCGGTGGAGGAATTCAGCGCCGTCTCGGCCGAATCCTGCAGGATGCCAATGATGAAGCCGATGGCCACTACCTGCATCGCCACGTCGTTGCCGATGCCGAACAGGCTGCACGCCAGCGGAATCAGGAGCAGCGAGCCGCCGGCCACGCCCGATGCGCCGCAGGCGCACAGCGACGCAACCACGCACAGCAGCAGCGCGGTCGGCAGGTCTACCTGGACGCCCAGGGTGTTGGCCGCGGCCAGCGACAGCACGCTGATGGTGATGGCCGCGCCGGCCATGTTGATGGTGGCGCCCAGCGGAATGGCGATGCTGTAGGTGTCCTCGTTCAGGCGCAGGCGCTTGGCCAGGGCCAGGTTGATCGGGATGTTGGCGGCAGAGCTGCGCGTGAAGAACGCCGTTACGCCGCTCTCGCGCAGGCACATCAGCACCAGCGGATAGGGGTTGCGGCGGATCGCCACGTACACGATCAGCGGGTTGACCACCAGCGCCACGAACAGCATGCAGCCCAGCAGCACGGCCAGCAGTTGGGCATAACCCCACAGCGCCTGCGCGCCGGCTTCCGCAAAGGTGCTGGCAACCAGGCCCAGGATACCCAGGGGCGCCAGGCGGATCACCAACTGGATCACCTGCGTCACGGCCGCGGCGCCGTCCTGCAGCATGGCGCGCGTGCCCGCGCTGGCGTGGCGCAGCGCCAGGCCCAGCGCAATGGCCCAGGCCAGGATGCCGATGTAGTTGGCCTCCAGCAGCGCCCTGACTGGGTTTTCGACCACGCTCTTGAGCACGTTCATCAGCACCTCGGACACCGACCCCGGCCCCGCGGCGGCCTGTGCTGGCGCCTGCAGCGTGAGCGTGCTGGGAAACCACATGCTGGCCACCACACCCACGGTAGCCGCGGCCAGCGTGCCCACCGCGTACAGCACCAGCACCGGGCGGATGTGCGTCGTCTCGCCCGGTGTGTGGTTGCTGATGGCGGCCATCACCAGCACGAACACCAGCACCGGCGCCACCGCCTTCAGGGCCGAGATGAACAACGAGCCAAGTATGGCCAAGTGGGGCGTTGCGGCGGGCCATACAGCCGCCAGCACAATGCCGATGACCACGGCGATGGCGATCTGGGTGACCAGGCTCGTGCGCTGCACCCAGCGCAACAGGGGAGAGAGGATCATGATCTGAACAGAAGGAGGGCCTGAGCCGCTGCGCAGGCCGCGCAGCGCGGCGCCTTGTGGCAGGCGCGGCCGCCACAGGGACGGCCATGAAGGCGGTCAGGCAAGCGGCGCCGCTTGTGGCAGCGGCCCGTTTGTCAAGGGAAGAAACGCGGATTTTAGCGGCTGCCCGGCGGTGGCCTGCGCCGCGCCACGGTGCCAGTGGGGTCGCTGGCGGGATAATCGCCACCCATGTCCTCCCCCAAAGTCCTCTTCGGCTTTCACGCCGTGGGCGTGCGCCTGAAGACCGCGCCGCAAAGCATCATCGAGATCTATTACGAGCCCACGCGCCGCGACGCGCGCATGCGCCAGTTCCTGGAGCGCGCACGCGAGGCGGGGGCGCGCCTGATCGAAGCCGACGGCCTGCGCCTGGCCAAGCTGGCCGGCAGCCATGGACACCAGGGCGTGGCGGCGCGGGTCGAGGCCGTGGCGCAGGTGCGCACGCTGGACGAGCTGCTGGACGAGCTGGAGGCCCGTGGCGTGAAAAATCCGCTGCTGCTGGTGCTGGACGGCGTGACCGACCCGCACAACCTGGGCGCCTGCTTGCGCGTGGCCGATGGCGCGGGCGCGCATGCGGTGATCGCCCCCAAGGACCATGCGGTAGGCATCAACGCCACCGTGGCCAAGGTGGCCAGCGGCGCGGCCGAGACGGTGCCGTACTTCATGGTCACGAACCTGGCGCGCACGCTGAACGAGCTCAAGGAGCGCAACATCTGGGTCATCGGCACCAGTGGCGATGCCGACAAGACGCTGTATCAAGTGGACCTGAAAGGCCCGGTCGCCCTGGTGCTGGGCGCCGAGGGCCCGGGCATGCGCCAACTGACGCGCAAGACCTGCGACGAACTGGTGGGCATCCCCATGCAGGGCGCTGTCGAGAGCCTGAACGTGTCGGTGGCCAGCGCGGTGTGCCTGTACGAGGCGCTGCGCCAGCGCGCCTGAACGCGGAAGGCGCCCGGCCCCTAGCCGCGGCGCGCCGCCTCGATGGCGGCAATGTCGATCTTGCGCATCTGCATCATCGCGTCGAAAGCGCGCTTGGCTGCGGCGCGGTCGGGGTCGGTCACCGCGCGGGTCAGGGCCACGGGCGTGATCTGCCAGGACAGGCCCCATCGGTCCTTGCACCAGCCGCAGTCGCTTTCCTGGCCGCCGTTGTTCACGATGGCATTCCAGTAGCGGTCGGTTTCTGCCTGGTCGGCGGTCGCCACCTGGAACGAGAAAGCCTCGCTGTGCTTGAAGGCCGGGCCGCCATTGAGCCCCAGGCAGGGGATGCCCAGCACCGTGAACTCGACCATCAGCACATCGCCCTCGTGGCCTGACGGAAAGTCCCCCGGCGCGCGGTGCAGCGCGCTCACGGATGAGTCGGGAAAGGTTTTCGCGTAGAACCGCGCGGCTTCTTCGGCAGTGCCGTCGAACCACAGGCAGACGGTGTTTTTGGCGGGTTGCGTCATGGGGTGCTCCTGCTGAGTCGGGACTGCTGGGCCTTTAACCCGGGATGTCGGGCTCCACCAGCGCGGCCAGCTGGGTGAGAGATTCCTGCCAGCCCAGGTAGCACATTTCCAGCGGAATGGCCTGCGGAATGCCGGCCTGGGTGATGCTCAGCTCGGTGCCGCAGCTCACGGGCGTGAGCCGGACGGTGACCTCCAGCGTGCCGGGCAGGTGCGGGTCGTCGAACCGGTCGGTGTAGCGGATGAGCTCCCCCGGCACCAGCTCCAGGTATTCGCCGCCGAAGGCGTGCGATTGGCCCGAGCCGAAGTTGTGGAACGACATGCGGAAGGTGCCCCCCACGCGGGCGTCGAGTTCTTGCACCCTGCAGGTAAAGCCGTGGGGTGGCAGCCATTTGGCCATGGCGTCGCCCTCCAGGAAGGCGCGATACAGCTTGTGCGGCGTGGTGCGCAGCACCCGGTGCAAACGAACGGTGCGGTCAGACATATGGCCTCCTTGGGTGTGGGGCATCAGGCCTGTGCCGTCACGTTGACCATCCACGGCGTGCCGAAGCGGTCGCGCGCCATGCCGAAGCCGGGTGACCAGAAGGTCGCGGCAAATGGCATGACGGTCTCGC
This sequence comes from Diaphorobacter nitroreducens, assembly GCA_003755025.1. Classification (GTDB taxonomy): domain Bacteria; phylum Pseudomonadota; class Gammaproteobacteria; order Burkholderiales; family Burkholderiaceae_C; genus Diaphorobacter; species Diaphorobacter nitroreducens. Next base: position 105,971 of record RJVL01000006.1, on the reverse strand, counting down.
CGCCGGCGCTGAGCGCATCGAACAGGCGGCGCCCCTCGGCCGCGTCGGCGGCCTGGATCGACACCCACAGACCCTGCGGCAGTTGGTAGCCGCCACCACAGGCATTGGGGTCCTGCCCGGGAATGGTCGGCATGGCGTCCGATCCCATCAACGACTGGTCCTTGATCTGCAGTTGCATATGCATGATGCGGCTCTTGGCTGCCTCGGGCAGCGGGGGCATGTTTTCGGAGGGAGGTATCTCCCCAAAGGTGCTTTGGTGGACGATGGTGCCGCCGAACAGCTTGGCGTAGAAGGCAAATGCCTCGGCACAGTTGCCGTCGAAGTTGAGGTAGGGCGTGAACTGCATGGTGTCTCCTTGGGGTGGTTTGAGTGGAGTAGAAGGGGGAAGAGGTGCGCGCCGTTTACGCGTGTACCAGCACGCGAAACCCGCCATAAATCACACGCTGGCCATCGAAAGGCATGTCCTTGGGGCAGAGCGGGTCGGCCGGCATCGCGTACCGCGCGCGAGGGCCACACGACCCAGGAAAAGACCACGGTCTCGTCGTCCTTGCGCTGCACGGCCAGGGGCATGGAGGTGAGCTTGCCCTCGGGCACGTCGTCGCCCCAGCATTCCACGATCTCCAGGGCGCCGTGCTTCTTGAAGATCTGCGCGGCCTCGCTGGCGTGCTGGCGAAAGGTCTCCTTGTTGGCAGTGGGGACGGCAAGCACGAAGCCGTCGATGTAGCTGTCGGGTTCCATGGCGCACTCCTTTGTGGACAATGTACACTTGCAGTGTATGCGGGCTGCGTCGATAAATGTGGACGGTGTATCTGTAAAAACTCGTAAATGCCGAATGAAGACCTGAGCCCTGCGCGTGCCACGTACCGCCATGGGGATTTGAGGCGCGCGCTGCTGGACGCCGGTGTGGCGCTGGCGCGCGAAGGCGGCCCTGCCGCGGTAGTGCTGCGCGAAGCCACGCGCCGTGCCGGTGTCGTGCCCAATGCGGCGTACCGGCACTTTCAGAACCACCAGGCGCTGCTGGAAGCCGTGCGCGCGGTGGCGCTGTCGGAACTGGCGCGCGCGATCGAGGCCGAGATCCATGCCACGCGCCGGCTGCGCGATCCGCGCCAGCGTGCACGCGCCGCGTTCCGCGGCGTGGGCTTGGGCTATCTGCGCTTTGCGCGGCACGAGCCGGGCCTGTTCCGCACCGCTTTCGTGGCGCGGCCCTTTGATGTGGAAGAGCGCGCGCCGGACGATGGTGCGGCGCGCGGGGCCAGCGGCATGGATCCGTTCGAACTGCTGGGGCACACACTCGACGGCATGGTGCAGGCCGGTCTGCTGCCACCCGCACGCCGCCCGGGCGCCGAGTTCATGGCCTGGTCCGCCGTGCATGGCATGGCGATGCTGATGCTGGACGGCCCCTTGCGCGGCCTGGACGAGGCCGGCTGCCAGGCGCTGGCCGAGCGACTGGTCGCCATGGTCGAGCAGGGCCTGCTGGCCGAGGCCGCGGCATGACGGACGATGCCGGAACGTCCGGCCCCTGCACCCCGCTGGACGAGGTGCGGGCGTGGGTGCGCGATGCGCGCCGCATCGCGGTGCTCACAGGCGCAGGCATCAGCGCCGAGTCGGGCGTCCCCACGTTCCGGGATGCGCAGACGGGCTATTGGGCGCAGTTCAACCCCATGGAGATGGCCAGCGAGACCGGCTTCAGGGCCCAGCCCGCGCGGGTGTGGGACTGGTACGCCCACCGCCGCGGCTTGCTCGCGGGCGTGCAGCCCAACGCGGGCCACCGGGCGCTGGCGGCGTTTGCGCAGCACGGGCGCGGGCGGCTGACGCTCATCACCCAGAACGTGGACGGCCTGCACCAGCGCTCCGGCAGCCCGGATGTGCTGTGCCTGCATGGTGACCTGACGGCCGACCGCTGGCTCGACCGTCCGCGTGCCTGCTGCGATCTGGCCCACGCCGCGCCCGGCCACCCGCCGCGCTGTCCCACCTGCGGCAACCTGGTACGCCCTGGCGTGGTCTGGTTCGGCGAGGCCTTGCCGCTGCCGGTGCTGGCCGCGGCGCAGCAGGCGGCGCAGTCCTGCGAGCTGATGCTGGTGGTGGGCACCGCGGGCGCCGTGTACCCGGCCGCAGGGCTGGCGCACCAGGCGCGCCATGCCGGTGCGCGCGTGGTGGTGGTCAACACCGCGGCCAGCGAGCTGGACGGTATCGCCCACGCCGTGCTGCGTGGTTCGGCGGCGCGTTTGCTGCCATTGCTGCTGGACGGGCCGCCGATGGTTGAGGCGCCATAATCGGCAGGTCTTCAGGGCGGGGTGGAATTCCCCACCGGCGGTAGGCGGCGCATGGAGGTTTTCTTGCACCGCGAGCCCGCGAGCGCCCCGGTTGCCATCAGTGCAACCGGGGGTCAGCAGACCCGGTGCGGGGCGGCGCAGGCCACTCCCAGTCCGGGGCCGACGGTCATAGTCCGGATGAAAGAAGACGTGCCGCGACCGGGGCCCAGCGCCCTGGGCGCGGCCGTGTGCTTCGCGCGTGCCGGGCCCCGGGCCCATGCGCGCGTGGGTGCTTCTTGCATGCCTTGAGGCGTTTCTTCATTTCAACCGAGGAGCGTTTCATGTCTTTTCCCGCCACTTTCTTGTCCGCCCCTGGCGATCTCCCACAGGAGGTCACGCTCGCGCCCCTGCCCGCGGTGATCGCCGCGATCGCGGCCGGCCGCCCGGTGCTGGTGCTCGATGACGCCGACCGCGAAAACGAAGCCGACCTGGTCTGCGCCGCCGCCAACATGACCGAGGCCACCATGGCGCTCATGATCCGTGAGGGCAGCGGCATCGTTTGCCTGTGCCTGACGTCCGCGCATGCCAAGGCGCTGGGGCTGCGGCCCATGGTGGAGGTGAACCGCTCGGCGTTCTCCACCGCGTTCACCCAGTCCATCGAGGCCGCGCATGGCGTGAGTACCGGCGTGTCGGCGGCCGACCGCCTGCAGACCGTGCGATGCGCCCTGCGCATTCCGGCGCCGGGGTGCGCGCCCGAGGTCGTAAGCCCGGGCCACGTGTTCCCACTGGTGGCACGCGCGGGCGGGGTGCTGGAGCGTGACGGCCATACCGAGTCGGCCGTGGACCTGGCCGTGCTGGCCGGCCTGCCGCCTGCGGGCGTGCTGTGCGAGCTCATGAACCCCGACGGCAGCATGGCGCGCGGCGCACAGGTGGCCCGCTTTGCCCGTGCGCATGGCTTGCTGTGCACCACGGTGCGGGCGCTGGCGGACTACCGTCGCGCGCGCCAGCCCTGACACCGCGCTAGACCCAGCCGAACGCGCCCAGCAACGCCCCCGCGCCCAGCAGCCATAGCAGGTGGATGCGCGTGCGCCACACCAGCAGGGTGGTGGCCGCGCTCAGCAGCCACAGTGGCCAGTCTTGCGCGGGCTCGCCATGGGCGCTGCCCAGCACCCAGGCCGTGGCCAGCAGCAGGCCGATCACCAGTGGTGCCATGCCTTGCTTGAAGGCGCGCACCGAGCGGCGCTCGCGGTTGCGGTGTGCCCAGCGCGTGGCGGCCCAGGTCAGCAGGCTGCTGGGCAGCAGCACCCCCAGCATGCAGACCGCCACGCCCACTGCGCCGAAGGCCCAGGCCGCATGCGTGCCGGTGCCGGCCGCGTTCAGGCCCACGTTCCAGCCCAGCAGGGCGATGAACAGTACGTTGGGCCCGGGAGCCGACTGTGCGATGACGATGGAGGTGTTGAACTGCACCTCGGTCAGCCAACCCTGGCGCTCCACCAGGAAGCGGTGCATGTCCGGTGCGGTGGCGATGGCGCCGCCCACGGCCAGCAGCGACAGCGACAGGTAGTACAGGAACAGGTTCAGCCAGTCCAGCGGCTGCAGGTGCAAGGTCAGCGGTGCGGCCATGGCTGCGTCAGTGCCCCGCGGGAGCGAGCTTGCGCCAGGTGAGGGCGCAGGCCGCGCCGCCCACCACGGGCAGCACCCAGGCCAGCGGCAGGCGCAGCACGCTCATGGCGACGAAGGTGGCGGCCGCGATGGCGCCGCAGGCCCAGGGCCCCAGCGGGTGCTTGCGCAGCGATGCGGCCAGGCGGCAGCCCACGCCCGCCACCAGGCCTGCGGCCACGGCGCCCATGCCGCGCAGAGCGCCGGCCACCATGGGCTGGTCGGCAAAGCCGGCATAGACCACGGCCAGCACCACCACCAGCAGCATCGGCAGCAACAGCATGCCCGCCACGGCCACCAGCGCGCCGCGCAGGCCGAAGTAGCGGTCGCCCACCATGATGGACAGGTTCACCACATTCGGGCCCGGCAGGATCTGCGCGGCGGCCCAGTCCTCGACGAACTGCTCGTTGCTCATCCAGCGGCGGCGTTCCACCAGCTCGCGCTGCACCACGGCCAGCACGCCGCCAAAGCCCTGCAGCGCCAGCCAGGTGAAGGCCCAGAACAGCTCCCGCAGGCTGTGCGGGCGTGGGTGGTCGTCCTCGGCGGTTCTGGCGGGTGATTCGGGGATGTGGGGGTGCATGGCGGGGCGGCGAAGCTGCGCATCGTACGCGTGCCGCGCGGCGGCCGTGCCGGCCTCGCCATCGCCAAACGCGATGCGGCCATCAGTCGATGCGATGGATGAACGGGATGGCGTGCATAAGATCGTCCCGATCAAACCCACGGAGACACCCATGAAACTCGTCCGCCACGGACAACCCGGCGCGGAGCGCGCCGGCCTGATCGACGCCCAGGGCGTGCTGCGCGACCTGTCCATGCTGCTGCCGGACATCGGCCCCACGCAGTTGGCGCCACGCACGTTGGCCGCGCTGGCCGCCATCGACGCCGCGCGCCTGCCCGCGGTGGTACCCGGCACACGCCTGGGCTGCCCCGTGGGCGGTGTCGGCAAGATCGTCTGCGTGGGCCTGAACTACGCCGACCATGCGGCCGAGGCCGGCTTGCCCGCGCCGGCAGAGCCCGTGCTGTTCATGAAGGCGACCAGCGCGCTCAGCGGCCCCACGGACGCCGTGCGCATCCCGCCCGGCGCGCTCAAGACCGACTGGGAGGTGGAGCTGGGCATCGTCATCGGCACGCGCATGCAGCAGGTGGCCGAGGCCGATGCGCTGGCCCATGTGGCGGGCTACGTGCTGGCCAACGACGTGTCCGAGCGCAGCTACCAGATGGAGCGTGGCGGGCAGTGGGACAAGGGCAAGGGCTGCGACACCTTCGCACCCGTGGGCCCCTGGCTGGTGACCACCGACGAGATTCCCGACCCGCACGCCATCGGGCTGTGGCTGGAGGTGAACGGCCAGCGCATGCAGGACGGCCACACGCGCAATTTCATCTTCGGCGTGCCCCGGGTGCTGGCCTACATCAGCCAGTTCATGACGCTGGAGCCGGGCGATCTGGTGCTCACTGGCACGCCCGCCGGCGTGGGCCTGGGACAGAAGCCCGCGCCGCGCTTCTTGCGCGCGGGCGACGTGATGCGGCTGGGCGCGACGGGGCTGGGCGAGCAGCGGCTGGTCTGCACGGGCGGGTAGGGTGTAGCCTGGGAATTTCAAGCCAAATATGCCTGGAGCGCTTTCCCATCAAGCGCGAGCAGCTATCATTTTGATAAATCTCGCACGCACCGCACTTTCTTACCCATGCATCCGTACCTTCTGCTCGGCATCTCCATCGTGGCGGAGGTGGTGGCCACCTCGGCGCTCAAGTCCTCGCAGGGGCTCACGCGGCTGGGGCCCAGCGCGCTGGCGGTGCTGGGCTACTGCGTGGCGTTCTACCTCGTCTCCAAGGTGATGAACCACATGGCTACGGGCGTGGTGTACGCCGTGTGGTCGGGGCTGGGCATCGTGCTGATCTCGCTGGTCGGCTGGCTGCTCTATGGGCAGAAGCTGGACCTGCCGGCCGTCGTCGGCATGGCCATGATCGTGGGCGGCGTGCTGGTGATCCAGCTGCTCTCCAAGGCCACGGGGCATTGACCCGTGCGGCCTGTCAAGCTATCGAAGCCATAGCGCAATTGCGCGGCGGGGCAGGGGGCCCGTTCCTACAATGGCTCACACCTTGACGCTGGAGAACCCCATGACCGCCACGCCCGAACGCCCCGCCCTGGATGAAGCCACCCTGGCCTTTGCCGAGAAGGTGTTCGACGCCGCGCGCCAGGGCGACGCCGCGCGTCTGGCGCTGTGGCTGGACAACGGTCTGCCGCCCGACCTGCGCAATGCCCAGGGCGACAGCCTGCTGATGCTGGCCAGCTACCACGGCCATGCCGAGGCCGCGCGGCTGTTGCTGGCGCGCGGAGCCGACGCGGGGCTGGTGAACGGCCGCGGGCAGACACCGTTGGCCGGCGCCGCCTTCAAGGGCGACGTGGACATGGTGCGCCTGCTGCTGGACGGTGGTGCGGCCGTGGACGGGCCTTCGCCCGATGGCCGTACGCCGCTGATGTTCGCCGCCCTGTTCAACCATCCGGCCGTGGTGGAACTGCTGCTGTCACGCGGCGCCAACCCGCGCGCAGCCGACCAGCAAGGCAACACCGCCTTGGGCTGCGCCCTCGCGATGAAAGCCGACGCGGCAGCCGCCCTGCTGCGCTCGGCAGGTGCCGAAATTTTTTGAGTAAAAAGACGAGTTGGCGCGGGTTGGATAAGCGGTTGAAGCTATTTTATTGATAGCAAGATGGGTGGCGTATGCCCGGCAGCGGATGCCACCGCCGGGGCAATGCGCTTTGGTGCCCAAGCCGTTAACCACCCCACAACTGCAACACCACCTGCGTATACAGCGGGATGCCCAGCAGGATGTTGAGCGGAAACGTCACACCCAGCGACAGGCTGACGTACAGCGAAGGATCTGCCTCGGGTATCGCATAGCGCACCACGGCGGGCACGGCGATATACGACGCACTGGCGGCCAGCACCATCAGCAGCACGGCGTCGCCCGCGGGCACCTGGGCGAGCCACGCCAGGCTGACCGCCACGCTGGCATGCACCAGCGGACCCCACACTGCGTAGGCCAACAGCCAGGGCGACTGTTTGCGCACGGCGGGCAGATTGCGCGCGGCAGACAGGCCCATGTCCAGCAGGAACAGGCAGAGCATGCCCTTGAACAGGTCACCCGAAAACGGCTGCATGGCAGCCTTGCCTGCCTCGCCCGTGACAAGGCCGATGAGCATGGCGCCCAGCAACAGCAGTTGGGTGCCATCGGTGAACGATTCGCGCAGGATCTTCCCCACCGACAAGGCCGGACCGCCCTTGCCCGCTGGGGTGGGGCCCGCGGCACCCAGCCCGCCGGGGCCGGCCAGGGCCGCGGTGCCTGAAGGAGAAACGGCCATCACGGGCGCAGCATGGGCTGCGGGCACCGCCTGGCGCTGGCGCAGCGCATTGGCCAGCATCACGGCCAGGAGGATGGCGGGCGACTCCATCAGCGCCATGGCCGCTGCCATGTAGCCGCCGTAGGAGATGGATTGCGATTCCAGGTACTGCGTGGCGGTCACGAATGTCACCGCGCTGACCGATCCATACGTGGCCGCCACGGCCGCCGCGTTGAAGCCCGACAGCACCCGCCGCAGCAGCGCGTAACCCACCAGGGGCACCACCACGGCCAGCAGCACCGCCAGCCCCAGGCTGCTGGCCACGCTGGTCGTGAAGCCCGAGGCCGCCAGCGCAAAGCCGCCCTTCAGGCCCAGCGCCGTGAGCAGATAAATCGACAAGAACTTCGAGATGGCTGCAGGCATCTCCAGGTTGGACCGCACTAGGCCCGCAAAAGCGCCCAGCGCAAAAAAAAGGACCGCAGGGTCCAGCAAACTTTGCATTCTTCAACTCCACATGGGTGATGGGAGGCGATGCTAGAGAGGGCAGGGGGCAAAGTAAAATCGATTCGAATGCGGTTATCTATAGATAAAAATCTATGAATATCACTTTTCGCCAACTGCGCCTGTTTCTTGCGCTGGCCGAGACCGGCAGCGTGAGCGCCGCCGCCAAGCTCATGCACGTGACCCAGCCCACGGCTTCGATGCAGTTGCGCGAGGTGGCGCAAGCGGTGGGCGTGCCGCTGTACGAGGTGGTGTCGCGCCGCGTGTACCTGACCGAGGCGGGCCAGGCCCTGGCCCGCACCGCCCGCGCCATCGCCAGCGAGTGGGATGCGTTTGAGCAGGGCATTTTGGGCGCCAAGGGCCTGACCAGCGGCCGGCTCAAGGTGGCGGTGGTGAGCACCGCCAAGTACTTCGTTCCCCGCCTGCTGGGCAGCTTTTGCAAGCTGCACCCGCAGATCGATATTTCGCTGGAAGTTCTCAACCGCGACCATGTCATCACCCGTCTGCGTGCCAACCAGGACGACCTTTACGTGATGTCCATGCCGCCGGGCGATCTGCCGCTGGAGGACCACGTGCTCATGCCCAACCCGCTGGTGGTCATCGCTCCCGCGGGGCACCGGCTGGCCGCCAAGAAACGGGTGGCCTTGCCGCAGTTGCAGAGCGAGCGGTTCATCCTGCGCGAGAAAGGCTCAGGCACACGAATGGCGACGGACGCCCATCTGCGCCAGTTGGGCTTTGCGCCCGCTGCGGTACTGGAGCTGGGCAGCAACGAGGCCATCAAGGAGTCGGTGCAAGGGCAACTGGGCGTTTCCATCGTTTCGCGGCACGCGCTGGGTCCGCACCTCGATGGCCTGGCCATTCTGAACGTGCAGGGTTTTCCCATCCAGTCGCAGTGGCACCTGGTCTGGCCCAAGGGCAAGCGGCTGTCGCCCATTGCCGAAGTGTTTCGCGGGCATTTGATGGATGAGGCTGCTGGATGGATGCAGAGCCGCTGAGGGACCGCGGCGGGGCTTGGCTTATCCCTTGACCAATGAAGGCGCGGTCGTCGCCGCCTCATGGCTGTGACTGACGATGGTGGCCAGACTCGGGGCAGGCACCGGTTTGCACGTACATCAAGTCAGCACCCTGTGGCAAAGGCTGTCGGGCAACGGGCTGCTGCGCCGGCTCATGCGCGTGCGGGGCGTGGCCCCACAGGCTTTTCACCGACGGGGGTGGGTGCCGCACCCGGCTGTACCGGGCCCGACTGTTATGGGTGCGTGAGTGCGACGCCACCCGCCAGTCGCGCCTGTACGGCGCGCTGCAGGGTGGAGGGGGCGTCAGCCAGCAGTGCGGGCCAGTCGGCCTGCGCGCGGCGTACCAGGTCCCGCAGCAGTGCCAGGTGGCGCGGTATGCGCAACAGGCCGGCGGTCTTGATGAGAGCCTGCAGTGCGTCCCAGTCCAGCGCGCGCATGCTGCGGTCGATGGCGCGATTCACCGCGTACTGGTGTTCGGTCGCTCCCTCGAAGAACGCAGCCACGCACACCGGGTCGTACAGCGGCGCCAGGCGCGGCGTTTGCCCGTCGGGGTAGACCAGTGCCCAGTTCTTCAGGTGCGCGTCGGTGTTGCCCATGAGGATGAACGCCACCATGCGCGCCAGGAACTCGCGGGTGTCCTGCACGGGCTGGTCGCTCAGGCGATCGACCACGCGCAGCATGGTGGCCCAGTCCTGCAACAGGCCCTTGCCGTACTTCTGGCGCGGCGCGTAGCCCAGGGCCTGGTTGAACTCCTCCATGTGCACGCGGGTGCCGTCGGCCAGATGGTCGAAGCGTTGCACAGCCAGGATGTCGTCGAACGGCACGGCCTCGGGCAGTTCCGCCTCGGCGCGGGTGATGATGCGCGCCTGGGCGCAATGCAGGCCCAGGCTACCGGCCAGCTGGTAGCAGGTGAACTCGTTGGCCACCAGGTCCGGGTGGGCCGTGGTGGGCAACTTGAGGATCACGCTGCCGGCGGCGCCGCGGCGCTTGACGAGGTAGCGGCGCCCGTCCTGCACGGCACTGAACTTGGTGACCACACCGGGCAGTGAGGCGGCGTCTTCCACCGGGTATTCGACAAACCCGGGCTCCAGCACGTCCAGGCCCTGCGTGGTGTGCCAGTAGCGCACCACGTCGGGCACGCCCTCCTGGGCGGGCACGGGTTCGACCTCCAGCGCGCCCATCAGGTCGTGGCCGGCGGCGGCCAGCAGCTCGAACTCGTCGTCGGGCGCGCAGCCGCGTTCGCGCGCCAGGCGGTCGCGGTTGTGGCCCTCGGGCAGCAGATTCTGGAAGTACGCCGGCCAACGCCCGTCGGTGCGCACCAAGCGGGCGTCACGCGCCGAGCGCAGGATCTGCTGCGTGTCCGCCTCGTTCGCGCCGCGGTAGCTCAGCGACAGGGTGGGGCGCTGCGGGTCGGCGATGTAGTCCTCATCGAAAGACACGCGCAGGATGTCGCCGTACTGGGTCAGGTAGCCGATACCGCGCCGCCCGCCCCCCTGCGCTGCAGGGCGGTGCAGGTACAGGCGCAGGTAGCGGATAGCGGTGCTCATCGTGCGTCTCGCTCAGCGACCTAGGCTCTCCACCACCGAGGGGGGGGCGTCCGCTCCCGAGGGCTGGCCCAGGAACTTGCCCCCCGACTGGATGAAGGCCTGCAGCGCGGGGCCCAGTTCGGCCGGCACGGCAATCAGTTCCATGCCGAGCACGCGGGCCATCTCGGCCAGGGTGGAAAAGCGCGGGTCCACGTCCCCCGTCTCGGTGCGCTGCACGGCCATGCGCGACAGGCCGGCTTGTGCGGCCAGGTCGGCCTGCGTGATGCGCCGGGCTTTGCGCACTTCTGCCAATGTGGTGATCAACGAATGCGTCATGCCACCCTTTATACGCTTTTTTATTAAAAAGCGCTTTATAAGTTTCTTTTTTTAAGCGGGACACGGCAGCAGAGCCCCGCGCAACTCAGCAAAGCGCTGCGCCTGCAGCGCCAGCCATTCCTTTACCAGCAGCATCGGCGGGCTGGGTTGCGCCGTGGTGACGAAAGAGTACGACGCCCGCGAGCGCACGCTGCACCCGAACAGCGGCACCAGCCGCCCGTGCCGTACGTCTTCCAGCACGAGGGCCGCGCGCCCGATGGCAATGCCTTGGCCCGCCAGGGCGGCGCTCAGCGCCAATTGCGACAGGTTGAACTGCTGCCCGGCGCCCCAGGCGGGCGGCGCTGTGTCCGTGCAGGCGCACCAGTGTTGCCATTCCTCAAACGGCTCGGCTCCCTCCCAGGCACTGCTGTCGTGCAGCAGCCATTCACCGCGCAATTGCGAGGGTGACTGCAGGTCAGGATGGGCGGCCAGGAAGGCGGGGCTGGCCACGGGAATTAGCCACTCATCTAGGAACACACTGGCGCGCAGGTCGGTGTAGCCGCCCAGGTCGAAGCGAACTGCCGCCTCGACCCCGTCGCGCACCATGCGGGTGCGGTCCAGCCGGTGGAACTCGCCAAACACGCGCAGGCCCACGTCTGGGTGTTCACGAAAGAATTCCCCCAGCCGCGGCGTGAGCCACTGCATGGCAAACGAGGGGGAGCAGCTCAGCGTGGCCACGGGCGTATCGCCGGTCACACGCATCTGCGACAGGGCGTCCTCGACGGCGCCGAAGCTCTCACGCAGCACCACGGCCAGCCATTTGCCCTCGGGCGTGGGCATGAGGGTGCGGGGCGTGCGCACGAAGAGGGGGCGCCCCAGCCAGGTTTCCAGTTGCTTGACCTGCTGGCTCACTGCGCCCTGGGTGATGCACAACTCCGCCGCCGCGCGCGTGAAGCTGCCGTGGCGTGCGGCCGCTTCAAAGCAGCGCAGCCACGCGAGCAGGGAAGGAAAAAGCCGTGAATTCATTATTCAAACTAATGCACTCGTCAATATAAATGAGTTGTATCGGTGCCGGGGCATGCCAAGAATGCCGTCTGTACCCACCTTCCACCGACGCAGCCCATGCCCTCCGTTGTTTCCCCACAGGATTGCTTGCAGGACGACGCCCCGGCCGCACAGCTGCGCCGCGCCGAGCCCTGCCTATGGCTCAACCCCCACAGGCAGTCCATACCCGCCGCACGGCAGGCCGTGGCCGGTGATCACATTAGTCTGGATGATACGGAGAAGGCAGCGGCGCGCTTCGTGCGCTTTGCGCCGCTGCTGGAGAGCGTGTTCCCCGAATTGCAGGCGACGGGTGGCGTGATCGAGTCGCCCCTGTTACCAGCGTCCAGCCTGCATGCCGCGGCGGGGCTGGCCGCGGGCCAGGGCGCGCTGTGGATCAAGGCGGACCACCGGTTGCCTGTGGCCGGGTCCATCAAGGCACGCGGAGGCATCCATGAGGTGCTGGAGTTGGCCGAGCGCCTGGCACTGCAGCACGGCCTGCTGACGCCGCGGTCCGGTGCCGACGACTACCGCGCCCTGGCAAACCCCGCTGCGCGCGCCGTGTTTGCGCGCTACACCGTGGCCGTGGGCTCCACGGGCAACCTGGGCCTGAGCATCGGTGTGGCGGCATCGGCGCTGGGTTTTCACGCCGTGGTGCACATGTCGGCCGATGCCAAGGAATGGAAGAAACAACGCCTGCGCCAGCGCGGCGTGCAGGTGGTGGAGCACGCGGGTGACTACGAGGGCGCTGTGGCCGCGGGGCGTGCGCAGGCGGCGCAGGACCCGTTCAGCCATTTCGTGGACGACGAACGCTCGCTGTCGCTGCTGCTGGGTTACAGCGCCGCGGCGCTGCACCTGCGCCAGCAGTTGCAGGACGCGGGCATCGCCGTGGACGCGCAGCACCCCCTGTTCGTCTACCTGCCCTGCGGGGTGGGGGGGGCGCCGGCGGGCATCACCTTCGGCCTGCGGCAGGTGCTGGGGGCGCATGTGCACTGCTTCTTCGCGGAGCCCGTGCAGTCGCCGTGTTTCATGGTGCAAATGATGGCCGGACAGGGCGCACACCCCTCGGTGTACGACTGGGGCCTCACCAACCGGACGGAAGCCGACGGCCTGGCCGTGCCACGCGCGTCCCTGCCCGCGGCCGAGCTGATGGAGCCGTTGCTGGCGGGCTGCTTCACCGTGTGCGACGACACCCTGTTTCGCCAATTGGTACAGGTGCTGGATGCCACGGGCGAGCGCATCGAGCCGTCCGCAGCGGCGGGCCTGAGCGGCCCGGGTTTCCTGACGGGCACCGAGACGGGCCGCACCTGGCTGCACGCGCAAGGGCTGTGGCCCCACCTGGCGCAGGCCACGCACCTGGTGTGGACCACCGGCGGGCTGTACGTGCCGCCCGAGGCCTACGCGCGCTTCGAGGAACGTGGCCGGGCCCTGGGTTGACGCGCCTTCGCCGAGTCCTGGCCCCGCGGAAGGATCTGTTTTTTGACTGGCTTGACTGGAGAGAACGCCATGAACCGCAAGACGATGTTGTCCATGCTGGCCTGCGCACTGGGCGCCGCCGCTTTCGCCCCCGCGCATGCGCAGGAAGCGTTTCCCTCCCGGCCCATCACGCTGGTGATTCCGTTTCCCGCGGGCGGCGCCACCGACGTGCTGGGCCGCTTGATCGGCAAGAAGCTGGGCGACAAGCTGGGGCAAAGCGTGGTCATCGACAACCGCGCTGGCGCGGGCACGGTGATCGGCGCGAGCTACGTGGCCAAGGCCGCGCCGGACGGCTACACGCTGCTGCTGAGCTCAGGCACCACCTTCACGGTGAACCCGGCGGTGCGGCCCCGGCTGCCGTATGACCCCGTCAAGAGCTTCGATCCCATCGGCATCACCGGGCGCACGGGGCTGATCCTGCTGGCCAGCAAGAGCGTGCCGGTCAACGATGTGAAGCAGTTCGTCAGCGCCGTGAAGGCCGCGCCCGACAAGTATTCCTACGGCTCCTTCGGCGCGGGCACGACCTCGCAGTTCGCGGGCGAGATGTTCTTTCATGCCGCGGGCCTGAAGATCCAGCACGTGCCCTACAAAGGCAGCGCGCCGGCCATGGTGGACCTGATCGGCGGGCAGATTCCGTTCACCGTGGACACGGTGTCGGCCGCGCTGCCCCAGCTCAAGGAGGGCAAGGTCAAGGCGATTGCCGTCACCACCGAGAAGCGCTCGACCCTGCTGCCCCAGGTACCCTCGCTGGCCGAGAGCGGTTACCCCGGCCTGAACATGGACACCTGGCTGGCCATGGTGGCGCCCGCGGGCCTGCCCGCCGCGGTAAAGACGCGGCTGGAGAAGACGCTGGCCGAGGTGGTGGCCGACCCCGACACGCGCGAGCGCCTGCTCGCGCTGGGGTTTGAGCCCGCATTCGCCTCGTCGGCCGAGCTGGCTGCCCTGATCGAGCGGGAGCTGCCGCTGATGCGTGCCATTGCACAGCGCGCGGGCATCACCGCCGACTGAGGCGCTGCTCATCCACAATGGCCCCTGGACCTTCTTCACGACCATGACTGCTGATCCCACGCTGGTGGAACTGTCCGCCAATGAACTGCGCCACCGCATCGGCACGGGCGAAATCTCGCCCGTCGAGCTGCTGCAAGCCTGCATCGACCGCATCGAGGCGGTGAATCCGTATGTGAACGCCGTCACCGCCACCTGCTACGACCGCGCCCGCGCCGAGGCGCAGGCCGCCGAGCGGGCGGTGCGCGCCGGCGAGCCCCTCGGCCTGCTGCACGGGCTGCCCATGGGCGTGAAGGATCTGGAGGCCACCGCCGGCCTGCTGACCACCTACGGGTCGCCCATCTACCGCGAGAACATCCCCGCGCAGGACAACGTGCTGGTGGCGCGCCTGCGCGCGGCCGGCGCCATCGTCACGGGCAAGACCAATATTCCCGAGATGGGCGCGGGCGCCAATTCGCGCAACGTGGTCTGGGGCGCCACGGGCAACCCGTTCGATCCGCGCCTGAACGCGGGCGGCTCGTCCGGCGGGTCGGCCGCGGCGCTGGCCTGCGACATGTTGCCGGTGTGCACGGGCTCGGACACGGGTGGCTCGCTGCGCATCCCCGCGGCCAAGTGCGGCGTGGTGGGCTTTCGGCCGTCGCCCGGCGTGGTGCCCAGCTCGCGCAAGCTGCTCGGCTGGACGCCGATCTCCGTGGTCGGCCCCATGGGCCGCACGATGGCCGAGGCCTGCCTGCAGCTGGCCGCATCGGCCGGCCTGTCGGCGGGCGACCCGCTCACTTACCCGCTGGACCCCCACAGCTTCCTGCACCTGGAGCCGGCCGACCTGGGCGGCCTGCGCGTGGGCTACACCGAAGACTTCGGCGCCTGCGCGGTGGACGACGGCATCCGCGCGGTGTTCCGCGCCAAGATCGGCGCCATGCGCCACCTGTTCCGCTCCTGCGAGGAAGTCCGGCTGGATCTGGGCGACGTGCACCGCTGCTTCGACGTGCTGCGGGCCGAGAGCTTCGTGGCCGGCATGCGCGAGGCCTACGAGCGCGACCCCGCCAGCCTGGGGCCCAACACGCGCGCCAACTACGAGATGGGTGCGGCCATGTCGCTGCTGGACAGCGCCTGGGCACAGGCCGAGCAGACGCGCATCCTGGCGCGCTTCCAGGAGGCGTTTGCCAACTTCGACGTGATCCTGGCACCCACCACGCCGGTCTCGCCCTTCCCGTGGACCGCGCTGTACGCGAGTCACATCAACGGGGAACCCCAGGCCAACTATTACCGCTGGCTGGCGCTGACCTATGTGACCACGCTGACCACGCACCCCGCGCTCAGCGTGCCCTGCGGGCGCGACACTGCCGGCATGCCGTTCGGCCTGCAGGTGGTGGGGCGCTTTCGCGACGACCATCGCCTGCTGTCCATCGGCCTGGGGCTGGAGCAGGCCTTCGCCGGCATCGATGGCCTGCAGCGCCCGCGGCCCGACCAGGCCCGGCTGGGGCCGGTGCAACCCGCGCTCACCTCCATCGTCACCCACGCGCCGGACCCCGATGACGCACGCGGTGTGCCGCGGCAGGGCGCGCGCGGTGCCGCGGCGCAGGCGTCGGCGGTCTGACAGTGATTGGCGAGGGAACCCATGCAACCCTATGACTTTGTGATCATCGGCGCGGGCATTGCCGGCGCCTCCGCCGGTTGGGAACTGGCCGCGCACCGCCGCGTGCTGCTGCTGGAGCGGGAGGCCCAGCCCGGCTACCACACCACCGGCCGGTCGGCTGCGCTGTACTCGGCCACCTATGGCACGCCCAACATCTGCGCACTCACACGGGCCAGCCGCGCGTTCTACGATGCGCCGCCGCCCGAATTCGGCAGCGCCCCCATCCTCACGCCGCGCGGCGTGGTGTACCTGGCGGGGCCCGACCAGCTCGACCTGCTGGAAGCCGCCTACGCCGAGGCGCTGCCGCGCAACCCGCAGGTGCGCCGCCTGACGCGCGAGGAGCTGCTGGAGCAGGCCCCGTGCCTGCGCCCCGAGGCCGTGGCCGCGGGCATGAGCGAGCCCGGCGCCGCCGACATCGACGTGCATGCGCTGCACCAGGGCTACCTGCGCGGCCTGCGCCAGCGTGGCGGCGAGATCCGCACCCATGCCGAGGTGACGGCCCTGCAGCGGGGCGAGGAGGGCTGGCACATCACCTTGGCCGATGGCGAGGTGCTGCACGCGCGCGCCGTGGTCAATGCCGCAGGCGCCTGGGCCGACGTGGTGGCAGCCCAGGCGGGCGTGCCGCCCATCGGGCTGGAGCCGCGCCGGCGCACGGCCTTCACCTTCCCCGTGCCGGCCGGCATGCAAGCGGCCCACTGGCCGGCTGTCATCGGCATTGCCGAGGACTATTACTTCAAGCCCGACGCGGGGCAGATGCTGGGCTCCCCCGCCAATGCCGACGCCGTGGCGCCGCACGACGTGGTGCCTGAGGAACTGGACGTGGCCCTGGGCATCCACCGCATCGAGCAGGTGACGTGCTTTCAGATCCGCCGCCCCTCGCACACCTGGGCGGGGCTGCGCTCGTTCGTGGCCGATGGCGACCTGGTCATTGGCTGGGACAACCATGTGCCCGGCTTCTTCTGGCTGGCCGCGCAAGGCGGCTATGGCATCCAGAGCGCGGCGGGCGCGGCGCTGCTGACGCGGCAGTTGGCACTGGGCGAGCCGCTGGCCCCCGAGTTGGCGCGCGAGGGTGTGGACGTGGCGGGCCTGTCGCCTGCGCGGCTGCGCTGAGCAAGGCCAGGGCTGAAGCCGGCCTGAGCCGGCGAAAAAAAGCCAGCGCGCCGTGCGCGTCAGGCGTAGGTGTTGAGCTGCGTGCCCAGCGGGCCCTCGGTCGCCAGCGGTGGCTGGGGCAGGGCGGCGAGCAGGGTGGCGGCGGCCGTTTTCTGCGTGTCCAGGGCCTTCTTCAGCACGGTGACCTGGACGGCATCGGCCGTCTCGCGGCTGGCGAGGGCGCTGGCGGTGCTGACGATGGATTGGGTGAGGGCAACGTCCATGGTGATCTCCGGTGTACCTCTTGTTATCGGCCAGTTCACCGCGGACTCAAGGGTGCTTCTATAAACATAGCTGTTGGCGCTTGATGGGTAAGCATTTCAAGCTGTTTTGGTGTTAAAAATCCCTCTTGGCAAGCGCGAACAGCTATTGTTTTTGTATCAGTCCAGCGCGCTGGCGCCGTAGGCCTCGCAGGCGGCGAGGTCGGAATCGCTGGCCTTGGGCAGGCGCGAGGCCGCGTCGCGCAGCGCCGTGCGCAGGCCTTCCTCCAGCACCGGATGGTAGAAGGGCATGCGCAGCAGGTCGTGCACCGTCAGCCGCTGCTCGACGGCCAGCGCCAGCAGGTGGGCCATGTGTTCGCCCGCAGGCGTGCACAGCTCGGCGCCTAGCAGACGGCCGCTGCCGTGCTCGGCGTACACGTTCAGGCGCCCGTGGTTGCACTGCGCCACGCGCGCGCGGCCCTGGCGTGCAAAGTCTACCGTGCCCCCCACCCATTGCCCCTCGGGCAGATCGGCATGGCGCTGCCCCACCACGGCGGCATGGGGCTGGCTGAAGGTGATGGCCAGCGGCGTGCGCCGGGCGAAGCCGCGCGGCGTGGGCGCCAGGGCGTTCAACCCCGCAATGTGGCCCTCGTCCGCGGCCTCATGCAGCAGAGGGCGGTCGCCATCGGCATCGCCCGCGATGAAGACGGGCAGATCGCCCACCTGCAGGGTGCACGGATCGATGGGCGGGCGGCCCTTGTCGTCCAGCGCCACGCCCAGCGTGTCCAGCCCCAGGTGCTCCAGATTCGGGCGCCGGCCCATGGCGGCCACCACCTGGTCCACCACCACGGTCGCGCTGCCGTTGGTGACCTGTATGCCGCCGGCCACCTCGCGCAGCTCGGCCTTGTCGCCCACGTTGACGATGAATTCGTCCTTCAGCCGCGCCAGCAGCGCGTCGTTGATGGCGGGGTCGCTCAGGCCGGCCACGCTCTTGCCCGTCGCGAAGGCCATCACCTCCACCCCCAGCCGCGCGAGCGCCTGCGCGATTTCCACCCCCAGCGGCCCCAGCCCGATGACGGCCACGCGCGGGCCGAGCGTGGGCTGCTCGAACAGCGTGTCGGTGGTCAGGATGCGGTCACCAAAAGCCAGCCAGTCCTCCGGCACGATGGGGCGCGAGCCCGTGGCGATGATGATGCGCTGCGCGGTGTGCACCTGGCCGTTCACTTCCACGCGCTGCGCGTCCAGCAGCCGGGCGTGGCCGCTGATGGCGCGCTCGCCCGCGTCGGTGGCGGCCAGCGTGCCGGCCACGAAGTCATCGCGCAGCGCGCGCACGCGGCGCAGCACGGCGGGCAGGTCCACCCGCAGCGCATCCGCGCCCTCGATGCCGAAGGTGTGCAGCGCGCGCCGCGCATGGTAGGCGTTGGCGGCCTCGATGAGCATCTTGGACGGCATGCACCCCACGCGCGCGCAGGTGGTGCCCCAGGGGCCGTCGTTCACGATGCGCCAGTGGTCGGTGCGCTTGCGCACCTCGCGCAGCGCCGCCAGTCCGGCGGACCCGGCGCCCAGGATGATCACGTCCAGCGGCTGGCTCATGGAGGGGGTTCCTTGTCAATGCGGCCCGCCAGTGTCGCCGCGCGCGCCAGCGCGGCATGTAGGCGCGCAGGCATTGTTGGGCTTGCTCGGGCGCGGCCCCGGTCCCGGCCTTCAATCCGTGGATTCGCCCCAGGCCACGCGGCCCTGACCTGCTTCGTTCACCTGGTGGACGAAGGCCTCGGCCTCGGCCTCGGGCAGGCGCAGTTGCAGCGTGACCAGCGTGGCATGCTGCACCTGCAGCAACTGCGCGCCAGCACCCTCGATCATGCGGCGCAGCAGTCCTTCCAGGGCGTAGGGCACGCTGCATTCCAGGGTGCGCATGCGCTGAAGCGGCACCTTGTCGGCCTGCAGCAGCGCCTGGGCCACGGTATCGGTATAGGCGCGCACCAGGCCACCCGCGCCCAGCTTCACCCCGCCGAAATAGCGCACCACGGTGGCCAGCACGCCCTCCAGGTCCTGGTGGCGCAGCACATCCAGCATGGGCCGCCCGGCGGTGCCGCTGGGCTCGCCGTCGTCCACTGCGGCGGACTGGCCGCCCGCCAGCAGCGCCCAGCACACATGGGCCGCGCCCGGGTGTTCGCGCCACAGCGCATCCACCACGGCCTGCGCGCTCGCGCGGTCGGCCATGGGCTGCACGCAGCCGATGAAGCGGCTTTTCTTGATGATGAGTTCGCTGTGAACGGGGGCGCTGAGGGTGTAGGGCATGGGGGCGGCCGAGCTTACCCCATGGGCCGACGGCGGCAAGGGCCATGCGGGGGCGGTTAGGCGCAAAGGGGGCATGGCTTCTAAAATGCCCGGCCCCCACCTGTAGGCCCGCCCATGAACGCCCCGATCGATGTCTCCTTCTTCCCGCGCAACGCCAAGCCGTTGACCAGCTACCGCCCGTATTGGGCCAAGCGCTTTGGCGTGGCGCCGTACCTGCCCATGAGCCGTGCCGAGATGGAGCAGTTGGGCTGGGACAGCTGCGACGTGGTGCTGGTGACGGGCGACGCCTATGTGGACCACCCGAGCTTCGGCATGGCGGTGATCGGGCGGGTGCTGGAGGCGCAGGGCTTTCGCGTGGGGATCATCGCGCAGCCGGACTGGCAGAGCGCCGACGCGTTCAAGGTGCTGGGCAAGCCCAACCTGTTTTGGGGCGTGACCGCGGGCAACATGGATTCGATGATCAACCGCTACACGGCGGACCGCAAGATCCGCAGCGACGACGCCTACACGCCGGGCGACGTGGGTGGCAAGCGGCCCGACCGCGCCGCAGTGGTCTACAGCCAGCGCTGCCGCGAGGCGTACAAGGACGTGCCCATCGTGCTGGGCGGCATCGAAGGCAGCCTGCGCCGCATCGCCCACTATGACTACTGGAGCGACAAGGTGCGCCGCTCCATCGTGGTGGACAGCAAGTGCGACATCCTGCTGTTCGGCAACGCCGAGCGTGCCCTGGTCGAGGTGGCCCACCGCATTGCGCGGCGCGACCCGGTGGAGACCATCACCGACGTGCGCGGCACGGCCTTCGTGCGGCGCGCGTCCGAGCCCGGATGGTTCGAGATCGACTCCACCGAGGTGGACGAGCCCGGCCGCGTGGATGAGCTGATCAATCCCTACATGACCACCAGCGAGCAGGCCGCAGCCCAGGGCCAGGCGTGTTCGCAGGAAGATGCTGCAAATTCAATAGCTGCCAGCGCTGATCCACAAAGCGCTGCAGGCCAAAAACCCTTGCAGACCGTGCAGATCGTGCCCAACCCGGCGCTGCCCTCCAAGGGGCGCAGCGGTCGGGCGCTGCCGCCGCGCGAGCGCACCGTGATCCGCCTGCCCAGCTACGAGCAGGTGAAGGCCGACCCGGTGCTCTACGCCCACGCCAACCGCGTGCTGCACCTGGAGACCAACCCCGGCAACGCCCGCGCGCTGGTGCAGGCGCACGGCGAGGGCGCAACGGCGCGCGACGTGTGGCTGAACCCGCCGCCCGTCCCGCTCACCACGGCCGAGATGGACTGGGTGTTCGGCCTGCCGTATGCGCGCAACCCGCACCCGCAGTACCTGGACGCGCAGGGCAGCTACGAGGGGCCCACCAAGATCCCGGCATGGGAGATGATCCGCGCGTCGATCAACATCATGCGCGGCTGCTTTGGCGGCTGCACCTTCTGCTCCATCACCGAGCACGAGGGACGCATCATCCAGAGCCGCTCGGAGGATTCCATCATTGCCGAGGTGGAGGACATCCGGGACAAGGTCAAGGGCTTCACCGGCACCATCTCCGACCTGGGCGGCCCCACGGCCAACATGTACCGCCTGGGCTGCAAGAGCCCAGAGATCGAGGCCGCCTGCCGCAAGCCGAGCTGCGTGTTTCCCGGCATCTGCCAGAACCTGCACACGGACCATGCGCCGCTGGTCAATATCTACCGCCGCGCGCGCAAGCTGCCGGGCATCAAGAAGATCCTCATCGGCTCCGGCCTGCGCTACGACCTGGCGGTGAAGTCCCCCGAATACGTGAAGGAGCTGGTACAGCACCACGTGGGCGGGTACCTCAAGATCGCGCCCGAGCACACCGAGGCGGGGCCGCTGTCCAAGATGATGAAGCCAGGCATCGGCAACTATGACCGCTTCAAGCAGATGTTCGAGCAGTACACCGAAGAGGCGGGCAAGAAACAGTTCCTGATCCCGTACTTCATCGCCGCCCACCCCGGCACCACCGACGAGGACATGCTGAACCTGGCCATCTGGCTCAAGAAGAACGGCTTTCGCGCCGACCAGGTGCAGGCCTTCTACCCCAGCCCCATGGCCAGCGCCACGGCCATGTACCACTCGGGCCGCAACCCGCTCACGCGCGTGCGCCGGCAGATGCGCGACGTGGCCGAGGAACAGGTGGACGTGGTGCGTGGCGAAAAGCGCCGCCGCCTGCACAAGGCCTTCCTGCGCTACCACGACCCCAACAACTGGCCACTGCTGCGCGAGGCGCTGAAAAGCATGGGCCGGGCCGACCTGATCGGTAACGGCAAGCACCACCTGATCCCCACCTTCCAGCCGCTGGTTGACGGCAGCTACCAGAGCGCCCGCAAGAAGAACAGCACCGGGCCCAAGGGTGGCGGGGCGGGCGTGGGCTACACCATCAACAAGGACGGCAAGGCCGTGGCGCTGCGCCGCCGCCCGCAAGAGCTGGAGGAGCCGCAGGGCGACGTGCGTTTTCGTAGCAGCGCGCCGCAGCCGGGCCGCATGCTCACGCAGAACACTGGCCTGCCGCCGCGTGCGGGCACCGGTGCCCGCACTGGCAGCCGTGGCAATGCCGGCGGCAACGCTGCGAGCGCGGCGGGGAGTCGCCAGGGCGGGGCCGGCA
Source organism: Diaphorobacter nitroreducens (assembly GCA_003755025.1). Taxonomy (GTDB): domain Bacteria; phylum Pseudomonadota; class Gammaproteobacteria; order Burkholderiales; family Burkholderiaceae_C; genus Diaphorobacter; species Diaphorobacter nitroreducens. The sequence continues at coordinate 83,946 of RJVL01000006.1, read as the reverse complement.
CCCCGGCGTCGGGCAAGGGTACGGGCCGGCGGCGCTGACGGGGCGGCACCCGGCCGTCAGCGCGCGGGACCGGCGGGAGCGGGCACCAGCTCCTCAATGACCAGGCGGCGGTAGTAGAACGCCGCCAGCGGGCCCAGCGGCTGCAGCAGGTCGCGCAGCGTCTCCGGAGCGTCGGAATCCGTGGCACGCAGCAACAGGCCGTGGGCGCCGTCGCTGGCCAGTTGCGCGATGCGGCGCACGATCACGCCCTCCGCACCGACCGAGGGCAGAGGTGCATCGGCATTGCCCAGCGTGCGCACCACATGTTCCAGGATCATCGGCGGCGTGGCGTGCGCCACGTCATCGCGACCCTGGGCCTGCAGCGCCTGGCCTGCGGAGCGCGCCGCCTCCTCGTTCGCAAACAGCGCGAACACATGGCCCGTGGGGTAGAAAGTCCCGGTCGCCGTGGTCATGCTCGGGTCGAGGGCGAAAGGCTTCATGGCGTCGTTCTCCAATGCGGAAAAAACTGGACCCATTGGAGGCGCAGCAGCATCGCCTGGCTGTCGGGCGATGGAAGGCCGCGCTGTCGGACGTGGCCGCAAGGCATGCCGCAGATCCCGATAAAAACCGGCCCCGCCGCAATGCTGGAAAACGCTAGCAGCTATAAAAAAGAAAGCACTTCGCGAAGCGTCTGCGGCCGCAGCGTCCACACCGCCAGTGCGGTGCAGTTCAACGCCACAGTGCCCCAATACACCGTGCGGAAGTCCTGTTTGCGCGATTTATGGCGCAGCCACTGCTGGGCCCACCATGCGGCAGGCCAGCCGCCCAGCAGGGCGAGCAGGTGCAGGTGGCTCTCCCGGGTGCGCCACGTGCCACGTTGGGCGGCGCTCTTGTCCAGCGCGTAGGTGAAGAAGGTCAGGAGGTTCAGGGCCGCCGCCGCGCCCAGCCACCACAGCGGGAACCGCTGCGCCCAGGCGCCCCAGCCCCACAGGCCCAGCCAGAACAGCATCAGCGCCAGGGCGATGCCCGCGCCTGCGGGTGCCTGCGGCGCGGAGCGCGGGCGCGTGTGCCTGGCGGTGGCCGGCGTGGGCCGCGCGGTGGGTCGCGTGGATGGCGGGGCGGATGCTGCGCGGGCCGGAGACCGGTGGGCGGAAGGGGAGCCGCTCGGTTGGCTGCGTGGACGCACATCCATCGCGCGCGGTCCCTTGCCGCCCACGTGGATCTCTTCATACTCCACCGGCATCCCGTGGGCGGGCGGCGCCGTGCCCCGGAAGTCCCGTACATGAAAGAACACCTGGGTGCTGGCAGCGCCCTGGATGAAGCCAAAGCCTTTGTCCGCGTTCCATTGCCGGACGACGCCGTGTGTGCGCATGTTCAAACATCCTCCGCACTGGACGGCGGAAGTGTGGCCATGGGCTGGCCATCAGGGGGCAGGGGGGTGGCCTGTGGTCCAGGACATGCGCGGGCACTGAGCCGGCGGCATGCCAGCGGGGCAGGGGGATCGAGCGCGAGAGGCATGGGCGGAAAGCGGAGGCGGTGAACGGAGGGCCGCGGCTGGAACTTCGGCGCCCGTGCGCGCTCCGATCCCGGCTGTCCGGCAGAAAATCATATCGTGCCCTCTCACGCCTTCCTCTTGCCGCAGCGCCGTCGCACCATGGCCGCGCTGGCGGGCCTCGCCACCCTTCCCGGAGTCTTCATGAGCCCCCTGTCCGAAGCCGCCCCGTTGCTGGAGGCGCTGCGCCCCTCGCCGCGCATGCCGGTGCTGTTCGTGGGCCATGGCAGCCCCATGAACGCCATCGAAGACAACGCCTGGCGCCGCACCTGGCAGGACATGGGGGCGGAACTGCTGGCGCGCGGGCAGCGGCCGCAGCTCATCCTGTGCGTGTCGGCCCATTGGCTCACGCGCGGCGGCTGGCAGCTGACGGGCATGGCCGCGCCCCGCACCATCCACGACTTTGGCGGTTTCCCGCGCGAGCTGTTCGAGCAGCAGTACCCGGCGCCGGGCGCACCGCAGGTGGCGCGCAGCCTAGCGCAGGAGCTGCGCTCACCCGCGACGGCGCGCGCCCTGGAGGTGGACGCGGGGGAGTGGGGCCTGGACCACGGCACATGGTCGGTGCTCAAGCCCATGTTCCCGGCAGCGGACATTCCGGTGCTGCAGCTCAGCATGGACTACGCGCGCCCGGCGGCCGAGCATTACGCGCTGGGCCAGCAGCTGCGCGCGCTGCGCGAGCGTGGGGTGCTCATCGTGGGCAGCGGTAATGTGGTGCACAACCTGCGCGCCGCGCGGCGCGGCACAGGTATCAATGCAGCCTACGAGTGGGCGAACGAATTCGACGTCAAGGTGCAGGAACTGGTGAAGGCGGGCGGCCTGGACGCGCTGGTGGCCTTCCAGCAGTGGGGCCCGATGGCGCCGCTGGCGCATCCCACGCATGAGCATTACCTGCCACTGCTGTATGCCGCAGGCGCCGCGCTGCCCACGGAGATGCCGCGCTTTTTCAACACGGGTTTTCAGTCGGCCTCGATCTCCATGCGCTCCATGCTTTGGGGCTGAACTACCTAAATTGATAGCTGCTAGCGCTTGCTGGATGGGTGTTTGAGCCCGAAAACACATGAAAAAACCGCCCGAAGGCGGTTGCTTTTTTGGGGCATCGCTGCGGCTCAGATCACCTTGGCGATGGCCTGGCAGACGTAGTCGATGTTCTTGCTGTTGAGCGCGGCCACGCACATGCGGCCGGTGTCGGTGCCGTACACGCCGAACTCATTGCGCAGGCGCACCATCTGGTCTTTGGACAGGCCCGAGTAGCTGAACATGCCGATCTGCGTGGTGATGAAGCCCATGTCCTGCTTCACACCGGCGGCCTTCAGGCCGTCCACCAGCTTCTGGCGCATTTCCTTGATGCGCACGCGCATCTCGCCCAGTTCCTTTTCCCACAGGGCACGCAGCTCGGGGTTGTTCAGTACCGCCGCCACCACGGCGCCGCCGTGCGTGGGCGGGTTGCTGTAGTTGGTGCGGATCACGATCTTGAGCTGCGAGAGCACGCGCGCGGCCTCGTCCTTGTCGTTGGCCACTACGGACAGCGCGCCCACGCGCTCGCCGTACAGGCTGAAGCTCTTGGAGAACGAGGTGGACACAAAAATGTTCAGGCCGGCCGCGACGAACTTGCCGATCACGGCGCCGTCCTCGGCAATACCGTGGCCGAAGCCCTGGTAGGCCATGTCGAGGAAGGCCACCAGGCCCTTGGCCTTCACGGCGGCGATCACCTGCTCCCACTGCGCGGCGGTGATGTCGTAGCCCGTGGGGTTGTGGCAGCAGGCATGCAGCACCACGATGGTGCCGGGCGCGGCGGCGTTCAGGTCGGCCAGCATGCCGTCGAAGTCCACCTTGCGGTTGGCGGCGTCGTAGTAGCGGTAGCTGCCCACCTCGAAGCCGGCATTGGTGAAGATGGCGCGGTGGTTTTCCCAGCTCGGGTCGGAGATCAGCACCTTCGCGTTCGGGCTGATCTTCTTGAGGAAGTCTGCGCCGATCTTCAGGCCGCCCGTGCCGCCAATGGCCTGCACCGTGGCCACGCGGCCGGCCTTGACGACGTCGGACTCCGCGCCGAACACCAGGGCCTTGACCGCGTTGTCATAGGCGGCGATGCCGTCGATGGGCAGATAGCCGCGCGCAGCGGGCTTGTCCATCATGGCCTTTTCGGCCGCCTGCACGCACTGCAGCAGGGGTAGCTTGCCGTTGTCGTCGAAGTACACGCCCACGCCCAGGTTGACCTTGGCTGGATTGGGGTCGGCGGCGTATTGTTCGTTGAGACCCAGGATCGGGTCGCGGGGAGCCATTTCGACGGCGGTGAACAGAGACATGAAAAGTCCTTGAGGGGATGGAAATCTGACGACGGGACCTCACCTACGGTAGGCTTTCGGTCCACTCTTGATTTTAACGGCCGCCCCCGCGCGCCGTTTACCTCCGCCATGCATGAAGTCACCTCTGAGCCGGCCGCTGGCGCGGCGGACGGGCAGTTCGTCCAGTTTCCAGGTTCGCCCTTTTCGTTGTACCAGCCATACCCGCCCGCCGGTGATCAGCCCGAGGCCATCGCCAAGCTGGTGGAGGGCGTGCAGGACGGCGAGGTGTTCCAGACCCTGCTGGGGGTGACGGGCTCGGGCAAGACCTTCACCATGGCGAACGTGATCGCCCGCCTGGGACGGCCGGCCATCATCTTCGCGCCCAACAAGACGCTGGCCGCACAGTTGTACAGCGAGTTCCGCGAGTTCTTCCCCAAGAACGCCGTGGAGTACTTCGTGAGCTACTACGACTACTACCAGCCCGAGGCCTACGTGCCTCAGCGCGACCTGTTCATCGAGAAGGACAGCGCCATCAACGAGCACATCGAGCAGATGCGCCTGTCGTGCACCAAAAGCTTGCTGGAGCGGCGCGATGTGGTCATCGTGGCCACCGTGTCGGCCATCTACGGCATTGGTGAGCCCGAGAGCTACCACCGCATGATCATGACGCTGCGCGTGGGCGACCAGCTGAGCCAGCGTGACGCGATCGCGCAGCTGATCCGCATGCAGTACCAGCGCAACGAGCAGGACTTCAGCCGGGGCAAGTTCCGCGTGCGTGGCGACACCATCGATGTGTTCCCTGCCGAGCATTCCGAGCTGGCGGTGCGCATCGAACTGTTCGACGACGAGGTGGAAAGCCTGCAGCTGTTCGACCCGCTCACGGGGCGTATCCAGCAAAAAATTCCGCGCTTCACGGTGTACCCCAGCAGTCATTACGTGACGCCGCGCGACAAGGTGCTGGCGGCCGTGGAGACCATCAAGCAGGAACTGGACGAGCGGCTCAAGTTCTTCGTGGCCGAGGGCAAGTTGGTGGAGGCGCAACGGCTGGAGCAGCGCACGCGCTTCGACCTGGAAATGCTCAGCGAAGTGGGGCACTGCAAGGGCATCGAGAACTACACGCGTCACCTGTCGGGTTCTGCGCCTGGCGAGCCGCCGAGCACGCTGACCGACTACCTCCCGCCCGATGCGCTGATGTTCCTGGATGAGAGCCACCAGATGATCGGGCAACTCAACGCCATGTACAACGGCGACCGCGCGCGCAAGACCACGCTGGTCGAGTACGGCTTTCGCCTGCCGTCGGCATTGGACAACCGGCCGCTCAAGTTCGAGGAATTCGAGCAGCGCATGCGGCAGGTGGTGTTTGTTTCTGCCACTCCGGCTGATTATGAGAAGGAGCACTCGGGCCAGGTGGTGGACCAGGTGGTACGGCCCACCGGCTTGGTGGACCCGGAGGTGGAGGTGCGTCCCGCTACCCATCAGGTGGATGACGTGCTGCAGGAAATACGCAATTGCACGCAAAAGAATCAACGCGTACTCATTACGACGCTGACGAAGCGCATGGCGGAGCAACTGACCGATTACCTGAACGACAACGGGGTCAAGGTGCGCTATCTGCACTCCGATATCGACACCGTGGAGCGCGTGGAAATCATTCGCGACCTGCGCCTGGGAGCCTTCGATGTCCTGGTGGGAATCAACCTGCTGCGTGAGGGGCTGGACATTCCTGAGGTCTCCCTGGTGGCCATCCTGGATGCCGACAAGGAGGGTTTCCTGCGCGCCGAACGCAGCCTGATCCAGACCATCGGCCGGGCGGCGCGCAACCTGCACGGCAAGGCCATTCTGTATGCCGACCGGATCACCGACTCAATGCGCAAGGCGATCAGCGAAACGGAACGCCGCCGCGCCAAACAGATCGCATACAACGAGGCCCGGGGTATTACGCCGCGCAGCATCGTCAAGCAGGTGCGAGACCTGATTGACGGCGTTTATAGCGAGAAGGCAGGCCAGGAAGCCCAGCGACTCCGCGAAGATGCGGCGCGGCAGGCCGAATTGGAGGAGATGTCCGAAAAGGACATTGCCCGCGAAATCAAGCGGCTGGAAAAGCTCATGCTGGAACACGCCCGCAACCTGGAGTTTGAGCAGGCTGCTCGGGTGCGCGATCAATTGACCCGTCTCAAGGACCGGGTGTTTGGAGCGCATGGCGGCGATCAAATCCCTGCCGCATGACCAGGCTTTGCGACCCTGCAGGAGAAAACGCGACTGTTTAGTCTAGTTACCCGACAAAATTAATAGGGATTTGTGCTATACTTGTCTCAAATACTCAAGAAAGAGCCCCACAACAAACAAGGGCCTTGGAGGCTGCAGCCGTAGCGCTTCAGGGAAAGGGTGGAGACGGTGCCCGGTTGGCTATACGCATGCCGCGGCGTTTCTATAACGATCAAGCCTAGACAAGGAGCTTGCGATGCGTCTCACAACCAAAGGCCGTTTTGCGGTCACCGCCATGATCGATCTGGCCCTACGCCAGAACAACGGGCCCGTCACCTTGGCGGCCATCAGCCAGCGCCAACAGATTTCGCTGTCCTATCTGGAACAATTGTTCGGAAAGCTGCGCCGCCACGAACTGGTGGAATCCACGCGCGGCCCTGGCGGCGGTTATACGCTCGCCCGCAAGGCGGGCGATATTACCGTGGCAGACATCATCGTTTCCGTGGACGAGCCCATTGATGCCACGCAGTGCGGTGGCAAGGAAAACTGCCTGGGCGAGGCGGGCCGTTGCATGACGCACGAGCTGTGGGCCTCTCTGAACCAGCGCATGGTGGAATTCCTGGATTCCGTCACGTTGCAGAAACTGGTGGACGACCAGCTCGCCAAGGGCGTGCAAATCGAAGACAAGCCGGTCACGCGCCGCGCGATCTCCACCACGCCGGTGGTCAAGCCGATCCGTGTGAATGCACCCAATTCGGTGTTTGCCCTCGGCAACGCGTTCGCCAAATCTTGAGCTGCAGGCTGACCTGCGCCGGCCACGGGCTGCGCGCGGGGCGGGCTCGCCACGTCGATCCTATTGCTTTCTGATGCCAGCCAGAACTTTTCACTGAGCCAGCCATGGACATGACTCCGCATTTCCCTATCTATCTTGACTACGGCGCCACGACCCCCGTGGACGGCCGGGTCGTCGACGCGATGATTCCCTGGTTGCGCGAACACTTCGGCAACCCGGCGTCGCGCAGCCACGCCTGGGGCTGGGAGGCCGAAGAGGCCGTGGAGCAAGCCCGCGGCCATGTGGCCGATCTGATCGGCGCCGACCCGCGCGAGATCGTGTGGACCTCGGGCGCCACTGAATCCAACAACCTCGCCATCAAGGGCGCTGCCCATTTCTACCAAGGCAAGGGCAAGCATCTCATCACCGTGAAGACGGAGCACAAGGCCGTCCTTGACGTGATGCGTGAACTGGAGCGCCAAGGCTTCGAAGTGACCTACCTCGATGTGCAGGAGAACGGCCTGCTCGACATCGAGAAGTTCAAGGCCGCCATCCGCCCTGACACGATCCTGGCCAGTGTCATGTTCGTGAACAACGAAATCGGCGTGATCCAGGACATTCCCCAGCTGGGTGCGCTTTGCCGCGAGAAGGGCATCATTTTTCATGTGGATGCCGCGCAGGCCACCGGCAAGGTCGAAATCGACCTGAACCAATTGCCCGTGGATTTGATGAGCCTGGCTTCGCACAAGACTTACGGACCCAAGGGCATCGGAGCCCTCTACGTGCGCCGCAAGCCGCGCGTGCGCCTGGAAGCGCAGATGCATGGTGGCGGGCACGAGCGTGGCATGCGTTCGGGCACGTTGCCCACCCACCAGATTGTGGGCATGGGCGAGGCTTTCCGCCTGGCCAAGCTGGAAATGGCCCAGGATTTGGGCAAGGTCCAAGCGCTGCAAAAGCGTCTGCTGGACGGTCTGAAGGATGTGGAGCAGGTCTTTATCAACGGCGACCTGGAGCGGCGCGTACCCCACAACCTGAACATGAGCTTCAACTTCGTGGAAGGCGAATCCCTGATCATGGGCATCAAGGGACTGGCAGTGTCTTCCGGGTCGGCTTGCACTTCGGCGAGCCTGGAACCCAGCTATGTGCTGCGCGCCCTGGGTCGCAGCGATGAGCTGGCCCACAGCAGCCTGCGCATGACCATTGGCCGTTTCACGACGGAAGAGGAAATTGACTACGCGATCAGCACCATCCGGCACAACGTCGCCAAGTTGCGTGAGTTGAGCCCCCTCTGGGAGATGTACCAGGATGGGGTGGACCTGAGCACCATCCAATGGGCGGCTCACTGACCACACGCGGAACGACGGAATACAGGAGAAACACACCATGGCTTACTCGGACAAAGTGATTGACCATTACGAGAACCCCCGCAATGTGGGTTCCTTCGACAAGGGTGACGACTCGGTGGGCACCGGCATGGTCGGTGCGCCGGCTTGCGGCGACGTGATGAAGCTGCAGATCAAGGTGAACCCCGATACGGGCGTGATTGAGGATGCGCGCTTCAAGACCTACGGCTGCGGCTCCGCCATTGCGTCCTCGTCGCTGGTGACGGAATGGGTCAAGGGCAAGACGCTGGATGAGGCTGCCTCGCTCAAGAACAGCCAGATCGCCGAAGAGCTGGCGCTGCCGCCGGTGAAGATCCACTGCTCCATCCTGGCGGAAGACGCCATCAAGGCCGCCGTCAACGATTACAAGGCCAAGCACGGAGCGGCTGTCGAGGCCGCCTGAAGACCATGGCGATCACGCTGACCGAAGCTGCCGCGCGCCATGTGACGCGCTACCTCGCCCGGCGGGGAAAGGGCGTGGGCGTGCGCCTGGGTGTTAAGACCACCGGATGCTCAGGCCTGGCTTACAAGCTTGAATATGTCGATGAGCAGGCACCCGAAGACGTTGTGTTTGAAAATCACGGCGTCAAGGTGCTGATCGATCCCAAGAGCCTTGCTTATATCGACGGGACCGAGTTGGATTTTGTGCGCGAAGGCCTCAATGAAGGCTTTCGCTTCAATAACCCGAACGAGCGCGACCGCTGTGGTTGTGGAGAGAGCTTCCGCGTGTGAGCACGCCGTAGGCCGCTTATTGCACAGGACCGCCATCGCCCGCTGCGCTGGCGGTTTTTTTATTGCCATGAACCTCCAATCCGACGATTTCGAACTTTTTGGCGTGCCACGCCGCTTTGCGCAGGACCGCGACGCCCTGGACGCGCGGTGGAAGGACCTGCAGCGCGAAGCCCATCCCGACCGGTTTGCGGCGCAGGGCGCCGCCGCCCAGCGTGTGGCGATGCAATGGTCGGTGCGCATCAACGAGGCATACCAACGCCTGAAGGATCCTTTGAAGCGGGCCGCTTACCTTTGCGAGCTGGGCGGCTCGCCCATCCGCGCCGAGGACAACACCGCCATGCCTGCGGCCTTCCTGATGCAGCAGATGGAGTGGCGCGAAGCCCTGGATGAGGCCCGCAGCGGTGCGGAGCTTGACGCGCTGGACGACACCACCCATATGGCGCGGCAAGTGGCGTTGGCCCGTTGTGCGGAATTGCTGGACCAGCAGCAGGACTATGCCGGCGCAGCCCGCGAGGTCAGAGCCCTCATGTTCATTGCGCGATTTGCGCACGACATCGATTTGCGCCGAGAGCAACTGGGACAATAGGCGCTTTATTCGGTCACTCCTGCCTGGGCGTGCGCTTGCGGGCCCCGGCTTTTCCACACTCATTTCATGGCGCTTCTGCAGATTTCCGAACCAGGGCAATCGCCCGATCCTCACCAGCGGCGCGTTGCCATCGGCATTGATCTGGGCACCACGCATTCGCTGGTGGCGGCGGTGCGCAACGGGGTCGCCGAGTGCTTGCCCGATGCGCAGGGCAGGGTGCTTTTGCCTTCCGTCGTTCGCTACCTGGGCGGGGGCGGGCGGCAGATCGGCTACGAGGCCGCTGCAGCACAGATGCAGGACCCGGCCAACACGGTGTCGTCCGTCAAGCGATTCATGGGCCGGGGCCTGGGCGACATCACGGGGCGCGAGAAGCTGCCCTATGACTTCATTGCAGCGGCTGACAGTGGCGGAATGCTCTCGCTGTCCACCGCAGCAGGCGTGAAATCGCCGGTGGAAGTCAGTGCCGAGATCCTCGCCACGCTGCGCTACCGCGCCGAAGACAGCTTTGACAGTGACCTTTACGGCGCCGTGATCACGGTGCCTGCATATTTCGACGACGCGCAGCGCCAGGCGACCAAGGATGCCGCCCACCTCGCGGGCCTGAATCTGCTGCGCCTGATCAACGAGCCGACGGCCGCCGCGATTGCCTACGGGCTGGACAACGGAGCCGAAGGCGTCTATGCCGTGTACGACCTGGGCGGTGGCACGTTCGATATCTCCGTGTTGCGCCTGGCGCAAGGGGTGTTCGAAGTCATTGCCACCGGCGGGGACTCGGCCCTGGGTGGTGACGATTACGACGCGGCCCTGGCCGAGTGGGTGATGCAGCAGACAGGTGTTCGGGCGAGTACGCCCGAGGACAAGACGGCGGTGCGCTTGGCCGCGCGCGCCTGCAAGGAAGCGCTGACTGCTATTGATAATGTAGCTTTTACCGCAGATGTGGCGGGCGCTACAGTGCAATTTGATGTCAAGCGTGAAGATTTTGCGGCAGTGACGGCGGAGCTCACCCAGCGCTCCCTGGCGGCGGTGCGCCGCACCCTGCGCGATGCGCAGATCGAGCGCGACGAGGTCAAGGGCGTGGTGCTGGTCGGCGGCTCCACGCGCATGCCGGTCGTGCGCGCCGCGGTGGCCGAATTCTTCGGCCGTGAACCGTTGACCAACCTCAACCCGGACGAAGTGGTGGCCATCGGCGCGGCCATCCAGGCCAATCAACTGGCCGGCAACGATGCGGCCGGCGATCTGCTGCTGCTGGACGTGATTCCGCTGTCTTTGGGCATCGAAACCATGGGTGGGCTGGTCGAACGCATCATCGGCCGCAACGAGACCATTCCCACGGCCAAGGCGCAGGACTTCACCACCTACAAGGATGGCCAAACCGCTCTCGCCATCCACGTGGTGCAGGGCGAGCGCGACCTGGTGCAGGACTGCCGCAGCCTTGCGCGCTTTGAGCTGCGGGGCATTCCCCCCATGGCGGCGGGCGCGGCGCGCATCCGCGTCACGTTCACGGTCGATGCGGATGGCCTGCTCAGCGTGGCTGCGCGCGAGCAGGCCAGCGGCGTGGAGGCGCGTATTGACGTCAAGCCATCCTACGGGCTCACCGACGAGCAGATCGCGCGCATGCTGCAAGAGGGCTTTGCGACCGCGCAGCAGGACATGCAGACGCGCGCATTGGTTGAAGCCCGTGTGGATGCCGACCGCCTGCTGATCGCCACGCAGAGCGCACTGGACGTGGACGGCGATGTACTAGCGGCCGCGGAGCGCACGGCGATCGACGACCTGATGCATGCACTGCGCGCCACGCTGGAGACCAGCACCGACGCGGCGGCTGTCGAGGCCGCAGCGCAGGCCCTGGCCAAGGGCACCGAGGCATTTGCCGCGCAGCGCATGAACCGCGGTATCCGCCAAGCCCTGGCAGGCAAGAACGTCAGCGCCCTCTGAGCGCACAAACCTCATCCATTGATTCAAACACCCATGCCCGTCATCAAGATCCTGCCTCATCACGAATACTGTCCCGAGGGCGCGGAAATCACCGCGCCGGCCGGCACCTCGATCTGCGAGGCCCTGCTGGACAACGGCATCAAGATCGAGCACGCCTGCGATATGAGCTGCGCCTGCACGACCTGCCATGTGGTCGTGCGCAAAGGATTCGAATCGCTCAATGATGCGGAAGAGGAGGAGGAAGACCTGCTGGACCGCGCGTGGGGCCTGGAGCCGCAATCGCGCCTGTCGTGCCAGGCCATCCTGGCGCAGAGCGATGTGACAGTGGAGATTCCCAAGTACTCCATCAACCACGCCAAGGAGAACCACTGATGTCCCGGCAGATTGTTCTGGACACGGAGACCACCGGCCTGTCGGCGGAAGGGGGCGACCGCATCATCGAGCTGGGCTGCGTGGAACTCGTCAACCGCAAGCTCACCGGCAACAATCTGCATCTGTACCTGAACCCCGAGCGCGACAGCCATGAGGACGCGCTGAAGGTGCACGGCATCAGCAATGAATTCCTGCGCGACAAGCCCAAGTTTGCCGAGCGGGTGCAAGACATCCTGCAATACCTGCAGGGCGCGGAACTCATCATCCACAACGCGAGCTTCGACGTGGGCTTCCTGGACAAGGAGTTGGAACTGGTCGGCCTGGCGCCGCTGTCCGCGCATGTCGGGGGCGTGATCGACACCCTGGCCATGGCCAAGGAGATGTTCCCGGGCAAGCGCAACTCGCTGGACTCGCTGTGCGACCGGCTGGGCGTGGACAATTCCAGCCGTACGCTGCACGGCGCTTTGCTGGACGCGGAGTTGCTGGCGGATGTCTACATCAACATGACCCGTGGGCAGGATGCCCTGCTGATCATGGATGAGGCCACCGCCGGGGCAGGAGGCACCACCGTGGCCGCGGTAGATCTGAGCCGCATTGCACTGACGGTGCTGACCGCCAGTGCGCAGGAGCTTGCCGAGCATGAGGAAGTACTCGTGCAGATCGACAAGTCCAGCAGCGGTAAAACAATTTGGCGGACTTTGTCTGAGGCGTGAGAAAGCTATGCCATAATCGCGGGCTGTCGCAGCAACGACACGGGTGATTAGCTCAGCGGTAGAGCACTGCCTTCACACGGCAGGGGTCACATGTTCGATCCATGTATCACCCACCATGTTTTGTCAGGGCCCGTACTCGCAAAAATACAGTCCTTTGGGTGATTAGCTCAGCGGTAGAGCACTGCCTTCACACGGCAGGGGTCACATGTTCGATCCATGTATCACCCACCAATCCGAACCCCTTGCAGCCGGTATGGCCGCAAGGGGTTTTTTTCTTGGCGCTGAGGTCGTGAGGGACTGCCGGTGTCGATGACAATCCGGCAGTCGCGATTGACTTGGCCGCCGTCGATGATCACCTTCCATAACCCGCTGCAGCACACCCACGCTCCCGAGCACGAATTTTTCCGCGGCGAGCGTGTACCCTGTTTCGAGAACCCGACGCGCGCGGCCTATGTGGAAGCCGCTTTGACTGCGCGGGGTCATGTACTGCACCCCCCGGATGTGGATTGCACGGAGGTACTGGCAAAGATCCATGCGCCGCGCTACCTGGCTTTTCTGGCTTCGGCGTGGCAGCAGTGGCTGTCGCTGGGTGAAGGGCAGGACCGTGTGCAGCCGTTTCCGTCGGTATGGCCGGTACGCACATTGCGCTCGGATATAGAGCCCGACAATTTCATTGCCAAGCTGGGGCTGTACTCCATGGACAACGGCTCGCCGCTTGCAGCGGGCACCTGGACGGCAGCCAAAGCAGGCGCCGACGCGGCGGCCAGTGCCGCGGCGCGCCTGGCGGCTGGCGAGCGCGCCGCGTTCTGCAGCACACGCCCGCCGGGGCACCATGCAGGTCCCGATTTCATGGGCGGGTACTGCTTCTTGAATAACGCGGCCGTGGCGGCCCAATGGCTGCGCGACCACGGCGCGGCCCGTGTGGCCGTGTTGGACGTGGATTACCACCACGGCAATGGCACGCAGAGCATCTTCTATGACCGTGCGGACGTGCTCTTCGTCAGCATCCATGGCGATCCCCGCACCGAATACCCCTTCTATCTGGGACATGCCGGTGAAACCGGCGCAGGCCTCGGTGCGGGCTGCAACCTGAACCTGCCTCTGCCGGCCGGCACCGATGCTGCCACTTGGTTTGCGGCCCTGGAGCAGGCCTGCGCGCGCATCGCCGCTTTTGGAGCGGATGCCCTGGTGGTCTCGCTGGGACTGGATACCTATGAGGGCGATCCGATCTCGCGCTTTCGGCTGGCGACGACGGATTTTCTGCGGCTGGGTGCGCGGCTGCGTGGTGTGGGACTGCCCACCGTGCTGGTGCTGGAAGGCGGCTACGCAGCGGCGGCGCTGGGAACGAATGCGGTGAATGTGCTCGAGGGTTTCGAGCAGGCATGACAACGGAGGCATGAGCGATGAGTGAGACGGTCGATTGCGTCGTGGTGGGCGCGGGGGTGGTGGGGCTGGCGGTGGCGCGCGCATTGGCGCTGCAAGGGCGCGAGGTCTGGCTGCTGGAGGCGGCCAATGCCATTGGCACCGAGACGAGTTCGCGCAACAGCGAGGTGATCCACGCCGGCATCTATTACCCGCAGGGTTCGCTCAAAGCGCGCTTGTGCGTACAAGGCAAGGCCATGCTGTACGACTACTGCAGCGAGCGCGGCGTGCCCCATAGTCGCTGCGGCAAGCTCATCGTCGCCACGTCGACCGAACAGCAGAACGCGCTGACGGGCATCAGGGCGCGCGCGCAGGCCAATGGCGTGGATGACCTGCAATGGCTCTCGCGGGAGGAAGCACGTGCGCTGGAGCCCGAACTGGAATGTGTGGCTGCGCTGCTCTCGCCCAGTACCGGCATCGTGGACAGCCATGCCCTCATGCTGGCGTTGCTGGGCGACCTGGAGAACGCGGGTGGTGTTCTGGCATTGAATTCGCCTCTGGCCAAGGCCCATTGCACGCCACAAGCTATACATTTGGAAGCAATGGATGGCACGTGCATCAGTGCGCGCACCGTGGTCAACGCGGCCGGTTTGCATGCGCCAGTCCTCGCGCGCCAGTTCGAGGGGTTGTCCGCGGTGCATGTACCGCAGGCGGCCTATGCCAAAGGCAACTATTTCACGTTGTCCGGCCGGGCACCCTTCAGCCATCTCATCTATCCCGTACCGGAGGCGGCGGGGCTGGGCGTGCACCTGACGCTCGACCTGGGGGGGCAGGCCAAGTTCGGCCCCGACGTGCAATGGGTGGAAGGCCCCGAGGACCTGGTGGTGGATGCGAGCCGCTCCGAGGCCTTTTATGCCGAGGTGCGCAAGTACTGGCCCGGCTTGCGCGACGGCGCACTGGCGGCGGGCTACGCCGGCATACGCCCGAAGATTCACGGCCCCCATGAGCCCGCGGCGGACTTCCTGATCCAGGGGCCGCGCGACCACGGAGTCTCGGGGCTGGTCAATCTGTTTGGCATCGAATCACCTGGGCTGACCAGCGCGTTGGCAATCGGTGCGCACGTGGCCGGTCTGCTGCACCAAGACGCCGTGTCTTGATGCAACGCGGTCATTTTGTGATAGCGGCCATGCCCTGCGGCGCGAGCACTGGGCTAAGATGAGATACCCGCCTACATGGTTTGCCATGCACGGCGTATTACCGTTGTTTCCTGCTATGAAAGGCTCGCGTATGACCACCGTATCCGAAACCATTTCCTCCACCCAGGCAGAAC
Organism: Diaphorobacter nitroreducens; assembly: GCA_003755025.1. Taxonomy (GTDB): domain Bacteria; phylum Pseudomonadota; class Gammaproteobacteria; order Burkholderiales; family Burkholderiaceae_C; genus Diaphorobacter; species Diaphorobacter nitroreducens. The sequence goes on along the minus strand of RJVL01000006.1, from coordinate 68,744 downwards.
TCGAAAAGCTGGTGGGCGACCTGCGCGGTCTGCTGGCCAGCAAGGATCTGGACGGTATTCCCGAGATCAAGCAACTGCGCCAGCGCCTGGATGACGGCATCCATTCGGTGCGCGATTCCGCCGTGCGTGCCGCTCAGGAGGCAGCCCTGCAGGCCAAAGATGCCGCGCGCGCCGCCGACCGTTATGCCCACGATGAGCCCTGGCGCGTTGCCGGCGCTGCGCTGGCCGTAGGGGCGCTGGTGGGCTTCATGCTGGCCCGCCGCTGACCGGTAGCGCAATGGCAGGGCGAATCGTCAACGCTGCGGCGCGCTCCAGCGCCTGGGAGGGGCTTGCATGAACTGGTTGTCCCTGCTCGGCCTGGAAGGCTGGGTTGCACGCTGGCGGGCCGCCATCATCGAAGGCGCGATCGCGGCGGAAGACCGTATCGAACTCGCACGGCTCGAATGGGCCGACCAGAAGCGCCGTATGGCCCAGCTGGTGGTGCTGCTGGTTCTCTTCGGAGGCGTGGCCGTGATCGCCCTGCTGCTGTTGTCACTGGCTGTGCTGGTCCAGTTCTGGGATTCACCGCAGCGCGTGCTGGTGGCATGGTTGCTGGCTGGCGGCTGGTTGCTGGCCTGGGTGGCAGTGGCGGTGGCCCTGGTGTCCATCGGACGACAGGCGGGTAATGCCTTTGCCCTTACGCGGCGGGAGCTGCAGCAGGACTGGCGCACCATCAAGGAGCAGTTATGAGCCCCTCTTCCCTGGACTCTGGGCAGCCGACGCGCGTGCCCACCCCGCAGCAGCAGAAGGTGCTGGACCGCATTCTGGTGCAGCGTGAGCGGCTGCGTGCTCGGCGCGCGGCCCTGCGCCAGGCGCGCGCCGTGGCCGCAGGCGCGGAAGTTCGGGTGGAACCCGATGCGCCGCTGGCGGCACGGCTGGTGGCGTTTGCGCGCCTGCATCCCGTTGCGGTGGCAGCGGTGGCGGGCGCTGCGGTGCTGGCGGGGCCTCAACGGCTGGTGCGCTGGGCCACCCTGGTGATGCCGCTGGTCATGCGCATGCGGCGTGGCTAAGGCCCTGTTCCGCCGTCTCTATCAGGCCGCATCGCGGCCTTTTTTCTTGGTTCGTTTTCAATGCAGATCGCGGATCGCCTTGGCCGCACGGCCCACGAGGGCAGGGCCTTCATAGATCAGGCCGGTGTAGATCTGCACGACATCGGCGCCTGCGCGGATTTTGCTCACAGCATCTTCGGCGCTCAGGATGCCGCCGACACCGATGATCGGGAAAGCCGGGCCCAGCGCGGCACGCAACTGGCGGATCACGGCGTTGCTGGCTTCCAGCACGGGTGTACCGCTCAGGCCTCCAGTCTCGCCGGCATGGCGCAGGCCCTGCACGGCGTCCCGGCGGATGGTGGTGTTGGTGGCAACCACGCCATCCATGCCGTGGCGCTGAAGTGTGGTGGCAATCACGGCCACTTGGGCCTCGTCCAAATCCGGCGCAATTTTCACGAAGATGGGCACGCGGCGGCCCTGGGCGGCGGCGAGCTGTTCGCGGTGCTCGGCAATGGCGCCCAGCAGGCCGTCAAGCGCCGCATCGCTCTGCAGAGCGCGCAGGTTCTGCGTGTTGGGCGAACTGATATTCACCGTAACGTAGTCGGCATGCGGGTACACGCCCTCCAGGCAGGTGAGGTAGTCGCGCGTGGCGTCTTCGATGGGCGTGGTGGCGTTCTTGCCGATGTTCAGACCCAGCAGCAGTTTGCTCTGGCCGCGGCCCTGTGTGCGGACCTGCGAGCGCTGCACGTTGGCCACGAAGGCATCCAGCCCTTCATTGTTGAAGCCCAGGCGATTGATGAGCGCACGCGCCTCGGGCAGGCGGAACATGCGTGGCTTGGGGTTGCCGGGCTGCGCACGGGGCGTGACGGTGCCCACCTCCACGAAGCCGAAGCCCATGGCGGCCAGCGCGTCGATACAGCGGGCGTTCTTGTCGAGCCCCGCCGCGAGGCCTACGCGGTTGGGAAAGCGCAGGCCTGCCAGTTCGATGGGGTCGCTCACGGTTTCATTGCACCAGGCCCATTGCAGCGGCGTGCGCTGGCCGCGCGCCAGCATGTCCATGGTGAGTTCGTGGGCGGCTTCGGCGTCCATGCCGAAGAGAAAGGAGCGGGCGAGGGCGTAGGGCAGCAGAGACATGGGGATAATTCAATGATCTTTCCGGATTTTCCCCCATGACTGCACCCACATCCCTTTCCCAAGACGAACTCAAGACCCTGGTCGGCCAAGCTGCACTGCAATATGTGGTGCCGGGCGAACTGGTAGGCGTGGGGACCGGCTCTACCGTCAACAAGTTCATTGACGCGCTGGCATCTATCAAGGACACCATCCGCGGCGCGGTTTCCAGCTCCGAAGCCAGCACGGCGCGGCTGAAGGCGCTGGGCATCCCCGTGCTGGACGCCAACGACGTGCGCTCGCTGTCGGTGTACATCGATGGCGCCGACGAGATCGACGGCAACGGCTACATGGTCAAGGGCGGAGGGGCGGCCCTCACGCGCGAGAAGATCGTCGCCGCGCTGGCACGGCGCTTTGTGTGCATTGCGGATGAGTCCAAGCTGGTGAACGTGCTGGGCGCGTTCCCGCTGCCAGTGGAGGTCATTCCGATGGCTGCGGCGCATATCGCGCGGCGCTTCGAGTCGCTGGGGGGGCAGGCGACGCTGCGTCTCAAGGATGGCCAACCGCTCGTGACCGACAACGGCCAACACATACTGGATGTGCGCGGCCTCACCATCAGCGATCCGCTGGCGTTCGAGACCGAAGTGAATCAGTGGCCCGGGGTGGTGACGGTGGGCGTGTTTGCGCTCCAGAAGGCCAACGTCTGCTTGCTGGGCACGGCACAGGGCGTGCGTACGCTGTCCCTGTAAGACGGTGGGATGGCAGTGGCGCGGCAATGCCGCGCCAAGCATCCCTCGCTTTTAGAAAATGATGCCGGCCGGATTGGAGGGAGACGGCCCCGTGGGTGCTGCCGGTGGCGCCGAGGGGCGTCGTGCGGGAGCAGCGGACGCCTTGTCTGCAGCCGGTGCTGCAGGCTGCGCAGGCACCGCAACGAGCGGGGCTGCCGCAGGGCGGCGGTAGTTCGGCGGCAATTGCGACTGCTTGGGGTAGCCGGCGGCGTCCAGGTACTGCGTCCACTCGGTGTCGGAAAAGCCCCGCAGCTGCTGTGCGCCAATGGTGCCGAAGGGCAGGCTGGATTCACCGCTCATGCGCTTGAGCGCGTCGATGTCCTCGTTGGTGCTGACGGTGCGCTCGGTGAAAGGAATGCCACGGTTGATCAGCAGATTGCGCGCGCTGTTGCAGGGCACGCAGTCGCTGCTGGTGTACAGCGTCACGGGAAAGCGCGTGGCCACCTGGCGTAGAGCGTAGGGCAGGGCCTCGGCGCCGCCGCTGCGTGGTCCGGCGCCGACCGCTGTGCCCTCGGCGTTTGCGGCGGGAGCGCGGTCGGAGAAGGTCACCTTGCCATCCGGCCCGACGATGCGGTACACCTGCTGGGCCAGGGCGGCCGTGGACAGCAGGGCGGCCGTGGCGCATGTGGTGGCCAACACGGCAGCGTTGCGAATGATGGACATGGGTTCCTCTCCTCTTGGTTTCTTAAAAATAATAGCTGATCGCGCTTGCTGCAAGCCATTCTGAAGTAGAAAGCAGGCGCAAACGCCCGGCAGACAAGCGCGAACCGCTCACTTTTATGCTGCCATGCCCTGGTGGCGCAGCAGCGCGTCCAGTGTGGGTTCGCGGCCGCGGAAGGCCTTGAAGGAGTCCATGGCGGGGCGGCTGCCGCCCGCTTCCAGGATGGCCTGGCGGTAGCGCCGGCCGGTCTCCGCGCTGGGTTCCCCGCCCGCGCCGGCAGTTTCCTCGAACGCTGCATACGCGTCTGCGCTGAGTACCTCCGCCCACTTGTAGCTGTAATACCCCGCCGCGTAGCCGCCCGCGAAGATATGGCTGAACGTGTGGGCCGAGCGGCTGAAGGTGGGAGGTTTGAGCACGGCCACCTCGTCGCGCACGCGGTCCAGCAGCGCCAGCACGTCGCCTTGGGGGTCGTGCTCGGTGTGCAGCAGCATGTCGAACAACGCGAACTCGATCTGGCGCAGCGTGGCCATGCCGGCCTGGAAGTTCTTGGCCGCGATCATCTTGTCGTACAGCGGGCGCGGCAGCGGCTCGCCCGTGTCCACATGGGCGGTCATGTGGCGCAGCACTTCCCATTCCCAGCAGAAGTTCTCCATGAACTGGCTGGGCAGTTCCACGGCGTCCCATTCCACGCCGCTGATGCCTGACACGTCGCGCTCGTTCACCTGGGTGAGCATGTGGTGCAGGCCATGGCCGAATTCATGGAACAGGGTGATCACGTCGTCGTGCGTGAGCAGGGGTGGGCGGCCGTCCACCCCGTCGGCGAAGTTGCACACCAGATGCGCCACCGGTGTCTGCAGCAGGCCCGTGTCCGGGCGCAGCCAGCGGGCGCGCGCATCGTCCATCCAGGCCCCGCCGCGCTTGCCCTGGCGGGCAGGCTGGTCCAGGTAGAACTGACCCACCAGCTCGCCGCCGCGCTCGATGCGGTAGAACTCCACGGCGCTGTTCCATACGGGCGCAACGTCGCGGCGGATGGCCACCTCGAACAGCGTCTCGACGATCTTGAACAGCCCGGCCAGCACCTTGGGCGCCGTGAAGTACTGCTTGACCTCCTGCTCGCTGAAGGCGTAGCGCGCTTCCTTGAGTTTCTCGGAGATGTAGGGCCAGTCCCAAGACTGGGGGTTGGCCAGGCCCAAATGCTCAGCGGCAAAGGCGCGCAGGTCGGCTACGTCCTTCTCCGCAAAGGGCCGGGCGCGGTGCGCCAGGTCCCGCAGGAAGTGGATGACTTGTTCGGGCGATTGCGCCATCTTGGGCACCAGCGACACCTGGCCGAAGTTGCCATACCCCAGTAGCTGCGCCTCTTCCTTGCGCAGCGCGAGAATCTCGGCCATCACGGAGGTGTTGTCGAAACGCGCGGCGTCGCCGCTGGCCTGGTCCGATGCGCGTGTGACGTAGGCGTGGTAGAGCTTCTCGCGCAGGGCACTGCTGGTGGCGAACTGCATCACCGGCAGGTAGCACGGCATCTTCAGCGTGAGCTTGTAACCGTCCTTGCCCTCGGCCTGGGCCGCGGCGCGGGCGGCGTTCTGCACGTCGGCCGGCACGCCGTCCAGTTCCTCGGCCGTGGCGTAGTAGGCGTAGGCGTCGGTGGCGTCCAGCGCGTTCTCGCTGAACTTTTGTTGCAACTCGGCCTGGCGTTCCTGGATGGCAGCAAAGCGCTCCTTGGCTGCGCCCTGCAGCTCGGCGCCCGACAGCACGAAGTTGCGGATCGCATTGCTGTGCGCCTGCCGCTGCTCGGGGTTGAGCGTGGCGGAGTCGATCGCCTTGTATTTGGCGTACAGGCGCTCGTCGGCGCCCAGGCGGGTCCAGAACTCGGTGACCTTGGGCAGCGCCTCGTTGTAGGCGGCGCGCAGCTCGGGCGTGTCCGCCACGCTGTTGAGATGGCTGACGGCGCCCCATGCGCGGCCCAGCTCCTCGGTGGCGACATCCAGTACCTGCGCAATCGCATCCCAGCGGGCCGGGTAGTCCGGCTGGGTGACGGTTTCCAGTGCGGCGTCTGCGCGTTGCAGCAGCACATCCACCGCAGGGGCTACGTCGGCGGGGGTGATGCGATCGAAGGGAATGTGGCCCGAGAAGTCGAGGAGGGGATTGCTCATGCTGGCTTAGATGGCGTTGCCGTGAGTGGGTTCAAGCCGTTGGCGCAAACGCGCGCGCATCGGCACTCGGGTCAGGGGTGCCTCGCGTCAGAGGCGCTCAGCCGCTTCCAGGGTGTTCACCAAGAGCATGGTAATTGTCATCGGGCCCACGCCGCCGGGCACTGGCGTGATGTAGCCCGCCACCTGCTTGACGCCCTCGAAGTCCACGTCGCCGCAGAGCTTGCCTTCGTCATTGCGGTTCATGCCCACGTCGATCACCACGGCGCCGGGTTTGACCATATCGGCCGTGAGCACGTTGCGCTTGCCCACGGCAGCCACCACCACATCGGCCTGGCGCGTCATGGCGGCAAGATCCGCCGTGCCGCTATGGCAGACCGTGACGGTGGCGTTGGCTGCCAGCAGCATCATGGCCATGGGTTTGCCCACGATGTTGGAGCGACCGATGACCACGGCGTGCTTGCCGCGCAGGTCCTTCATACCGATGGATTCGAGCATCTTCATGCAGCCGTAAGGCGTGCAGGCCTTGAAGCCCACCTCGCCCACCATCAGTGCCCCGGCGCTGGCGACGTGAAAGCCGTCCACATCCTTGAGGGGCGAGATCGCTTCGATGACCTTGTGGTCGTCGATGTGCTTGGGCAGCGGCAGTTGCACCAGGATGCCGTGAATGCTGGGGTCGTTGTTCAGCGCCTGCACGCGCGCCAGCAGCTGTTCTTCGGTCATGCTGGCGTCGTACTTTTCCAGCACCGAGTGAAAGCCCACGTCCTCGCAAGCCTTGACCTTGTTGCGCACGTAGACCTGGCTGGCAGGGTTGTCGCCCACCAGCACCACTGCGAGGCCAGGGGTGATGCCGCGGTCTTTCAGCGCGGCCGTGCGCGCGGCGACTTCAGTGCGCAGTTGGCGGGAGAGGGCGTTGCCGTCGATCAGTTGGGCTGTCATTGATGAATCCACGATACAAATGAAAAAGCTGCCTGGCGCTTGTCTGGTATGCGCAGGCAGCTATTGAAAACGGAGCGATTAGGCCTTGGCGCTACCTGGCCCCAGGGCAATCTTGAGCAGGTCGGCCACGGTGTTGGCGTTGAGCTTTTCCATGATGTTGGCGCGGTGCGCCTCCACCGTCTTGATGCTGATGCCCAGGTCGTCGGCGATCTGCTTGTTCAGGCGGCCGGCAACGATGCGTTCCAGCACCTGCGCCTCGCGGCTGGTGAGCTTGGACAGCAGCGCGTCGCGGCTGGCGGCCTGTTGGTAGTCGGCAAAGGCTTCGCGTGCATGGTCCAGCATGCGCTCAACCAGGCCCAGCAACTCTTCTTCGTTGAAAGGTTTCTGGATGAAGTCCAGCGCGCCTTTCTTCATGGTGTTCACGGCCATGGGGACGTCGCCGTGACCGGTGATGAAGACGATGGGCAGGGGCGACTTGCGTTCGACCAGGCGGTCCTGCAGCTCCAGGCCCGTCATGCCGCCCATGCGGATGTCCACGATCAGGCAGGCGACTTCGCGCGGGTCATAGCGTGCGAGGAACGATTCCGCCGAATCAAAGCAGCGCACACGGTAGTCCTTGCCCTCCAGCAGCCACTGGAGCGAGTCGCGGACGGCTTCGTCGTCGTCGACGACATAGACGGTGCCTTTTTTCGGAATCAAACTCATGCAATAGTCCTTGGGGTTGACGTTGCTGCGGAATTGATAGTGGCATCCGCAGCAGTGGCGAGCGGAAGCCAGAAGGAGAACCGGCAGCCGGTGACCTCCGATCCATTGTAGAGGTTCTCCGCGTGCATCCGGCCCTGGTGCGACTCGACGATGCTGCGGCACAGGTTCAGGCCCATGCCCATGCCTTCGCTCTTGGTGGAGAAGAACGCCTCGAACAGGTGCGCCAGCACTTCCGGGGCCAGGCCCTTGCCCGTGTCCTGCACCGAAAACTCGATCACCCCGCGGCCATCCACATGGCGCGGCACCACGCGCAGCTCCACGCTGCGCCCGGATGGGGGGCGGTGGGCCTGGGCGATGGACTCGGCGCCGTTCTTCATCAGGTTGATAAGCACCTGCTCGATCAGGATCGTGTCGGCCATCACCTGGGGCAGGCGGGCGGCGACGTAGTGCGTCAGGTGCACGTTGTGGCGCCGCAGCTCGATGTCGGCCAGTTCCACCGCTTCGCTCACCATCTCGTGCACGTCGGCCAGCGTGCGGTTGGGTTCGCTTTTTTTCACGAAGGCGCGGATGCGCTGGATGATCTGGCCGGCGCGCTGCGCTTGGTGGGCGGTCTTTTGCAGCGCCGTGAGCAGTGCCTCCTCGCTGATCTGGCCGCCCTGGATGCGCGAGACCATGCCGCTGCAATAGTTGCTGATGGCGGTGAGCGGCTGGTTGAGTTCGTGAGCCACGCTGGAGGCCATCTCGCCCATGGTGATGAGGCGGCTGACCGACTGGGCGCGTTCGGCCTGGCGCGCGGCCTGCTCCTCGGCCTGGCGGCGCGGCGTGATGTCGGTGGCAATGACCATTTGCGCCAACCGGCCGTCCACCCAGTTCAGGTAGCGCGAGCGCACCTCCAGCCACTTGCCCAGATCGGGCAGATAGATCTCGGCGTTCTCCGAACGGGCACTGGTCAGCGAGTCGGTGGGCAGGCCCATCAGGCCATCTTCGTCGTCCATGCCGCCGGAACTGTAGGAGGTGGGCAGCACGCCCGCCTGCGCCACCAGCTGCAGGTGGCCGCTGGTCTGCGAGCCGAACCATTGGCGGTACAGGCGGTTGGCAAACAGCAGCTCCTCGCTCCCCAGCGGCGCCACGGAGACGGAGGCGTCCAGCGCCTCCAGCACGATAGTGAAGCGCTCGTGCGAGGCGGTGAGTTGCTCGCGCACGCGGTTGGGCTCGGTGATATCGGTCATCGAGGTCATCCAGCCTGTCTGGTGACCGCGTGCGTCGATCAGCGGCGAGACGTACAGGCGCGCATCGAACAGCGTGCCGCTCTTGCGCCGCACGCGTACCTGGAATCCACCGGGCACGGTCTTGCCCGAGAGTTCGTCGCGCAGATTGGCGTGCAGCGACTCATATTCGCCCTCGGGCCAGTAGCTGTAGGGCGGGGTCTGCCCGACCAGCTCGGCCTCGGTCCAGCCTGTCATCTGGCAGAACGCGGCGTTCACATAGGTGATGCGGCCTTCCAGGTCCAGCGCGCGCATGCCGGTGAGGATGGAGTTCTCCATCGCCCGGCGGAAGTTGGTTTCTGCCACCAGTGCTTCCTGGGCCTGCAGCCGCCTGCGCGTGTGCCGCCAGGTGGCGATGAGCATCCACGCCGTCATCACGCTGAGCGTGCCCACGAGCCAGAACAACCCGCTGCCCACCACGCCCAGCGACGTACGGTACGCCTGCGCCCGCATCACGAGGCCGTTGCCCACCGGGGAGACCGGGATCTCATACTGGTTGGCCTTGGTGGCCCAGGGCAGCAGCGCATTGGTGCGCGGGGGCAGGGGCGTGCCCGCCAAGGTGCGGCCATTGCCGTCCAGCAACGTGACGGCGTAGCGCGCCAGCACCTCGGTGGGAGTGCCGTAGCGCAGCAGGCTGTCGATGGAATATTCCGCTAGCACCACGCCGCCGAACTTGCCCTGGGGCGACAGGGGCACCTGCAGTTGCAGCAGGGGAGCGCTCTCGCCCTCGGTGGCCGTGGGTTGCGAATACAGCGGCTGCTGCAGGTCGCGGACGGCGTTAAAGAGGTTGGTGGTCTCGCCGGGCTTGAGCACCTCGCCGCCCACGCGCAGCTGGCTGCTGGTCACGGCGGGCGCGGCGTGGCTGGCGCGGATGCGCCGGCGCTCGTCAATCCAGGTGATGGCCTGCAGCTCGGGGTATTGGCTGATGAGCGGCTCGGCGCGGCTGCCGAAGTCCGCGCGCTCCACATCCTGGTTGGATAGATCGCGCGCGATGCGCATGATCTGCTCTTGCCGCTCCAGCAAGCGCAAACGCACGCGCTGCTGGGCGTATTCCACGTCGCGCCTGAGGGCTTCCTTCTCGCGTTCCACCTCTTCCGTGCGCAAATACCAGAACGAGGCCACGATGGCAGCGAGGAACATCAGCACCGATGCCACGGGCGCCAGCGCCGCGAACCGGTCCTGGCGCGTGGGCGAGAGGCTGCGCCACCAGGCACGCCACCAGCGCGCCGGGGTTTTAACGGCAGACACGGTGGAAGAGGGCGCGACAGGAGACTCCATGGGCGCGGAGTTTAAAGGCTTCGCGGGGACGATTTCATCTGAAGAAATAATGTGCAATCGCAGCAATTTTTCATATTAAGAGATGAAAAAGCATCATTTGAAATGATGAAAATTTGTGCGAAACTCGCGCCCGTATTACCGTTATTGCCACTGAATCAAGGAGACAGGTATGTCTGATCCGACCAAAGTCCTGACCGCTACCGACATCGACCAACAGGAAACCCGCGAATGGCTGGACGCGCTGTCGGCAGTGATCGACAAGGAGGGGCCGGAGCGTGCCCACTTCCTGCTGGAGCAATTGCTGGAGCAGGCCCGCCAGAGCAGTATTGACCTGCCGTTCTCCGCCAATACGGGATACGTGAACACCATCGAGCCGGACCAGGAGGCCCGCTGCCCCGGCAATATCGCCATCGAGAAGCGCCTGCGCGCCTACATGCGCTGGAATGCCATGGCCATGGTGGTGCGCGCCAACCGCCTGCATCCGCATGACGGCGGCGACCTGGGCGGCCACATCGGCTCCTTCGCTTCGCTGGCCTCCATGTGGGGCGCGGGCTTCAACCACTTCTGGCATGCCGAGAGCGAGAGCCACGGCGGCGACTGCATCTATTTCCAGGGACACAGCGCGCCCGGCATCTACGCCCGCGCCTACCTGGAAGGCCGTATCACCGAGGACCAGCTCGAAAACTTCCGCCAGGAAGTAGGCGGCAAGGGCCTGTCCAGCTACCCGCACCCCAAGCTGATGCCGGGCTTCTGGCAGTTCCCCACGGTGTCCATGGGCCTGGGGCCGATGATGGCCATCTACCAGGCGCGCTTTCTCAAGTACCTGCATGCCCGCGGTATCGCCAATACCGAGAACCGCAAGGTCTGGATCTTCCTGGGCGACGGCGAGATGGATGAGCCCGAGAGCAAGGGCGCGATCAGCCTGGCCGCACGTGAAAACCTGGACAACCTGATCTTCGTTATCAACTGCAACCTGCAGCGCCTGGACGGCCCGGTGCGCGGCAACGGCAAGATCATCCAGGAGCTGGAGGGTGACTTCCGCGGTGCGGGCTGGCATGTCATCAAGCTGCTGTGGGGCAAGGGCTGGGACGAGCTGCTGGCGCGCGACAAGAGCGGCAAGCTCAAGCAGCTGATGATGGAGACGCTGGACGGCGACTACCAGACCTACCGCGCCATGGACGGCGCGTATATCCGCAAGCATTTCTTCGGCAGGTACCCCGAGACGGCCAAGCTCGTGGAGCACCTGAGCGACGACGAAATCTGGGAACTGCGCCGCGGTGGTCACGAGCCCGAGAAGGTGTATGCCGCCTTCCATGCGGCCAATGAACACCAGGGCCAGCCCACGGTGTTGCTGGTCAAGACCGTCAAGGGCTATGGCATGGGCAAGGCCGGTGAGGGCAAGAACACCGTGCACCAGACCAAGAAGCTGTCGGACGAGGACATCAAGTACATCCGCGACCGCTTCAACATCCCGATCCCCGACAGCGAGCTGGACAAGCTGCCCTACTACAAGCCGGCCGACGACACGCCGGAAATGAAGTACCTGCACGAGCGCCGCAAGGCCCTGGGCGGCTACCTGCCGCAGCGTCGCACGCACGCCGACGAGAGTTTCACCGTGCCGGCGCTGGAGACGTTCAAGGCCGTGCTGGAGCCCACCGCGGAGGGCCGCGAGATCTCCACCACCCAGGCCTACGTGCGCTTTCTCACGCAGCTGCTGCGCGACAAGGCCCTGGGTCCGCGCGTGGTGCCCATCCTGGTGGATGAGGCGCGTACCTTCGGCATGGAGGGGTTGTTCCGCCAGATTGGCATCTACAACCCCAAGGGGCAGCTCTACACCCCGGTCGACCGCGACCAGGTGATGTACTACAAGGAAGACAAGGCCGGTCAGATTCTTCAGGAAGGCATCAACGAGGCGGGCGGCATGTGCTCGTGGATCGCTGCGGCGACGTCGTATTCGACGAACAACCGCATCATGATCCCGTTCTATGTTTACTACTCGATGTTCGGCTTCCAGCGCTTTGGCGACTTCGCCTGGGCCGCGGGCGACATGCAGGCGCGCGGCTTCATCCTGGGGGGCACGTCGGGCCGCACCACGCTCAACGGCGAAGGCCTGCAGCACGAGGACGGCCACAGCCACATCCTGGCCAACACCATTCCCAACTGCGTGAGCTACGACCCGACCTTCGCGCACGAGGTGGCGGTCATCATGCAGGACGGCCTGAAGCGCATGGTGGAGAAGCAGGAAAACGTCTACTACTACATCACGCTGCTCAATGAGAACTACGCCATGCCGGGCCTGCAGCCGGGCACGGAAGAGCAGATCATCAAGGGCATGTACCTGTGCAAGGCCGGCGCGGACGGCGACAAGCGCGTGCAGCTGCTGGGCTCGGGCTCGATCCTGCGCGAATCGATCGAGGCGCAGAAGCTGCTCGCCGCCGACTGGGGCGTGCAGGCCGACGTGTGGAGCTGCACCAGCTTCAACGAGCTGACCCGCGAGGGCCAGGACGTGGCGCGCTGGAACCTGCTGCACCCGCTGGAGACACCGCGCGTGTCCTTCGTGGCGCAGCAGCTGGGCGGCCGCCCGGGCCCTGTGGTGGCGTCCACCGACTACATGAAGAACTACGCCGAGCAGATCCGCGCCTTCATCCCCGCAGGGCGCTCCTACACCGTGCTGGGTACCGACGGCTTTGGCCGCAGCGACTTCCGCTACCGCCTGCGTGAGCACTTCGAGGTCAACTGCCACTACATCACCGTGGCCGCGCTCAGCGCCTTGGCCGACGAGGGCAAGCTGCCCAAGGAGAAGGTGGCCGAGGCGATTGCCAAGTACGGCCTCCAGACCGAGAAGATCAACCCCCTGCACGCCTGAAGATCGGGAGACACGACATGGCATTGGTAAACATCCAGGTTCCCGACATCGGCGACTTCGACGAAGTCGGCGTGATCGAGCTGCTGGTCAAGGTGGGCGACACGGTGAAGGCGGAGCAGTCGCTGATCACCGTGGAGTCCGACAAGGCCTCGATGGAAATCCCGTCGAGCCACGCGGGTGTGGTCAAGGAACTCAAGGTCCAGCTGGGCGACAAGGTCAAGCAAGGCAGCGTGATCGCCGTGCTGGAGGCTGCGGGCGAAGCCGCTGCTTCTGATGAAAAACCGGCTCCAGCGCCCGCCGCGCAAGCGCCGGCAGCTATCGAAACGCAAGCGCCTGCCGCGCCTGCTGCACCCGCCGCCCCTGCTGCGGGTGGTGGCGCGGTTGAGGTGCGTGTGCCCGACATCGGTGACTTCAAGGACGTCGCCGTGATCGAGTTGCTGGTCCAGCCCGGCGATGCGGTCAAGGTGGAGCAGTCGCTGTTCACCGTGGAGTCCGACAAGGCCTCGATGGAGATCCCTTCGCCCGCCGCCGGCGTGCTCAAGGAGCTCAAGGTCAAGATCGGCGACAAGATCAACGTGGGCGACCTCGTGGCGGTGCTTGAAGGTGCCGCCGCGGCACCGGCCGCCGCCCCGGCGCAGGCTTCTACACCAGCGGCCGCTTCCGCTCCGGCCGCTGCCGCGCCCCTGGCGGCTCAGGCCTCCGCGCCCGCACCAGCTGCGGCAACGGCAACGGCGCCCGTGCCGGTCCACCAGCCCTCGACGCCCACGCCGGGCCTGCCGCACGCCAGCCCCTCGGTGCGCAAGTTCGCCCGTGAACTGGGTGTGCCGCTCGCGGAGGTCAAGGGCACGGGCATCAAGGGCCGCATCACGCAGGATGACGTGGCGGCCTTCACGCGCCAGGTGATGAGCGGTGCGCTGCAGACCCAGGCACAGGGCAGCAAGGCGCCCGCTGCGGGTGGCTCTGGGGTGGGCCTGGACCTGCTGCCGTGGCCCAAGGTGGACTTTGCCAAGTTCGGCCCCGTCGAGCGCAAGGAGCTGTCGCGCATCAAGAAGATCAGCGGCGCCAACCTGTCGCGCAACTGGGTGATGATTCCCCACGTCACCAACAACGACGAGGCCGACATCACCGAACTGGAAGCCTTCCGCGTCTCCACCAACAAGGAGAACGAGAAGAGCGGCGTCAAGGTCACCATGCTGGCCTTCGTCATCAAGGCCGTGGTCGCGGCGCTGAAGAAGTTCCCCGAGTTCAACGCCAGCCTGGACGGCGACGCCCTGGTCTACAAGCAGTACTTCCACATCGGCTTTGCGGCCGACACGCCCAACGGCCTGGTGGTGCCTGTGCTGAAAGATGCCGACAAGAAGGGCATCCTGCAGATCAGCGCCGAGATGGCCGAGCTGGCCAAGAAGGCCCGCGACGGCAAGCTGGGTGCGGCCGACATGCAGGGCGGCAGCATGTCGATCAGCTCCCTGGGCGGCATTGGCGGCACGCATTTCACCCCCATCATCAATGCGCCCGAGGTGGCCATCCTCGGCCTGTCCAAGAGCCAGATGAAGCCCGTGTGGGACGGCCAGCAGTTCGTGCCGCGCCTCACGCTGCCGCTGAGCCTGTCGTACGACCACCGCGTGATCGACGGCGCCTCTGCCGCGCGCTTCAACGCCTACCTGGGCCAGGTGTTGGCGGACTACCGCCGCATCCTGCTGTAAGGACGGAGCACAACATATGGCAATCATCGACATCAAGGTGCCCGACATCGGCGACTTCGCCGAGGTGGGCGTGATCGAAGTGCTGGTGCAGCCGGGCGACACCATCCGGGCCGAGCAGAGCCTGGTCACCGTGGAGTCCGACAAGGCCTCCATGGAGATTCCCAGCAGCCACGCCGGGGTGGTCAAGGAGCTCAAGGTCAAGCTGGGCGACAAGGTGGCCGAGGGCTCCGTGCTGCTGACGCTGGAAGTGGCGCAGGGTGCGGCGGCGCCGGCTGCGGCCCCTGCCGCGGCGAGCACACCCAGCGCACCGCCATCTGAGTCAAAACCGGCTCCAGCGCCCGCTGTTCAAGCGCCAGCAGCTCCTAAAACAGAAGCATCCAGCTTCGGCGGCAGTGCCGACGTGGAGTGCGATGTGCTGGTGCTGGGCGGCGGCCCCGGCGGTTACAGCGCCGCCTTCCGCGCCGCCGACCTGGGCCTGAACGTGGTGCTGGTCGAGCGCTACGCCACCCTGGGCGGCGTGTGCCTGAACGTGGGCTGCATTCCTTCCAAGGCGCTGCTGCACGTGGCCGCGGTGATGGACGAGGTGAGCCACCTGAAGAGCGCCGGCATCGACTTCGGCGCGCCGCAGGTCCACATCGACACCCTGCGCGGCCACAAGGAAAAGGTCATCGGCAAGCTGACCGGCGGGCTGGCGCAGATGGCCAAGATGCGCAAGGTGACCGTGCTGCGCGGCTACGGCCACTTCGTCGGCGCCAACCACCTGGAGGTGGAGGAAACCACCGGCACCAGCCAGGACAAGACCGGCGCCAAGAAGGTGGTGGCGTTCAAGCGCGCCATCATCGCCGCCGGCAGCCAGGCCGTGCGCCTGCCGTTCATGCCCGACGATCCGCGCGTGGTGGATTCCACCGGTGCGCTGGCGCTCAAGGACGTGCCCAAACGCATGCTGATCCTGGGTGGCGGCATCATCGGCCTGGAAATGGGCACGGTGTACAGCACGCTGGGCGCGCGCCTGGACGTGGTGGAGATGCTGGACGGCCTGATGCAGGGCGCTGATCGCGACCTGGTCAAGGTATGGCAGAAGATGAACCAGCACCGTTTCGACAACGTGATGCTGAATACCAAGACCGTGGCCGCCGAGGCCACGCCCGAAGGTATCAAGGTGAGCTTCGCGCCCGCCAAGGACGGCGTCACGGTGCCCGAGCCCCAGGTGTACGACCTGGTGCTGCAGGCCGTGGGCCGCACCCCCAACGGCAAGAAGATCGCCGCTGACAAGGCCGGTGTTGCCGTGACGGACCGCGGCTTCATCAACGTCGACATCCAGATGCGCACCAACGTGCCGCACATCTTCGCCATCGGCGACATCGTGGGCCAGCCCATGCTGGCGCACAAGGCGGTGCATGAAGCGCACGTGGCGGCCGAGGTCATCGCCGGTGAACTGCAGGGCAACAAGGAACTGGCAAGCGCTGCCTTCAACGCCCGCGTGATCCCGAGCGTGGCCTATACCGACCCCGAAGTGGCCTGGGTGGGCCTGACCGAGGACCAGGCCAAGGCGCAGGGCATCAAGGTCAAGAAAGGTCTGTTCCCCTGGGCGGCCAGCGGCCGCGCCATCGCCAACGGCCGCGACGAGGGCTTTACCAAGCTGCTGTTCGACGACAGCCCCGAGGCGCACGGCCACGGCCGCATCCTGGGCGGCGGCATCGTCGGCACGCACGCCGGCGACATGATCGGCGAGATCGCCCTGGCCATCGAGATGGGCGCGGACGCGGTGGACATCGGCAAGACCATCCACCCGCATCCCACGCTGGGCGAGAGCATCGGCATGGCGGCGGAGATTGCCCACGGCAGTTGCACGGACGTGCCGCCGCAGCGCAGGTAAAGGCCGCGGCCGTAGCAAAAAAGCAGCCTCTGGCTGCTTTTTTTATGCTTTTGATAGCGCCTAGCGCTTGCTGTGCAAGGGCTGGAGGCGTTTTTGAGTATGAGGTGCTGGGTTGGCGAGTGTGCGTGGCAGCTCAGGCCTGCACCAGTGCCACGCGGTAGCCCTGGCCCGTCTCGACCACCTGCAGCAGCCGGTCGATGTTGGGATGGCTGCCGGGATGCTGGCGGGCATCGGCGGTGTGTTCGGCGAACAGTTCCAGGCCTTCCTGCGCCGCGGCGACGGTGATGCCGCCGTGCTTGGCGGCCAGCGCGGCGTACACGGTCAGCGAGCCCGTCTTGCCCGGCTGGTTGGGAATGGTGGCCACCACCTGGCCGGCGTCGTCCAGCAGTTGCAGGGCGGCCAGGTGGGCAATGGAGGGCAATTGGCGCAGGTTGTCAGCGAAGGTCATGCAAAAGCCTTGAACGGAGCGGATGAAACCGTGACGATAACGTAAAAACCATAGCTGTTAGCGCTGGCACAATCTGCGTTAGAGGGCATTTTGATGCCTGTTTTTCTTTGCGCCCGCCCCCTCATGCAAGCCCTGCTCGACGCCATCGCCACCCTCACTCCGCCCGTTGAGGCCTGCCGCATCTTCCATGGGCGTGGCGGGCGGTTTCCCGGCAGCGAGCAGTGGACGCTGGATGCCTATCCACCCGTGCTGGTGCTCACCAGCTTCGCCCCGGTGACGGACGACGCACTCGCCACCATCGACGGCGCCCTGCGCGCACGCTGGCAGCAGGTGGCGCCAGGGCAGCCGCTGAACTGGGTGTTCCAGCACCGCGGCGAGGCGCTGCGCATCGAGGGCCGCAGCGATACGCGGCTGATGGCGGGCGAGGTGCCCGAGCCGCATGTGGTCACCGAGGATGGCGCACGCCTGCGCGTCCAGGTGCTGCGCGGGCAGAACCACGGGTTGTTCCTGGACATGGCCGAAGGGCGTCGCTGGGTGCGCGCACATGTGGCGAACCACCGCGCACGCACCGGGCGCGGCGCTCGGGTGCTCAACCTGTTCGCCTATACCTGTGCGTTTTCGGTCGCTGCGCTGCAGGCGGGCGCGGCAGAGGTGGTGAATGTGGACATGAGCCGGGGTGCCATAGCCACCGGGCAGCAGAACCACCAGCTCAACGGGCTGGGCGCCGGTGCCCGCTTTCTGGCGCATGACATCTTCAGCTCGTGGGGCAAGATCACGCGCAGCGGGCCGTACGACCTGGTGATCGTGGATCCGCCGTCCTACCAGAAGGGCAGCTTCGTCGCGACCAAGGACTATGCGCGGCTCATGCGGCGCCTGCCGGAACTGCTGATACCGGGCGGCCACGCCCTGCTGTGCCTGAACGCGCCGGAGCTGGGGATGGAGTTTCTGCGCGAGCAGATGCGATCCCAGGCGCCTTCGCTGGCGTTCGTGGAACGCGTTCCCAACCCGGCGGTGTTCGCCGATGTGGACGAGGAGCGGTCGCTGAAGGTACTGGTTTTCCGGGATACGGAGGCGGTGGGTTGAAGGGGCTCCGCGCGCCACAATGCGGTGGACACCGCTTCCCACCCACCGGTTGAAACGCAGCACATGAACACCCCTCGCATCGGACTGATCGGCGTAGGCCTGATGGGCCACGGCATTGCCATGAATATCGCCCGCAAGGGCTATGCGCTGACGGTGCTGGAGCACCCTGGCAACCAGCCCCTGGATGCATTGCGCGCCCAGGGCGTGGCCAGCGCCGCATCGGTGCATGAACTGATGCGACAGGTGCAGGTGCTCATCCTGTGCGTGACGGGATCTCCCCAGGTAGAGGCGGTGCTGCTGGGCGAGGAGGGCGCCCTGGCCGCCCTGCAGCCCGGCACCGTGGTGATCGACTGCTCCACGGCCATTCCTTCGTCCACAGAATCCGTCGCCCGCGCCGTGGCGGCGGCCGGAGGGCGGTTCCTGGATGCGCCGATGACCCGCACCCCCAAGGAGGCCGCCGAGGGCCTGCTGAACCTGCTGGTGGGCGGCGAGGCCGCACTGCTCGACGAAGTGCGCCCGGTGCTGCAGTGCTTTGCCGAGAACATCACGCATACCGGTGCCGTTGGCAGCGGCCACCGCATGAAGCTGCTGCACAACTATGTGTCGCTGGGCAGCGTGGCGCTGATCGCGGAGGCTGCCGCCTGCGCGCTGGCGGCCGACGTGGCGCCGCAGGTGTTCCTGGATGTTCTCGCCAAGGGCGGCGGCGGCGGCGTGGCGCTTGAGCGCCTGCGGCCCTACCTGCTGCAGCAGGACCCCTCCGGGCTGCGCTTCTTCATGTCCAACGCGCTCAAGGACATGGGCTACTACACCGCCATGGCGCACGACGGCGGCGCGGCCGATGGCATTGCCCAGGCCGTGCACGACACCTTTGCCGCCGCCGTTGCCGAGGGTGGGCCGCAGGCGCTGGTGCCGGAGCTGGTAGCGCTGCTGCGTGCCAAGGGGACGGGTGGATGAAGGTTGGATTTCTGGCGGGATTCCCTTTTCCCGCCGCCAGTCCTCGCGCCTCCAGCCTCCAGCCTGTTGATGCGTGGCGGGGA
Source organism: Diaphorobacter nitroreducens (assembly GCA_003755025.1). Classification (GTDB taxonomy): domain Bacteria; phylum Pseudomonadota; class Gammaproteobacteria; order Burkholderiales; family Burkholderiaceae_C; genus Diaphorobacter; species Diaphorobacter nitroreducens. Next base: position 49,810 of record RJVL01000006.1, on the reverse strand, counting down.
CACCCGCGCGGCCCGCTAGTCTGCCGCGAGCACCTGCGTGATGAAGGTCCACTCCTGGGGCTGCAGCGGCGTGATCGACAACCGGTTGCCCCGCTGCAGTACGCGCATCGACGCCGACTCGGGATGGGCGCGCAGTTCCGCCAGGCCAATGAGCCGTGTCTTGCGCACGGCTTGCACGTCCCGCAGCAGCCACCGGGGTTTCTCAAGGGGTGACTTGGGGTCGTAGTAAGGGGATTCAGGGTCGAACTGTGTGGGGTCGGGGCGTACGCCCGAGGCTATGCGTGCAATGCCGGCGATACCGGGTGCAGGGCAGCTTGAGTGGTAGAAGAGCACGCCATCCCCCACCTGCATCTCGTCGCGCATGAAGTTGCGCGCCTGGTAATTGCGCACGCCGGTCCAGGGCACGGTGGCGCCCGGGGCGCCCAATGCATCGTCAATGGAACACTCGTCGGGCTCCGATTTCATGAGCCAAAAGCGCGTAGTGGGTGTGGTCATGGCTGGAAGGACTCAGGACACCTGTGTGGCTTGCACACCGTCACCCCATGTGCAGGCACTGAAAACGCTGGCCCGGTGCGTAGCTACTTACCGCAATTACTACAGCAGTGCCGGACAGGGTGCCGGCCTCGGTCTCAGTTGGCGGCCGGAGAGCGCGCCGAAATGGCCATGGCGGCGGCGTCTTCGTCCGTGGTCACGCGCCGTGCACCGTTGAAGCGCCGCTGCCAGTAGGAAGCGCCCATGTCTTCCACGCGCACCTGCGCACCGGAGCGCGGAGCATGGATGAACTTGCCGTCGCCCACGTAGATGCCTACGTGGCTGAACGCGCGGCGCATGGTGTTGAAGAACACCAGGTCGCCGGGCTGCAGGTCTTTTTTGTCGATGACTTCGGTGGCGGCGGCCTGCTCGTTGGCGCGGCGTGGAAGCACCATGCCCTTGGCCTGCTCGTAGATGGCGCGCACGAAGCCGCTGCAATCAAAACCCGTCTCGGCACTGCTGCCACCCCGGCGGTATGGCACGCCGATGAAGCCCATGGCGGTGGAAATCAGGGAGGAGGTGCGGTCTGCCACGTTGTGCTGAACGTCCTGCAACTGGACGAGCAGGCTGCGGTCAATGCTGGCGGCAGGGGTGGCGGCTGCCCGCTCTACCTCGGGGGAGGGAGCGGCGTAGGCATTCGAGCAAAGCAGCAGCAGCAGGCACAACCGACGAAACATGGGGCGCGAGGGTACCACGGCATGACGGGAAATCTGCCGACAAGTGATAGTAAATAGTTGATTTACATGGATTTTCATGAACGTGCCCGCGGCGATAGGCAACGCCTTGCTGGGTTTTGCCCGGTGATGGGGTGAAGTGCCTTTCGCATGCCGGCCTTTCACCATCTCGGGAAAATGCTTCTACTTTGATAGCGGTTCATGTTTGGTGGACAGGGCCCAACATCGTTTTGACGGATATGACCAGCGCATCAGTCCGCAAACGGGCCCCAATGGCACACTTTGGCCTTCTTTTCTGAGCCCGACATGGGCGATTTCATGACGCGTGGACCTGTTTCCCCCACTTCGCGCCAGCCGCTGCTGTGGCTGGTCGCCCTGGGCTTTTTCATGCAGACGCTGGACGCCACCATCGTCAACACGGCCTTGCCGGCCATGGCGCGCGACCTGGGCGAGAGCCCGCTGCAGATGCACTCGGTGATCGTGGCGTATTCGCTGGCCATGGCGGTGCTGATTCCGGCGTCGGGCTGGCTGGCGGACCGTTTCGGCACGCGGCGGGTGTTCATGTCGGCGATCGCGTTGTTCGTGCTCGGCTCGGTGTTGTGCGCGCTGTCGTCCACGCTGCCGCTGCTGGTGGGTGCACGCGTGGTCCAGGGGCTGGGCGGTGCGCTGCTGCTGCCCGTGGGGCGGCTGGCGGTGCTGCGGGCATTTCCGCGCGACGAGTTCATCCGCGCCATGAGCTTCGTCGCGATTCCCGGGCTGGTGGGGCCGCTGATCGGGCCGACCCTGGGCGGTTGGATGGTGGAGTACGCCTCGTGGCATTGGATCTTCTGGGTCAATGTGCCTGTGGGGCTGGTGGGCTTGATGGCCGCGCGGCGCTTCATGGCGGCGGGAGAGGTGCTGGCCGTGCGTGGATTCGACGCCGTGGGCTATGGCCTGCTGGCCTTTGGCATGGCGGCCGTGTCGCTGGCGGTGGAGGGCATGGCCGGCGGTGGTGCGCGCAGCGCGTCGTCGCTGGTGATGATGATCTTTGGCCTGGCCAGTCTGGCGGCCTACTGGCTGCATGCGCTGCGCAGCGATGCGCCGCTGTTTGTGCCGGGGTTGTTTACGGTGCGCACGCTGCGTGTGGGGCTGCTGGGCAACCTGTTTTCGCGGCTGGGCAGCTCGTGCATGCCCTTCATGATCCCGCTGGTGCTGCAGGTCAGCCTGGGCTACGCACCCATGCAGGCAGGCATGATGATGCTGCCCACGGTGCTGGGCAGCATGGCCGTGAAACCTGCGGTCACCTTCATGGTGCGGCGCTGGGGCTATCGCGAGGTGCTGGTGGTCAATACCTGCGCGCTGGCGTTGCTCATCGCCAGCTTCTGCCTGATCACGCCCGGCCAGCCCCCTTGGCTGCTGATGGTGCAGTTGGCGGCGTTTGGCGGCGTGAACTCCATGCAGTTCTCGGCCATGAACACGGTCACGCTCAAGGACCTGGACACGGGTCATGCTAGCAGCGGCAACAGCCTGCTGTCCATGGTGCAGATGCTGGCCATGGGCATGGGGGTGGCGGCTGCCGGGGCGGTGCTGGCGAGCTTCCAGGGCTACTTTGGGGCCGCAGATGCGCAGGACACACTCCACGCGTTTCGCGCCACGTTTGCCTGCATGGGTGTGCTGACGCTGGCGGCCACGGCGCTGTTCCTGCAGTTGCCGCCGCACGAGCCGCCGCGCCCCCATCCCCTGGGCCCAGAGGAGCAGAGCTGAACCGGGACTCGTCGGTCTCTTGTGCTATCGTTAAAAGAGCTGTTGGCGCTTGCCAGTATTGCCTCGGAGGCCTATTTCTGTCTTGATTATCATGATCGTGCGCGGCCGATCCTGTATCGCTCAGGCCTCGTCCGGGTCCTGTCCCATGAAGCCGCCGCTCTGGTGCGTCCACAGCCGCGCATAGACACCCCCTTGCGCCAGCAGCTGTGCGTGCGTGCCTTCCTCGACGATGCGGCCGGCGTCCAGCACGATGAGCCGGTCCATGGCGGCGATGGTGGACAGGCGGTGCGCGATGGCGATCACCGTCTTGCCCCGCATCAGTCCGTCCAGGCTCTGCTGGATGGCGGCCTCCACCTCGGAGTCCAGCGCGCTGGTGGCCTCGTCCAGCAGCAGGATCGGGGCGTCCTTGAGCATCACGCGCGCGATCGCCACGCGTTGGCGCTGCCCGCCCGAGAGCTTGACGCCGCGCTCGCCCACCTGGGCGTCGTAGCCGCGGCGGCCCTGCAGGTCGGTCAGCTCGTCGATGAATTGCGCGGCCTCGGCGCGTTCGGCAGCCAGGCGCATGTCTTCCTCGGAGGCATCGGGGCGGCCGTACAGGATGTTGTCGCGCATCGATCGGTGCAGCAGCGAAGTGTCCTGCGTGACCATGCCGATCGCCTGGCGCAGGCTGTCCTGCGTGACGTGGGCGATGTCCTGCCCGTCCACCAGAATGCGTCCGCCCTGTACGTCATGAAAGCGCAGCAGCAAGTTGACCAGCGTGGACTTGCCCGCGCCGGAGCGGCCGATCAGCCCGATGCGCTCGCCTGGGCGGATGGTGAGGTTCAGCCCGTCGATCACTGCCGCGCCGTCGCGGTAGCCGAAGCGCACGTTCTCAAACTGCACCTCGCCACGCGTGACCTGCAGCGGGCGGGCATCGGGCGCATCCACCACCGTGCGCGGGCGGGTGAGGGTGTTGATGCCGTCCTGGATGGTGCCCACGCTCTCGAACAGCGTGGTCATCTCCCACATCACCCAGTGGGCGTGGCCCGAAACGCGCAGTGCCATGGCGGTCACCGCGGCCACCGCGCCGGCGCCTACCTCGCCCCGTGACCACAGCCATAGCGCCGTGCCGCAGGCACCGAGGATCATGCCCACCACCAGGGCGTGGTTCACGATCTCGAAGCGGCTGACCAGCCGCATCTGTGCGTAGCCCGTGGTCTTGAACGCGTCCATCGCCGCGCGGGCAAACTCGGCCTCGCGCCGCGTGTGCGAGAACAGCTTCACCGTGGCGATGTTGGTGTATGCGTCCGTCACGCGGCCGGTCATGACGGAGCGCGCGTCGGCCTGGGCCTTGCTCACCTGGCCCAGGCGTGGCACGAAGTACCAGCACGCGGCCGCGTAGCACAGCGCCCACGCAAGAAAGGGCAGCAGCAGCCGCCATTCAAAGCCGCCCGCCAGTGCCAGGATGGTGACCAGGTAGACACCCATGCCGATCACCACGTCGCAGGTGGTAAAGATCATGTCGCGCACGGCCAGCGCGGTCTGCATGATCTTGGTGGTGATGCGGCCCGCGAACTCGTCCGCATAGAACGCCATGCTTTGGCCCAGCATCAGCCGGTGGAAGTTCCAGCGCAGGCGCAGCGGGAAGTTGATGGCCAGCACCTGGTGGCGCACGGTGGTCTGCAGCGCCACTATGCCAATGCTGGCGACCAGCACCGCAGCCACCCCGGCGAGCAGCGTGCCGCGCTCGGCCCAGAAGCGCTCGGGCGCAGTGGCGGCGATCCAGTCCACCACCCGTCCCAGCACGGCAAACAGCAGCGCCTCGTAGATGGCCACCACGGCAGACAGGGCGGCCATGGCCCCGACATAGCCGCGCAGGCCGCGCGTGCTGGCCCACACGAAGGCGAGGAACCCGGCGGGCGGCACGGTCGGCTCGGCCGCAGGGTACGGGGGGACACGATTTTCGAACAACCGAAACAACACGATGGCGGACACTCCTGATGCGGCCATGGTACGAGCCGGCGGCTGGCGACGCCGGCGTGGGGAATTGCGCAGGCGCCGCGGTGCCGCGGCTGCGCGGTCGCAGCAGACGTTGGCGGTGTCTGTTGCCCCCGCACGGGTAAATACCGCTATGCTCTGCGGCGAGGCGGCGTCCTATCACCCGTTGTCCTCCCTGTCCATCTGCCCGCATGCCGACATCCCACGCACAGCGCTCGTTCCCCTGGCACTGGCTCCCCGGAGCGGCCGTGGCGTTGGCCGGTTGCGCGGCAAGCTACGCGCTGTACCACCAGCAGCAGTCCTCCATGCAGGCCATCGCGCGGGTGCGTTTCGAGCAGGAGGCCCGGCTGTTCGCCGAGACGCTGCAGCGGCGCATGGAATCCCACGCGGATTTGCTGCAGGGCATGCGCGGCCTGCTGACGGTGAATCCGCAGCTGCGGCGCGCCGACTTCGAGCGCGTGGCGCGTGAGCTGGATCTGCGGCATTACCACCCCGGCGTGAAGAACATCAACTTTACGCGGTACGTGCCCGGCCCCCGGCGGGCGGCCTTCGAAGAGCAGGCGCGCTCCGACCCGCATCTGGACGGCGACCTGCCGCGGGATTTCGCCATCCATCCACAGGCCGTATTGCCGGACTATTTCGTGGTGGACTACCTCTGGCCGCAGGGGGGCAACAGCAGCGTGCAAGGGTTGGAGATCCATTCCCAGCCAGCCAACCTCGAAGCCATGCGCCGTGCGCGCGACACCGGCGGGCTGGTCGCCTCCGCGCCGTTCGAGCTGCACCAGGAAACCGAGCACCGCACGGGCGTCATCATCCGCATGCCGGTGTTTGCCGAGCCGGCGGCCGGACAGGCGGGGCCGGCGCGCTTTCTGGGGGCGGTGGGCGTGAGCCTGCGCATCTACGACATCGTGCATGCCGTGCGCACCGCGGGCAACATGCAGGGCCTGGCGCTGCGCATGGCGGACGTGGGCCCCTTCAGCAGCGAGGAGCCTGCTCCGCCGCAATCCCTCTTTGAATCGGAGACGCGCGTCGGCACCTCTGCCATGGAATATGAGCAAAGCGTGCGCGTGGGCGGAAGGCGCTGGAGCCTGCAGTTCCAGCCCGTCGTGCCGTTCCTCTCGCCGCAGGAGTCGCGCCTGCCCTGGCTGCTGGGCTCGGGCGGCCTGTTGGTGACCGCACTGCTCACCGCGCTGGTATCGATGCTGGTGCTGCGGCGGTCGCAGGCATTGGACCATGCCAAGGAGACCGATACGGCCTTGCGCGAAAGCGAGGCGCGCCTGCGCGCCGTGTTCAACCAGGCCGCGGTGGGCATCGCCCAGACCGACTCGCGCACCGGCCGCCTGGTGCGCATGAACCAGAAGTTATGCGACCTGCTGGGCTACAGCGCGCAGGAACTGCAGCAGATGCGCTTTCAGGACTTCAGCGAGCCCAGCGACCTGGCCGCGGACCTGGAGCAATTGCAGCGGATGTTGGCCGGTGAGCTGAGCGAATACCGCATGGAAAAGCGCTACCGCCGCAAGGACGGCAGCGAGGTGTGGGTGGACCTCATGGTCTCGCCGCTGCGCCTGGAAGGCCAGCCCGAACACCACCTTGCGGTGGTGCAGGACATCAGCAAGCGCAAGCACATGGAGCAGGTGCTGCGTCAGAGCGAGGAGCACCTGCGCAACATCCTGAACCACATGCCCGTGGGCGTGAACCAGGTGCAGGACGGCAAGATCGTGTTCCGCAACGACCGGCATGTCCAGATCTGCGGCTACGACATACGCGAGGCGCCCGACGTGGACACCTGGTGGCGCCTGGTAATGCCCGACGCACACCAACGCGAGCATGCGCGCGAGGCATGGCACGCCGCATGCACGGCGGCGCTGAAGAACCCCGACGGTGCCATCCGTACCGTGGAATGCGTGATCACCGCCAAGTCGGGCGTGCGCCGCGCGGTCGAGCTGTCCGGCATGATCCTGGGTGACTCGCACATCGTCACCATGGTGGACCAGAGCCAGCGCAAGGCGGCCGAGGAAGAGGTGCGCTACCTGGCCTACAACGATCCGCTCACCGGCCTGCCCAACCGCCGCCTGCTGCTGGACCGCCTGGAGCAGGCGCTGGCCATGAGCGCCCGCCATCAGCTGTGCGGCGCGGTGATGATGCTGGACCTGGACAACTTCAAGACCATCAACGAGACACAAGGCCCCGACATGGGTGACCGCCTGCTGCGCGAGGTGGCCCGGCGGCTGCGCGACTGCGTGCCCGAGGACGAAACCCTGGCGCGCCACGGCGGCGACGAGTTCGTCGTGGTGCTCAAGGACCTGGGCGCCGACCCGCAGGAGGCCGCCAACCGCGCCGAGGAAATGGGCCAGACGATCCTGGCGGCCATTCGCGCGCCCTTCGACATCGACGGTCAGCAGCACCACACGGCGCTCAGCGTGGGCATCGCCATCTTCCGCGGGGTGCGCGAATCGGCGGACGAGCTGCTCAAGCGCAGCGACCTTGCCATGTACGAGGCCAAGGCCGCCGGGCGCGATACGCTGCGCTTTTTTGATCCACAGATGCAGGCTGCGGTGTCCGAACGCGCGGCGCTGGAGGCGGACCTGCGCGCCGGACTGGATGCGGGGCAGTTAGAACTGTTCTACCAGCCCAAGGTGGACCAGGGCCGCATCACGGGCGCCGAGGCGCTGGTACGCTGGCGCCATCCGGACAGGGGCTTCATCTCGCCAGCGGAATTCATTCCCTTGGCGGAAGAAAGCGGACTGATCCTGCGCGTGGGCGAGTGGGTGATGCGCAGCGCCTGCGCACAGCTGGCGCAGTGGAGCGCGCACCCCGTGCTGGGTGAGCTCACCGTCGCGGTGAACGTGAGCCCGCGCCAGTTCCACGAGGGTAGCTTCGTGCCCCAGGTGCTGGAGGCGCTGGCCGCCTCGGGCGCCGACGCGCGCCGCCTGCGGCTGGAACTGACCGAGGGCATGCTGCTGCAGGACGTGGAGGACACCATCGCCAAGATGGTGCAGTTGCGTGGCTACGGCGTGGGCTTCTCGCTGGACGACTTCGGCACGGGCTACTCGTCGCTGGCCTACCTCAAGCGCCTGCCCCTGCACGAGCTGAAGATCGACAAGAGCTTCGTGCGCGACGTGCTCACCGACCCCAACGATGCCGTGATCGCACGCACGATCGTCGCCCTGGGCACCAGCCTGGGTCTGCGGGTGGTGGCCGAGGGCGTTGAGACCGAGGCGCAGCGCGCCTTTCTGGAGCGCAACGGCTGCCATGCCTGGCAGGGCTATCTGCTCAGCCCACCGCTGCAGGCCGCGGCGTTCGAGGCCTTGGTGCTGAAGCGGGCCGGCGTCTGAACGCTGCGGCCTTCTTTTTCATCACGCATTCACGCATGCTGCCCGTCAAGACCCTGGCCCTGTTCCTGCTCACTGCCGTGGCGGAAATTGTCGGTTGCTATCTGCCCTGGTTGTGGTTGCGCCAGGGGCGCAGCGCCTGGCTGCTGGTGCCGGCGGCCGCCAGCCTGGCGCTGTTTGCCTGGCTGCTCACGCTGCATCCGGCGGCCACAGGGCGTGTGTACGCGGCCTACGGCGGCGTGTATGTGGCCGTGGCGCTGGTCTGGCTGTGGACGGTGGACGGCGTGCGCCCCGGCCCATGGGACTGGCTGGGCGTGGCCGTCACGCTGTGCGGCATGGCCATCATTGCCTTTGCCCCGCGTGGGGGCTGAGCTGCCGTAGGATGCTCTCGTAAGAATAGCTGCTGACGCTTGCTGGGTAAGCGCTGGAGGCCATTTTTGCTTGCAATCGAAGGATGCCCGGCTGGGCATGGGGCCGACACGAGCGCCACGGTATGATTCCGGTCTTTCCTGCACCTGCGAACCGCCCTGTCCAACGCCTGACCCGTGCGTCTTAACTCGATCAAACTCGCCGGCTTCAAGTCGTTTGCCGAGCCCACCAACTTCATGCTGCCGGGGCAACTCGTGGGCGTGGTGGGCCCCAACGGTTGCGGCAAGTCCAACATCATGGATGCCGTGCGCTGGGTGCTGGGCGAGAGCAAGGCCAGCGAGCTGCGCGGCGAGAGCATGCAGGACGTGATCTTCAACGGCACCACCAGCCGCAAGCCGGCCAGCCGTTCCAGCGTGGAGCTGACGTTCGACAACAGCGACCACCGCGCGGGCGGGCAGTGGAACCAGTTCACCGAGATTGCCGTCAAGCGCGTACTCACGCGCGACGGCACCAGCAGCTACTTCATCAACAACCAGCCGGTGCGTCGCCGCGACGTGCAGGACGTGTTCCTGGGCACGGGCCTGGGCCCGCGCGCCTACGCCATCATCGGCCAGGGCACGATCAGCCGCATTATCGAAAGTCGCCCCGAGGAACTGCGCCTGTTCCTTGAAGAAGCCGCGGGCGTGTCCAAGTACAAGGAGCGCCGGCGCGAGACCGAGAACCGCCTGTCCGACACGCGAGAGAACCTCACGCGGGTAGAGGACATCCTGCGCGAACTCAATGCCAACCTCGACAAGCTGGAAAAGCAGGCCGAGGTGGCCGCGCGCTACAACGCGCTGCAGCAGGACGTGACCCTCAAGCAGCACCAGCTGTGGTTCCTGAAGCGCGCCGAGGCGGAAAGCGAACAGGCCCGCGTGCGCACCGAGGGCCTGGCCGCCGTGAACGACCTGGAGTCGCGCATGGCCGACCTGCGCCATGTGGAGGCCGACCTGGAGACCATCCGCCAGGCGCACTACGAGGCGGGCGACAAGGTCAACCAGGCACAGGGGCGCCTCTATGAGGCCACGGCCGAGGTCGGCAAGCTGGAAGCCGAGATCCGCTACGTGGTCGAGGGCCGCCAGCGCGTGGAGCAGCGCCTGGTGCAACTGGCCGAGCAGATCGCCCAGTGGTCCGCGCGCAAGGAAGAGGCTGAAGCCGAAGTCGAAAGCATCGAAGGCGCCGGCATGAATGCCGAGGAGCAGGCCGAGGTCCTGGCCGCACAGGTCGAGGAGCAGGCGACACGCCTGCCCGAGCTGGAAGACGCCCTGCGCCAGAGCCAGCAGCGCAGCGACGAGCAGCGCGCCGCCGTGGCGCAGGTGCAGCAGCAGATCCAGGTGCTGGCGGCCGAGCAGCGCAGCCTGGACGAGCAAAGCCGCCAACTGGAGGCGCGCCTGGAGCGCCTGCGCACCGACCGCAATGCCCTGGCTGCGCCCGACGAGGCGCGCCTGGCCAACCTGCGCCAGCAGTTGCAGCAGGCCGAGGAAGGCGCCGAGATGGCCGAGGCGCGCCTGGCCGAGCTGCAGGACAGCGTGCCCCAGCTCGACGAGGACCGCCGTGCGCGCCAGCAGGTCGTGAACCAGGAAACGGCCCGGCAGGCCGACCTGTCCGCGCGGCTGGAAGCGCTCAAGGCCTTGCAGGAAAAGGTCAAGGTGGACGGCAAGCTCCAGCCCTGGCTGGCCAAGCACGGGTTGGAAGGGCTGCAGGGACTGTGGAGCCGCATCCACATCGAACCCGGCTGGGAGAACGCGCTGGAGGCCGCGCTGCGCGAGCGCCTGGCCGCGCTGCCCGTGGGCCGGCTGGACATGGTGCGCGGCTTCCTGGGCGCGGGCGGGCAGGATGCGCCTCCGGCGCGGCTGGCTTTCTACAGCGCGCCATCCGCGCCCGCGCCCGAAGCCCCCGCTGGTTCATCGCGCTTGTCGGATCTGCTGCGCGTGCACGACGCCGGGCTGCACGCCGTGCTCGTGGACTGGCTGCAGGGCTGCTACACCGCGCAGACGCTGGACGATGCGCTGAACCGCCGCGCGCAGTTGCAGCCGGGCGAGGCCATCTATGTGTCAGCCGGCCATGCCGTGGGCGCGCACAGCGTGAGTTTTTATGCGCAGGACTCCGAGCAGTCCGGCCTGCTGGCCCGGGCGCAGGAGATCGAACACCTGGAGAAAGAGCTGCGTGCCCAGGCATTGATCGCCGAGGAGGCGCGCGCGGCGCTGGTACGTGCCGAGAGCCTGTACGCCGACGCGGCGCAGCGCCTGGTGGCCGCGCGCCGCGAGGCCAGCGAGGCCCAAGGCCGCGCGCACGAGCTGCAGGTTGAGACCCTGCGCCTGTCGCAACTGGCCGAGCAGACCCGGGCGCGCAGCGAGCAGATTGGCGCCGATCTGTCCGAGGTCGAGGCGCAGTTGGGCGACCTGCAGGAGCGCCGCGTCACCGCGGAGGCGCGTTTTGAAGAACTGGACATGCAACTGGCCGACAGCCAGGAGCGCCATGCGCAGCTGGGCGACCGTGTGATCGAGGCCGAGCGCCGCCTGGCCGAATGCCGTGAGCAGCAGCGCGCGCTGGAGCGCCAGGCACAGGAGGCCCAGTTCTCCCAGCGCAGCCTGCAGGCCCGGCGTGCCGAGCTGGCGCGCACCATCGACACCGCGGCCACGCAGGCACGCGCGTTGCACGATGAGCGCCAGCGCGCGCAGGACGAGCTTTCGCGCCTGTCCGATGCCGCCGCCCAGGGCGGCCTGCAGCAGGCGCTGGACCTGAAGATCGAGCGCGAAAAAGACCTGGCCGCCCAGCGCAGCCAGTACGATGACCTGACGGCGCGGCTGCGCGCCAGCGACGAACTGCGCATGCAGAACGAGCGCACGCTGGAGCCCCTGCGCGCACGCATCACGGAGTTCCAGCTCAAGGAGCAGGCGGCGCGCCTGGGCCTGGAGCAGTACAGCACGCTGCTGGCGGACGCGCAGGCCGACCTGGCGGCGGTGGAGCGTTCCATCCAGGACGGTGGCGTGCGCATGGCGGGGTTGCAGGGCGAGATCGACCGCCTGCACCGCGAGATCACGGCGCTGGGCGCGGTGAACCTGGCCGCGCTGGAGGAGTTGCAGCTCGCGCGCGAGCGCAAGGGCTTCCTGGACGCGCAGACCGAAGACCTGACGCTGGCCATGACCACGCTGGAGGACGCCATCCGCAAGATCGACGGCGAGACGCGCACCCTGCTGTCGGGCACCTTCGAGACCGTCAACGGGCACTTCGGCCGCATGTTCCCCGAACTGTTCGGCGGCGGCCAGGCCAAGCTCATCATGACGGGCGACGAGATCCTCGACTCCGGCGTGCAGGTCATGGCCCAGCCGCCGGGCAAGAAGAACCAGACCATCCACCTGTTGTCGGGCGGCGAGAAAGCACTCACCGCGATCGCGCTGGTGTTCGCCATCTTCCAGCTCAACCCCGCTCCGTTCTGCCTGCTGGACGAAGTGGACGCACCGCTGGATGATGCCAACACCGAGCGGTATGCCAAGCTGGTGTCCAGCATGTCCAAGGGAACGCAGTTCCTCTTCATCAGCCACAACAAGATCGCCATGGAGATGGCCGAGCAACTGATCGGCGTCACCATGCAGGAGCAGGGCGTGTCGCGCATCGTGGCCGTGGACATGGAGTCCGCGCTGTCCATGGCCGAGGCCTGACCCCGTATTCACCATGAGCAACTTCCAACTTGGTCTCATCATCGCCGGCGCGCTCGTGCTGATCGTCGTCGTCGCCTACAACGCCTGGACAACCCACCGCAACGCGCCCAAGCGCCCGCGGCCGGCCGAGGCCGATCCCGCGCAGGAGCCGGTGGCGCGCCATGAGCCCGCCTTTGATGGCGCGGTGCTTACCGGCGCGGGGCTCACCGGCGCGGGGCTTGTCGGGAGCGGCGCCGAAGGCGAGGCCGAGCCCGGCTTCGACGGCCACGCCGTGGATCTGCGTGATGCGCTGGACCTGCCCGTGCCCACGGCCGAGCGCCGCGGCGGGCTGGATCCGCTGATCGACGCCATCGCCCCCATCGTGGCCGAGCAGCAGGTTTCGGGCGATGCGGCCCTGGCCGCGCTGCCGCCCACGCGCCGCGCGGGCAGCAAGCCGTTCGCGGTGGAGGGCTTCAACGACGCCGCGCAGCAGTGGGAAACCCCCCAGCCCGGCCAGCGCTACCTGCAGTTCCAGGCGGGCGTGCAACTGGCCAACCGCCTGGGTGCGCTCAACGAGATCGAGTTCTCCGAATTCGTCATGAAGGCTCAGGGCTTCGCCGACGCGATCAATGCCGCGCCCGACTTTCCCGACATGCTGCACGAGGTGGCCCGCGCGCGCGAGCTGGACCAGTTCGCCAGCGAGCACGATGCGCAGCTCACCTTCGTGCTGCGGGCGCGCCACGCGGCCTGGAGCCCCGGCTACGTGCAGCAGAACGCCGCACGCCTGGGTCTCGTCGCTGGCGCCATTCCGGGCCGGCTGGTGCTGCCTGCGCAGGGGCCGGGCCTGCCGCCCGTGCTCACGCTGACCTATGACGCGCAGGCCGCCATGTCCGACGACCCCGAGCAGTCCGCCGTGCGCGACATCGTGCTGAGCCTGGACGTGGCCCAGGTCCACCGCTCGCAGCAGCCCTTTGCGCGCCTGCGCGAGGTGGCGGCCGCGCTCGGCGAGGCCATGGACGGCGTGCTGTGCGACCAGAACGGTACGCCGCTGCCTGCCATGACCATGGAGCCCATCGCCGCCGATCTTGAGCAGCTGTACGACAAGCTGGACAGCCGCGAACTCTCGGCCGGCTCCGCGCTGGCGCGGCGCCTGTTCAGCTAGGAAACGGCATGATCGACCTGCGCGCCCATGATGTGCGCTCTTTCCTCCCGGCCCAGGACTTCGCGCTGTCCAAGGCGTTCTACGCGGCCCTGGGCTGCACCCTGGAATGGTCGGACGAAGACTTGGCCCTGTTCCATCTGGGCGGGGTGGGGTTCTACCTGCAGCGCTACTACGAGAAGGAATGGGCGGACAACTGCATGCTGCACATTTCCGTGCAGGACGCGGCCCAGTGTTTTGCAGACGTTTCGCAGCTCATCGGCACGGGCCGCTTTCCTGGGGCCCGCGTGTCCGCGCCGAAGCAGGAACCGTACGGCGCGTGCGTGACCTACGTCTGGGACCCGTCGGGCGTGCTGCTGCACCTCGCCCAATGGGACCGGGCCTGATCCTTTCCGGCATGACTGAACAATCCGACCTTTTTCCGGCTTCTGGGCCCAAGGGGTCTGCGCTGGTAGCTACAAAAATCAAAGCGCTGCGCGAGCAGCTGAACCGCTGGGCGCACGAGTACTACGTCCAGGACACGCCGAGCGTGCCCGATGCCGAGTATGACCGCGCGTTCCAGCAGTTGCAGGCGCTGGAGGGCGCTTACCCCGACCTGGTGACGCCCGACTCGCCCACGCAGCGCGTGCTGGGCGCGGTGCTGGACGGGCTGACACCGGTGCGCCACCGCGTGCCCATGCTCAGCATCCGCACCGAAACCGACACCGAGGCCAGCGGCGCCCAAGCCTTCGACGCGCGCGTGCGCCGTGAGTTGAAGCTGCCGCCCGATGCACCGCCGGTGGAATACGTGGCCGAGCCCAAGTTCGACGGCCTGGCGATGAGCCTGCGCTACGAGGGCGGGCGCCTGGTGCAGGCCGCCACGCGCGGTGACGGCGAGGTGGGCGAGGATGTGACGCACAACGTGCGCACCATCCGCCAGATCCCTCTGAGCCTGCCCGCCGGCGTGCCGCCGGTGCTGGAGGTGCGCGGGGAGGTCTACATGCGCCGCGCGGACTTCGACGCACTCAACGATCGCCAGCGCGAGAAGGGCGACAAGACCTTCGTCAACCCGCGCAACGCCGCCGCCGGCGCGGTGCGCCAGTTGGACTCAGGCATCACCGCGCAGCGGCCGCTGTCCTTCTTCGCCTACGGCCTGGGCGAGGTCACGCCAGCCGCCGAGGGCGGGCCCGACTTCGGCACGCACTTCGGCATGCTGCAGCAGCTCAAGGAATGGGGATTTCCGGTCGCAGCCCAGGTGCAGATTGCGCAAGGCGCTTCTGAACTCATAGCGTTCCATCAGCGTGTGGGGGCCGAACGGGATGCGCTGCCGTACGACATCGACGGCGTGGTCTACAAGGTCAACAGCCTGGCACTGCAGCGCCAGCTGGGCTTTGTGACGCGCGAGCCGCGCTGGGCCGTGGCCCACAAATACCCGGCCCAGGAGATGGTCACGCGCGTGGAAGGCATCGACGTGCAGGTGGGCCGCACGGGCAAGCTGACCCCTGTGGCGCGACTCGCGCCGGTGTTCGTGGGCGGCGTCACGGTGACCAATGCCACGCTGCACAACCTGTTCGAGCTGCGCCGCAAGAAAGTGCGCGTGGGCGACCAGGTGATCGTGCGCCGCGCGGGCGACGTGATTCCCGAGGTGGTGGGCGTGGTGCCGGCGGGCGCAGGCCTGGCAGTGCTGGCGGGCTCCGACGCGCTGGTGGACGCCGCCAGCAGCGCGGACGGCACCGCACCCGCGCAGCCGCTGGCGGGGCCGCGCCAGCCCTACGTGCCCAACTTCCGCATGCCGCGCCAGTGCCCCATCTGCGGCAGCGCCGTGGTGCGCGAGCCGGGCGAGGTCAACCACCGCTGCTCCGGCGGGCTGTTCTGCCCCGCGCAGCGCAAACAGGCGGTGCTGCACTTCGCCCAGCGCCGCGCCATGGACATCGAGGGCCTGGGCGAGAAGCTGGTGGACCAGCTCGTCGAAGGCCACGTGATCCGCACGCTGCCCGACCTGTACCGGCTCGGGCTGTCCAGCCTTGCGCAGCTCGACCGCATGGCCGAGAAGTCCGCGCAAAATGTGCTGGATGCGCTCGACAAATCCAAGCGCACCACGCTGGCGCGCTTTCTCTTCGGCCTGGGCATCCGCCATGTGGGCGAGGCCACGGCCAAGGACCTGGCGCGCCACTTCGGCCAGTTGGACGCCATCATGGATGCGGGCGTGGAGCAGTTGCTGCAGGTGAACGACGTGGGGCCCGTGGTGGCCGAGGCCATCCACACCTTCTTCGCGCAACCCCACAACCGCGAGGTGGTCGAGCAGCTGCGCGCCTGCGGCGTCACCTGGGACGAGAGCGAGCCCGCTGCCGCCGCCACGCTGCCACTGGCGGGCATGACCGTGGTGCTGACCGGCACGCTGCCCACCCTGGGCCGCGACGCGGCCAAGGACCTGCTGGAGTCCGCCGGTGCCAAGGTGGCGGGCTCGGTCAGCAAGAAGACGCACTACGTGGTGGCCGGCGCCGATGCGGGCAGCAAGCTCGCCAAGGCGCAGGAGCTGGGCATCCCCGTGCTGGACGAGGACGGGTTGCATGCGTTGCTGCGGGGCACACCGCCCAACGCGGGTGGGGCCTAGATGGCACTGACCCGCCGCGCCCCACGGCTGGGCCTTGCGCTGGGCAGCGGCTCGGCGCGCGGCTGGGCGCACATCGGCGTGCTGCAGGCGCTGCGGGAGGAGGGCGTGCGGCTGGACGTGATCTGCGGCTCCTCCATCGGCGCGCTGGTGGGCGCGGCCTACGCGGGGGGCGAACTGGAGCGCTTTGCCGACTGGGTGCAGGGCCTGGGCCTGCGCGATGTGTTCGGCTTCATGGACTTCAATCTGTCGGGCGGCATGCTCAAGGGCGAAAAGCTCATCGCCTTCTGGCGCCGCAACTTCGCCGATTTCGACATCGACGCCTCGCCGCTGCCCTTCGGCGCGGTGGCGACCGACCTGCACTCGGGTGCCGAAGTCTGGCTGCGCCACGGCTCCATCGCCGACGCGGTGCGCGCTTCCATCGCGCTGCCGGGCCTGTTCACCCCCGTGAACCACACCGACGGGCGGCTGCTGGTGGATGGCGGACTCGTCAACCCCGTGCCCGCATCGCTGGCCCGCGCCATGGGTGCGGACATCGTCATCGCCGTGGACCTGAATTCCGACATCCTGCACCGCCACATGCATCCGCTGGCGGTGGTGCGCGAGCCGCAGGCCTCCGTGCCCACGGATGCGGCGCCGGACCCCGGGCCGGAGCCGGTGCCCGAACCGCTGGTCAGCGCCGACTGGATGCGCCGCCTGAAGTTCTGGGCGCCCGCCAGCGGCGAGGCGCCGCCCCCCAAGCCATCGGCGCTGGACGTGATCATGACCAGCGTGAACATCATGCAGATGCGCATCACCCGCAGCCGCATGGCGGGTGACCCGCCCGAGGTGGTGATCGCCCCGCGCCTGGCGCATTTGGGCCTGCTGGACTTTCACCGTGCCAGCGAAGCCATTGCCGAGGGCCGGCGCGCCGCCCATGCCAGCCTGCCGCAATTGCGCCAGTTCATGGGCTGAGGTGGTGGCGCGGGCCACCGGGCGGTCAGTGGCATCTGTACAGCGGCCCAGCCTTGCGCGGGATTGGCGGTATAAAGCAGGCCCGGCCCGTCGCCAGGCGCCGCGGCTGGTGCGGCGACCGGCGCGGCGGCGCGTGTTCTGCCTGCCGCGCATGGCCGGGCACCCCTGTCTACGCATTGCTTCTGAATTCATAGCTGCTAGCGCTTGCTGATAAAGCGCTACAGGCCATTTTTGCCCATAAATTACATGGATCTTTCCACGACCCTGCGAGCCCGCTGGGCCCGCCTGCGGCCCGCGCTGGCGCAACTGTTGCATCGGCCCGAGCGCTGGCTGTCCGCGCATGGCCTGGTGTGGCTGCTGGCGGCGCTGGCGCTGGCCGGCGTGCTGTATGTGCTGGCGCTGATCCCGTTCACGCCGGGGATCAGCGACATCCGCAAGGCCAAGAGCGACCAGCCTGCGCAACTGGTGTCTGCCGACGGGCGGCTGCTCGCCGAGTACCGGTGGGTGAACCGCGAATGGGTGCCGCTGGAAACCATCGCCAAGCCCGTGGTCGATGCGCTCATCGCCACCGAGGACCACCGTTTCTACGACCACTTCGGCCTGGACTGGCGGCGCACGCTGTCGGCCGTCGTGCGCACCGTGGGCGGCGACAAGCAGGGCGGCTCCACCATCACCCAGCAGCTTGCGCGCAATCTCTACCCCGAGGACATCGGCCGCGCGCCCACGCTCACGCGCAAGATCAAGGAGGCGATCACCGCGTTGAAGATCGAGTGGCTGTACTCCAAGGACGAGATCCTGGAGACCTACCTGAACACGGTGCCCTTCCTCTACAACGCCTACGGCATCGAGATGGCGGCGCGCACGTACTTCGACAAGTCGGCCGACAAGCTCAACGTGCTGGAAAGCGCCACTCTCATCGGCATGCTCAAGGGCACGGCCTACTACAACCCGGTGCTCAACCCCGAGCGCGCGCAGGCCCGGCGCAACACCGTGCTGGCGCAAATGGCCAAGCGGGGCAAGCTCTCGCAGACGGAATACGAGCGGCTGATCAAGCGCCCGCTGCGCATCCGCTTCGAGCGGCAGGCCGAGGTGGCGGGTTTAGCGCCGCACCTGGCGCAGCAGCTGCGCCGCCAGCTCATCGACTGGGCCGACCGCAACGGCTACAGCCTGTATTCCGATGGGCTGGTGATCCGCACCACCATCGACGGGCGGCTGCAGGAGATGGCCAACCGGGCCGTGCAGCAGCAGGGCCGGGCGCTGCAGGGTGTGGCCGACAGTGCGTGGGCGCCGCGCAGCGCCTGGGGCCCCAAGAGCGCGCTGGTGCAACAGCTGGTGCGCGAGTCGCCCCAGTACGAAAAGGCAGTGGCCGCGGGGGCCGCACCCGAGGAGGCACTGCGCGAGCTGCTGGACGACGGTAGCTTCCTGCGCACGCTGCGCCAGTCCAAGACCCGCGTGCAGGCCGGCTTCATGGCCATGGACCCGCGCAGCGGTGCGGTGCTGGCCTGGGTGGGCAGCCGCGACTACGCGACCGATCCGTTCGACCACGTGCAGGCTGCGCGCCGCCAGCCGGGCTCCACCTTCAAGCCCTTCGTGTACGGCGCGGCCTTTGCGATGGGACTGCAGCCGACCGACACGCTGCTGGACACCGCGGTGGAGATCCCCCTGGGTGGCAAGCGGGTCTGGCGCCCCACGGACGGCCGCACGCCACCCAGCGAGGAGCCCATGACGCTGCGCGACGGGCTGGCGTACTCCAAGAACACCATCACCGCACAGCTCATGCAGAAGGTGGGGCCGGCGCGCGTGGTGCAACTGGCCCGCGCCATGGGTGTGCGCGAGTCCGAACTGGAGGCCGTGCCCGCGCTGGCGCTGGGCACGAGCTCGGTCACGCTCAAGGAGATGGTCGCCGCCTACGGCACTATCGCCAACGGCGGGCGTTACCTGGCGCCCCGGGTCATCACGCGCATCGAGGACAAGCACGGCAAGCTGCTGGAGGAATTCAAACCTGCATCGCCCGAGCGCGCGCTGGACGTCACCGCCGCGCAGCAGCTGCGCGACGCGCTGCGGGGCGTGGTGGACAAAGGCACGGGCGCGGCCATCCGCAGCCGCTACGGCATTACGGCGGACGTGGCGGGCAAGACCGGCACCACGCAGGACAACACCGACGGCTGGTTCATCCTGATGCATCCGCAGCTCGTCGCGGGGGCCTGGGCGGGCTTCAACGACGGGCGCATCACCCTGCGCAGCGACTACTGGGGGCAGGGCGCGCACAGCGCGCTGCCCATGGTGGGCGACGTGTTCCGCCAGGCCCTGCGCGCCAAGGTCATCGATGCCCGCGAGCGCTTCGTGGATGAGGAGGAAAGCTCCTGGATCGGCTCGGCCGCAGGCACGCTGCGCAACTGGGTCTATGACCTGTTCGGCCGACCCACGGGTGAGCAGGCCGGCCCGGCGGGCGCTCCGGCGCCGCAGTCCGAACTGCCGCAGACGCCGGCGCCGGCCGCCAGCGCCCCGCCGCCGGAAGAGCGCCCCGAGATCACGGATGCGCCCCTTGTGCCGCTGCAGGAGGTCACGCCCCGCCCCGCGCCGGCCGAGCCGCCGGTGTGGGTGACCGAGCCGGATGCACCGTTGCCGGGTCCGCCAGCCGCTGCTCCGGCGGCGCCCCCGGCGTCACCCGGTGCCGGCCCCGCCGCGCCGCAGGTGGTTCCCGGCGTGGTGGTCGATCCCGTGCAGCGTGGCGTGGTCGTACCCCGGCCGCATGACAACGCGCCTTTCTTCGTCGAAACCCGCTGACCACGGCCCCTTGGCATGCAGACGCCGCGCCAACCCTCGCCAGCGCGCATCCCCGCCGCTGTATGGGCGCTGGGCCTGGTGAGCATGCTGATGGACATCTCGTCCGAGATGATCCACAGCCTGTTGCCGATGTTCATGGTGGGCGCGCTGGGTATGTCGGCCTTCGCGGTGGGCCTCATCGAAGGTCTGGCAGAAGCCACGGCGCTGATCGTCAAGGTGTTCTCGGGCACGCTCAGCGACTATCTTGGCAGGCGCAAGGGGCTGGCGTTGCTGGGCTATGGGCTGGGGGCCGTCACCAAGCCGCTCTTCGCGCTGGCTTCGGGCGCCGGCTTGATCGTGACGGCGCGCCTGATCGATCGGGTGGGCAAAGGCATCCGCGGCGCACCGCGCGATGCGCTGGTGGCCGACGTGACCCCGCCGGAGATTCGCGGTGCCGCGTTCGGCCTGCGCCAGTCACTGGACACGGTGGGCGCCTTCCTCGGGCCGCTGCTGGCCGTGGGCCTGATGCTGCTGTGGGCCAATGACTTTCGCGCCGTGTTCTGGGTGGCGGTGGTGCCGGGCGTGCTGTCGGTGGCCGTGCTGGCCTGGGGCGTGCGCGAGCCTGCGTCCCAAGGGGGCGTGCGCCGCACCAACCCCATCCGGCGCGAGAACATCCGCCGCCTGGGGCCCGCCTATTGGTGGGTGGTGGCCGTGGGTGCGGTGTTCACGCTGGCACGTTTCAGCGAAGCCTTCCTGGTACTGCGCGCCCAGAACATCGGCATACCCATGGCACTCGTGCCCCTGGTGATGGTGGCCATGAACCTGGTGTATGCGGCGGCGGCCTATCCATTTGGCAAGCTGTCGGACCGCGTGAGCCACACGCGGCTGCTGGCCTGGGGCCTGGTGGTGCTGATCCTGTCGGACGTGCTGCTCGCAACCGCCCAGCACTGGACCCTGGTGATTGCCGGCGTGGCCGTATGGGGCATTCACATGGGCATGACGCAGGGCCTGCTGTCGGCCATGGTGGCGGATGCGACTCCGGCCGACCTGCGCGGCACGGCCTATGGCGTGTTCCACCTGGCCAGCGGTTTGGCCATGCTGGTGGCCAGCGCGGTCGCCGGGTTGATGTGGGATGCCGTGGGGCCGGCGGCCACGTTCTGGGCCGGCGGTGTGTTTGCGGCGCTGTGCCTTGCGGGTCTCGGTTGGCGCAGCGCAGGGGCTGGCCGGTTGCTCAGGTGATGTCGATGCAGTGCATGCCGAAGCGCCCCGCGCGACGGTCGGCAAAGAACTGCTCCAGCGTGTGCTTGACGGTGCGAAACGCGATCTCGTCCCAGGGGATTTCGTCCTCGGTGAACAGGCGTGCCTCGATGGTCTCGTGGCCAGGGTCGAAGCGGTCGCTGAGCAGCGTGGCCAGGTAAAAAAGGTGCACCTGACCCGCCTGCGGCACGTTCAGCAGCGAAAACAGCGGGCCCATCTGGATTTGCGCGCCCGCTTCCTCGTCGGTCTCGCGCGCGGCGCCCTCGACGGTGGTCTCGTCCAGTTCCATGAAGCCGGCCGGCAGGGTCCACTTGCCTCGGCGCGGCTCGATGTTGCGCTTGCACAGCAGCACGTGGTCCCCCAGTACCGGCACCGTTCCCACCACCATCAGCGGGTTTTCGTAGTGGATTACGTTGCAACTGGGGCAGACGGCGCGCTCGCGCGTGTCACCGTCGTCGGGCACGCGGTAGGCCACGGCCGTTCCGCAGGCGCGGCAATGCTTGATGGGGCGGCGGAAGTTCATTCGTTGTATGAATAAAAAACGGCTGCAGCGCTTATGGGGAAAGCGCTAGCAGCTATTTTTATGATAGTGAATCAGGCCACGGCCACGCGCAGCGTGCCCAGGCCGTCGATGCCGCCTTCCAGCACGTCGCCGCGCACCACCGCGCCCACCCCCTCGGGGGTGCCGGTGAAGATCAGGTCGCCGGGCTGCAGCTCCCATGCGGCGGACAGGTGTTCGATGGTCTCGGCGATGTTCCAGATCAGCTGGCCCACGCTGCTGCGCTGGCGGTCCGTGCCGTTGACCTGCAGCCAGATGGCTGCCTGCTGCACGTCGCCCGCCTGCGCCGCGGGCGTGATCGGGCCGATGGGCGCGCTGGCCTCGAAGCCCTTGCCGATGCACCAGGGGCGGCCCTGCTTCTTCATCTCGCCCTGCAGGTCGCGACGCGTCATGTCCAGGCCCACGGCGTAACCCCAGATGTGCGACAGCGCGTCGGCCGCGGCGATGTGCTTGCCGCCCTTGCCGATGGCCACCACCAGCTCGATCTCGTGGTGCAGGTCCTTGGTCAGCGTGGGGTAGGGCATCTGGCCGGTCTCGCCCGGGTTCACGGGCAGCACGGCGTCGGCGGGCTTCATGAAGAAGAATGGCGGCTCGCGGCCGGTGAAGCCCATTTCCTTGGCGTGCTCGGCATAGTTGCGGCCCACGCAGTAGATGCGGTGCACGGGAAAGCGCTGGGTTGTGCCCACGACGGGCACGCTGGCCTGCGGTGCGGGAGGGATCACATAGCTCATGGTTCTCTCGGTGGTAGCGGCGGTGTGAAGGGATGAAGCAGTGTGCCACGGCGCGGCGCCGCGCATGGGCGGGGGCCCGCATTACGCCCGGCGCCGGCTTGGCTTATGCTGCGGCCGCATGAAGCTCTACAACTACTTCCGCTCCTCGGCATCGTTTCGCGTGCGCATCGCGCTGGAAGTCAAGGGCCTGCCCTATGACTACCTGCCGGTCCACCTGGTCAAGGCAGAGCATTTGGCGCCCGGCTATGCCGACCGCGTGGGTGACACGCTGGTGCCGGCGTTGCAGACCGATGACGGCCACCTGCTCACGCAGTCGATGGCGATCATCGAATATCTGGACGAGACCCACCGCGAGCCTGCGCTGCTGCCGGGCGACGCGCTGGCGCGCGCGCGCGTGCGGGCGCTGGCGCAGATGGTGGCCTGCGAGATCCACCCCCTGAACAACCTGCGCGTGCTCAAGTACCTCAAGCACCAGCTGCAGGTGGAAGACGCCGCCAAGGACGCCTGGTACCGCCACTGGGTGCGCAAGGGCCTGGAGGCGTTCGAGCGGCAGCTGGTGCTGCTGGACGGCGAACGCCAGGCCGCCGGGCTGGCGGCCTCGCGCCTGTGCTGGGGCGATGCGCCCACGCTGGCCGACTGCTGCCTGGTGCCGCAGATCTTCAACGGCCGGCGCTTCCATGTGGACATGGACGGTCTGCCGCGCACGATGTCCGCGTTCGACGCATGCATGGCGCTGCCGGCCTTTCAGCGCGCGCAGCCGTCTGCCTGCCCGGACCACGAGGCCTGAAGCCCGTGGCACAGACCGCTCCCTCCGCAGTTCCGCACGACTGGCTGGTTCCGGACTGGCCCGTGCCCGCCCGGGTACGTGCGCTGTGCACCACGCGCAACGGCGGCGTGAGCGCGCCGCCCTGGGACAGCTTCAACCTGGGCCGCTTCGTGGGCGACGACCCCGCCGCCGTGCAGGCCAACTGGGCGGCGCTGCAAGATGCGCTGGGCGCCGGCGGCTCCGCGGTACGGGCGGTGTACCTGCGCCAGGTGCATGGCACGGCAGTGCAGCCGCTGGACGCGCACACGCCCGACGGGCTGGACGCCGATGGCTGCACCACGCGGGCCGCAGGCGTGGCCTGCATCGTGATGGCGGCGGATTGCCTGCCGGTACTGTTCACCAACCGCGCGGGTACGCGCGTGGCCGCGGCGCATGCGGGCTGGCGCGGTCTGGCCGCAGGGGTGTTGGAATCGACCTTGGAGTGTTTTAGGCCCCTAGCGCAGGCAGAGCAAGCGCGAGCAGCTATTGAAAACGGAGCGACGGCGGATGCGGATGACGTAATGGCCTGGCTGGGACCCTGCATCGGCCCCGAGGCCTTCGAGGTGGGCGCGGAGGTGCGCGAGGCCTTCTGTGCGCAGGATCCGCGGGCGGCCGTGTACTTTCGCCCGCATGCCAGCGATGGCAAGTGGCTGGCGGACCTGGCCGGGCTGGCACGCCACCGCCTGCGCGCCTGCGGCGTTACGGCGCTGTACGGCAACGACAGCACCAGCGCCTGGTGCACTGTGGCCAATCCGTCACGGTTCTTTTCGCACCGGCGGGACAGCGCCCGGCTCGGCAGCAGCGGGCGCATGGCCGCCTGCATCTGGCTGGCCGCCTGAGGCGGCTTCCACCTCGGCCTGCTGCCGGGCGCGCAGCGCGCGTTTGCGCCCGGGCGTGCCCAGGATGTAGAGCACGATGGACATGGGCAGCAGCCCGTACAGCACGAAGGTGACGATGGCGCCCAGCACCGTGCCGTTGGCGGACGTGGCCTCGGCCAAGGCCATCAACACGGTGACATACAGCCATGCGATAACCACCAGGTACATGATCGATTCCGAAAGGGCAAAGCGGCGATTGTGGCCGGCTTGCCACGGCTGCGGAAACCCAAAGCCCTGCGAATGCGCTGCAGTTTTCTGCGGCACCGCCTGCTGGGCAACAATGGCATACGGGGCCCGCGCCTGGGCCGCGATGGAGGCTGCATGAGCACGAATTTCGACGCCAGCTGGGCCGACAGCGCCCGGCAGTTCCAGCAGATGGTGGGCGAGGGCTGGAGCCAGATGCTGCAGGTCCTGCAGCCCAAAGAAATGGGCGCCGCGCTGTCCATGCCAGCTGCCGGCCCGGTGAGCTTCGCACCCGACAAGCTGGCTGCGGTGCAGCAGCGGTACCTGCAAGAGGTGCAGGCGCTGTGGAGCCATGCGCTGCATCACGACGAGGCACCCCTCAGCAACGACCGCCGGTTCGCGGGCGAGAATTGGGCGCACAACCCGTTGTCGGCGTTCTCGGTCGCGGCCTACCAGTTGCAGGCGCACGCGCTCATGGGCCTGGTCGACGCGGTGCAGGCCGACGACAAGACCCGCGCACGCATCCGCTTCAGCGTGGAGCAGTGGCTGGCCGCCGTGGCGCCCAGCAACTTCCTGGTGTTCAACGCGGATGCGCAGCAGAAGGCCCTGGAAACGCACGGCGAGAGCATCGCCAAGGGCGTGGCCAACCTGCTGCACGACCTGGGCCAGGGGCATATCTCGATGACCGACGAGAGCCGCTTCGAAGTGGGCCGCAACGTGGCGACCACCGAGGGTGCCGTGGTGTTCGAGAACGAGCTGTTCCAGCTGCTGGAATACAAGCCGCTCACCCCCAAGGTGTACGAGCGGCCCCTGCTCATGGTGCCTCCGTGCATCAACAAGTACTACATCCTGGACCTGCAGCCCGACAACTCGCTGATCCGCCATGCCGTGGCCCAGGGCCACCGCACCTTCGTGGTGAGTTGGCGCAACCCCGATGCGTCGCTGGCGCACAAGACCTGGGACGACTACATCGACGAGGCCGTGCTTACGGCCATCGCCACCGTGCAGCAGATCGCTGGCGCCAAGCAGATCAACGCCCTGGGCTTTTGCGTGGGCGGCACCATGCTGGCCACGGCGCTCGCGGTGCTGGCGGCGCGTGGCGAGGAGCCTGTGGCCAGTTGCACTTTCCTGACCACGCTGATCGATTTTGCCGACACCGGGATCCTCGACGTCTTCATCGACGAAGGCTTCGTGCGCATGCGCGAACTGCAGATGGGGCAGGGCGGGCTCATGAAGGGCCAGGACCTGGCATCCACCTTCAGCTTTCTGCGCCCGAACGACCTGGTGTGGAATTACGTGGTGGGCAACTATCTCAAGGGCGAGACGCCGCCGCCCTTCGACCTGCTGTACTGGAACAGCGACAGCACCAACCTGCCTGGGCCGTACTACGCCTGGTACCTGCGCAACTTCTACCTGGAGAACAACCTCATCCGGCCGGGGCGGCTCACCGTGTGCGGCGAGCCACTCGACCTGACCCAGGTCCAACTGCCTGTGTACATCTACGGCTCGCGCGAGGATCACATCGTGCCGATCGGCGCGGCCTACGCCTCCACGCAAGTATTGCCGGGGGACAAGCGTTTCGTGATGGGCGCGTCGGGCCATATCGCGGGGGTCATCAACCCGCCCGCCAAGAAAAAGCGCAGCCACTGGCTGCGCGAGGATGGGCAACTGCCCGCCACGCTGGATGCATGGCTGGCTGGGGCCACCGAACTGCCCGGCAGTTGGTGGGACGACTGGTGCGCATGGCTGCACGGCCACGCCGGTCGGCAGATCGCCGCACCCAAGGCCTATGGAAAGGCGCCGAAGTTCAAGGCCATCGAACCCGCGCCAGGGCGCTACGTGCAGCAAAAGGCCTGAGGCTGGCGCCGCACGCTCCCGGGGGCGGCGTTGCGGCGCGCTGCGGAGTGACTACGCAATAGTCCTGACACCGGGCCGACAGACAATGGCTACTGGCCTGCGGCCGTGCAGCCGGCAGGTGCCACTCCCGAAAGGACACACCATGGAAGACATCGTCATCGTTTCCGCCGTGCGCACGCCCGTGGGCAAGTTTGGCGGCGCACTGGCCAAGACCCCCGCGACCGATCTGGGCGCCATCGTCATCCGCGAGGCGCTGGCACGCGCCCGCGTCGCTCCCGATCAGGTGGGCGAGGTCATCATGGGCCAGGTGCTTGCGGCCGGCTGCGGCCAGAACCCGGCCCGCCAGGCCATGATGAAGGCGGGGCTGGCCCAGGAGACGCCCGCGCTCACCATCAACGCCGTGTGCGGCTCGGGTCTCAAGGCCGTGATGCTGGCCGCCCAGGCCGTGGCGACGGGCGACAGCGAGATCGTCGTGGCCGGCGGCCAGGAGAACATGAGCCTGGCACCGCACGTGCTCAATGGCTCGCGCGAAGGCCAGCGCATGGGCGACTGGAAGCTGGTCGACACCATGATCGTCGACGGCCTGTGGGACGTGTACAACCAGTACCACATGGGCATCACGGCCGAGAACGTGGCCAGGCAGCACGGCATCACGCGCGAGATGCAGGATGCGCTGGCCCTGGCCAGCCAGCAAAAGGCCGCCGCCGCCCAGGACGCAGGGCGCTTCACGGACGAGATCGTGCCGGTGACACTTGCGCAGAAGAAGGGCGACCCCGTCATATTCGCGGCAGACGAATATCTCAACCGCAAAACCAGTGCCGAAGCTCTGGCTGGCCTGCGCCCCGCCTTCGACAAGGCCGGCTCGGTCACGGCGGGCAATGCCTCGGGCATCAATGACGGTGCGGCCGCCGTGGTGGTGATGAGTGCCAGCAAGGCTGCGGCCCTGGGCCTGCAGCCGCTGGCCCGCATTGCGGCCTACGGTACCAGCGGACTGGACCCCGCCACCATGGGCATGGGCCCGGTGCCGGCATCCCGCAAGGCATTGCAGCGCGCGGGCTGGAGCGTGGGCGATGTGGACCTGTTCGAACTCAACGAGGCCTTCGCTGCCCAGGCGTGCGCGGTGAACAAAGAACTCGGCATCGATCCCGCCAAGGTCAACGTGAATGGCGGCGCCATCGCCATCGGTCACCCCATCGGTGCCTCGGGCTGCCGCGTGTTGGTGACCCTGCTGCACGAAATGCAGCGCCGCGATGCCAGGAAGGGCCTGGCCGCGCTGTGCATTGGTGGAGGCATGGGCGTGTCCATGGCGCTGGAGCGTTGAAGGCGCGGCACCCTTTGGGACGGGTGCCCTGCATGCAAAAAGGCCGCACGGGCTTCCCCGTGCGGCCTTTTTTGTCGGCGCAGGCGGCAACGGCTGGCTACGGAGTGCAAAAACGCGATGATGCCCGGTTTTTTGCGCCGCAACAATAATGCCGGGGCGCAGTGTTTTCCTCCTCGGTATTGTCGTAATTCTTGGGTAGAGTGGTCACTGATCTGATTCACTTTTGACACATCCAAGGAGCACACATGAGCCAGAAAGTTGCGTACGTCACCGGGGGTATGGGGGGCATCGGCACGGCCATCTGTCAGCGTCTGCACCGGGACGGGTTCAAGGTCATCGCCGGGTGCGGCCCCACGCGCGACTACAACAAGTGGCTGGGCGAGCAAAAGGCGCTGGGCTATACGTTTTACGCGTCGGTCGGGAACGTGGGCAACTGGGAGTCCACGGTGGAGGCCTTCACCCAGGCCAAGGCCGAGCATGGCAGCGTGGATGTGTTGGTGAACAACGCCGGCATCACACGCGACCGCATGTTCCTCAAGATGTCGCGCGAGGACTGGGACGCTGTCATCGAAACCAACCTCAACAGCATGTTCAACGTGACCAAGCAGGTCGTTGCAGACATGGTGGACAAGGGCTGGGGCCGCATCATCAACATCAGCAGCGTGAACGGCGAGAAAGGCCAGGCCGGCCAGACCAACTACTCGGCGGCGAAGGCGGGCATGCACGGTTTTTCGATGGCGCTGGCGCAGGAACTGGCCACCAAGGGCGTGACGGTGAATACCGTGAGCCCCGGCTACATCGGCACCGACATGGTCAAGGCGATCCGCCCGGATGTGCTGGAAAAGATCGTCGCCACTGTGCCCGTGAAGCGCTTGGGCGAACCCAGCGAGATCGCGTCCATCATTTCGTGGCTGGCTTCCGAAGAGGGCGGCTATGCCACCGGGGCGGATTTCTCGGTCAACGGCGGCCTGCACATGGGCTGACCTAGCGGCAGCTGAAAAAGGCTGCCTTGAAATGCAAAAGGAACGTGGTGGCACGTTCCTTTTCTGTCTCCACCCTGAAGTGGGCGGTGTGAATCGGGGCCGGTAGCTCCCGGCGGGCCCTGGCAGTGGCTTGGAATTGCGCAGTGCGGCGATTCCTCCAACGAACGGCCTTCAGAACAGGCCGAGTGGACGCTTACAGGCGGGCCGGGGCGCGCTTGCGGTCACGTTCGTCTTCGGGCCAGGCAGAGAGGATTGCAGTCATGGTCATAGGGAAAACTCCTTAGATGTACCCACAACGCGGCCCCCTGGGGGGGCGTTGACAGTGCGCTGCAAAAAAATGCAACCCCGGGATATCCCCAGAATTTACTCCTGAAAAAGGAGCTGCGTGCGATTTATGCGTAAGGCTTAGAGGCTGTTTTTATACAGATATCAAAAATACCTGTAGCCCCTCAGCGTGCCAGTTCTTCCAGCGCTGAGGAAACATCCAGCCACTTTTCCTCAAGGGCTGTCACCTCTTCGGTGCAGTCCTTGAGCCTCCGCCCGCATTCCGCGATCTCCGCGGGGGGCAACGGCTGCATGAGCCGTTCTTCCAACTGCGCTTTTTCCCGGTTTAGGGCTTCCAGGCGCTGGTCGATTTTTTCAAGCTCTCGCTTGAGGGGGCGGGTTTTCTCGGCCAGTTGCTGGCGGGCCTGGGCTTCCTGGCGGCGCTGTTCGCGGGCGTCGCGCAGGGGAGGGGCGGCAGTGGCGGTTGGGGACGCGGCCTCGGCAACGACCACCTGCTCGGCTGCGCGGGCCAGTTCGCGCAGGCGTTTGGACTCCTCAAGCAGGTAGCGCTGGTAATCGTCCAGATCGCCGTCGAAGGGCGCCACGGCACCCCGGCCCACCAGCCAGAACTCATCGCACACGGCGCGCAGCAGCGCCCGGTCGTGGCTGACCAGCATCACCGTGCCCTCGAACTCGTTGAGCGCCATGGACAGCGCCTCGCGCGTGGCCAGATCCAGGTGGTTGGTGGGCTCGTCCAGCAGCAACAGGTTGGGGCGCTGCCAGACGATCATGGCCAGCACCAGGCGGGCCTTCTCCCCGCCGCTCATGGTGCCCACGGCCTGGTGCACCATGTCGCCGCTGAAGTTGAAGCTGCCCAGGAAGTTGCGCAGGTCCTGCTCGCGGCTGGGTTCCTGGGCCTGGGCACCCAGTTCGCGCGCCAGGCGTACCATGTGCTCCAGCGGGTTATCGCCGGGACGCAGCACGTCCAGCTCCTGCTGCGCGAAGTAGCCGATCGACAGGCCCTTGCCCTCGGTCAGGGTGCCGGAGAGCGGCGCCATGGTGCGGGCGATGGTCTTGACCAGCGTGGACTTGCCCTGGCCGTTGGCGCCCAAAATGCCGATGCGCTGGCCGGCTAGCACCGAGCGGTTCACGTGGCGCAGGATGGTGGTCTCGCTGCCATCCTCGGAGCGATAACCGAAGGACGCGTCGGTGATGGCCAGCATCGGGTTGGGCAGGTTGGCCGGCTCTTTGAACTCGAAGGTGAAGTCGGCCGACGCCAGCACGGGGGCGATCTTCTCCATGCGCTCCAGCGCCTTCACGCGGCTTTGTGCCTGCTTGGCCTTGGTGGCCTTGGCCTTGAACCGATCGATGAATTTCTGCAGGTGCGCGATTTTGTCCTGCTGGCGCTCGTAGGCCGACTGCTGCAGTTCCAGCTGCTGGGCGCGCAGCTCCTCGAACTTGCTGTAGTTGCCGCCGTAGCGGGTCAGGCGCGCGTTATCGATGTGCAGCGTGACCTGGGTCACGGCGTCGAGGAATTCGCGGTCGTGGCTGATGACGACCAAGGTACCGTTGTAGCGCTGCAGCCAGGCTTCCAGCCATACCAGCGCGTCCAGGTCCAAGTGGTTGGTGGGCTCGTCCAGCAGCAGCAGGTCGCTGGGGCACATCAGCGCGCGCGCCAGTTGCAGGCGCATGCGCCAGCCGCCGGAGAAGCTGTTGACCGGGCGCTCCAGCTCCGCCACCTGAAAGCCCAGACCCAGGATGAGCGCCTGCGCGCGCGCGGTGGCGTCGTGCGCACCGGCGTCTGCCAGGTCGGAGTGCGCCTGGGCCATGGCCATGCCATCACCCGCCTGCTCGGCCGTGTGCAGCGCCTGGCGCAGCTCCGACAAACGGGTGTCGCCCTCAAGTACGAAGGCGGTGGCAGACTCGTCCGTCTCTGGCATGTTCTGCGCCACCTGGGCCATGCGCCAGGCCGCGGGCAGGAAGAAGTCACCGCCGTCTTCGTGCAGCGAACCATTGAGCAGCGCAAACAGCGTGGACTTGCCAGCGCCGTTACGCCCGACCAGGCCGACATGTTCCCCGGGGTTGATGGTGACGGAGACGCCGTCGAGCAATACCTTGGCGCTGCGGCGCAGCGTGACGTTCTTCAGGGTGATCATGGGTCAAAACCAATGGACGGGGCGGGGGCCGGACGGGCCGGCGCCGTCACTTTGCGGGAGCGAGTGGGAGCAGGGCCTGGCGCGTGAGCAGCAGCACCTGGTCGCTGCCGGCGCTGGTCTCCAGCCAGAACACGGGCAGGTCGGGAAAGGCGGCCTCGAAGTGTTCGCGTTCGTTGCCGATCTCCAGCACCAGCACGGCGTCTTCGCTCATGCGCGCCGGGGCGTCGGCCAACAGCTGGCGAATGAAGTCCATGCCGTCGCTGCCGCCCCGCATATTGCCGGACAGGGCCAGCTCGGGCTCGGCCCGGTATTCGGGCGGCAGCTGGGCCATGCTGGCGGCGTTGACGTAGGGCGGGTTGCACAGGATCAGGTCCCAGGGGCCGGGCAGGGCGGCCAGGCCGTCGGACTCGACCAGCGTGATGCGCTCCTGCAGCCCGTGCCGGTCCACGTTGATGCGGGCTACGGCCAACGCGTCGGGCGAGAGGTCGGCGCCCGTCACCTGCACGTCGGGATACGCCATGGCGGCCAGCACGGCCAGGCTGCCGTTGCCGGTGCACAGGTCGAGCACGTGGCGCGTCTGGTCGCTGAGCCAGTCGTCGATGCTGCCGTCGGCCAGCAGTTCGGCAATGAAGCTGCGCGGCACGATGGCGCGCTCGTCCACGTAGAACGGCACGCCCTGCAACCAGGCCTCGCGCGTGAGGTAGGCAGCCGGCTTGCGCGTGGCGATGCGTTCTTCAAAAAGTGTAGCTACCAGCGCTTGATGGGCGGGCGTTACGGGCCGATTTGCCACTGAACCTTCAGCACCCTCGTCGAGCACGCTGTCCAGCGGCAGCCCCAGGCGCCACAGCACCAGCCAGGCGGCCTCGTCCTGCGCGTTGGCAGTGCCGTGGCCGAAGGCCACGCCGGCCTGTGTGAGGCGCGCGGCGCCGCTGGCGACCAGCGCACCGACGGTGTCACCGTGCACTTTCGCGGTCATGCGCCCGCCAGTGCGTTGAGGTGCTCGAGCGTGCGGCGGTAGATGTTCTTGAGCGGCTCGATGTCGACCAAGCGCACGTTCTCGTCGATCTTGTGGATGCTGGCGTTGGGCGGGCCCAGCTCGATCACCTGGGGGCAAATCTGGGCAATGAAGCGCCCGTCGCTGGTGCCGCCGGTGGTGGACAGCTCGGTTTCCAGACCGGTTTCGGCGTGGATGGCTTGCTGCACCGCCTGCACCAGTTCGCCCGGCGTGGTCAGGAAGGGCTGGCCGCCCAGCGTCCAGGTCAGGTCGTATTCCAGTCCGTGGCGGTCCAGTACCGCATGCACGCGCTGCTGCAGCCCTTCAGCGGTCGATTCGGTGCTGAAGCGGAAGTTGAAGTCGATCACCACCTGGCCGGGGATCACGTTGGTCGCGCCGGTGCCGCCGTGGATGTTGCTCATCTGCCAACTGGTGGGCGGAAAGAAGGCGTTGCCCTCATCCCACACGGTGGCGGCGAGCTCGGTGAGCGCGGGCACGGCCTGATGGATGGGGTTGCGCGCCAGCTGCGGGTAGGCGATGTGGCCCTGCACCCCCCGCACGGTGAGCCGCCCGGACAGCGTGCCGCGGCGGCCGTTCTTGATCATGTCGCCGGTCTGCTCGACCGAGGTAGGCTCGCCCACGATGCACCAGTCCAGCCGCTCCCCGCGCGCGCGCAGCTGCTCAATGACCACCTTGGTACCGTCCACCGAGGGGCCTTCCTCGTCGCTGGTCAGCAGCAGCGCGATGTCCAGGCGCGGGTCGGGCGTGGCGGCGAGGAATTCCTCGACCGCGACGACGAATGCGGCGATCGAGGCCTTCATGTCACTCGCGCCGCGGCCGTACAGGCGGCCGTCCCGGTGTGTGGGGGTGAACGGCGGGCTGCTCCACTGCTCCACGGGGCCCGTGGGTACCACGTCGGTGTGGCCGGCGAATACTACTGTTTTGGTAGCTGTTTGCGCTTGTCCAGAGCGCGTTGCAGTGCGTTTTGACCACAAATTGCTGACGCGGAAGTTCTCGGGCCCGCTGTCCAGTCGCTCGCAGGCAAAGCCCAAGGGAGCGAGGCGCCAGGCCAGCAGGTCCAGGCAGCCCGCGTCGTCGGGCGTGACGGAGGGGCGGGCGATGAGCTGTTCGGTCAGTAGCAGGGTGGGGGACATGGGTACAGGCGGCGCACTGCCGTGCAGCGGCCGCGAAACGGGCTCAGGCGGGCTTGACGTCCAGCACGATCTCGGTGAACGAGGGGGCATCGTCCTCGGACTGTTGGCCGGCGTCGTTGACGGCGCGCGCCGACTTCGCGGCAGCCGAGAAGTCGTTTTGCAGGCGCCACATGAGGTTGGTGGGGGAGTCGGCGTAGGCCAGGCCTTCCTTGCGGTCGATCTTGCCCTCCAGGATCAGGTGGGCCAGCGCTTCCTCGAAGGTCTGCGAGCCTTCGGCCATGGATTTTTCCATGGCCTCGCGGATCCCCGAGAAGTCGCCCTTTTCCACCAGCTCGGCCACCAGCTTGGTGTTGAGCATGACCTCCGCCGCGGGCACGCGATCGCCGGTCGTAGTGCGCACCAGGCGCTGCGAGATGATGGCCTTGAGGGCGGACGCCAGGTCGCCCAGCATTGTGGGGCGCACCTCCACGGGGTAGAACGACAGGATGCGGTTGAGGGCGTGGTAACTGTTGTTGCCGTGCAGCGTGGCCAGGCACAGGTGGCCCGACTGGGCGTAGGCGATGGCGGCGGACATGGTCTCGCGGTCGCGGATTTCGCCGATCAGGATCACGTCGGGCGCCTGTCGTAGCGCGTTCTTGAGCGCGGTCTGCAGCGACTGGGTGTCGCTGCCGATCTCCCGCTGGTTGACGATGGACTTCTTGTTCTTGAACTGGTATTCGACCGGGTCCTCCACCGTGAGGATGTGGCCGGTCATAGACTCGTTGCGCGCGTCCAGCATCGCCGCCAGCGTCGTGCTCTTGCCCGAGCCCGTGGCGCCCACGAGCAGGATCAGGCCGCGCTTTTCCATGATCAGCTCGCTGAGCACCGGCGGCAGGTGCAGCGTGGACAACTGCGGGATGTTCTGCGTGATGAAGCGGATCACCACCGCATAGGTGCCGCGCTGGCGCATCGCGCTGACGCGAAAGCGCCCCACGCCGGTGAGCGGCACACCCATGTTGAGCTCACCGGTCTCTTCCAGCTCTTCGATGCGGTCGGGGGGGACGATCTCGGACAGCAGGTTCTTGGGCGCGTCGGGCGGCAGGATCTGGCTGTTGATCGGCACGCATTCGCCGTTGATCTTGATCAGCGCCGGTGCGTTGGCCGACAGGTAGACATCGGATGCCTTCTTGTCGGCCATCAGGCGCAGAATCCGCTCCATCGTGCTCATGCTGGTTCCCTCTCAGTGCTGGTTATGTATGCGTGCAGTGCCGGTGCGGCGTAGCTTCAGTCGCGCAGCAGGTCGTTCAGGCTGGTGGTGGAGCGGGTCTTGGCGTCCACCTTCTTGACGATGATGGCCGCGTACATGCTGTAGCGGCCACCGTCCTTGGGCAGGTTGCCGCTGACCACCACCGAGCCAGCGGGCACGCGACCGTAGGTGATCTCGCCCGTGGTGCGGTCGTAGATCGGCGTGCTCTGACCGATGTACACGCCCATGCTGATGACCGAGTTCTCTTCGACGATCACGCCCTCGACGACTTCGGAGCGCGCGCCGATGAAGCAGTTGTCCTCGATGATGGTCGGGTTGGCCTGCAGGGGCTCGAGCACGCCGCCCAGCCCCACGCCGCCGGACAGGTGCACGTTCTTTCCGACCTGCGCGCACGAGCCCACGGTGGCCCAGGTGTCCACCATGGTGCCTTCGTCCACATAGGCGCCGATGTTCACGTAGCTGGGCATCAGGATCGCGCCCTTGGCGATGAAACTGCCGCGGCGCGCCACGGCCGGCGGCACCACGCGCACGCCGGTGGCGGCCATCTCGTCGGCGGACAGGTGGGCGAACTTGGTGGGCACCTTGTCGAAGAAGCCCAGGTCACCGGCCTTCATGAGCTCGTTGTCCTTCAGGCGGAACGACAGCAGCACGGCCTTCTTGATCCACTGGTGCACGGTCCACTGGCCCACGCCCTCGCGCGTGGCCACGCGCAGCCTGCCGTTGTTGAGCTCGGCGATCACATGCTCGACGGCGTCCACCACTTCCTGGGGCGCGGCGGAGGGCGAGAGGCTGGCGCGGTTGTCCCAGGCGTTGTCGATCAGGGTCTGCAATTGTTGGGTCATGGATGGAATCACGTACGGGATTGGATGAATTGCACGATGCGCGAGGCCGCTTCGGCGCATTCCGCGGTCTCGGCCACAAGGGCCATGCGCACGCGCTGGGCGCCGGGGTTGGCGCCGCCGGAATCGCGGGCGAGATAGCTGCCCGGCAATACCGTGACATTGTATTGAGCCAGCAGGGCCTGGGCGAACTCCGCATCGCTCATGCCCAGGGCGTCGGGCACCTTGGCCCAGAGGTAGAAACCCGCGTCGGGCAGGCGCACGTCCATCACCTCGGCGAGCATGGGCGTGACCTGGGCGAACTTCTGGCGGTAAAGGGCGCGGTTTTCTTCCACGTGCACCTCATCGTTCCAGGCAGCCACGCTGGCGGCCTGCACGGCGGGACCCATGGCACTGCCGTGGTAGGTGCGGTACAGCAAAAACGCCTTGATGAGTGCCGCGTCGCCCGCCACGAAGCCGCTGCGCAGGCCCGGCACGTTGCTGCGCTTGGACAGGCTGGTGAAGGCGATCAGGTTGCGGTAGTCGGCTCGGCCCAGTTGGGTCGCCGCCTCCAGGCCGCCCAGCGGGGGCTCGTCACGGAAGTAGATCTCGCTGTAGCACTCGTCCGAGGCGATCACAAAACCGTAGCGGTCACTCAGCGCGAAGAGCTTCTCCCACTCGGGCAGGGGCATCACGGCGCCCGTGGGGTTGCCGGGCGAGCACACGAAGAGCAGTTGCGTGCGCTGCCATACCTCATCGGGCACGCTGTCCCAGTCCACAGCAAAGTTGCGGGCTGGATCGCTCGGGGCGTAGTACGGCGTGGCGCCGGCCAGCAGCGTGGCGCCTTCATAGATTTGGTAGAACGGGTTGGGGCACACCACGGTGGCGCCCGCGCGGGTGGGGTCCACCACGGTTTGCGCGAATGCGAACAACGCCTCGCGCGAACCGTTCACCGGCAGCACCTGCGTGGCGGGGTTGACGGGAATACGGTAGCGCCGCTGCATCCAGCCGGCACAGGCTTCGCGCAGGCTGGGGTCACCGGCGGTGGAGGGGTAGCTGGCCAGGCCTGCCAGGTTGGCGGCCAGGGCCTCCTGGATGAACGGCGGCGTTGCATGGCGTGGCTCGCCGATGCCCAGGCTGATGGCGCGGTGAGCGGCCGAGGGCGTCACCCCCGCAAAAAGCTGTCGCAGCCGCTCGAACGGGTAGGGCTGCAGTAGGGAGAGCAGGGGATTCATAGGGGGGCGATTATCAGGGATGCGGCCGGGCGCCATAGGGCGCGGCCCCGCCACCCGTTCCCAAAAACAACTACAGGGTTTGATCGCTCTACACAGCCGTCGAATTTGGTTACAAATGGCATCAATTCATCAGTGCGACGCGCCAGGGCGCGCATTTCAGCCAGCGAGGGGGACAAAAGCGATGACGGTTTCATTCATTCTGCGGCCGGGCGTGGGACTCATGCGGCGCCTGCGTTTCTCGGCCAAGCTGGCCCTGTTGGGAGGCGTGGCCGTGTTGGCACTGCTGGCCGTCGCGGGGGTGCAGGGATGGGGGCCGCGCGCCACGTGGGGCGTGTGTAGCGTGGCGGTGCTGGCCACCGCCTATCTGGCCACGGCTTTCCAGGCCAGTGTGGCGGGCGACCTGCGGCGGCTGAGCGGCGTAATGGAGCGCACGGCGCAGGGCGACCTGTGCAGCCGGGCCGAAGTGCGCGGCCGCGATGAACTGGCGCACATGGACGAGCAACTCAACCGCATGGTGTACACGCTCTCGTCGATGGTGGCCGACATCCGCAGCAACGCGGCGCTGGTGGCGCACGCGGGTCAAAGCCTGGCGGCGGACAACCGCGAACTGGCCGACCGCACCGAGCAACAGGCCGCCAGCCTGGAGCAGACTGCGGCCAGCGTGGAGGAGCTGTCTTCCGCCGTGAACAACAACGCGCAGGCGGCCGGCGTGGCCGATCAGCGCGCCGGAGAGGTGCGCCAAGCCGCTGAGGCGGGCACCCAGGCGATGGCGCGGGCGGTGGAGGCGGTGCAGGGCATCCAGAACGATGCCCGCCGCATGGGCGAGATCATCCAGGTGATCGACGGCATCGCCTTTCAAACCAACATCCTGGCGCTGAATGCCGCCGTGGAAGCGGCACGCGCGGGCGAGCAGGGCCGGGGTTTTGCCGTGGTGGCGGCCGAGGTGCGCACGCTGGCGGGCCGCTCGGCCGAGGCGGCGCGCGAGATCCGCGACCTCATTGGCACGTCCGTGCGGCAGGTGGAGGGCAGCGCGGGGCTGATCCGCACCGCCGGTGAGGGCATTGCGGCCATGGCGCAAGGCATCCGTGGCGTGGCCGGGCATGTGAGCGAAATCTCCCACTCGGTCAATGAACAGGGCACGGGTCTGCGCGAGATCAGCACCGCGGTGCAGCAACTGGACCAGATCACGCAGCGCAATGCCCAGATGGTGAGCGATGCCCTGCGCGAGGCGCAGGCGCTGGAGAGCCGGGCGTCTACCCTGTCCCGGGCGGTGCTGGCGTTTCGTCTGCAGCAGGGTACGGCCGAGGAGGCCGTGGCCCTGGTGCAGCGCGCCGCCGCCGTGCAGCGCGGCCTGCCGCGCGACGCCTTTCTGCGCACGTTGACCGACCCCGCACAGCCCTACCACGACCGCGACATGTACGTGTTCGCGCTCGATGCGGGCGGCACCTACCTGGCCTTTGGCGGCAATCCCGCCAAAGTGGGAACGCGGGTGCAGGACATTCCCGGTATTGCCGGGGATGCGCTGGTCAGCGCCATCGTGGCCCAGGCCGAACGCGCGCCGGGCTGGGTGGAATACGACATCACCAATCCGGCCACGGGCGCGGTGCAAACCAAGATGTCCTACGTGCAGCGCGCGGGAGATGTCTATCTGGGCTGCGGCGTCTACAAGTCGCTCGCAGCCTGATGCGGCAGGCCTGTCGCCGGTTCGCTCCGTATTGCCATAGCCCGCTACGGTCGTGAGCGGTAGGGCTGCCGGCGCAGCGGCGTCAGCCCCGGTCGGCGCGCTGCGCGCGGGCGCGCGCCAGTGCCGCGGCAATGGCTGCGCGCTTGGGATCGGGCGCGTTGTCCGGCGCCGGAGGGGCAGGTTCGGGGGCGGTGGCCTGCGCCTCCTCGCGCTGCAGCCGCTCTTGCCGCGCCTGGTAGCGCACGCGCGCCTGCTCGGCCTGCGGGGCGGACCATGCGGCCCAGCCAGTGGCCTGGCCGCTGGCATTTTCCATGCGGATGCAATCCACCGGGCACGCGGGCAGGCACAGTTCGCAGCCCGTGCAGTGCGGTGCAATCACGGTGTGCATGCGCTTGTTGATGCCCAGGATGGCGTCCGTGGGGCAGGCCTTGAGGCACAGCGTGCAGCCGATGCACCAGTTCTCGTCGATCACCGCCACGGCGCGCGGGACCTCCGTTCCATGGGCCGCGCTCAGCGGCAGCTCGGGCCGGCCAGTGATGGCGGCCAGGCGTGCAACGCCCTGGGCCCCGCCGGGCGGGCACTGGTTGATCTCGGCCTCGCCCCGTGCGATGGCACGGGCATAGGACTGGCAGTCAGGGTAGCCGCAGCGCGTGCACTGGGTCTGGGGCAGGGCCGCGTCAATGCGCTCAACGAGCGCCTGCTGCGCTGCGGGGGAGGTCATGGCCGGCGTCAGGCGGCGCTGCGTGCGCGGCGGGGGCGTGACGTGGGCTGGGCGGACTGGTTGGCACGGATGAAGTCGCGCACCTGCGGGTAGACCAGCTCGCGCCAGCGGCGGCCGCTGAAAATGCCGTAGTGGCCGGCGCCCTTCACCTCGAGGTGGTTGCGCCGGTCCGCGGCGATGCCGGTGCACAGATCCTGCGCCGCCTCGGTCTGGCCGGAGCCGGAGATGTCGTCGAGCTCGCCTTCGATG
The DNA here is from genome assembly GCA_003755025.1 of Diaphorobacter nitroreducens. GTDB lineage: Bacteria > Pseudomonadota > Gammaproteobacteria > Burkholderiales > Burkholderiaceae_C > Diaphorobacter > Diaphorobacter nitroreducens. Next base: position 10,940 of record RJVL01000006.1, on the reverse strand, counting down.
GTCAGCAGCGCGGTCTGGGTGATGTCCTGGGGGCGCACGCGCTCCACCGCGCCGTCCGGCGAGCGCACGTCCCAGGTGCCGTTGACCAGGCTGTAGTCCTGGAAGACGGTCTTGATGGTCTCCAGGTAATAGTCGGCATCCATGTCGAGCACGGCGTTGTATTCGTCGTAGAACTTGCGGTGGGCCTCGGCGCTGGCGTCATCGCCCTTGATGAGGTTCTTGAAGTAATCGTAGTGGCTGCTGGCGTGCCGGTCCGGGTTCATGGCCACGAAGCCCGTGTGCTGCAGAAAGCCCGGGTACACGCGGCGGCCGGCGCCGGGGAAGTTGCTGGGTACGCGGTAGATGACGTTGTTCTCGAACCACTCGAAGCTGCGTTGGGTGGCCAGGTTGTTCACCGCCGTGGGTGAGCGGCGCGCATCGATGGGACCGCCCATCATGGTCATGGACAGTGGCGTGGTCTCGCCGCGGCTGGCCATCAGCGAGACAGCGGCCAGTACCGGCACGGTGGGCTGGCAGACGCTCATCACATGGCAGTTGCCGTATTGGCCCTGCAGGTAGCGGATGAACTCCTGCACGTAGTTCACATAGTCGTCCAGGTGGAACTCGCCCTCCTGCAGCGGCACCATGCGCGCGTTCTTCCAGTCGGTGATGTAGACCTTGTGGCTCTCCAGCATGGAGCGTACGGTGTCGCGCAGCAGCGTGGCGTAGTGGCCCGACAACGGCGCCACGATCAGCACCACGGGCTGGCCCTTGAGCTTGAGCAAGGTGGCCGGGTCGTCCGAAAACCGCTTGAAGCGGCGCAGTTCGCAGAACGGCTTGTCGACGTCCACGCGCTCATGGATGGCCACGCTCACGCCATCCACGTCCACGGTGCTGATGCCGAACTCGGGTTTCTCGTAGTCCTTGCCCAGGCGGTACAGCAGTTCATAGCCCGCCGAAATGCGATGGGCCAGTTGCGTCTCGCTGAACGGCGACAGCGGGTTGCTGTAGAACTTGGCGGCGGCCTGCGCCAGGTCGGCGAAGGGCTCCATGAGGGAGCGCTGGGTCTCGTAGAGGGTGTACAGCATGGGGCAGGACCAAGTTATGTTGCAGTGCAATATATCAGCAGTTGCATTTGCTTGCGTGTCGTGCAACTACGCATTCAGTGTCCCGCGCGCGACATTGGCGGGCGGGCTTGATGCTATACTTTTGATAGCTGTTAGCACTTGATGGACAAGCGCTGGAGGTCGATTTGACTTATATCAGGGTGGGATTTTCCTGCAACCACGCTTCGAAGGCTTCGCGCGAGCTGTTGCGCAGCGCGCGGCGAAACGCCTGCCGGTCGCCCAGGTACAGGCAGTGGCGGATCACGGTGAAGGGGTTGAAGCTGCCCTCGGGGTTCTGCGCCTCGTAGAACTGCTTGTAGCGCTTGACGGTGGCAATCGTTTCACGCATCAGCGTGTTGAAGCGGGCACGCGTGATGCCCGGTGACCATGCGCGCATGTCGTCCACGAACAGGTCCACCTTCTGCGCGTCGAACTCCACGTCCTTGAAGAAATGGCGGGCAATCTTCAGGAACGTGAAGGCGTTGAGCTCGCTGCCGGGCACCGGCGTTCGGCTGGCTTCGGTCTCGGCCTCGGTGGTCTCGTCGGGTGCGTAGAGCAGTTCGGCATCGGTGGCATCGCGGATCTGGCGGAACTCGCGGTCCGCCAGTTCGAACAGGGCGGACAGCACGTTGATGCGGCGCTTGAGTTCGGCCGGAATCGACTTCTTGTACTTGATCTTGTGGTCCAGCACGCTCCACGCGTCCTGGATGATGGTGCGCACCTGCAGCTCGAACGGCTGCGCGGCGTAGGCAGCGTTCTCGGGCAGGGCGGCTTGCAAGGCGTTGAGTCGCAGGTCCAGGTGCAGGCCCTTGTAGCCGAAAGAGGCCTCGGTGCCCTCCAAGGCGCTGACCTTGTCGGTCACGTCGATCACGTCGAAGTGCGACTGGACGATCTGCGCCACCTTCTCCAGCTCGTCCTCGTACAGGCAGACCACGCGCACGCCGATCAGGTCGGTGATGTAGGGGCGGATTTCATAGGGCGCCCCGCTTTCCTCCAGCGCCGCGCGGTACTTGCGCGAAAACTTGCGCAGGCATTCATCGCGGTCCTTCACGCGCCCTTCGATCTTGGCAATGTCGATGTGGCGCGCCTGCGACAGCAGCGACTGCAGCAGCGCCATGTAAAACGCGCAGGCGTGGTCCAGCGCCGGGCGCTCCTGCGCATAGAACGCGTGGAACGCGGACTCCTCAGGGGTGAGATGGGTCGCGGGTGAGGGGAGGGGCACGGCAGGCGCAGGGGTCAAGGGACAGCCACGGATGGTAGGGCAGGGAAGGGCCTGTGGTGACCCTCGGCGGGGTAGGACAAGGCCGCGTCCCACAGACGGGCCGCGCGGCGCACGGCAATCTGGCGCTTCCCTATTGTGTTGCGGCGGTCGCTATGCGACGCTTGGAAACGCATGAATAAAGAGGTGGCTGCCCCGAGGGGGTTCGCACAGCACTGGGCCCCATGGCATCCGGGCATGATCGCAGCAGTGGTGCTCTCACTGCTGCTGCTCGCCGTCACCTATCTGGTCTGGCAGGGTGTGGAGCGCGCACGGGACGAGCGCCGGCTGCAGGCTTTCGCCTTGTCCGTGGACCGCGTGGTTTCCAACCTGTCGGACCGCATCGCCGCGTACGAAATGGTGTTGCGTGGTGCCAAGGGCTACTACGAAGGCTCCGACAGCATCGACCAGCAGGAATTCCAGGCCTATGTGGAGGCCTTGCACCTGCCACAGACGCGCCCGGGCCTGCAGGGGGTGGCGTTGCTGTCGCGCGTGGCGGAATCCACCGAGGCGCGCACGGGGCAGGCGTTGATCACGCACATCGCACCCCAAACGCCGGAAAACCAGCAGGAATTGGGACAGGATGCCATGCTGCAGCCGGCGCGGCGCGAGGCGCTGCTGCGCGCGCGCGACTCCGGGACGCTGGCGCTGTCGGGCCCGCTGGGCAGCCGCGAAGGGGATGCCGGCAGCTCCCTGGTCATGTACCTGCCGCTGTATGCCAGACACGCTGCCGTGGACACTCTGGCCCAGCGCCGCCAGAACATTGCAGGCTGGGTGGCCGCGCCATTTCGCATGGACGACGTGATCCAGGGCCTGGCGAGCGAACTGGACAGCGACCTTGCACTGGCCATCCATGACGGCCCCTCGGTGGCAGGGGGGGTGCTGGTGTTTGCGTCGCGCACGGACTATGCACCCCACGCGGTCAATGGCGGGCTGGAGGCCGTGCGCAGCTACGACGTAGGCGGCAGGCGGTGGACGCTGGTGCTGTACCCGCTGCCTTCATTCGAGCAGCGCTTCGAAGGATCCACACACCATCTGGTTGCCCTGCTGGGCGCCGCCTTCAGCCTGCTGGCGGGATGGTTCGTGGGGCAGCAGGTGAACGCCCGGCAGCGGGCCATGGCGCTGGCCCGCGAGATGACGCGCGAGTTGCGCCGCACGCGCGATGAGCTGGAAGGCACGCTCAATGCCGTGCCCGATCTGCTGTTCGAGGTGGACGCACAGGGAGGCATCCACCACTACCGGTCCGCCCGCGCGGACCTGATCGGTACGCGCGCCCAGGCGCTGGTGGGGCGCACGCTGGGGGATGTGTTGCCGCCCGCTGCCGCCGCCGAATGCATGGCTGCGCTGGACGAGGCGGCCGAGTACGGCTATTCCGAAGGGCGGCAGTACAGTCTGGATATCGGGGGCAGCCAGCATTGGTTCGAGCTGTCCGTGGCCTGCAAGCAGGGCGGTACGCCGCAGACCGGGACCGGCCCGGGCCAGCGCCACTTCATCGCGCTGTCGCGCGACGTCACGCGGCGCCACGAGGCCGAGGCCGCCATGTACCGGCTCGCGTATTTCGACGCGCTCACCGGCCTGCCCAACCGCCGCCTGCTGCTGCAGCGCCTGCAGGATGCACTGCTCACGGCCCAGCAGCGGGGGGGCATGGGTGCGCTGTTCTACATCGACCTGGACAACTTCAAGGAGATCAACGACGCGCGCGGCCACGGTGTGGGCGACGGGCTGCTGGTGCAGGTCGCCGCGCGCCTGCAGGACGCGGCCGGGCCGCAGGAGACCGTGGCACGGCTGGGGAGCGACGAATTCGTCATGCTGGTGCCGCGGCTGGGCGACACCCCCTCCGTTGCGCGTGAGCAGGCCTGCCGGCGCGCCCAGCAGCTGCGCGAATGCCTGGATGCGCCCTATGACCTGGGCGGGGTGCACTACGGCAGTACCGGCAGCATCGGCGTGACGCTGTTTCCCAAGAACGGTGAGGCCGTGGAAGACCTGCTGCGCGAGGCCGACACGGCCATGTTCTGTGCCAAGGACCGGGGGCGCAACCAGGTGTGCTTCTTTGAGCAGGACATGCACGCCGCAGCGCAGGAGCGCCTGGCGCTGCTGCAGGACCTCAAGAGCGCGGTCGACAACGACGCGCTGCTGACCTATGCGCAGCCGCAGGTGGATGCCGCCGGCCAGCTCATCGGCGCGGAGCTGCTGCTGCGCTGGCCGCATCCGCAGCGCGGCTTCGTGCCGCCGGCGCAGTTCATCCCGGTGGCGGAACAGGCGGGTTTGATCGTGCGCATGGGTGCGCGTGTCATCCAGCAGGCCTGCGCCACGCTGGCCGAACTGCACCAGCAGGGCCGGGCGCTGTCAATCTCGGTCAATGTCAGTCCCCGCCAGTTCCGTCAGGCGGACTTCGTGGAGCAGGTGCGCGCGGCGCTGCACAGCACGGGCGCGCCCGCGGCGCTGCTCACGCTGGAGGTTACGGAAAGTCTGCTGGTGGAGAACTGGCAGGACACCGCCCGGCGCATGCACGAGCTGGTGGCGCTGGGCGTGCGCTTTTCCATCGATGACTTCGGCACCGGCTACTCCAGCCTGGCGTATCTGAAGCGCCTGCCGCTGTACGAACTCAAGATCGACCGCAGCTTCGTGCAGGACGCGCCCTCCGACGCGAACGACGCGGCGATCGTGCAGGCCATTCTTTCCGTCGCACGCCACTTGCGCCTGCGCGTGGTGGCCGAGGGGGTGGAGACGCGGCAGCAGGCGGATTTCCTCATCGCTCACCACTGCCATGGCCTGCAGGGCTATCTGTTCGGGCTGCCGCAGCCGCTGCGGGACTGGCTGGCGGGCCTCAAAGGCTGAGCGGCTCCGTTGGCAGGGCGACTGCTTGCACGGCGCTTGCGCGCAGTGCATCGGGCGCGGTGGCGCCCGGCTTGGTGCGCGCCAGGGCCATTACTTCGCGCGCGGGCAGGTGTTTCAAGCGGTGGTCGCTCCACACCTGGCGCCAGCGTCGCGCGCCGGGCAGTCCGTTGCGCAGGCCCAGCATGTGGCGCGCCACCGCATACCAGTGCGTGCCGTGCGCGGTGGCTTCGCGCTCCATGTAGGCCACCATGTCTTCCTCGACCTGCTCGCGCGTGAGCGCGGCGGGCGCGGCGCCAAAGAACTGCTCATCCCAGCGCGCCAGCCACCAGGGGTTGTGGTAGGCCTCGCGGCCCACCATCACGCCATCCACCCGGGCCAGCTCCTCCAGCACTGCGGCGTCGGTCTGAAAGCCCCCGTTGATGGCGATGGTCAGTTGCGGGAAGTCGGCTTTCAGCCGGGCCGCGACGTCGTAGCGCAGCGGGGGAATCTCGCGGTTCTCCTTGGGCGACAGACCCTTCAGCCACGCATTGCGCGCATGCACGATGAACACGCGGCAGCCCGCGTCGGCCACCACGCCCACGAAGTCGCGCACGAAACCGTAGTCTTCGTTCTGGTCGATCCCGATGCGGTGCTTGACGGTGACCGGGACCTGAACCACGTCCACCATGGCTTTCACGCAGTCGGCGACCAGTTGCGGCTCGTTCATCAGGCAGGCGCCGAAAGCGCCGCGCTGCACACGCTCGCTGGGGCAGCCGCAGTTGAGGTTGATCTCGTCATAGCCCCACTGCTCGCCCAGACGGGCGCAGTGCGCGAGGTCGGCCGGCTCGCTGCCGCCCAACTGCAGCGCCACGGGGTGCTCGGCCGCGTCAAAGCGCAGATGGCGCTGCACGTCGCCGTGCACCAGCGCACCGGTGGTCACCATCTCGGTGTAGAGCAGCGTGTGGCGCGACAGCAGGCGGTGCAGGTAGCGGCAGTGCCTGTCGGTCCAGTCCATCATCGGCGCGACGGACATGCGCCAGGGACTGTGGGCGATGGAGGAGGGCGTAGCGTGCACGGTGAAGGACGGGGCGGTCTGACGAGATAAAGGAGCGGGGCGGGGGCCGATATTGTCCCAGGTCCGGTTTTGCGCCGCGGTGGCAAGGGGTTTTGGGTATTTTTGGCCTCCAGCGCTTGTCCATCAAGCGCTGGCAGCTATTAATTCATGAGTGTAAGCGCGCCGCATCCCCAGGCCCTACACTTGCCGCCCGGCGCCGCGCCGGCACTTCGACCCTCTGCCCACCTTGCTGTCCTCGATCCTCGTTCCCCTGGTTCCCGTCATTCTGTGCATCGGCATCGGCTACCTCACCGCCCGCGTGGGCTGGGTGCGCGCCACGGCGGTGCCAGATCTGTCCAACATCGTGTTCCTGGTGCTCACGCCCGCGCTTCTGTTTCGCACCATGGGCCATGTGCGGCTCCAAGAGCTGGACTTTCAGCCTGTGCTGCTGTACTTCAGCGCGGCGGCGCTGCTGTTCGGGCTGACGCTGGCGTTCAGCCGGTTCTCCACGGCCGCGGCGGCGCGGGCGCTGGCGCACACCTTCAGCAACCTGGTAATGATCGGCGCGCCGCTCATGGGCCTGGTGTATGGGCCGCAGGGCCTGGTGACGCTGTTCACGCTGGTGTCCCTGCATTCGCTGGTGCTGCTGACGGCGGCCACCATGGTGTTCGAGCTGGCCGAGGCGCGCGAACAGCAGCGCACCGGCAGTGCAGCGCCGCGCCCCATGGCGCACACCGTGTGGCAGGCCGTGCGCAACAGCATCGTGCACCCGGTGCCGCTACCGATCCTGGCGGGCCTGCTGTTCGCGCAGACAGGCTGGCAGCTGCCCGAGATGCTGGACCGCCCGCTGCAGGTGCTGGCGGCGGCGCTGGGGCCCATGGCGCTGCTGCTGGTGGGTATTGCGCTGGCGCACACACGCATTGGCAACCACTGGCGCGGCGCGTTGCGGGTGGCGGTGATCAAGAACCTGGCGCTGCCCGCCACGCTGGGGACGCTGGCGTGGGCGCTGGGGCTGTCAGGCCCGGCGATCGCGGTGATGTTCACCGCTGCGGCCATGCCGGTGGGCGCGAATGTGCTGTTGTTCACGCAGCGCTATGGGGTGATGCAGGAGGAGGTGTCCTCGGCCATCGCGCTGTCCACCGCGCTGGCGCTGATCACGCTGCCGGTGGTGCTGGTGTTGGCGCAGTTCTTCATGCATTGAACATGCGTCGAAGACGCGCGTGGAGCAGGGCGTCTTCCGGGCGCTTACGGCGCCAGCCGCTCGCGCTCCCACGCGCCGTCCTCCAGGCGGTAGCGCAACCGGTCGTGCAGGCGGCTCTTGCGGCCCTGCCAGAACTCCCACTGATCCGGCCGCAGGCGAAAGCCCCCCCAGTGCGGCGGGCGGGGCGGCTTGAGCAGGAACTGCGCGCCGTACTTGGCGGCGTTGGCCACCAGCACGCCGCGGCTGGCGATGACCTGGCTTTGCGGGCTGGCCCAGGCGCCGATGCGCGAGTCCAGCGGGCGGCTGTGGAAATAGGTGTCGCTTTCCTCGTCGCTCACCTTTTCCACGACGCCCTCGATGCGCACCACGCGCTCCAGCTCCACCCAGTGGAATTGCAGCGCGGCATAGGGGTTGCCGGCCAGCTGGCGGCCCTTGCGGCTGTCGTAGTTGGTGTACCAGACGATGCCGCGTGCGTCATAGCCCTTGATGAGCACCACCCGGGTGCTGGGACGCAGGTCGCTGCCCACGGTGGCCACGGTCATGGCGTTGGGCTCGGGTACCTGGGCAGCCATGGCTTCGCGCAGCCATTGGTCGAACTGCAGCAAGGGATCGGCGTGGGAGGCGTCCTCGCTGAGCTCGGCGCGCTCGTAGCTCTTGCGCAGGTCGGCGATGGAGGAGGAAAGAGGGCTGTGGCTCATGCGGGGATTGTGCCCGCAGGGCGCCCAGCCCTGCACGATCAGCGACCGGCGATCACCGCGCACGCCAGGCGCGCGCCCGCGTTGCCGGTGGGTTGGGTGACGTAATCGTCGGGGTTGGCATGCACGATCAGGCCGCGACCCACGATGTCGGTGGCGCCGGAGCCCACGCGAATGCTGCGCGACTCGAAGTTGAAGGTGGCCACGCCGTTGCCGTCCGCGCGCAGGCTGGGCAGGTCGCCGGTGTGGTGCGGTCCCTTGCCGTGTTGGCCATGCGGTGTGCCCATGGGATTGAAATGGCCGCCCGCGCTGTTGCCGTCCCCGCTGGAGCAGTCGCCTTTCTCATGGATGTGAAAGCCGTGCTCCGCCCCCGGCTTGAGCCCGCTGACCGTGCCGCTGACGCGCACCGCATCACCGTTCTGCACGAAGCGCACCGTGCCCTGGGTGCTGTTGCCGCGCGTAGGCTCCAGCCGTGCGGTGGCCGAGGGCGCGCTGGACATGGATGCGCAGCCGGCGAGTGCGACGGCAGCCGCCAGGGCCGCGGCCGTGGGGAGGTAGCGAAGGGACATGCGATTTCTCCAGGAGGGTTGAAAACCGCCAAACTAACGCGGTTCGCGCGCCAACGCAATCAGACGCGAGAGCGCTCGGTCGTGGATGCCCATGCGCTGCAGCTCGGCGTGCGTGGCCTCGGCGTAGTCGCGCGTGGTGCCGTAGATGCCGCTGGCCTGCGCGAAGATGCGGCGGTATTCCTCGTCCGCCAGCACGCCTGTGTGGCTGGGGCTCTTGCGCGACAGCGTGAACGCCAGCGCGCGCACCGCACCCTGGGGCGTGCGGCAGTTGAGCCAGCGCGGGTCGTATACGCCCAGGACCATCTCGCGCTGCCACAGGTTGACCATGACCTGGCGCGCGTGGCTGTGGTCCACGCGGAACACCATGCCGCGGCAACTGCCGCCCGACAGCATGCCGAACACCAGGCCCGGGCATTCGGGCGTGCCGCGGTTCACGCGGCTCCACATCTTCAAAGCCCGGTGCCAGCCGTGCACCGTGGCCGCGCGCCGCTCGGCGTAGGCAAAGTCGGGCCGCCAGATCAGCGAGCCATAGCCAAAGATCCACAGGTCGTCCCGCCCGCCCCATTCATGCAGCGCGCGGTCGAGCATGGGGGCGGGGTCACGCAGGGGAGCGGCAAGCGGCGGCATGGCGAGACTCTACAATCGATGGGTTTTGTCCAACGCACCGATTATTCACGGGAGTTCTCAACATGTCCTTCAACAGCTCCGACGACGACAGCCAGCAACGCTTCGCACTCGGGTTCCTCTTCGCGCTGATCGCGCTGGTGGTCTCCACCGTCGTGGGCGTGGTGGTCTACAAGCGTGGCATTGCCCACGCCCCCAAGGCGCCGGCCGCCGCTGTGGCCCCTGCGGCTGAGGCAGCCGCGCCCGGCGTGGTGATCACCGAGGACGCCGCCAGCGTGGTGGTGGAGGGCGGTGTGGTGAAGTTCTTCTTCGCCACCGGCAAGGCCGAGCTGGCCCCGGGCGCCAACGAAGCGCTGGGCGACGTGGTCAAGGGCGTGGTGGACGGCGGTAAGACCGCCGTGGTGTCGGGCTTCCATGACGCCACGGGCGACGCGGCCGTGAACGCCGAGCTGGCCAAGCAGCGCGCGCTGGCCGTGCGCGACGCCCTGAAGGCCCTGGGTGTGGCCGAAGAGAAGGTGGAGCTGAAGAAGCCCGAAGCCACGCAGGGCAGCGGCAGCAATGCCGAGGCGCGCCGCGTGGAGGTGATTCTGGCTCCCTGAGCCTGGATGCGCCAAGCCTGCGAAAGCCCGGTAATGCCGGGCTTTTTTGTGTCTGGGGGTGTTATGACTCTGATGGCCAAAATCCTTGAAAATCAATGACTTAGGTCACTTTCGAACTGTACTCGAGAGAAAATTAGAGAGGCAGGGACCGCACCGCCACGGCATGGAACGCGAGCGAAGAGGTAGGCCGTCGACGTCGGCCTTTACCAGTTTCTTCCAACGCAGAATTGTTAGGAGGGGAAGCACAACTTCCCGCGAACCTTCCTAGCTCAAGTCGAAATCCCTTTGACGAGTCATCGAGCTACCCAATTTGCAGGGGTGCCTGAGCGTCGAAGATGAGCGCTGATAGGCTCGCCGGGACTGGGTCCTTAGTCAGTACTCCACGGCCGACGGTGGATATCCTCGCGCCGAATGCGAAGGGCATCGGCGCCAACGCCTATCACGCGAGAGCCTTCATGCCCTTTTCCTCCCTCGGCTCATGTAGTCCATCTAGGACTAGACGCCGTAGCAAGGCTCTCCCGACCACACGCCGCGTACGCTGCTGGGACAAATTGGGAACATCCGGAAAGAAGCACACGGGTCCTTGTACGCGAGTTGGTCGGACGTCTAAAGGGGCAATTCGCCCGAATACGGGATGAGACCTGTATGTTGATGTAACGCGCCAGTCAGATGCGGGTATAAGACTGTAGCTAAACATCTGATGAACCTAAAGAAACGCAAGCCATGGTGATACCCGCAGAGGCTCGGGTCATTTTCGCAAGAAGGATTGCAGCGCTGCAGCGTTGGGTCGATTCGCGGCATGCAACCGCGGAACAGGTCGCATCGGCGCTACTTTTTGCGTGGTCTAAACGCACGCAGCCAGACATGGCCCCGAAGCGGGCCCCAAATAACACTGCAAGACTTGTGGAGACCGAACAGGTCTCTTCGTTTGTGGATTGGTTATGTGACCTGCCCCCAATACCCGTACCAGTCGTTTTGAGAAAATCCGCTGGTTAAAGGAGATTACTCCTGGGTTTGAAGCGGCGCCGTTACGGCGCC
>RJVL01000005.1:108691-359557 GCA_003755025.1 Diaphorobacter nitroreducens | reverse complement strand
CGGCGCCGTAACGGCGCCGCTTCAAACCCAGGAGTAATCTCCTTTAACCAGCGGATTTTCTCAAAACGACTGGTACGGGTATTGGGGGCAGGTCACTCGGGGGCGCAGAACTCACATCTGACGTCAGTCGCACTGCCCAGCCGTTCTTTCACAGCTTCGGGTTCGAGGTCGTCGAGCAGCGAACACCTGTCATCCGTGGCGTCGCAGTCCCGAATGCATTGATGCGCAAGGTTCTCAAAGGGTCGCATGCATCTGCGGCCTAACCCCTCAGTCATGGGGACGTCTTGCGCATTCGTGCAAGCGCCCCTTACCTTGAACGTTAGAGATCACGCAATTTCAGCACTGCCATGAATACTTCTTCCGCAAACAAACAAATCGTCGCGCGCTTCAATCGCGAGGTCATTGAGCAAGGCGACATGCACGCATTCAACGAACTGGTGGCCTCCGACTTCGTCAACCACACTGCACCACCAGATACGCCCAAAGGGCCCGATGGCTTCGCTGCATTCTTTACAGACATCCTTCGTCCAGCCCTTCCTGATCTGACCGTCGAGTTGCACGATCAAATCGCCGAAGGAGACAAGGTCGTAACTCGAAAGACGATTTCCGGTACTCACCAAGGCGTGTTCCTCGGAGTTCCTCCCACGGGGCGCCGCATCACCATCCGCGTGACTGACATCGTTCGTATAAAGAATGGCCAATACGTTGAGCACTGGGGCAACGCCGATCTTCATGGGGCTATTGCCCAGATGAAGTAGCAGCCGTGCCAAGTGAGCTCTAAGCCTCAATGGAGAGAACGTCACCCGGCAAACCGGGCGCCGCCTTTCATCGCCAACGTAGGCCGCCTCAATACCCGCATATGACCACCAACGCTGACCCGCACAACATTGCTGATTACGCGCAAAACACGTGTCGCCTCGTTCCTGGGCTATTGGACATGCGGCGTATGGCTGCGCTGCTGCTTGCAGAACATACGCCATTCAACGGCAGAGTTCTTGTTGTGGGTGCAGGCGGTGGTTTAGAGCTCAAGTGTTTTGCCGAAGCCCAGCCAGGCTGGCACTTCGAAGGCGTCGACCCCTCTTCGGAGATGCTTCAGCTGGCCCGATCAACCCTTGGCGAACTGATGTCACGCATCCGACTGCACGAGGGTTATGTTGATGTTGCGCCCCAAGATCCCTTCGACGCTGCATCCTGTCTTCAGACACTGCATTTCACATCAGCACCAGAGCGGCTGAGAACGTTGCAAGAGATCCACCGGCGTTTGAAACCAGGAGCGCCGCTGGTTGTCATGCATCTGAGCTTTGATCAAGAGCCCGAATTACGAAACGCCTGGCTTTCCCGCTACGCAGCATTTGCGACCTCTTCGGGCGTAGACCCTGCGAAGGCTCAAGCTGGTGCGCGAGCAATAGGTGAGCGGCTGGAAATCCTGTCGCCGATGCAGGACGAAGAACTGATGCGCAAAGCCGGCTTCAAGCGCGTTTCCTTGTTCTACGCCGCTCTTACGTTCCGTGGTTGGGTAGCGTATGCCTAACAATTGGCATGGCTGGGGCTGCCTGACCAATTGGTCAAGCCGACGCCGGCAAACTCCGCTTGCGGCTGCCCTCCGTGCTTCTCAATCCGGCGCGGCTTACCGCGAGTATCAGACGTTGGTTCGTGGCAGCGGTCGCGTGCACGCGCTACGCTAGCAGCGTTGCCGCCACTGTGCAGCGCGGCTGAGTTCAGGTGTTAGCTCTTCCTGTCGCCCGTATCTGTACCCACCATGCCCATCCGCATCGTCCGCCTCGGCACTCCCCGCGCACGCGACGAAGGCACGCGCATCGGCACCGTGCGCCGCCCGCCGCGCGGCGTGCCCAAGGAGCAGTTCGCGGCGCAGGACTGGTATGACGTGTGGTACCCCAACCTCTCGCCCAGTCCCGAGACCGTCAAGCTCGCCCAGGCCGCGCAGACGCCCAAGGAATGGGCCGCCTTCACCCAGCAGTTCCGCCAGGAGATGGCCACGCCGGAGAACCGCCACACTATCGCGCTGCTGGCCGCGCTGTCGCAGCACAACAATTTCTCGGTGGGCTGCTACTGCGAGGACGAGGCGCACTGCCACCGCTCGGTGTTGCGCGCGCTGCTGTCCGAAGCCGGCGCACGCATTGCGGACTGATGGCGAAGCCACCGCGCAACGAATTGCCGGGTCATGCATTGCCGCGCAACGGACTGCCGCGCGACGAAACACGCCGCGACGAGCCGCTGGATGCGCTGCTGCGCCGCGTGCGCGCCTGCACGATCTGCGCGCCCTACCTGCCGCTGGGCCCACGCCCCGTGCTGCAGGCCGATGCACGCGCGCGCCTGCTGATCGTGGGGCAGGCACCGGGGCGCAAGGTGCATGCCTCGGGCATCCCCTTCGATGACGCGAGCGGCGAGCGCCTGCGCACGTGGCTGGGGCTGACGCGCGAGACTTTCTATGACCCGGCGCGCGTGGCCATCGTGCCGATGGGCTTTTGCTATCCGGGCCGTGGCGCCTCGGGCGATGCACCGCCCCGTCCCGAATGCGCCCCCGCGTGGCGCATGCCGCTGCTGGCGCGGCTGCCGAACATCGCGCTGACCGTGGCCGTGGGCCAATACGCGCTGGCCTGGCATCTGGCCGCCTGCCGTGGCCGGCCGCTGGGGGAAACCGTGCGCGGCACCTGCACCCTGCCGGATGCGCCCGTCCTGGCCCTGCCGCACCCCAGCCCGCGCAACAACGGTTGGCTCAAGCGCCACCCGTGGTTCGAGTCCGAGTTGCTGCCGCTGGTGCGGGCACGCGTGGCGACCGTGCTGGCGGTTTAGAGCAAAACAGGGCTCTAGCGCTTACCCCATAAGCGTTAGCAGCTATCGAAACAGAAGCATCTACTGCGAGAGCACATCCGCCCCCGCGGGCGGCTTGAACTGGAAGGTGCCTGCCGGCAGCGCCGGGTTGAGCTGCATGCCGGTGAAGCGGATCAGCGAGCGCTGCCCAAAGCTGTCCAGGATGTCCAGCGCCGCCAGTTGCTCCCCCGCGAAGCCCACGCGCACGCTCTTGAGCTGGCCATCCTTGGCCTTGGGCGTAGCCAGCACCCACTGCAGGCCGTCCTGCTCGGGCGCCGACTCCAGCGCGAAGTCGGCGCGCAGCGCCGCCAGGTCGGGCGCGGACGCGAGCAGCGCCGCGGGCGTGCTGCCCAGCGCCTTGGATTGCGTGCGCTGGGTCACCTGGTTCAAGTCCGCGTCGTACAGCCACAGGGTCTGCCCATCGGCCACGATGAGCTGCTCGAACGGCTTGCGGTAATGGAACTTGAAGCGCCCCGGACGCTGGAACTCAAAACTGCCACTGGAGGTCTTGGTGCGGCCCGCCTGGCCGTCCTTGGGCGGCGAGGTCACGGTCTGCGTGAACTCGGACCGGCCGCTCTGTGCGGACTTCATGAAGGTTTCAAGGCTTTTCAGGCCGTCAGCCCAGGCGCAACCAGCGCCAGCAGCTATCAAAATCGCAGCAAATATTTTCTTCAACACCATTTCTCCATGCAAGCGGTTGCGTGGACAGCGGGCCAGGGAGCGTGCCCAGGCAGCTTTACTCGCTGCGCGCGGGCACCAGCACCTCGCGCTGGCCGCTGGCGGTGAGTGCGCTCACCAGGCCGGCCTTCTCCATGTCTTCGAGCAGGCGCGCGGATCGGTTGTAGCCAATGCGCAGCTTGCGCTGCACGTAGGAGATGCTGGCCTTGCGGTCTTTCAGCACCACCTCCACGGCCTGGTCGTACATGGGGTCCTTCTCGCCGCCGCCTTCGCTGTCGCCAAAGCCGAAGCCGCTGTCGTCGCCCTCGACGGTACCGCCTTCCAACACCCCTTCGATGTAGTCCGGCTCCCCTTGTTCCTTCAAGTAGCTGACGACGCGGTGCACCTCGTCATCGGAGACAAAGGCGCCGTGCACGCGGATGGGCAGGCCCGTGCCGCTGGCCATGTAGAGCATGTCGCCCATGCCCAGCAAGGCCTCGGCGCCCATCTGGTCCAGGATGGTGCGGCTGTCGATCTTGCTGCTGACCTGGAAAGCGATACGCGTGGGGATGTTGGCCTTGATCAGGCCGGTGATCACGTCCACGCTGGGGCGCTGCGTGGCCAGGATCAGGTGGATGCCGGCAGCGCGCGCCTTCTGCGCCAGGCGGGCGATGAGCTCCTCGATTTTCTTGCCCACGACCATCATCAGGTCGGCCAGCTCGTCGATCACCACCACGATGTGCGGCAGCCGCTCCAGCGGCTCCGGGCTCTCCGGTGTGAGGCTGAAGGGGTTGGGGATGTGTTCCTCGCGCGCCTTGGCGTCATCTATTTTCGTGTTGTAGCCCGCGAGGTTGCGCACGCCCAGCTTGCTCATGAGCTTGTAGCGGCGCTCCATTTCGGCCACGCACCAGTTCAGCCCGTGGGCGGCCTGCTTCATGTCGGTGACCACCGGCGCGAGCAGGTGCGGGATGCCCTCGTAGACCGACATTTCCAGCATCTTGGGGTCGATCATCAGCAGGCGCACGTCGCGTGCCTCGGCCTTGTAGAGCAGCGAGAGGATCATGGCGTTGATTCCCACCGACTTGCCCGAGCCCGTCGTGCCCGCCACCAGCACGTGCGGCATCTTGGCCAAGTCCGCCACCACGGGCGCGCCCACGATGTCCTTGCCCAGGCCCATGGTCAGCAGGCTCTTGGCGTCGTGGTAGACCTGCGAGCCCAGGATCTCCGACAGGCGGATGGTCTGGCGTTTGGCGTTGGGCAGTTCCAGCGCCATGAAGTTCTTGCCAGGAATGGTCTCGATCACGCGGATAGACACCAGCGACAGCGAACGCGCCAGGTCCTTGGCCAGGTTCACGATCTGCGAGCCCTTCACGCCCGTGGCGGGCTCGATCTCGTAGCGCGTGATCACCGGGCCGGGCATGGCGGCCACCACGGTGACGTCCACGCCGAAGTCCTTGAGCTTCTTCTCGATCAGGCGGCTGGTCATCTCCAGCGTCTCGGGCGACACCGTCTCCTGGCGCGCCTGCGCGGCGTCCAGCAGGTCCACCTGCGGCAGGTTGCTGTCGGGCATCTCGCTGAACAGGGGTTTCTGGCGCTCCTTCACCACGCGGGTGCTCTGCGCCACATCGGACAGCACGGGCTCGATGATGGTGACAGGCTGCGGGTGCTGCACCTCAATCTCGTGGCGCTCTTCCTGCACCACTTCCTCGCGCTCGCGCGCGGCGCGCCGTCCCACGGCCACGTCCTTGGCCTTCTCGCGCCGCGCCCGGCCGCGCTGCACCAGCGCATCGATGCGCCCACCCAGGCGCTCGGCCAGATGCCCCCAGGAGAAACGGAACACCAGCGCCGCGCCCAGCACGACCACCACCACGCCAGCCAGGCCCGAGCCCGTGAACCCGAGCCAGCGCACGGCCAGCGGCCCCGTCATATAGCCCAGCATGCCGCCCGCATGGCCGGGCAGCAGGGCTTCGAACCGGTACAGCCGCGACCATTCCAGTGCCGTGCTGGCGCACAGCAGCAGCGCCAGTCCGCCCCAGAATACGCCGCGGCGCTGCCACGGCGCGTGGCCTGCGGCGCCATCGCCGCGCATCCAGCGCGCCAGCGACGCAAACCAGGCGCGCACGCCCGCGGCGACGCACCACCAGACGGAAAAGCCCAGCACGAAGTAGCTGCCGTCGGCGAGCCACGCCCCGAGCCTGCCCACCCAATTGGACAGTGGCTGTCCATTGCCCGCACCCGATGTGGACCAGGCCGCATCCTGCGCGGAATAGCTCACGAGGGCCAGCAGCCAGAACACCAGGCCCAGCAGGCCCAGCACCAGGCCGATCTCATGGCCGAAGCGCGCCGCGCCGGTGCGTGGCGCCGACTTGCTGGAGGAAGAAGCGTTCAGGGTGTTGAGGGAGTACGTCATGGGATAAGAGCGCGCAAGCTTACCCCATGCCGACGACGCGTCTGTGCGCCGTGCGCTGCGTGCGGCAGCCCGCCCCAGGCCTGCCGGCTGCGCGCCTTTTTGTCACTGCGCTGCGCCAGCGCAAAGGCCGATACGCCCGCCCCGGCCGTGTTATTCATGGCTTCTTACAATGGCCGCGATTGAAAACCCGACCGCAGGCGCCCGCGCGGACCGGTTGATACTGGGGGGCCCGGCCCCAGGTTCTTACGGGGCACGCCGGTCGCCCGGCATAACAAAACCTTACTTTTCAGCCATGTCCACTACCCAACACGCCAAAGTCATGATCCTCGGCTCCGGCCCGGCGGGCTACACCGCCGCGGTGTATGCCGCCCGTGCCAACCTCAACCCCGTGCTCATCACGGGCCTGGCCCAGGGCGGCCAGCTCATGACCACGACCGAGGTGGACAACTGGCCCGCCGACGTGCACGGCGTGCAGGGCCCCGAACTGATGCAGCGCTTCCAGGAACATGCCGAGCGCTTCAAAACGCAGATCGTGTTCGACCACATCAGCCAGGTGGACCTGTCCAAGCGCCCCTTCACCCTTACGGGCGACAGCGGCACCTACACCTGCGACTCCCTCATCATCGCCACGGGTGCATCGGCCAAGTACCTGGGCCTGCCCTCCGAGGAAGCCTTCATGGGCAAGGGCGTGTCCGCCTGCGCCACCTGCGACGGCTTCTTCTATCGCGAACAGGACGTGTGCGTGGTCGGTGGCGGCAACACCGCCGTTGAGGAAGCGCTGTACCTGTCCAACATCGCCCGCAAGGTGACGCTGGTGCACCGCCGCGACAAGTTCCGCGCCGAGCCCATCCTGATCGATAAGCTCATGGAGAAGGTGGCGGCCGGCAAGATCGAGCTCAAGACCTTCTTCACGCTGGACGAAGTGCTGGGCGACGCCACCGGCGTGACCGGCATCCGCCTCAAGCACACCGAAGACGGCCACACCGAGGACATCGCGCTGCAAGGCTGCTTCATCGCCATCGGCCATGCGCCCAACACCGACATCTTCCAGGGCCAGCTGGCGATGGAAAACGGCTACATCGTGACCCAGGGCGGCCTCAAGGGCTTTGCCACGCAGACCAGCGTGCCGGGCGTGTTCGCCGCCGGCGACGTGCAGGACCATGTGTACCGCCAGGCCATCACCAGCGCCGGCACGGGCTGCATGGCCGCGCTGGACGCGCAGCGCTTCCTGGAACAGCAGGAATAACGCACTAAGCCCTGCCCACCCGGCTCCTGCAGGTTTCGGCATGCAGGGGTTTTTTGATATTCGGGCTATAATGCGCGGCTTTGCCAAATCCTGTGCCTGCAAATTGCAGCGCAAAGGCTGCGGCGACCGGGTTACCGCCACCCGTTCAAACTGGCGAGGTGAGGCTGACCGGCACGCTCCTGCTCTCGCGGGACTTCAGCGCCGGCAGCCGTTGCAACTATCGGAGTGTCCTGATGGCACGCGTATGTGAAGTAACGGGCAAGAAGCCCATGGTGGGAAACAACGTCTCCCACGCCAACAACAAGACCAAGCGCCGTTTCCTGCCCAACCTGCAGTACCGCCGTTTCTGGGTGGAAAGCGAGAACCGTTGGGTGCGCCTGCGCGTGTCCAGCGCCGCTCTGCGCCTGATCGACAAGAACGGTATCGACTCCGTGCTCGCAGACATGCGTGCCCGTGGCCAAGCCTAATTTCCTCAAGGAGAACAACCATGGCTTCCAAAGGCGGACGCGAAAAGATCAAGCTGGTGTCCACGGCCGAAACCGGTCACTTCTACACCACCACCAAGAACAAGAAGACGATGCCTGAGAAGATGTCGATCATCAAGTTCGACCCCAAGGCTCGCAAGCACGTCGAGTACAAGGAAGCCAAGCTGAAGTAATTCGGCCCGGCTCCTGTCAAAAAGCCGCCCGGCGTTGCGCCCGGCGGCTTTTTTCATGTCCAGCGTGGGCATAAAAAACCGCGGCACCCTTCCGGGTTGCCGCGGTACTGCGGTCACAGCCAGCCGCCGCGTCGCTCAGGCGTGGGCCGCGCGCAGCTTCAGCGAGAACTCCTTGAGCGCCGCGATGCCGCTGGCCTCGGCCCGCTGGCACCAGGCCTGCAGGTCTGCGGTCAGCTGATCGCGCGACTGCGAGGTGTTGAGCCAGAGCTGGCGCAACTCCTCGCGCATGGTGACCATCTTGTCGAGTACGGGGTGCGCTGCACGCACTTCGGCCAGCGTCGGCTGGGCCTGCGCAGGGACCTTCTCGGCGTCGCGGTGCAGCCAGCGCTTGGCGCGCTTGAGGGCCGACACGTCGGCCTTGCGCGCTTTGAGCGCGGCGATCTCTTCCTTGCAGGCTTGGCGCACGCCGAGCGCATAGCCGGCCATGACCTCGTAGCGGTTGGCGATGAGCGCCTCCAGCGTCTTTTCGTCGGCCACCGGCTTCGCGGCGCCCAGGCGCAGCTTGGGCGGCACCTTCTTGACCTTGGCCCAGCCCAGGCGCTGCAGCGCGCTGATGTAGAGCCACCCCACGTCGAACTCGTACGGCTTGACCGAGAACTTCGCGGCCGTCGGATAGGTGTGGTGGTTGTTGTGCAGTTCTTCACCGCCGATCACAAGGCCCCAGGGCACGAGGTTGGTAGAGGCGTCCTGCGCCTCGAAGTTGCGGTAACCCCAGTAGTGGCCCACGCCGTTGACCACGCCCGCGGCCCAGAACGGGATCCACGCCATCTGCACGGCCCACACGGCGGCGCCCACGGCGCCGAACAGCACCAGGTTGATGACCAGCATTATCCCCACGCCCTGCCAGGTGAAGCGGCTGTAGACGTTGCGTTCCATCCAGTCGTCCGGCGTGCCATGGCCGAACTTCTTCAGCGTCTCGGCGTTGGCCGCCTCGGCACGGTACAGCTCGGCCCCGCGCCACATCACGGTGCGCAGGCCGCGCGTCTGCGGGCTGTGGGGGTCATCGGGCGTCTCGCATTTGGCGTGGTGCTTGCGGTGGATGGCCACCCATTCCTTGGTGACCATGCCCGTGCCCAGCCACAACCAGAAGCGAAAGAAATGCGCAGGCACGGGCCCCAGGTCCAGCGCACGGTGCGCCTGCGAGCGGTGCAGGAAGATCGTCACCGCCGCGATCGTGATGTGGGTGGTGGCCAGGGTGTAGAGCACGATCTGCCACCAGGCCAGGTCCCACGCGCCATGCGCCAGCCAGTCGAGCGCGGTATTCCACGCGGCGCTATCAAACAACATACAAACCTCGATCCACTATCCAATACCGCCGCGCAGCCGGCGACGTTCCACATTGTCGGGCGCCGTCTCCGCGGACCGGAACATGCCCGGCCGCCAGGATGGCTTCGCGTTGCGTGCCAGCGCGTAGGAAAGTTACGCGCGGCGGATCCAGACGGCAGCGAAGAAACCGTCCGTCTGGTGCAGATGAGGCCACAGCCGCAGATATCCAGTGCCGCTGGCGCCGCCATGGCACAGGCGTGCGGCATCGGGCACCTTCAGCTGCGTGAGCAGCGCGCCGGCGTCCTGCGGCTCGAAATCGGCATGCGCCGCGCCGAAGGCTTCGGCGATGGCCTCGTTTTCCTGCGGCAGCACGCTGCACGTGGCATAGACCAGCCGCCCGCCAGGTTTGACCAGGCGCGCCGCGCTTTCCAGGATGGCGGTCTGCTTACCGGCCAGCTCCCGCAGCGCCTCGGGCGATTGGCGCCACTTCAGGTCGGGGTTGCGGCGCAGCGTGCCCAGGCCCGAACAGGGCGCATCCACCAGCACGCGGTCGATCTTGCCGGCCAGGCGTTTGACGCGCTCGTCGCGCTCGTGGGCGATGGCCGCGGGGTGCACGTTGGACAGGCCCGAGCGCGCCAGGCGGGGCTTGAGCGCCTCCAGCCGGTGGGCCGACACGTCGAAGGCGTACAGCCGCCCCGTGCTGCGCATGGCCGCGCCGATGGCCAGCGTCTTGCCGCCGGCACCGGCGCAGAAGTCCACCACCATCTCGCCGCGCTTGGCGTCCAGCAGCAGCGCGAGCAACTGCGAGCCCTCGTCCTGCACCTCGATGGCGCCGCGCGTGAACGCGTCCAGCTTGGTGAGCGCAGGCTTGCCGGCGATGCGCAGTCCCCAGGGAGAGTAAGGTGTCACTACGGATTTGATAGCTGCTTGCGCAAGCTCCTTCTGCACCTGGTCGCGTTTTTCCTTCAAGGCATTGACGCGCAGGTCCAATGGCGCAGGCTGCGCCAGGCTGTCGGCCAGGGCCCAGAAGCCGCTCTCGCCCAGCTGCTCCTTGAGCGGCGCCACCAGCCACTCGGGCAGGTTGTGGCGGTGCGGCGCCAGCAGGTCTTCAGGACGCACGGCGTCGCACTGGTCCAGCCAGGACTTTTCCTGCTCGGTCAGTGCGCTCTTGACGAAGTCGCGCGGGCCGTGAAAGCCCAGGATGGCCAGGCGCCGCTCCTTGGGGCCCGCGCCCGAGCGCGCGAGTTGCTCGAACAACAGCTTCTTGCGCAGGACGTTGTAGACGGTTTCGGCCAGCGTGGCGCGCTCGCGCGGGCCCAGGCCGCGGTGCTCGCGGAAGTAGCGCGAGACCACGGCGTCGGCCGGGTGTTCAAAAGTAAGGACCAGCCTGACGAGTTCCGCGCAGGCGTCCACAAGGGCTTTGGGATGCATGGCGTGATTGTCCCATCTCGCGCCCGCATCATCCGACGCCGCCTCAAGCCCCTCCGGGCCCGGCGTGCACAGGTTCGAACGCCTGGCGCTCGATGTCCTCCAGCGCCGCCGTGTCACCGGCCGCGAGCACCAGCACCTGTCCCGGCAGTTCCAACTCGCTCTCCAGACGGCGGCACAGGGCAAAGCGCGCCTGCGCATCCAGACCGCGCAATTGCACGAACAGCAGGTAGGTGCGCCGCTGGGGCATGGCGCGCAGTTGCTTGCACACCAGCCAGGCGCGCGCCACCGCGCGGTGCAGGGCCAATTCGGCCTGCAGCTCGCCGAGCTCGAACGCGCTCAGATCGTGGCGCGTCACGCGCTGGAAGAAGGGCGTGTCGTACAGCTCCTCCAGGGCGGCATCCTCCACCTCCTCCGCCTGGCGCACGCGCTCGCGCCAGCGCTTGAGGGCCTCGGCGTCATAGTCCCCACCGGCCTCGGCACGCTGCTCCAGCGCCTGCACCGCGCCCCGGGCCGCACCCCAGCGATGGGTGGGACTGCAGTCCCACAACGCCTCACAGCAGCGCAGGCGCCCTGCCACGTCCTGTGGCGCCAGGCTGTCGGCCAGCCCGAGCAGCGCACCCACATGGGCGGGTTCGCGCGCCAGCACGCGCTCGTACAGCGGCTGCACGGCGGCCTGCGGGTCCAGCCGGCGCATCAACCGCGCCAGCTCCACGGTCTCGGTGGCGCTGTTGCCGGCCTGGGTGGACTGCAGGGTGCGCACGCGCTCCTGCGCCCGCTGCAGGCGGGCGTGGTGCTGCTTCCACACCGTGGCGTTGGCCTTGCACCACTGATCATCGAAGTGCGCCAGCCAGCCGCGCGCCTGCGCCCCCAGCAGCGACAGCGCCCCGCGCTGCGACCACGGCGGCAGCGTGGGGCGCCCACCCGTGAGCGCCTCCACCCGGTCGCGCAGCACGGGATGGGTGTCGTCCACGCCACTCAGGCGCCGTACCGCGTCGCGCAGCGCCATCTGGGCGAAGGCCGGCTCCGGCGGCAGTGCCAGCAGGCGCTGCAGGGCGCCGTAGGGCCCGGCGGGCAGCGGTTGGGACAGCGCGCCCTGCCAGTGCTGGCGCCAGAACTGCTCGCCCAGCCAGGCGCCCTTGATCTCGACCTCGGTGAGCGCGGCGGCCACCTCATCCTGGCCCAGCAGGCGCGCGGCGATGCGGTCGGCCTCGTATTCGTCCTGGCGGGCCAGGGCGAAGGTCTTGGCGGCAAAGCGCGGCCAGTACCAGTCCAGGAACGCCCGCGTGGCCACGGCCATGGGGCCGGCATCGTCCTGCATGCCCTCGTGCAGGCGGTGCCAGCTCAGGCGGGTGCGGTAGATCCAGGCCGCAAAGCGCCCGTGGTCGCCACGCAGGTGGCCGTATTCGTGGGCCAGCACCGCCAGCAGGCGCTTTTTGTCCAGCGCCATGAGCAGCGGCAGACCGAGCGTGAGCTGATTGCGCGCACCGCCCAGCACACCCCAGCGAGGCTCCTGGCGGATGCTGGCGTTGAAGTCGTCGTCCAGATACACCTCGTGGATGGGCGGCCCCTTGATCTTGCGGCGGATGCGCTCCAGCGCATCGAACAGCGCCGGCGCCTCACGCGCGGTGATCTGTACGCCGTGGGGCGGGCTGCGCGGCACCCACAGCGCACGCAGGCTCAGCCATAACAGGCCGCACGCGGCCATCACAATCCATACCCAGGCGAAGCGGAACTTGCCGTGGAGGAGTTGGGGCACCACCCACACCAGCATGCCCACAGCCAGCGCCAGGCAGCCCAGCACCCAGGCGTAGCCCAGCGCCGCAAAGGCGGCCACGCCGCGGCGGTAGGCACGGCTGTCGTCGGCGCTGGCCATCTCGCTCATGCGCACCATGTGTATGAAGTCCGCCTTCTCCATCAACCGCCCTCCCGTTGTGATGCGTATTTTTTCCACCGCGAATGCTATCCATGAACGATGAACTGCCACCCCTGGTTTGCACACCCCCCGGCCGCTATCGCCACTACAAAGGCGGGCTGTACGAGGTGCTCGGCACGGTACGCCACAGCGAGACGCTGGAGCCCATGACCCTGTACCGCGCGCTGTACGGCGAGCAGGGCCTGTGGGTGCGCCCGGCCGCCATGTTCAACGGGACG
Organism: Diaphorobacter nitroreducens; assembly: GCA_003755025.1. GTDB lineage: Bacteria > Pseudomonadota > Gammaproteobacteria > Burkholderiales > Burkholderiaceae_C > Diaphorobacter > Diaphorobacter nitroreducens. The sequence goes on along the minus strand of RJVL01000005.1, from coordinate 346,846 downwards.
GTGGTGGTCGATGGCCGCGAGCAGCCGCGCTTCGCCGCGTGCGCGGGCACACCCGAGGATTGAAGCCAAATACGGCCCTTGCGCTTGTCCATCAAGCGGTAGCAGCTCCTCTTTCAATAGCAAATACCACCTACTGGCTGCGCGCGCGGCCCGGCACCCCTGCCCTCCCTTGTCCTACGCCGGTGCCCAAAGGCGGGCACTACGGTGTAGTCAGGACGACAAGCGGCGGCGTGCGCAGGCGAGCCGTGCGCCGCGGAAAGGAGCCTTTCATGGACTATCTGCTACAGGGAATGTTTGGCGAGCGGTCGCTGACCAAGGTGGCCGCCGTGTTCAACGACCGGGCCGACGCACAGGCGATGGTGGCGCGGCTGCAAAGCCTGCCCGGTATGGCGCCCGGCCAGGTGCGCATGCTGGGGCCGGAGGATGCGCGGGAAGACCATGCCGAGCACTTCGGCCGCACGCTGGAGCCGGAGCAGCGTGGCATCTTCCGCACGATGATCCGCGCCCACGTGGTGACCGGTTTCGCGGGCGGCGTATTCGGCCTGCTGCTCTACGCGTGGCTGCTGCGCTCGGGCACCCCGCTGATCCTCAGCAGCCCACTGCTGGCCTTCATCGCCGTGGTGGGCTTTTGCACCACCTTCGGCCTGTTGGCCGGCGGCCTCGTCACCATGCGCCCCGACCACGTGGGGCTGATCACCGAGGTGCGGGAAGCCCTGGAGCAGGGCCGCTGGGCGGTGGTGGTGCACCCGACCCACACCGCGCAGACACGGCAGGCGCGCGCGTTGCTGCAGGATGGCGGCGGCGCGCAGGTGGCGCGCACGCTGTGAGCGTGCCGGCCGGGCAGATTGCAAGCAAATCATGCTCCAGCGCACACCCCATCAGCGCTAACAGCTATCGATTCGCGAGCAAATGCGCCAGTACGGCGCGTGGGTAGATCAGGTGTTCCTGCGTGAGCACGCGGGCGGCCAGCGCGTCGGCCGTATCACCCGGCAACACGGGCACCACCGCCTGGTCCAGGATGGGGCCCACGTCCAGTTCTGCCGTGACCTCGTGCACCGTGCAGCCGGCGAACCTGCATCCCGCGTCGATGGCGCGCTGGTGCGTGTGCAGGCCCGTGAAGGCCGGCAGCAGCGAGGGGTGGATGTTGACCAGCCGGCCCGCGAAGTGGTCCACGAACCCCGGGGTGAGGATGCGCATGAAGCCGGCAAGCACCACCAGGGACGGCTCGTAAGCGTCGATGGCCTGGGCCAGCGCGGTGTCGAACGCCTCGCGCGAGGGATAGGCCTTGTGGTCCAGCACCTGGGTGGCAATGCCCTGTTCGCGCGCCAGCGCCAGGCCCTTGGCATCGGCCTTGTTGCTCAGCACCGCGGCCACACGGATGCCGTGGCGGCCCGCCCAGTCCTGCTGCTGCGCGGTGCGCACGATGGCCGCCATGTTGGAGCCGCCGCCGGAGATCAAAATCACGATGTTCTTCATTTGACGGAAATTATCCCCTGCCCATGCCCTTTGACGCCCGCACCCGCCCCCTGACCGCGCCGCAAGCGCGCGTGCTTGCCACGCTGCTGGAAAAGTCCCGCACCGTGCCCGACAGCTATCCCCTCACCCTCAACAGCCTGCTGGCCGGCTGCAACCAAAAGAGCAGCCGCGATCCGGTCATGCAACTCACCGAGAGCGAGGTGCAGCAGGCGCTGGATGATCTGCGCCAGCAAACGCTGGTGCTGGAGATCGGCGGCGCGCGCGTGGCGCGCTGGGAGCACAACTTCACCCGCGGCGTGGGCGTGCCCGACCAGTCCGCCGCGCTGCTGGGCCTGCTGATGCTGCGCGGCCCGCAGACCGCGGGCGAGCTGCGCATCAATGCCGAGCGCTGGCACCGGTTTGCCGATATCTCCTCGGTCGAGGCCTTCCTGGACGAGCTGCAGTCGCGCTCCGATGACAAGGGCGGGCCGCTGGTCACGCTGCTGCCGCGCGCACCGGGCGCGCGCGAGCCGCGCTGGGCTCACCTGCTGTGCGGCCCTGTGGATGCCAGCCCCGTCCAGATGGCCAGCGCATCGCCCGCGTCACGCAGCGAGGAAGACGGCGCACTGGCCCAGCGCGTACAGGCCCTGGAGGATGAGGTGGCCGCGCTGCGCGCCACCGTGCAGCGCCTGTGCGAGCAACTGGGCGTGGCCGAGCACTGACCTCGCCAAGACCCCGCCCCTGTCACGGTTCGGACAGGGCTGAAAAGCACGCCCGTGCTACAACGGCGGCTTCACAGGAGACAGCACATGGACCTTGCATTCACCCCCGAAGAGCAGGCATTCCGCGAGGAAATTCGCGCCTGGGTGCGCACCCACCTGCCCCAGGACATCGCACACAAGGTGCACAACGCCCTGCGCCTGACCAAGGACGACATGCAACGCTGGGCCAAGATCCTCGGCGCCAAGGGCTGGCTGGGCTACGGCTGGCCCCGGGAGTTCGGCGGACCCGGCTGGAATGCCGTGCAAAAGCACTTGTTCGAAGAGGAATGCGCCCTCGCCGGCGCGCCGCGCATCGTGCCCTTCGGGCCGGTGATGGTGGCGCCCGTGATCATGGCCTTTGGCAGCAAGGAGCAGCAGCAGCGCTTCCTGCCCGGCATCGCCAGCGGCGAGGTGTGGTGGAGCCAGGGCTACAGCGAGCCGGGCTCGGGCTCGGACCTGGCCAGCCTCAAGACCCGCGCCGAGCGCGTGGGCGACAAGTACATCGTCAACGGCCAGAAGACCTGGACCACGCTCGGCCAGTACGGCGACTGGATGTTCAACCTGGTGCGCACCAGCACGGAGGGCAAGCCGCAGACGGGCATCAGCTTCCTGCTGCTGGACATGAAGTCGCCCGGCGTCACCGTGCGGCCCATCAAGCTGCTGGATGGCGAGTGCGAGGTCAACGAGGTGTTCTTCGACAACGTCGAGGTGCCTGCCGACCAGCTCATCGGCGAGGAGAACAAGGGCTGGACCTACGCCAAGCACCTGCTCAGCCATGAGCGCACCAACATCGCCGACGTGAACCGCGCCAAGCGCGAGCTGGAGCGCTTGAAGCGCATCGCCAAGGCCGAGGGCGTGTGGGACGACATGCGCTTTCGCGACCAGATCGCGCTGCTGGAGGTGGACATCGTCGCGCTGGAGATGCTGGTGCTGCGCGTGCTGTCGATGGAAAAGAGCGGCAAGAACCCGCTGGACATCGCCGGCCTGCTGAAGATCCGCGGCAGCGAGATCCAGCAGCGCTATGCAGAGCTGATGATGCTGGCTGCCGGCCCGTTCGCCCTGCCCTTCATCGAGGAAGCCATGGAAGCCGGCTGGCAGGGCGACTTCCCTGGCGGCGTGGCCGCCAACGCCCCGCTCGCCTCCACCTACTTCAACCTGCGCAAGACCACCATCTACGGCGGCAGCAATGAAGTGCAACGCAATATCGTCGCTCAGACCGTGCTGGGTTAAGGAGACAAGACCATGGATTTCAACTTCTCCGACGACCAGCAGCAACTGCGCGACGCCGTGCGCCGCTGGGTGGACAAGGGTTACGGTTTCGAGCGCCGGCGCGCCATCGTGGCCGCAGGTGGATTTGACCGCGCCGCTTACAACGAGTTGGCCGAACTGGGCCTCACGGCCCTCACCGTGCCCGAGGCCCACGGCGGCCTGGGCCAGGGCGCCGCGGATGCCATGGTGGCCATGGAAGAGCTGGGCCGCAGCATCGTGCTGGAGCCGCTGGCGCATGCGTTCATTGCGGCCCGCGTGCTCAGCGAGTGCGCCGACGACAACGTGCAGTCCGCCTGGCTGCCGCGCATCGCCAGCGGCGAAGCCCTGGTGGTGCTGGCCCACCAGGAGCGCAAGGCCCGCTACCGCCTCGATGTTTGCGAGGCAAAAGCGGCTGCAGCGCCCGGTGGATATGCGCTCACAGCTATTAAAAGCGTAGTTCCGGCGGGCGACCAGGCGGACGCCTTCCTCGTGCCCGCACAGCTCGATGGCCGCATCGCGCTGTTCCTGGTGGAACGCAGCGCCGCCGGCGTGGCCACGCGCGGCTACCTCACGCAGGACGGCAGCCGCGCCGCCGAACTGTCGCTGACCCAGGCGCCCGCCACACTCGCCACCGCCGACGGCCTGGCCGCGCTGGAGCTGGCCGTGGACACCGGCATTGCCGCCGCCTGCGCCTACGCCGTGGGCGCCATGGAGCAGACCCTGGCCATCACCGCCGACTACATGAACCAGCGCAAGCAGTTCGGCGTGCCCATCGCCAGCTTCCAGGCGCTGCGCCACCGCATCGCCGACATGAAGATGCAGCTGGAGCTGGCGCGCTCCATGAGCTACTACGCCAGCCTGAAGCTGGGCGAGGAAGCCGGCGAGCGCCACCGCGCCCTGGCCCGCGCCAAGGTGCAACTGGGCCAGTCCATGCGCTTCGTCGGCCAGCAGGCGGTGCAGTTGCACGGCGGCATCGGCGTGACGGACGAGTACATCATCAGCCACTACTTCAAGACGCTCACGCAGCTGGAGATGTCGTGGGGCGACACGCTGCACCACCTGGGCGAGGTGGGCGCGCGCATGCAGGACACGGCGGGGGTGTTTGCCTAAGGGCCCCAAGCAGCGCTTCTCGGAAGCATCTCCGCTGGCTTAGCGCTTGCGGGGATGCTGCTGTGTGCGGATGCTCTGCTTGCGTGCATAGCGCTCTACGAACGCGTGCCTTGCACGGCACGAAGATCGCTGCCTTTCTGGACACCGCCGCCGAATCCAGTGCCATGCGCGCAGTTTTTGGCTTGAACCAGGAAGCCGCACAGCGTATGGCCCACCTGCACCGCGCAGACGTGCAGGCGGCCGCATTGGCGTCGGCGAAACGCGCTTTACGCTCCGCCGCCGGCGGCTTCCACGCTTCCCGGATAATGACGGGTTTTCCGTTTAGCGCCCTAACGCGCAGCACCTTTTTGCCATGAGCGCCACTGCCCCCCACGCTGACCCCATCCGCCAGTACCTCGAGACCGCCCGCACCCAGATCGCCAAAGGTGAACTCCGCCAGGCTGCCGAGACCCTGAACAAGGCCCAGAAGAAGTCGCCCAACGACGCGCGCGTCTTCATGCTGGCCGGCCTGATGGCGGAGAAGGCAGGCAACGTCAAGGGCGCCTTCGAAGCCCTGCGCAAGAGCGTCGCCCTGGCACCTACATGGGGCCCGGGTCTGCTGGAGCTGGCGCTGCTGCTGGCGCGACAGAACCAGTTCCAGGAAGCCGTGGAGACGGCCGAGAAGGTGGCCAAGCTGGAGCCCAAGAACCTGTTGGTGCTGGCCGGGGTGGTGGACATTGCGCACCGTGCGGGCCACGCTGAAATGGCCGTGCGCCATCTGCGTCGCGGTCTGGAGCTGGTGCCGGGCGACGTGCAGTTGCGCCGCCTCCTGGCCGCCGACCTGGAAGGCCTGGGGCAACACGCCGAAGCACTGGATGTATGGAACGGCTTGATCGCGCAGGATCCCAAGGACCAACAGGCGCTGCTGGGCCGCGTGAAGACCCTGCTGGCGGCAGGCAAGCCCGCCCAGGCCGCGGCCGATACCACCACGTTGCTTGAGTTGGCGCCCGGCGATTCCGTGTATGCCTATTACAGCGCGCTGGCCCATGGCGTTACCCCGCCGCACCAGCCTGTCGAGTTGAACCGCCATCTGTTTGATGGCCTGGCCGAGGTCTACGACCAGCACACGGTACGCGGTCTGCGGTACCAACTGCCGAAAATCGTGGCCGACAAGATCCTGGCCCGCTACCCCGATAAGCACCTGAATGTGCTGGACCTGGGCTGCGGCACGGGGCTGCTGGGTGTGTGCTTGGGCCGCATCGACGGATTCCTGATCGGCGTGGATGTTTCCACCAAGATGATCGAGCAGGCCCATCGCCACCGCGTGTACGACCGGTTTCACACCGTCAACCTGCTGGATGCGCTGCGCGAGACGCCGGGCGACATCTATGAGGTAATCACCGCACTGGACGTCTTCATTTACACCGGCGAGCTGGGGGAAACCATTCCCAACGCGCACCGCATTCTGCTGCCGGCCGGGGACTTTTACTTCTCCTGCGAGGCCGCCCCGGAAGAAGGCGCCGACCTCGTGCTGCAGTCCAATGGCCGCTATGCCCACAAGCGCAGCCATGTGCAGGCGCTGTGCCGCCAAGCGGGCTTTGAATCGGTGGAGATCGAAGACCTGACGCTGCGCTACGAAGGCGGCGAGCCTGTGCAAGGCTTCCTGGTCAAGGCCCGCAAGGCGGCTGCTTAAGAAAGCCCAGCCGGCCTCATCAAAAAACGCGGCCAAGGCCGCGTTTTTTCTTACCGCCAACGTCAGCTCAACAGCCGCGACGACTTGGGCACGTGGGCCATGAGGAACTCCATCTGGTCGGCCAGGATGCGCCGGTTGCGCAGGATGAAGTCTTCCCACAGGCTGGGTACGTAAGGCGTGTACAGCAGCGGCATATGCGCCTGCTCGGGCGTACGCGGGCCCTTGCGGTGGTTGCAGGGGCGGCAGGAGGTGACCACGTTCATCCAGTGGTCCACGCCGTTCCTGGCAAACGGCACGATGTGCTCGCGGGTCAGGTCCTGTTCCTGGAAATGCCCTCCGCAGTAGGCGCACACGTTGCGGTCGCGTGCGAACAGCTTGGCGTTGGTGAGGCTGGGGTAGAGGTCAAAGGGGTTGATGTTCGGCACGCCACGCGTACCGATGATGCTGCTTACCGCGATCTGTGACTGCTCGCCGGTGATGGCGTTATGGCCACCGCGAAACAGCGCGACCTGCGCGCCGATCTCCCAGCGCACCTCGCCCGCGGCGTAGTGCGTGACCGCCTGCTCCAGCGTTATCCAGGATTGCGGCAGCCCCTGGGCCGACAGCTTCAAGACCTTCACAACACGCCTCCTGCCATGGAACACAAGAATCGGAACGTTGATGTCTCGCCGGTCGCACTGTGCAGCGCAGCCGGTAGCGCACAATATACTCTTTTTCATGACAAATTGGCGTCAAGCGCTTGATGGACTTGCGCCAGCCGCTATCAAAAGAAAAGCACTGCGATGAAGATCTTCCGCGGCTTCCATCACCCGGACGTGGCACCGGCCTGCGCCCTCACCATCGGCAATTTCGACGGCGTGCACCGCGGCCACCAGGCCATGCTGGCCCTGCTGAACAGCGAGGCGCAGCACCGCGGCGTGCAAAGCTGCGTGCTGACCTTCGAGCCGCATCCGCGCGACTACTTCGCCGGGGTGCACAAGCGCCCGGATCTCGCGCCCGCGCGCATCGGCACGCTGCGCGACAAGCTGTCCGAGCTGGCGCGCTGCGGCGTGCAGCAGACCATCGTGCTGCCGTTCAACGAAAAGCTGGCACGCCAGGCACCCCAGGCCTTCATCGACGATGTGGTGGTGGGCGGCCTGGGGGCGCGCTACCTGCTGGTGGGCGACGATTTCCGCTTCGGCGCCCAGCGCGCGGGGGACTACGCCATGCTGGACACCGCCGGCCGCGAGCGCGGCTTCGAGGTGGCGCGCATGAACAGCTACGAGGTGCACGGGCTGCGTGTTTCCAGCTCCGCCGTGCGCGACGCCCTGGGCGCCGGCGACATGGAGGAAGCCACTCGCCTGCTGGGGCGCCCGTACGCGATCTCTGGCCACGTGGTGCATGGACGCAAGCTGGGCCGGTCGCTGGGCCGCTCCGCCGCCAGCGGGCCTCACCAGGACGGCTTTCGCACGCTGAACCTGCGCTTTGCGCACTGGAAACCGGCCGCCAGCGGCATCTTCGCGGTACTGGTGCACGGGCTGGACGCCGAGCCCCTGCCCGGTGTGGCCAACCTGGGCGTGCGCCCGTCGCTGGACCCGAGCGACGTGAACGGCGGGCGCGTGCTGCTGGAGACGCATTGCCTGCAGTGGCCCGCTCACCTGGGAGCCGAGGGGGCCTACGGTAAAATCGTGCGCGTGGAACTCCTGCACAAACTGCACGACGAGCTGAAGTACGACAGCCTTGGCGCCCTCACAACCGGCATCGCCAAGGACTGCGATGACGCCCGCGCGTACTTCGCATCCTCCCACGCAGAGACCCGTCGCCAGACCACCCGCGACCGAATTTGACGGGGCCGCCTTCGCCCCGCCAGCGCTTGGCGGGCCGCGCCAGCCCCGCCCTTGTCCTGCCCCCGTGTTTGCCTTTCGGGCCACGCCCGGAACGCCCTTGACCTGAAGGTTCCCATGTCCGATTCCAACCCCAAGAACGCCCCCGCCAGTGCCTACCGCGGCACGCTGAACATGCCCGACACGCCCTTCCCCATGCGCGGCGACCTGCCCAAGCGCGAGCCGGGCTGGGTCAAGGAATGGGACGACAAGGGCATCTACAAGAAGCTGCGCGACGCCCGCAGCGGCGCGCCGAAGTTCATCCTGCACGACGGCCCGCCGTACGCCAACGGCCAGCTGCACATCGGCCACGCGGTAAACAAGATCCTGAAGGACATGATCATCAAGGCGCGCCAGCTCGAGGGCTTTGACGCGATCTACGTGCCGGGCTGGGACTGCCACGGCCTGCCGATCGAAAACGCCATCGAAAAGCTGCACGGCCGCAACCTGCCGCGCGACGAGATGCAGGCCAAGGGCCGCGCGTTTGCCACCGAGCAGATCGCGCAGCAGATGGTGGACTTCAAGCGCCTGGGCGTGCTGGGCGACTGGGACAACCCGTACAAGACCATGAATTTTGCGAGCGAGGCCGGCGAGGTCCGCGCGCTCAAAAAGGTCATGGAGCGCGGTTTCGTGTACCGTGGCTTGAAGCCCGTGTACTGGTGCTTCGACTGCGCCTCGTCGCTGGCGGAGTTCGAGATCGAATACCAGGACAAGAAGAGCCAGACGCTGGACGTGGCGTTCAAGGCGCATGAGCCGGCCAAGCTGGCCGCTGCCTTCGGCCTGCCCGCCCTGTCCAAGGACGCCTTCGCGGTCATCTGGACCACCACCGCCTGGACCATTCCCGCCAACCAGGCACTGAACCTCAATCCCGAGCTGCCGTACGCGCTGGTGGACACCGAGCGCGGCCTGTTCATCGTGGCCGAATCGCTGGTCGAGGCCTGCATGACGCGCTGGGGCCTCACGGGCCAGGTGCTGGCCGTGGTGCCCGGCGAAAAGCTCGCGGGCCTGGAGTTCGAGCATCCGCTGTACGACATGGACGCGGGCTACCGGCGCCTGTCGCCCGTGTACCTGGCCGACTACGCCACTGCCAGCGATGGCACGGGCCTGGTGCACTCCTCGCCCGCCTATGGCGTGGACGACTTCAACTCCTGCGTCGCCCACGGCATGGCCTACGACCAGATCCTGAACCCCGTGCAGGGCAACGGCACCTACGCGGCGGACTTTCCGCTGTTCGGCGGCCAGCACATCTGGAAGGCCGTGCCCGTCATCATCGACGCACTCAAGGTCGCCGGTCGCCTGCTGAACACCACCACCATCACCCACAGCTACCCGCACTGCTGGCGCCACAAGACGCCCGTGATCTACCGCGCCGCGGCGCAGTGGTTCGTGCGCATGGACGAGGGCGAGGGCGTGTTCACCGACCCGGCGCAGAAACCCGCACAAACCCTGCGCCAGATCGCGCTGGAAGCCATCGAGCACACGGCCTTCTACCCGGACAACGGCAAGGCCCGCCTGCGCGACATGATTGCCGGACGGCCCGACTGGTGCATTTCGCGCCAGCGCAGCTGGGGCGTGCCGATCCCGTTCTTCCTGCACCAGGACTCGGGCGAGCTGCACCCGCGCACCATGGAGATCATCGACCAGGCCGCAGAGATCGTCGAGCAGGGCGGCATCGAAGCCTGGAGCCGTGTGACGGCCGAGGAGATCCTGGGCGCGGAGGACGCCAAGCACTACACCAAGAGCACCGACATCCTGGAAGTGTGGTTCGACTCCGGCTCCACCTTCTGGCATGTGATGCGCGGCACCCACCCCACCATGCACCATGACGAGGGTCCCGAGGCCGACCTGTACCTCGAAGGCCATGACCAGCACCGCGGCTGGTTCCACAGCTCGCTGCTGCTGGCCAGCGCCATCTTCGGGCGCGCACCCTACCGCGGCCTGCTCACGCACGGCTTCACGGTGGACGGCCAGGGCAAGAAGATGAGCAAGTCGCTGGGCAACACCGTCTCGCCGCAGGAGGTGAGCGGCAAGCTGGGCGCCGAAATCATCCGCCTGTGGTGTGCCGCCACCGACTACTCGGGCGACCTGGCGATCGACGACAAGATCCTGGCGCGCGTGGTGGACGCCTACCGCCGCATCCGCAACACGCTGCGCTTCTTGCTCGCCAACGTGAGCGACTTCGACCCGGCCCAGGACGCCGTGCCGTTCGAGCAGATGCTGGAGATCGACCGCTACGCCCTCTCGCGCGCGGCGCAGCTGCAGCAGGACATCCTGGCGCACTACAAGGTGTACGAGTTCCACCCCGTGGTCGCCAAGCTGCAGCTGTACTGCTCGGAAGACCTGGGGGGCTTTTACCTCGACGTGCTCAAGGACCGCCTGTACACCACGGCGCCCAAGAGCCTGGCGCGCCGCAGCGCGCAGACGGCGCTGTACCAGATCACCCATGCCATGCTGCGCTGGATGGCGCCGTTCCTGTCCTTCACGGCCGAAGAGGCATGGAAGGTGTTCGGCCAGTCCGAGACCATCTACCTGGAGACCTACCAGACCATTCCCACGGCCGACGAAGGCCTGGCCGCCAAGTGGGAACGCCTACGTGAGATCCGCGACGCGGTGAACAAGGAGATCGAGACCGTGCGCGCTGCCGGCACCGTGGGCTCGTCGCTACAGGCCGTGGTCACGCTCACTGCCGCGCCCGAAGACCATGCGCTGCTGGCCAGCCTGGGCGACGACCTGAAGTTCGTGCTCATCGTTTCAGCTACATATTTGATAGCTGGCAGCGCCCTGCAGATCAGCGTTGCAGCCAGTTCCGATGCCAAGTGCGAGCGCTGCTGGCACTACCGCGCCGACGTGGGCCAGAATCCCGAGCACCCCACGCTCTGCGGGCGCTGCGACAGCAACTTGCATGGCGCCGGTGAAAACCGGGTGCACGCCTGATGGCGCGCGCCGCCGTATCCCGCAGCGCCAGCCTGTGGCCCTGGTTGGCCTGGGCCGTGCTGCTCGTCATTGCCGACCAGTTCACCAAGACGCTGATCCTGGGCTACTACCGCCTGGGCGACGCGACCTACGTGACCAGCTTCTTCAACATCGTGCGGGCGCACAACACCGGGGCGGCGTTCTCCTTCCTGGCCGATGCCGGGGGATGGCAGCGCTGGCTGTTCACGGGCATTGCGCTGGCAACGGCGGTCTTCATCCTGTGGCAGCTGCGCGCCCACCCGGGGCAGAAGCTGTTCTGCTTCGCGCTGTCCAGCATCCTGGGCGGTGCCATCGGCAACGTGGTGGACCGCCTGCAGCATGGCTACGTCGTGGACTTCCTGGACTTTCACCTGCGCGGCTGGCACTTCCCCGCGTTCAACGTGGCCGACTGCGCCATCACCGTGGGTGCGGCCTGCCTGATCCTGGACGAGCTGCTGCGCGTGCGCCGCACCGGCTGACGCCCGCCTGGGCGCCACCACGGCGCCCGTTCGCGGGTATGCTGCGCTGTTTCATGGTCGCACGACGACCCGTTGGAAGAGCCCAAGCCCACCCATGAAACACCTGCTGAATCTGCTGGCCGCCATTGCCCTGCTGGTCTGGGGCACGCACCTCGTGCGCACCGGCGTGCTGCGCGTGTTCGGCGCCAATCTGCGCACCATGCTGGCGCGCAGCATGGGCAACCGCTTCTCCGCCGCGCTCTCGGGCATGGGCGTGACGGCACTGGTGCAGTCCAGCACCGCCACCTCGCTCATGACCTCGTCCTTCGTGGGCCAGGGGCTGATCACGCTGCCCGCGGCGCTGGCCGTGATGCGCGGCGCTGACGTGGGCACCGCGCTCATGTCCGTGCTGTTCTCGCTGGACCTGTCGTGGCTGTCGCCGCTGTTCATCTTCGTGGGCGTGGTGCTGTTCATCGCGCGCCAGGCCGGCACCGCCGGGCGCGTGGGGCGCGTGCTGATCGGCCTGGGGCTGATGCTGCTGGCGCTGGAGATGGTGATGCAGGCCAGCGGCCCCATGCTGGCCTCGCCCGTCATCAAGATGGTGCTGGGCTCGGTGCGCAGCGACATTGCGCTGGAGATCATCCTGGGCACGGTGCTGGCCGTGCTGGCCTACTCCAGTCTCGCCATCGTGCTGCTGATCGCGGCCATGGCCGCCTCGCACGTGGTGCCGCTGGACGTGGCCCTCGGCCTGGTGCTGGGCGCCAACCTGGGTAGCGGCCTGGTGGCGGTACTGACCACCGCCAAGTCGGCCGTGGAGGTGCGCCAGGTGACCGTGGGCAACCTGGTGTTCAAGGTCCTGGGCGTGCTGCTGGTGGCCCCGTTCATCGGGCTGTGGCTGCGGCACCTGCAGCCGCACATGCCCGGCACGGCCCAGGGCGTGGTGCTGTTCCACCTGGCCTACAACATCCTCATCAGCGTGGGCTTCATCGGCTTCACGCAATGGGTGGCGCGCGCCGTGGCGTGGTTGCTGCCCAAGCCCGAAAGCGCGCAGCGCCGCCGCCCGCAGCACCTGGACCCGTCCGCGCTGTCCACGCCCTCGCTGGCCATCTCCTGCGCGGCGCGCGAGGCCCTGTACCAGGCCGACGTGGTGGAGACCATGTTGCTGGGCGTGCTGCAGGTCATACGCCACAACGACCAGGACCTGGCCGAACGCCTGCGCAAGATGGACGACGAGGTGGACGAGCTGTACTCCGCGATCAAGTACTACCTGACGAAGATCTCGCGCGAGGCCCTGGGCGAGGAGGAAAGCCGCCGCTGGGCCGACATCATCAGCTTCACCATCAACATGGAGCAGGTGGGCGACATCATCGAGCGCGTGCTGCAGGACATCGAGGACAAGAAGATCCGCAAGGGCCGCGACTTCTCCGAGGCCGGCATGGCCGAGATCACCGAACTGCACCAGCGCCTGATAGACAACCTGCGCCTGGGCATGAGCGTGTTCCTGAACGGCAACCTGCGCGACGCGCAGCGCCTGCTGGAGGAGAAGGTGCGCTTTCGCGACCTGGAGCGCGCCTACGCCGCCAGCCACCTGCTACGGCTGTCGGACGGCACGGTGCCGGCCATGGAGACCAGCTCGCTGCACATCGACCTGATCAGCGACCTCAAGCGCATCAACTCGCACATCTGTTCCATCGCCTACCCCATCCTGGAGTCGGCCGGCGCGCTGGCCCCCAGCCGCCTCAAGGCCCTGCGCGCGGCGCCCGCGCCGCTGAACGATCACCCCTGAGGCGCTGTCGCCTGGGGACGGCGTGCATAGCGCTGCGCCAGCACCGCGCACACCATGAGCTGCATCTGGTGGAACACCATCAGCGGCAGCACGATGGCGCCTGCGGCCTCCGAGGGGAACAGCACCTTGGCCATGGGTACGCCGCTCACCAGGCTCTTCTTGGAGCCACAGAACACGATGGTGATCTCATCCTCCTTGGAAAAACCCAGGCGCCGCGCCAGCCAAGTGGTGGCGGTGAGCGCCAGCCCCAAGATCACCGCGCACACCACCAGCAGGCCGGCCAGCGCAGGCAGCGGCAACTCGTGCCACAGGCCGCCCACCACGGCTGCGCTGAATGCGGTGTAGACCACCAGCAGCACCGAGCCCTGGTCCACGTACTTGAGCGTCGCCGCGTGGCGGCCAATGAAACCGCCGATCCACGGCCGCAGCAGGTGCCCCGCAACGAAGGGCAGCATCAGCTGCAGCATGATGCGACCGATGCTGCCCAGCACATCCTGCTGCACCGTGCCCGAGGCCTGCGGCAGCACCACGCCCACCAACAGCGGCGTGATCACGATACCCAGCAGGGTGGAGGCCGAAGCGCTGCAAATGGCCGCCGCCATGTTGCCGCGGGCCACCGCCGTGAACGCGATGGCCGACTGCACCGTGGCCGGCAGCACACACAAGAACAGCACGCCGGTGTACAGCTCGGGCGTCACCAGCGGCTGCAGCACCGGCCGCAGCACCAGGCCCAGCACCGGAAACAGCATGAAGGTGCTGGCCACCACCAGCAGGTGCAATCGCCAGTGGCCGATGCCTGCGATCACGGCCTCGCGCGACAGCTTGGCGCCATGCATGAAGAACAACAGCGCCACCACGCCCACGGTGGCCTTCTCGAAAAACGCGCCCACGGCGCCGGATGCAGGCAGCAGGCTGGCCAGCGTGACGGTGGCCACGAGGGCAAGGGTGAAGTTGTCGGGCAGCAGACGGGAACGGGCCATGGTGTGCGAGGAGCGGTGGAGAAAGCGTGCCGTAGTGCGGCGAGCCTGCCGGCGCAGGCATGAGGCCTGGATTGTCGGGCATGTGCCCCTATGGCGTCGGCGCGCCGCATGTTCTCCAGTCCGCTGCACAGGCAACCGCCGCGGCGGCGCTTCACTAACGAATGAAATCGCTGTCTAACGCTTGTCCATTATGCGGTAACAGCTATTGTTTTAATAGCAAATCACCAACCATAGAAACCGGCCAGCACCAGCGCCGCCTCCGGCGTGAACGCCCCTTGAGCCAGGCGCTCGTGCACCTCGCCATGGGTCAGGCATTCGAAGCGCGCCACTTCGCCATCCTGGTTCACCGGCACCACGCCCTCGGGCACGGTGGCGTGGAACCAGTCGATGCGCTCCACCATGTAGCCGGTGCCACCCGCCTCGCTGCTGGGCTGCGCAAACTGCACCTGGCCGCCGGCTGCCAGGGCCTGCAATTGCTCCAGGCGCAGCCCGGCCTCCTCCCATGTCTCGCGCGCCAGGGCTTCATGCAGGCTGTCGGCCGCGGACACCATGCCGCCCATCAGCGTGTCCCACTGGCCGGGGTTGTTGGGCTTGGTGAAGGAGCGCTGCTGCACCCACAGGGCGCCCCCCGCCGTGCAGCCCACCAGGTGCACGGCCTGCGTGGCCAGGCCCAGCACGCGCACGGCCCCGCGCTCCACGGTCGCCAGGCGCCGGCCATCGGGCGTGCACACGGCCAGTTGCTCGTCGCGCCAGGGGCCGCAGCAGCCCGCCGTGCGCAGCGCAAGGGCCAGCGCATTCAGCGCCGCCGTGGCCTCCTGCGCCGGCAGGGCCCACGCGGGTTGCCCTTGATGCTCTACTTGTGATAGCTGCCAGCGCTTGTCCAGTAACCTTTGAATGCCAATCTGGTCAAAAACCGCGGCATCCACCGACCCCACGCACTCGCGCCCCAACAGCAGCGGCACGCGCTGTGCCACTGGCGGGCACTGCGCCTGCCGGCGTGCGGCGGCCACCCAGGCGGGCGCCGGCTGGCTGGGCGCCGTCATTCCAGCGTGAGGATGGTGGAGCCCGTGGTCTTGCGCGCCTCCAGGTCGCGGTGCGCCTGCTGCACGTCGCGCAGCGCATAGCGCTGGGCAATGTGGATCTTCACCTGGCCGCTGGCCACCACGGCGAACAGGTCGTCCGCCATGGCCTGCGTGGCCTCGCGCGTGGTGATGTGGCTGAACAGCGTCTGGCGCGTGACGTACAGCGAGCCCTTGGCGCCCAGCATGCCGGGTGCGAACGGCGCCACGGGGCCCGAGGCGTTGCCGAAGCTGGCCATCAACCCGAAGGGACGCAGGCAATCCAGCGACTTGTCCCAGGTGTCCTTGCCCACGGAGTCGTACACCACCTTCACGCCGCGCCCGCCGGTGATCTCCTTGACCCGGGCGGCGAAGTCTTCCTTGGCATAGTTGATGGCATAGGCCGCGCCGTTGTCCAGCGCCAGCTGGCACTTGGCGTCCGATCCTGCGGTGCCGATGAGCTGCAGGCCCAGGGCCTTGGCCCACTGGCAGGCGATCAGGCCCACGCCCCCCGCGGCCGCGTGGAACAGTACGAAGTCGCCGGGCTCCAGCCCTTCGACGGGGCGGGTTTTCTTCAGCAGATACTGGGCGGTCAGGCCCTTGAGCATCATGGCCGCACCGGTCTCGAAGCTGATCGCATCGGGCAGCTTGCACACGCACTTGGCGGGCATCACGCGCACTTCGCAGTAGCTGCCGGGCGGCTGGCTGGCGTAGGCCGCGCGGTCGCCCACGCGCAGGTGCGTGACGCCCTCGCCCACCGCCTCGATCACGCCCGCGCCCTCCATGCCGATGCTGGCCGGCATGTTCAAGGGGTACAGGCCGGTGCGGTGGTACACGTCGATGAAGTTCAGGCCCACCGCGCGGTGGCGGATGCGCACCTCACCCGGGCCGGGCTCGCCGACCTGCACGTCAACGATCTGGAGTTCTTCGGGGCCACCGTGCTGGCGGATCTGAACGGCGAGGGTCATGGGAATGGGTCTCCTGGAATGATTGCAAGCGAACGCCGCAGATGCTGCCATGATTTGCCAGCCCTTGCCGTGCGCGGGACACACACGGGAGGACGCCGACTGTCACGTCTTTCGCTTACAGTTGCTGCCCCTATGACCCAACGACTCTCACCGGGCACGATTGCGATGCTCGTGGCCGCGCCGCTGCTATGGGCCGGCAATGCCGTGGTTGGCCGCGCGCTGAACACGCTGATCCCGCCCATCACCCTGAACTTCGTGCGCTGGCTGCTGGCGTTTGCGCTGCTGCTGCCGCTGGCCTGGCAGGTGCTGCGCCCCGGCAGCCCGCTGTGGCCACACTGGCGCCGCTATGCGCTGCTGGGCCTGCTGGGCATCGGCAGCTACAACGCGCTGCAGTACCTGGCGCTGCAGACCTCCACGCCGCTGAACGTGACGCTAGTGGGCTCGGGCATGCCGGTATGGATGCTCATCATCGGCGCGCTGTGCTTCGGCGTGCCGGCCTCGCGCAGGCAAATAGCGGGGGTGCTGCTGTCGGTGGCCGGCGTAGTGCTGGTGCTCAGCCGCGGCAGCTGGGAGCAGTTGCTGGCACTGCGCCTGGTGCCGGGCGACCTGTACATGGTCGCGGCCACCATCTCCTGGTCGTTCTACAGCTGGCTGCTGGTGCGCACCAGCGAGCCGCGCGAACTGCGCGGCGACTGGGCGGCCTTCCTCATGGCGCAGATGATCTTCGGACTGGGCTGGTCGGGCGCCTTTGCGGGCGTGGAATGGTCACTGGGCGCCACGCAGATCACCTGGGGCTGGCCGCTGGCTGCTGGCCTGGCCTTCATCGCCGTGGGCCCGGCCATCCTGGCCTATCGCTTCTGGGGCGTGGCGGCGCAGCGCGCGGGGCCGGTGGTGGGGGGATTTTTCATCAACCTCACACCGCTGTTCGCGGCAGTGCTGTCCACGGTCTTCCTCGGAGAAGCGCCGCACCTGTACCACGCCCTGGCGTTCGCGCTGATCGTGGGTGGCATCGTGGTGTCGTCGCGCAGGGCCTAGGCCGGCGCGCGCACAGGCGTTAGTGCGCTGCTGCGGGTTGCGCCTGCGGCGCGTCGCCGTAGCGGGCTTGCAGCGCCTCCACCGGCATGGGGTGCGCCAGCAGGTAGCCCTGGTACACGTCGCAGCCATGCAGCGCGAGAAAGCTGCGCTGTTCCTCTGTCTCAACCCCCTCGGCCACCACTTCCAGATCCAGGTTGCGCGCCATGCCCAGGATGGTCTGCACCACCACATCGTCGCTGCGACTCTCGCCCAGGTGGTGCACGAAAGTGCGGTCGATCTTCAGCCGATGCAAGGGCAGCCGCGTGAGGTAGGCCAGTGAAGAGTAGCCCGTGCCGAAATCGTCCACGGCGAAACGCACACCCTTGGTGCGCAGCTGGTGCATTTTGGCGATGGAGTCTTCCACGTCCTCCAGCACCAGGGATTCGGTAAGTTCCAACTCCAGCCGGTGCGCCGGTGCGCCGCTGCGCAGCAAGAGTTGCGACAGCTGCTCCACGAAGTCGGGGCTGCGGAACTGGCGCGCGCTCACATTCACGCTCAGCGACAGTTCGCGCAGCCGCGGCGATGCCTGCCAGCGCGCCAGCAGCTCGCAGGCGCTGGCCAGCACCCAGCGGCCCAGGGGCACGATGAGCTCGCTGTCCTCCGCCACGCCGATGAACTCCGCAGGCAGCACCAGGCCGCGCTCCGGGTGCTGCCAGCGCAGCAGCGCCTCGCCCCCCACCACGGCGCCGTCGCGCGTGAACTGGGGCTGCAGGTGCAGCAGGAACTGCCCTTCGCGCAGCGCATCCTGCAGGTCCGACTCCAGCCGCGCACGCGCGCTCAGCGCCACCTGCATGCGAGGGTCGAAGAAGCACACCGCGTTGCCGCGCTGCGCCTTGACCTGGTACATGGCGATGTCCGCCTGCTTGAGTACTTCGGCCGCGGTCTGCAGCACGCTGCCGAACAGCGCGGCGCCCACGCTGCAGCTGCCGTGGTAGCTCTGTCCCGCGATCGGATAGGGCTGCGCCAGCAGTTGCACGACCTTCTCGGCCACGGCGCGCACCTGCTCGCGGGCGCGTTCCGCCTCGGTCGCCAGGCCGGCCAGCAGCACCACGAATTCGTCCCCGCCCAGGCGCGCCACGATGTCGCCCACGCGCACGCCGCTTTCCAGGCGGCGGGCGACCTGCTGCAGCAGGTAGTCCCCGATCTCGTGGCCCAGGGTGTCGTTGAGGGTCTTGAAGTGGTCCAGGTCGATGAACAGCACCGCGCCATGCGTGCCCGTACGCACCGCCGATGCGCTGGCATCGCCCAGCTGATCCAGCAGCAGGCGCCGGTTGGGCAGGCCGGTGAGCTGGTCGTAGAACGCCAGGTGTTCCACCTCGGCCGTGGCCAGCCGCAGGTCGGTCACGTCGTGGTAGATGATGACCACGCCGCCATCGGCCGTGGCGCGCTCGGTGATCTGCACGTAATGGCCGTTGGGCAAAAGCTGCTCCACCCCGCCTCGCGGCGTGCACTGCTGCTGCAGGCGCTCCTCCACCCACGCGCGCTTTTCCTCCGCGCTGGCGCCGGGCAGGTGGTAGTGCACGGTCGTCTCCAGCACGCGGCGAAACGGCACGCCCTCCCCGATGGTGCTGACGAGCCAGGGGAACATCTCCTCGAAGCGCAGGTTCCACTGCACCACGCAGCGCTGTGCGTCCAGCAACACGAAGCCGCTCACCATGGCTTCGAGCGCCTGGTCCAGCGTGGCCTTGGAGCGCGCCACCACCCGCCGCGCACTGTGCATGCGCCGCAGGTACAGGGCGACCACGCTTCCCGCGGCCACCACCGTGGCCGCAAACAGCAGCGCGCCGAACAGCACCGTCAGCGCCTCCTGCCGCCAGCCCGCCAGCGCCGCGTCGCGCGGCAGGCTGACGGTGGCCCACAGATCGGGGTAGATGAGCGGACGCGCCACCACCATGGCCGGTTTGCCCGACAGCCGCGCGCTGGCCTGCCATGCGTGCACGCCATCGTCCGCGCTGCCTTCCTGCAGGGCCGGCGCTGCGCGCTCCTGCCGCTCCACGGTCCCCTGTGGCGCCTCCACGCCCAGCAGCAGCACGCCTTGCGTGCGCTCCAGCGTCACTTCCATGTCGGGAACCTCCAGCCCCTGCATCAGCACCGCCACCAGTGCTTCCGTCGGCACCTGCGCGACGACCAGCAGCGGCGTGCCGTCGCCCATGCGCAACTGGCGCGCCATGTACAGCACCCGCTCGGAACTGGTAGGACTCACCACGGGTTGGCTGACGGACAGCGTGGCCACCGCGGGCGCGAGGGCGGCCGCCAGGAAGCCTTCGGGCAGCTCCACGCCGTCCAGTTCGCCGGTGGACGCCGAAGATGCCAGCACGGCGCCCCGCGCATCGAGCAGCGCCACGTAGCGCAGCAGGAGGTTCTGCCGCGCCACGCCGCGCAGCAGCGTGTCGGCCGCCGCCACGTCAAGGCCCGCACGGTCGCGTGCGCGCAGGGCCAGCAGCTCTTCCGTATGCGCCAACAGCACGTCGAAAGAGAGCAGCGTGCGGTTCATGCCCGCCTCCGCCCCCGCGGCGAAACGGGTGACGCGCGCCTCGGCAACGTCCAGCGCGTCCGCGCGCGTATGCCACAGCAGCACGGCCACCGCCACCGCCAGCCCTGCGAGCAGCGCAGCCACCACCCCCCAGGTGATCAGGTGCAGGCGCCTGCCGGGCATGGGCTTCATGGCTGCACCGGCGCACTCATGCGGCGCGCAGGACCGATGGTGCGATCCCAGATATCACGGCAGCGGGCTCCGCAGCGCCGGACCCAGCGCGGCAGCACCACGGTGTTGAAGATGGTCTCGCGCCGCGCCTCGTCCTGCGCGCGCACCGGCACCAGCGCCATGGCGCCCTGGCGCCCCGTGGTGCAGCTGGGGCTCCCGACATTGCAGGCCAGGCCCTGCTCGGTCTCGCCCTGGGCACTGAGCCACACGGCCGTCTCCAGCTTGGGCAGCTCGGCCTGCAGCAGCTGGCGCAGATCGGCGGGCAGCGCCTGCCAGGCCGCGCGATTGGCCGCAAACACCGCCATGCCCCAGCTGATGGGCATGGGGTAGAGATAGGCCGCATGTGCGTGCAGACCAAGGATGTTGCCCGACATGCTGGCGGTGACGGCGCATTCGCTGGCGCCCGTCTCCATGCTCTTGACCACCTGTGCGAACGGCACGCGCTGGGGCTTGGCGCCCAGTGCCGCAAAAAAGTCGCCCTGCGCGGCCGAGGACACCCGCACATGCCGCCCGCGCAGGTCATCCAGGCCCAGCAGCGGGTCCTTGCAGAACAGCACCTGCGCCGGGTAAACGTAAACCGCCAGCAGCTCCACGCCATGCTCCTCGCGCAGGGCTTTCTCCAGGTACGGACGGAAGGCCGCGAGCGAAGCGCGCAGCGTCGCCAGGTCCGGATTCAGCCCCGGCAGGTCCACGGCGGTGTACTGGGGGTACTGTGCCGACAGGGAGCTCATGAGCACCGTGCCGAAGGGCACCACGCCCAGTTGCAACAGGCGCAGCATCTCCATGCCCGGAACGCCGGCACGGTCGAAGGGCACGATATCGGCGCGGTAGCGGCCCTCGCTCAGGCGCGGCAAATCGCGCGTCCAGAAGGGCGCCTCCAGTTGCGTGTACTGCGTGACGCCGGCCAGCCCTCCCACCACGCGCAGGCGCAACGGCGCGGCATCGGCCGCGGGCGTGTCCGGCGCGCCAGCGTGCGCGGCCGCGCACAGCAGCGCAGCGCCCCACAAGGCCAGCCGCCCGCGCAGTGCGGGGCAGCGCATCCGTCGTCCCAGCAGTTGCATGCAACACCCTTTCGGCACCTGAGCCCTGCAGCCGCCCGCCCCCATCGCGGCGCGGGGCATGGCGGTCGGTCGGCGCGTTCTCGCCCGTTGTGGTCTGGCGCGTTCCTCAGAAGGTGCCGGGAAAGGCACCGCCGTCAGCCAATACGTTCTGCCCCGTCATATAGCCCGCGTGCACGCTGCACAGGAAGGCGCAGATTGCGCCGAACTCCTGCGGCGTACCAAAACGGCGCGCCGGGATGGCGCCTTGTTGCGCGCGGCGCACTTCATCGAGGCTCTTGCCGGTCTTGCCGGCCGCGGCCTGGAGGGTGCCCGCGAGCCGGTCGGTATCGAACTTGCCCGGCAGCAGGTTGTTGATGGTGACGCCCTGCGCGGCAATGGCGCTGCGCGCCGCGCCGGCCACAAAGCCGGTCAAGCCGCTGCGCGCGCCATTGGACAGGCCCAGGATGTCGATGGGGGCCTTCACTGCGCTGGAGGTGATGTTGACGATGCGGCCAAAGCCCCGCTGCGCCATGCCGTCCACCGTGGCGCGGATCAGTTCGATGGGCGTGAGCATGTTGGCATCCACCGCGCGCATCCAGGCATCGCGGTCCCACTCGCGGAAATCGCCGGGCGGGGGGCCGCCGGCGTTGGTGACCACGATGTCGAAGTCCCGGCCCGGCCCGCCAGCTATGGAAAAAACGGCTGAGCGCCCCTCGGGCGTGGTGATGTCGGCCGCCACAGCCAGCACCTTGGGTTGGTTACCATTTTGGCCTCTAACGCCCGATGCCTCTGCGCCAATAGCTATCAAATCAGAAGCAGTGCGCTGCAATTCACCGGCATTGCGGGCGTTGATCACCACGTTCACGCCCTCGCGCACCAGCGCCTCGGCGCAGCCGCGGCCCAACCCCTTGCTGGCCCCGCAGACCAGCGCCCATTTACCCGCGATACCCAGATCCATACCTTGCTCCATCGCCGCCGGAGGCGGTTCCTGCAAAACAATTTGAAACGATCATAGTGGACACTGCCCACACCCGCATCAGGACCACCGCCCGCGTCGAACACCGCGCGGGGCACGAAAACCCGTCCTCCGTCCCAGGGAATGACCATCAACCGAACCGTCAGACGCGCGCGGCCATGACGGGTGTTGCACCGATCATGCTCCTGTGTGCCACCATGCCAGGGCCCGTGTGTTGGAAGGCGATTCTCTTAGGCGCGCCTGAGCAGCGGCTGCAGCGCCGTCGGGTGCCGCCCAGGCAGCCGGCGCTGGCGTCCAGTACCTGCTCCTTCTGCGTTTTCACCCGATGCGTCGCCGCACCAGCCCGCCACTGTAGACGAGATACACCGCACCGCCCGCCAGGAAGACCGGCGACCGCGCCATCGCAGCGGGCGGCACCGAGCGGCCGTTGCCGGCGCGATACACGGCCACTTGGCCGGCCGCTGCGTTGGAGGCAGAACCTCCGCGCTCGCCGACAGGCCGGCATGCGCCCTTCCACCAAGCATCCCCAACCCTTCCAGCGCTTGTCGCCCAAGCGCCACCAGCGCCCCATGTAGGAGCATCTGCGCCACTACCCCGTTGCCGCCACGCATAAAAAAAGCGCCCCGGAAAGGGGCGCCTTGCGAGGGGTACCCTGGCACATGCCAGGGCGGCCACCTGCGTCAGTCCTCGACGAACGCTTCCTCGCGCTTCTTGCTCACCGCGGGCAGCAGCACAATGACCAGCAGCAGGGCCGCGGCCGCCAGCAGGCCGGCGGAGATGGGGCGCGTCACGAAAACGCTCCAGTCACCACGCGACAGCAGCAGCGCCCGGCGCAGGTTTTCTTCCATCATCGGGCCCAGGATGAAGCCCAGCAGCAAGGGAGCGGGTTCCACCCCCAGCTTGTAGAACAGGTAGCCGATGAAACCGAATCCGCCCACCAGCCACACGTCGAACGTGTTGTTGTTGGTGGAGTACACCCCCACCGCGCAGAACAGCACGATGGACGGGAACAGCCAGCGATAAGGCACGGAGAGCAGCTTGATCCACATGCCGATCAGCGGCAGGTTCAGGATCACCAGCATCAAGTTGCCGATCCACATCGAGGCGATCAGGCCCCAGAACAACTCGGGGTTGCTGGTCATCACCTGCGGGCCGGGCTGGATGTTGTGGATGGTCATGGCACCCACCATCAGCGCCATCACGGCGTTGGGCGGAATGCCCAGCGTCAGCAGCGGGATGAAAGAGGTCTGCGAACCCGCGTTGTTGGCCGACTCGGGAGCCGCCACGCCGCGGATGTTGCCCTTGCCGAACGGAACCTCACCGGGATGGAGCTTGGTCTTCTTCTCGATGGTGTAGGCCGCAAAGGCCGACAGCAGCGCGCCGCCGCCGGGCAGGATGCCCAGGGACGACCCCAGGGCCGTGCCGCGCAGCATGGCGGGGAGCATGCGCTTGAAGTCCTGTGCCGTGGGGAACAGGCCGTGCACCTTGGCGGCAAACACTTCGCGCTCGTCGTCGGGCTTGGACAGGTTGGCGATGATTTCGCCGTAGCCGAACACGCCCATGGCGATCACGGTGAAACTGATGCCGTCGGTCAGCTCGGGGATGTCAAAGCTGTAGCGGGCCACGCCGGAGTTCACGTCCGTGCCCACCAGGCCCATCAACAGGCCCAGCACGATCATGGCCACGGCCTTGAGCAGCGAGCCCGAAGCCAGCACCACGGCACCGATCAGGCCCAGCACCATCAGCGAGAAGTACTCGGCGGGGCCGAACTTGAAGGCCACTTCCGTCAGCGGGGGTGCAAAGGCCGCCAGGATCAACGTACCCACGCAGCCTGCGAAGAACGAGCCAATGCCGGCAGCCGCCAGTGCCGGGCCCGCACGGCCCGCGCGCGCCATCTGGTAGCCGTCGATCACGGTCACCACGGAGGACGACTCGCCCGGCAGGTTCACCAGGATGGCGGTGGTGGAGCCGCCGTACTGCGCGCCGTAATAGATGCCAGCGAGCATGATCAGCGCGGCCACGGGCGGCAGCGCATAGGTGGCGGGCAGCAGCATGGCGATGGTGGCCACGGGGCCCACGCCGGGCAGCACGCCGATCAGCGTGCCCAGCAGACAGCCGATGAAGCAGTAGATCAGGTTCTGGAACGTAAACGCGACGCCAAAACCCATCGAGAGGTGTTCAAACAATTCCATGGTCTAGATCTCCGAATCAACCCACGATGAAGCTAGGCCAGACGGGGAACTGCAGAGCCAGCCCCCAGATGAATGCTACGTAGCTGCCCACGGCCAGAATGGTGGCCAGGATGAACACTTCCTTGAAGTGGAACTGGTTGCCCGCCAGGCTGGCCACGAAAGTCAGGCCGTAGATGGCAACGATCAGGCCCATGGCCGGCACGCCGAAGCTGGGCAGGCCCGCCAGCAGCACGCCGAACAACAGGTTGGCGGAAATGATGAAGAAGATCTGCTTCCACGCCCACTTGCCGATCTTGTCGCCGTCCACCGTCTCGACCACGGTGGCCTTGAACATGATGGCGGCGCCGATGATGCCCAGCAGAATGCCCAGCATCAGGGGGAAGTAGCCCGGGCCCATGCGGGCGCCGGTTCCTACGCTGTAGGTGGTGGCGCCCCAGGCAAAACCACCGCCAACGACGAGGAACATGAGGCCGGAAAAGAAATCTTTCTGACTCTTGATTTTCACGAATGTCTCCCAAAAGGAACGCGACGGGCGATTGTGGAGTGTCGGGCAGCGCTTCTCGATGTGGATTCCACCTACCGGTAGATACAAGTTTTCCCTAGAGGCCACACCCCCGGAACTGCCCTCAGCACGGCACCGACCACTGCGCGGCGTCGAAGGTGGCGCGAGGGCCCTGGTCAGGCCGGGCCTGCGCCGCAGGAGCGCGGACATACCGCCTTCCACCGCGTTGTGAAGGATGGGCGCGCCTGATGCATGCGGCGGAACGGCGCATCTGCTGCGCCGCGATGGCAGAGGTGTGGGTGCTACTCGAGCGGCGGGGTGGCGGCGATGACTTCCTCGAACGTGGTCACGCCTTCGGCCGCGCGCAGCGCGCCCGCCAGGCGCAGCGGGCGCATGCCGTCCTGCACGGCCTGGCGGCGCAGCGCGTCGATGGAGGGCGATTGGTTCACCTGGGTCTTGAGCGCCTCGCTCACGGTGAGCAGTTCATAAAGCCCCATGCGACCGCGAAAGCCCGTCATGCGGCACTCCACGCACCCCACGGGCTTGTAGGCGCGATAGCCCCCGTTGATCTTCCAGGGGCGGATCATGTCGGCCAGCGCCTCAGGGTCGGCTGCCTCGTCCACCTGCCGGCAGTGCCGGCACAGCGTGCGCACCAGGCGCTGCGCCAGTACCCCCAGCAGCGTGGCGTTGATGAGGTACGGCGGCACGCCCAGCTCCATGAGGCGCGTGACGGCACTGGGCGCGTCGTTGGTGTGCAGGGTGGAGAACACCAGGTGGCCGGTGAGCGCGGCCTGCACGGCCATGTCGGCCGTGGCCAGGTCACGGATCTCGCCCACCATGATCACGTCCGGGTCCTGGCGCATGAGGGCACGCAGCCCTTCGGCGAAGGTGAAGTCCAGCTGCGGCTGCACCTGCGTCTGGTTGAAGCTGGGCTCGATCATCTCGATCGGGTCCTCCACCGTGCTCACGTTCACCTCCTCGGTGGCCACGCGCTTCAGGGTGGAGTACAGCGTGGTGGTCTTGCCCGAGCCCGTGGGCCCGGTCACCAGGATGATGCCGTGCGGGCGCTTGACGAGTTGCTCCCAGCGCTGCGCATCGTGCGCAGTGAAACCCAGCGCGTCCAGGTCCTTCACGGCGTTGTCGGGGTCGAAGATGCGCATCACCATCTTCTCGCCGAAAGCGGTGGGCAGCGTGGACAGGCGCATTTCCACCTCGTCGCCACGCGGGTTGCGCGTCTTGATGCGGCCGTCCTGCGGGCGGCGCTTTTCCACCACGTCCATGCGGCCCAGCAGCTTCACGCGCGCCACCATGGCATTGAGCACGCCCATGGGCATCTGGTAGACGGCATGCAACACGCCGTCGATGCGAAAGCGGATCACGCCCTGCTCGCGGCGCGGCTCCAGGTGGATGTCGCTCGCGCGCTGGTCGAAGGCGTACTGCCACAGCCAGTCCACCACGCGCACCACCCCCTGGTCGTTGGCGTCCAGCTGCTTGTTGGTCTTGCCCAGTTCCACGAGCTGCTCGAAGCTGCTGCCCGCGGCGCCGCCGCCGGCCTTCTGCGCCTCGCGCACCGACTTGGCCAGCGCGTAGAACTCCGCCGTGTAGCGCGTGATGTGCTGGGGGTTGGCCAGCACGCGCCGCACCGTGCGCCGAGACTGGCGCTCCACCTCGGCCACCCAGTCATGCAGGAAGGGCTCGGCCGTGGCCACCACCACCTCCTTGGAGGTCACCTGCACCGGCAGCACCTTGTGGCGCTCGGCGTAGCTCGCGCTCATGGCGTCGGCCACACGGCCCACGTCCACCTTCAGCGGGTCGATGCGCAGAAACGCCAGGCCGCAGCGCTGGGCCACGTATTCGGTGAGGATGTCCACGTCCAGCGGCTTGCCGTCGCTGGCGCGCAGCATGGCCACGTTGCCCAGCCGCACCAGCGGGTGCTGGCTGCTTTCGGCCTGCGAGCAGCGTGCGATGGTGCGTTGCGCCTGCTCGGCGGTGATCACGCCATCGGCACGCAGCCAATCGACGATGAGCCGCCACTGCAACGGGCCGGTGGGCCCGCCGGCGGCCGTGGGGGGGGATGCGGGCAATGCTTCGGCAGTCATGGTGCGAGTGGCGGCAGAGGTCAGGCGACCGGTTTGAAAACGCGCAGCCACTTGGTGGCCGGCAGGTCCCAGCGGGCCTGCACGCTTTCGGCGCGGGCCAGCAGCTCGGCACGTTTGGGCCGCGTGGGCGTGCGCTGGGCCAGCACCACGGTATTGCCCTCGCGCGTGGGCTTGAAGGCCCAGAGCGCGTCGGCGCCAAAGGCCTCGGCGAGCTTGTCCAGGCTGCGCTCGTAGCTGGAGGCGCGGCCGAACAGGTTCACCGTGAGGCAGCCGTCCAGCGTCAACAGCGCACGGCAGTCGGCATAGAACTCTGCGCTGTCCAGCACCGGCGCGGCGGCCTCATGGTCGTACAGGTCCACCGCCAGCGCGTCCACCGTGCCATGCCATTCGGGCTTCTTGATTTCCTGGGCCGCGTCGGCCAGCACCACACGCTGCATAGGGCCGTCGGGCGGCAGCTTGAACCAGGCGCGGCAGACGGCCTCCACGCGCGGGTTCAGCTCGACCACGGTGCAGCACATGCGCAGCTTCTTGCGGCAGAACTTGGTGATGGCACCGGCCCCCAGGCCCAATTGCATCGCGTGGCGCTTGGCCACGCTGGCGGGCTCCACGAACAGCAGCCAGGCCATCATGCGTTGCACGTATTCCAGTTCGATCTCGAACGGCTGCGCGATGCGCATGGAGCCCTGGATCCACGGCGTGCCCAGGTGCAGATGGCGCACTTCGCCATCATCGGAGACGCTCACCTCGGGCAGTTCGGTGGCGGCGGTTTTCTTGCGGGTCAAATCGTTATACCAATCCAAAAGTCGCCAGGGCCTCGCCCCAGGCGTGCAGTTTTTTCTCGAAGCTCCACGACGCGTTGGCCGGGCTGGTGGATGGCAGGCGCAGCGATGGCATCGGCGCATCTGCCTTCAACCCCAGGCTGGCGCGCACGGCCTTGGCGTGGCGGAAGCTTTCCCCGCCATTGTGGGCGATGGCGGCCAGCCCCGGCGCGCGGGCATGCAGGCCGGCGAAGTCGTTGACCTGCGCGTTGCGGATGCTGGTATCCAGGCTGCCCTCGCGCTCGCAGGCGGCATACACGTCCCACAGGCCCAGGCCGCGGGCCAGCAGCCAGTCGCAGCGCGCGGCGTACTGGTCGCGGCCAGGCAGCGGATGCTGCGGCCACAGCGCCGCCAGGATGCGCCAGAAGTGGTTCTGCGGATGGCCGTAATACTGCTGCGCGGCGAGCGATGCCACACCGGGGAAGCTGCCCAGCACCAGCACCCGCGTGCCGGAGCCCACCACGGGCGGCAGGCCGACCAGACGACCGGCAGACAGCACTACCGTTTTTTTCTGCGCAGCCACAGGCCCTCCATTACTATTGTTTGTATAGCTGCTCGCGCTTGCTGCATAAGCCTTTGAGACCGAAAGCACTCAAACCTATGCCAACAGTTCAGCCAGCCGTGGCAACGCTGCGCAAGCGTTGGCGCGCGTGGCATGGGCCAGTTCTGTGCTGGAGATGCCGCGCAGCTGCGCCACCACCGCACCGATGCGCGGTAACTGTGCAGGCGTGTTGCGTGCGGGCGGGCGGCCAGCGGCGCGCTCGGCCGCGGTCACGTAGAGCCAGTGCGGCGGAATGTCGGGCGCATCGGTCTCCACCACCAGCGCGTCCAGCGGCAGTTCGGTGGCCAGGCGGCGCAACTGCAGCGCACGGTCGAAGGTGACCGCGCCGCCAAAGCCCAGCTTGAAGCCCAGATCGATGAAGGCCTGCGCCTGCTGCAGGCTGCCGTTGAAGGCATGGGCGATGCCGCCGCGCACCGGCAGCTCGCGCAGCGCCTTGAGCAACTGGTCCGCCGAGCGGCGCACATGCAGGATCACGGGCAGGTCGAACCGGCGCGCCAACTGCAGCTGCGCCCGGTAGAAGTGCTGCTGGCGCCCCGTGTCCAGATGGGGCACGAAGAGGTCCAACCCGATTTCGCCGACGGCCACCAGGCGCGGGTCGTCCTGGTACTGCTCCAGCGCGCGCGCCAGGGCGGGCAAGTCTTCGTCGCCGGCGACGGGAGTGAACAGGGGATGGATGCCCAGCGCATAGCTGTCGCCGTGGCGGTGCGCCAGGTCCCGCACGGCCTGCAGATTGGCGAGTTCCACCGCGGGCAGCACGCAGTGGGCCACGCCGGCCTGCGCGGCGCGTGCACGCTCGGCATCTGCGAGCGCTGCGCCGCCGCGATCTGCAAATTCATCCAGGTGGCAATGGGTGTCGATCCAGACGTCCATGCGCCGGATCATGCCACCGCACGCCCCCAGCGCCGGTCCGCAGTGTCTCAGTGCGTTTCAGCGCCAATGTCCTGCGGATCGGTCGGCGGCGCATCGGCGCCGCCGGAGCTGCTGTGCCCCATCAGCCCTTCTTGCTCAGCGGGCAGGTGTTCATGCCCAGCAGCGAGTACGCAGGGCAGGTGCCCGCCAGGCCGGTCAGCAGCGGCACCACGCCCAGCCAGCCCCACCAGCCCACGGTGCCCGTGGCCGCCAGGCCGATGAGCACCAGACCCACCGCGATGCGCAGCCCGCGGTCCCAACCCCCAACGTTGTGTTTCATGACACTTCTCCTAGTTGACGAAAAAACGGTACCTCTGCGCAGCGACGCGGCCGCTCAGGGGCAGAAGATGTCCTTGAGCGCAGCCACGAGCTTTTCCGCCGCCGGGTCGGCAATGCGGTAGTACAGAGTCTGCGCGTCGCGGCGGAAGGTCACCAGCCCCTCATCGCGCATGCGCGCCAGGTGCTGCGACAGCGCGGACTGGCTCAGGCGCACTTGCTCCAGCAGCGTGCCCACGGAGGCCTCGCCCTGCTCGATCAGCAGGCACAGCACCAGCAGCCGGTGTTCGTTGCCCACCGCGCGCAGCAGCGCAGCGGCGCGCGCGGCGCCCTGCTGCATGAATTCCAGGTCGGCGGTAGTGGCCACCTGCACTCCTTGTTGATAAATATCTAAATTAACGTATGCTAATTTAGTAGATACTAATAAACATGTCAACAGCGCCGAGCGGGCGCATCCCTTTCACCACCAGGAGTTCCACCATGACCTCGTCCACCGACTACAAGGCCCTCACGCGCGAAATCTCTAGCAACGTCAGCGAGCTGCGCAACAGCGTTCCGCAGGTGATGCAAGGTTTCAACGCGCTGGGCAAGGCGGCTCTCGCGGGCGGCGCCATCGACGCCAAGACCAAGGAGCTGATCGCGCTGGGCATTGGCGTGGCCGCGCGCTGCGATGGCTGCATCGGCTTTCACACCCAGGCCCTGGCACGCCTGGGCGCCACGCGCGCCGAGGTGCACGAGGTGCTGGGCATTGCGGTGTACATGGGCGGCGGCCCCGCCCTGATGTACGCAGCCAATGCCGTGGCCGCGTTCGACGAGTGCGCCCCCGCGCAAGCGCCCGCCGCGACGGCCTGATTTACTATCGAAAATATAGCTACCAGCGCTTACCCAACAAGCGCTGGAGGCCGTTTTAGCTCAAAACACCGGAGACCAAGCGCACGACGCGGTCGCACCGCGCGGCCAGCGATTCATCGTGCGTGACCATCACGAAGGCAGTGCCCTTCTCGCGCGCTAGCTGCAGCATGAGGGCGAACACGGCATCGGCGGTCGCGCGGTCCAGGTTGCCGGTGGGCTCGTCGGCCAGCACGCAGGCCGGCTGCGTGACCAGCGCCCGCGCAATGGCCACGCGCTGGCGCTCGCCACCCGACAGTTCCGCCGGGCGATGGTGCACACGCTCGCCCAGGCCGACGGCCTGGAGCATGCGCACGGCCCGTTCGATGCACTGCGCGTAGGGCTCGCGGCGGATGCGCAGCGGCATGGCCACGTTGTCCTGGGCGCTGAACTCGGGCAACAGGTGGTGGAACTGGTAGATGAAGCCCAGGTGCGCATTGCGCAGGCGCCCCTGTTGCGCGGGCGGTAGCGCCTGCAGCGCCTGCCCCTGGAGCGTGACGGTGCCGGCGCTGGGCGCGTCCAGCCCCCCCAGCAGATGCAGCAGCGTGCTCTTGCCCGAGCCCGACGCCCCCACGATGGCCAGCGTCTCGCCGGCGTGCACTGCCAGGTCCACGCCCTTGAGCACGGTGACGTCCAGCCGGCCCTCGGTAAAGCGTTTGGTCAGGCCTTGCGCCTGCAGCACCACTTGCCCATTACTCATAGCGCAGCGCCTCCGCGGGGTTCACGCGGCTGGCGCGCCAGCTCGGGTACAGGGTGGCCACGAAGGCCAGGATCAGGGAAATGACGGCAATGGGCACGATGTCGCTGCTTTGCGGGTCGCTGGGCATCTTGCTGATGAGGTAGATGTCCTTGGGCAGGAAGCTGGCGTTCAGCGCCCGCTCGATGGCGGGCACGATCACGTCGATGTTGAAGGCCACGCCCAGGCCCAGCAGCAGGCCGGCCAGCGTGCCGATCACGCCCACCATGGCGCCCTGCACCATGAACACGCCCATGATGCTGGCGGGGCTGGCGCCCAGCGTGCGCAGGATGGCGATGTCCGCGCGCTTGTCGGTCACGGTCATCACCAGCGTGGACACCAGGTTGAATGCCGCCACCGCAACGATCAGCGTGAGGATGATGAACATCATGCGCTTTTCCAGCTGCACGGCCGCGAACCAGGTGCGGTTCTGCTGCGTCCAGTCGCGGATCAACAGGTTGCCCGAGAGGCTGTGCGCCAGCTGCTGCGTGACTTCGGGTGCGTCATGCAGGTTCTTGAGCTTCAGGCGCACGCCAGTCGGCCCTTCCAGGCGGAAGATGCGCTCGGCATCCTCGTGGTGCAGCATCACCAGCGCAGAGTCGTATTCATAGTGGCCCGAATTGAAGGTGCCCGCCACCGTCATCTGCTTGAGGCGCGGCACCACGCCCGCAGGCGTGACCTGGCCGGCCGGGGCGATCAGCGTGACCGCGTCACCCGCGCGCACGCCCAGCTGGCGCGCCAGCTCGCTGCCCAGGATCACGCGGAACTCGCCCGGCACCAGGGCCTTCAGGCCCTCCAGATTCTCGGCGGCCAGGTCGGTCACCTCGGCCTCGTGCGCGGGGTCGATGCCGCGCACCAGCGCGCCCTTCATGTCCTCACCACGCGCCAGCAGCGCCTGGGCGGCGACGAAGGGCGCGGCGCCCACCACGTTCGGATTGGCCCGCGCCTCGGCCAGCGTGCGCGGCATGTCGGGCAGCGCTGCACCGCCCGGCGCGAAGATCTCGATGTGCGAGACCACGCTGAGCATGCGGTCGCGCACCTCTTTCTGAAAGCCGTTCATCACGGACAGAACGATGATGAGTGCCGCCACCCCCAGCGATATGCCCAGCATGGACACGCCCGAGATGAAGGAGATGAAGCCGTTGCGCCGCGTGGCCCGGCCTGCCCGGGTGTAGCGCCAGCCCAGGGCCAGTTCGTAGGGAATTTGCATGGAAGCGCGATTGTGTCATCGACCCGGGCCCGCGGCGCGGGCCCACGGCAGCAACGCGCGGCGGCCTCAGCGCAAGCCGGGTGCCGCAGGAGCTGACGCGCCAAGGCCGCCTGCCCTGCGCGGCGCCGGCCCGCGGCTCAGCGGCCCGTTTCCGTCAGATAGGCCTTGCGCGCAGCCACCGCGGTGTCGGCGAAGTCGGAGAACACACCATCCACGCCCAGGCGGTAGAACTGCAGGTACTCAGCCTGGGGGTCGCCCTTGTAGTCGAAGGCCAGGCGGCGGCTTTCGTTGCGCATGGTCCAGGTGTGGACCATCAGGCCCAGCTTGTGTGCGTCGGCCACCAGGCGGGTGGGGGTGCTGCTGGAAGCGTCGGCGTAGTTGACCACGCCATCCTTGTTCACGTCGACCATCTTGCCGTCGGCGCCAAAGGTGCCCTTGACCGGCACGATGTAGGGCTTCCAGGGGCCCACGCCGTCGGCGTACTTGGCGATCTCGGCCAGGCCCGCCGGCGTGACCATGGAAGCGAACAGGTCCTTGCGGCCCGCGCGTGTCCAGTCGTAGGGGCGGTCATATGGCGCCTCGAAGGTGACCGCGCCGGTCTTGAAGTCGTAGTCGTTGCCATCCACCAGCTGGATGAGGCGCACCTGCGTCTTGGTGCGCAGGTACTTGAGGTTGGCCGTCTCGAACGACTGCAGGATGACCGGCGAATCCTTCTTGGTGTAGCCGTACTCGGCCAGGATGGCCAGCAGGCGGTCTTCGAGCTTGAGGCCCGCATCTTCATGGTAGGTGGGGTGCTTGGTCTCGGGATAGACGCCGATCACGCGGCCCACCTTGCCGCCCTCGGTCTTGGCCAGGTCCAGCACCTCGCGCAGCGTGGGGATCTGGAACTTGCCGTTATAGGACTGGTCGCGCTCGGCCAGCGGCTGGATGGCGCGCAGGGTCTTCAGTTCCGCCAGCGTGAAGTCGGTGGCGAACCAGCCTTCTTCTTCCACGCCATCGACCATGCGCTTGGTCTTGCGGCTGGCGAACTCGGGGCGGCTAGCCACATCGGTGGTGCTGGTGATGTTGGGTTCGTGGCGTGCCACCAGGTGGCCGTCCTTGGTGGCTACCAAATCGGGCTCGATGAAATCCGCCCCCATCTGGATGGCCAGCGCATAGCTCTCCAGCGTGTGGTCCGGGCGGTAGCCCGAGGCGCCGCGGTGCCCCACCACCAGCGGAGCCTGGCCGCTCAGCGTCGGCAGCGGTGCGGGGTCGTCGCCGCCGCCACAGGCGGTCGCCAGCAGGGAGGCACTCATCGCGATGATCAGGGGAAGACGGTGAGAAGACATGGGCATCCTTGGCCGTAAAAGTGAGCGATCCAGTCTCTGTTGCACTTGTGACGCTTGCGTGACGCTGTGGTTTTGCGCCCACCGTCATCGGGTGCATCCGGGACAATACACCTCTATGTCGGACATGCCCCATTTACTCATCCCGCTGGCCATCAGCCCGGCCGAAGGATGCCAGCAGGCCCTCCATGGCCTGGAACTGCCCCAGTTGGACCGGCTGTTGGCCCGCCTGTCCAGCACCGGCCTCGATGCTGGCGCCGAGACGGACTTCGCCCCGCCTCACGAACGCGCCCTGGCCCGCCACCACGGCCTGCCCGCCACCAGCGAGGGCACCACGCCCTGGGCCGCGTGGCACCAGCACCAGCAGGTCAGCGCTCCCCATGCGGCCACCAGCGCCTGGGCCTTCATCACCCCTTGCCACTGGCAGGTCGGTGCCGACCATGTCACGCTGGGCGACCCGGCGCGGCTGCAGCTGGACGAGGCCGCCTCGCGCGCGCTGCTCGCCATTGTGGCGCCCTGGTTTGCCGAGGACGGCATCACGCTCACCTACGACCAGCCGACGCGCTGGATCGCGCAAGGTGCAGTGTTCGACAACCTGCCCACCGCGTCGCTGGACCGCGTGATCCAGCGCGACGTGCGCGCCTGGATGCCCGACCCCGCCCGCGCGCGCCTGCTGCACCGCCTGCACAGCGAGATGCAGATGCTGCTGTACACCCACCCCTTCAACGACGCACGCGCGGCCCAGGGCCTGCCGCCAGTCAATGCCTTCTGGGTGCACGGCGCAGGCGCCCTGCCCCAGCCACCCGCCCCCGTGCCGGCGCCCGAGATGCCCACCACCCTGCTGGACGCTGCGCTGCGCGAGGACTGGCACGCCTGGCGCCAGGCCTGGGCCGCGCTGGACGCTGGCCCGGTGGCGCGCCTGGCCGCGCATGTGGCGGGCGGCGGCGCGGCGCGCCTCACGCTGTGCGGCGAACGCGGTGCACAGTCCTGGCATACGGCGCCGCGCAGCCTGGGCCAGCGCATTCAGAGTCTTTTCAAGCCCCAGCGCTTTTCCAGCGTGCGCGAGCAGCTATGAAAATAGTAGCTAGAGACATCCCGCCGCGCGTGGTCTGGGCGCTGGAGCAGGCCGGCGTGCACCCGCTGCTGGCACGCCTGTACGCGGCGCGCGGCATCCGCGCCAAGGAGGAGCTGGACGACGCCCTCGCCCGCCTGCTACCGCCGGACACCCTCATGGGCGTGCGGCAGGCCGCGGCGCTGCTGGCCGATGCCATCAGCCAGGACCGGCGCCTGCTCATCGTGGCCGACTACGACTGCGACGGCGCCACCGCCTGCGCGGTGGGGGTGCGCGGCCTGCGCCTGCTGGGCGCACGCCATGTTCAGTATTTGGTGCCCGACCGCGTGGTGGACGGCTACGGCCTCACCGCCTCCATCGCGCAGCGCGTGCACGAGCGCGGCGCCGACGTGCTCATCACCGTGGACAACGGCATCGCCAGCATCGAGGGCGTGGCGCGCGCCAAGGCGCTGGGGCTGACGGTGCTCATCACCGACCACCACCTGCCAGGCTCCGAACTGCCCGCGGCCGACGCCATCGTCAACCCCAACCAGCCCGGCTGCGGCTTCGAGAGCAAGTCCATCGCCGGCGTGGGCGTGATGTTCTATGTACTGATGGCGCTGCGCGCCGAGCTGCGCGCGCGCGGCGTATTCGACAAGGCCACGCAACCCAAGCTGGAGCCGCTGCTGCCGCTGGTGGCCCTGGGCACCGTGGCCGATGTGGTGCGCCTGGACAACAACAACCGCCGCCTGGTGGCGCAGGGCTTGAAGCGCATCCGCGCCGGCCAGATGCAGGCCGGCATCCAGGCCCTGTTCGACGCCGCCGGGCGCAAGGCCCCCGTCGCCACCACCTTCGACTTCGGCTTTGCCCTTGGGCCCCGCATCAATGCCGCGGGGCGCCTGGCCGACATGACGCTGGGCATCGAATGCCTGCTGACCGACGACCCGGCGCGCGCCGCAGACCTGGCCCGGCAACTGGATGCCATCAACCGCGAGCGGCGCGAACTGGAAGGGGGCATGCGCGAGCAGGCCCTGCTGCTGGCCGAGAGCCTGTTCGACGAAGGCGAGGAGCCGCCGCCCGCCATCAGCGTGTTCGACCCCGACTTCCACGAGGGCGTGGTGGGCATCGTGGCCTCGCGCCTCAAGGACAAGTTGCACCGCCCCACCTTCGTGTTCGCTGCCAGCAGCGCGCCGGGCAAGGAGCATGAGCTGAAGGGTTCGGGGCGGTCCATCCCCGGTTTTCACCTGCGCGACGCGCTGGACCTGGTAGCCAAGCGCCACCCCGGCGTGATCCTGAAGTTCGGCGGCCACGCCATGGCGGCCGGCTGCACCGTGGCCGAGGAGCATTTCGACCTCTTCGAGCAGGCCTTCGCCCAGGTCGCACAGGAATGGCTGGATGCCGCGACGCTCACGCGCCGGCTGGAGACCGACGGCCCGCTGGCCCCGGAATACTGTCGTGCGGAACTGGTGGACACGCTGCACCGCGAGGTCTGGGGCCAGGGCTTTGCCCCGCCCACCTTCAGCGAGGAGGTGCAGGTGCTGAGCCAGCGCCTGGTGGGCGAGGCGCGCAACCATCTGTCCATCAAGCTGCTGCACCAGGGTCAGCCGGTGGACGCCATCTGGTTCGGCCACACCGACCCGCTGCCCGAACGGGCGTTGCTGGCCTTCCGGCTGGACGTAAACGAGTGGCGGGGCGAGCGGCGGGTGCAGTTTCTGGTGGAGGGACTGGAGTCGCCTGCAATGTGACGCTCGGAGCAACCTAAACGCAACAAAATGTGAATTTTGTATGCATTCAACCGTATGATCCTGCGCCATTCTTGGACTCTTATTGGTTTTCCCCATGAATGGTTCTCTCTGGCGTTGCAACGCCCTCGTCATTGCAGTCGCCGCCCTGACTACCGGCTGCGTGACCACCGAGCAATCGCGCACCCTCGAAACCCCCAAGCCCACGGCGTCCGCGCGCGCGTACCAGGGGGTGCGCAGCCCCATTTCCATTGGCAAGTTCGCCAACCGGTCCAACTTCCAACGCGGAATCTTTTCCGATGGTGTGGACCGTCTCGGCGGTCAGGCGCAAACCATTTTGATGACGCACCTGCAGCAAAGCGGACGCTTTAACGTGCTCGACCGCACCAATATGTCGGAAACGCAGCAAGAGGCCACCCTCCTCAAGCAAGCCCAGACACTCAAGGGGGCGCAGTTCGTCATCACGGGCGATGTCACCGAATTCGGTCGCAAGGAAGTCGGTGACCGGCAGCTGTTCGGGGTGCTGGGGCGCGGCAAGGAACAGGTGGCCTACGCCAAAGTCAGCCTGAACGTGGTGCGCGTACAGACCGGTGAAGTGGTCTTTGCGGCCCAGGGGGCCGGCGAATACAGCCTGTCCAG
Source organism: Diaphorobacter nitroreducens (assembly GCA_003755025.1). Classification (GTDB taxonomy): domain Bacteria; phylum Pseudomonadota; class Gammaproteobacteria; order Burkholderiales; family Burkholderiaceae_C; genus Diaphorobacter; species Diaphorobacter nitroreducens. The sequence continues at coordinate 309,793 of RJVL01000005.1, read as the reverse complement.
CCGCGAGGTTGTAGGTTTTGGCAGCCGCGCAGGGTATGACTCCACCCTGAACGGCAAAGTGCTTGACCTGGCCATCCGCGAAGCCGTGGACAAGCTCGTGAGCGGTGTCGAATCTGGCGCATGGGTACCCGCACAATGAGCCGCCACACCACCACCCGCTTGGCGCTTCCCATCGCAGCTGCGTTGGTCATGGCGGGCTGCGCCACCACATCCCATCAGCCCCTGTACGGCTGGGACGGCTATCAGCCTCAGGTGTACGAATACCTCAAAAGCAGCGGCAATGCCGATGCTGAACAGCAAGTGGCCAAGCTGGAAGAAGCGCAGCAAAAAATAGAGCAGCGCGGCCAAGCCTTGCCCCCTGGCTATCGCGCCCATATGGGCATGCTGTACGCCAAGGCAGGGCAGGACGAAAAAAGCGTCGCGGCCCTTACCGCGGAAAAGACCACCTTCCCCGAATCGGCGTCTTTCATGGACTTCCTTTTGCGCACACTCACCGGAAAGGCCCCGCAATGATTTCCCGTATTGGCGTTCGCACTGCCGTGGCAGCCGGCGCCGCCGCCATCCTGCTTTTGAGTGGTTGCGCGACCCCTCAGCCCTACGACTATTCGGCATTGCGTCAAGCCAAGCCCCAGTCCATTCTGGTGCTCCCTCCATTGAACCAGACGCCCGAAGTGACTGCGCCGGCGGGCGTGCTCTCACGCGCCACGCTCCCCCTGGCGGAGTCCGGCTATTACGTGCTGCCAGTGGCCGTGACCGAAGAGACTTTCAGGAACAACGGCATCATTTCGGCCCAAGACGCACAGGAATTGCCCGTGGCCAAGTTGCGGGAAATTTTTGGTGCGGATGCGGCGCTCTACCTGGACGTGCGGCAGTACGGCTCGGTGTACTCCATCGTGAGCAGTGAAACCCGGGTAACGCTGGCCGCCCGACTCATGGATCTGCGCACGGGCGAGCAACTGTGGTCCGGGGAGGCAACAGCCTCGAGTGCAGAAAACAAGAGTTCAAGCGGTGGCTTGGTGGGCATGCTGGTGTCTGCGCTCATTGACCAGATTGTGGAAACCTTGTCAGACCGCAGTGTGCAGATCGCCGAGGTCGCAAACGGCCGACTGCTGTATGCCGGCCGTCCGGGAGGACTACTGCATGGGCCTCGCTCTCCCAAGTACGGAGCAGACAGCAAGCCATGACCACGTAACGTCCTAAGCGGCGTATGGATGGCGAAAGGCGCGGCACAGGCCGCGCTTTTTTTTGTCCCGACTGGGGACGGGACGTACCAATAACGCTATTTTTTAGAGCTTAGAAGCTCTCCCATTCGCCATCCGCATCCGATGCCGCAGGCGTCTTGGCCGGCGCGATCTGGGGGGCGGACACCTTGGCGGCAGCCTTTGTCGGTGTGGGCTTGGCCAGCGTCGCGCGCGCCGGCGTTGCGGCCGGTGTCTTGACCGGGGCGGGCGCTACCGCTGGCGGCGCCACGCGGGCCGGGCTGCGGGGCGCCGCGACGGCGCCATTGCCCACGTTGAACACGGCCACTACCTGCGCCAGGCGCTGCGCCTGTTCATGCATGGCGGCGGCGGCGGCGCTGGACTCTTCCACCAGCGCGGCATTTTGTTGCGTCATTTGGTCCAGGTTCGCCACGGCCTGGTTCACCTGGCCGATGCCGTCGCGCTGCTCGGTGGACGAAGCGGTGATCTCGCCGATCAGGTCGCTCACGCGGCGCACGCTGTGCACGATGTCCTGCATGCTCTGGCCGGCCTGCTCCACCTGGGCCGAGCCCGATTGCACGTTGTCCACGCTGGTGGTGATGAGCTGCTTGATCTCCTTGGCGGCCTCGGCGCTGCGCTGCGCCAGGCTGCGCACTTCACCCGCCACCACGGCAAAGCCGCGGCCCTGCTCGCCCGCGCGTGCGGCTTCCACGGCGGCGTTCAGCGCTAGGATGTTGGTCTGGAAGGCAATGCCATCGATCACGCCGATGATGTCGGCGATCTTGCGGCTGGATTCGGTGATCTGCTGCATGCTGGTGACCACCTGGCCCACCACTTCGCCGCCACGCTCTGCGGCCTGCGCGGCGTTGGCGGCGAGTTGGTTGGCCTGGCGCGCGGTGTCGGCCGACTGGGTGACGGTGGCGGTGAGCTCTTCCATGCTGGCGGCCGTCTCTTCGAGGTTGGCCGCGGTCTGCTCGGTTCGCGCAGACAGGTCGTGGTTGCCCGTGGCGATCTGGCTGGACGCCGCCGAGACCGATTCCACGCCCGAGCGCACTTCGCCCACCACGCCGCGCAGACGTGCTCCCATGGCCGACAGCGAGCGCAGCAGGTGGCCCAGTTCGTCACGACGGTCATCGTGCACGTCTTGCGTCAAGTCGCCACCGGCAATCGCGTCAGCCAGCCCCACGGCCCGCTCCAGGGGATGCGTGATGGAGCCCACGAGCAGATTCGCCAACACCAGGCCCAAGACCACCACCACCGCGGCGATGCCCGCGCCCATCCACATGGCGCGCTCGCGCAAGGCCTGGGCCTCTTGCTTGGCGGCGTCACGCTGACGTTCTTGCAGTTGGACATAGGCGTCCTGTTCGCCCACGTAGCGCTCCACGGCGGGCAGCAGTTTGCTGTCCACCAGGGTCAGCGTGCGGGCAAAGTCGCCTTCGGCCCGGGCCTTGGTGGCCTCCGCCAGCGCATCCAACACCACCTTGCGGGCGGCTGCAATGCGCTCCAGTTGCGCCTTGCCTTCAGCAGTGACAGCCGCCGCCTCGACCTGCTTTTGCACCACGTTGATGGCCTCAATCCCCTGCTTGGCTTTTTTCTGCAGGCCCGACGCCAGGGTCTCGTCGGCCGAGGCCAGCGCGCTCACGGACTGGTCCACGGCCAGCATGGTCAGCCCTTTCCAGCGCAGGGCCAGGCTCATGCGGTCTTGATTGGCCTGCACGATGCGCGCGGCCTCATCATCGAGCTGGGCGGTGTAGGTCATCAGGCCTGCCAATAGGAGCAGCATGGAAACCAGCAGCCCCAGGATGAGACCCCAGAGTTTGCGGGCAACGGGCAAGTGGTTGAAGTTCATGGTCTACGCAATCAAGGGCGCCAGGCGCCGTGGGCTGTTGAGGGCCATGCTGCGATGGTCGGCAGCAGGGGTAAACCCTCATATTGTCTCATTTACACACATTTGATTACAAACCATCGGTTGCCAACGCGTCGCAACGCCTTTGTCACCCGGTTGTAACCACCACGACAACATGCCCTGCGGGCTCCCCCTAAAATGAAATCGTGTCCATCCTCCTCAACGCCGACCTTCACTGCCACTCCGTGGTGTCTGACGGCACCCTCACCCCCGAAGCGCTGGCAGCCCGTGCGCATGCCAACGGTGTAGCGCTGTGGGCGCTGACGGATCATGACGAGATCGGCGGCCAGCACCGCGCCGCCGCCGCCGCGCACGCGCTGGGCATGGACTACCTCACGGGCACAGAGATCTCGGTCACCTTCGCCGACACCACGGTGCATATCGTGGGACTGGGGTTCGACCCGGACAATGCACAACTCGCCCAGGGCCTCGCGGCCACGCGCGGCGGGCGCAGCGAACGGGCACAGGAGATGGCGCAGCAACTCGCGCACGTGGGTATCAGCGGCGCATTCGAAGGGGCGTTGCGCTACGCGGGCAACCCCGAACTGGTCTCGCGTACGCACTTTGCCCGCTTCCTCGTGGAGACTGGCGTGTGCCACGACACCTCCGAAGTGTTCCGGCGCTTTCTCACCGAGGGCAACCCCGGCTACGTACCCCACCGCTGGGCCACGCTGGGCAATGCGGTGCGCTGGATCCGCGAGGCCGGCGGCATGGCCGTGATCGCCCATCCTGCACGCTACCGATTCACGGCGAATGAGGAATACGCCTTGTTTTCCGAGTTCAAGCAGCACGGCGGCCAGGGCGTGGAAGTGGTGACCGGCAGCCATACGCCATCCGAATATCCCGTGTACGCCGCCATGGCGCAGGAGTTCGGCATGGCCGCCTCGCGCGGCAGCGACTTCCACAGCCCGAACGAATCACACACCGACCTGGGCGCCCTGCCGGATTTGCCAGGCCAGCTCACCCCCGTGTGGGAGCTGTTGTCCGATCGCATCCTGCGCGCCCCCCGCACCACTGCCGGCTGACCGCCGCGCCCCTCCATGGCCCAATATTTCGAGATCTACGCCGACAACCCGCAGCCGCGCCTGCTCAAGCAGGCCGCCACGCTGCTGTCGAGCGGCGGCATCCTGGCCGTGCCCACCGACTCCAGCTACGCGCTGGTCTGCCGCCTGGACGACAAGGACGCCGTAGACCGGATTCGTCGTATTCGGCAGATCAACGACAAGCACCACCTCACGCTGCTGTGCCGCGACCTGTCGGAGCTGGCCAATTACGCGCATGTGGACAACCGCCAATATCGCCTGCTGAAGTTGGCCACGCCCGGGCCTTACACCTTCATCCTGGACGCCACCAAGGAAGTGCCGCGCCGCGTGAGCCATCCGCAGCGCAAGACCATCGGCCTGCGCGTGCCCGACCGCAAGGGCCTGCAGATGCTGCTGGAACTGCACGGCGCGCCGCTGCTGGCCACCACACTGATCCCAGCGGGCGAAAGCGAGCCGCTGAACGACCCGCAGGAGATCCGCGAGCGCTTTGAAAAGCAGCTCGATGGCATCCTCGACGCGGGCGGCTGCCCGCTGGAGCCCACCACGGTACTGGACCTCACGCCCATGAATACCGGCGGCGACCCCATCGTGGTGCGCGAAGGTGGCGGCGGCCTGGCCAAGCTGGGGCTTTAAGGGCACGCGCCCGGGCTTGGTGCGTGCCACAGCGGCGAAATGCGCCGACGGAAGAATCAGAACGTTTAAGGCCTCTAGCGCCCATCCAGCAAGCGCTAATAGCTACTAAAACAGTAGCAATTAGTCACACCACCACCAGCCGGCGCAGCCATTGCAGCAGCACCTGCGGCAGTTCCTCGGGCCGGGGCAGCAGCGCGTAGTGATGGGCACCGAACACCGTGGGCAGATAGCGGGCCGCCTGGCGATCGATGGTCAGGCAAAACGGCGCAATGCCTTGCAGCCGCGCCTCGGTCACGGCCTGGCGCATGTCCTCCAGTCCATAGCGGCCTTCATAGGCGTCGATGTCGTTGGGCTTCCCATCGGACAGCAGCAACAGCAGGCGGTGCGCGGCCGGCTGGCGCATCAGCGTGCTGGTGGCATGGCGCAGCGCGGCGCCGGCGCGCGTGTAGTGCTCGGGCTCCAGACCGGCGATGCGCAGCGCAGCGTCTCGCCCGTAGGGCTGGTCAAAACGCTTGACGTTGCGCACCACCACCCCCTGCGGCCCCTCACCGGAGAACGCCTGCACCGCAAACGGCGCGCCCATGCCGTCCAGCGCCATGCTCACCAACAGCAGTGCCTCACGCGCTACGTCAACCACCCGCCGGCCCGGCGCCACCCAGCCGTCGGTGGAGCCGCTCACATCCATGAGCACCAGCACCGCCAGGTCGCGGTGCAGGCGGCGCTCGCTGCGGTACAGGCGCTGGGGCAGCGGCAGGCCCGCGGCAAAGTCTGCGCGCGCCTCGATGCAAGCCTCCAGGTCGATCTCGTCGCCGTCGAGCTGGCGGCGCACGGCCACGCGGCGGCTGCGCAATAGCTCGAACCGCCTGCGCACGGCGTGCAGCATGGCCCGGCGCTCATGCAGCGTGGCTTCCAGCCAATCGGGCGCGCCCGGGGCTGCGTCGTGCACCCATACGGCGGCGCCGGGGCGGCAGTAGCTGCCGCTGGCGCCGTCCCACTCGGGGTAGTACAGAACGTCGACGCCCGGCCCGGCGCCCGCACCGCCGCCCGCCCGCGCCTGGCGCGCCAGATGCTCCGGCGGGTCATCGGACAGCAGCACCTCCTTCGGACGGCCGAGCGTGGCCACGAGGCGCGCCTCGGGCAGTTCGGACAGCGCATCGGCGAACTCCTCCGCCGCCGTGCTGGCGTCGCGGTCGCTCGGGCGCTGCATGCCCATGGGGTCCGCGGCCTGCTCGTGCGGCTGGGCGGTCTGCACCATCCATGCACCGGGACCGTTCGCGTCGTCCTCATCGGGAAGCGCCTGGCGCACCTGCGGACGGCGCGCCAGACGGGCAGCATGGGTCGTGCCAGAGGCATCCTCTGCGCCGTCCGCCGTGGCGTGCGCAGGCGCGGGGGTAGCCGGCGTGCGCAGCTCGCCCAGCCACGCGTCGACCATGCACCAGCGCTGCTGGCGCGCGGGGGCCGCGGCCGGACGCAGGCGCGAAGCGAGGGCACGTGCATGCGCCAGCACCTGTGGCGCCTGGGCCGGCAGCGATGGCATCAGGCCGGGAGGCCCGGCGCCCGCGGGTGGGCCGGCCAGCAGGGCGTGCGCCAGCGACTCCAGCGATTGCAGGTGCGGCGGCAGCGCCGCCACGGCCGGGCGCGCTGCCAGCATGGCCTGCCGCAGGCGCGCCAGTGGCGCGGCCATGCCCGGCAGGCGCAGGGCCAGCGCGTGGTCGGCGGCATGGGCTTCAAGCAGTGCAAACAACGCCCGCTCGAAACCGTCCACCGCCTGGGCAGCGCATGCTGGCGCCCCCCGCACTGCGCGCATACCGTGCATCAGCGCGAGCGTGCGGTAGCGCTCGTCGGCGGTGAGCGCCCCGTTCTTCCACGCTTGCGCGCCGGGTATATCCGTCAGCGCGGGGGGCAGCCACAGGTTGGCGCCGTCGGTGGCGGGCACGGCGTCGCGCTGGCTGGGGGCCTCTGCACGCTGCATCCAGCGCGAGAGGAAGGTAGGCGGAGCAGGCGGTTGCGCCGCGCGCAGCTGCAGGCGGATGCCCAGCGCGGCGCTTACCAACAGGTCCAGGCGCGGCGCCACATCGGCCAGATGCAGCCGGGGTGGGCCGGCCGGCGGGGGGCGGTGGCGGCGCCACAGCGCCTGGGCATAGATCGTGGCATGTCGCGCCGCGTCGGTGATGACGTCCTCGGCCTCGGCCATGGTCAGACAAAGGTGGCGTCGACAAGGTCGCGCATGGCGCCCACCAGCGATGCCTCGTCCGACAGCGGCGCCACGATGGCGTGCAGGCAGGCGCGGCGCAGGTCCACGCCGCGCACCGCCAGCTGCGCAGCCGCCACCAGCAGCCGCGTACTGGGCACCTCGGCCAGGCCACGGTCCTGCAGTGCGCGCAGCCGCGTGGCAAGCTGCACCAGCGCGCGCGCCTCGGGCTCGGCAATGCCGCTTTCCTGCGCGACGATGCGCGCCTCTACCTCAGGCGCGGGAAAGCCGAAGTCCAGTGCCACGAAGCGCTGGCGCGTGCTGGGTTTCAGGTCCTTGAGCATGCGCTGGTAGCCGGGGTTGTACGACACGATGAGCCCGAAGCCGGGCGCGGCCTCGACCACCTCGCCCGTCTTGTCGATGGGCAGGATGCGCCGGTGGTCGGTGAGCGGGTGCAATACGACCACCGTGTCCTGCCGCGCCTCCACCACTTCGTCCAGGTAGCACAGCGCGCCCTCGCGCACGGCACGGGTCAGCGGCCCGTCGTGCCACACGGTGCCGCTGCCCTGGATGAGGAAGCGGCCGATCAGGTCGCTGGCGCTCAGGTCGTCATGGCAGGCGATGGTGATGAGCGGGCGCTTCAGGCGCCAGGCCATGTGTTCTACGAAGCGCGTCTTGCCGCAACCTGTGGGTCCCTTGAGCATGACGGCCAGGCCCTGCGCGTGGCACTGCGCGAAGACCTCGATCTCGTCGCCGCTGGGCAGGTAATAGGGAGGCTCCGGCGCAGGGGACGTTGCCGGGCGGGCCATCCCCGCCCCGCCCTGTAGATCAAATCGCTGCAGCACGGTGCGTATCGAGGGGACGGTCCACCGGATCGCTGGCGCTGACCTCCAGCCGCAGCGGGTGGCGGAAGAAATCGATGATGAACAACGCAACGCCAATCGCGAAGATGGACGCGGTGATGACCAGCATGACAAAGTGCACCTGGATCTTGAGTTGCGCATCCAGGTAGCCCATGCCCATGATGCGCTCCAGGTACACCTGCCCAATGCCCGCGGTGGCGAACGACAGCGTCATGCCGAACATGCCCGCCAGCTGCATCCAGAACGACAGGTAGCCCATGGCGGTGCCTTCCTCGGGCCTGCGTGTGAGGGCCGGCTGCGCATAGCTGATCATGGCCATCACGATCATCGCGTAGGCTCCGTAGAACGCCGCGTGCCCGTGCATGGCGGTAATGAGGGTGCCGTGCGTCCACTTGTTCACGCTGGGAAAAGTGTGGGCCAGGCCCAGCAGGCCGGCACCGAACAGCGTGAACACGGCGCTTCCCACCGTCCAGTGCAGCGCCAGCTTGTTGGGGTGGGCCATGCCCGAGCGGCGCATGGCGAAGTAGGCATACATGGCCATGCCCACCAGGGCCACGGGCTCCAGTGCGCTGAAGAAGCCTCCGATGGGCAGCCAGTACTGCGGCACGCCCACCCAGTAATAGTGGTGCGCCGTACCCAGGATGCCGGCAATGAACACCAGCCCCACGATGACATAGAGCCACTTTTCCATCACCTCACGGTCTGCGCCCGACAGGCGGATCAGCAGGTACGCGAGGAAGCCGCCCTGGATCATCTCCCACACGCCCTCCACCCACAGGTGGATGGTCCACCACCGGTAGAAGATAGCCACGGTGTAGTTGTGAAACTCCAGCAACGCCGGCAGGTACAGCACCGCCGCCAGGCCCAGGCCGCCCAGCAGCACACCCTCCGGTGTCGTGAAACGGCCGGACTTGCGGATCGTCATGCCGACGTTGTAGAGGAACATGAGCATCACGATCACGATCACGATCTTGGAGGGCAGCGGCTGCTCCAGCAGCTTGTTGCCCGTGCCCCAGCGGAACAGGTAGCCCACCACCGTGGCCACGCCCATCACCGTCCACAGCACGAGCTGGATGTAGGCCAGCCGTGTGCTGTGCAGTTCGGTGCGCGACTCGTCGGGCACCATCCAGTACGTGGCCCCCATGAAGCCGCACAACACCCAGACGATCAGGATGTTGGTGTGGATCATCTTGGTCACGTCGAACGGCAGGATGTACAGCAGCGGATCCGGCCCCAGGTACTTGGTGGCCGACAACAGGCCGAACACCAGCTGCAGCCCGAACAGGGCCACGGCCACGGCGAAATACCAGTAGGCGACGGATTGGGACTTGTATCTCATGGCGGACTCCGGCGATGGCTGCGGGCGTGCTTACTTCATGGACATCAGGTAGGCCACGAGCTGGTCGATCTGCTCGGCCGTGAGGTCCTTGGCGTAGGTCGTGGGCATGAAAGAGGTCCCATCAGCCGAGTACATGGGCCCGGGCACCAGGTGCGCGCTGGGCGAAACGATGGACTCATGCAAGTAGGCCGCCACATCCTTGGCCTGACCCTTGTAGTCGGCCGAGCCCAGCAGTGCCTCGGTGCGGCCCTTCACACCTGCGAGGGACGGCCCAGCCATATTCACGCCAGGCGCGGTGGAGTGGCAGGCGGTGCAGGCGGGCGTGGCCGTGCGGAATACCCGCTCGCCCAGGGCAATCGGGTCTTCGTTGCCCGACAGCGGGCGCGCACCGGGGGGCGCAGCGATGCCGCCCCGTTCGATCTTTGCGTCGTCCGCCTGCTGCGCGGCGCTGCGGTCAGCCCCCGGCAGTGTGGAGCCCGTCACGAGGATGGGCCGCGGCGGCCATCCCTGGTTGTCCACGTTGCTGACCCAGTCGAAGAAAGCGATGAGTCCGGCAATGTCCTCGTCGCTCAGGTCTTGCTTGGGCATCAGGCGACGGTGGCGCTGCTCGTCGTAGAACTTGGAAGGATCCTTCAGGTAAGCCTTCAGATAAGTCTCGCCGCGCAGCTTGGTGATCTTGGTCAGATCGGGCGCGTAGTAGGCGCCTTCGCCAAAGATGGTGTGGCAGTTGATGCAGTTGTTCTTGTGCCAGACATCCTTGCCGTGCACGACCGCCGGAGTAATGGACTCGGCATTGGTCAGCGCATCGAACTTGCGGTGGCTGTCAAAAGTGAGGAGGAGGAACACCGCCGCCGAGATGCCCGTGGCGACGATGGCGAAAAGACGCGTCTGGCGCTTGTTCATGGGGTTCTCCCTTTCACACGCCGATGCCAGACCAGTACATGACGGCCATGGTGCCGGCGTAGACCATGGCCACGACCATCAGCAGCACCACGACGAGCGCAAACACCTTCACAGGCAGATACCAGGCATGCATGGGGTGGCCTCCTCTAGCTTGTTGTTTGGGCCGGCGCGCCGTGGGAGCGCGCGCCACTGCCGTGCATGGTGACGGCCTGTCCAGCATGCGGCTGTCGGACAACTGCCCGTGCGCTGTAAGACAGGAACCCGCGGCGCGCATGCGCGACAATCGGCGGGTGCCCATGACCGACCTTATCCAGACCGTCCTCATCTACGCCCTGCCGGTGCTGTTTGCCATCACCGTGCACGAAGCCGCGCATGGCTATGCCGCCCGGCACTTTGGCGACAACACCGCGCTGATGATGGGCCGCATCACGCTCAACCCCCTCAAACACATCGACCCGGTGGGCACAGTGCTCATGCCGCTGCTGCTGTATTTCGCCACGTCGGGGGCGTTCCTGTTCGGCTATGCCAAGCCCGTTCCGGTGAATTTCAGCCAACTGCGCCATCCCAAGCGCGACATGATCTGGGTGGCGCTGGCGGGCCCGGCATCCAACTTCATCCAGGCCATCGGCTGGGCGCTGCTGCTGGTCACGCTGGTCGCCACCGGTACTCAGGAGCGTTTCTTTCTGGAGATGGCGCGCGCCGGCATTGCCGTCAACCTCGTGATGTGGGCGTTCAACCTGTTTCCGCTGCCGCCGCTCGACGGCGGGCGCATCCTCGTCGGCCTGCTGCCGTGGAAGCAAGCCCATTTGCTCTCGCGCATCGAGCCCTACGGCTTCTTCATCGTGCTCGCACTGGTGGTGGCGGGCATCGTGGGCGCGCTGTGGCTGCGTCCGCTGATGGCGTTGGGCTACAGCGCCATCAACCTCTTGCTGTCGCCACTGGTCGCGCTGCTGCGCTGACCGGCTCCTTCTCTGACTCCCCTCATGCCAAAGACCATCCGCTTCCTCACCGGCATCACCCCCTCGGGCACGCCGCACCTGGGCAACTTCGTGGGCTCCATCCGCCCCTCCGTGGCAGCCAGCCGTAACGCAGGCGTGGAGAGCTTCTACTTCCTGGCCGATTACCACGCCCTCATCAAGTGCCAGGAGCCCGAGCGCGTGCACCGCTCCACGCTGGAGATCGCCGCCAGCTGGCTCGCCGCCGGACTGGACCCGCAGCAGGTCACCTTCTACCGTCAGTCCGATATCCCTGAAATTCCTGAGCTGCACTGGTTGCTGACCTGCGTGACCGGCAAGGGGTTGCTCAACCGCGCCCACGCCTACAAGGCCGCACAGGACAAGAACCAGGAAGCCGGCCGCGACCTGGACGACGGCGTGAGCGCAGGGCTGTTCATGTACCCCGTGCTGATGGCGGCCGACATCCTGATGTTCAACGCCCACAAGGTGCCCGTGGGCCGCGACCAGATCCAGCACATCGAGATGGCCCGCGACATGGCGGCCAGCTTCAACCACCTCTACGGCGAGCACTTCACGCTGCCCGAGGCGGCCGTCGAGGACAATGTGGCACTGCTGCTGGGCCTGGACGGGCGCAAGATGAGCAAGAGTTACGACAACACCATTCCGCTGTTCTCGACGCGCGAGCAGCTGAGGAAGCTCATCGGCTCCATCGTCACCGATTCGCGCGCCCCTGGCGAGCCCAAGCAGGTGGAGGGCTCGGCCCTGTTCCAGATCTACCAGGCCTTCGCCACGCCCGAAGAAACCGCCGCCATGCGGCGCGCCTATGCGGACGGCATCGCCTGGGGCGACGCCAAGCAGATGCTGTTCGAGCGGATCGACCGCGAAATCGCGCCCATGCGCGCGCGCTATGACGACCTGATGGCCCATCCCGAGAAGGTGGAGGCCGCCCTGCAAATCGGCGCCAAGCGCGCCCGCGCCATCGCCGCCCCCTTCCTGCAGCGCCTGCGCGCCGCCGTAGGCTTGCGCAGCCTGAGCGCCGTCACACACCCCGCACCCGCCACGCAGAAGACCAGCAAGGCCGCCCTGCCCGCGTTCAAGCAATACCGCGAGGCCGACGGCAAGTTCTACTTCAAGCTGGTGGCTGCCGACGGCCGCCTGCTGCTGCAAAGCACGGGTTTCGACGCCCCGCGCGACGCCGGCCAGTCCATCGCTCGGCTGCAAAAGGAAGCCGGCGCACTGCAGGCCCTGGCCCCCCTGTTGACGCCGGTGGACGGCGTGCCAGCATCAGAGGTGGAGGCAGCGCTGCTGGCTCTGGCAGCTGCGCAGGAATGAATTCCAGCGCCCGTCGCTATTATTTACATAGCTACTGGCGCCAGCTCAGCAAGGCCCAGGGGGCAGAATCGCTCGAAATTTGGTTACAAGAGCTGGCCCCAGAAGGGACGCACCAAGAAAAAAGCCTTGCAAGCGACTGGCTTGCAAGGCTTTTTAGTTTGGCGGAGAGGGTGGGATTCGAACCCACGGTAGTGTTGCCACTACGCCTGATTTCGAGTCAGGTACATTCGACCACTCTGCCACCTCTCCTGTGTGTCGAAGCCCGCCATTCTAGCAGGAAATTTCAGACTGCCAGCGTGGCTTGGCCGCCCATATAGGGGCGCAGCACCTCGGGAATGGTCACGCTGCCGTCCTCGTTCTGGTAATTCTCCAGCACCGCCACCAGGGTGCGGCCCACGGCTAAGCCAGACCAAAGCCTCTGAACCCGGGAGCGATGGGTAGGCTTGTGGGTAGGATGATTGATACTTGCCTGCGCGAGAAGCGCATATGAGAAAGCCACCCGGAGGTGGCTAGCTTGATCAGGCTTGACGTCGCCGCATCCTCGCAATCCCGAACATAGCCACAAGCGAGGACAGTCCGATCAGCGCCCACTCAGATAGGGTCGGAATGCTCGCAGGAGCGGTTGAGGCAGCACCGAAGAATGCACCAAACGACCCTCCGTGGGGCAGACTGAGACCAGTATTGCCCCCAATGGGCGTCAAGGCTGCGGTGCCCGTGTTCACCCGATAGAGGACGCCGGGTGTAACGTACGAAATCGCGTACATCGCGCCACTAGTATCTGCCATGAGCGCCATGATGTTGCTGCCCATAGTACCTACCAAAGTGGCAGCACCGGTGGTGGTATTGACCGTGAACAGGCGAGCAGCTCCATCCACCACATACAAGGTACCTCCAACACCAAACGAGATATCCATGACGTTGCTGGCCGCCCCCGTGGACCCTACCAACGTAGTAGCACCGTTTGTCTTGTCGATCTTGTAGAGGTTATTGCCGTTGATGCCCCAAAGCTGTCCCGAAGCGTCGAACTCCATCCCGTAATTGATACCGGCGGTAGCGCCAACCAACGTGAGCGCTCCCGTGGTCTTGTTGCCTGTGTATAGATTGCCCCCGCAAGTCACATACATCGTGCCGTTGGTGTCGAATGCCAACGAATAGCAATTCGATTGACCGAAAGGCCCCACAACAGTACCAACGCCAGTCAATGAGTCCACCGTACCCAAGCTCGTACCATTGTTAGTTGTCGTGTAAATCGTTGCTGCTTGGGCTAAAGCGACGCTGCCCGCCAGCACGCATGCAGCCAGGAACCGATGGAAATGAAAATTGAACAAACTCATGACCGTGCCGACCTCGATAGACTGAGATATAGGAAGCGAGCATATCGTCTCCTGTCCGTCCGTGACAAGTAGAAACAGAAAACGCGCACTTGAAATTGGCAAGGCCCCTGATGCAGCCGAGCCAATTCGTATGGCGGAACGGTAGTCATCCCCACCTCCGCAGTCTGATGTCAGGCACCGCATAGCGGCCCGTCCGGCACCTCTCCCCCTCGCGCTACCCCTCACTCGTCCGGCCAACGGTGGATGGGACGTTGCCGCTCGGTTGAGGACGCTATCGCTTGGCTCGGAGCCAATGTAGCGATACCGCCCAATGCCTCAAACACTCTCACATTGCCGTCATGCAGCGTGTGTACGCGGCAAGCTGGAAATGAAAAATACCAATCCAACTGCTAGCCGCACCGCGACTCGCTCGCCGCTGCGATAGATAAAGCGGAATGTAGAAATGCAAAACGGGCCACTCGGGCCCGTCTGATATGAATACTCGCAGTGGAGGGTGGGATCCGAACCCACGGTGGTGTTGCCACTACGCCTGATTTCGAGTCAGGGACATTCGACTCTGCCACCTCTCCTGTGTGTCGAGCCCCGCGATTCAATCAGGAAATTTCAGACCGATAGCGTGGCTTGACCGCCCATGTAGGGGCGCAGCACCTCGGGAATGGTCACGCTGCCGTCCTCGTTCTGGTAGTTCTCCAGCACCGCCACCAGCGTGCGGCCCACGGCCAGGCCAGACCCGTTGAGGGTGTGCACCAGCTCGTTCTTGCCCTGCGCGTTCTTGAAGCGCGCCTGCAGGCGGCGGGCCTGGAAGGCTTCGCAGTTGCTCACCGAACTGATCTCACGGTAGGTGTTCTGGGCGGGCAGCCACACTTCCAGGTCGTAGGTCTTGGCGGCGCCAAAGCCCATGTCGCCCGTACACAGGCTCATCACGCGGTAGGGCAGGCCCAGCTTCTGCAGCACAGCCTCAGCATGGCGGGTCATTTCCTCCAGCGCCTCGTAGCTCTTGTCGGGATGCACGATCTGCACCATCTCAACCTTGTCGAACTGGTGCTGGCGGATCATGCCGCGCGTGTCCCGGCCGTAGCTGCCGGCTTCCGACCGAAAGCAGGGCGTATGGGCCGTGAGCTTGAGCGGCAGCTGGGCCTCGGCCAAGACTTCGTCGCGCACGAAGTTGGTCAGGGGCACCTCGCTCGTGGGGATGAGGTACAGCTGCGCGTTGTCGGGTACGGGCTCGGCATCCTGACCGCCCTTCTGGGCCGCGAAGAGGTCGCCCTCGAACTTGGGCAATTGGCCCGTGCCCTTGAGCGAGTCCGCATTGACGACGTAGGGCACGTAGCACTCGGTGTAGCCGTGCTCCTGGGTCTGCACGTCCAGCATGAATGCGCTGAGGGCCCGGTGCAGGCGCGCGATGCCCCCCTTCATCACCGTGAAGCGCGATCCCGAGAGCTTCACGCCCATGTCGAAGTCCAGGCCCAGCGGCTCGCCCAGGTCCACATGGTCCTTGGGGGGAAAGCCCAGGCTGCGCGGCTGTGGGCCATTGGGGCTCCAGCGGCGCACCTCCACGTTGGCGCTCTCGTCCGAGCCCACGGGCACGCTCTCGTGCGGCAGATTCGGGACGGCGGCCAGAATCGTCTGCAGTTCGCCCTGGATCTGATCCAACCGGGTGGCAGAGCCGTCCAGTTCCGCCTTGATCGCGGCCACCTGGGCTTTCGCAGCCTCGGCGGCGTCCTTCTCACCCTTGCCCATGAGCATGCCGATCTGCTTGGACAGCTGGTTGCGCTGCGACTGCAACTCCTCGGTGCGCATCTGGATGGTCTTGCGCTCGGACTCCAGGGCCTGGAACGCCTCCACATTCAGGAAGGCCTGGGGCTTCTTGCGGGTTTCCAGCCGTGCGACGGCCGATGCGAGGTCTTTGCGAAGGAGGAGGATGTCTAGCATAGGCGGCGATTTTAGTGGCGCAGCCCGGCATGCTAAGAGCGTACTGGGGCGAAAGCCGCGGCGTTTCGCGCCGATAACATGGCAATGCACCATCAATGCGGGTGCATTGGCCAGGGGTCAGGAGGCAAAGCCATGTTTTTCGTGTTCGGCCCTTCGGGGCAAATCTACCGGGGTGGACCGGACAAGCTGGCGCAGGTGGCGCCGGTGCGGCGCGTGCACCGCCCCCAGGCCCTGCGCACGCGCGCCCTGGACAGCGACGCGGCACCTGTTGCGACCGCAGCCCCTCCCGCCACGGCGCAGACGGCGACGCCCAAGCCCCTGCGCCTGCTGGAGGCCGTATCGGCCTATGTGCAGACCGAGCAGGGGCCCGTCCAACCGCGTCAGCCGTTGTCGCGCGTGGGCGACGTGATGACCACGGGCGCGCTCACGGTGGCCCCCGATCAGCGCGTGAACGATGCATGGCAGACGCTGGCCGAGCACGAAATCGCACAGGCCCCCGTGGTGAATGATCAGGGCCAAGTGGTGGGCCTGCTGCTGCGCGCCGACATGGCGCCCCTGGACCTGCTGCCCGAGCCCGGCGCGGTCAAGCAGGCCATTGAGCTCGCGCGCCGGCCGGTCTCCGAAGTGATGGTGAGTCCCGTGCCCACGGTGGCTGCGGACACGGAACTGCGCCGCGTGGCGGGCGTGCTGCTGGACACCGGCCTGCCCGGCCTGCCGGTGACGGATGAGCGCGGGTTGCTCGCGGGTTTCATCTCGCGCACCGACATCCTGCGCGCGGTGGCGGCGGACCCGCCGCTGGACCTGTGGAGTTGAGCCTCAGTCGCCGCTCGCGGGATCGGCGCTGGCCTCCTCATCGGGCAGGCGGGAGGCCAGCACCTTGTCGATGGTCTTGCCGTCCATGTCCACCACCTCGAAGCGCCAGCGTTCCCACTGCACCGTGTCGGTGACCTTGGGCAGCTTGCCGGTGAGCAGCATGACCATGCCGCTGAGCGTGTGGTAACGGCCGCGGTCCTCTTCGGGCACGGTGGCCAACTGCAGCCGGTCCTTGAGCTCGGGCACGGGGATATGGCCGTCCAGCAGCCAACTGCCGTCGTCGCGCTCCATGGCCCAGGAGGTTTCGGGGTCGCGCGGCTGGAACTCGCCCGTGATGGCCTCGATGATGTCCTGCACGGTCACAATGCCCTGCACCTCGCCGTATTCGTCGATGACGAAGGCCATCTGCACGTCGGACTGCCGGAAGTTGTCCAGCAGTTCCATGGCATTGATGGTCTCGGGCACGTACAGCGCCGTCTGCAGCGGCTGGGTCGTCAGGTCGCGCGCCTGGGCATCGCGCACCGTGCGCGACAGCCACTGGCGCGCGTTGAGCACGCCCAGGATGTTCTCCATGCCGCCGCGCACCACCGGAAAGCGCGCATGGTCGGACTCCTCGATGCGCCGCAGGTTCTCCTCGAAAGGCTCCTCCACATCCAGGAACACCACGTCCGCGCGCGGCACCATCAGCGAGCCGATCTGCCGGTCGTCCAGGCGGAACACGTTGCGCACCATCTGGTGCTCGTGCGACTCGATCACGCCGGCACTCGTGCCCTCGGCCAGCACGGCGTGGATTTCGTCCTCGGTCACGGCACTGGCGGAATACTCCTTCACCCCCAGGGCGCGCAGCAGCCCCTCGGTGGAGATCGACAGCAGGCGCACGAAGGGCTTGGTGGCGAGCGCCAGCCAGTTGATGGGGCGCGCCACGACGCGCGCCAGCGTCTCGGGGTAGCTCTGGCCCAGCCGCTTGGGCACCAGCTCGCCCACGACGATCGAGAAGTAGGTGATCAGCACCACCACCAGGCCCGTGGCCAGGTAGCCGGCCAGTTGCGGCTCCACCCCCAGGCCCAGCAGCCACTCGCCCAGCGGCTTGGCCAGGGCCGACTCGCCCACAATGCCGTTGAGCACGCCGATCGAAGTGATGCCGATCTGGATGGTGGAGAGAAAGCGCGTGGGGTTCTCACCCAGCTTGGCCGCGGCGATCGCCCCGCTATCGCCCTCATCGATCAGCTTCTGCAGGCGCGTCTTGCGCGCGGAGACCAGAGCCAGCTCGGACATGGCGAACACGCCATTGAGCAGGATGAGGGCGAACAGTATTGCTATTTCCATATGCAGGGGGCCCAGCGTGCCCCCACGGTGTGAAGAAGCGGAAATTGTAAAGAGGCCCACATTCTGCGGGGGATTGGCCATCCGGTGCCACATGCCCCACCCACGCGCAGGCATTGCCACATAGATGCCAAATATGCCCTTAGCGCTTATCCATCAAGCGCGAACAGCTATCAATAATGAAGCAAAGCTGTCGCAGACAGGGTTCGTGCAGCCCCGTCACGCCTGGGCTCCTGCGCGCGAATAAGCGCGCTCAGTGTCCGCCCGGGCCGGTTTCGGGCGGGCGCTCGGTGATCTCCAGGCCCGTGGCGGTGTCCAGCTTCAGGCCCTTGGGCAGCGGGAATTTCACGGTTTCCTCGATGCCGTCCAGCTTGCGCACGGCCACCGCACCCAGCTCCTTGATGCGCGTGATCACGGCCTGCACCAGCACCTCGGGTGCCGACGCACCGGCCGTGAGGCCCACGCGGGAGATGCCGTCAAACCACTCGTGGCGCAGCTCGTCCACGCTGTCGATCATGTAGGCCGGCGTGCCCAGGCGCGCTGCCAGCTCGCGCAGGCGATTGCTGTTGGAGCTGGTGGGGCTTCCCACCACGACCACCAGGTCCACCTGCGGGCTGAGCAGCTTCACCGCGTCCTGGCGGTTCTGCGTGGCGTAGCAGATGTCCTGCTGCTTGGGCTCGCGGATGGAGGGAAAGCGCGCGCGCACGGCGGCGGTGATCTCGGCCGCGTCGTCCACGCTGAGCGTGGTCTGCGTGACCACGGCCAGCTTCTCGGTCTGCGCGGGCTGCACGCGGGCCACGTCGGCCACGTCTTCCACCAGGTGGATGCCATGGTCCAACTGGCCCATGGTGCCCTCGACCTCGGGGTGCCCCTTGTGGCCGATCATGATGAACTCATAGCCTTCCTTGGCCAGCTTGGCCACCTCGACATGCACCTTGGTCACCAGCGGACAGGTGGCGTCGAAGATGGTGAAACCGCGCGCGCGCGCCTCATCCTGAACAGCGCGGCTCACGCCGTGGGCCGAGAAGATTAGCGTGGCGCCGGGCGGCACCTCGTCCAGGTCCTCGATGAAGATCGCGCCCTTGGCCTTCAGGTCGTTCACCACATAGGTGTTGTGCACGATCTCGTGGCGCACGTAGATGGGCGCGCCGAACTTGGCAATGGCGCGCTCGACGATCTCGATGGCCCGGTCCACCCCCGCGCAAAAGCCGCGCGGCTCGGCCAGAATGATTTCCTGGGGTTTTTGCATGGCGGCGTCCCGTTCAGAGCACGCCGATGAGCAGCACTTCGAAAGTGACGGGCACGCCCGCCAGCGGGTGGTTGAAGTCAAAGCGCACGGCGCCGTCTTCGCGCACCTCCAGCACCACGCCGGCGTACTGGCCCGTGCCGTCGGGCGTGGGGAACTGCACCACGTCGCCCACGGTGTATTCCTCGTGGGGGTCGCCCAGCTCGTTCAGCAGCTTCTTGGCCACCCACTGCTGCATGTCGGGGTTGCGCTCGCCGAAAGCCTCGCCCGCGGCCAGCTCGAACGTGGCGCGCGCGCCCTCGGGCAGGTCGATCAGGCGCTGCTCCAGCGCGGGCGAGAGCTCGCCCGTGCCGACCGACAGCGTGGCGGGCTTGTCCTCGAAGGTATTGATGACGTCACCCGCCGGGCCGGCCAGGCGGTAGTGCAGCGTGAGGAACGAGCCCTGTTGCACAGTGGGCACGGTGGACGAGGATGCGAAGGCGTCTGCGGTCATGAAAGCTCTCGATAAACTGCCGGCATTGTAGAAAACCGGGCAAGCCCCCACGGCCGTATGCCGGGGCGGCGCCCACCGCGCCATGCCCCTCAAAGACCTGCCGCTGGATGCCCAGCCCCGCGAAAAGCTGCTCGCACGCGGCCCCGCCGCGCTGTCCGACGCCGAGCTGCTGGCCATCCTGCTGCGCACGGGCCTGGCGGGCAAGGGCGTGCTGCAGCTGGCCCAGGAGCTGCTGGATGATCCCGTGCGCGACCCCGCCACGGGCCGCAGCGCCGGCGGCGGCTTTGGCGGCATTGCCGGGCTGCTGCACGCCAGCAGCCAGGACCTGCAGCGCATCAAGGGCCTGGGCCCCGCCAAGCGCGCCGAGCTGATGGCCGTGCTGGAACTCGCCCGCCGCGCCATGGCCCAGCAGCTGCGCGAGCGCGAGGTGTTCGACTCGCCGCAGGCCGTCCAGCACTACCTGCAGCTGCACCTGGCGGGGCGCACGCACGAGGTGTTCGCCGTGCTGTTCCTGGACAGCGGCAACCGCCTGATCGCCATGGAAGAGCTGTTCCGGGGCACGCTCACGCAGACCTCGGTCTACCCCCGTGAAGTGGTGCTGCGCGCCCTGCACCACCATGCCGCCGCCGTGGTGCTGGCGCACAACCACCCCAGCGGCAGTGTGCAGCCCAGCCGCGCCGACGAGGCGCTGACCCAGACCTTGAAGGCCGCGCTGGCGCTGGTGGACGTGCGCGTGCTCGACCATGTGATCGTGGCGCCAGGCGCTGCCCTGTCCATGGCCGAGCAAGGGCTGGTGTGAGCGCACCGGGGCGCTCGCGGCGCGTACTGGCCCAGGCGCTGCTGCTGGCCATGGCGGGCTGCGTCCCGCTGGCCACGCGCCTGCCGCCCCCGCAGCCACCGGCCCAGGCCCCGCTGCTGCGGCTCATCGGCACCGCCACCGTGCCGCCGCTCACCCGCTATGGCGGCACCACGGTGGGCGGCCTCTCCGGCATCGACTACAACGCCGCGCAAGACACCTACCTGCTCATCAGCGATGACCGCTCCACCCATGACCCGGCGCGCATCTACACCGCCCGGCTGCGCTACGACGCCACCGCCCTCGCCCCGCCCGAATTCACCGGCGTGCATACGCTGCTGCATGCCGGCGGCCGGCCCTACGCGCCGTGGCTGAGGGCGCACCCCGGCATGGACGTGCCCGACGCAGAGGCCGTGCGCTGGCTGCCCGGCGGCGCGCAGTTCGTGTGGACCAGCGAGGGCGACTTCAGCCGCGGCTTCGGCCCGCAACTGCGCGTAAGCCGCGCCGACGGCGCGGCCGTGCGCGATGTCGCCCTGCCCGCCCGCTTCGCGCCCCAGGCCAGCAGCGGACCGCGCAGCAACGGCACGCTGGAGGGCCTCGCCCTGGCGCCCGATGGCCGCACCGCGTGGCTGTCCATGGAACTGCCCTGGCGCCAGGACGGCCCCCCGGCCACGCCCGCATCGGGCGGTGCACCGGTGCGCATCACAGCCATCGACCTGGTCAGCGGCCAAGCGCTGCGCCAGATCGCCTACCCGCCCGACGCCGTGCCGCAGGCCCGCCGCCTGCCCTGGGGGCCGCAGATGAACGGGGTGAGCGAGATCCTGGCCGACGGTGCGCACCACCTGCTGGTGCTGGAGCGCTCCTACAGCGCCGGCGCCGGCTTTGCCGCGCGGCTGTACCGCATCGACACGCGCGCGGGCAGCGACACGCTGGCGCTGGATGCGCTCACCCCCTCCAACCACCACAGCCCACCCAAGACTCTGGTGGCCGACTTCGCCGCCCTGGGCCTGGATGTGGACAACTTGGAGGGCATGACCTGGGGCCCGTCCCTGCCCGGCGGTGGCGCAGGCGGCAGCACGGCGGGCAGCTGCGTGCTGGTCTTCGTGAGCGATGACAACTTCAACCCCGCGCAGGTCACGCAGTTCATTGCCGCCGAATACCTGGACCCCCAGGGCGGGCATGGACGATGCGGTACAACCAACGCCAGCCCATGAACGCCGCCCTCACCGCCCGTTCCTTCGCCGACCTCAAGCCCCTGCGTCGTGCGCTGCAGGAGGCCGCGCAGCAGCGGGCCGAGCGCGAGCGCCTGCGCCGCGAGGCCGAGCGGCGCGCCCGCGCCGAGCGCCACCTGTTCGCCGACGCAGTGGGCCCCGTGCAGCCGCTCAAGCGGGGACACGAGCGGCGCTGGTCCACGCCCGAGCCGCCCGAGCCGCTGCCCGTGCAGCGCGCGCTGGACGAAGAGCGCGTGCTGCGCGAGTCGCTGAGCGACGAGTTCGACGTGACCACGCTGCTGGACGTGGACGACCAGCTCAGCTTTCGCCGCCCGGGCATCGGGCTGGACGTGACGCGCAAGCTGCGCGGAGGGCATTGGAGCATCCAGCGCCAGTTGGACCTGCACGGCCTGCGCACCGACGAGGCGCGCGAGGCGCTGGGCGAGTTCATCCGCCTGGCGCACCGCACGGGCCTGCGCTGCGTGCGCGTGGTGCATGGCAAGGGGTTGGGGTCGCCGGGCCGCACACCGGTGCTCAAGGGCCGGGTGCAGCGCTGGCTGGTGCAAAAGAAAGAGGTACTGGCCTTCGTGCAGGCGCGGCCGCTGGACGGCGGCGCGGGCGCGCTGGTGGTGCTGCTGCAGCCCGGGCGGCGCAGGCCGGGCGGCTGACGACCAGCACTTCAAGCCAAAACAGCCTTCAGCGCTTATCCATCAAGCGCCAGCAGCTATTGTTTTAGAAGCAAAAGGCCCACGGGGGCGTGCACCACCGTGGGCCAGCCCCCGTGCGGGGGGACGCGCAGCGCTTACTTGGACAGGTCGATCTTGTACTTGGCCATGCCCTTGCCCGAGCCGTCATCGGCCGCGAGCAGCGACACACCGGCCAGCCCCGCGGCCTGGGCCACGGGCAGCGCGTCCGCGCCGGAGCTGAACACCACGTCGCCCGCGGTCGTCACCTGGGTGAAGCGCCAGCTCTTGGCCGCTCCGTTGGCCACGCGCGTGACCTGCGGGTTCTTGCGCACGTACTCGATGACCACATCGCGGTTGGCATCCGGCGAGGCCCAGATGGTGGCCGAACCGTCCAGCTTCGGGATGAAGCTCTTGCCGCTGGTGGCGCGGTAGTTGTTGGTGGCGATCACGAACTCCTGCGCCGGGTCGATGGGCTGGCCCTTGTAGGTCAGGCCCTTGATGCGGCTGCCCACGGGCTGCGTCACGTCGATCTCGTACTGCACGTCCGCGGTGGTGAACATGTCGAAGTTGTAGCCGGGGAAGGTGCTGATGAGCGCCTGCTCGCCGGCCTTGGCGGGGTCGATCTGGTTGAAGCGCTTGGCGGCGGCCTCCAGCCAGTCCTTGATGTCGGCGCCGTTCACCTTCACCGCGTACACGGTGTTGGGGTACAGGTACAGGTCGGCCGCGTTGTAGATGGCCAGCGGGCCGGCCGCGACGTCGGTGAAGTCCTTGCCGCCCTGGAAGCCCGACTTGAACGGCGCGCTCACCGACAGCACGGGCAACTGCGCGTACTGCGGCAGGTTGGCCTGGATGTAGGCCGCCACGTAGGCCTGCTGCGCCTGGTTCACGATCTGGATCGCGCCGGGGTCGCCCACGTCGGCAAACAGCGTGCTCATGCGGAAGTCGGTGTTGCCGATCGGCGTCTTCACGTAGTTGATGGCGGCCTGGTGCTGGCTCTCGATCAGCGGTGCCACGGCGGGGTCGGCGGCCACGAATACGTTGGCGCCTGCGGCGTCCTTGGTCTGGATGTTGCGCAGCTCGCTCTTGCTGGCGGCCTTGTCCACGCTCCAGGCCTTGCCGTCCCACTTCAGCGCAAGCTGGATCACGCCCAGCGACTTGCCCCAGGAGCTGGCCATCACAGCAGGCACGCCATTGATGGTGCCGGCCTTGTTGTCCACGCCAGCCTGCGTGAAGGCGGGCTTGGCCGACAGGTCCGGGAACACGCTGTGCTGGTGGCCCATGACCATGGCGTCGATGCCCGGCACCTTGGACAGGTGCAGGCCCGGGTTCTCCATGGTGGGCGAATAGCTGCTGGCGTCCAGGCCGCCGTGCAGCAGCGCGACGACCAGCTGGGCACCCTTGGCACGCAGCTCGGGCACGTACTTTTGCGCGGCCTCGACGGCGCCTTCGGTGTAGACCTTGCCCTCCAGGAAGCGCTTGTCCCAGTTCATGATGCCCGGCGTGGTGAAACCGATCACACCGATCTTGATGGGCAGCTGGACGTCCTTGCCGTCGCTGGACTTGGCCACCAGCGTGCGCTCCAGCACCGTGTAGGGCTGCACCAGGGGCTTCTTGGTCTTGCTGCTGTACACGTTGGCCAGCACGGCGGGATAGCCGTTGCCCGCACATTTCTTGGTGGCGTCCACGCCGTCCACCTCCAGGCCGCCGCCCAGCACCTGGTTCAGGAACGGCAGGCCGTAGTTGAACTCATGGTTGCCCAGCGTGCCCGCGTCAAAGCCTAAAGCGCCCATGGCCTTGTACATGGACAGCTGCTGCGTGCACGGGATGGGGCTGACCGTGGCCTCGTAGTCGGCCAGAGCCGTGCCCTGGATGGTGTCGCCGTTGTCCACCAGCAGGGTGTTGGCGAACTCCTTGCGCGCGGCGCGCACCAGCGTGGCCGTGCGCTCGAAGCCGTAGGTCTTGTCCTCAGCCAGCTTGAAGTAGTCGAAGCTGCGCACGTTGAAGTGCAGATCGGTGGTTTCCAGCACGGCCAGCGTGGCCGTGGCGGGCGTGGCGGCGGAGCTGTCGCCATCGTCGTCGTTGCCGCCGCAGGCGGCCAGCAGCGCGGCACAGGCCAGCGCGCCCAGCGCATGGCGACGGGGGAAAACAAAGGCAAGGCGCACGGCAAATGGCTGGCCGCGCAAGAAAGTGTCCTGCATGGAAGACCCTGGTGGTGGATAAAACGCCAGAGTCTGTAGGGCGGGTTTGACAGGCATGTGACGCCGCGGGTCCACATGTCGCATCCGTCTTCACCGCGCTTGCCACAAGCGCCAATAGCTATTGAATCAATAGCTATTTCAACCGCCGCGGTTGCGCATCCAGTCGGCCGTGCCCATGAAGCTCTCGTTCAGGCGCGCGCGCAGGTCGTCGGACACGCCCACTTCCCCCATAGCCTGGTCCATGCAGGCGACCCACTGGTCCCGCTCCAGGATGCCGATGGAAAACGGCATGTGGCGCGCGCGCAAACGCGGGTGGCCGAAGCGGCTCTGGTAGTGGTCGGGCCCGCCCAGCCAACCGCAGAGGAACCAGAACAGCTTGTCGCGCGCGTCATCCAGCGTAGTGCCGTGGCTGGCACGCAGCTCGGCGTAGCCGGGCTCCAGGTCCATGAGGTCGTAGAAACGGTCCACCAGTTGGCGGATGCGCGGCTCGCCGCCGATCCGCTCGAACGGTGTGGCAGGCGTGGGAGCGGACGGCGCGGAATCAGGTGCTGACATACGCGCCATTGTAGAAAGCGGGCCGGCGCTGGCGCCGCTTCCTCAGGGCTGTCAACGCTCGCCGCGCGCCTCGGCCTTGGACTGGCAGGCAATGCAGCGCGCCGCCGCGGGCTGCGCCAGCAGGCGGGCCACGCCCACGGGCTGGCCGCAGTCGGTGCACTCGCCATAGCTGCCGTCGGCCAGGCGTGCGAGCGCGGCGCGCACCGCCACCAACTCGTCGTGGTCGCGCGTGGCCTCGGCGTCGCGCACGGTGGCTTGCGCCATGCGGTCGGCCTGGTCCTTGCGGTCGTCCAGCCGCTCGGCATCGGCGCGGTTGGTGGCCACGGCCAGCGTGTCGCGCTGGGCCTCGCCCAGTTCGGCCAGCAATTGCTGCTTGCGCTGCTCCAGCGCACCGCGCAGCTGTTCGCGTTGGGAATCGGAGAGGGAGGTGGTGTTCATGGTTTCAGCATGCCACTGGCCATACGAGGCATGTTGACACACATCAAGCACCACCCTCCGCGCCACGGCCCGCCGCCTGCCAATGGCGCCACAGCGCCACCGCATCCCATGCCCGGTCGGTGGCCACGTCCAGCACCTGTGCCTGCTCGTCGGGCGCCAGTGGCTCGGCGCTGTCCTGCTGGCGCGCGAGCACGGCCAGGCTGGCCTCCGACGGGTCGGTGCCGGCCGCGCTGCGGCGCAGCACGCGCCCGCGCAGTTGCTGTGGGTCCGCATGGCAATGCAGGATGGTGAACGGAACGCCCAATTCGCTTGCCAGCGCGCGAAAGGCGTCGCGCTCGCGTCGGTGCAGGAAGGCCGCGTCCACGATCACCGGGTAGCCTGCCTGTAGCACGGCGCGGGCCTGCTGGCGCAGGTGCGCGAAGGTGCACTGCGAGGCCTCGGAGGTATAGATGTCCACACCCCGCGCGGTGGAGCGGTCCAGCGCCGCCAGGCCATACAGGCGCTTGCGCTCTACATCCGAGCGCAGGCGCACGGCGCCTTGCTCCAGCAGCGCGGCGGCGACGGTGGACTTGCCAGACCCCGACAGTCCGTAGGTGATCAGCAGGCGGGGGGCCAGCGGTGCGGCCAGGCGTTCGGCGCAAGCCAGATAGTCCGGCCCCGATGTCCCCGCCAGACCCTGCGCGGCACGCAGGCGCGCGGCCATGGCCCGCACCAGCGCGCGGTAGACCTCGTAGGGGCGCAGCACGGCCAGGCCGGCATAGTCGCCCGTGACCGCCAGGTAGCCGTCCAGGAAGCGCCAGGCCAGGTCAGACCGGCCATGGGCATGCAGGTCCATGCTGAAGAAACCCGCGTCGGCCAGCGTGTCGATCCAGCGCAGCGGCGGGCTGAACTCGATGCAGTCGAAGGCGGTGAGCGCACCCGCCAGCAGCACCACGTTGCCCAGGTGCAGGTCCCCATGGCCTTCGCGCACATGGCCCGTGGCGTGGCGCACGGCCCAGCACTGGGCCAGCAGGGGCTGCTGCGCGCTGAACCACATGCGCAGCGCCGCCAGCCGCGCGCTCTCGGCTTCGCCGAGCAGCGGCGCCAGCGTGTCCAGCACGCCGGTGATGGCCTGCTCCACCTGCACGGCGGTGCCCCAGCCGCCATCCGGCGGCGCCACCGGTGCGCCGTCGTGAAAGCGCGCGAGATGCGCGGCAAACGCGTCCACCTGCGCGGGCAGCAGCGCGCCGGCGCGCACCAGGGCGTCGGCCTCGCTGCCCGCGGGAAAGCGGCGCATGCGCAGCACCCAGTCGATAGCGTTGCCGGCTTCCTCCACGCTCCCCAGGCGCGGCGCCTTGGCGCTGCCCACCACCGGCAGTATGTCCCGGTAGAGCATGGGCGCCAGGCGCTGGTTCAGACGCAGTTCCTCGCCGCAGAAATGGCGCCGCGCCTGCAGCGTGCGGAAATCGGCAAAGGGCAGGTGCAGCGGCTTTTTGAGCTTGTAGGCATGCGTAGGGGTCAGCAGCAGATGCGATAGGTGCGTCTGCACATGCTCGACCGGCCCCCCCTCGGCCACGTACAGGGCCCGACACAGCGCGGCAGCCAGATCGGCACTCTCGTCTGCGTCAATAACCAAATTGGCCTCCAACGCAATACCAGCAAGCGCTGGCAGCTATCAAAATCATTGTTGACGATGGCGCAGCGAGGCGTCCCAGGCCGGGTTGGGCAGGCCCTGGCCGGCGTACTGCTGGTGGCGTGAGTTGGAGCGCCACACGCCGCCGCCCACGCCCACCTGCGGCTGCGTGCGGTACCAGTACCAGCGCCCGTCTTCGTCCTGCGCCAGCCAATCCCAGCCCTCCGGCGCCTGCGACCAGTCGGGTTCCCAA
This sequence comes from Diaphorobacter nitroreducens, assembly GCA_003755025.1. Classification (GTDB taxonomy): domain Bacteria; phylum Pseudomonadota; class Gammaproteobacteria; order Burkholderiales; family Burkholderiaceae_C; genus Diaphorobacter; species Diaphorobacter nitroreducens. The sequence continues at coordinate 282,538 of RJVL01000005.1, read as the reverse complement.
TGCGGCGTGTCGTGTTGCGGCATGGCCCTCCTCACTCCTGCGCTGCGCTGCGCAACGTCTGTACCACGGGGCGGCGCAGCACCTCGCGCAAACCCCACCAACCCGCCGCCAGCGCCAGCAGCGCACCCGCCAGCGCACCGGCGATCGGCACCCAGAACTGGGCCGTCCAGCTGAAGTCGAACACATAGCGCGCCAGCGCCCAGCCCACGGCCACGGCCACACAGCTGGCCAGGAAGCCCGCCAGCAGGCCCACGCCGGCCAGTTCGGCACGCTGCACCTGTCGCAGCAGGCTGGCACGCGCGCCCACGGCACGCATGATGGCGAATTCGCGTGCGCGCTCCTCGCGCGTGGCGGTGACGGCCGCGAACAGCACCACCAGCCCTGCCGCCAGCGTGAAGGCAAACAGAAACTCCACCGCGCGGATCACCTGCGCCAGCACCCCTTGCACCTGGGCCAGCGTGGCGCTCATGTCCACGTTGGTGATGTTGGGGAAGGCATGCACCAGCGCGTTGTCAAAGCCCGGCTGCTGCGGTGCGCGGTAGGCGGCCAGGTAGGTGTAGGGCACGTCGGGCATCTGCGCCACCGGGTACATCACGAAGAAGTTGGCACGCATGGAACTCCAGTCCACCTGACGCAGGCTGGTGATGCGCGCCTCGCTCTGCACGCCGGCGATGTCAAAGCGCAGTCGATCGCCCAGCTTGAGGCCCAGCGTCTTGGCGATACCCTCCTCCACGCTCACGGCGCCGTGCTCGTCAGGGGTCCAGCGCCCGCCCACGATGGGGTTGTGCTCCGGCGCGTCGTGGGCGTTGGAGAGGTTGAACTCACGGTCCACCAGGCGCTTGGCGCGGTCGTCCTCATAGTCGTCCATGCTCACCGGGCGGTCGTTGATGGCCACCAGCCGGCCGCGGAACATGGGGTACCAGTCGTACTGCGCAACGCCCGCCCGCTGCAGCATCTGGCGAAAGGCCTCGGCCTGGTCCGGCAGGATGTTGATCACGAAACGGTTGGGCGCCGTGGCCGGCGTGGCACGCTGCCAGCTGGCGATGAGGTCCGTGCGCAGCAGCACCAGCAGCACCAGCGCCAGCAGCCCCACCGCCAGACTGCTGACCTGCACCACGGCATAGGCGGGGCGCGCGGCGATCTGGCGCGTGGCCAGCACCAGCCAGCGCGGCGCCATGGTCTCGCGCACACTCTTGCGCAGCAGCCCCACGGCCGCCCAGGCCAGCGCGGCAAACAGCAGCGCGGCTGCGGCAAAACCACCCACGGCGATCGCGCCGAGCTTCCAGTCGCGGCTGACCACCAGCAGCAACGCCGCAAACCCCGCCACGCCCAAGCCCAGCACAGCCAGGGACGTGGGCCGCACATTCCCCAGGTCACGCCGGATCACCCGCAGCGGCGGCACCTGCGCCAGCTGCAGCACCGGCGGCAGGCCGAAGGCGCACATCAGCGTGAGGCCCACGCCCACGCCGAAGGCCACGGGCCAGAGGCTGGCCGCAGGCAGTGCCGATTCCACCAGCCCCGCAAGCAGCAGCACGAACACATGGTGCACCGCAAAGCCCAGCAGCACACCCAGCGCGCTGGCGAACAGGCCGACCAGCGCAAACTCCATCACGTAGGCGCCGGCGATCGTGCGCTGGCTCTGGCCCAGCACGCGCAGCAGCGCGGCGGCGTCCAGATGCTCGTTGGCGAAGCCGCGGGCGGCCAGCGCCACGGCCACGGCCGAGAGCAACGCCGCCAGCAACGCCACGAGGTTGAGGAACTTCTGCGCGCGGTCCAGCGTCTGGCGCATCTCAGGCCTACCGCTGTCCAGCGACTCCACACGCACGCCGCGCATGCCCGGCTCGGCCGCCGCCGCACTGGCCCAGGCGGTGAAGCGCTTGACGGCGTCCGGTGTGCCGGCCACCGCAAAGCGGTAAGTGATACGGCTGGCGGGCTGTACCAGCCCGGTAGCGGGCAGATCCATCGCATTGAGCATCACGCGCGGGGCAAAGTTCATGAAGCCTGCCCCGCGGTCGGGCTCCAGCGTGATGATGCGCGTGATGCGCAGTTGCGTGTCCCCCAGCAGCAGGAAGTTACCCAACTGGAGCGCCAACGACTCCAATAGCGGAGCGTCCACCCAGACCTCGCCCTGCGCTGGAATGCTTTGTGTGGGAATGCCGGGGCGCTGAGGGGCGTCCGCCACCTGCAGGCGGCCGCGCAACGGGTAGCCCGGCTCCACGCTCTTGAGCGCCACCAGCCGGCTGGCGCCGCCCTGCAGATCGGGCGCGCGCCCCATGGTGGGAAAGCTCAGGGTGGTCACGCCCGTCAAACCCAGCGCCCGTGCCTGCTCCACAAACGCGACGGGCGTGGGGTTGTCGCTGGCCACCACTGCGTCGCCGCCCAGCAGTTGCAGTGCGTCGCGCGCCAGGCCACCCTGAAGTCGATCCGCAAAGAAACCCACCGAGGTGAGCGCTGCCACGGCCAGCGTCACGGCGACCATGAGCAGGCGCAACTCGCCCGCGCGCAGATCACGCCAGAGCGTGCGCCAGCCCAGGCGAGCCCATGGCACAGCGATGCGGCCGGTTGGCGAGTCTTGCGAAGATGCGGAGGCTGGGGATGCGGGCATGGCGTGCATCATGCCACCGGCACTATGTGTGCCTCAATGACCGCCATTGGCCACATAGGGCCCCTTGCGCCGCTACGCAGCGGGTACAGGCGGCGCCTGTGCCAGCTCTGGCTGCAGCACCAGCCGATCCGCCCCGCTGTAGCAGAGAAAGCGCCGATTGGTCGCACGTCCGATGGCGCACAGCCCCAGCTGGCTGGCCACGGCATGCCCCATTTGTGTCATGCCGCTGCGCGACACCACGATGGGCACCCCCATCTGGGCGGATTTGATGACCATCTCGCTCGTGAGGCGACCCGTGGTGTAGAACACTTTGTCGCTGCCCTGCATGGCCTCGGCCGGCTGCTGCATCCACATCCAGCCCGCAATGGTGTCAATGGCATTGTGGCGTCCCACGTCCTCCACAAAGACGAGCATCTGCGGCCCCTGGAACAGGGCGCAGCCGTGCACCGAACCGGCGGATTTGTAGGTGGATTCCTGAAGTCGGATGGCGTTGACGATACCGTACAGCTCGGCCTGCGTCAGTTGCGCGGGAGGCAGGTGTATGCCGGCCACCTCGTCCATCAAGCCGCCGAACACGCTGCCCTGGCCACAGCCGGTGGTGACGACCTTGCGCGCGGTGCGTTCTTCGATGCGTGCGATGCCGCGGCGCGTGGCGACGGCGGCGGCGTTGACCTCCCAGTCCACGGTGATGGACTCGATCTCCTCCACGGAATCCACCAACCGCTGGTTACGCAGGTATCCCAACACCAGCAGCTCGGGGTGTGCGCCCAGCGTCATCAGCGTGACCAGTTCGCGCCGATCCACGTACACCGTGAGCGGGCGTTCGGCGGGAATGTGCAGCTCTTCGCGCTCGCCTCTTTCGTTGATGGCTTGCACCGCATGGGTGAGCGGCGCAACCGCCTGCGTGAGCCGCGGCACACTGGCATGGCGAGAGAGGGTCTGTGGTTGGGACGTTGGCGTCATGGGTGCAGCGTACACGTAACGACGCCCCGGCGCGCAGAGCGCGGCGGGGCGTGCAGGACAGAGGCTACGGTCACCGGCCCGCGGGCCTCCAGGCACCGCGGACTGGCGGCTCGGTCAGCTCTTGGGGGCCGACGCGGCGGCGGCCGGCACTGCCGTGTTGGGGGGGCTGGTGGCAGTGCCCGCAGGCGAGTGAGCACCCGCGGCCTCTAGCGGCTTGGCCTCCGGCGGCGTGTAGCTGAAAGGACCCGGATCAAGGCACGCGGGGGCAGAAACCGCAGGCGCGGCGTTCGGCGCGGTGCGGCGGTAGTGCGCCACCACGCGGTCTTGTGCCTGACACAGCTTATAGGCGTCCACCTTGCCGGACCATGCGGCCTTGGCGGCGGTCTCTGCCGCCTTGGCCTGTGCCTCGGGCGACAGGGGCGGCAGTTTGGCGGCTGCCACGCCGGCCAACGACGCCAGCGCCAGACCCGCTGTGCAGCGGCGCACGAGAGTTGCTGCAAAAATCATGAGGTTCCTCCTACGGCGGGGTGGGAAGGCGTGGTTTGCGCGGCGGGAGCCGCACCACTGCGCTGTGCGGGAATCTTGCCGCTGCGGACATCGTCGGCCCACAGCTCATGGTGCTCGCGCGCCCAGGCCTCGCTCACGTAACCGGTCTTCATGGCCTTGTAGGCCCCGCGCATGCCGATCGTGCCCATGTAGATGTGGCCCAGCAGCAGCGCCATCATCCAGAGGGCCAGCGTGGCGTGCACCATGTGGGCGATCTGCATCTCTCCGCGCAGCAGGCCCCAGCCGGGGATCAACTTGTCGAGCACCAGGCCCGACAGCACAACAAACACCCCGGGAATAGTGATGCCCCACCAGAACATGCCCTTCTCGCCTGCGTTGAAGCGGTGCGACGGCACTTCCTTGTTGGTGAACATGCCACCTGCCTTGGACAGCCAGACGAAGTCCGCGCGGTTGGCGATGTTGTCCTTGATGAAAGTGATGATGATCACCGTGAGCGACACGGCGAACAGCGGGCCCATGAAGTTGTGCACGTTCTTCGCCGCGTACGCCAACCAGCCGAAGAGCTGTGCACCCAGCACGGGCAGCAGGAAGAACTTGCCGAACGCCATCAGGATGCCCGTGATGGCCAGCGTGACGAAGGCGATCGCATTGGACCAGTGCGCCGCGCGCTCGAAGGGCGTGAAGCGCTCGATCCGGCGACCGCCAGCCTCCGCATCCGCGTGGCCCAGGGTGCCCTTGGTCACAAAGAAGATGGCCAGCGCCAGCACGGTGATGCCCAGCAAGGCCGCGCCGTAGGGAATGATCCAGTTATTGCGCACCTCGCGCCACGCCTGGCCTGCCGTGGTGTAGCGCGAGCCAGGGTATTGCGCGAACGGCTGGATCAGGTTGCCGGCCTCAGGGGCCTGGCTCGCCGGCAGGCTGCTGTAGCCCGTCACCCCATCTCGCACCTGCCGCCACATGGGCGCGTTGTTGCCCGGCTGAACCTTGGCACGCTCACCGTTGGTCTGCTGGGCGTAGCCCGGCTCCTCACTGGCATCGGGCTTCACGTCGAAGATGTTCTGGCTTTTGACGGCACCAACCGCCGCCGGCACAGGGGCAGCGTCTGCCGCCGCGGGCGCTGCCGCGTCGCTGGCGGGCGCCGCCGGGGCCTGCGCCCACGCGGCACCGCTGGCGAGCAGCAATGCACACAAGAGGTGTTTCATGGCAGACCTCGCATCACCGCACGCGGTTGTATTCGTTTTGGCCGTACTGCATGCGGGCCTTGAGCTTTTGCTCCCAGCTGCCCGCATCGCCCGCCTTCCAGTCGGGAGAAGTGAAGTTGCTGCCCGTGCCCGCGTAGGGCGGTGCGTCGTACTTCACACCGCCGCCGGTCTGCGGTTTCTCGCCGCAGGCCGTCAGGGCCACGGCTGCGCCCAAGGCGCCCAGAACATGCCATGCACGCGTCTTCATGACTTTGCTCCCGCCGGCGGCTGGCCGGCCTGCTTGGAACCATAGGCCGTGCCCCAGCCCCAGACCTCGGCGCCCTTGCCGCGCTGGACCACGCGGGTGCGGAAGATGTCGGCGACCACGTCGCCGTCACCGGCCAGCAGCGCCTTGGTGGAGCACATTTCGGCACAGGCGGGCAGCTTGCCCTCGGCCAGACGGTTGCGTCCGTACTTCTCGAACTCGGCCTGGCTGCCGTGCTCCTCGGGACCACCGGCACAGAAGGTGCACTTGTCCATCTTGCCGCGCACACCAAAAGTGCCCTGCGAGGGGAACTGCGGCGCACCGAACGGGCAGGCGTAGCTGCAATAGCCGCAGCCAATGCATACGTCCTTGTCATGCAGCACCACACCCTCTTCCGTGCGGTAGAAGCAGTTGACGGGGCAGACGGCCATGCAAGGGGCATCGCTGCAGTGCATGCAGGCCACCGAGATGGACTTCTCGCCGGGCACGCCGTCGTTGAGCGTGACCACGCGGCGGCGGTTCACGCCCCAGGGCACCTCGTGCTCGTTCTTGCACGCCGTCACGCAGCTGTTGCACTCGATGCAACGCTCCGCGTCGCAAATGAATTTCATCCGTGCCATCGCTGCCTCCTTATGCGCGTTCCACGTTGCAGATCGTGGTCTTGGTTTCTTGCATCATGGTCACGCTGTCGTAGCCATAGGTCGTGGCGGTGTTGACCGCCTCGCCGCGCACCACGGGAGCCGCACCCTTGGGGTAATAGGCCAGCATGTCCTGGCCCTGCCAGCGGCCCGAGAAGTGGAAGGGCATCCAGCAGGTATCCGGCGCCACGCGCTCGGTCACCAGCGCCTGCACATTCAGGCGCGCGCCCGTGGGGGTGCTGAGCCAAACGCGCTCACCGTTGCGGATGCCGCGATCGGCCGCCGTCTTGGGGTTGATCTCGACGAACGACTCCTGCTGCAGCTCGGCCAGCCAGGGGTTGGAGCGGGTTTCCTCGCCACCACCCTCGTACTCGACCAGACGGCCGGACGAAAGGATCAGCGGATATTTCTCGTACACCTTGTCGGCCACGTTCTTCTGCTGCAGGCTCTTGTAGAGCGTGGGCAGCCGCCAGAACGCGTTCTTGTCATCGTGCGTGGGGTACTTGGCCACGAGATCCGGACGCGTGCCGTAGATGGGCTCGCGGTGCTGCGGAATGGGGTCGGGGAAGTTCCAGACCACCGCGCGCGCCTTGGCGTTGCCGAACGGGTGGCAACCATGCACCTTCATCGCCACGCGGATGATGCCGCCAGAGGGGTCGGTCTTCCAGTTCTTGCCCTCGGCCGCCTTCTGCTCCGCCTCGGTGAGGTCGGCCCACCAGCCCAGCTTCTTGAGCAGCACATGGTCGAATTCGGGGTAGCCGGTGGTGAGATCGGCGCCCACCGAGTGCGAGCCATCTTCGGCCAGCAGGTTGACGCCGTCGCGTTCCACGCCGAAGTTGGCGCGGAAGTTGCCGCCGCCATCCATCACATGCTTGCTGGTGTCGTACAGGTTGGGCGAGCCCGGGTGCTTCATCTCGGGCGTGCCAAAACACGGCCAGGGCAGGCCAAAGTAGTCGCCCGTAAAGTCGTAGCCGGTTTCCTTGTCCTTGCCGCCCTTGGCCTTGAGCGTCTTCACGTCGAACATGTGCATGTTCTTCATGTGCGCCTTCAGGCGCTCCGGACTCTGGCCGGTGTAGCCAATGGTCCAGACACAGCGGTTGATCTCACGCAGGATGTCCTCGGGCACGGGTTCGTCCATGCCCTTGACCTTCTGCATCTGGTAGTTCTTGACCAGTTCCTTGTCGAAGCCAAGCTTCTGTGCAAACTGGTACATGATCATGTGGTCGCTGCGGCTCTCCCACAGCGGCTCGATGACCTTTTCGCGCCACTGCAGCGAGCGGTTGGATGCCGTGGCCGAACCACTGGTTTCAAACTGGGTGCAGGCCGGCAGCAGGTACACGGCCCGGTTGGGATTCAGATCCTCCGGCTTGCCGGGCATGGCCGCCATGGCCGCCGTGGCCGACGGATAGGGATCAACCACCACCAGCAGGTCCAGTTTGTCCATCGCGCGCTTCATCTCCAGGCCGCGCGTCTGCGAGTTGGGCGCATGACCCCAGTAGAAGACACCGCGCAGGTTGGAATCCTGGTCGATGAGCTCGTTCTTCTCCAGCACGCCGTCGATCCAGCGCGAGACGGTGATGCCATTCTTGCTCATCATGGCGGGCGATGCGTAGCGGCCCTTGATCCACTCGAAGTCGACCCCCCAGGCGTTGGCGAAGTGCTTCCACGAGCCTTCGGCCAGGCCGTAGTAGCCGGGCAGTGAATCGGGGTTGGGGCCGACGTCCGTCGCGCCCTGCACGTTGTCGTGGCCACGGAAGATGTTGGCCCCGCCGCCGCTCTTACCGACATTGCCGAGCGCCAGTTGCACGATGCACGAGGCACGCACCATGGCGTTGCCGATGCTGTGCTGCGTCTGGCCCATGCACCACACCAACGTGGCCGGGCTGTTCTTGGCCATCATCTCGGCCACTTTGTACATCTGCGCCTCGCCCACGCCACAGGCCTCCTCGACCTTGTCGGGCGTCCACTTGGCCAGCACCTCCTCGCGCACCTTGTCCATTCCGTAGACGCGATCGTTGATGTACTTCTTGTCTTCCCAGCCGTTCTTGAAGATGTGGTACAGCAGGCCGAACAGGAACGGAATGTCCGTGCCGGAGCGAATGCGCACGTATTCGTCAGCCTTGGCGGCCGTGCGGGTGAAGCGCGGGTCCACCACGATCATCTTGCAGCCGTTTTCCTTGGCATGCAGCATGTGCAGCATGCTCACCGGGTGGGCCTCGGCGGCATTCGAGCCGATGTACAACGCGCACTTGCTGTTCTGCATGTCGTTGTACGAGTTGGTCATCGCACCGTATCCCCAGGTATTGGCCACGCCCGCGACCGTGGTCGAGTGGCAGATGCGCGCCTGGTGATCGCAGTTGTTGGAGCCCCAGAAGCTCACAAACTTGCGCAGCAGATAGGATTGCTCGTTGCTGTGCTTGGACGAACCGATGAAGTACACGCTGTCGGGGCCGCTGGCCTCGCGCAGTTCCTTCATGCGGGCGGTGATTTCGTTGAGGGCGGTATCCCAGCTGATGCGCTCGTACTTGCCGTTGACCAGCTTCATCGGATAGCGCAGGCGGTACTCGCCGTGGCCATGTTCGCGCACCGATGCGCCCTTGGCGCAATGAGCGCCCAGGTTGATGGGCGAATCAAACACCGGCTCCTGGCGCACCCAGACACCGTTTTCCACCACGGCGTCCACAGCGCAGCCCACCGAGCAGTGCGTGCACACGGTGCGACGCACCTCGACCTTGGTATCGCCGATGGCGACCTTGGCACCCTCGGCTGCCTGGGATTTGCGCACCAGCGTGAGCTGCGAAGCGGCAATGCCCACCCCCACCCCCAGGCCCGAGCGGCGCAGGAACGCGCGGCGATCCATGGTGGGCAGCGCCTGCGAGAGTCCGCGCCGCAGGCTGTGCACGAAAGGGGAAGAGGCCTGTGCACCTTGCGGCGCATGGGAAGATTTTTTAGTCAGCAACATGGCGAACCCCGCTGTGCCGCATCAGATGCGGGTGGTGTTGTAGTAGTGGCGGACATGGTCCGACTCATGGTAGCCGCCGCCCCGCTCGGGGGTAGGGCGCGGGGCCTGTTCCACCACAGCCTGCGGGGTGGTCACCATGCGCGGAAGCACGGCCACGGAAGCAGCTGCGGCACCGACGGTGGCAGCACCTGCAAAGAAACGACGACGGGAAGGGGTGGGCTGGCGGTCCTGCATTTTTGTCTCCAGGAATGCTGGCAAGAAAACGGAAAAATCGCGGCGTATGAAGCCGCATTCATACAGTCTATGACATTGGTCACAATGCGGCAACGTCACCCGAGGACCGGGCTCGCCTTTGGCGATGGGCGTGCTGCACCGTTACACGTTCCGCGCTAGGTGCGGCGCCGCGCTTACTCGAGCATGTCGAAGCCCTGCGACTCCACAGCCACGAAGGCGCGCGTGAACCGCGCCAGGACGGCGTAAAAGCGCGCCCGCGGCTGCTGCTCCAGCACATCACACAACTGCAGCACCCAGGGCTGGATATGCGCGGCAAAGAAGGTGCGCTGCGACTCCAGGTGGCACACGCCCCCATCGTCACCAGCGATCAGGTAGCGCATCACCTCGCACAGGTAGGCGATGTGGTCCTCGGTATCGGGCATGTCCTCCCGGGCGGCCAGGCCCAGCCGCTGCAGGTCGGTGCGCAGCCGCGCCAGGGGCTTTTCGTTCAGGAAACCGCTCAGGTAGTGCGAGCCGTACAGGAATACCTCGGGCTTGCCCACCCCGCCAAAGAGCGCGTCGTACTCGTCGGCCACCGCGCCGTCCGTCAGCTCGCGCGCCACGGCCACGAGCTGCTGCCAAGGCTCCTGCAAAAAGGCGCCGCTGGCGGGCGCCTCGGTCACGGCGACGCGCAACGCATCCAGCAGCGCCGGATCGGGCGAGGCGTAGTACAGCTGGGCCAACAGGCCGTACAACTCTGCGCGCGCGGTTTCCTCATCCAGCGCGGAGGTGGTGGCCGGGGCGGTGAGGTGGGCTGTAGTGGGACTGCTCACAGGTCGGTCACTTTCGCTTCGTTCTGGGCGGAGTACAGGTCAATCACGCGGCAGTCACCGCACATCTTGAGGCGTTCCAGCGCCTCGCCCTGGAACATCGGGTGGTCGGCCAGCCTGCCCAGCATGGCCTCGATGGCCTGCAGCGTGCCGAAAGGCTTGCCGCAGCGGATGCAGCCATAGGGCTGGGTCTCGTTCAGCACGCGCGGCTGGCCGCGCTCCGGCGTGAGCAGCATGCGCGGCTGCAGCGTGATGGCATTCTCGGGGCAAGTGCGCTCGCACAGGCCGCATTGCACGCAATTCTGCTCAGTGAAGCGCAGTTGCGGTGCCTGCGGATTGTCCTGCAGCGCGCCGGCGGGGCAGGCGCTCACGCAGCTCAGGCACAGGGTGCAGCGGTCCTTGTCCACGACCACCGTACCCCACGGAGATGGCCCCTTGGGTAGCGCAATAGCCTCGGGCAACTCGCGCGCGGGGGCATTGGTCACCAGATGATCCAGCGCCAGCTCCAGCGTGGCGCGCTTGTCATTGGTCGGCGTGAAGCGGGCGGCCTGCGCCGGTACGCTGCCGCACGCGCCGCCGATCGCGCGCAGCCCCGCATCCAGATCGGTCGCGGAGCGCGCATGCACGCAATGCAGATGCGTGCCCGTATAGCCCAGGCCGTGCAACAACGCCTGCGCCACCGCCATCTGCGACTGCAGGCCTTCCACGTACTGCGGTGCCTCGTCTCCCGTGAACAGCACCGCCACCTGTGTCGCCCCCTGCGCGATAGCGCTGAGCCACAGATCGATACCGACACTGGCTGTATGCCACAGCGCCACGGGGATCATGTGCGCGGGCACGCCCCGGGCCACGCCCAACTGGGCCGCGCGTCCCAGTTCATGCACGAGCTGCTGCCCGCTCTCCTGGCTGTGCAGCAGCAGGCTGGGCTGGCGGCCGCCGGCCTGGGCATAAGTGGACAGCAGGGTACGGATGCGCGTGCCCATGTCCTGCGCGGACGGGTAGGCATAGCCCATGGCGCCCGTGGGGCAGACCGTGGTGCAGGCGCCGCAGCCCACGCACAGGTGTGGATTAACCACCACCTGCTGGCGCACGGGGTCGCTGCTGATGGCCTCGGCCGAGCAGATGTCCACGCAGGCATTGCAGCCCACCCCACGGTTGCGGCTGTGGGCGCAGAGCTTCTGGCGGTAGCTGAAAAACTTGGGCTTCTCGAATTCACCCACCAGGTCGCGCAGGCGCAGCAGCGCCTGCAGGTCCTGCCCGTCCCAGCGGAAGTACCCCTGCGGCAGCGCGTGCTGCAAAAAGGTGGGCCCGGCGCCGGCAGGGCGCAGGTCCAGCACCAGATCAAAGTCCTGCGACTGCACCTCGGCCTCGCGCTCGAAGCGGATGGCACCCGCCACCGCGCAGGCCTTCACGCAATCGCGGTGGCCGGTACAGGCCGTCATGTCGATCTGGTAATCGAGCCCGATGGCGTTCTCGGGGCAGGCGGTCACGCAGGCATTGCAGCGCGTGCACAGGTCCAGGTCGATGGGGTTGTCCGCCGTCCATTGCAGCGCAAATCGCCCCAGCCAACCCTTGAGTGACACAACGCGCCCGCCCAGCACGGGAAAGCGCCGCTCTTGCCGGCCACCGGCATCACCGGGGCCTTGCGCGAACAGCGTCACGTCCAGCACGTCGGCCAGCAGCGTGGCCGCACGCTCGGCGGCATCCAGCGCGCCGATGATCAGCAGACGTCCACCACTGCGAAAGCTCACGGTGGGCACAGGCTCGGGCTCTGGCAGATGGGCCGCCGCCAGCAACGCAGCGATCTTGGGGCCGGCCTGGCGCGCATCGCGGCTCCAGCCGCCGGTCTCGCGAATGTTGATGAAGCGCAGGGGCGAGGTGGCCCCTTCGGTCTGGTCGGCCAGTTCGGTGAACAGGCGTTTTTCCTGGGTGCAGGCGACAAGCACCGTCTCGCCGCTGCGCACGGCCTGCTGGAAGGCGCCGGCCTCGCGGCGGCACAGGGTGGAGTGGAGCGTCAGCTCCTCATGCAGAGCCGTTCCCAGTGCCTTGGGGTCCAGAGGCATGGTCCGGTTGCAATCGCATATCAGCGTCTTGGGCATCGGGTAGGTGGCTGGCGGGCGCGGTCTGCTGCGGTGCAGCATCCGGCGCCTGCGGGCTAGGAATGGCGTTGCATACGCCGGACTGTGCCACATCGAGATCGCCCGCGGCCTGCTGCGGCTCGATCACCCCAGCACCCTGGCTGGCCTTTGCCGCGCTGGCGCGCTCCTGCGGCGCGTCCTCCTGCACCAGCCCCAGCACTTTGGCGCTGGCGAGCTGACGCAGCGTGCTCAGCGGCAGCGGCGTGGGCTGGGTGTAGTCGTCGATATAGACATCCAGCCCATCCATCACATTGAAGTGCGGGTCGCTGAACAGCTTCTTCATGGCGGCGTTGCGAACCTCCGGCGCCACGCCGCGCGTCACGAAACTGGAGAAGTCGGACTCTGGCGTGAGCGCCTGCACGTCCTGCAGCGTGGGCAACGGCCGCGCTGCGGCTGCCGGTTGCGCTGCTGGCTGTGCGGCAGGCTGCTGCACAGGTGCTTCGCGGTGTAGCGGCAGAACGGGCGCCGCAGCAACCTCCACCTCGGTCTGGGAAGCGGTTTCGGGGTCTCGCGCCTCCTGCTTGCGTCGCGACCAGCGGCCCAGGAAGCCCTCAGCCATGACCGCCCTCGCCTTCTGCCGGTGCGCCACCGCCACCGCCGCCTCCGCGCGTCTTGCCCGTGGAGATGGAAGCGGGGTTGCCGAACCGGTCGGTCAGTGGGCGGAAGCTCTCAGGCCGGCGGCGGCGCTTGGGCTCGGGCTGGTAGTGCTCCGTCACGAAGGCCTGAAGCCATTCGCGCACCGGGTCGGGCGCGGGCACTTGGTCCACGTTTTCCTGCGCATCCAGCCATCGGCCCGCATCGTGGTAGCTCAGGCTCACATCGACCGGGCGCGCCAGCTGGTGCCCGTCCGCGCCGGGCTCCTCGTCCATGCGCCAGTGCACGAACCAACAGGGCTCGGGCGCGCTCAGATTGAGGTGGTAGCCCTCGACATCGTCGCGGAACAGCTCCACGGCGAAGCCGGGGAACAGCCAGTGCTCCTCGGCCTCGCTCTGGCGCAACAGGCGGGGCGTGGTGCCAAACACGTCTTCATGCGGCACGACCTCGCCCAGGGACCAGCGCCAGGGCTGCCAGCGGTTGTTCAGATGCTCGCGGCGCATGACCACAGCAACGGAGATAAAGGGGCGGGAGGACATGCGCGCCACTGTACGCCGGAGTCAGCCGCCCTGCCCCTGCGGCGGCGCAATGCCCCGCACGGCCACGGCGCAATACTTGAACTCGGGAATCTTCCCGAACGGGTCCAGCGCCGCATTGGTGAGCAGGTTGGCCGCCGCTTCCACATAGGCAAACGGCATGAACACCGCACCGCGCGGCGTGCCGTCGTCGCGGCGCACACGCACCTGCACGGCACCGCGGCGCGAGCGGATCGCCGCCCAGTCGCCCGGCGCCAGCCCTAGGCGCGCCAGTTCGTCGCCGTGCAGCGAGGCCGTGGCGTGCGGCTCGATGGCGTCCAGCACGGCCGATCGCCGCGTCATGCTGCCCGTGTGCCAGTGCTCCAGCTGGCGGCCTGTGATGAGCACCAGCGGATAGTCAGCATCGGGCCGCTCGTCGGCCGGGATGATGTCGGCCGGCACCAGCGTGACGCGGCCCGTGGGGGTGGGAAAGCGCTCGGTGAATACGATGGGCTGGCCCGGATCCTCGACCGAGAGGCAGGGGTAGGTCACGCTGGACTCGCGCTCCAGCCGGTCCCAGCTGATACCCGCGATGGCGCCGGCCATGGCCTGGCGCATTTCCTCATAGACGGCAGCCACGCCAGCTTCTGCGCCCTCGTAGTCCCAGGCCAGGCCCATGCCCTTCGCCATCTGCTGCACGATCCACAGATCGGGCCGCGCGTCACCCGGTGGCGTGAGCGCGCGCCGGCCCAACTGCACCATGCGGTCGGTGTTGCTCACGCTGCCGGTCTTCTCGGGCCAGGCGCTGGCGGGCAGCACCACGTCGGCCAGCCAGGCGGTTTCGGTCAGGAAGATGTCCTGCACCACGAGGTGCGCCAGGCTCGCGAGCGCCTGGCGCGCATGGTTCAGGTCAGGGTCGCTCATGGCCGGGTTCTCGCCCATGATGTACATGCCGCGCACCTTGTGCGGGTCGGCCTCATCGGCCAGGGCCTTGTGCATGATCTCGACCACGGTGTAACCCGGCGCGTCGTCCAGCGGCAAGCCCCAGAACTGCTCGAACCACGCGCGCGCCTCGGCGTTATCCACGCGCTGGTAGTTGGGGAACATCATCGGGATCAGGCCCGCGTCGCTTGCACCCTGCACGTTGTTCTGGCCGCGCAGCGGATGCAAGCCCGTGCCGGGCCGGCCGATTTGCCCGGTGACGGTGGCGAGGGCAATCAGGCAGCGCACGTTGTCGGTGCCATGCACATGCTGGCTCACGCCCATGCCCCAGAGGACCATCGACGCCTTGGCCGTGGCGAACGCGCGCGCCACCTCGCGCAGCGTGTCCGCGGGAATGCCGCAGAGCGGCGCCATGGCCTCAGGGCTGTAGGCGCGCACGTTCTCTCGCAGGGCCTCGTAGTTGAGCGCACGGTCACGGATGAAGGCCTCGTCGGCCAGGCCTTCCTCGATCACCGTGTGGATCAGCGCGTTGAGCACGGCCACATCGGTGTCGGGCCGGAACTGCAGCACGCGCCAGGCGTGGCGCCCGATGTCGGTCACGCGCGGGTCGGCCAGCACGATCTTTGCACCCCGCCGGGCGGCATTCTTCATCCATGTGGCGGCCACGGGGTGGTTGGATGTGGGGTTGGAGCCGATCACCAGAATAACCTCGGCATGCGCCACGTCGCTCACCGGGTTGCTCACCGCGCCCGAGCCCACGCCCTCCAGCAGCGCCGCCACGCTGGAGGCGTGGCACAGTCGCGTGCAATGGTCGACGTTGTTGCTGCCAAAGCCGGTGCGCACCAGCTTCTGGAACAGGTAGGCCTCTTCGTTGCTGCCCTTGGCCGAGCCAAACCCCGCCAGCGCCTTGGGACCGTGCGCATCGCGCAGCGCACGCAGTCCGCCTGCGGCGCGCTGCAGCGCCTCGTCCCAGGTCGCCTCGCGGAAGACCTCGCGCCAGTCCTCGGGCCTCACCGCGCCCTGCCAGTCCTTGGGGACGCCAGGTTTGCGCACCAGCGGCACCGTGAGGCGCTGCGGGTGGTGCGCGTAGTCAAAGCCAAAGCGCCCCTTCACGCACAGGCGGCCCCGGTTGGCCGGGCCGTCACGGCCGTCCACGCGCACGATTTTTTCGTCCTTTACGTGGTAGGTGACGAGGCAGCCCACGCCGCAGAACGGGCAGACCGAGTCCACCGTGCGGTCCACCTTCTGCGGGCCGATGTGGGTCTTGGGACTCAGCGCGCCCGTGGGGCAGGCCTGCACGCATTCGCCGCAGGCCACACAGGTGCTGGCGCCCATGGGGTCGTCCAGGTCGAAGACGATCTTGCTGTCGGCTCCGCGCAGTGCATAGCCGATCACGTCGTTGACCTGTTCCTCGCGGCAGGCGCGCACGCAGCGGTTGCACTGGATGCACGCGTCCAGGTGCACGGCCATGGCCGGGTGGCTCAGGTCGGGCGCGGGCTGCGCGCGGCGCAGCGCGGCCAGCGCGGGACGCACGGCCACGCCCAGCGCATCGGCCCAGGCGCTCAACTCGCCATGCTGCCCCGGGGGCGTTGGTACTTGGTCAAATTGTGCTCCAGCGCTCTCCTGGCAAGCGCTACCAGCTATTGTTTTTGTAGCGTCGTTCCACTTGTAGCCGGTCTCTGGCATGTCGGACAGCAGCAGCTCCAGCACCATCTGCTGGCTCTTGAGCGCGCGGGGGCTTTGGGCGCGCACGCGCATGCCAGGCTTGGGCGCGCGGCAGCAGCTGGGCGCCAGCGTGCGCTCGCCCTCGATCTCCACCACGCAGGCGCGGCAGTTACCGTCGGGCCGCAGGCCATCGGTGTGGCACAGGTGGGGGATCTGCACGCCGTAGCGGCGCGCGGCCTGCCACAGGGTTTCGCCCGGAAGGGCCTGCAAGAGTTCGCCGTCGAGCTCGAACGGCACGGCGCCTGCGCCGGTGTGCGGTGCGGCGCTCATGGGCGATCCTCCGGCACTGCGGCGGGCGGGATGCGCTCGGTGCGCACGCCGCCGCGCGGCAGCGGCAGGTCGCCGGGCCAGGGGCCCTCGCCCACCTCATGCGCAAAGTACTTGTGGATGCAGCGGATCGGGTTGGGTGCCGCCTGCCCCAGCCCGCAGATGGAAGCGTCGGCCATCACCTGCGCCAGGTCGTCCAGCGTGTCCTCGTCCCACAGCGGCGCCTGCATGAGCTGCGCCGCCTTGGCCGTGCCCACGCGGCACGGCGTGCACTGGCCGCAGCTCTCATGCGCAAAAAAACGCATCATGTTCAGCGCCGCATCGCGCGCGCGGTCGTGCTGGCTGAGCACGATCACGGCCGCCGATCCGATGAAGCAGCCGTGCGGCTGCAGCGTGTCGAAGTCCAGCGGCACATCGGCCAGCCGCGCCGGCAGGATGCCGCCCGACGCGCCACCGGGCAGGTAGGCATACAGCACGTGCCCGTCGGCCATGCCGCCGCAGTATTCATCCACCAGTTCACGCAGCGTGATGCCCGCGGGCGCCAGCTTCACGCCGGGTTCCTTCACCCGCCCGCTCACGCTGAAGCTGCGCAGCCCCCTGCGTCCATGGCGGCCGAAGCTGGCAAACCACTGGGGGCCCTTTTCCACGATGTCGCGCACCCAGTACAGCGTCTCGAAGTTGTGCTCCAGCGTGGGCCGGCCGAACAACCCCTCCTGGGCGATATAGGGCGGGCGCATACGCGGCTCGCCGCGTTTGCCTTCGATGCTCTCGATCATCGCGGACTCCTCGCCGCAGATGTAGGCGCCTGCCCCGCGGCGCAGCTCGATGCGCGGCAAGGCGCACGGCGGGTCGGCCTGCAGTTCGGCAATCGCTGTCTGCAGGAGGGCGCGGCAGCCGTGGTATTCGTCGCGCAGGTAGATGTACACCTCTGCGGTGCCCACCACCTGTGCAGCCACCAGCACACCCTCCAGGAAGCGGTGCGGGTCGCGCTCCAGGTAAGTGCGGTCCTTGAACGTGCCGGGCTCACCCTCGTCGATGTTCACCGCCATGAGGGCCACGCCCCCACGCTCCCCCGCTTCGCGTGGTCCGCTGCCCGCCGAGGGGGCCGCTGCCTCGCTTGGGGCGGCCTGGCGCCCGGCAAGGGCCGCCTGCTCGCGCACGATGCGCCACTTGCGCCCCGCCGGAAAACCCGCACCGCCCAGGCCGCGCAGGCCCGAGTCCTCCATGGCCGCAAGCACGCCGTCGGCCGGCACGCGCCCCTGCGCCAGGCCGGCGGCCAACGCATAGCCGCCGCGCGCCCGATAGGCGGCCAATCCCACCCACGGCGGCGCGACCGCCTCCGGCCCGCGCGTGATCGCCGTTTGCGGCAGCGCTTCAAAAACAGGAGCTGTCGGCGCTTGAGGGTGCTGGGCCCGAGCCCGATCCGGCATCAAATCGACCCGCTCCAGCACCGCCCCCAGCGTGGCACGCGGCACCGGGCACTGGTGCACCACGGCCACAGGCGCCTGCTCACAGCGGCCCACGCACGGCGCGGCCTGCACACGCACGTCGCCATGGCCCGCGGCGCTCAGCCGCCCGGGCAGTTCGGCCAGCAACGCGTCGGCCCCGGCCATGCAGCAGGACAGCCCGTTGCACACGCGCAGCACCAGGCGCGGCGGCCCGTCGGCGTCGCGCAGCACCTCGAAGTGGTGGTAGAAGCTTGCCACCTCGTACACCTCGGCCATGGGCAGGTTCATCAGGCGCGCCAGCGCTACCAGGTGCCGCTCGTACAGCGCGCCGTGGCGATCGTTGATCAGGTGCAGGTGCTCGATAAGCCGGTCGCGCGCATAGCCCTCGGGCGGGCGCGCGCCGATCAGCGTCTGCACCTCGGTCAAGGCAGAGGCCTCGGGCTGGCGGCCCTTGAGGTGGGCCTTGCGGCGCAGGCGCTCGCGCAGATCGTCTGCCGTGGCCACGGGCACGGCGGTGAATTCGGGTCGGGAGATCATGGAATCGCGGGGAAAAGGAAGCGCAGGCAGTGTGCGCCGCACCCCCCGCGGCGTCAATGCACGCCGTCCCACCGGGCAGGACTAAGGCGGGGCCCTGCTGTCCGGCACACCGTCCCGCGCTTGACTGCGCGCACTTCGCTTGCCCTCGGCACCTTGGTCCCATACCGCTCCCGCTGCATGGCATCTCATCCAGCCGTCCTGCCTCTTTGCTAAGGCCGGTAAGATGCGCGCCCTTCAAAGCCGCGCTCCGCTCCTGGCTCCCGCCCGGCCCTGCAGCCCCCCGCCGCCGCGCCCCTGGATTGCGGCGCATGCGGGCCCTGCCCCACCACTCTTTCCGACGCTTTCTCGCTATGCAAACGACTTTCCGATCGCGTATCGCGCTGATCGCCGCCCCCGTGCTGGTCAGCCTGGGCCTGGCCGCACCCGCACTGGCCCAAGACATCACCCTGCGTGGCGCGGGCGCTTCCTTTCCTGCCAAGGTGTATGCCCAGTGGGCCAGCCACTATGCGCAGGAGCGCGGCACCAAGGTCCAGTACGCAGCCGTCGGCTCTACCCAAGGCGTGCAGCAGATCAAGGCGCAGCAGGTCGACTTCGGCGCCACCGACATTCCCCTGTCGCAGCAGGAGCTGGCCCAGCATCACCTGATCCAGTTCCCCACGCTGGTGGGCGGTGTGGTGCCGGTCGTGAACCTGCCGGGCGTAGCCAGCGGGCGGCTGCGCCTGGACGCGCACGTGCTGGCCGCCATCTTCGCCGCTCGCATCGACCACTGGAACGACAAGGCGATTGCCGCGCTGAACCCTGAATTGAAGCTGCCCAACCTGCCAATCACGCGCGTCGTGCGGGCCGACGGCTCGGGCACCACGCAAGTGCTGCTCGCCTACCTGCGGCAGGCCGCGGCCGCGGACGACAGCGCCATCCCCCTCAAGGACGGACGTGCGAATTGGCCCGCCGGCGGCGCGATCCAAGCCGTGGAGGGTTCCAGCAAGATGGTGGCGGCGGTGCAGGCCACCGCCGGTGCCCTGGGCTACGTCTCATCGGACTATGTGGTGGGCGACGGTCCCGCCGCCGTCGCGCTGCGCAACCGGCGCGGTGAATGGGTGACCCCTTCGCTGGCGAGTTACCGCGCCGCCGTGCGCGGCGCCAACCTGTTTCGTGACGGCCTGAACGCGCCGCCGCTGGTGGACGTGGACAGCCCCATGGCCTGGCCCATCGTGTCGGCCACCTACATCGTGATCGACAGCAAGCCCGCCGCGCCCGAGCGCACGGCACGCGCGCTCAACTTCTTCTATCGCTCGTTCCTGATGGGCGACCGCGCGGTGGCCGGCACCGGCTTTGCGCCACTGCCCGCCGAGACGCAGGCCCGCGTGGTGGCGCTGCTGAGCACGGTGCGCGCACCGGACGGCAAGCCGCTGCCCGTGATGGGCGGAGCAAAGGAAGGCGCGGGCGCGCGGCTCGCGCTGCGCTGAGCCGCGCGCCCTGGCAGATCAGGTGTTCTTGCTGATCGAGATGGTGGGGAACTTGCTGGAGAAGTCCTTGGCCTGCTGCGCGATCTTCACGGCCACATCGCGCGCCACCTTCTTGTAGATCTGCGCGACCTCGCCGTCAGGGTCGGCCACCACGGTGGGCTTGCCGCTGTCGGCCTGCAGGCGGATGTGCATGTCCAGCGGCAGCGCGCCCAGGTAGTCCATGCCATAGTCGGCGGCCATCTTCTTGCCGCCGTCGGCGCCGAAGATGTGCTCCACATGGCCGCAGTTGCTGCACACGTGCACGGCCATGTTCTCTACGATGCCCAGGATGGGCACGCCCACCTTCTCGAACATCTTGATGCCCTTCTTGGCGTCCAGCAGCGCAATGTCCTGCGGCGTGGTGACGATCACCGCGCCGGTCATGGGCACGCGCTGGGAGAGCGTGAGCTGGATGTCGCCCGTACCCGGCGGCATGTCGATGATGAGGTAATCCAGGTCCTTCCAGTTGGTCTGGCGCAGCAGCTGCTCCAGCGCCTGCGTAGCCATGGGGCCGCGCCAGATCATGGCCTCGTCCTGGTCCACCAGGAAGCCGATGGACATGACCTGCACGCCGTAGTTCTCGAGCGGCTCCATGGTCTTGCCGTCCTCGCTCTCCGGGCGGCGGCTGATGCCCAGCATCATGGGCTGGCTGGGACCGTAGATGTCGGCATCCAGCACGCCCACGCGGGCGCCTTCGGCGGCCAGCGCCAGGGCCAGGTTGGCGGCTGTGGTGCTCTTGCCCACGCCGCCCTTGCCCGAGGCCACGGCGATGATGTTCTTCACCTGCGGCAGCAGTTGCACGCCCCGCTGCACCGCGTGCGCGATCACCTTGGTGTTGATGTTGACCGACACGTTCTCCACGCCCGCCACTGCCTTGGCAGCGGCGATGAACTGGCGGCGCAACTCGGGCACCAGGCTCTTGGCGGGGTAGCCCAGCTCCACGTCGAAGGCGACATCGCCGCCGTTGATCTGCACATTGCGCACCGCGCGCGTGCTCACGAAGTCCTTGCCCGTGTGCGGATCCTGGACGCCGGCGATCGCCGCCAACAATGCCTGTTCTGTGAGTGCCATGGTTGTGTGGTTTGCTGAAGAGAAAGCAGGAGTCTAGCCAAGCGGCCTTGGCACTGGCGCGCCTGTGCCTTTGTTTGCCTACAGCCCACGCAGCTGGCGCGCCACGCTGCGCAGCATGCCGATGAACGCCAGCAGCCAGGCCAGCAGCGCCACGGCAAAGAACAGCCGGGGCAGCGCATCCAGAAAGCCAAAGGCCATGGCCTGGTCCATCTGCCAGGTGCAGGCCGCGTACATGCCCAGCGGAAACACCGCGCCCCAGTACAGCGGGTCGTAGCGCAGCGGAAAGCGGCGCACGCCGTGGCGCCAGATGCCCAGCAGCACCAGCATGGGAATCCACCAGGTGCCCGCGGCCCAGTAAAACACGGTGAAGCCCTTGAGGAACGGCAGCAGCGACACCAGGAACGGCGCCTGCGGCGCATTCAGGATCAGCAGCGAGCCGGCCAGCGTGGAAATGGCCATGGCCCCCATGTTGATCCAGTACGGCGGCGACAAGTCGCCCGGCGAGAAGGGAAAGAACAGGTAGCGGTAGAAGATCAGCGCCATCATCCAGATGTAGAGCATGCCGCCCCATAGCCACATGGACAGCGCCAGCAGGTTGAGCTCCAGCCGCAGCGGCTGGCCGATGCGCGCGGCCAGCAGGGCGCTGGACACGGCCAGCGCCTGCGTGGACACCACGGCCAGCAGCCAGGCACCGCTGATGCCCCGGTCCAGCGGAGGTTTGTCCCGGCGGATGGTGAAGGCCGTGAAGATGGTGTAGGTCAACACCAGCCACAGCAGCGCCGCCAACGCCCATAGCGCGAAGCCCAGCGGCACATGGCCCAGCAGCACGATGCACTGGCTGGCCAGGATGCCCGTGGCCGCCACCATGGTGAAGTAGCCGGTCCCGCGCGCGTGGTCCACCATGTCGCCAAAGAAACGCCGCGGATAGCGCCAGGCCCGCAGTACATACAAGCCCCACAGCACCACGTACTGCACGGCATTCAGGACCAGCAACGCGCGCGCCAGCAGGGGATGGCCCAGCATGTCCGCAGCCAGTGAAACGATGCCTGTGGCCATGACCAGGCCGAAATAGGCAGGCGACAGCTCGCGCAATCCCCCCTGCCCCGCCGGAGTAGCCAGCTGCGGCGGCGACCCCGGCGGCGTGTTCAACGCAGCTCCAGCCGTGCCGGCCCCGCCTGCACGCTGCCAATCACCGCCGCCTGCGCGAAGCCCTCGCGCGCGAACACCGCGAGCACGTCCTGCACGCTGTCCGGCGCGCTGGCCACCAGCAGGCCGCCCGAGGTCTGCGGGTCCGTCACCAACGCCTGTGCGGTGGCCGGCAGGCCGGCGGCCAGCGCCACGCCCTCGCCATAGCCGGCCCAGTTGCGGCCGCTGGCGCCGGTCACGAAGCCCGCCGCGGCCAGGTCCGCCACGCCGGGCAGCAGCGGCACGCGCGACCAGTCGATCTGCACCGTGACGCCCGCGCCGCGCGCCACCTCCAGCGCATGGCCGGCCAGGCCGAAGCCCGTCACGTCGGTGATGGCGTGCACGCCGGGCAGCTCGGCCAGCAGCGGGCCGGGGGTGTTCAGGCGCGTGGTGGCGGCAATCATCTCGCGGTAGTGGGCGTCGGCCAGTTGCTCCTTCTTCAGCGCGGCCGAATACACGCCCACGCCCAGCGGTTTGCCCAGCACCAGCACGTCGCCCGGCTGGGCGCCGGCGTTGCGGCGCACCCGGTCCGGGTGCACCAGGCCCATGGCCACCAGGCCGTAGATGGGCTCGACCGAGTCGATGGTGTGGCCGCCCGCGATCGGGATGCCCGCCGCGCGGCACACGTCCTGTCCGCCGCGCACGATGGCGCCGATCACGTCCAGCGGCAGCGTGTTCACCGGCATGGCCACCAGCGCCAGCGCCATGATGGGCTTGCCGCCCATGGCGTACACGTCGGACAGCGCGTTGGTGGCGGCGATGCGGCCGAACTCGTATGGGTCGTCCACGATGGGCATGAAGAAGTCCGTGGTAGCCACCAGCGCCTGGCTCTCGTTCAGGCGGTACACGGCCGCGTCGTCCGAGGTCTCGATGCCCACCATCAACTCGGGCGGCATGACGGCGCCCGCGCCGCTTTGCTGCAGGATCTGCGACAGCACGCCCGGCGCGATCTTGCAGCCGCAACCGCCGCCATGCGATAGCGAGGTCAGGCGCGGATGGGAAGGGGCGGCGGTGGGTGCTGAAGCATTCATGGCAAACAGGGAAAAAGCGCGGTGACGGACAATGGCGCCTGCCCCGACGCAAAAAAGTGTGCCGCGGGCGCGCCGCGCGCATCATCCCAGATTCGCACCTGCCCGGCTTTGTTCAGCACCGCATTCCCGTGTCCCACCACCGCCCCATCCGTCCCGAAGACCGCCACCAGTTCGACGCCCTCATCGACGCGCGCTCGCCCGCCGAATACGCCGAGGACCACATCCCCGGCGCGATCAACTGCCCGGTGCTGAACGACGAGGAGCGCGCCATCGTCGGCACCATCTACGTGCAGCAAAGCGCCTTCGAGGCGCGCCGCGTGGGCGGGGCCATGGTGGCGGCCAACCTGGCGCACCACCTGCGCACGCATTTCGCCGACAAGCCTGCGCACTGGCGCCCGCTGGTCTACTGCTGGCGCGGCGGCATGCGCAGCGGCTCCATGGTGCAGTGGATGCGCCTGGTGGGCTGGGACGCGCAGCAGCTCGCCGGCGGCTACAAGTCCTTTCGCCGCCATGTGATGACGCAGATCGAGACCCTGGTGCCGCAGCTGGAGCTGCGCGTGCTGGTGGGCGCCACCGGCAGTGCCAAGACGCGCGTGCTGCAGCAACTGGCCGGCATGGGCGCGCAGGTGCTGGACCTGGAGCACTACGCCCGCCACAAGGGCTCACTGCTCGGCGCGCTGCCGGGCGTGCCCCAGCCATCGCAAAAAAATTTCGAGACACAGATCGCCACCGCACTGGAGGCGCTGGACCTGTCCCGCCCCGTGTATGTGGAGGGTGAGAGCGCGCGCATCGGCCGCCTCACGGTACCCGTGCCGCTGGTGCAACGCCTGCGCGCCGCCGCGTGCATCGAGATCGAAGCCACGCCCGAAGAGCGCCTGGCCTACCTGCTGCGCGACTACGCTTACCTGGGCGACGACCCCGATGCACTGGCCAAGCGCCTGGGCACACTCACCGAGCTGCAGGGCAAGGAAGTCGTGCAGCGCTGGCAGGCCTGGGCCCGGGCGGGGGAGCTGTCCGCGCTGTTCGCCGAGCTGATGCTGCTGCACTACGACCCGCACTACGGACGCTCGCAGGCGCGCAACTTCACGCACTGGGAGACACGCCAGCGCGTGGGCGCGCCGGACCTGTCGCCCGAGGGCATCGCCAGCGTGGCGCAGGCCGTGCTGGCGCTGGAATAGTTTGGCATCAAATCAGGCTGCAGCGTTTTATGGATAAGCGCAAGCAGCTATCATTTTTGAAAACCTCTCGCGCACATGAAATCCCGGCGATTCGTACGGGAACACGCCGCCTTCAGCTAGGCTCAAACCCACCTCATTCCTCAAGGACTCCTTTGTGAAACTGAAGATGGCCCCGAACTCGGGCTTCGCAATCCTGCTGCGCTCGCCCTGGTGGGTGAGCTTTGCCATCGCCGCCGCCATCGTGCTCGTCTGCGGCGCACTGCTGCCGAGGGACATCGCCCCGTTCGCCGCCATGGGCGCGCTGCCGATCGCCGTGATCGGCTGCATCGCCGCGTGGCGCCAGTGGCGCGCCCCCAGCGCCGCGCGCGTTCAGGGTGCCCTGCAGGCCGCTGCCGCCATGCCGTGGAAGGATTTCGCCAACACGCTGGAGCGCGCATGGCGCACCGAGGGGCACGAGGTGCAGCGCCTGGCCGGCCTGCACGCGGACCTGCGCATCACGCAGGGCGACCGCGCGGTGCTGGTGGCCGCACGCCGCTGGAAGGCCGCCACCCATGGTGTGGAACCCCTGCGTGAACTGCACGCCCAAGCGCAGCAGCAAGGCGCGCAGGCCGTGTACGTGGCGCTGACCGGCACCGTGAGCGAGACCGCACGCAGCTTTGCGCGCGAGCATGGCGTGGTGCTGCTGGAGGGCGATGCCCTGGCTGCCCTGCTGCTCAAGGCCACGCCCGCAGGTTAAAAAAAAGCGCAACCCAAGCCGCGTGGCTCCATGACCCACTCCCCTGCCCCTGCGCACACCGGCCTGGTGCTGATGGGCGGCGGCGCGCGCGCCGCCTACCAGGTGGGCGTGCTGCAGGCGATTGCCGACCTGCGGCTGGCTTGCGGCGAGCGGCGCGGGCCGGGGCCATTCGGCATCCTCACCGGCACCTCGGCCGGAGCCATCAACGCGGCGGCCCTGGCCTGTGGCGCGGACCAGTTCGACCGCACGGTGCGGCGCCTGGCGCGCGTGTGGACCCAGTTCCATGCCCGACAGGTGTACCGCGCCGACTCCCTGAGCGTGATGCGCAGCGGCGCGCGCTGGCTCACGCTGCTGTCGCTGGGCTGGGCTCTCACCCGCTGGAGCCGCATGCGCCCGCACTCGCTGCTGGACAACGCGCCGCTCGCGCAGCTGCTGGACCAGTTGGTGCCGCTGGCGCGCGTGCCGCGGTTGATCCGCGCGGGCCATCTGCGCGCCCTGGCGGTGACCGCGTCCAGCTACAGCTCGGGCCAGCACGTGGCGTTCTTTGACGCCGGAGACGCCCAGGAGCCCTGGGTACGCTCATTGCGCAAATCCGCGCGCGGCCCCATCACGCGCAACCACCTGCTGGCCTCGTCGGCCATTCCGTTCATGTTCCCGGCAGCGCCACTGGCCATCGACGGGCACACCGAATACTTCGGCGACGGCTCCATGCGCCAGACCGCGCCGCTGGCGCCCGCCATCCACCTGGGTGCGTGGCGCCTGCTGGTGGTGGGCACCAGCCGCACCTATGAGCCGCCGCGCCCCTGCATGGCTGGCACGCAGCAGCCCTACCCGGCGCTGGCCCAGGTGGCGGGCCACACGCTGTCCAACATCTTTCTGGATGCGCTGTCGGTGGATATCGAGCGCGCTCAGCGCATCAACCAGACGCTGGCGCTGATTCCGCCCGAGGCCCGCAGCCACAGCCCGCTGCGGCCGCTGGATCTGCTGGTGTTCGCCCCCTCGCGCAACCTGGACGAGATGGCGGCACGGCATGTGTGCGATCTGCCGGGGACCATCCGCACCCTGCTCAGCGCGCTGGGCGTGCGCGCCGACCGGCCTGACGCCGGCACCGGCGCGCTGGCCAGCTATTTGCTGTTCGAGCGCGGCTACACGCGCGAGCTCATGGCGCTGGGCCACGGGGACGCGCTGGCGCGGCGCAGCGAGATCTGCGCCTTCTTCGGCTGGCAGGACCACGGCAATCCCGTGCGGGCGCCGCGGAACTGACACGCCCTAAAATCGAGGGTTGCGCCTCGAAACCCGAGGCGACTGGAGAGCCGCCCCCGATGACCGCACGCAAGATCTTCGTCACCACCGCCCTGCCGTATGCCAACGGCAATTTCCACATCGGCCACATCATGGAGTACATCCAGGCCGACACCTGGGTGCGCGCACAGCGCATGCAGGGCAACGCGGTCAATTTCGTCGGCGCGGACGACGCCCATGGCGCGCCCATCATGATTGCCGCCGAGAAGGCGGGTAAGACGCCCCAGCAGTTTGTGGCCGACATCGCCGCCGGACGCAAGCAATACCTGGATGGCTTTCACATTGCCTTCGACAACTGGAGCAACACCGACAGCCCGGAGAACCACGAGCTGTCCCAGCAGATCTACCTGGACCTGAAGGCCGCCGGCTTCATCGAGACGCGCACCATCGAGCAGTTCTTCGACCCCGAGAAGAACATGTTCCTGCCCGACCGCTTCATCAAGGGCGAGTGCCCGCGCTGCCATGCCAAGGACCAGTACGGCGACAACTGCGAGGTCTGCAGCTCGGTCTACGCGCCCACCGACCTGATCAACCCGTACTCGGCGCTGTCGGGCGCCAAGCCGGTGCTCAAGACCTCCGAGCACTTCTTCTTCAAGCTCTCCGACCCGCGCGCGGTGGAGTTCCTGACCGAGTGGACGCAGAACGGCCAGCATGTGCAGCCCGAAGTGGCCGCCAAGATCAAGGAATGGTTCGGCACGCGCACCAATCCCGACGGCACGACCAGCGAAGGTCTGGACGACTGGGACATCTCCCGCGACGCCCCCTATTTCGGCATCGAGATCCCCGATGCGCCGGGCAAGTACTTCTACGTGTGGCTGGACGCCCCCGTGGGCTACCTGGCCTCGCTCAAGAACCTCTTGAACAAGCGCGGCGAGGACTACGACGCCTACATGGCCGACCCGCAGCTGGAGCAGTACCACTTCATCGGCAAGGACATCATCACCTTCCACACGCTGTTCTGGCCCGCCATGCTGAAGTTCAGCGGCCGCAAGACGCCCACGAAGATCTGCGTGCACGGCTTCATGACCGTGAACAACGGCGAGAAGATGAGCAAGAGCCGCGGCACGGGGCTGGACCCGCTCAAATACCTGGCCCTGGGCATGAACCCCGAGTGGCTGCGCTACTACCTGGGCGCCAAGCTCAACGGCAAGAACGAAGACATCGACTTCAACCCCGAAGACTTCATGGCCCGCGTGAATTCCGACCTGATCGGCAAGTACGTGAACATCGCCAGCCGTGCCGCGGGCTTCATCTTCAAGCGCTTCGGCGGCAAGCTGGGCGAAGTCAGCGCCGATGGCCAGGCGCTGCTGGCGCAGCTGCGCGAACAGGCCGGTCCCATCGTTGCGGCCTACGAGGCGCGCGACACGGCCCGTGCCGTGCGCGAGACCATGCTGCTGTGCGACCGCGTGAACAGCTACGTGGACGCCAACAAGCCCTGGGAGCTGGCCAAGCAGGAAGGCATGGAGGCGCGCCTGCAGGACGTCTGCACCACCTGCATCGAAGCCTTCCGCATCCTGACGATCTACCTCAAGCCCATCCTGCCGCAGGTGGCGGCCGAGGTGGCGCGCTTTCTCATCGTGCCGCCCGAGCAGTTTGCCGAAGTGGCCCAGCCCCTGGGCGCCGGCCACCAGATCGGCCAGTACCAGCACCTGATGCAGCGCGTGACGCAGGAGCAACTGGACGCGCTGTTCGAGCCGCCGGCTCCCGTGGTCGAAAAGGCCATCCCCGGCGGAGAGGAAATCGCCCCGACGATCACCATCGACGACTTTGCCAAGGTGGACCTGCGCATCGCGAAGATCGTGAAATGCGAGGCCGTGGAAGGCTCCACCAAGCTGCTGCGCCTGACACTGGACGTGGGCGAAGGGCAGACACGCAACGTCTTCAGCGGCATCGCCAGCATGTACAAGCCCGAGGACCTGCAGGGCAAGCTCACGGTGATGGTGGCCAATCTGGCGCCGCGCAAGATGAAGTTCGGCCTGAGCGAGGGCATGGTGCTGGCCGCCAGCCACGCCGACGAGAAGGCGCACCCCGGCATCTTCGTACTGGAGCCCTTCCCCGGCGCGCAGCCAGGCATGCGCATCCACTGATGCCCCAGCCTCGGCGATCGCGCCAGCCCCTGCGCCTTGCGGCGGCAGGGGTTTTTTTGTGCGCCTTGCTTTCGGGGTGCACGGTGGTGGCGGTGGGTTCAGCCGCCGTCAGTGTCACGGCGACCGCCGTGGGGCTCGCGGCCGACGCCGCCGTGGGCACGGCCAAGGTTGTCGGTAAAGGCGTGGGCAAGGCCTATGACGCGATGACCGAAGACGAAGAAGACCACAGCGGCATCACCGTCCGCTACCGCGAAGGCGGCGCACCGCAGCCGCTGCCGGATGCCCCGCCGCAGGAGCAGGTGGCACCCACGCCTGAGGCGCTGCCGTAGCCGCTGCGCGCGTTGCCTGGCGGCACCCGCCACAGGACGTACGCATGGTCACGCCGAGGGCTCGCCCGGTGGCCTTGCGGCCTGCCGCCACTGCCCCGGTGTGCAGCCTGTCCAGCGGCGAAAGGCCCGGTTGAACACGCTGGGCTCCGCGAACCCCAGCGACTGGCTGATCTCGCCCAGCGGGCGGTCCGCCTGCGCCAGCGCGTGCAGTGCGGCCTGGTGCCGCGCCGCGTCCAGTACGGCGGTGTAGCTCAAGCCCAGCGCCTGCATGCGTCGCGCCAGGGTGCGCTCGCTCAGTCCCAGCGCTGCCGCGGCCTGGGCGCGCTCGGGGGCCTTGCCTTGCAGCGGCGCTTGCAATTGATCGGCCATCCATGCGTGCAGCGCCTGTGCCAGGTCGGCCGGCGCTGACAGTGCCGCCAGCCGTGTCGTCGCATGTTCGCGGTGCAGGCGCGCGAGCTGCTCGTCGGCCTGGGGCAGCGGCGCGTCCAGCAGCGCGTTGTCCAGCAGCACGCCGCTGAAGGCCTGCTCGAATTCCACGGCGCAGCCTAAGGCCTCGCGGTAACCCGCCAGCGGCCCGATGCGTGCCTGGCTGAACTGCACCTGCCGCGGACGCACCACCTGTCCCGTGACCCACCGCGCAAACGCCACGACCGCGGCCAGCACCGCCTCGATCTGGTGCGGGCTGAATGCCAGCGCGCCCTGGCGCGGGTGGTACACCACCCAGCTGGTGGTTTCGCCCGCGATCATCTGGAAACGCCCGCCGTCGCTGATGAGGCGCTGGTACTGCTGCACCGCGGCAATGGCCGCGCGCAGGCTGGACGCGGACTGCAGCAGGTAGCTCACCACATTGAAACTGCCCGGCCCCACCTGTGCCCCCACCTTGAGGCCAAAACCCGAATCCTGCGTGCAGTGCACGGCTGCGCGCCACAGCCGCGTGATGTGGTCAATGGGCCAGCGCTCGTGCGCCAGCTCGGCCGGTGCGATACCCGCCTGCGCCAGCAGGCGCTCGCGCACCACGCCCGCGCGCTCGGCGGCGGCCAGCACGGTGTTCACCCAACTCATCGAAACGCTGGCCTGCAAGGTCAATTTCTATGGCCTCCAAAGTCTATGGTGCGCCATGATATGCCGCTATCTTGGCCGGCAGTGCGCCACACAGAGCGCGCAAGGAGACAGCCGCATGGCAATCCAACATTCCGACACCGTCGTCATTGGTGGCGGTCTGGCCGGCATCGTGGCCGCGCTGGAGCTGCTGCGCGCGGGCCAGCGCGTCACGCTGGTGGACCGCGACACGCCCGAACGCTTCGGCGGCCTGGCGCTGTGGGCCTTCGGCGGCATGGCCCTGGTGGGCACGCCGCTGCAGGCGAAGATGAAG
The DNA here is from genome assembly GCA_003755025.1 of Diaphorobacter nitroreducens. GTDB lineage: Bacteria > Pseudomonadota > Gammaproteobacteria > Burkholderiales > Burkholderiaceae_C > Diaphorobacter > Diaphorobacter nitroreducens. The sequence continues at coordinate 252,412 of RJVL01000005.1, read as the reverse complement.
ATCCCCGACACGCCCGAGCGTGCGCTGGCCGACTGGCTGCGCTTTGGCGAGCTGGGGCCCGACGACCACTGGCCCCGCGCCTGGGCGCGCCACTACGTGGAGCACTCGCGCGCGCAGGTGCACGACTGGCTGCTGCAGGAGGGCGTGAAGTTCATGCCCGCGGTGAACTGGGTGGAACGCGGCCTGCAGGGCGAGGGCAACAGCCTGCCGCGCTACCACATCGTCTGGGGCACCTCGCGCGAACTCACGCGCTGCCTGATCGCGGCACTGCGCCGTGTGGGTGAAGGCAGCAGGCTCACACTGCTACACGGCCACCGCGCCACGGCACTGGACCACCAGGGTGGACGGATCTCCGGCGCCGTGGCGGTGAACGAAGCCACGGGCGAAGAGGTGCGGCTGCACGCCCCGGTGGTGGTGCTGGCCATGGGCGGCATCAACGGCGGGCACGAGGAGACCCGCGCCAACTGGCCCCATGGCCGGCCGCGCCCCGCCGCCATGCTCAATGGCGCGCACCCCTTCGCCGATGGCAAATTGCACCGCCACGCCGCCACGCTGGGCGCGCAGATCACCCACGCGGGCGAGATGTGGAACTACGCCGCGGGCTTTCCACACCCGTTTCCGCATTTCGACGGGCACGGCCTGTCGGCCATCCCGTGCAAGTCGGCGCTGTGGCTGAACCACCGGGGCGAGCGCATCGGCCCCGCGCCGCTGGTCACCGGCTTCGACACGCACTGGCTGTGCCAGCGTGTGGCCGCGCAGGAAAAGCCCTGGACCTGGCACCTGCTCAACTGGCGCATCGCAGCCAAGGAGTTCGCCATCTCCGGCGCCGAGCACAACCAGCGCATCCGCGACATGCAGTTCCCCCAGTTCCTCAAGGAAACGCTGCTGGGCAACCACCGCCTGGTGCGCCAGATGCAGCGGCAAAGCCCGCATTTCCTGGTGGACGACACCCTGGCCGGGCTGGCCGCGAAGATGAACGCACTCACCGCCTCGCTCGATGTGGCGCCTGAGGTACTGCAGGCCACGGCCGACGCCTTCGACGCCAACTTTGCCCACGGCGCCAAGCTGCACAACGACGACCAGATCCGCCGCATCCTGCACGCGCGCCAGTGGGGCCCCGACCGGCTGCGCACCTGCGCGCCCGCACCGCTGCAACAACCCGGCGCGGGGCCGTTCATCGCCATCCAGATGCAGCTCATCACGCGCAAGAGCCTGGGCGGGCTGCAGACGGACCTGCACAGCCGCGTGCTCGACGGCGCAGGCCAGCCCATCGACGGCCTGTACTGCGTGGGCGAGGCGGCGGGCTTCGGCGGCGGCGGTGCGAACGGCAAGCGCTCGCTGGAAGGCACCTTTTTGCCCGGCTGCATCCTCACGGGCCGTGCGGCGGCGCGCGCCATCGCGGCGGGCGGCTGAGACAACCACAGCGAAAGGAAACGACACCATGCAGGGAGACATCGTTTCGGGCGTGCTGCTGCCGCTCATCCTGGCGTTCATCATGTTCTCGCTCGGCCTGGGGCTCACGCCGGCCGACTTCCGGCGCATCCTGGCGCAGCCGCGTGCGCTGCTGGTGGGCGTGGCCTGTCACTTCGTGCTGCTGCCGCTGGTCTGCTACCTCATGCTCACGCTGCTCGGCATGGGCGGCGTGTTTGCCGTGGGCTTCATGATCCTGGCCGCCTGCCCCACGGGCAGCACGTCGAATCTGCTGACCTACCTGGCGCGCGGCGACGTGGCGCTGGCGCTGAGCTTCACCGCCGTGGCCAGCGTGCTCACCATCTTCACGCTGCCCCTGGTCGTCACCTGGGCGCTGGGCCACTTCCTCGGCGCGGCGCGCGCCGTGGACGTGCCCGTGGGCCTGATGATGGGTCAGGTGGCGCTGGTGCTGGGCGTGCCCGTCAGCCTGGGCATGTGGGCGCGCCGGCGGTTCACCGCCTGGGCGCTGCGCTTCGAGCCGCGCGCCACGAAGGTGGCCACGGTGCTGTTCGTGCTCATCGTGGTGCTGGCCGTAGCCAAGAACTGGGCGTTGCTGGTGGACAACTTCGGCTCGCTGGCGCCTTTCGCCGTGGCGCTCAACCTCAGCATGCTCACGCTGGGTTTCGCCGTGGCCTGGGCCGCGCGGCTGTCCTACCGGCAATCGGTCACGCTGGGCATCGAGACGGCGGTGCAGAACGCCGCGCTGGCGCTGGTGATCGCCAGCACCGTGCTCAAGGACGACGCCATGGCCATCCCCGGCGCGCTCTACGGCGTGCTGATGTATGCCGGCGGGCTGGTCTTCGCGCTGGCCATGCGGCGCTTCGGCCGCGGCCGCGCCACGGATGCCGCCCATGCTGCCTGACCTGTCCTACCCCGCCTCCACCGAGGACTGGCGCCGCCTGGCGGCAAGGAGCCTGCCGCGCTTCCTGTTCGACTACATCGACGGCGGCGCCAGCGGCGAGCGCACGCTGGCCGCCAATGTGCAGGACTTCGCCGCCCTGCGCCTGCGCCAGCGCGTGCTGGTGGACGTGGCGGAGGTGGACACGCGCGCCACCCTGGCCGGCCAGCCCTGCGCGCTGCCGCTGGCGCTGGCGCCCGTGGGCCTGGCGGGCATGGCCGCGCGCAGGGGCGAGGCGCAGGCCGCGCGCGCGGCACACGCGGCGGGTGTGCCATTCACGCTCTCCACCGTGGGCATCTGCCCCATCTCCGAGGTGGCGGCCGCCGCCGACGCACCGCCCTGGTTCCAGCTCTACATGCTGCGCGACCGCGGCGCCGTGCGCGCACTGCTGGACGGTGCCTGGGCCGCCGGCTGCCGCACGCTGGTCTTCACGGTGGATCTGCCGCTGCCCGGCATGCGGCTGCGCGACATCCGCCACGGCATGGCCGCGAGCGGCGCGCGCCCGGCGCTCATCCGCGCCGCGCAGGTGCTGGCGCGCCCCGGCTGGGTGCGGGACGTGGCGCTGCGCGGCCAGCCGCTGCGCTTTGGCAACCTGACCGCGCAAGTGCCCGGCGCGCGCGACCTGGGCGCCTTCAAGGCCTGGGTGGACGCGCAGTTCGACCCCAGCGTGACGTGGCAGGACATCGACTGGCTGCGCGGCCAATGGAAGGGCCGCCTGCTGCTCAAAGGTATCTTGGACGTGCACGACGCCCAGGCCGCCGTGCAGGTGGGCGCGGACGGCGCCAGCTCGACAGCGTGGCCTCGACCGCCGCCAAGCTGCCCGCCATCGCCCAGGCCGTGGGCGCGCAGACCGAGGTGCTGGTGGACGGCGGCGTGCGCAGCGGCGTGGATGTGTTCAAGGCCCTGGCCCTGGGGGCGCGCGGCGTGCTCATCGGCCGTCCCTGGGTGTGGGCGCTGGCGGCGCAGGGCGAGGCGGGCGTGCGCACCCTGCTGGCCCAGTGGCAGCGCGAGTTGCTGCTGGCAATGACGCTGGCGGGCGTGACGCGCGTGGCCGACATCGGCCCCCAGCACCTCGACACGGATTGGTAATGAAAAACGGCTCTAGCGCTTACCCATCAAGCGCAAGCAGCTATGAATAAAGAAGCAAGGAGATTCCCATGAACGGCGCACAAGCCCTGCTCAAGACCCTGGCCGATGCCGGTATCGAGGTCTGCTTCACCAACCCCGGCACGAGCGAGATGCACTTCGTCGCCGCGCTGGACAGCGAGCCGCGCATGCGCGCCGTGCTGGCGCTGTTCGAGGGCGTGGCCACCGGCGCGGCCGACGGCTACGCGCGCATGGCGGACAAGCCCGCCGCCACGCTGCTGCACCTGGGCTGCGGCCTGGGCAACGGCCTGGCCAACCTGCACAACGCACGCAAGGGCAAGGTGCCGGTGGTCAACATCGTGGGCGACCACGCCACGTACCACACGCAGTACGACGCGCAGCTGCAGTCCGACATCGAGACCGTGGCGCGCAACGTCTCGCCCGGCTTCGTGCGCACCGCGCAAAGCACTGCGGCCCTGTGCCAGGACGCGGCAGATGCCATTGCCGCCGCGCGCGGCCTGCCGGGCCAGGTGGCCACGCTGGTCCTGCCCGCCGACGTGTCGTGGGGCGAGGGCGGCCAGCCCTGCCCGCCCCCAGCGCCGCCGGCGCCCACCGCTGCCAGCGACGAAGCCGTGCAGGCCATCGCACAGGCCATCCGCTCGGGCGAAAAGACCATCGTGCTGCTGGGCGGCCACGCGCTGCGCGAGGGGGCGCTGCGCAGCGCCGCGCGCATTGCGGCCCACAGCGGCGTGCAGTTGCTCGCCGAGGTGTTCCCCACCCGCATGGAGCGCGGCGCGGGCCTGCCCGCCGTGGAGCGCGTGGCCTACCTGGCCGAGCTGGCCGGCGTGCAACTGGCGGGCGCGCGGCACCTGGTGCTGGTCGATGCGAAGTCGCCCGTCTCGTTCTTCGCCTACCCCGGCAAGGCCAGCGACCTGGTGCCCGCGGGCTGCACGGTGCACACCCTGTGCAGCCCGGCGCAGGACGCGGCGGCGAGCCTGGACAAGCTGGCCGCCGCGCTGGGCGCCAGCGCCACGCAGCCGCCCCTGGCCCCGGCGCAGCGCCCCGGCCGCCCGCGCGGGCCGCTCACCGCGCCCAAAGTGTGCAAGGCCGTGGGCCACCTGCTGCCCGAGAACGCCATCCTCATCGACGAGGCCATCACCTCCGGCCTGATGCTGGGCGTGATGACGGCGGGCTGCCCGCGCCACGACCTGATCACGCTGACCGGCGGCGCCATCGGCCAGGGCCTGCCCAATGCCGTGGGCGCGGCCATCGCCTGCCCCGACCGCCCGGTGATCGCACTGATCGGCGACGGCACGGCGATGTACACCCTCCAGGCGCTGTGGAGCATGGCGCGTGAGAACCTGCATGTGGTGTCCGTGATCTTCAACAACGCCAGCTACTCGGTGCTGAACGTGGAGTTGGAGCGCGTGGGCGCCGAGCAAGCGGGCCCCAAGGCCAAGTCGCAGCTCGACCTGAAGGGCCCGGTACTCAACTTCGCCCAGCTCGCGCAGGGCATGGGCGTGCATGCGGTGCGCGCCAGCACGGCCGAGGACTTCTGCCAGGCGCTGGAATACGCACTGGCGCACCCCGGGCCGCACCTGATCGAGGCGCTGGTGCCCGAGTCGCTCGCCGGCCCCAAACGCAAAGTGCTGCCCTGGCTGCTGCGCGCCCTGCCCAGCCTGCCGCCGCAGGTGGCGCGCGCGCTCAAGCGCAAGATTGCGCCGTAAGGCGGCCGAGAGCCCTACGCAAGAAAGCCCTGCACCGCGGGGCTTTCTTTATATGAATGATTTTGGCCTCTAGCGCTTTCCAGACAAGCGCGAGCAGCTCACTTTTTCATATCAACTGCATCAACCGCCCTGGTAGCGTCCCGGCCGGTGGCTGACCCACAGGAACACGCACATCACCACCGTGGCCAGCACCGACCAGGCCACGCGCTGCCACGGCACCACGCACAGCGCCAGCAGCACCACGCAGCAGTCGATGGCCAACTGCACCTTGCCTGCCCGGATGCCGTGGCGCTGCTGCGCGTAAAGCGACACGATGGTCGCGCCGCCCAGGCTGGACTGGTGGCGCGCCAGGAACAGCACGCCCGTGCCCATCAGCAACCCTCCGGCCACCGCGGCGAACGCCGGGTGCAGGTAGTCGATGTGGAACACGTTCGGCGCCAGCACCATCACCAGCGACAGCATGGCCACGCAGACGAAGGTCTTGAGCGTGAAGGCGCGCCCCAGGTGGCGCCAGGCAAACCAGTAGAACGGCAGGTTGATGAGGAAGTACACCGCGCCGAACGACCAGCCCGTGGCGTAGTGCAGCACGAACGCCAGCCCCGCCGTACTGCCCGTGAGCAGCCCGGCCTGGGCGTACATGAGCATGGCCAGCCCGACGAACAGCGAGCCGGCGAACAGCGCCTGGGCGTCCTCGAACGGGCCGTGGCGCAGGGTGGCGTTGGAAGAGGGAACGTGCGCCGCGCCAGCGGGCGCGAGTGCGGAAAGAGACGATTGGGCGTGCAAAGTGTGTGCGGTGCGGCTGGCCATGGTGTGGTTCCTGAGCATCCTGCGGGTCGGCGCTGGTGGCGCCGGGGCGCAATCATCTCATGGAAAACCCTAGGTCTGCTGGACGCCAGCGCGCCGCCCCTCCCCGCCCGCGCATTCAGGGCGGCTTCAGGAAGCGGCCCAGGATCGGATCAAGGACCGTCGTGCAGCTTCTCGGTGCTGGCCGCACGCAGCACGCGCCCGTCGGCGCCGAACACCACGGTGAACAGCTTCTCCTGCGCGGGAGCGTCGGTCCAGTGCCAGTCCCACTCGGTCTCCTGCTTGAGCTCGTAGGTCACCTGCTTGCCAGGCTTGCCCAGCAGGCGGCGCACCTGCTCCTGCGTCATGCCGGGCTGCACCTTGGCGAAGTGGTGCGGCGCCAGCACCTGGCGCAGCGCGCTCATCTTGCCGTCGGTGCCGATGGTGATCATGTAGTTGCGCCGCCCGGCCGGCTGGCGGTTGTACTCCAGGGTGCGCGAGCCGTCGGCCTCCTGCCAGACCTGCTCGGGCTCGCCAAAGCGCGCACGCACGTCCTGCTCGGTGGAGACGCCCTCTTCCAGCTCGCGGATGCGCTGCTCGTCGCAGCCCGCCAGCAGGGTGAGCACGGCCAGCACGGAGGCGCCCGCGCCCTTGAGCCAGTGGTGAAAAGCCATCGGTAGGTCCATCCTCATGGTGATCGGCCGCCCGGTCGCGGCGCACAGGCTGCACTGTAGAGCGTCCACGGGCCTGCCGCACGGGCCGTCGCCCAGGGGCCGGGGCTAAAATGCGCGGTTACCAAGAGGCTCACGCACCGCACCATGTCCTTCTTTCGCCGCCCCGACTACGAATCCGACACCACCCAGTTCATCAAGCAGCTCAAGGCCCAGAAGCCCGAGCTGGATGCCCAGCAGCAGGCCGGCCGCGCCCTGCTGTGGGACAAGCAGGTGGACCGCGATGCCTGGCAGGACTACAACGCCGGGCGCATCCCCCAGCAGCCCTACGTGTACCAGTCGCGCTCCTGAGCGCGCCACACATCAAATCAGGCTCCAGCGCCCATGCAGCAAGCGCTGGCAGCTATTGAATAAATAGTAAGCTCCATGGTCGCCCCGCGTCTCGCCGCGACTGCCGACGACGGTGCGCCGCCGGCCTCTGGCGACGGCCTGCCGCAGGTGGTGGACCAGGTGGCGCTGGCGCGCCTGTACGGCGAGCCCCTGTTCGCGCTGCCGCAGGACCTGTACATCCCGCCCGACGCGCTGGAGGTGTTCCTGGAGGCCTTCGAAGGCCCACTGGATCTGCTGCTGTACCTGATCCGCAAGCAGAACTTCAACATCCTGGACATCCCCATGCTGGATGTCACGCGCCAGTACCTGGGCTACGTGGAGGAGATCCGCAGCCGCAACCTGGAGCTGGCGGCCGAGTACCTGCTGATGGCGGCGATGCTCATCGAGATCAAGTCGCGCATGCTGCTGCCGCCCAAGAAGCAGGAAGGCAGCGCCGAGCCCGAGGACCCGCGCGCCGAACTGGTACGCCGCCTGCTGGAGTACGAGCAGATCAAGCTGGCCGCCATGCGCCTGAACCAGGTGCCGCAGTACGGCCGCGACTTCCTCCGCGCGCAGGTCACCATCGAGCAGAGCCTGCAGCCGCGCTTTCCGGACGTGAGCCTGACCGACCTGCAGGAAGCCTGGCGCGACATCTTGAAGCGCGCCAAGCTGGTGCAGCACCACAAGATCACGCGCGAGGAACTCTCGGTGCGCGAATACATGAGCCATGTGCTCAAGGCGCTGCAGGGCCGGCGCTTTGTGGAATTCGAGGAACTGTTCCAGCCCGAGAAGGGCGGCACCGTGCTCGTGGTGACCTTCATCGCCCTGCTGGAGCTGGCCAAGGAAACCCTCATCGAGATCACCCAGGCCGAGGCGTTCGCACCCATCTACGTGCGCCTGGCCTATACGCCTGTCTGATCGCCCCATCCCCCTCGCCACGGCCGGGTGGCTGCGGCGCACATTGCCATGACCTCACACGACTTCGACGTACTCATCGTAGGCAGCGGCCTCGCGGGGCTGACCGCCGCGCTGCAGCTGGCGCCCACCCACCGCGTGGCCGTCCTCACCAAGCGCCAACTGGCCGATGGCGCCAGCGGCTGGGCCCAAGGCGGCATCGCCGCGGTGCTGGCGGAGGGCGACAGCTTCGAGTCGCACGTGCAGGACACGCTGGTGGCCGGCGCCGGCCTGTGCGACCTGGCGGCCACACGCTTCGTGGTGGAGAACGCGCCGCAGGCCATCCGCTGGCTGCAGGGCCTGGGCGTGCCGTTCTCGCAGGAAGACGGCGCCCTGCACCTCACGCGCGAAGGCGGCCACAGCGCGCGGCGCATCGTGCACGCCACCGACGCCACGGGCGCGGCCGTGCAGCGCACGCTGATCGACGTGGTGCGCGCCACCCCCGGCATCACGCTGTTCGAACACCACACCCTGGTGGACCTGATCACCAGCGCCAAGCTGGGACTGGCTGGCGCGCAGCGCTGCCTGGGCCTGTACGCGCTGGACGAGGCCACCGACGAGGTGCTCACCTTTCGCGCACCGCACACCATCCTGGCCACGGGCGGCGCGGGCAAGGTGTACCTGTACACCACCAACCCCGACACGGCCACGGGCGACGGCATTGCCGCGGCCTGGCGCGCGGGCTGCCGCGTGTCCAACCTGGAGTTCATCCAGTTCCACCCCACGTGCCTGTACCACCCGCACGTCAAGAGCTTCCTCATCACCGAGGCCGTGCGTGGCGAGGGCGGGCAACTCAAGCTGCCGCCGCAGGCCGGCGGCACGCGCTTCATGCCCCAGCACGACGCGCGCGCCGAGCTGGCGCCGCGCGACATCGTGGCGCGCGCCATCGACTTCGAGATGAAAAAGCACGGCCTGGACTGCGTGCACCTGGACATCTCGCACCAAAGCCCCGCGTTCCTGCAGGAGCACTTTCCCACCATCCTCGCGCGCTGCGCGGAGCTGGGCATCGACATCACGCGCGAGCCCATCCCCGTGGTGCCCGCCGCGCACTACACCTGTGGCGGCGTGCTGACCGACCTGGCGGGCCGCACCGACCTGCACGGCCTCTTCGCCATTGGCGAGACCGCCTGCACCGGCCTGCACGGCGCCAACCGCCTGGCCAGCAACTCTCTGCTGGAATGCATGGTGTTCGCGCGCGCCGCGGCCGCGCACATCCAGCAGGCGCAGCGCGCGGACCTGCCCGCGCTGCCCGCGTGGGACGACAGCCGCGTGACCGACGCCGACGAGTGCGTGGTTATCTCCCACAACTGGGACGAGCTGCGCCGCTTCATGTGGGATTACGTGGGCATCGTGCGTACCACCAAGCGGCTGGAGCGCGCGGCGCACCGCATCGCGCTGCTGCAGGGCGAGATCCAGGAGTTCTATGCCAACTTCCACGTCACGCGCGACCTGCTGGAACTGCGCAACCTGGTGCAGGTGGCCGACCTGATCGTGAAAAGCGCGCAGATGCGCCATGAAAGCCGCGGCCTGCACTTCAGCCGCGACTGGCCCGACGTGGCCGCCCCCGCCGCGCCCACCATCCTGGTGCCGCCCGCACGCTGACCCCTTTTCACAATCCAAGGAGATTCCATGTACCGCACCCTGCTCAAGTCCAAGATCCACCGTGTGAAGACCACGCACTGCGAGTTGCACTACGAAGGCTCGTGCGCCATCGACGAAGACCTGCTGGAGGCCGCCAACATCTGCGAGAACGAACAGGTGCACATCTGGAACGTGGACAACGGCGAACGCTTCGTCACCTACGCCATCAAGGGCCAGCGTGGCAGCGGCATGATCTCGGTGAACGGATCGGCCGCGCGCCGCGCCTGCGTGGGCGACCTGCTCATCATCGCGGCCTTCGCCCAAGTGGCAGAAGCCGACGTGGCCGCACACCAGCCGCAACTGGTGTTCGTGAACGACCAGAACCGCCAGGTGGAACTGCGCCACCACGTACCCACGCAGGCACTTTGATCCACCCCCCCTCCACTCCCGGGAACACACCATGCCCCACCTGACCATCGAATACTCCAGCAACCTGCCCGGCTATCCCGAGGCCCAGGCACTGGCCGATCTCAACGCGTCCCTGTGCGCCAGCCCTGAGGTCCTGGACGAAGCCGACCTCAAGTCGCGCTTCGTGCGCACCAGCGGCAGCTTCCAGATCGGCACGCAGCCCGCCAACCGCGCGTTCGTGCATGCGCAGCTGCGCCTACTGTCCGGCCGCAGCCCCGAAGCCAAGAAAGACCTGGCGGGTCGCATCGCCGAGGTGTTGCGCCGCCACACCCCGCACCCTGCGGGCGTGCTGGTACAGCTCAGCGTGGAGATCGTGGACATGGACCGGCCGAGCTACGTGAAGGAACGCCTGTAAGCACCTGGGGATCCGGAACGTAAAAAGGAAACCGCTGTGCTCTGAAAGTCACAGCGGTTGGGGTGCCTGCCCGGCCCGGCCGTTCCTCACCGGGAGAACGCCGCCGAGGCACGGCGCACGGCATGTGCAGGCTGCTTACGCACGCACCCGCGCTGCCTCCGTGCGCACGTCCCCACTACCCGGCCGTCCCTGCGGTGGGGCCAAGCCTATGGAACAAACAACTTCGCGCAATCCTGCACCAAGTGGGAAATTCGGCGGGTTCAGCAGGTTCAGCGGGTATCGCCGTAACGCCGATATGCGCGGGTGCGGAACCGCCGCCTTAGCGGGTGGGCCCCGCTTAAGGCGCCCCGTCCAACGTCGCGTCCAGCCACCCGCGCAGGCTGTTGATGAAGGCCCAGCCCTGCACGCGCGGCAGATCCTGCAAGCGCACCACGGCTTCCACCATGCGTCCCTCACGCAGGGCGACGGCGCGGCCCACACCGGGCAGCAGGCCGCAGGCCAGCGGCGGCGTGACCCAGCGACCGTCCAGCAGCAACGCCAGGTTGCCGAAGGTGCCCTCGGTGATCTCACCCGCCGCGTTGTAGAGCACGGTGTCAAACACACCGCCGCCCGGCGCGGGTGCGAAAGCGGCGTAGTGCGCGCGGCGCGTGGTCTTGTGCCGCGTGAATTCGCTGTGCGCCTCGGTGAAGGGGCGATCGGCCAGTGCCAGCCGCACGGGCATGGGCGTCGCGGCCAACGCGAAGGCTTCGGCGCGCGGCACACCGTGTGCGTCCAGCAGCAGGCGCACGCGCCAGTCGCCCTGCGCATGGGACGCGGCCAGTGCATCCAGGCAGGCCTGCACGCGCGCGGCATTCCAGGGATAGCCAAAGTGCACGGCGGCGGCCTGCATGCGCGCCAGGTGCTCCGCGCGGTGGCGCAGCACGCCGGCATGCAGCCCCAGCGTTTCCAACAGGTCGAACGGCGCGCTGGCGCGATCCACAAAGGCGCGCTTGGCCGCCCACTCGCCCCACTCGGCCGCCGGGTCGGCGCCCCAGACGATGCCGCTGCCGATGCCGCAGCGCGCGTGGCCGCCGCGCAGCTCCACGGTACGGATAGGGACGTTGAAGGTGGTGGCGATGGCGCCCGCGCCCGCCGCCGGATCGGGTCGTACCACGCCCACCGCGCCGCAGTACACGCCGCGCGGGCCGGTCTCCAGCGCGGCAATCGCGCGCATGGCCTCCACCTTGGGCGCACCCGTGACCGAACCGCAGGGAAACAGCGCGCCGAACACGTCGGCCAGCCGCGTGCCGGTGCGCGTGCGCGCCACCACGTCGGAGGTCATCTGCCAGACGGTGGGCAACTGCTCGGTGTGGAACAGCGCCGGCACGCGCACGCTGTGCGGCGCGGCGATGCGCGAGAGGTCGTTGCGCAGCAGATCCACGATCATCACGTTCTCGGCGCGTTCCTTGGGGCTGCCGCGCAGCGCCGCGGCCTGCGCCGCATCGGCCTCGGGCGTGGCGCCGCGCGCGGCCGTGCCCTTCATGGGACGGGTGAGGATGCCGCCCGCGCCCGTGGGCCCGGAGCGCCAATCGAAGAACAGCTCGGGCGACACCGACAGCACCTGCGTGCCTACGCCGTCGTCAAGGTGCGCCGCGTAACCGCCGGGCTGCGCGCGGCGCAACGCCGCGAACAGTGCCTGTGCGTCGCCTTGCCATGTGCCCATGAGCGGTGCGGTGTAGTTGACCTGGTAGTAGCGCCCCGCCGCGATGCCCTGCTGGATCTGCGACAGCGCTGCATCGAATGCGGCGCGGGGCAGCGCCTGCGTCCAGTCGATGGTCGCCGTTCCCGCGGCCTCGTGCGCGGGCCAGGGCGCGGGGGCGTCGTACACCGCGAACCAGGCGAGCGCGGGCGCGCCCTCCCCTTGCGCCTCGGCATGCACCGCCAATGCCGGGTCGAACGCGGGCGCGGCCTCGTAGCGCACCCAGCCCACGCACCAGTGGCCGGCGCGCGCCGCAGCTTCCACCGCATGCAACACACCCATCACTTCTTGCAGACGTGCAGCCACTAGCACCTGGCGCGGCGACGCGAAGGCGTGGCGCAGGCGCGGCGCGGCGGCGTCGCGCGGATCGGCAAAATCGATCAGCGATGTGGTGCCCATGAAAACAGGCCGTAGCGCTTATCCATCAAGCGCAAACAGCTACTCAATTTATAGCAACCAAACACCCCGTCAGGCCGCCCCGAAATGCGGCACCAGCGCACCCGCGGGCTGCCCGCTCTTGAGCGCCGCGGTGAAGGCCAGCATGCGGTCGATGGGTTGGCGCGCGCGCGGGATCAGCGCGGGGTCCACATGGATGGCGTTGGCGCCGGTCTCCAGCACGCGCGCCACGTCGGCCAGCCCGTTCATGGCCATCCAGGGGCAATGCGCGCAGCTCTTGCAGGTGGCACTGTTGCCGGCGGTGGGGGCCTCGTGGAAGGTCTTGCCGGGGTTGAGCCTGCGCAGCTTGTGCATCATGCCGTTGTCGGTGGCGACGATGAACTCGCGCGCGTCCATTTCACGCGCAGCCTGGAGGATGGCGGACGTCGAACCCACGGCGTCGGCCAGGGCCACGACCTCGGGCGGGCTCTCGGGGTGCACGAGCACCTTGGCTTGCGGGTGTTCCTTCTTGAGCAGCTCCAGCTCCAGCGCCTTGAACTCGTCGTGCACGATGCATGCACCGTTCCAGAACACCATGTCGGCGCCCGTTTCGCGCTCGATATAGGCACCCAGGTGGCGATCGGGGGCCCACAGAATCTTGTGGCCCGCATCCTTGAGCGCACGCACGATGTCCAGCGCGCAGCTGGACGTGACCAGCCAGTCGGCACGCGCCTTCACGGCGGCGCTGGTGTTGGCGTAGACCACCACCGTGCGGTCGGGGTGCTGGTCGCAGAAAGCGCTGAACTCGTCGATGGGGCAGCCCAGGTCCAGCGAGCAGGTCGCGTCCAGGTCAGGCATGAGCACGGTCTTCTCGGGGCTGAGGATCTTGGCCGTCTCGCCCATGAAGCGCACGCCGCTCACCACCAGCGTTTGCGCCGCGTGGTCGCGGCCGAAGCGCGCCATCTCCAGCGAATCGCTGACGATGCCGCCGGTTTCCTCGGCCAGGTCCTGCAGGTCCGGGTGCACGTAGTAGTGCGACACCATCACCGCGTTCTTCTCTTTCAGCAGGCGGCGGATCTTGTCCTTGAGCGCGGCACGCTCGGCGGGCGATAACTCGGGCGGCACACGCGCCCAGGCGTGCTTGGTGGAGCAGGTGGCGCCGTCCGCGCCCGCGAGGGGCTGTTCGTACTCGACGTCCTTGATGGCGGTCGTATTCATGGCAATGCTCTGGCCGCCGGGGCGCGACGGCTTCACGAGGGGGAATCGATTGTCGCGCCTTGGAAGACGCTACGCCGTGTCAGGCCAAATCCTGCAGGCGCATGGAGAAATCCGTGGCCTTCACATCCTTGGTCAGCGTGCCGATGGAGATGCGGTCCACGCCCGTCTCGGCCAGCGCACGCAGGCCTTCCAGCGTGACGCCGCCCGAGATCTCCAGGATGGCGCCCCCGCCCGCATGCGCCGCGTTGATGCGCACGGCCTCGCGCAGTTGTGCCAGCGGCATGTTGTCCAGCAGCACCATCGTCGCGCCCGCATCGAGCGCCTCCTGCAGCTGCGCCAGCGTTTCCACCTCGATCTCGATGAATGCAGCCTGCGCAGCCACCGCCTGGGCGGCCCGCAGCACCGCCGTCACGCCGCCGGCGGCAGCGATGTGGTTTTCCTTGATGAGCACGGCATCGTGCAGGCCGATGCGATGGTTGGTGCCACCGCCCGTGCGCACGGCGTACTTCTGCGCCAGGCGCAGGCCCGGCAGTGTCTTGCGCGTGTCCACGATGTGGGCGCGGGTGCCGGCCACGGCATCCACATAGGTGCGCGTCTTGGTGGCCACGGCCGACAGCAGCTGCAGGAAGTTGAGCGCCGTGCGCTCGGCGCTCAGCAGCGCGCGCGCCTGGCCTTCGATCTCCAATACCACCTGGTCGGTAGCGCAGCGCGCGCCCTCGGCCACATGCCAGGTCAGCTTCACACCGGGGTCCAGCGCACGCAGCGCGGCCTCGACCCAAGGAGCGCCGCAGATCACGGCGGCTTCACGCGCCAGGATGCGCGCATGCACGCGGCGCGCGGGGTCGATCAGGCCGGCCGTCAGGTCGCCGCTGCCCACGTCTTCCTGCAGGGCGCGGTCCACATCGGCACGGGCCAGCGCCGCGAGTGCGTCGGCGCCAAACAAGTCTCTCGTCGTCATGGGGCGAGCATAGCCGCATCGCATAGACTCGCCGCACTTTTGCAACCCGACGGATCCCAAGCGCCATGACCGACTCCCCCACCGCCGGCACGCCCTATGGCACGCTGCCGCCCGCGTCGCCGCTGCCCCAGAGGCGCCCCGTGAGCCTGCCCCGCCTGGCGCAGATGCGCGAGGCGGGCGAGAAGATCACCATGCTCACCGCTTACGACGCCACCTTCGCAGCCGTGGCCGACGCCGCGGGCGTGGAGTGCATCCTGGTGGGCGATTCGCTGGGCATGGTCTGCCAGGGCCTGCCCAGCACCGTGGGCGTGACGCTGGAGCACATGGCCTACCACACGGCCAGCGTGGCTCGCGGCCTGCACCGCGTGCAGGGCACGGCCTGGCTGATCGCCGACCTGCCCTACGGCAGCTATGCCGAGAGCCGCGAGCAAGCGCTGCGCAGTGCCTGCCAGCTCATGCAGGCGGGCGCCCACATGGTCAAGCTCGAAGGCGGCGGCTGGACCGCGCCCACGGTGCAGTTCCTCGTGGAGCGCGGCGTGCCAGTGTGCGCCCACCTGGGCCTCACCCCGCAGACGGTGCACGCCCTGGGCGGCTACCGTGTGCAGGGCAAGGGCGACCAGGCCGCGCAGCAGCTGCGCCGTCAGGCACTGGAGCTGCAGGACGCCGGCGCCGCCATGCTGGTGCTGGAGATGGTGCCGACTCCCCTGGCACGCGACCTCACGCAGGCCCTGCCACGCTGCCACACCATCGGCATCGGCGCGGGCAGCGGCACGGCCGGGCAGGTGCTGGTGATGCACGACATGCTGGGCATCAACCTGGGCAAGAACCCGAAGTTCGTGCACGACTTCATGCGGGACGCGGGCAGCGTGCGCGGCGCCATCGAGGCCTATGTACAGGCCGTCAAGCAAGGGCGCTTCCCCGACGACGCACTGCACGCCTGGAACTGACCAAACACCTTCACCCATGATCACCGTCCGCACCATTCCCGAACTGCGCGCCGCCATCGCCGCGCATCCCGGCACAGGCCGCCCCGGCAAGGGCCGCCCCGCCTTCGTGCCCACCATGGGCAATCTGCACGACGGGCACATCGCCCTGGTGCGCCAGGCCCGGCCGCTGGGCGACGTGCTGGTCGCCAGCATCTTTGTGAACCGCCTGCAATTCCTCCCGCACGAGGACTTCGACAGCTACCCCCGCACCTGGGAGGCCGATTGCGCCAAGCTGGAGGCCGCGGGCTGCGACATCGTCTTCGCGCCGCGCGAGAGCGATCTCTACCCCGAGCCCCAGACCTTCAAGCTGCAGCCCGACCCGCAACTGGCCGACATCCTGGAAGGGCATTTCCGCCCAGGCTTCTTCACGGGCGTGTGCACCGTGGTCATGAAGCTGTTTTCCGCAGTGTTCTTCGCCAGCGGCGGCGGCACGGCCGTGTTCGGCAAGAAGGACTACCAGCAGCTCATGGTGATCCGCCGCATGGTGCAGCAGTTCGCGCTGCCCGTGGAGGTGGTGGCAGGCGAGACGGCCCGCGCCGACGATGGGTTGGCCCTGAGCTCACGCAACGGCTACCTGAGCACCGCCGAGCGCGCCCAGGCCGTGCAACTGTCCGCGGCGCTGCGCGCGCTGGCCCAGGCGGCGCAGGCACCCGGCGCCCCCCCGCTGGCCGCCCTGGAACAACAGGCCCTGCAGACCCTGGCGCAGCAAGGTTGGGCGCCCGACTACCTCACCGTGCGCCAGCGCCACGATCTTCAGCCCCCCGCTGCAGGCGCGGCCGCCGGTACGCTGGTGGCGCTGGGCGCGGCACGCCTGGGCAGCACGCGGCTGATCGACAACTTGGAGTTCTGAGACCGCGCGGCGGCGGCCCGTGCGTAGGCGCACTCGCACAAGCACAGGACCGCGATGACCTACGCGGCGTGGCAGCCTGGACGGACATCGGGGCGTCTGGCCCATCGCTAAGGTGAAGGCATGTTTCAACCATCCCTATAGGAGGCGTACATGCCGATCATTCTTTGGCTTCTGGGTGTCCCGCTGAGTATCGTTTTGCTGCTGATGCTGTTCGGTGTCGTGTGATCCAAGCACCCTGAACCGCGCACGACAAAAAGCGGCCTGCGGGCCGCTTTTTGTCGTTCACTGGAGATGTGTGCGCATCAATGGCGCTCGACGGTAGGCTCGCGCTCCATGAGCCGGGCCACCGCCTCGGCAGCGCGCAGTTCACCGTCGAGCAGCGCCACGACGCACTCCACAATGGGCATCTCAACGCCCAGCGCACGCGCGCGCTGTACCACGGTGCGGGCGCTGTACACCCCCTCAGCCACATGGCCCAGTGACTCCACCGCCTGTGCCAAGGTCCGCCCCTCGGCCAGCAACAACCCCACACGGCGGTTGCGCGACAGGTCGCCCGTAGCAGTCAACACCAGATCCCCCAGGCCCGACAGGCCCATGAAGGTCTCGGGCCGCGCGCCCAGGGCAAGGCCTAAGCGGGTCATTTCCGCCAGGCCGCGGGTAATCAATGCCGCACGCGCATTCATCCCCAGTTGCAGCCCGTCACACAGGCCTGTGGCAATCGCCAATACGTTCTTGACCGCACCGCCGACTTCCACGCCTACGATGTCCTCGCTGGCGTACACGCGCAACGCGGGCCCGTGGAAGGCCTGCACCAGCGCATCGCGCACCGTGGCGCGGGGGCTGGCGGCCACCATGGCCGTGGGTTGGGCGGTGGCGACCTCCTGGGCGAAGCTGGGGCCGCTGAACACACCACTGTGCAGCCGCGGTGCGACCTGCGCGCACACTTCATGCGCCATCAGCCCCGTGACGGCCTCGAAGCCCTTGCACAGCCACGCGATGGGCGCCGCGCAGCCGCCCAGCCGTTCCAGCATGCCGCGCAGCGCCGCCATGGGCGTGCCGACGACGACGAGGTCGGCGTCCGCGGCCAGCGCAGCCATGTCACCCGACGCCACGTGCAGGCCGGGCGGGAACGCAAGGCCGGGCAGGTAGCGCTGGTTCTGCCGCTTCGCCTGCATGGCCTGCGCCTGCTGTGCGTCACGGGCCCACAGCGTCACCTCATGGCAGGCTGCGTGCGCAGCCGCGCTCATGGCCAGGGCAGTGCCCCAGGCGCCTGCGCCAAGGACTACTATTTTCATAGCTACTCGCGCTTATCAGGCGGGCGCTAGAGCCTTAAATGGCTCTAACACCCGTTACGACCAAGAAGCCGTTTACTGGGCCGTGCTGGTGGCAGCCTCGGCGGCTGCGGCCTGTTGCTGTTCGTACATGGCCTGGAAGTTGATCTCGGCCAGGTGCACGGGCGGAAAGCCCGCACGCGTCACGGTGTCGGCCACGTTGCCGCGCAGGTAGGGGTAGATGATCTGGGGGCAGGCAATGCCGATGATGGCGCCCATCTGGTCCTCGGGCACGTTGCGGATCTCGAAGATGCCGGCCTGCTTGGCCTCCACCAGGAACACGGTCTTGTCCTTGATCTTGGTCTGCACGGTGGCGGTCACGGCCACCTCGAAGATGCCTTCGACCACGGGTGTGGCCTCGACCCCCAGCTGGATGTCCACGCTGGGCTGCTCCTGCTCCAGCAGGATCGCGGGCGAATTGGGCTGCTCCAGCGACAGGTCCTTCAGGTACACGCGCTGAATCTGGAACACGGGGGTTTCTTCGGCCATGGTGGTCTCGGTCTTTCGGTCAAAACAAAGCCCGCCCGGGAGAGGCTCCCGCAGCGGGCAACATGGGGCGCATTATGCAACGCGCCAATGGCGGCAAAGGCTCAGGCGCCCAGCAGCGGCACCAGGCCGCCACGGCTGTCCAGGGCCACGAGGTCGTCGTGTCCGCCGACGTGGGTGTCGCCAATGAAGATCTGCGGCACGGTGCGCCGGCCGGTGATCTCCATCATGTGCTGGCGCGCGGCGGGGTCGGTGTCCACGCGGATTTCCTCGATCTGCTCCACACCCTTCAGCTTCAGCAACTGCTTGGCGCGGATGCAGTAGGGGCACACGGCGGTGGTGTACATCTTCACGGCTTGCATGGGACGGCGACCTTTCTGCGTAACGAACAATGCTGGTAGATGCGGGCGCCTCAGGCCTTTTCAACCGGCAGGTTGGCCTCGCGCCAAGCGGCCAGGCCGCCGGCCAGCGCCTGCGCCTTTTCGTAGCCCAGGCCCTTGGCGATGCCTGCAGCCCGCGAGGCGCGCGCGCCCTTGGCACAGACGAGGATGATGGGCACGGCCTTGTTCTTGGCCACCTGCGGCAGGCGCTCCTGCAACTGCCCCAGCGGGATGTTCTTGGCGCCACCCACGTGGCCCGCGGCGAACTCCTCAGGCTCGCACACGTCGATCACCACCGCCTTCTCACGGTTGATGAGCTGTACGGCCTGCGCCGTGCCCAGGGTACCGGCCCCGGCCCCCTTGAGGGCAGGCAGCAACAGCATGACGCCCGAGGCCAGCGCGAGGAAGATCAAATACCAATTGTCGAGAACGAAATTCACGGGGTTCCTTGGGGTATGCAAACCGCGCAATTCTAGAATGTCGGGTTTTTGACCTGAAGCCCCAAGGGACACCATGCACAAACTCGTTCTGATCCGCCACGGCGAATCCACGTGGAATCTGGAAAACCGCTTCACCGGCTGGACCGATGTGGATCTGACCCCCACGGGCATCGAGCAGGCCAAGAATGCCGGCCGCCTGCTCAAGGCCGAGGGCTACGAGTTTGACCTGGCCTACACCAGTGTGCTCAAGCGCGCCACGCGCACGCTGTGGCACTGCCTGGACGAGATGGACCGCACCTGGCTGCCCGTGGAGCACAGCTGGCGCCTGAACGAGCGCCACTACGGCGCTCTGCAGGGCCTGAACAAGGCCGACATGGCCAAGCAGTATGGCGACGCGCAAGTGCTGGTCTGGCGCCGCAGCTACGACACGCCGCCGCCGGCCCTGGAGCCCACCGACCCGCGCTGCGAGCGCGGCGACATCCGCTACGCGGGCCTGGCGCCCGAGCAGGTGCCGCTGACCGAGTGCCTCAAGGACACGGTGGCGCGCGTGCTGCCCTACTGGAACGAAGCCATCGCGCCAACGATCCGCTCGGGCAAGCGTGTGCTGATCGCCGCGCACGGCAACTCCATCCGTGCGTTGGTCAAATACCTGGACAACATTTCCGACCAGGACATTGTGGGCCTGAACATTCCCAACGGCATTCCGCTGGTGTACGAACTGGACGCGAACCTCAAGCCGCTGCGCCACTACTACCTGGGCGACGCCGAGGCCGCCGCCAAGGCCGCAGCCGCGGTGGCATCGCAAGGCAGGGCCTGAGCCGCCGCCTTCTGGAAAGCGTAGCGCGGTCTTGCTTGAAAAATAGGCAGATCCTGAAGGAACTGCCCAGGCCGCAGCCCTTCCAAGGTGTATATTGAATCGGTAGAGGTGTTCTATGGGCCACAAACTCAAAATTGCTGGATGGATATCGGTGGGCGTGGTGGCCGGAGCGCTCACGACCGTCTCGCTGCAGACCGTGGCACGCGGCGCCATGACCCCGCTGCCGCTGGAGGAAATCCAGCAGCTCTCGGCCGTGTTCGGCCTGATCAAGACCGACTATGTAGAGCCGGTCGATGACCGCAAGCTCATCACCGATGCCATCGGTGGCATGGTCGCCAGCCTCGACCCGCATTCGCAGTACTTCGACAAGAAGTCGTTCAAGGAATTCCGCGAAGGCACCACCGGCCGCTTCGTGGGCGTGGGCATCGAAATCACCCAGGAAGACGGCCTGATCAAGATTGTCTCCCCCATCGAGGGCTCCCCCGCCGACCGCGCGGGGCTCAAGACCAACGACCTCATCACGAAAATCGACGATACCGCCGTGAAGGGCCTGTCGCTCAACGACGCGGTCAAACGCATGCGGGGCGAGCCGAACACGCAGGTGACGCTAACCATCCTGCGCCGCGACGAGAGCCGCAGCTTTCCCGTCACGATCACGCGCGAGGAGATCAAGACCCAATCGGTCAAGGGCAAGATCATCGAGCCGGGCTACGCCTGGATCCGCCTGTCGCAGTTCCAGGAGCGCACGGTGGACGACTTCGTGCGCAAGGTCGAAGAGGTCTACAAGCAGGATCCCCGCCTCAAGGGGCTGGTGCTGGATCTGCGCAACGACCCCGGCGGCCTGCTGGATGCGGCCGTGGCCGTGTCGGCTGCCTTCCTGCCGGAGAACGTGACGGTGGTCTCCACCAACGGCCAGCTGGCCGAGAGCAAGGCCACCTTCAAGGCCTCGCCCGAGTTCTATCTGCGCCGCGGCAGCGGCGACCCGCTCAAACGCCTGCCCGCCGCCATCAAGACCGTGCCCCTGGTGGTGCTGGTCAACGAAGGCTCGGCTTCGGCCAGCGAGATCGTCGCGGGGGCGCTGCAAGACCACAAGCGCGCCACCATCATGGGCAGCCAGACCTTCGGCAAGGGCTCGGTGCAAACCGTGCGGCCGCTGGGCCCCGACACGGGCATCAAACTCACGACGGCGCGCTACTACACGCCGTCGGGCAAATCGATCCAGGCCAAGGGGATCGTGCCAGACGTCATGCTCGACGAGACCGCCGAGGGCGACATCTACGCATCGCTGCGCATGCGCGAAGCCGACCTGGAAAAACACCTGACCAGCGGCCAGGGCGAGGAAGCGAAGGACGCCGGCCGCGAGAAGGCGCGCGAGGAGGCCCGCAAGCGCCTCGAGGAAGAGGCCAAGAAGCCCGTGTCCGAGCGCAAGCTGCCCGAGTACGGTTCGGACAAGGACTTCCAGCTCAGCCAGGCACTCAACCAGCTCAAGGGCCGCACCGTGCTGGCCAGCAAGACCCTCACGGAACGCAAGGAAGAGAAGAAGGACAACTGACGCTGTCTTCTTGGCAACCAGGCCGGGACTCCCGCGGAGCCCGGCCTTTTTCACGCCCACCACCCCATGAACGACGATCAACTGCTGCGCTATTCCCGCCACATCCTGCTCGACGAGATCGGTATCGAGGGGCAGGAACGCATCCTGGCAGCCCACGTACTCGTCATCGGTGCCGGCGGTCTGGGCTCGCCGGCCGCGCTGTTTCTCGGCTCCGCAGGCGTGGGGACCCTGACGCTGGTGGACGACGACGTGGTGGACCTCACGAACCTGCAGCGCCAGATCGCCCATACCACGGCGCGCGTCGGCACGCCCAAGGTCGACTCCGCGGCCCAGGCCGTGCAGGCCATCAACCCCCTGGTTTCAGTGCGCACCGTGCGCCAGCGTGTGGACGCCGCCGCGCTGGATGGGCTGGTCAACGCCGCAGACGTGGTGCTCGACTGCACGGACAACTACCAGACGCGCCAGGCCATCAACGCCGCGTGCGTACGCCAACGCAAGCCCCTGGTGGCAGGCGCGGCCATCCGCTTCGACGGGCAGATTTCCGTGTACGACCCCCGCCGGGATGACACGCCCTGCTATGCCTGCCTGTTCTCTCCCACCGCCCGTTTTGAGGAGGTGCAATGCGCCACCATGGGCGTGTTCGCGCCCATGGTCGGCATCATCGGCACCATGCAGGCGGCCGAGGCGCTCAAGCTGCTTGTGGGGGTCGGAAGCTCGCTCGCTGGCCGGCTGCTGATGCTGGACGGGCGCGACATGCAGTGGACCGAAGTGCGCACCCTGCGCGACCCGGCCTGCCCCGTGTGCGGATCCCTGCACGCGCCGGCCGGGTAGGAATGCACCTACGGGCACTGCACCCGGCTGCTGGCAGAATCCGCCAGCCTGTTTTCATACAGTAGCGCCGATGCCCTATTTTTCGTTCCCGGCCGAACAGGAAGCACCGTGAAACTGCGCACGTACATCGTCGAAGACAACGCCACCATCCGCGAAAACCTGATCGGAACGCTCGAAGAACTGGCGGAGGTGGAAGCCGTCGGCATCGCCGAGACGGAGGACGAGGGCAAGGAGTGGCTTACCTCGCACACCTCCCAGTGGGACCTGGCCATCGTGGACCTGTTCCTACGCCAAGGCAGCGGGCTGGGCGTGCTAGCCGCCTGCCGCAACCGCCTGTCAGCGCAGAAGATGGTGGTGCTGAGCAACTACGCGACACCCGACGTGCGCATGCGCTGTGCGCAGCTGGGGGTGGACGCCGTGTTTGACAAATCCAACGAGATCGAGGCGCTGGTGGACTATTGCATCGAACACAGCAACAGCACGCAGCGGGCAGCTGCTAGTTCAGCGGCCACCAATTGACGGCGCTGCGCGGGCCCCATCTGCACTTTGACACGCGCCCATCCTTACTCTCAAACCTCTGCACAAAGCACAAGGGCCAGTCAGTGACTGGCCCTTGTGCTTTGTGCGCTTTGCGCTCAATCGATGAGCTTGTTCTTGAGCGCGTAGTACGTCAGATCGCTGTTGGAGGACAGCCCCATCTTTTCCATGAGCCGCGTGCGGTAGGTGCTCACGGTCTTCACGCTCAGCGACAGCGACTTGGCGATGTCACCCGCCGTCTCGCCCTTGGCCAGCTTGAGGAACACCTGGAACTCGCGCTCCGACAGCTGCTCGTGGGGCGGCGCATCGTCCTTGCGGTTGAGCTGCTGGGCCAGCAGGTCGGCCACGGACGGGGTCAGGTAGCGGCGCCCCAGGGCGATGGTGCGGATGGCCTCCACGATCTCCTTGGGTTCGCATTCCTTGTTCAGATAGCCGCTCGCACCCTGGCGGATCAGATTGATCGCATAGTGCTCCTCGGGGTAGCCGCTGAGGATCAGGATGCCCATGTCGGGCGCCTTGGCGCGCAGCATGGCCAACGCATCCAAGCCGCTCTGGCCGGGCATGGACAGGTCCATCACCAGCACGTCGATCTCGTGAACGCGCACCAGATCAATGGCTTCCCTGCCGTTGCTTGCCTCGCCAACGACCCGCAGGTCCACATGTTCCGAGAGAAATTGGCGCAGCCCGGCACGGACTATCGCATGGTCATCCACAATGCCAATCTTGATCATTGAGCCTTCTTTCAAGAGGAGAGCGCCTTGCTCCCCGGTAAGGTATGGTCTGAAGATCTGCCCATCTGCTCTGCATTGCACTAGCATGGCAGCGCAGGCCGATGATATGCATTTTCAACCGTGCCCTGCCAGTCCCCTTGGAGAAGCCCAAGCATGAGTTGGTCCCGTTTGCGCAAGATCGCCGTCAGTCTGCCGCTGGCATTGCTGGCTGTGGCCCTGCTGGTCGGCATCAACGAAACCGGGTACATGCGCTCGCACGCGGCCGTGGGCGACCTGGCCCGCTCGCACGCCACGCGCGCTGCGCTCGACCGGCTGCTGCAGAACATGCTCAACGCCGAGACGGGGCTGCGCGGCTACCTGCTCACCGGCGACGAGCGCTATCTGCAGCCCTACGAGCAGGCGGTCGCCACCATCAATACCAACCTTGATGAGCTGCGCCAGACCTACCGGCACGCACCGCAGGACCTGGACGACTTTTCCCAGCTGTCGCAGCAGATCACGCGCAAGCTTTCCGAACTCGACCTCAGCCTCAAGCTGCGCCGCCAGGACAACGACGACGCCTGGAAGTTCGTGCTCTCCACCGACGTGGGCAAGGAGAACATGGATGCCATCCGGGCGATCGCAGCGCGACTGGTGGCGCGCAGCGCCCAGCAAACGGAACACAGCACGCAGGAGATCCTGCATTCGCTGATGCTCTCGCGCATCGGCATCGCCGCCGTGGCGGTGGTGGGGCTGCTGGCGTTCTACCTGTACCTGCGCCAGACCAGCGCCTTGCAGGCTGCGCATGCGCGCGAGCAGGAGGTGTTGGCGCGCGAACGCGACCGACTGGAGCAGTTGGTACGTGAACGCACTGCCGCGCTCTCCGAGTTGGCCAGCCATCTGCAGCAAGTACGCGAGGAAGAGCGCGCACACCTGGCGCGCGAGCTGCACGACGAGCTGGGTGCTTTGCTCACGGCCGCCAAGCTGGACGTGGCGCGCCTGAAGTCGCGCATCGATTTGCACACCCCCGAGAACGCCGAGCGCGTGCAACACCTCACCGAAACGCTCAACAGCGGCATCGCGCTCAAGCGGCGCATCATCGAGGACCTGCGCCCTTCGTCGCTCTCCAATCTCGGGCTCACCACGTCGCTGGAAATCCTCACGCGCGACTTCGCGCAGCGCAGCAACCTGCAGATAGACACCAGCCTGGAGTCCGCCAAGCTGTCTGACGCAGCGCAGCTCACCGTCTACCGGCTGGTGCAGGAGTCGCTGACCAACATCAGCAAATACGCCAACGCGCGCAAGGTGCTGGTGTCGGTCCACAGCTATCCCAACCATGTATCGGTACAGGTGCGGGATGACGGCGACGGGTTCGACATCTCAAGCATCGCCCCCGACGCGCATGGTCTGTTCGGCATGCGCCACCGTGTCGAGGCTGCGGGCGGCAAGCTCACGGTCACGTCCACGCCCGGCGAGGGCACCCTGGTCAGCGCCGTGCTGCCGCACACGCTCACCTGACGCGTTCGCAGCTGCGCCCGGGCTGCTCATCTGATCGGTGGCGTCCTACAGCGGGGTGCGCCAGCCACCGGCACTCATGCAACGCCAGCCTCCCTACAGTCAAGCCATGTGCTCAGGCGCATTCGCAACCACCCGGCGCACCGCGCCGAAAACAAGGAGCTGGTTATGTTGCATTACGCAGTGGTATTCCTGGTCATCGCCTTGGTGGCCGCCCTGTTCGGATTTGGCGGCATCGCCGCCGGCGCCGTGGGCATCGCGAAGATCCTGTTCTTCGTGTTCGTGATCATGGCGGTTGTGACCTTCGTGCTCAGCTTGTTGAAGAGGGGCTGACGCCCCAGCAACCTGGCCCGCCAGGCAAATGCCACCACAGAAAGGAACTCCCCCAATGACGATCCAAACCACCACCCAGAAGGCGGCAGAGACGGCGCACAACGTGGCCGAAGGCGTGTTCGACAAGGCGTCCGAAACACTGCAGTCCACCCGCCGGATGACCAATGAGTCCATCGACAAGGCCGAGACCCGCGTGCAGCGCATGCAAGAGGGCGTGGACCCGATGATCGACGACCTGGCCGCCAAGGCGCAGGACCTGGCCACGCGCGGCATTTCGTACTGCGCCCACACCGGCGAACGCGCGCGGCGCCAGTTCCACCAGGCTGCGGACGCCACGAACCGCTACGTCACGGAACAACCTGGCAAGTCCCTGCTGATCGCCGCAGCCGCGGGCGCCGCCTTTGCCACTGCGCTGATGTGGACACGCCACCGCGGCGAACGTTATTGAGACCACCGCAGGAACCGACCCGATGATGCACAGCGATACCCACGCCAGCGCGCTTCAGCTTGACGAAGCCGCGCTGCGCCAGGCAGCCACCGCGGATCTGGACGAAGGCGCCGTGACGCCCGCGTACGGCCCACACCGCGATGCCATCATTGCCCTGCTCAACGACGCTCTGGCGACCGAGTTGGTCTGCGTGCTGCGCTACAAGCGGCACTATTTCACGGCGGACGGCCGTGAGTCGCCGGCGATCGCGGCAGAGTTCCTGGTGCACGCCAACGAGGAGGCAGCCCATGCCGATCTGCTCGCCCAACGCATCGTGCAGTTGGGCGGCTCACCGGACTTCTCCCCTTCTACGCTGCTGTCGCGCAGCCATGCGCAATACGATGAGTCGTCCGATTTGCAAGACATGGTGCGCGCCAACCTTGTGGCGGAGCGCATCGCGGTGGAGGCCTATCGCCAGATGATCCAGTTGATCGGCGACAAGGATCCCACCACGCGGCGCATGCTCGAAGGCATCCTGGCCGACGAGGAGGAGCATGCGGATGAACTGAAGGACTGGCTGCACCGCTAGCCTCCCTTTCCCAACCGTTGAGGCCACCGGAGGGTGCAACAGGCCGCAGCGGGGTTATCCCAGCACCCGTGTTTTCAACCATAACCTAAGGACACAACCATGAAATACGCACGTGCCATCGCCTTTTCCCTGCTTGCAGGCGCCACCATCGTTTCCACGGGCTGCTCGGTAGCACGCAACCAGCAAACCGTGGGCTCCTACATGGACGACGCAGGTATCACCACCGCCGTGAAGGCCAAGATGGCAGAGGACAAGAGCGTCTCTGCCACCGCCATCAGCGTGGAGACGCTGAACGGCACCGTCCAGCTCTCGGGCTTTGCCAAGACCCAGGCCGAGAAGGACCGCGCCGAAGCCATCGCGCGCAACACCAAGCATGTGCGCGAGGTGCGCAACAGCATCGTCGTGCGCCCCTGACGCACACGACTGCGCAGGAACGCCGCCCTCTGGGCGGCGTTTTTTTTCACTCGCAGGTGAGGCGTACTACCTGCGTCAGAATCCCTACGCATGCGACTGTTCCACTGCGGCCAATGCGGCTCCCTCGTGTTCTTCGAGAGCGTGCAATGCGTGCACTGCGGCTGCACGCTGGCGTTCTCTCCCGAAGACATGGCCATGTTGGCGCTCGCGCCTGCGGACGACGGCGACCACGCCCTGTCGCGCACCTGGCAGCGCGTTACTACACGCGGCAGCGACGGTGCTGCGCCGCCGGCCCAGTACCAGCTATGCACCAACCGCACCACCTATGGCGCCTGCACCTTTGCGCTACCGGCCGCAGATGCCCAGGCGCACGGCGGGCTGTGCGCCGCCTGCCGCCGGACGCGCGTGCTACCGGACCTGTCCGTGCCCGACAACCTGCGCCGCTGGTCGCAGATAGAGAGCGCCAAGCGGCACCTGTTCTACACGCTGGCGCGCCTGGGACTGTTGAGCACGCAGCAGCCCGGGCCGGTGTATGAATTCCTGGCGGACGTGGCGGGCGCGCCGCCCGTGATGACGGGGCATGCCCAGGGTGTCGTGACCCTCAACGTGGCCGAGGCCGATGACGACGAGCGCGCGCGCCGGCGCCAGGCCATGCATGAACCCTACCGCACGCTGCTGGGTCACCTGCGGCATGAATCCGGCCACTACTACTGGGAAGAGTTGGTGCTGCGCGCCGGGCATGTGGACGCCTTCCGCGCACTCTTCGGCGACGAGCGGCGCGACTACGCCCAGGCGCTGCAGGCGCACTACCAGCGTGCCCCCCTGCCCGCTGCGCAATGGCAGCCGCAGCACGTCAGCGCCTATGCCGCCGCGCACCCCTGGGAGGACTGGGCCGAGACGTGGGCGCATTACCTGCACCTGGTCGATCTGCTGGAGACGGCCGCCAGCTTTCAGACCCGCATGGCCATTCCCGGCACGACACCCGACCACGCGCAGCACTACGCCATGCCCGACCCGTTTGCACAGCCGGCGCCCGGTTTTGATGCCATGGTCTCGGCGTGGATGCCGCTGACGCTGCTACTCAACAGCCTGAACCGCAGCATGGGCCAGCGCGATGCCTATCCGTTTGCCCTGTCCACGGGCGCGCTGCGCAAGCTGCGCTTCGTGCACGACACCGTGGCGCGGCGCTGATCACGCCGCGGCGGTGCGGCCCAGCTTGTGCAAGAGGCGCTCGTGCACGCCGGGCGAGACAAACTGCGCCACGTCGCCGCCCAGCGTGCCGATCTCGCGCACCAGCGTGCTGCTGATGAACTGGTACTGGCTCGCGGGTGTGAGAAACACCGTCTCGACACCGGGCACCAGCGCGCGGTTCATGCCGGCAAGCTGGAACTCGTAGTCGAAGTCCGTGCCCGAGCGCAGCCCGCGCACCATGGCCGTGCCGCCGCGCGCGGCAGTGAACTCCGTCACCAGCCCCTCGAAGGACTCGACCTGCACCTGCGGGCAGTCGGCAAGCGCCTGGCGCGCCATCTCCATGCGCTCGTCCAGGCTGAACAGGGTTTTCTTGTGGTGGGCAATGGCCACGGCCACGATCACGCGGTCGAACAGTCTTGCCGCGCGGCGCACCAGATCCTCATGCCCCAGCGTGATGGGGTCGAAGGTTCCGGGATAAACGGCGAGCACATGCGCCATGGCGTGGGGTCTCCTTGCAGTGGCGGAACCCGCACGGGCTCCGTGGGGCGGATTATGCAGCGCACGCCTGCCTAAAGGGCATTGAAGCCAAATCAGCCTCCAGCGCCCTACCAATAAGCGCTAGTAGCTCCTATATCAATAGCAATCAGGCTTTGTGGAGCAGGTGCGCATGCACGGCACCCGCCTTCAGGTGCCGGTGCAGCACCAACCCCAGCGGGCCAAGCTGCTCCTGCGTCCAGGCCGCGGGGGCCTCCAGGTAGATGAAGCCGTCGGGCGCCACGGCCTGTGCGGCGGCCTGCAGCGCAGGGGCGAACAGCTCGCCGCCAAACGGCGGGTCGATGAGCAGCAGGTGCATGCTGGCCGGCGTGCACTGGCGCAGCGCGGCCACGCCGTCGCCGCGCTGTACGCGCACGGCGTTGGCCTGCAGGCGCTGGCGCAGCGTCTCCAGTTGCGCGGCCAGCGCAGCGTCCCCTTCCACCAGCAGCACGCTGGCCGCGCCGCGCGATGCGGCCTCGAAACCCAAGGCGCCTGTGCCGGCAAAGGCATCCAGGCAGCGCCAGCCCGTCAGGTCCTGGCCCAGCCAGTTGAAAAGCGTTTCGCGCACGCGGTCGGGCGTGGGGCGCAGTCCGGGCTTGTCCAGCACGGGCAAGCGCGTGCGTTTCCACTGCCCGCCGATGATGCGCACCTCGCCGGCGCCCTTGGCGGGCGCACGCACTGCCGTACGTGGTGCTGTGCGCGGGGCGGCTGGCGCCGCGGCACGCCCGTTCATGGCCGGGCCTTTGCCGTGTCGGCCGGCTGCGCGCCCACGGTGACGGTCACCATGCGCTCGGGCTGCAGCTTGCGCTGCAGGGCGGCGCGGATGTCGGCCACGGTGAGGGCCTCCACGCGGTCGGTCCAGTGCTCCAGGTAGTCCAGCGGCAGGTCGTTCCAGGCGATGTTGACCACGTTGGCCAGCAGCTTGCGGTTGCTGTCGATGCGCAGCGCAAAGCCGCCGACGAGGTTGTCCTTGGCGGCGCGCAGTTCGGCCTCGGTGGGTCCTTCGGCCACGAAGCGCGCGAGCACGTCGCGCGTGACCTGCACGGCCTGGGCGGCCTGGTCGGGCCGGGTCTGCAGGCCGACGACGAAGGCCCCGGCGTTCAAGCCAGGTGAGAAGCTGCTGCCCACGCTGTAGGACAGGCCGCGCTTCTCGCGCACCTCATTGGTCAGGCGCGAGGTGAACCCACCGCCGCCCAGGATGTGGTTGCCCACCAGCAGCGCGAGGAAGTCCGGATCCCGGCGCACGAAGCCCGGCTGGCCGATGAGCACATGGGCCTGTGCCGAAGCGAAGGGCACATCCTCCTGCACGGCGCGTGCCAGCGGCTGCACCTCGGCCACGGCCGGCAAGGGCGCGCAGGCTCCGGCCTGGGGCGCAGGCAGGCGCGACAGCAGCGTCTGCACCAACGTCTGCGCCTGGGAACGCGTGAGGGCTCCCACGATGCTCACCCGCGCACGGCAAGCCTGCAGGTACTGGGCATGGAAAGCCTGCAGATCGGCCGGCTGGATGTTGTTCAGTGTCTCGGCCGTGGCGCGCTGGCCGTAAGGGTGGCCGCCGAACACTGCGGCGTTGAAGGCCTTGCTGGCCACGGTGCCGGGGCGTGTGTCGGCCTCCTTGATGGCGGCGCTCCAACGGGCCCGCTCGCGCTGCCACACGTCCGGTGCATAGCTGGGCTGGCCCAGCTGGCGCGCGGCCAGGCGCGCGGCACGGTCCAGCAGATCGGGCTCGGTCAGCGAGCGCAGCGAGAACGCCAGGCCGTCGCGCTCGGCGCCAGCCTCGAAGCTGGCGCCCAGGTCGGCCCAGGCCTCGCCCAGTTCGTTCTCGTCCATCGGGGGCTCGTTCGGCCCGCCCGCAGTCACGCCCTTGGAACTCATCAGGGCCGCCGCCGCAGCCAGGCCCGCCTGCGGCGCGGGATCACGGCGCGCGCCGGCATCGAAGTCGACCTGCACGTCCACCATGGGAATGGCCGGGCTTTCCACCAGCCACACGCGCGCGCCGCTGGGCTCGGTCCAGTGCTGGATGGGCAGCAGCGCCCAGGCGGATTGGGTATAAAAAATGGCTCCAGCGCTTATCAGAAAGGCGCGAGCAGCTATCGTTTTAAGAGTTTTGTACATCGCTGACACCTTGGCTCAATGCACGCGGCCACCGGCAGCGTCGGGTGCTGGGGCGGCACGCTTGGTGCCTGCCGCCACGGGCTGGGGCAGCAGCGTGGCAACGGTGAGCTGATCGTCGCCGAAGTAACGCGCCGCCACGGATTGCACCTGCTGCGGCGTGACCGCGCGCAGCAGCTTGAGCATGCGCTCGTCCGCGTCCAGCGGCAGGCCCTGCACCCAGTTGCTGCCCAGATCGCTGGCCTGGCTGTAAAGCGAATCGCGCGCGTAGATGGTGGAGGCCGCCCACTGCGTCTTCACGCGCGAGAGCTCGGCCTCGCTCACGCCCTCGCGCGCCACGCGGGCCACCTCGGCGCGCAGCGCCTCCTCGACCTGGGCCGAGGTCTTGCCCGCGGCGGGCACGCCGGTCATGAGAAACAGCGCCGGTCCGCGCCCGAGGATGGACGCCTGGCTGTCCGCGCCGTCGGCCACACGGTCCGCACCCTGCGTGAGGGCTCGCTCCAGCCGCGCGCCGTCGTAGCCGCTGAGCACGGCCGACAGCACCAGCAGCGCCAGGCCGTCACGGTCGGCATCGGTCATGTCGTCCAGGCGCGTGACACCCGGCACGCGGAAGGCCAGCGCCACGTAGGCCTGCTCGGCCGGCGCCTTGAAGGCGATGCGGCGCAGGCCCTGCTGCGCCGGCTCGGTGCGCGGCTTGCGCGCCGGCAGGGCACGTGCGGGAATGGTGCCGTAGGTCTTCTCCGCCAGGGCCAGCACCTGCGCCGGGTCCACGTCACCCGCCACCACCACGGCGGCATTGCCGGGCACGTACCAGTCGCGGTGAAAGCGGCGCACGTCGTCGGGGGTCATGGAGTCCAGATCGCTCATCCAGCCCACCACCGGGCGACGGTAGGGCGAGGCGATGAAGGTGGAGGCGAACAGCTGCTCGATGAGCGCGGCGCGGGGCTGGTCCTCGGTGCGCATGCGGCGCTCTTCCTTGACGACCTCGATCTCCTTGGTGAACTCGGCGTCGGGCCACTGGTTGTGGGCGAAGCGGTCGGATTCCAGCCGCATCACGTCGGCCAGCCGGTCGGCCGGTATCTGCTGGTAGTAGCCGGTGTAGTCGCGGCTGGTGAAGGCGTTCTCCTGCCCGCCCAGCGCCGCCACGCGGCGCGAGAACTCGCCCGGCGGCACGGCCTTCGAGCCCTTGAACATCATGTGCTCCAGCACATGCGCCACGCCCGAGGTGCCGTCCACCTCGTCCATGGCGCCTACGCGCAGCCAGACCATGTGCACCGCCGTGGGCGCGCGCCGGTCGGGCTGCACGATGAGCTGCATGCCGTTCTTCAGGGTGAATTGCTGCGCACCGCTGGCCGTGGTGGCCTGGGCGTGCGCCGCCGCGGCAGACGCAGCAGGTGGGGATTCATGCGCCGGGTTTTGCGCCCAGGCGTGCAGACAGGCCAGCAGGCCCACAAGGGTGATAGCGCGTTTCATAGAATGGCTGCGATTCTAAGAACCCGCCAATGTTCAGTTTTTTCAAGAAGAAATCGCCCGCCCCCACCGAACCCGCCCTTGCACCCGAGGACGTGGCCAGCCCTGCGGCGCCGCCCGCGGCCGACGCCCCCGCCAGCGGCGGCGCATTCGGCTGGCTGCGCAAGCCCTTTGGCGCAGGCGCCACCAGCGTGGCGGAGCCGGCTGCCCCTTCGGCCGGTGCCCCCGCAGCCATCGACGCGCCCCTTGCCGTCCCCGAACCCACGCCGAAGCCCGAGGGCGCACGCCAGGGCTGGATGGACCGGCTGAAATCCGGCCTGCGCAAGACCGGCAGCAGCATCGCGACCGTCTTCACGGGCACGCAGATCAACGACGCGCTGTACGACGAGCTGGAGGAAGCCCTGCTCATGGCCGACACCGGGGTGAAAGCCACGCAGCACCTGCTGGAGGACCTCAAGCGCCGCGTGAAAGAGACCAAGACCACCGAGCCTGCTGCCGTAAAGGGACTGCTGGCCGATGCGCTGGCCGACCTGCTGCGGCCGCTGGAAAAGCCGCTGGTGATCGGCGAGCACACACCCACCGTGATCATGGTGGCCGGCGTGAACGGCGCGGGCAAGACCACCTCCATCGGCAAGCTCACCAAGCACCTGGCCGACCATGGCGAGAGCGTGCTGCTGGCCGCCGCCGATACCTTCCGCGCCGCGGCGCGCGAGCAGTTGGGTGTCTGGGCCACGCGCAACACGGTGGAGATCGTCAGCCAGGAAGGGGGCGACCCTGCCGCCGTGAGCTTTGACGCCGTTACCGCCGGCCGCGCGCGCGGCAAAGATGTGGTGCTGGTGGACACTGCCGGCCGCCTGCCTACGCAGCTGCACCTGATGGAAGAGCTGAAGAAGATCCGCCGCGTGGTCACCAAGGCCGATGCCAGCGCCCCGCACGAGGTGCTACTGGTGATCGACGGCAACACCGGCCAGAACGCCCTGGCGCAGGTGCGCGCGTTCGACGACGCGCTTCAACTCACCGGCCTGATCGTCACCAAACTGGACGGCACGGCCAAGGGCGGCGTGCTGGCCGCCATCGCGCAGGAGCGGCCCGTGCCCGTGTACTTCATTGGCGTGGGCGAGAAGGTGGAAGACCTGGAAACCTTCAGCGCACGCGAATTCGCCCAGGCCCTGCTGAGCTGAGATAGTTACCCCCTGTGGGCGGATACAGGCGGC
Source organism: Diaphorobacter nitroreducens (assembly GCA_003755025.1). Lineage (GTDB taxonomy): Bacteria > Pseudomonadota > Gammaproteobacteria > Burkholderiales > Burkholderiaceae_C > Diaphorobacter > Diaphorobacter nitroreducens. The sequence continues at coordinate 219,045 of RJVL01000005.1, read as the reverse complement.
AACCGCCAGCCATTGCTTCAACGCGGCGCTTGACCAGCCCCGGCTATCGAAGCGGGTCCACCTGCTGCGCCACCCACTGCACATAGTCCTGCTCTGCCTGCACGGCGTGGGTGAGCAGTTGCGGCACTTCGTAGGGGTGCTGGGCACGCAGCCAGTCCCGCAAGGCGGGCGCGGCAGACAACAGCGTCTTGCACACCAGCCGCCACTCTGCTTCCGCCTGCTGCACCCCCTGCCAGACATAGTGCGAGGTAATGGCCTCCACCTGCACGCAGGCGGCCAGGCGCGCCTGGACAGCGCCGCTGGCCAGTCGGTGAGCGGCGGCGGCGTCGCCCATGGTGGTGGTCACAACGGCGATCTGGGCGTCTAGGGCAGATGTCATGATCGAAGTCTGGCACAAGGCGTAACTGCACAACGACCTTGACGCGCGGGGAAGCAGCCCCACCTGCGTTTTAAGGGCCGTCGTTGCGCCTCTTGGTGGTTATTTCCTACATCCGTAGGGGAACTATGCCTTTAGCACTCTCTCCAATGGAGTGCTAATATGATTTGCATGGAAGAAAGGACTACCGATATGGCACTCCAGACTGCAACCTCCGTGACGACCCTCGCGCCCGCGAACCCGTGGGCGCTGGTTCCCCCGCTGGGCAACCTGGACGCCTATATCTCCGCCGTCAACCGCCTTCCCCTGCTCACGCAGGAGGAGGAGCAGCGCTACGCGCGCCAGCTCAAGGATGACAACAATGTCGAGGCTGCCGGCCGCCTGGTGTTGTCGCACCTGCGCCTGGTCGTGTCCATCTCGCGCCAGTACCTGGGCTACGGCCTGCCGCATGGCGACCTCATCCAGGAAGGCAACGTGGGCCTGATGAAGGCCGTCAAGCGCTTTGACCCTGACCAGGGCGTTCGCCTGGTGAGCTACGCCATGCATTGGATCAAGGCCGAGATCCACGAGTACATCCTGAAGAACTGGCGCATGGTCAAGGTGGCAACGACCAAGGCGCAGCGCAAGCTGTTCTTCAACCTGCGCTCCATGAAACAGGGCTTCAAGGCCGACGCGCTGGACGCCGACACGCACCGCGAGACCTTATCCGATCACGAGATCGACCTGGTGGCCGAGCAGCTCAACGTGAAGCGCGAGGAAGTCATCGAGATGGAAACGCGCCTGTCCGGTGGCGACGTGCTGCTGGACCCCGCTCCCAGCGACGATGGCGAGCAGGCCTTTGGCCCCATCGCCTACCTCGCCGACGCGGGCCATGAGCCCACCGCCATGATCGAGTCGCGCCAGCGTGACGCACTGGCCACGGACGGTATTGCCACCGCCCTGGACAGCCTGGACGCACGCAGCCGCCGCATCGTGGAGCAGCGCTGGCTGCAGGTGAACGACGATGGCTCGGGCGGCATGACACTGCACGAGTTGGCGGCCGAGTACGGCGTGAGCGCGGAGCGCATCCGGCAGATCGAGGTGGCCGCCATGAAAAAGATGAAGAAGGCGCTGGCCGAGTACGCCTGAGCCTTCGCCCAGCAGCCCGGATCGCGCGCAGAGATCGCGGGCAGATAATCCAGGCGCGCAGCCCTCACCGGCTACGCGCCTTTTTCTTTGCCGGCGGGGCCGCACCTGGCTGCCCGGCCCAGACTGGAGATCGCCACCATGTTCCCCCACCCCCTCGCCCGCCGCGGCCTGCTGGCACTGGCCCTGGCTTCGGCCTGCGGCGCCGCCATGGCCCAGAAGGATGCCGCGCCCGCCACCCCCGGCTGGCCTGCCAAGCCCCTGCGCATCATCGTGGGCTTCCCACCGGGTTCTTCGCCCGACCTGACGGCGCGCACCTTCTCCGAGCCACTGTCCCAGGCCCTGGGCCAACCCGTGGTCGTGGAAAACAAGGTGGGTGCGGGCGGCAACATCGGCGCCGATGCGGTCGCCAAGGCGCAGGACGGCCACACCATCGGCCTGTTCATCAACGGCAACCTGACGATCGCCAAGCTGCTCAACGCGCACGTGCCCTACGACCCTGTGAAGGATTTCGCGCCGCTGTCGCTGATCGGCGTATCGCCCCTGGTCCTGACCGCTCCCGTAAACCAGCCCGACGTGCCCGCGGGCGCCGACGCACGCGCCTTCCTGCAGGCCGCGCGCACCGCGGGCGACCGCTGGAGCTACGGCACCCCCGGCGTGGGCACCGTGGGCCACCTGGGCACCGAGCTGCTCAAGGCGCGCACCGGCATCGCCCCGGTGCACGTACCCTACCCCGGCTACCCGCAGGTGGCCACCGCCATGCTGGGTGGCCAGTTGCAAATGGCGCTGCTGCCGCCCGCGCTCGCGCAGGCCCAGGCACGGGCGGGCAAGCTGCGCCTGATCGGCGTGACCTCCGCGGGCCGCAGCACGCTGGCGCCCGAGGTGCCCAGCCTGGCGGAGGCCGGCGTGCGCGACTTCCAGCTGGAGATCTGGAACGCCTTTGCCGCACCCGCGTCCATGCCCGCCCCGGTGCGCGCACGGCTGTCCCGCGTGATCGGCGAGATCGCCCGCAGCCCGGAAGTGCGCGCCAAGCTGTTCCAGCAGGGCTGGCAGGCCATTGGCTCCTCGGCCGAGGGGCTGGCCAACCGGATCCAGGCCGACACGGCCACCATGAGCCGCGTCATCCGCGAACAAGGCATCCGCGCCGAGTGACTGCGCACCGTCGCAGCGCGGCGGCCACGCCGGTAAGGGCCGGCGTGGGGCGCGCAGTGCAGGCACTTGGTCCCAAACGTTGACCTAGGTCACGGGGCAGGACGGCCCCGCCTTGCACACTCTCCGCCAATCCCCAGCACTCCGAGGCCGCTGACCGGCCCTCTGCGAGACGCTACGGTATTCATAGCTTCCACCGCTTGCCAGACAAGCGCTGAAGCCCATTTTGGCTTGTACTCATGACCGACCATCCGTCCTCCGGCGGCCATACCTGCAACGACTGCGCCTGCCAGCAGCAGTGCCTGCTGGGCCGCCTGGACCCGCAAACGCGCGCGGGCTGGCGCGGGCACCTGACGGAGCGGCGCTTTCGCAAGGGCGAGATGCTGCAGCGCCAGGGCGAGAGCATCCACAGTGTGCAGGTGGTCAAGATCGGTACGCTGCTGGTGCAGCGCCGCGGCGACGATGGAGTGGAGCACCCCGTAGGCATGGCGGGCTGCTGCGAGGCCCTGGGCGCCCCCGCGCTGCTGCAGCAGCCGGCGGACCTGTCCTACGTGGCGGTCACGCCGGGGCGCGTCTGCCAACTGGACCTGGCGCCCCTGCTGGGGGCGGGCCGCCAGTCCCAAGGCGAATTCCTGCTGGAACTGGCGCGCGAACAACTGAACGCCAACGCGCGCCTGGCCGACTGGGGCCGCATCGCCCGCATCCGCGGCGTGGTGGGCCAACTGGCGGGCGCGCTGCTGCAACTGGCCGAGCTGCAGCGCAGCACGCTGGTGCGCCTGCCCAGCCATACGGTGCTGGCTGCCCTGCTCGCCACCACGCGCGAGTCCGTGGCGCGCGCCCTGGCGCTGCTGGCGCAGGAGCAAGGCGTGCTGCGGCGCGACCGCTGGCACTGCGAGATCCAGCGCGCGCCGCTGCTGGCGCTCACGCGCGGCGGCCGCCGCTCGGCGGCCAACCTGTACCAGGCGCGTGCGGCTGCGCGCACCACCCCTGCGGCGCAAGCGCCGGTGCACGCCGCGCTGTAAGCCAGCGTCGCTGCCGGCACCTCAGCCCAGCGCGCCTTCCGCCGCCACGTCGGCACCGGCCGCGTACAGCAGCGCCACGTCGTCGGGCGCCAGCGCCTTGGCAAACAGCCAGCCCTGGTAGCAGGCGCACTGCATCTCGCGCAAGAACTGCAGCTGCTCGCGCGTTTCCACCCCCTCCACGACGACCCGCAGCCCCATGGTGTGCGCCAGCGCGACCACGGCGCGCACCAGCGTGGTGTCGCCTCCGCTGGCAGGCACGTTGCGCATGAATTCCCGGTCCACCTTGATGTGCGACACCGGCAGGCGCTTGAGGTAGGCCAGCGACGAGTGGCCCGTGCCGAAGTCGTCCAGCGCCACGGCCACGCCCAGCGCGCGCAGCTCGTTCAGCACCTGGCAGGCCTGCTCGGGGTCCGCCAGGGCTTCGGACTCGGTCACCTCCAGTTCCAGCAGCTCGGGCGGGACATGGTGGGTGCGCAGGTTGCGCGCCACCTGCTCGACGAGGTCGGTCTGCCGCAGCTGCTGGGCGGACAGGTTCACTGCCACGCGCAAACGCATGCCCTGGCGCTCCCACGCCGCGATCTGGCGACAGGCCGCGGCCATGACCCAGGCGCCCAACTCCAGGATCAGTCCCGTGGCCTCCGCCACGGGCACGAAGCGCTCGGGCGACACCTCGCCCAGCTGCGGGTCGTGCCAGCGCAGCAGGGCCTCCACACCCACCATGCGGTTGGTGGCCACCTCGACCTGCGGCTGGTAATGCAGCGTCAGCCCGCCGTAGGCCAGCGCCAGCTTGAGCCGGTCGTGCAACTGGATCTTCTCGGCCATCTTGCGGCCCATGGACGGGGCGTAGAACGCGAAGTTGGCGCGCCCGCGGTGCTTGGCGTGGTACATGGCCATGTCGGCATAGCGCAGCAACGTGGCGGCGTCGCCCGCATCCTGAGGGCACAGCGCGATGCCCATGCTGGCGCCGAAGTTCAGTTCGAACCCCTGCACGCGACAGGGCACGCACAGCGCCTGCATCAGCCGCGCGGCCACGCCCTCGGCCTGCGCGGCGCTGGCCACCCCGGGCAACAGCACGGTGAACTCGTCGCCGCCCAGGCGCGCAAGGATGTCGCCCGTGCCCAGCGCACCCCGCAGGCGCCGCGCCACCTCCTGCAGCACCTGGTCGCCGGCGGCATGGCCGTAGCCATCGTTGATGGCCTTGAAGTCGTCCAGATCGAGCAGCAGCAGCGCGAAGGGCGGGCTTTGCGCCACCGCCTGCTCCGCGATCGCCTGTTCCAGCCGCTGGCCGAACTTCCAGCGGTTGAGCAGACCGGTCAGCGTGTCGTGCGTGGCCTGGTAGTGCATGCGCGCCTCCAGGCGCCGCAGGTCGGAGACGTCGCGCACAAAAGCCACCACCGTACCCCCGTGGGCGGAGGAATGGCCGAGGGCGATGTCCACCGGCACCTGGCTACCGTCGCGTCGCTGCAACCACAGGTCGCGCCCCATGCCCATGGGCCGGCGGCTGGGAGACTGGTGGTAGCGCTGCATATGCTGGCCATGCTCGGGCCGCGCGTGCGCCGGCACCAGCAGGTCGATGGACTGGCCGCACAACTGCGCGTTGGTGTAGCCGCTGATGGTCTCCATGGGGGCGTTGACCATGAGGATGCGCCCCTGTCGGTCGGCCAGCACGATGCCGTCGGGCGCCGCATCCATGGCAGCGCGCTCCAGCGTGCCCGCGCGCAGGCTGCCGATGCGCTGCAGGAAGGCCGCCGCACTGTCGTCGGCGGCGTCATCGGTCCGATGGGGCGGCGGGTGCGTCACGCCGTCCTCGGACCGGGGGCGGGCGGCAGGGGCAAAGGAATCCATGGCGCGTCGGTAGGGCGTCGGTAGGTTGAGGCCGTGGCCGGCGCCTGCGCCATCACCGTCGATGCGCCTGGCGACCAGCCACTGTGCACTCTAGGCAGGCGCGGCGCACTCCTGGCGCCTATCGCCACCCAAGGTGACGCACACGTCAATTCAGGCCCTACGGGCAATGTGGTTTTTGCCACACGCCAGCCCCTGGGCGCGTGGAGCGCGTGGAATCAGCGCGTTTCGTCCAGCAGCGCGCGCACGTCGGCCGCCAGGCTCTGTGCCCCACTGCCGTAGCGGTGGTACACGCGCAGGCGGCCGGCGGGGTCGTAGACATAGCTGCCAGCGGAATGGTCCATGGTGTAGCTCGTGGGGGTCTGGCCCTCCACGCGCTTGTAGTAGATCTTGAAGTCCTTGGCCACGGCGGCCAGTTGCTCGGGCGTGCCGCGCAGCGCGAGGAAGCTGGGATCGAAGTTGGCCATGTAGGCCTTGAGTACCTCGGGCGTGTCGCGCTCGGGGTCCACGCTGACGAAGATGCCTTGCAGCTTGTCGCCGTCCGCGCCCAGGGCGCGCTTGACGTCGGCCAGTTCGGACATCGACGTGGGGCAAACGTCCGGGCATTGCGTGTAGCCGAAGAACACCACCACCACCTTGCCCGTGAAGTCCTTGAGGCTGCGCTGCTGGCCGTTGTGGTCGGTCAACTGCAGGTCGCGCGCGTACTCGGCGCCCGTGAGGTCCACCCCCTGGAACTTGGGCGCCTTCGGAGAACACGCGGCAAAAGTGCCTGCAACGCCCATCCAGAGAGCGCCAGCAGCTATTTTTTTCAGAGCATCACGTTTATCCATAAGCTTGCTTCACAGGAGGTAGTGGTCCACCAGCAGCGCCGCGAACAGCAGGCTCAGGTGGATCAGCGAGAAACGAAAGGTCTTGCGCGCCAGCGTGTCGGAGTAGTCGCGCCACAGCCGGAAGCCGTACAGGCAAAAGCCCGCGCTCAGCACCACGGCGGCTGCAAGGTAGATCCACGAACTCATACCGTACACGAAAGGCATGAGGCAGCCTGCGAACAGGATCAAGGTATAGAGAAACACCTGCAGGCGCGTGAACTCGTTGCCGTGGGTGACGGGCAGCATGGGCAGGCCGGACTTGCGATAGTCCTCCACGCGGTACAGCGCCAGTGCCCAGAAATGCGGCGGCGTCCACAGGAAGATGATGAGGAACAGGATCAGTGCCTCGGGGCCCACCTCGCCAGTCATCGCGGCCCAGCCCAGCACGGGCGGCATGGCGCCGCTGGCGCCGCCGATCACGATGTTCTGCGGCGTGAGCGGCTTGAGGATCACCGTGTAGATCACCGCATAGCCGACAAACGTGGCGAAGGTCAGCCACATGGTCAGCGGGTTCACCCACCAGTACAGCAGCGCCGAGCCCGCCGCGCACAGCAGCGCCGAGAACAGCAGCGTCTGCGTGTTGGACAGCTCGCCCTTGGCCGTGGGGCGCCAGGCCGTGCGCTTCATCTTGGCGTCGATGCCCTGCTCCACGATGCAGTTGAACGCCGCCGCCGCACCGGCCACGAGCCAGATGCCCGCGCTGGCCACGGCCATCAACGCCCACTGCGCGCCGCTGGGCATGCCCGGCACGGCCAGCACCATGCCGATGAAGGCGCAGAACACGATGAGCTGCACCACGCGCGGCTTGGTCAGCGCGTAGAACTGGGACAGCCGCGACGGCAGAGCGCGTGGCGCTGCGGCGGCGGGGGCGGGAGCGGCACTCATGCGGAAACTCTCTTGACGGAATCGGCACCGGCGCGCGGCTGCGAAGCCGTGGCGCCGGCGGTGGCGCGGCTGGCCATGAGCGCCCAGGTCAGCACCACCACCAGCGCGGCAGCGCCGCCCGTGTGCAGCACGGCGGCCACCAGCGGCCAGTCCAGCACCACGTTGGACAGACCGGTGACAAACTGCAGCAGCGCCAGGCCTGCGAGCCAGCGCGCCGGGTCGCGCAACACGCCCGCGCGGCGCAGGCGCCAGGCCAGCAGCGCCAGCGCCGCCAGCACCAGGTAGGCCGCGAGCCGGTGCACGTAATGGATGGCCGTGAGCCCGGCGAAGCTGATGTGGCTGCCATCCTGCAGCAGGCCCAGCGCGCGCCAGACTTGAAAGCCCTCGGCAAACGCCATGTCGGGCCACCAGCTGCCCTGGCACTGCGGAAAGGTGGTGCAGGCCAGCACCGCGTAGTTGGTGCTGACCCAGCCGCCCAGCACGACCTGCAGCGCCACCAGCGCCGCCGTCACGCCCAGCAGCCAGCGCAGGCCGCATGGCAGCGCCACGGGCACCACGCCCCGCGTCATCTGCGTCTGGCGCACGGCCTGCACGCACAGCAGCGCCAACAGCACCAGCCCGCCGATGAGGTGCAGCGTGACGATGGCGGGGAACAATTTCATGGTCACGGTGAGCGCGCCGAAAGCGCCCTGCAGGCACACCCACACCAGCGTGGCGGTGGGCCACCAGGGGCTCAGCGCAGGCGCCGCCCCTGCCAACTGAGGCAACTGTGCGGCTGCGCGGCGCTGGCGCCACGCGCCCACGGTGAGCGCGATGATCAGCACGCCCACGCCGGTGGCAAGGTAACGGTGGATCATCTCCACCCAGGCCTTGCCGTGGGTGACGGGGCCGGTAGGCATGGCTTCCTGCGCGGCGGAGATCTCCGCACGCGCGCCCACCGGGCTAGCGTTGCCGTAGCAGCCCGGCCAGTCAGGGCAGCCCAGGCCGGAGTCCGTCAGACGCGTGAAGGCGCCGAACAGCACCAGGTCGAAGGTAAGGAACAGCGTGAGCACGGTGAGCGCCTGCAGGCGCCGCACCGGTGTGCCGCCCCGCCCGCGCCACCACACCCAGGCCAGCGGGCCCAGGGCGATCACGATGCCCAGGGCCATCAGCTCGAGGGCCGGCGCCAGGTCGTACAGCGGCTGCATGTCCGTCACGGGGCCTCCTGCAAGCGGCCCGGCTGGTCCCATGATGCTGAGGCGCGCAGCAGCCGGTCCAGGTCGCGCTTGGCCTTGGCCGCGCCAGCGCGGTCCAGCCGCGCGGGAAAGCGCATCATCCAGTGGCCCTGCGGGTCCACGACGTACAGGTGTTCTTCCAGCGTATGGCCGGGCGCGGGTTGCAGCCAGGTGGCCAAGGTGGCGGCATCCACGCGGCGCACGGTGGCGCCCTGCAGGCCGGGGGCGATCTCCGCCGGGGGCACGGCGCCGTCGGACACCAGCCAGACCCAGTCCATGCGCTCCTTCTCGCGGCCCATGGTTTCGCGCAACTGGCGCTGCAGGTACAGGTTGTTGCGGCAGCCGTCGTCGCAGGCGCCGGGTGCCACGCTCACCAGCAGCCACTGGCCACGCAGCTCGCCCAGCGTATGCGCCGTGCCGTCCAATGCGGTGGCTGCGGCCTGCGCGGGCAAGGCGCGCTGGGGTTCGATGAGCTCACCAAAGTTGCGCCGGCCCTCGGGACGCAGCACGTAATAGGTGAAGTACGAAGCGATCACGGGCGCCGCGCACACCAGCAACAGCCCCAGCATCTGCCAGCGGCCGCTGCGCGAGCGCTGCAGCGCCGCCATGGCATCGCCCGCCTGGGGCAGGCTGTGCACCGTGAGGCCCAGCGGCTGCTGGCCGCCGGTCTCAGGCACCACGCTGGCGGCCTGGGCGAAGGAAGCGTCGGACGAATTGGAACCAGACATAGAGGATTGCCACCAGGCCGCAAAGCCCGAACCATTGGAATGCGTAGCCGTAATGCTTGTCGACGCCGCTGTCGATGGGCGCCCAGTCGCGCTGCAGCCCGTCGCTGGCGGCGCCGGTCTGCACGACGGTCAGGGGCGCCAGCGCCAGGCCGGTCTCGGCCCCATAGGCGGCCAGGTCCAGATTCTGCCGGATGCGCGAAGACCCCTCGCCCTGGGCGGTGGGTGCGAACTCATACAACCGCGCCGGCGGGCCGGCGAGCCGCCCCTCCAACTGCACTGGTCCGGCAGGGGTGGTGATCTCCGGCAGGCGCGTGCGCTCCAGGAAGTTGCGCGGCGCCCAGCCGCGCTGTACCAGCACCACGCGCGGGCTGTCCGCCAGTTGCAGGGGCGTGAACACGAAAAAGCCCGGACGGCCGTACATCTGGCGGTTCTCCAGGAACACCGTGGCCTCGGGGAGCCACTGGCCGCGCAGCTCGGCGCGGCGGTGCAGCAGCGGCGCGGTGGCCTCCTGCGATGCCGACTGCAGCGCCTGTGCCAGTTCGGCACCCTGCAGCGGTGCGCGGGACTGGCGTTCGTCCATGGCCGCCTGCAGCGCGGTCTTCTGCGCGGCACGCGATAGCTGCCAGCGGCCCAGGGACGCGGTCACCACCATGGCGACCAGCGCCGCGAGGGTCACCAGCCAGAAGCGCAGGCCGAAGGGTTGTCGGGCAGGGTTCACCGGATAATGGGCCTCATGAAGATTTTGGTGGCATTGGCGTTTCTCGCCATCATCGCAAGCCTGGGCTCGGCGCTGTTTTTCATGATGCGCGGCAAGGGCGACGACCGGCAGCAGGGCAAGCGCATGGCCCGCGCGCTGGGGCTGCGCGTGGGGCTGTCCATCGTGCTGTTCCTGTGTCTGCTGCTGGCCTGGAAGCTGGGGTACATCCAGCCAACCGGGCTGCCCGCCGCAGTGCGCTGAGGCGCACGCCGATGGCCATCAAAAAAGTGAGCGCCTTGCGCTTGGTGCACAGGGATTTCAATAGTATTTATATCCAAAGTGCTTATCTATCAAGCGCAGGCAGCTCCTGTTTTTGAAGCAACCACCTCCGCGTAAAAAAAGCGCCTTGCGGCGCTTTTTCCCGATCCGGAGACGGGATTACATCCAATACACCAGGATGTACAGGCCCAGCCAGACCACGTCCACGAAGTGCCAGTACCAGGCCGCGCCCTCGAAGCCGAAGTGGCGCTCGGCCGTGAAGTGGCCGCTGTGCAGGCGCAGCGTGATGAACAGCAGCATCAGCATGCCCACGAACACGTGAAAACCGTGGAAGCCCGTGAGCATGAAGAAGGTGGAGCCGAACACGCCCGAGGTGAGCTTGAGGTTCAGGTCGGTGTAGAGGTGGAAGTACTCGTAGCCCTGCACGCACAGGAACACGAAGCCCAGCAGCACCGTGACCCACATGAAGCCGATCGTCTTGGCGCGCTGGCCTTCGCGCAGCGCGTGGTGGGCGATGGTGAGCGTGACGCCCGACGTCAGCAGCAGCGCGGTGTTGATGGTGGGCAGCCAGAATGGGCCCACGGTCTGGAAAGGCTCCACGGTGTTGGCCGGCGAGGCGGTCGCCCCGGCCGCCAGGCTGGGCCAGACCGCCTTGAAGTCGGGCCACAGCAGCGCGTTGTCCAGGCTGCCCAGGGCCGGCACGGAATGCGCACGCGCCCACCACAGCGCGGTGAAGAAAGCGCCGAAGAACATCACCTCCGAGAAGATGAACCAGCTCATGCTCCAGCGGTACGAGATGTCGATCTTGCGGCCATACAGCCCGCCCTCGCTCTCGCGCGCGGCATCGCGGAACCACTGGTACAGCACGAAGATCCACCACGCCAGGCCGAAGGCCAGCGAATACTTGCCCCAGTCATGGCCGTTGATCCACTGGCTCGCGCCGAGGAGGACAAAGAACAACCCCGCCGCCGCCAGCACGGGGTGGCGAGACTCCGCGGGGACGTAGTAGTAAGGCGTCGTGCCGTGGGTAGATGCACTCATTTCAGCTCCTCGTTCTCAAAGTTCTCGGTTGTCTCGTTGTTATCAGCGGCGGCAGGCATCAAGCAATCCAGTTCACCAGTCCGATCAGCAGCAGCACCAGCACAAACAGAGCGACCAATCCCACGAACACGATGTGCAGCGGCTGCAGCGTCTCCTGGTCGCGCTGGTACTGATCCCCCTTGCGCAATCCGATCAGCGACCATGCCACGGCACGCAGGGTGCGCAACAGCGATCCCTTGCGCGGCGGACGCGGGGGCGTGGGGCTCATGAACCGGCCTCCGCGGAAGTCGCCGGCAGTGCGGCGGCCGTGGACTGGGGCGCGGCCGGCGTCTTGCCGCCGACTTCGAAGAAGGTGTAGGACAGCGTGATCGTGGTGACGTCCTTCGACAGGCGCGGGTCGATCACGAAGGCCACGGGCCATTCCTTCTTCTCGCCGGGCTCCAGGGTGTATTGGTTGAAGCAGAAGCACTCCAGCTTGGTGAAGTGGGCGGCCGCCTGGCGCGGCGCATAGCTGGGGATGGCCTGCGCAGCCATGCGGCGGTCCTGCACGTTCTGGAACTCGTACATCACGGTGGCCAGTTCGCCCGGGTGCACCTGCACGGAGCGCTGCGCGGGCCGGAACTGCCACGGACCACGTGCGTTCGCATCGAACTCCACAGTGATGAGGCGGGTCTTGTCCACCTGGCTGTTGGCGGGCACCTGGGCGTTGCGGCCGGCCGTGCCGTTGCCGGGCACCTGCCGCTCCGACAGCGACAAGATGTTGATGCCCGTCATCTCGCAAATGTGCTTGTAGATCGGGATCAGCACGTAGCCGAAGGCGAACATGCCGACCGTCACCACGGCCAGCTTGCCCACCATCTTCAGGTTCTCGCTACGCGCACCCATGGTCCCGCCCTTTCGTCAATGCAGCCAGGCGATCTTCACCATGAAGCCGATGAAGAACACCGCCGCCACCGACGCCAGGATCAGCGCCATGCGCAGGTTGGACTTTCTTTGCTCCGGCGTGGTCATGGCGATCTCCCGCAATGTCAGCCGATCACCCGCGTGGCCGTAGCGTCCAGCTTGGGCGGCACTTCAAAGGTGTGGAACGGCGCGGGCGACGGCACTTCCCATTCGAGGCCTTCAGCGGCTTCCCAGGGCTTTTGCGGCGCCTTCACGCCCCGCCCGCGCATGGCCGGCAGCACGACGAACAGGAAAAAGTACACCTGCATCAGTCCAAAGCCCAGTGCCCCGACGGACGCCAGCGCGTTGAAGTCGGCAAACTGCATGGGGTAGTCGGCATACCGGCGCGGCATGCCGGCCAACCCCAGAAAGTGCATGGGGAAGAAGGTGATGTTGAAGGTGATCAGCGAGCCCCAGAAGTGGATCTTGCCGCGCGTCTCCGAGTACATGATGCCCGTCCACTTGGGGCTCCAGTAGTAGTAGGCCGAGAACATGGCGAACAACGAACCGGCCACCAGCACGTAGTGGAAGTGGGCCACCACGTAGTAGGTATCCTGCAGCTGGATATCGATCGGCGCCATGGCCAGGATCAGGCCCGTGAAGCCGCCGATGGTGAACACGAAGATGAAGCCCACGGCCCAGAGCATGGGCGTTTCGAAGGTCATGGAGCCGCGCCACATGGTCGCCGTCCAGTTGAAGATCTTCACGGCGGTGGGCACGGAGATCAGCATCGTGGCGTACATGAAGAACAGCTGGCCCGTGACTGGCATGCCCGTGGTGAACATGTGGTGCGCCCACACGATGAACGACAGGATCGCGATGGACGAGGTGGCGTACACCATGGAGGCGTAGCCGAACAGCTTCTTGCGGCTAAAGGCGGGAACGACCTGGCTGATGATGCCGAAGGCCGGCAGGATCATGATGTACACCTCGGGGTGGCCGAAGAACCAGAAGATGTGCTGGTACATCACCGGGTCGCCGCCGCCGGCCGGATTGAAGAAGCTGGTGCCGAAGTGGCGGTCGGTCAGCGTCATGGTGATCGCGCCGGCCAGCACGGGCATCACGGCGATCAGCAGGTAGGCCGTGATCAGCCAGGTCCAGGCGAACATGGGCATCTTCATGAGCGTCATGCCCGGCGCGCGCATGTTCAGGATGGTCACGATGATGTTGATCGACCCCATGATGGAACTGGCGCCCAGGATGTGCATGGCGAAGATACCCACGTCCATGGACGGCCCCATCTGCAGGGTCAGCGGCGCATACAGCGTCCAACCCGCGGCAGGCGCGCCACCCGGCATGAAGAACGACGACACCAGCATGATGGCCGCGGGGATCATCAGCCAGAAGCTGAAGTTGTTCATGCGTGCGAACGCCATGTCGGACGCGCCGATCTGCAGCGGGATCATCCAGTTCGCGAAACCCACGAAGGCCGGCATGATGGCGCCGAACACCATGATCAGCCCGTGCATGGTGGTGAGCTGGTTAAACAGCTCGGGGTTCACCACCTGCAGCCCGGGCTGGAACAGCTCGGCACGGATCAGCAGCGCGAGCACGCCGCCGATCATCAGCATGGTGAACGAGAACAGCAGGTACAGCGTCCCGATGTCCTTGTGGTTGGTGGCAAACACCCAACGGCGCCAGCCGGTGGGGCCGTGGTGGTGGTCACCGTGGTCGTGTGCTTGGCCGCCGGCGTGCCCGTGATTGTCCAGAACTGCGCTCATGTTCGATTCCTCAATGCGTTGGGCGTTGCGGTTCACTTGCCGCGCTGGGCCACGATTTCAGACGGCTGCACCAGCTGACCCGTCTTGTTGGACCAGGCGTTCTTGGTGTAGGTCACCACGGCGGCCAGATCGGTGTCGCTGAGCTGCGCCCAGGCGGGCATGGCGCCGTTGGCAGCGCCCTTGAGCACCACCTGGATCTGCTTGGCGTGGTCGGCGTCTGTGACGATGGCCGAACCGTCCAGCGGCTTGATGGGGCCGGCCCCCTTGCCGTTGGCCTGGTGACAGGCGGCGCAGTTGGCAGCGTAGACCTTCTCGCCGCGCGGCAGCAGCGCGTCCAGCGTCCAGACCTTGCTGGGGTCGTCCAGCTTGGCGGCGGCCTTCTTTTTCTCGCCATCCACCCACTGCGTATATTCCTGTGCGGACACTACCTTGACGTGGATCGGCATGTAGGCGTGCTCCTTGCCGCACAGCTCGGCGCACTGGCCGTAGTAGTCACCCACCTTTTCCGCGCGGAACCAGGTGTCGCGCACGAAGCCGGGGATCGCGTCCTGCTTGATGCCGAACGCCGGCACCATGAAGGCGTGGATCACGTCGTTGGCCGTGGTGATCACGCGCACCTTCTTGCCCACCGGCACCACCAGGGGTGCGTCCACCTTCAGCAGGTAGTCGGCTGGCGCGTTGGCCACGTTGCCGCTGTCGGACATCCGGCGATGGCTGCTGTCCAGCGTGGAGATGAAAGACAGGCCCTCGCCCTCGCCCGACAGATAGTCGTAGCCCCACTTCCACTGGTAGCCGGTCACCTTCACCGTGAGGTCGGCATTGGTCGTGTCCTTTTGCGCCACCAGCACCTTGGTGGCCGGCAGGGCCATGAGAACCACGATGATGAAGGGGATCACCGTCCAGACCACCTCGACGGTGACGGACTCGTGGAAATTGGCGGCCTGGGCGCCGCGCGACTTGCGGTGCTTCCAGATCGAATAGAACATCACCGAGAACACGCCGACGAAGATCACCGTGCAGATGATGAGCATCATCCAATGCAGGAAGTGCTGCTCCTCGGCGATCTTGGTCACGGGGGGGTGCAAGTTCAGCTGGTTCACCGCCGGGCCGCCGGGCAGGCTTTGAACCGCATGGGCCGCCGTGCCCACCCATGCTCCGGCCATCAGCAGCCCAGAAGCCAGCTTGTTGGAAATGCTCTTCATAGTTCTCACTTACTTCTAAGCTCCAATTGACCAATCCCTCGGTGCGCGCCTGCGTGGGGTCAGGCGGCGCACAAAGCCATGCGGGCATGCCGTGCACCCGCTTTCACCAATCAGTCCAGACCGCTTTCCTGGCAGCCTGTTGTCTCCGCAATCCAACACGGACTCTCTTGATCGCATTCAGCATGCCTAGCACGGGACATGGCTGCAATACACGTTAGTCCCGAGAGAACACTGCCAAGAAGTGACGCAGAAAGGAGGCCTGAGAGCGCCGCGTGGCGCCATCAGAACTCCAGAAGACGCGACGCCGGCCGCGGGCGACCACCCGATGCAGGCGCGCCAAGAGAGTTCCGAATCTGCAATCTTAAAGAATTGTAGCCTGCATTGATTGAGGTCATTGACAGCGCAAATTGCGCTGCAGCCCCCTCAGCGCGGCAGCGTGCGTCCTGCGTGGAGCATGGCGCGCATGTCCTGCAGCGACACCGCGCTGCTGCCCTCCACGCGCACGCGGGGCGCGGGCTTGAAGGCATGGCCGTAGACGACCTCGAAGGTCAATGCAAGCTGCCCCTCATGGCGAGGATCGGCCAGCCGCTGGGCCAGCGCCTCTTCCAGTCGCTGGCGCCAGTGGCGCCCGCGCAACGCGGGAAAGCGCTGCGGATGCAGGTTGCGCCCCAGGCCGCGCAGCTCCTGCAGCAGCCGCTCGGGCGTGGCAAAGGTGAGCGTGATGCGTTCCATGTCCATGACAGGCTCGGCAAACCCCGCATGCACCAGCATGTCGCCCCAGTCGTGCATGTCGGTCATGGCATGGCCGGCAGCGGGCCAGCCCAGCTCGGCATACAGCGCGTGCAGCTCGCGCAGCGTGTCAGGGCCCAGGCACGAGAACATCAGATAACCGTCCACCGCCAGTGCCCGATGCCACTGGGTGATCAGGGCCTGCGGGTCCGCCGCCATGTGCAGGGCCATGTTGGACCACAGCATCTGCACGCTGCCCTCGGGCGGCACCCCGAAGCGCGGCGCCGCCGCGGACCAGCGCGCGGGGCTCCACCAGGGCTTTGCGAAGCGCACGCGCGCCAGCGCCTCCCCCGCGGGTGATGAAGTCTCGGTGATATGGCTGGCGGCTTGTTCGAAATGTTGCCCCACCAGGCCATGGCCCTGCACGCCGCCGCGCAGCGGATCCCAGTCGCACCAGGCCTGCGGCGCCTGCACGATCCACTGCAGCCGCTCCTGCATGCGCTGCGCTACCTCTTCGTGCAACCAGGGCGAGACCTCGGGCACCATGGCATGCCAGCGTGCAGCGGCAACCGGGTCGATGGTGGGCGGAAGGTGTTCGGACATGGCGGGCCGCAAATGGCCGCGAGTATATTGAGCCCATGCTGTTCACGCATCTGGCCACGCACCTGGCAGGGATATCGCGCGGCCTAGCCCGCATGGGCGCGGCAGTGCCCAGCCGCTGCGCGGTCTGCCATGCCTGGCCCGCACGTCCCGTGTGCGACGCCTGCCGCATGCAGTTTGCTCCGCCGCTCCCGCGCTGCGCCACCTGCGCGCGGTTGCTGCCCCACGGCGTCGCGCAGTGCGGCGACTGCCTGCGCCACCCACCGCCGCTGGATGCCTGCGTGGCCGCAGTGAGCTACGCCTTTCCTTGGGCCGACCTGCTGGCCCAGTTCAAGTTCCATGCGGAGCCCGGCTGGGCCGGCGCCCTGGCGCAACTGATGGCGCGTGCCCCAGGCGCGCAGGCAGCGCTAGCCCAGGCCGACCTGGTGTTGCCCGTGCCGCTGTCACCCGAGCGATTGCGCCAGCGCGGCTACAACCAGGCCCTGCTGCTGGCGCGCGCGCTGGGCCACCCACAGGTGCACGCGCGGATGCTGCTGCGCGTGCGCGATACCGAGGCGCAGAGCCACCTGGCGCGTGCCGAACGGCTGCGCAACCTGCGCGGCGCCTTCGTGCCCGACCCGCTGCGGGCCGCGCAACTGGCCGGTAAGCGGGTGCTGCTGGTGGACGACGTGATGACCACCGGCGCCACGCTGCATGCGGCCGCAGCGCCCCTGCGCGATGCGGGTGCGCTGCAGGTCTGCGCGCTGGTGCTGGCCCGCACGCCGTGACGCGCGGGCATGGCCGCCGGTATACGATTCATTACCATCTGCCGCCTCATCCGTCAGCCTGCCACCCGCGGGCCGCCGACAATAGCCACCATGTTTCACATCGTCCTCGTCGAGCCTGAGATTCCGCCCAACACCGGCAACGTGATCCGCCTGGCCGCCAATACCGGCTGCATGCTGCATCTGGTGGAACCGCTGGGCTTCTCCATGGAAGACCCTCTCATGCGCCGCGCGGGGCTGGACTACCACGAGTACGCCGAGGTGCGCCGCCACCCGGGCTGGACGGCCCTGCTGCGCGACATGCAGCCCGACCTGTCGCGCATGTTCGCGCTGACCACCCATGGCACGCAGTCGGTGTACGACACGGGCTTCCTGCCGGGCGACTGGTTCGTGTTCGGCGCCGAATCGCGCGGCCTGCCGCCGGAACTGCGCGAGACGTTCCCCCCCGCGCAGCGCCTGCGCCTGCCGATGCTGCCCAACCAGCGCAGCCTGAATCTGTCCAACGCCGTGGCCGTGACGGTCTACGAGGCGTGGCGGCAAAACAGCTTTCTCACTCCGTCCACGCAGACCCAGCCTGCCTGAACCGGACCGGCAGGCCCCCGGCGCAGCCCCGTCAGGCGGGTGCGCCGTAGCTGCGCACCAGCGCCTCGGCCACGCACACGGGCTTGTCGCCACCCTCGCGCTCCAGCGTCACTTCCCAGGTCATCTGCATGCCGTCGGGCGCGACGGGCTCGGCCGCTGCCAGCACCATGTGCGCGCGCAGCCGGCTGCCCACGGGCACGGGAGCGGGGAAGCGCACCCGGTTGAGCCCGTAGTTCACGCCCATGCGCGCGCCGGTGATGGCAAACGATGCCTCCATGAAGCGCGGCAGCAGCGACAGTGTCAGAAAGCCGTGCGCGATGGTGGTGCCGAACGGCCCCTGCGCTGCGCGCTGCGGGTCCACATGGATCCACTGGTGGTCGCCCGTGGCGTCGGCAAACCGGTCGATCTGCGCCTGGGTGACTTCCACCCAGTCGGTGACGGCCACTTCCTGCCCGACGCAGGAGGCCACTTCGGAATAGCTGCGGAAGGTTTTCATGCGGCCACTGTAGCGGCCTGCGCGCGCGGGCGCCTGTCGGCATCGCGACAGCCCTGGCGCTGGAAATCGGCCAGCGCGCGTCAGGCGCCGTCCAGCCAGGCGCAGATGCCCTGCCACTGCTCCAGGTCGCGCGCCACGCGGCCGGGCGACAGATCGAACAGCGACAGGCCGTGCGCCGCCAGGTGGATGTAGTTCTGCGTGTCGCGCAGGTAGCCCAGCACCGGCAGGCCCAGGCTGTCCACGAAGGCATGCAGCTTGTCCGCCGCGATGGTGCGCGCGTCCACGCGCATGCCCACGATGCCGATCGGCACGCCCGCGCTGCGACGGTGCGCGGCCAGCTCGTCCAGAAACTGGCGCGTGGCGAAGATATCGAACACGCTGGGCTGCAGCGGCACGATGATGCGGTCGGCCAGCTTGAGCATGTCCTTCAACCGCCAGCCGTGCAGGCCCGCGGGCGTGTCGAGCACGGCGTGGGTGGCATGCTTGGGCGGCTTGTCGAAGCGATCGGGCTCCACGTCCCACGCGCCGATGGGGCGCGCCGCGGCCGGGCGTTGCTGCAGCCACAGCCGCGCGGACTGCTGGCGGTCCACATCGCCCAGCACCACCGCATGCCCGCGGCTGGCGTAGTAGCCAGCGATGTTGGTGGCCAGCGTGGACTTGCCCACGCCGCCCTTGGGATTTGCAACTGCGACCACGGTCATGCCTGCCTCCTGTGTTCCGTACCCGCGCGGGGCCAGCCCGCATCGTAGTGCCGGCGGTCACGGCCGCTGGCTCCACATAAGCAAAAACAGGCCTTAGCGCCCGTCCATCAAGCGCCACTAGCTATTATAAAAATAGCAAACCAGCGGCTATCCGTGCTGTGTGCCGCGCTTAACGAAAAACAGTCCTGCGCCCACCAGCATCAGCAGGCCGCCAAACACGCGGTTCTGCGTGCGCATGGCGCGGCCGCTGCGCATCAGCGTGCGCAGCGCGCTGGCGCTGGCGGCGTAGCCGTTCATCACGATCAGGTCCACCGAGAGCATGGTGACGGCCATCACCAGCAGCTGGCTCCACAGCGGGCGCGTGTCGGTCATGAACTGCGGCAGCACGGCCACCATGAAGATGATGCCCTTGGGGTTGGTCGCATTGGTCAGCAGGCCGGTGAGCACGCGGCGGCGCCAGCTCGCGGGCTGCGCCTGCAGGTCGCCCTGCAGCGTGCCGGCGGCGCCCGCGCGCCACTGCATGAAGCCCAGGTAGATCAGGTAGCACGCACCCAGCACCTTGACGATGCTGAAGGCCAGTTCCGACGCCACCAGCAGCGACCCCACGCCCGCGCCGGCCACCACCAGGATCAGCAGCAGGCCCAGCTCCAGCCCCAGGATCGTGGCGCCCGCCTTGCGCACGCCGTAGGACAGCCCGTGGCTCATGGACAGCACGGCGCCCGAGCCCGGCGAGATGGCGATCACCCACGACGCCGCAAAAAAAGCCATCCAGGTATGCCAGTCCATGTCGTGGTCCGTTGGGAAATGAGGGGGAAGGAATGCGGCGATTCTATCGGCCGACGCAGCCGGCACGCTGCGCGGCGGTCCTCGGGCGTCCGGCATGAAAACGCGGCCTAGCGCTTTTCCATCCAGCGCTAACAGCTATCAAAACAAGAGCATCCACGGCACCCTGACCGCCCGGCGGGCCCCCGCGCCTGCGCCGCCCGCGGGCCGGGTGCACAATTTCTGCCGGCGCCCGAGTGCGGCGCACGCACTTCCCCGCATCACTTTTCGCGCCCTCTTCCTGCACACCATGGCCCAAGCCCCCGTCTGGCTCACCTACGGATTCACCTATCTCGCCGCGGCCGTGATCGCCGTCCCCATCGCCCGCGCGCTGGGGCTGGGCGCCATCATCGGCTACCTGGCCGCGGGCATCGCCATCGGCCCCTGGGGCCTGGCGCTGGTGAGCAATGTGCAGGATATCCTGCATTTCGCGGAGTTCGGCGTGGTGCTGATGCTGTTTCTGGTGGGGCTGGAGCTGCAACCCAGCCGCCTGTGGAGCCTGCGCCGCCCCATCTTCGGCCTGGGCACGGCCCAGATGGTGGGCTGCGCCGCACTGCTGTGGGCCGCGGCCTGGGCGTTCGGGCTGCCATGGCGTGTGGGGCTGGTGGGCGCGCTGGGGCTGGCGCTGTCGTCCACCGCCATCGCGCTGCAGGTGATCAACGAGCGCAACCTGATGCGCACGGACAGCGGGCAGAAGGCCTTCTCGATCCTGCTGTTCCAGGACGTGGCGGCGATCCCCATCCTGGCGCTGCTGCCGCTGCTGGGCGTGGCCGCGCGCGCGGCCGAGCTGGACCATCCGCACGAAGTGCAGGATCTGCTGCTGGAGGCAGCCAAGATCCTAGGCGTGGTGGGCGCCATCGTGCTCGGCGGGCGGCTCGCGCTGCGCCCGCTGCTGCGCTGGATCGCAAAGAGCAAGACGCCCGAGATCTTCACCGCCACCTCGCTGTTCCTGGTGGTGGGCATCGCCATGCTGATGCTGTCGGTGGGCCTGTCGATGGCGCTGGGCGCGTTCCTTGCCGGCGTGCTGCTGGCCGACAGCGAGTTCCGCCGCGAGCTGGAGACCGACATCGAGCCCTTCAAGGGACTGCTGCTCGGCCTGTTCTTCATCGCCGTGGGCATGAGCATCGACTTCGGCGTGATCCTGCGCACGCCCTGGGGCATGCTGGCGCTGCTGCTCGGCTTCCTGGGCATCAAGGCACTGGTGATCTGGACGCTGGCGCGCGTGACCGCCATGCCCTACCAGGAGCGGCCGGTGTTCACGCTGCTGCTGGCGCAGGGCGGCGAGTTCGCCTTCGTGGTGTTCCAGGCCGGCGCGGGCTTTCGCGCGATTCCGGCCGAGATGGCGTCGCTGCTGATCGGCGCGGTAGCCTTGTCCATGCTGATCAGCCCGCTGCTGCTGGTGCTGCTGGACCGGGTGCTGCTCAAGCGCTTTGCCACGCTGAAGACCGCCCCGCAGGCGCAGGAGATCTCCGAGCCGCAGTCGGCCCCGGTGATCATTGCCGGCTTCGGGCGCTATGGGCAGATCGTGGCGCGCATGATGCTGGCGCAGGGCGTGCCCGCCACGGTGCTGGACCACAGCGTGGAGATGCTGGAGGTGGCCCACACCTTTGGCTACCGTGTGTTCTATGGCGACGCCACGCGCGTGAACCTGCTGCGCATGGCCGGCGCCGAGCATGCGCGCATCCTGGTGGTGGCGGTGGACGCGCCGGAGCAGTCGCTCAAGATCGTGCAACTGGCGAAGAAGCACTTTCCCCAGTTGCAGATCGTGGCGCGCGCGCGCGACGTGACGCACTGGCACGCGCTGCGCGATCTGGGCGTGGAGCATGTGGAGCGCGAGGTGTTCGAGTCCAGCCTGCGCACCGCACGCACGGTGCTGGAGCTCAACGGCCTGTCGCCGCAAGAGGCCGACACCTTGGCCGAGCGCTTCCGCGCGCACAACATGGCGCTGTCCAACCGCATGTACGAGCACCACAACGACCGCGAGGCCATGATCGCCGTCGCCAAGCAGGGCCGCGCCCAGCTGGTGGAGCAGATGGCCAAGGAGCGCCAGGAACGCATGGCCGCGGCGGAGGCTGGCGCCGGCCTGCCGCCCGATGTGCCCCAGGCACCCAAGGCTCCATAACAAAAGAGCCTGTAGCGCCCGCCTATCAAGCGCTACAAGCTCTCGTATCAATAGCAGATTACCGCTACCCCTCCACACGCCGTGTGAGGGAGGGGTAAGCGGCTGAACCGCTCAGCGAAGGGTCAGTCGGCCGTCGCGCCGGACTCCTTCACCACCTTGCCCCACTTCACGCTTTCGGCCTTGATGAAGGCGGCGAACTGCGCGGGTGTCTCGGCCACTACGTCACCGCCCTGCTCGGCGATTTTCTTCTTCACGTCGGCCTGGTTCAGCACCTTGATCAGCGCGGCGTGCAGCTTGTCCAGCACCGGCTTGGGCGTGCCGGCCGGGGCAAACATGCCGAACCAGGACGTTGCCTCGTAGCCGGGCACGCCGGCTTCGGCGATGGTCGGCACGTCAGGCAGCTCGGGCGAGCGCTTGGCGGTGGTCACGGCGATGGGGCGCAGCTTGCCCGAGCGCACGTGCTGGATGGCCGAGGGCATGTTGTCGAACATGACGGAGGTCTGGCCGCCCAGCAGGTCGGTCATGGCGGGGGCGCTGCCCTTGTAGGGGATGTGCAGCAGGTCGGTGCCGGTCATGCTCTTGAAGAGCTCGCCCGATACGTGGGGCGACGCGCCGCTGCCGGGCGAGCCAAACGTGATCTTGCCGGGGTTGGCCTTGGCGTAGGCGATCATTTCCTTCACGGTCTTGAACGGCTGGCTGGGGTGGGCCACCAGCAGGTTGGGCACCGTGGCCACGCGCGACAGCGGCGCAAAGTCCTTCACCGGGTCGAAGGGCATCTTCTTGTACAGCGACTGGTTGATGGCGTGCGTGCCCACCGTACCCATGAACAGGGTGTAGCCGTCGGCTGCGGCCTTGGCGGCCAGCGATCCGCCAATGTTGCCGCCCGCGCCGGGCTTGTTGTCCACCACGACGGACTGGCCCAGCTCGGTGGTGAGGCCCTGGCCCACGATGCGCGCCAGGATGTCGGTGGTGCCGCCGGCCGAGAACGGCACGATGATGGTGATGGGCTTGGTGGGGAAGTTCTGCGCCAGGGCGCCCAGGGGCAGCGCGCCGGCGGCGGCCACGGCCAGGGAGGCCAGCAGCGTGCGGCGGGTGGTGTGATGAAGGTTGGTCATGCTTGTTTCCTCTTTCTCTAGGATTGGATGAATGGAAGGGAGCGGCGTGGGCAGCGCAGCAAGCCGCACTGCATCGCTACCTGCGGTCTCAGCCGCGCAGGAACTGCGCCAGGGCCTCGTCAAAGGCCTGCGGCGCTTCCAGGTTGGACAGGTGCGAAGCCGGCACTTCGGCCAGCCGCGCACCGGCAATGGCCGCCTGCATGAAGCGGCCGTCGGCCACGGTGGTCACAGGGTCGGCGCTGCCAGCCACGATCAGCGTGGGCACGTCGATGCCACCGACCTGCGAGCGCAGGTCGGCCAGCGCCAGGGCTTCGCAGCAGGCGGCATAGCCCTCGGGGGAAATGCCGGCAATCCAGCTCTGCGCGCGCAGCACCACGTCCGGCTCGGCCGCGCAGAAGGCTGGGGTGAACCAGCGCGCGGGTGACGATGCGGCCAGTTCCGCCATGGCGTCACGGCCTTTCTCGCGCACCAGCGCGGCGCGGGCCTGCCAGCCTTCGGCCGTGCCGATCTTGGCGGCGCTGTTGCACACGGACAGGCTCAGCAGGCGCTGGGGCTGGTGCACGCCCAGCCACAGGCCCGTGAAGCCGCCCATGGAGATGCCGCAGAAGTGCGCACGCTCGATCCGCAGCGCATCCAGCACCGCGACCACGTCGCCGCCCAGCAGTTCGAAGGTGTAGGGGCCGGGTGTCACCACGCTCGCGCCGTGGCCGCGCGTGTCGTAACGCACCACGCGGAAGTCCTGGGCGAAGCGCGCGGCCTGCGCGTCCCACATCTCCAGCGTGGTGCCCAGGGAGTTGGAAAACACCAGGGCCGGGGCGCCCTCGGGGCCTTGCACGCACACGCGCAGGCGCCCGCCTTGCACGTCCACCCAGCGTTCTTGCTTGTTCATGCTCGCTCCTCGGGTCACGCCGCGCGCTTACACGCGCTCCAGCACCACGGCGATGCCCTGGCCCACGCCGATGCACATGGTGCACAGCGCGTAGCGGCCGCCCAGCGTGTGCAGCTGGTTCACGGCGGTGGTGGCCAGGCGCGCGCCCGAGGCTCCCAGCGGGTGGCCCAGGGCGATGGCGCCGCCCCACTGGTTGACGCGCTTGTCGTCATCGGCAACACCCAGGTCGCGCAGCACGGCCAGGCCCTGTGCGGCGAAGGCTTCGTTCAGTTCGATCACGTCCATCTGGTCCAGCGTCAGGCCGGTCTGGGCCAGCACCTTGCGCACGGCGGGCGCGGGGCCAAAGCCCATGATGCGCGGCGCCACGCCGGCCACGGCCATGCCCACCACGCGGGCGCGGGGCACCAAGTTGTATTGCTGGGCGGCCGCCTCATCGGCCAGCAGCAGCGCGCACGCGCCGTCGTTCACGCCGCTGGCGTTGCCGGCCGTGACGGTGCCGCCTTCGCGCACCACGCCCTTGAGCTTGGCCAGCGCCTCCAGCGTGGTGGCGCGGGGATGCTCGTCCTGGCTGACCACGACGGCGTCGCCCTTCTTCTGGGGAATGACGACGTTGACGATTTCCTTGGCCAGGTAGCCGGCGGCCATCGCGGCGGCGGCCTTCTGTTGGCTGGCCAGGGCCATGCGGTCCTGGGCCTCACGCTCGATCTTGAAATCGTCGGCCACGTTCTCGGCCGTCTCGGGCATGGAGTCCACGCCGTATTGAGCCTTCATCAGCTTGTTGACGAAGCGCCAGCCGATGGTGGTGTCGTACACCGCGTTGCTGCGGCTGAAGGCGCTCTCCGCCTTGGGCATCACGAAGGGCGCGCGGCTCATGGATTCGACGCCGCCGGCGATCATCAGGCGCGCCTCGCCCGACTTGATGGCGCGCGCGGCGGAGCCCACGGCGTCCAGGCCCGAGCCGCACAGGCGGTTGATGGTGGCGCCGGGCACGTCGATGGGCAGGCCGGCCAGCAGGCTGGACATGCGCGCCACGTTGCGGTTGTCCTCGCCGGCCTGGTTGGCGTTGCCATACAGCACGTCATCCACCGCTGCCCAGTCCACGCCAGGGTTGCGCTCCATCAGCGCCTTGATGGGCAACGCTCCCAGGTCGTCGGTGCGCACGCTGGAGAGGGCGCCGCCGTAGCGGCCGAAGGGGGTGCGGATCGCGTCGCAGATGAAGGCTTGGCGGGCGTTGCTCATGGTGTCTCCGAGGGGAATATCAAAAAAGTGAGCTGCCAGCGCTTGTCCATCAAGCGCTGGCCGTTTTGGTACTTATTGCTGTGCGGGCTGGATCGGCAGGCCGACGATGCGCTCCAGTTCCTCGTGCGAGAGGCCGGGCACGGTGTCGATCAGGCGCAGGCCCTGGGGCGTGCATTCCAGCGTGCACAGGTCGGTGTAGATGCGCTTGACGCAGGCCAGGCCCGTCAGGGGGTAGCTGCAGGCCTGGACCACCTTGCATTCGCCGGTCTTGCTGACCAGATCCATCATCACCCAGGTGGACTTGGCGCCCACGGCCAGGTCCATGGCGCCGCCCACGGCGGGAATGGCGCCGGGCTCGCCGGTGCTCCAGTTGGCCAGGTCGCCCGTGGCCGACACCTGGAAGGCGCCCAGCACGCAGATGTCCAGGTGGCCGCCGCGCATCATCGCGAAGCTGTCGGCATGGTGGAAGTAGCAGCCACCGGGCAGCAGCGTCACGGGCTGCTTGCCGGCGTTGGTCAGGTCATAGTCCTCCTGGCCCTTGGCGGGCGCGGGGCCCATGCCCAGGATGCCGTTCTCGGAATGCAGCACCACCTCGCGGCCTGCGGGGATGTGGTTGGCCACCAGGGTCGGCTGGCCGATGCCCAGGTTCACATAGGCACCGTCGAAGATGTCCTGGGCCACTCGTGCGGCCAGTTCGTCCTTGGTTCGTTTTTGATAGCTGCTCACGCTGTATCTCCTTGGGCTGAACGGGCTTTACTTCTTGAATCCACCGGCCTGGGTGGCCACGCGCGGCACCTGGACGACCTTGCTCACGTAGATGCCGGGGGTGACCACGGCCTCGGGGTCCATGTCGCCCAGCTCCACCAGTTCGTGTACGGTCGCCACGGTGTACTTGGCCGCCATGGCGCACACGGGGCCGAAGTTGCGCGCCGACATGCGGTAGGTCAGGTTGCCCCAGCGGTCGCCCTTCTCGGCCTTGACCAAGGCCACATCGCCGTAGATGGGGTACTCCAGCACGTAGTGCTTGCCGTTGATCTCGCGGGTTTCTTTGCCTTCGGCCAGCTGCGTGCCATAGGCCGTGGGGCAGAAGAAGGCGCCGATGCCGGCGCCCGCGGCGCGCATGCGCTCGGCCAGGTTGCCCTGGGGCACCAGTTCCAGTTCGATCTTGCCGCTGCGGTACAGCTCGTCGAACACATAGCTGTCCACCTGGCGCGGGAAGCTGCAGATGATCTTGCGCACCTGCCCGCTCTTGAGCAGTGCGGCCAGGCCGGCATCGCCGTTGCCGGCGTTGTTGTTGACCACGGTGAGGTCGCGCGCGCCTTGGGCGATCAGGCCGTTGATCAGTTCAATGGGGTTGCCCGAAGTGCCAAAGCCGCCAATCAGTACGGTGGCGCCGTCCTGCACGCCCGCGAGCGCCTCGGCAACGGAATCCGCAATCTTGTTGATCATGTGTTGCTGGTCCAGTGAGGGAAAAGGAGCCGGCCCGGGCCGGCTGTCGTGATCGTGTCACTTTGTTCGCATATAGAACAAATGTTCGTATAATGAATTTTAGGACGAACAGCCATGGATGACACCCCCCTTTCCGTAAGTAATACCCACAAGCCGGGGGATAGCTACGTGCAGTCGTTTGCACGCGGGCTGGAGGTGATCCGTTCCTTCAGCGCGGCGGCGCCGCAGCAGACCCTGAGCGAAGTGGCGGCACGCACCGGCCTGACGCGCGCAGGCGCGCGCCGCATCTTGCTGACGCTGCAGACGCTCGGGTATCTGGAGAGCGATGGCCGGCTGTTCCGCCTCACGCCGCGCATCCTGGACCTGGGCTTTGCCTACCTCAGTTCCATGCCCATCTGGGACCTGGCCGAGCCGCTGATGGAGGCCCTCACCGACCGCGTGCACGAGTCCTGCTCCGCCGCCGTGCTGGACGGGCTGGACATCGTCTATGTGCTGCGCGTGCACACCCACAAGATCATGAGCACCAACCTGGCCGTGGGCTCGCGCCTGCCGGCGTTCTGGACGTCGCTGGGCCGCGTGCTGCTGGCCGAGCTGTCCGAGCAGGACCTGCGCGCCCGGCTGGCCGCGCTGCCGCGCCAGCAGTTCACGCGCCACACGGTGCTGGACGACGCAACGCTGCTCGCGCGCATCGCCCAGGCACGCGCCCAGGGCTGGTGCCTGGTGGATCAGGAACTGGAAGAGGGTTTGATTTCGGTGGCAGCGCCGCTCAAGAATCGGGCGGGCCAGGTGGTGGCGGCCCTGAACATCAGCGGCCAGGCCAACCGCACCAGCACCGAAATGCTGCGCGAGCAGTTGCTGCCCGAGTTGCTGGCCACGGCCCGAACCATCTCGCGCATGCTGGGCACGCGCCGGCCCTGACGCACGTAGAACCTGGGCCTACGCCCGCGCGCACGGCGCAAACCGTGCCGGCCATGGAACCTGCGTCAGGGCTTGCGCATGCTGAGCACCAGCACCAGGGCGCCCACGGCGATCGCGCCAATGCTGAGCCATTGCGGCACATTGACGGATTCCTTTTCCTTCACCGACAGCTCCAGCGGCCCAATGCGGGCCTGCGTGGTTTCCTTGGTGAAGCTGAAGCCCCCGGTGAAGAACCCGGCCAGGCCCAGGATCAGCAAGATCACGCCCAGAATGCGCATGCCCGTCATGGTGTCCACCTCTTTTTTATGTTGGTCGTAGGGTCGGCAGCCGCCAGCGGTGCCCGCCGCTACTGTAGAGTTGGGCGTAACCCCGCCGGCGTAGGAGGCCACCGCGACATCCCGCGGCAGAGCCGCCGCGTTGCATGCTACTCTGGAATCCATGTTCAATCCCACCCAAGCCGACGTACGCCGCTTCTTCTGCGCCACGCATGCCAAGCAGCAGGCCGGCCAGCCCATGGAGGCCATCGAGACGCTGGCCGGACTGTGGATCGCGGAGCATCCTGAGTACCAGCCCGAGCTGGCCGATGTGGACACCGCCCTGGCGCGCAACTACGACGAGACGCCGGACCGCACCAACCCCTTCCTGCACCTGTCGATGCACCTCTCGATCAGCGAGCAGTGCAGCATCGACCAGCCGCGCGGCATCCGCCAGGCCGTGGAACTGCTAGCCGCGCGCCTGGGATCGTTGCACGACGCGCACCACGCCGCCATGGAATGCCTGGGCACCATGCTGTGGGAGGCCCAGCGCGCGGGCCGGGCACCCGACGGCGACGCCTATATCGCCTGCGTCCAGCGACGCGCCACGCGGGGCTGAGCCGTGGTGCCGCGCGGTGCGGCGCCCGCGTAGTCGTGCGGGTACACCAGCACGTCGCAGCCCACGCCCCCCAGCAGCCGCTGGGCTACGCTGCCCAGCAGCAGATCCAGCATCCATCCCCGGCGCCGGTGCATCAGCGCCACCAGCTCCGCGCCCGAGCGCTCCTGCTGCACGGCCACCTGCCGCGCCACATCGCCCATGCCGACGGTCATTCCCACACGATTGCGCCGCGCCTCGAAGGCATCGGACAGCCGCACCAGCCGGTCGTGCGCATGCCGCTGCATTTGCGCGCGCCACGCGCGCACGGCCTGGGCCGATGCCTCGGCACTGCGCAGCTTGGCCTCATCGCGCAGGTCCACGGCATGGAACAGCTCCACCGCAGCGGCAGTGTCCAGCCCGCTCGCGTAGCGCACCATGGCATCGGCCGCCGGCGAAAAATCCACAGCCAGCAGCACATGCGCATAAGCCTCGCGCGCCGCACGCTGCACCACCAGCACGGGGCACGGACTGCGCCGCAGGATCTGGCTCAACGTGCCACCGCGCCACAACTGCTCCACGCCCTGGTGCGCGCGCTTGTCCAGCACCAGCAGGTCGGCGCCCACGGCCGCGCGCAAGACCTCATCCACCACGCCGGCGCCGCGGTACGCCAGGGCCTTGACCGGCAGGTCGTGGCGGCGCGCCAGTTGGCGCGCGCGCTGCTCCAGCCGCGCCTGCGGGTCGACGAACTTCGGGTCCGGCTGCTCCGCACCGAACAGAAGATGCAGGCGCGCCTTGTGCTCGGCAGCCAACAGCGCGGCACGGTCAAGCGCATGCTCCGCCGCGGTCGAGAAATCGGTGAGGGCCACAATGGTCTGAAGGCGCATGGTCAAAACTCCTGGTCAACAAGCGGGAACAACGGCGCACAAAGCGACCGTCAGCGGCGCGTCATCGGCGGGAAGAAGGTGCGCATCCGGGGTGCCGCACGGCGGCGCGCGCGGCAAGCAGGCCCCAGCGCACCGGAGCTGGCTGCCCGGCGGTACGCGTGACGCTTGGATGAAAGGAGTGGAGAACCGCCGGGCCTAGTGATCTGCGGCCGGCGAAGCTGGTTTCAGAACACCCATCCTGCGCATGGCGCGCGCCATCACGACGGCTGCAGATGCAAGCCGCGCGATACGGACGCACGGGGTGGAAACCAGGAAACGCATAGTGCCGATTGTAGGAAGTCCCTCCCTCCGGGGCAACCATTCCGCACCTGGGCGTGCCAGATAAGGGAACCCGGCCCGCTTGCCTCAACCGGGCGTAAAAAAACCCGCGTTGGCGGGCTTCTTCGGGTGCGTGCCAGGGTCAGCGAAAGCGCGGCTGCGGAACGACCTGCAGGTCTCCATCAAGCGAACCCAGGTAACCCGCCAGCGCCTTCAGCTCGGCGTTGGAGAACTGCTTGGCGATGCCGGCCATCACGCCGTTGCTGCGGCCCACGTACGCGCCCTTGTCGGTCTTGTATGACTTGAGCGCCACGAACAGGTAGTCCGCATGCTGGCCCGCGATCTTGGGATAGGACGGGTCGATGGGCTTGGCGAAGTTCTCGCCGTGGCAGGACACGCAAGCGCCCTTTTGCAGCAGCTGCGCCACCTGGGCATTGGGTTCGCGCGAGGGCTTGGCGGGTGCCCCGGCGCTCGTGCCGTGCTCGGCATAGTAGGCCGACACATCGGCGATGTCCTGCTCGGACAGCGAATCGGCGATGCCGCGCATGGTGGGATGCTTGCGATCGCCCTTCTTGTAGGCGTCGAGTGCGGAGGCGATGTACTTGGCACCCTGGCCGGAAATCATCGGCACCTTGTGCACTTCGGGGAAGCTGGCCTGGTAGCCCGGGATGCCGTGGCACCCGATGCACATGGCGATCTTTTGCGCCCCAGCCTTGGCATCTCCCTTGATCTCCTCGGCATGGAGAAAACCGGTCGCACAAGCGACAGACAGGCCGAATATCGTGGTCAGTGTCTTCTTCATTTTGCGCGCACAATCAGGCGATTGGTTGTCTCCGCGTTCTATCTAGTTCGTGGACGATTATAGCCAGCGCTTGTCAAGCCCTTTCATCAACGATTTCCCTATTCCCAGGCCCATGAAATTCCAAGGATCCCAGAATTACGTTGCCACCCAGGACCTGATGCTCGCGGTGAATGCAGCCATCACACTGCAGCGCCCGCTGCTGGTCAAGGGCGAGCCCGGCACGGGCAAGACCATGCTGGCCGAGGAAGTGGCCCAGGCGCTGGACATGCCGCTCCTGCAGTGGCACATCAAGTCCACCACCAAGGCGCAGCAGGGCCTGTACGAATATGACGCGGTGAGCCGCCTGCGCGACTCGCAACTGGGCGACGAGCGCGTCAAGGACATCCACAACTACATCGTCAAGGGCGTGCTGTGGCAGGCCTTCACGGCCGACAAGCCGGTGGCCCTGCTGATCGACGAGATCGACAAGGCCGACATCGAATTCCCCAATGACCTGCTGCGCGAACTCGACCGCATGGAGTTCTACTGCTACGAAACGCGCGAGATGATCCGGGCCAAGCACCGCCCGCTGGTGTTCATCACCTCCAACAACGAGAAGGAGCTGCCCGACGCTTTCCTGCGCCGCTGCTTCTTCCACTACATCAAGTTCCCCGAGGCCGAGACGATGAAGAAGATCGTCGACGTGCACTTCCCCACGCTCAAGAGCGAACTGCTCACCGTGGCGATGAAGACCTTCTACGACGTGCGCAACCTGCCCGGCCTGAAGAAGAAGCCCTCGACCAGTGAGCTCATCGACTGGCTCAAGCTGCTGGTGGCCGAGGAGATCCCTCTCGAAGCCCTGCAAAGCGCCGACAACAAGGTGGCCGTGCCGCCGCTGGTGGGCGCGCTGCTCAAGAACGAGCAGGACGTGAGCCTGTTCGAGAAGCTGGTCTTCATGAACCAGCGCAACCGCTGAGCCGGAGCCCGTCATGAGCACTGCACAGCGGCTTCTGATGGAAGGTGCGTCCGACGCGGTAGGGTTCGTGGGCGGCGCGCTCGCGGGCTATGGCGTGGGCCTGCTGCTGGGGATGGACATCTTCAGCGAGGGCTACGGGGCGGCCAGCATTGCAGGCATCGCCCTGGTGGGCATCGGGGGCGGGCTGGGCCTGCACCTGGCACGGCGCTGGCGCGCGGCCCGCAGCGCGCGGAAAGAATGAGCAAGGAGCGACCGTCCATGGCCTTCGTCGAGCCCGTCACCCTGCGCCAGAGCGGCCTGCGGCTGGAGCCCCTGGCCCTGGCGCATGAAGCCGGCCTCGCCGCCGCCGCGGCCGACGGCGAGCTGTGGAGACTGCGCGTCACCAGCGTGCCCGAGCCGCAGGACACGCGCGCCTACATCGAGACGGCGCTGCGCATGCGCGACGAGGGCAACCGTTTCGCGTTTGCCGTGCTCGACGATGCCACGGGCCGCGTGCTGGGCACGACGAGCTACCACGACATCCTGCCCGCCGTGAAGCGAGTGGAGATCGGCTACACCTGGTACCGCCAGAGCGTGCAGCGCACGCATGTGAACACCACTGCCAAGCTGATGATGATGGGCCATGCCTTCGACACGCTGGGCTGCCACGTGGTGGGCTGGCGCACGGACAACTTCAACTTTGCATCGCAGCGCGCCATCGAACGCCTGGGCGCGAAGAAGGACGGCGTGATCCGCGGCCATGCGCTGCGCCGCGACGGCACCATCCGCGACACGGTGATGTACAGCATGCGCAGCGGCGAATGGCCGGAAGCGCGCGCGCAGTTGCTATACCTTCTGCAGCGCCATGCGCCCGCTGAATAAGCGCTGGAGGCCTGTTTCATGTTGATCGACTTCTTCTACACCCTGCGCGCCGGCAAGCTGCCGGTGTCCGTGAAGGAATTCCTCACGCTGCTGGAGGCGCTGCAGGCCGGCATGGTCGGCCCCAAGTCCGACGACGCCTGGAGCCTGGACGACTTCTACTACCTCGCGCGCACCGCGCTGGTGAAGGACGAAAAGCACTTCGACAAGTTCGACCGCGCGTTCGCTGCCTACTTCAAGGGCGTGGAGATGCTGGCCGACTTCCGCAAGGAGATCCCCGCCGACTGGCTGCGCAAGATGCTGGAGCGCGAGCTGACGCCCGAGCAGAAGGCCGCCATCGAGAAGATGGGCTGGGACGAGCTGATGGAGACGCTCAAGAAGCGCCTGGAGGAGCAGAAGGAGCGCCACGAAGGCGGCAACAAGTGGATCGGCACGGGCGGCACCAGCCCCTTCGGCCACGGCGGCTACAACCCGCAGGGCATCCGCATCGGCGGCGCGGGCAAGAACAAGAGCGCCGTGAAGGTGTGGGAGCAGCGCGCCTACCGCGACTACGACGACACGCAGGAGCTGGGCACGCGCAACATCAAGGTGGCGCTGCGCCGCCTGCGCAAGTTCGCACGCGAGGGGCATGAGCTGGAGCTGGACCTGCCGGACACCATCCGCGCCACGGCGGCCAACGCGGGCTGGCTGGACATCAAGATGGTGCCCGAGCGCCACAACAACGTGAAGGTGCTGCTGCTGATGGACGTGGGCGGCACCATGGACGAGCACATCCAGCGCGTGGAGGAACTCTTTTCTGCCGTGAAGAGCGAGTTCAAGCACCTGGAGTTCTACTACTTCCACAACTGCGTTTACGACTTCATGTGGAAGAACAACCGCCGCCGCTTCGCGGAGAAGTTCCCGACCTGGGACATCATCCGCAAGTACAACAAGGACTACAAACTCATCTTCGTGGGCGACGCCACCATGAGCCCGTACGAGATCCTGCAGCCCGGCGGCAGCGTGGAATACAACAACGAGGAGCCCGGCGCCGAGTGGTTGCAGCGCCTCACGCACGCCTTCCCCCGGTTCGCGTGGATCAACCCCGAACCCCAGGGCGTGTGGCAGTACCGCCAGAGCATCAGCATCATCCAGCAGCTCATGGGCGATCGCATGTACCCTTTGTCACTCAAAGGCCTCGAAGAAACGATGCGGCTTTTGTCAAAATAGCCCGCATGACCAAGCCAAGCTCAGCGCCGGCCCGGTGGCCGGCGTTGCTGTTTCTGCTGATCGGCCTGGCCCTCTTGCAGGGCTGCAGCCTGCTGCAGCGCCCCTCCTCCGCGCCGCACGACGCACCCTCTTCCATCACCTCCGAGGCGGGCCCGGACTCCGGCCCCGATGCGTTCGCGCTGGATGTGCAGGTGGAGGACGACACCCTGCGCGAGTACCTCACGCGCCATCTGGAGCTGCAGCGCTTTCGCCAACTACCCGACCTGCAGGCGCATGAACTCACGCGGCTGCTGGGTTCGGCCGACGCGAACGCCCGCGACCTGCTGGCCACGCAGGGCTACTTCAGTCCCGAGATCACCATCGAGCTGCGCGAGCAGGCCACCCACGCCGACGCGCCACCGCGCACCGTACTGGTCAGCGTGTCGCCCGGCCCGCGCACCCACATCGCCAGCGCCGACATCACGCTGATGGGCGAGGACGGCCACAGTGCCGACGCGACCGAGCTCGCGCGCCGCCAGGCCCGGTTGCAGCGCGGCTGGTCGCTGCCGCCCGGCGAGCCGTTCACGCAGGAGGGCTGGGACAGTGCCAAGAACCAGGGCCTGCGCGATCTGCAGGCGCGCCGCTACCCCACGGCGCGCATCGCCAACAGCCGCGCCGAGGTGGACGCCGACCGCGCCGAGGCCAAGCTGCAGGTGGCCTACGCGCCTGGCCCGGCCTACCGTTTTGGCACCCTGCAGATCCAGGGTGGCGAGCGTTACGACAACGAGGGCATGCGCCGCATTGCGCGCCTGCCCACGGGCGAGGACTACAGCGAGGCGCGCCTGCTGGACACCCAGCAGCGCCTGGCCAGCAGCGGTTATTACGACGCGGTGTTCCTCACGCTGGACACCGAGCACGGCGATCCGCAGTCCGCGCCCGTGATTGCCCAGGTGCGCGACGCACCGCTGCAAAAAATGGTCTTCGGCGTCGGTATCTCCACCGACAGCGGGCCGCGCCTGTCCATGGACCACACGCACAACCGCCTGCCGGGCTTGGGCTGGCGCGCGGTGAGCAAGGTGGCGGTGGACAACAAGCGCAAGCTGCTGTCCACCGACTGGACCGGGCTGCCGCATGCGAACGGCTGGCGCTGGTTCACGGGCCTGCAGCTGCAGCGCGAGGCCACGGGCAGCTACGACGTGGACAGCTCGCGGCTGCGCGCCGGGCGCACCAAGAGCACGGACCGCATCGACCGCAGCTACTTCCTGCAGCACGACACGGCCAAGAACCGCGGCGAGGACGCGCCGCCGTCCAGCAGCGCGATCTCCGCCAACTACGGCTGGACGGGGCGCTACTTCAACAGCAATACCAACCCCACGCGCGGCTGGGGCCTGGCGGCCGAGCTGGGCGTGGGCACCACGCTGCGCCCGGAGCGCGACCCCTTCGTGCGCACCCTGCTGCGCTGGCAGTCCTTCGTCGGGCTGGGCCGCGTGGACCTGGGGAACAACGTGCGCCGCGGCAGCCGCCTGTCGCTGCGCCTGGAAGGCGGCGCGGTGCTGGCGCGCGACGGCGCCGACATCCCCGTTACCCAGCTGTTCCTGACCGGCGGCGACACCACCGTGCGCGGCTACGGCTACCGCAGCATCGGCGCGCGCACCGACGCGGACAAGCTCTTCGGCGGGCGCTACATGGCCGTGGGCAGCGCCGAATGGCAGCGACCCATCACCGTGCGCGGCAACCGCACCGACTTTGAGAGCGCCCTGTTCATCGACGCCGGCGCCGTGGCCGACACACCTGGCGATCTCACGGCGCGCGTGGGCGTGGGTGCAGGCCTGCGCTGGCAAAGCCCGGTGGGCCCGCTGCAGGCCGACCTGGCCTATGGCCTGCACACGCACCAGGTACGGCTGCACCTGCGGCTGGGCTACACGTTCTGACATACAAAAAAGTGAGCTGCCAGCGCTTGATACACAAGGGATTTTGATATTTTTCGTTTCGAATTCCTTTGCTGGCAAGCGCTAGCAGCTATTGTTTTTAAACCTCCATGACCCACCCCTCCAGCCACCAGCCCTACGCCGCAGGCGCGACGCCCACGCCGCGGCCGCCGCCGCGCCGCCGCGTCGGGCGCTGGGTGCTGGCTACGCTGGGGGGCCTGCTCATGGCGGCGCTGGTGCTGCTGGGCGGGCTGTGGTGGTGGGCCGGCAGCAACACCTCGCTGGCCAGCGCACTGGCGCGCGCGGCGCAATACCTGCCCGAGGGGCAGAGCCTGCAGGCGCGCGACGTGAGCGGCTCGCTGCGCTCGGGCGGCACGATTGGCTGGCTGCGCTGGAGCAGCCCCACGCTGGCCGTGGAGGTGCACGACGCGCGCATCGCCTGGAGCGTCGCGCCGCTGCTGCGCCGCCAACTGCGCCTGGGCGAGGTGCGGGCCGCGCAGGTGCTCATCACGCCGCAAGACGCGCCCGGCCCGCAGGAGCCGCCCACCCCGCCGCTGCAGCAGCTGGTGCTGCCACTGCGGATCGAGCTGCCCTTCCACGCGGACCGCATCGACTGGGCCGGCAGCACCGTCGCCCAGCAACTGGAGGGCACCTACCGCTACGACGGCGAGCAACACCGCCTGGCGGTGGACCAGGTCACGCTGGCCCAGGGCCGCTACGCGCTGCTGGCCACGTTGCAGGCCCAGGCGCCCATGGCGCTCACCGCCACGCTCAACGGCACGCTGCGCACGCCGGTGCCCGGCAGCGCGCAACCCTTGCAGGCCCTAGCCCAGGCCAGCGCGCAGGGCACGCTGGCCGGCGCGGGCGCACAGATCCAGCTCACGGCCCAGCTGCGCGGCACCGATGGCGCAGGCCCCACCCATCCACCGCTGCGCGCCGACCTGCAAGCGCGCATCGCCCCCTGGGCCGGTCAACCGCTGCTGCAGGCCGCGGCCGAGGTGCAGGCCCTGGACCTCGCCGCGCTGTGGCCGCAGGCGCCCGCCACCCAGCTCAGCGGCACCGCCGCGCTGGAGCCCGCCGAGGCCGACGCGCCCGGCTGGCAGATTCAGGCCGCGCTGCGCAACGCCCTGCCCGGCCCGTGGGACCAGCAGCGCCTGCCTGTCGACACACTGCAGGCCCGCGCCGCGTTCGACGGCACCACCTGGACCGTGTCCGAATCGCTGGCGCGGGTGGGCAGCGGCAGCGTCACGCTGCAGGGCGCCTACACGCCCGCCACGCGCGCGCTGCAGGGCCAAGCCGAGGTGCGCGCCCTCAACCCTGCGGCGCTGCACACCCTGCTGGACGCCGCGCCCGTGAACGGCACCGCCAGCGCCGAAAGCCGCGATGCTGCCGAGGGCGGCGCCGTGCGCTTCAGCGCCGATCTGCGCGCCGTCGGCCGCCCCGCCCCCACGGCCGCGGCGAAGGCGGGCGCCCCCGCGCCGCTGCGCCTGGACCAGTTGACCGTGCAGGGCGAGTGGCAGGGCGATCGGATCGACATCGCCCGCCTGCAGTTGGACGCCCTGCGGGCGCAAGTGCGCGCCCAGGCGCTGCGCATCGACCTGGCGGGACCGGCCGTGCAAGGCGCGCTACAGGCCACGCTGCCCGGCGCCAGCGCGCAGTTCGACGGGCAACTCGCACCCCAGCGCGGCAACGGCACGCTGGACCTGCGCATGACGGACGCGCAACGCGCGCAGCGCTGGCTGCAGGGCCTGCCGGGCCTGCCCGCTGCATTGGCGGGCTGGAGCCTGGACGGCAACGCCACGCTGGCCGCCACCTGGCGCGGCGGCTGGCACGACCTGCAGCGCCAACTGCAGGCCGCGGGCCTGCCGGCAGGCACGGCCGTGGCCGCCGGGGCCGCGCCGCAGCGCTTTGACCTGCAGGCCCAGCTGTCCGCGCCGCGCCTGCAGATCGCGCGCGCACCCCAGCCCGGCACGGACGCGGGCCCGCTCACGCTGGAGCTGCGGCGCACCACCGCCACGCTGCAGGGCTCGTTGGCGCGCGCCGCGCTCGACTGGGATGGCGAGCTGCGCCACGGCCCGCAGCCTGACGAGGGCCCTTCCGCCCGCAGCGCCACCCTCACGGGCCAGCGTGCCCAGTTGCGCCTGCGCGCTACGGCGGCCAGCCGCGGCGCGGGCCAATGGCAGGCCCAGTTGGAATCCCTGCAGATGCAGGCCGACGCGGCCGGCCAGCCCGGCCCGTGGAAGCTGCGCCTGGCCGAGCCGGTGGCCATCCAGCTGCGCCAGTCCCCCCAGCTGGTGGTGGAGGCCGGCGCCGGCCAGGCCTTCGTCGAAGGGCCGCGGCCCGGTCATCTGCAACTGCGCTGGCAACCCCTGCGCTATGCCCAGGGCGCGCAGGGTGCCCTGCAGCTGCGCAGCCAGGGCGAACTGAAGGGCCTGCCGCTGGACTGGGTCAACGCCTGGCGCATGGACGGCGACGGCATGCTGGAGCGGGCGGGCCTGGCGGGCGACCTGCTGCTGGACGGCACCTGGGACATCGACGCCGGCGACACGCTGCGCGCCAGCGCCAGCCTGCGACGCAGCGGCGGCGACCTGCGCATCCTCACGCTGGATGCCACGCCGACCACCGTGGTGCACAGCAGCGGCCAGGGCAAGGGTGCCCAGGCGGCCCAAGCCACGCCCACGCGCGGCACACCCGCCGGCGTGCGCCAGGCCGAACTCACGGTCAGCGCCGAAGGCCCGGCGTTGCGCGCCCGACTGGACTGGGACAGTGAGCGCGCCGGCCAATTGCACGCCGAAGGCAGCACCCAACTGGCGCGCACGCCCGACGGCTGGACCTGGCCCGCCGAGGCCCCACTGGCCGCCACCGTGCGTGCCGAACTGCCCGACGTGGGCGTGTGGTCCGCCCTGGCGCCGCCGGGCTGGCGCGTGCGCGGCACACTGAGCGCCGACGCGCGCCTGTCCGGCACGCGCACCGCGCCGCAGTGGAGCGGACAACTGGCGGCGGACCAGTTCGCCATCCGCTCGCTGCTGGACGGCGTGGACCTGCAAGACGGGCGCCTGCGCGCCGCGCTGCAGGGCGACCGGCTCACCATCACCGAGCTGAGCCTGCACGGTGGCCAGGGCAGCCGCGCACGCATCGCGGGCTACAGCGGCAACCGCACCGCGGCGCCGCAGGACGGCGGCACGCTCACCGGCGGCGGCACCGTATCGTGGGGCGCGGCAGGCGCAGGCGGCGCCGGTATCCGCATGGACCTGCGCGCACAGGCACGGGCGTTGCAGCTGCTGGTGCGCGCCGACCGGCAGGTCAGCGTCTCGGGCGACCTCACGGCGCGGCTGCAGGGCGGGCAATTCACGCTGCGCGGCCAGCTCACCACCGACCGCGCCACCATCATCCTGCCCGAG
Organism: Diaphorobacter nitroreducens; assembly: GCA_003755025.1. Classification (GTDB taxonomy): domain Bacteria; phylum Pseudomonadota; class Gammaproteobacteria; order Burkholderiales; family Burkholderiaceae_C; genus Diaphorobacter; species Diaphorobacter nitroreducens. Next base: position 180,341 of record RJVL01000005.1, on the reverse strand, counting down.
GCGGGCGCGCCCACGCTGGGCAGCGACGTGGTGGTGCGCTCCGCCGCATTGGACAAGCAAGCCGCCGCCAAGGCCGCGCGCGACGCGCAGCAGGCCCAGAAGGCCGAGGCCGGCGGGCAGGTGCAGGCCGCGCGCCCGCCCGACATCGCCGTCACGCTGGACCTGGGCAACGACTTCGCCCTGCAGGGCCACGGCATCACCACACGCCTGACGGGGCAGCTGGACATCCGCAGCAGCGGCACGGCCGGCGCCCCGCCGCGCGTGACCGGCGAGGTGCGCACCGTGCAGGGCCGCTACCGCGCCTGGGGCCAGGCGCTGGACGTGGAGACGGGCTTGCTACGCTTCAACGGCCCCTACGACAACCCGTCGCTGGACGTGCTGGCCATCCGGCCCAACATCAGCGTGCGCGCCGGCGTGCAGGTCACCGGCACGGCCCAGTCGCCGCGCGTGCGCCTGTATGCCGACCCCGACCTGCCGGACGCCGAGAAGCTCTCGTGGGTGGTGCTGGGCCGCAGTGCCGCCAGCGGCGGCGCCGAGGCCGCGCTGCTGCAGCAGGCCGCGCTGGCTCTGCTGGGCGGGGGCTCCGGCAGCGGCACCGGCGGTATCGCTAAGCGCGTGGGACTGGACGAGATCGGCTTCAAGGGCCCCGGCACGGGCGAGGACGCGAGCGCCGCCGCCCTCACCTTCGGCAAACGCCTGTCCAAGGACCTGTACGTGACCTACGAGCGCAGCCTCTCGGGCGTGCTGGGCACGCTGTACATCTTCTACGACCTGTCGCAGCACCTCACGCTGCGCGGCCAGACGGGCATGCAAAGCGCGGTGGACCTGATCTACACGGTGCGCTACGACTGAAGTTCTATGCCCAAAATTGGCCGTAACGCTTTCCCTTCAAGCGCAAGCAGCTATTAACTCAATAGCAAAAGGGCGGCATGGCACCGCCCTTACAATCTTGCCTCCCTCTCCGTAGTTCAATGGATAGAACGAGCGCCTCCTAAGCGCTAGATACAGGTTCGATTCCTGTCGGAGGGACCACTTTCCGGGCAGATGCCGGCGCAGGATCATCTAGCGCTCGCCGTCCGGCCCGGCCTTGGGGTCGGTTTCCGGTGCCGTGGGGTCGGTGTCCACCAGCCGGCCCGCCGCAGCGCCGCCCAGCGCCCCCGCCACGCTGCCCGCCACGCTGCCCGCCAGGGTGCCCACAAAGACGCCCACCGGCCCCGCCGTGGCAGCGCCTACGGCCGCGCCGGCAGCTGCGCCCGCCATCGCGCCGCCGCCCATCAGCACCGATTTGGATTCACGCTCCTGGTCTTCGGGCGGCAGGGGCTGCTGTGCCTGCGGCTCCGGGTCTTGCGACGGCACGCCGTAGCCAGGTCGTGCCTGTTCGGCCAGGTCGGGGTCGATGGGTGGGTTTTGGGGAAATCGCGGATCGGTGGCGTTCATGGCGCACTCCTTAAAACAGTGGTGGACGCACGCTGCGTGCGCCCGATACCCCCGTTGTAGTGTGGCGGTGGCTGCGGGCGTGCCCGCCAGCCGGCCGCAGGCGTGTCGGACGAGGGCGCCATCTCATCACTGCACGGCCCCGATCGCGCATCCCACGCCCCATGGGTCCGAAGGGACGTGCGGCGCACCTGTGCCGGGCAACCCGGGCACCACGACTACCCATCGCAGCCGCGCCGCCCAACAGCGAACGCACCGGCCTACCCTTCGCCCTGCACGGGCGCGACAGCCGCCTAGAGCTGAAAGCCCACCGAGCGCACCACGCCTTCGATGACGTCGCGCAGCCAGGAGGGCGCACGCGCGTGGTAGGGGCGCGCGCTGGCCAGCAGCTGGTCGCTCCACTGCGCCAGCCAGTGCAGTTCCTGCGGGCCGTAGAACACGGTCATGGCCTCGTAGTTCAGGAACAGGCTGCGCGCGTCCAGGTTGAGCGAGCCTACGAGAGCCAGTTCGTCGTCGATGAGCACCGCCTTGGCATGCACCATGGCCGGGGACAGCCATACCCGCGCACCCGCGGCGGCCAGCTGGCGCAGCGCGCGTTCGCGGGCCAGGTCTGCCAGGCGGTGGTTGGAGCGCGCCGGCACCACCACGCTGACCTGCACGCCGCGCCGGCAGGCCAGGCACCAGGCGTCCAGCAGCGCGTCGTCGGGCACGAAGTACGGCGTGACGGCCACGATGCGCCGCTGGGCATGGTAGGCAGCCGCCAGCAGCAGCGCATGCACGGTGTCGTCGGCATGGTCGGGACCGCTGGGCAGCCACTGCGCCAACGGGCCGTGTGCGGGCGGAGCGGGCAGCGCCGGCGCGGCGGTGCTCCGTGCCTTGCGGCGGCGGCGCAGCACCAGGCCGCGCGCCACACGCCAGTCGGTGGCGAACTGGGCCTGCGCCTGCGCGGCCAGCGGGCCATGGACCTCGTAGCTCAAGTCCGCCCAGGCGGGGTGGCCCGGCCGGTCGATGAAGTACTCGCAGGCCAGGTTGCGTCCGCCGCTCCACAGCCGCTCGCCGTCGGCCACGACCAGCTTGCGGTGGTTGCGCAGGTTGGTGCGCCCGTGCAGCGGGTTGTGCAGCAGCGGCATGAAGCGGCGCACCTGCAGGCCCTGGCGCCGCAGCGCGCGCAGCATGCCGGGCGGCGTGCGCATGCTGCCCAAGGCGTCCACCAGCAGGCGCACGCGCACGCCGCGGTGCACGCAGTCCAGCAGCGCGCGCGCCACCTCGCGCCCCACCTCGTCGTAGGCAAACACGTAGGTGCACAGGTCCAGCCGGTGGCGGGCCGACGCAATGGTGGCCAGCAGCCCCTGCAGCGCCTGCGTGCCGTCGGCATGCAGCACCACCTGCGCATTGCGCACGGCGGGCGCCAGCTCCAGGCTGGCCAGCAGCCGCGTGGCCCAGGGCGGCCCGCCTTCCGTTGCCTCCAGCGGCGGGCCGTGCGGGCGACGCGCGGGCCGCGCGAACTTGCGCGTGCCGAACAAGAGGAACAGCGGTACGACCAGATAGGGAAACGTGACGATGCCCAGCACCCAGCCCATCGCGGCCGAGGGATGGCGGCGCTGGTGGCCGATGCGCGTGCCCATCACGTACACCAGCAGCCCCACGGCCACGAAGATCGCGTGGCCCAGGCCCGAGAGCACGGCCACGCGGATCATGCGCGGGGGTGGAGCACGCGGCGAGGGCCCGCCGACGACCGTTGCTGCACAGCGCGCGCCGCGGCCGCACGGCCAGCGACCGCATGTATGGGCCCCGCATGCGGGGCGCATTCTTCTGGCGGTACGGGTGGTGTCATGGCGCTCTCCCACGGCCCGGAACAGGCAGCATGCCGCCCAGCATATCGGCCCGGCGCCGCGCGCGACTGTAGGAAAGCGGCGCGGCGCCAGGGAATGGGTCTTTTTGCTATTTATTTAATAGCTATTAGCGCTTGAAAAATAAGCGTTACAGGCCAATTTAACCGAAATACCCGAAATTCCGATGGCCCGGTATCAGAGCAACTCCAGCACCCGCTCGGGCGGGCGGCACAGCAGGGCACCGCGCGGCGTCACGACGATGGGGCGGTTGAGCAGCACCGGGTGCGCGGCGATGGCGGCGATGAGCTCGGCATCGGTGCGGCCCGGGTCGGCCAGATCCAGCGCGGTGTAGGCGGCCTCCTTGGTGCGCATGACTTCGCGCACGGGCACGCCCAGGCGCGCCACCAAGGCGGTGAGCTGGACGGCATCCAGCGGCTGGGCGAGATAGTCCACAACGGTGGGCTCGATGCCGCGCTCGCGCAGCAGCGCCAAGGCGCCGCGCGAATTGCTGCAGCGGGCGTTGTGGTAGATGGTGATGTCGGCAGGGGTCATGCGCGCAGTGTAGGCCGCCACACTAGGCCGTACCGGGGCCACCTCGGTGCCCAATGAGGCAGCGCCGGGTCAGCGCGACGAAGCGCGCAGCGTGCGGCTCAGCAGGATCACCGGCACCAGCCCCACGGCCACCAGCGCCAGCGAGGGCAGCGCGGCCTCGCCCAGGCGCTCGTCGCGGGCCAGCTGGTAGGCCACCACGGCCAGGGTGTCGCTGTTGAAGGGGCGCAGCACCATGGTGGCCGGCAGCTCCTTCATCACGTCCACAAACACCAGCAGCGCCGCCGCCGCGGTGGAGCGCTTGAGCAGCGGCCAGTGCACGCGCGTCAGCACGCCCAGGCTGCCCACGCCCAGCATGCGCGCCGAGTCGTCCAGGCTGGGCGAGACGCGCGCGTAGCCGCTTTGCACCGACTGCAGCGCTACCGCGCAAAAACGCACCAGGTAGGCCCAGACGATGCCCACGGCCGTGGCGGTGATGATCGCGGGCAGCCCCCAGCCGGGCGCCGCGGCCTGCATCCAGCCCACGGGCAGCAGCAGACCCACGACGATCACCGCACCGGGCACGGCGTAGCCCAGGCTGACCAGCTGCACCACGCCACGCGTGAGCGCATCGCGCCGGCGGCGCACGGCAAACGCCAGCACCAGGGCAATGCCCACGGCTAGCACGGCCGTAATGCCCCCCAGCCGCACACTGTTGCCCGCCCATTCGATGAAACGCGACCAGGGCAGCACCGACCAGTCGGCCGCCAGCGGCCGCAACATGAACAGCACCGGCGCCACGAAGCCCATCAGTACTGGCAGGGCGCACACCAGCCACGCCGCCACGGCGCTTGCACCGTGCAGCCGCGTGGGCTGCGCCTCGGTCGAGCCGGCGTGGCCCACGCCGCCCGTGGCAAAGCGCATGCGCCGCTGCGCGCGCAGCTCCAGCTGCAGCAGCAGCACCACCAGCACCAGCAGCACGGTGGCCAACTGCGCCGCGGCAAGCCGGTCGTCCATGGACAGCCAGGCCTTGTAGATGCCCGTGGTGAAGGTCTGGATGCCGAAGTACGCCGCGACGCCGAAGTCGGCCAGCGTCTCCATGAGCACCAGCGCCACGCCCGCGGCCACCGCCGGGCGTGCCAGCGGCAGCGCCACGCTGCGGATGCGCCGCGCGGGCGATGCGCCCAGCAGGCGCGCCGCCTCCATGAGGTGCGCCGCACGCTCGCCCAGCGCCGTGCGCGCCAGCAGGTACACGTAGGGGTAAAGCGAAAAGATGAACACCCACACCGCACCGCCCAGGCTGCGCACCTCGGGCAGCAGGCGGCCCTCCAGGCCGAACGTGGCGCGCAGCCCGACCTGCAGCGGGCCGCTGAACTGCAGGAAGTCGGTATAGGCGTAGGCCGTCACATAGGCCGGCATGGCCAGGGGCAGCAGCAGCAGCCACTCCAGCGAGCGCCGGCCACGGAAGTCGAACAGCGTGACCGCCGCGGCGCAGGCCGTGCCCACCACGGCCGCGCCCACGGCCACGGCGAGACCCAGCCACAGCGTGGTCCACAGGTAGCCCGGCAGCACCGTGGTGGCCATGGCGCGCAGGATGGCACCGGACTGCGCGCCGCCCTCGCCCCAGGGCAGCCACGCCCCCAGCACGGCCAGCAGGGGCAGCGTGAGCAGCAAGGCCAACAGGATCAGTGAAGTGGAGCGCAGGGCGCGGCGGATTCGTGGCAGCAAGGGACGGCCGGTAGCGAAGTGCAAGGCGAAGAGAGCGCATCCACCGCCTGCCGGTGAACCCCTGGCGGCTGTGATGCAAATGGGAACAATTCTACGCAACCGCGGGCCGCTGGTCGGCCGCGCCCCCGCCGGCATGCGGGCCCCGGGGCGGCGGCGCAGCGCGGGGCTACGCCTGCGCAGTACGGCGCTGTGGCGTGGGGTCATTCAGGGCAGGACACGCCCTAAACTCACGCCATGTTTCTGGAAGTGTCTCAATTGGACGTGCGGTACGCCAACCGCCCGCAAGCCGCCGTGCGCGGCGTGACCCTGGGCTTGGCCGCCGGCGAGATCGGTGTGCTCATCGGCCCCTCGGGCTGCGGCAAGACCACCCTGCTGCGCGCGGTAGCGGGGCTGGAACCCGTCGCCGAAGGAGCCATCCGCCTGGGGGGCGAGGTGGTGGGCGCACCGGGGCGCAGCATGCCCCCCGAGCAGCGGCGCATGGGCATGGTGTTCCAGGACTATGCGCTGTTTCCGCACCTCAGCGTCGGGCGCAACGTGGCTTTCGGCATCCACGCACTCCCCCGCGCGGAGCAGGCCGAACGCGTGCGCGAGTCCCTGGCCCTGGTGGGTCTGGAGGGCAGCGAGGCGCGCTTTCCGCACGAGCTCTCGGGCGGCCAGCAGCAGCGCGTGGCATTGGCGCGCGCGCTGGCACCGCGCCCGCGGCTGATGCTGCTGGACGAGCCGTTTTCCAACCTGGATGTGGACTTGCGCGAGCGGCTGGCCCACGAGGTGCGCAGCATCCTCAAGACCGCCGGCGCTACGGCACTGTTCGTCACGCACGACCAGTTGGAGGCCTTCGCCATCGGCGACCGCATCGGCGTGCTGGAGGGCGGCCACCTGCACCAGTGGGACGATGCCTACTCCCTCTACCACCGCCCCGCCACGCGCTTCGTGGCCGACTTCATCGGCCATGGCGTGTTCGCCCCCGCCACGCTGGTGCAGCAGGGCAGCCATGTGGTGGCGCGCACCCCGCTGGGCGACCTGACCGACATCGACGGCTGCCTGCTGCCGGCAAGCTACCCCGGCGGCGAATGCGACGTGCTGCTGCGTGCCGACGACGTGGTGCATGACGACAGCTCACCCGTGCGGGCGCGCATCGTGCGCAAGGCCTTTCGCGGTTCGGAATTTCTGTACACGCTGGAACTGGCCAACGGCCTCACCGTGATGGCCCACGTGCCCAGCCACCATGACCATGCCATGGGCGAATGGATCGGCATTCGCACGCAGGTCGACCACGTGGTGGCGTTCGCACGGGAGAGCGCCGCACGCTGACCGCGGCTCCCTCAAGCGCCCCTGCCGTCGGGGGGGCGCCAGGCTCAGGACTTGTCCTTGCGCGGCAGGTTCTCCAGCGCGGCCAGGTCGATCTGGCCCATGAAGCCCTGCACGTCCTTCAACGGCAGGTTCTCGGCCTCCACCGTGACCACCACGCCGTTCTTGAGCACCGCGCGCAGTTCCGCCTGGCTGCCGTCCTTGGCGTAGCTGTGGTGCAACGTGCGGCCATTCTCCTGCCAGGTCTTTTCCACGATGCCGTCGCTCTCGCGCTCGCCCTGCACCATGCCTGCCAGTTGGGCCAACTGGCCGAATGCACCCGCATCCACGACCGAAATGCGCACAACCTTGTCACCGTTGCCGTACTCGGCCTCCGCCTGGCTGGTCGGCAGGCCTGTGGCAGCGCCGTCGTGAACCTCATAGCTGGTGCGTTCCAGCGAACCCAGCTTGGCGGGCAGCGCGGCCTTGAGCGCATCAACCCCCACCGTCTGGTGCTTGGCACCTCCCATGGCCGCCGCCATCGCCTGGCCTGCGGCTTCGGTCACCTGTTGGGTATCGCCGCTCTTGTGCGCCTGCTCCATACGGCGGGCAGCCTCTTCCATCTTCTTGCCGGCCTCTTCCAGCTTGGCGGTATCCAGCGTGACCTGCCCACGCGGCGTGTCGATGACCACGGCCGGGCCGCCCGCACTGCCCCACATGGCGGGGCCATGCGGCATGAACAGCGAACCGATGGCCGCAATGACGATGCCCAGCACGATGGCCACCACCACGACCACCGCCGTGTAGGGCACGGCGCGCGCAGCCGGGCTGCGCATCAGCAGCGGCAGGCCCAGGTACAGCAGGTACAGCGAATACAGCGCCGCCACCAGGCCCAGGATGGCCAGCGCCGGCAACAGGCTGAACACGCCGCCCAGCATGGCGGCCGTGCTGGCGTAGACCGCGACCTTGAGCGCCTGTCCCTGGTTCTGGGTGCCGCCGAACGTGGGTGCCAACGCATTGATGACCAGGGCCAGCACATACACGCCGACCAGGCTCAACACATAGGACACGGCCATGTTGGCCAGCCCGGCGAGCACCGGCACGCGCATGCTGAAGCCAAAGCCTCCCATGCCGATCAGCGACATGCCGATGAATCCGCAGACGGCCGGAATGGCCGCGAGGATCATCAGGTAACCCGTGAACAGGCGTGCCGTATCGGCAGGCTCCCCATCAATGGCGGCCCAGGTCTCGCGGGGCTTGAGCAAAATCCCCTTCACGCGCTCCATCAGTTGCATACATCCCTCCCTCGGTTATTGGCAAAGAGGCGCACCATACTGCAGGCGCATGTCGATGCGATGGATGTAAACAGACCGTTACAGCCCCGTTGCACACACATGTGCACTTTTGGCGACAGCAGGAGGCTATTCAGCGTTGGCGCAGATCGTCCACTGCGGCATGCAATGCCTGGCCCCACACCCGGCGGTCGCGCCCCTGCGCACGCTCGGGAATGCCGAAATGCGCCACCGCCGTGATGGGCGGCGCGGTGAGCGTGCGCCAGATGGAGCCCACCAGCGTTTCGTCGCCGATGTAGCTCGGGGCGTGGGTGGTCTGGCCGCTTGCGCGGTCCACGAAGCGCAGGCCGATGGGCTGCACAGGCACGTCCGCCTGCAGCGCAGCCTGCAACAGGTTGGGGTGAAAGGGCAGCAGCGTGCGACCGTCGCCGGTCGTGCCTTCGGGAAACACCGCGAGTATTTCGCCCCGCAACAGGGCATCCCGCATGCTGCCCACCATGCGCAGGGCATCGCGCCGCGACGCGCGCTCGATGTACAGCGTGCCCGCTGCCGTGGCGAGCGTGCCGACGATGGGCCAAGCCTGCACGTCGGACTTGGAGATGAAGCGGCAGTAGCGCGCCGCATGCATCACCGGGATGTCGAGCCAGGACAGATGGTTGGCCACCAGCAGCACCGGCCCCTGGCTCGGCGGGGTGCCGCGCACCTCCAGCGTGACCCCCGCGCAGGCCAGCAGGCCCAGCGCCCACGCCTGCACCCGCGCCTGCTGCTGCTCCACCGATAGGCGGGGAAAGCGCAACGCCACCACGAGCAACCCCTGTGCAGCGTGCAGCACCAGCCGCAACACCCGCCAGCAGGCCCGTAATCCCCGCAGCATGTGCGTGTGCCGGCGTCGCTCAGCCGCGCTCGAACGCGACCTGGCCGCCCACCAGCGTGCAGCGCACCCGGCCCGGCAGTTCATAGGTCGAGAACGGCGTGTGCTTGCCCTGGCTGGCCAGTGCGTCGGCCTGCACGGTCCAATGCGCCGCAGGGTCCAGCACGCACAGGTCGCCCACCCCGCCTTCGATAATGCGGCCCACGCTGGCCTGCAGCGTGCCCAGCGACGTGCCCAGCACCCGCGCGGGCTCTGCCGTGATCACGGCCAGCGCACGCTGCAGCGGCGCGCCGCCTTCCTGCGACCACTTGAGCGCCACGGACAGAAGCAACTCCAGCCCCGTCGCGCCGGGCTCGGCCTCGGCAAATGGCAGAGCTTTGGCATCCTCGTCCACCGGCGTGTGGTCGGACACCAACGCGTCGATGGTGCCATCCAGCAGCGCCGCGGCCAGCGCATCGCGGTCGCGCTGCTGGCGCAGCGGCGGCGTGAGGCGTGCGCGGCTGTCGAAGTAGCCGATGTCCGCATCGGTGAGCATGAGCGAGTTGATGCTCACGTCGCAGCTCACCGGCAGGCCGGCCGCCTTGGCCTGCCGCACCAGATCCACCCCCGCGCTGCTGGACAGGCGGCACAGGTGCACGCGCGCGCCCGTGGTTTTGAGCAACTCGAAGATGGTGTGCAGTGCGATCGTCTCCGCTGCCACGGGCACGCCCGACAGGCCCAACCGTGTGGCCAGGGGGCCGCTGGCGGCCACGCCCTTGCCCAGGTGCAGTTCCTGCGGGCGCAGCCAGACGGTGTAGCCGTAGGTCGCGGCGTACTGCAGCGCGCGCTGCAGCACCTGGGTGCTGGTCAGCGGCACCTCGGCCTGGCTGAAGCCCACGCAGCCGGACTCCGTCAGCTCGGCCATCTCGGTCAGCACCTCGCCGGCCAGCCCACGCGTGACTGCGCCCAACGGGAACAGCCGCGCCTGGTGCAGCTTCTCGGCGCGGAACTTGAGCATCTGCACCAGGCCAGGCTCGTCGAGCACCGGGTCGGTGTCGGGCGGGCAGACCAGGCTGGTCACGCCACCCGCGACGGCCGCCGCCATCTCGGACTCCAGCATGCCCTCATGCTCATGCCCCGGCTCGCGCAGGCGCGCCGCCAGGTCCACCAGACCCGGCAGCACCAGGCAGCCGCTGGCATCGATCACGCGGGTGGGCGTGAAACCCTGGGGCTCGCGGTCCACCGCGATGATGCGGCCCGCCGCCAGCGCCACGTTGCACACCTTGTCGAGGCCGCTGGCGGGGTCGATGACGCGGCCGTTCTGGATGAGGATTTTCATGGTTCTAAGCCAAATTGGCCGTTAGCGCCCGTCCCACAAGCGCTAGCAGCTATCAAAACAATAGCAAATGAGTCATCCGGGTGATCCATGGCGCCGTGCGCCACCCACACCCCATGAAACTGGGGCAACCCAGGTCGGGGCCGCCGTGCAAGGGCCGCCCCGCCGTGCGCGCGGCATCCCCCTGGGGGGAAGGCGCGAAGCGGCTCAGCGAGGTCATGCTTCATTCCCTGCCACGATGGACATGACCGCCATGCGCACCGCGATGCCGAAGGTGACCTGCGGCAGGATCACGGCCTGCGGACCGTCCACCACGGCGGAGTCGATCTCCACGCCGCGGTTGATGGGGCCCGGGTGCATGACGATGGCATCGGGTTTGGCCAGCCGCAGCTTCTCGGGCGTGAGTCCGAAGCTCTTGAAGTACTCTTGGCTGGAAGGCAGCAGCGCACCGCTCATGCGCTCGTTCTGCAGGCGCAGTGTGATGACCACGTCGCAGCCTTTGATGCCTTCCTCCAGGTTGTGGAACACCCGCACGCCCATCTGCGCCATGTCGGAAGGCACCAGCGTGCGTGGGCCCACCACGCGCACCTCGGCTGCGCCCAGGGTGGTCAGGGCATGGATGTCCGATCGCGCCACGCGCGAATGCAGCACGTCGCCCACGATGGCCACCGTGAGGTTGGAGAAGTCCTTCTTGTAATGGCGGATGGTGTACATGTCCAGCAGCCCCTGCGTGGGGTGCGAGTGCCGGCCGTCCCCGGCGTTCACCACGTGCACGTGCGGTGCCACATGCTGTGCGATCAGGTAGGGCGCGCCCGATTCGCTGTGGCGCACGACGAAGATGTCCGCCGCCATGGCGCTCAGGTTGTCGATGGTGTCCAGCAGCGTCTCGCCCTTGGCGGTGGAGCTGCGCGCGATATCCAGATTGAACACGTCGGCCGACAGGCGCTTGGCCGCGATCTCGAACGTGGTGCGCGTGCGCGTGCTGTTCTCGAAGAACAGGTTGAACACGCTCTTGCCGCGCAGCAGCGGCACCTTCTTGACCTCGCGCTCCTGGACGCTGACGAAGTTGGTGGCCGTGTCCAGGATGTGCGTGACGATGTCCTTGGGCAGGCCCTCGATCGACAGCAGGTGGATCAGCTCGCCGTTCTTGTTGAGTTGGGGGTTGCGCTTGTACAGCACCGTCAGACCTCTTTGACGTCGAAATGGAAAGCGCCGGCCTCGCTGCGGGCCAGTGCCAGCGATTGCGTGGGCGGCAGCGCCACGCGCGCCGCAGCGAACTCGGCGGCCACCGGCAGCTCGCGGCCGCCGCGGTCCACCAGCACCGCCAGGCGCACGCGCGCCGGGCGGCCGTAGTCGAACAGCTCATTGAGTACGGCGCGGATGGTGCGGCCGGTGTAGAGCACATCGTCCAGCACCAGGATGTCCGCACCATTCACGTCGAACGGCAGCGTGGTCTGCGCGCTGGAAGCCAGGCCCCGCTGGGAGAAATCGTCGCGGTGCATGGCGGACGACAGCACCCCGGCCTGGCCCGGCAAGCCCAGGTCCTTTTGCAGACGCTCGGCCAGCCAAGCACCGCCCGAGGCGATGCCCGCCAAGTAAGTGTCAGATTCGCGCAGCATGCGCACGCCGCGCAGCAGCTCGGCGTACAGCGCCTCGGCATCCAGCGTGAGATGGCCCGGGCGCGTGGCACCCGGCGGGGTCGTAGCAGAACTCATGGCAGGTTCCTCAAAAACTGTTCCAGGATGATGCAGGCCGACGCGGCGTCGGCATCAGCCGCGCCCGCAGAAAGGGCCTCGGTGGTGCTGTAGCGCTCGTCCACCTCGAAGACCGGCAGGCCGAAGCGCCCGCGCAGCTGGCGCGCGAACTTGAGCGCACGGGCGGTGTTCTCATGGGCAGCCCCGTCGGGATGCAGCGGCACGCCCACCACCAGGGCATCGGGCTGCCACTCGCGGATGCGGTCGGCCACCTGGGCGAAGCGGGCATCGCCCTCCGCGCGGATCGTGCCCTGGGGCGTGGCGCTGCGCAGCATGCGCGTACCCACGGCGACGCCGGTGCGCTTGAGCCCGTAATCGAAAGCCAGAAAGGATTGGAAATGCGCGGGGACGACGGCTGGAGCAGGCTGGCCGCTCATGCATGCCCCGCTTCGGGCGACAGCATCCACGACTGCAGGCCCAGCAACCCCAGAGCACGGTCATAGCGCTCTTGCACAGGCGTTTCAAAGATGACCGACACGTCCGCACCCACGGTGAGCCAGCTGTTTTCGGCCAATTCGGACTCCAGTTGGCCTTCGCCCCAGGCCGAGTAGCCCAGCGTCACGAGGACGCGCCGTGGGCCCGCACCATGGGCCAACGCCTCCAGCACATCCTTGGAAGTGGTCATTTCCAGCCCGCCGGGGATGGTCATCGTGGAGGCGTAGGGCGACTCGTCCTCGCTCTCCTGCGGGCCGCGCATGGCCTCGTGCAGCACGAAGCCGCGCTCGGTCTGTACCGGGCCGCCCTGGAATACCGGCTGCAGCGTGAGATCCTCTCGCCCGAGGGACAGGTCCACCTTCTCGAACAGCCCTTCCAGGCTGATAGGCGTGGGTTTGTTGATGATCAACCCCAGCGCGCCGCGCTCGCTGTGCTCGCACAAATACACCACACTGCGCGAAAAAGAGGCATCTTCCACGCCCGGCATGGCGATCAGGAAGTGGTGCGTCAGATTCATGGGCGCGGTATCGGCAGGCATGCGGCAATTTTACGGCCAACCACCGCATCGGCCCGTTATCCGAGGGCATCGCCCCGGTGCACAAAAGACAAGGCCCGGCAGGCGTGCAGCCTGCCGGGCCTGGGTGACGCTGGACTGCGTCGCCGTCAGGCGGTCACTGCCTCCGTGTTCAGGCTGGCGTAGTGGCGCACCAGGCTCATCAGCTCCTCGTCGGAGTAGGGCTTGCCCAGGTAGTGGTTCACGCCGAGTTCCATCGCATGGTCGCGGTGCTTCTGCGCAATGCGCGAAGTGATCATGATGATCGGCAGGTCCTGCAGCGCAGCGTCGGAGCGGATGTTGCGCGCGAGATCAAAACCGTCCATGCGCGGCATCTCGATGTCGGACAACACGACCGCGGGGCGCTCTTCCTGCAGGCGCTCCAGCGCCTGCAGGCCGTCGGCCGCCAGGGCCACACGGTAACCTTCGCGCTGCAGCAGGCGCTGCGTGACGCGGCGCACGGTGATCGAGTCGTCCACCACCAGGATCAACGGCACCTGCTGCACCGGCACCAGCAGCGAAGCGGCGGGCGTGCCGCCCTCGGCAGCCACCACCGCGCCGGCTTGGTCCACCGCCGGTGCGTGCGTGGCCGCGCGCACCTGGTCGCCGTACACCGTGGCCAGCGCCACCGGGTTGTAGATCAGCACCACGGTGCCCGAAGCCAGCACGGACATGCCCGCGAGGCCTGGCAGACGCGACAGCTGCGGCCCCAAGTTCTTCACCACGACTTCCTGGTTGCCCAGCACTTCGTCCACGTGCATCGCGATGCGCTGCGACGCGCTGCGCAGGATCACCACGGGGCGGCTCTTGCCCGTGACCTCCGTGCTGCGCGAGGACGACTGGAGCAATGCACCCGCCCAGTAGAAGGGCAGATCCTCCAGGCCATCCGAGAAGGTATGGCTGGCGTAGGCAGCGTCGAGCTCGGTGCCGGAACTACGGCGCACGATCTCCACCAGGTTGGCTGGCACGCCGATGGTCAGGTTGCCCGCGCGCAGCATCACCACCTGGGTCACCGCTGTCGTGAGCGGCAGCACCATGCGGAAGGACGTTCCCTTGCCCGCCTCGGTGGAGGTCTCGATGCGGCCACCCAGGGCATTCACCTCCGAGCGCACCACGTCCATGCCGATACCACGGCCAGAAAGGCCCGTGATCTCCGACGCTGTGGAGAAGCCCGGCATGAAGATCAGGTTGGCCGCCTCGCCATCGCTCAGCTGCGCATCGGGGGCAATCAACCCTTGCGCCACGGCCTTGTCCCGGATGCGGGCGATGTTCAGGCCTGCCCCGTCGTCGCGGAACGCCACCGACACGTCGTTGCCCTCGTGCCGCAAGTCGATGGAGATCGAGCCCACAGGAGCCTTGCCGGCAGCAGCGCGCGTCTCGGGTTCCTCGATGCCGTGCCCCACGCAGTTGCGCAGCAGGTGTTCGAACGCAGGGGTCATGCGGTCCAGCACGCCGCGGTCCATCTCGATGGAACCACCCGAAATGTCCAGCTTGATCTGCTTGCCGGTTTCCTTGGATGCCTGGCGCACCACCGCATAGAGGCGTTCCGAGATGCCCTCGAACTCCACCATGCGCGTGCGCAGCAGGTCGCGCTGCAACTCACGTGCCTGGCGGCCCTGGGCGATCAGATCGTCTTCGGCGTCTTCCATCGCACGCTGCATGTTGCGCTGCACGGTGGCCACGTCGTTGACCGACTCCGCCATCATGCGCGTCAGTTCCTGAACGCGGGTGAAGCGGTCGAATTCCAGCGGATCGAAGCCCGCCGCCATGTCCTTGGACAGGGCCAAGCGGGACTGCATCTGCGATTCCGCCTGTACCTCGATGTCACGCAACTGCTGGCGCAGGCGCTCCAGGTTGCCCGACAAATCGGTCAGCGAACTGCGCAGTTGCGACATGCGCACGTCCAGCCGCGAACGCGCGATCATCACTTCGCCCGCCTGGTTCACCAGCCGGTCGAGCAACTGCGAACGCACGCGCACGGAATGCCCACCTGCCGCACGCAGGGGGGCCGGCGCAGGGGCTGCACCCAACGGCGCACGCAACGCAACGGGCGGAGCGAGCGGCTGGGAAAGCCCTGGCGCGGGAGCGGATTGGACCACCTGTGCGTCCTGTCCATGCTCAGCGGCCGGTACCGCCGGCTCCGCTCCAGTTGCGCGCAGCGCGTCGAAACTCGCCTGCAATGCGTCGAAGCTGACCAGCAAGGGCTCAATGTCTGCGGCCGCCACGGTTTCCGTGTCGATCTGCTCCACGGCCGTTTCCATGCGGTGCGCCATTTCGCCAAGCCGCATCGCGCCTGCCAGGCGCGCACTGCCCTTGAGGGTGTGCAGGGCGCGCAGCAGTTCGCTGCGTGCGCCCAGGTTCTCCGGCCGCGACGACCACTGGCGCAACGCCCCACCCAGCGTGGGCAGCAGTTCAACCGCTTCTTCCTCGAAAATGGGAAACAGATCGGGGTCGATGTTGTCCAGCGCATCGATGTCGTCATCGATATCGACGGTGGTCGGCACGGCAGGCGCGACAGTATCGCCAATCACGCGGTCGCGGCTTACGGGGAGCGTAGGCGCCACCACGGGCGATGGGGCAGCCGGCTCGTCGACGGCCGTCGCATGCACGGTGCCCTGAGGCGTTGCCGGAGCCGGCTCCTGCGTCTCAAATGCTTGTGCCTCTGCCTCGGCGAAAGCACGGTCTTCCAGCGACACCATGCCGCTGATCACTTCGGTCTGCAGGATCTCGTTGAGCTGTTCCAGCACCGAGGCGCTGGGCTCCTTCAGGAAGCCTGCGGCGAATTGGTGCAGCAGCCTCCGGATGTCCTCGGCAGCGGCGTTGAATGCCTGCGCATGCTCGGGGAGACCCTGCTGCAGCAGTTGAACATGCTGCAGCGTATGTTCCAGGGTACGCGCAAGATTGGACAGTGCCGAGAACCCGACAGTGGCAGAGCTGCCTGCCAGCGAGTGCGCCAACGCCACCGCGCTGTCCGGCAGCGGCTGGTGCAATTCCAGCGACCATTCCTGCAACGCAGTCACGAGGCGGCGCGACCATTCATCGGCCTCGTTGAGGTACACGTTGTATAACGGTATGCCGATGCGCAGGTGCTCGATGACCTTGACCGCTTCGTCGACCGCTTCCTCCACCGGACCGTCCGTCCCAGCCACGGTTTCGGCGGCTTGCGCAGACGGTACGTCCGCCGCTGGCTCCTCGTCCAGGATGAACTCGGGTTGGACGCCATCCGTGCCGATAAAGAATGTCTCGTCCTGCCGCACCGCGGATGCGTTATCCGCCGGCTCCGCCACCGTGTCAGCCGCTACTGTTGAAGCGGGTTCGCCGACCTCCTGTGCTGGCGCATCGGTAGCTTGCAGCGCAGCCTCGAACAGCGAGAAATCCACCTCCTCCGTCACCGTCTCGGGAGCTGCGGGCACCTCCTCCACCGGCAACACGGCCTGGTCGGCCTCATCCACATCGATGAAGGTGTCGACAAAGTCGCCGCCCACTTCCTCATGGCCCGCCGTCGCGTCCTGAGACGGCACGTCGACATCCGGCAGCACCAGATCAAACTCCAGCGCGGCAGCGTTGGCGTGGGCGTCAACCGCTTCGAGCGGTGCAGGCGGTTCAATGGCAAATGCTTGTGGTTCGGCCGCGGGCTCCGGAAGGTCTGGCACCGACAACACGGGCTCGTCAGACAGCAGCGGTTCTGCGGGCACTTGCGGCGCCACGGCCGCAGTGGTGTCCGCGGAATCGGAGGAGGGCACGCCCAGTGGCAGCAGCGTGCCATCCGTGCGCATCGCATCCGCCGCAACCCGGAAGGCTTCGGCCTTCCACGGGTCCGCAGCTCCTGCTGCGATGTCATCGGCCCATCGACCGAAGGCGCCCAACGCCTCGGAGGAGAGTTGCAGCAGCGCTTCCTTGATGGGTTTTTGCTCGGCCAGCCAGGCATTGAGCGTCTGCTCCATGGACCACGCGGCTTCACCAAATTCGTTCAGCCCCACCATGCGCGAGCTACCCTTGAGGGTATGGAAGGCACGCCGTAGCGTGGTCTGCTCGCTCAGGTCACCCGGCGCAGCACGCAGCGCGTCAATCGCCGACAAGCCGGTGGCGACGACTTCGCGTGCCTCTTCCAGGAAGATGTCGAGCAGTTCATCCTCGCTATCGTCCTCCGGCAGGGCTGCGGCAGCGACGTTGCTCGACGGAACCACTGGAAGCGCGGGCTCTTCCGGAGCGGCCACCGCAGAAACGGCGTCTTCCGACGTCGTCGCGTCCACGTCAAGCAGCGAAAAATCAATGTCCGCCAGTGCAGACGGCGTGGCGCTCTCGACCACAGCCGCAGCCGCGGGTTCGGGTGCGTCGGGGAATGGGAGCTCCAACGCGGGTACGGCAGGCGCTTCCTGATCATGCGCGCCCGGATGAGGCAGTTGCGCACGCGCCCGCCCCATGAGGACACGCAACTCGCCCAGCTCTTCGTCGTAAACGAAGAGCTTGCGCGCCATCGCACGCTGGTAGCTCAGCATGTCGATGAGAAAGCCCAGCGCTCCCAGGCTGTTGCCCAGTTTCTCGAAAACCTGCGGGCGCTCTTCCTCGGGCAGGTCGTTGGTCAGCATGCGCTCGACCGTGTCGCGCATGCGCACCACGGCCAAGGAGGCCTGATCCAGTCCCAGCACGGACAGCACGCCGCGCATCTGCTGCAGGCTGCCAGGCACGGAGGCAAGCAGGGTCATGTCTTCCGGGCTGCGGAAGAACTGGTCCATGGACTTCTCTGCCTCTGCCAGAGTCGCACGCAGTTCACCGACCACGCTACCCATGGTCTGGTGGTCACTGACGCGGCGATACAGCTCTTCCATCCAGGGTTCAAGAGGCTGCGATTCCCCGCCGGCAACCACGCTGTCCAGTCGCTCGGACAGCCGCGCAGCTCGCTCCGCCATGTACTGCTGGGCGGCATCCAATTCCTCGAAGGACGCCTGCAGATACAGTACAGAGGTGGCCACTTCCATGGCCAGCGCTGCCGAAGGAGGCTCGCCCGACCGTGTGGTGGCCTCCAGGGCACGCGTCAGGGCCAGTGCCAGGCTTTCGCTGTCCGGGTGCAGTTTGCGCAATGAATCGCACACCAGGCTGAACTGGTCCGCTGCCGGTTTGAGCTTGTTGCGGTCTCCACCCGCAAGTGCGGACCAGGTTTCCGTGGCCGCGGCAATGCGCTTGCGCGCCTGCGCAAGAATGGCAGGGTCGAAAAGACCGAAGCGCGGCTGGTCATAGTCCACCGGCTGGTAGCGATTCAAATCAAACGCGCGCCGTACGGCCGTCAGTACCGGCATGCGGGAAGCTGCTTCCGCCGTCGCAGGCACCACGGCCTGGGCGCAGAAGAACAGAAGATCCTGCACCAGACGGTCGCTGATCGCCGTGTCCCCCTTGGCCAGGGTGGCGTATTGCATCAGCACGCGCGAAGCGACGCGTTTGGCATACAGATCCGGATTGAGTGCCTGCTGCGCCAGCGCCTCGAAAAAGCCTGCACAGATCTTCCAGAAAGCGCGGGCCTGGCGGTCGGTCTGCGCCGCAGCGAAGCCCAGGCAGGTTGTCTGCATGTCTGCAGCGGCGCCCGGGTCCGCATTCTTCACCAGCCGCAGCACCGCGCTGTCCAGCCGCGCACGCGCTTCCGATCCATAGGGCAGCGGCGCAGCGGCAACCGGCACGTCAGGATCATGGAAGCGCCGCTCCACGGGCCACAAGTCCGCTGGATGCACCCGCTCCCCCCCCGCCAGCGTCTGCGCCTCGCGGTACTGAGGAAACAGCGCCACCGGCGACACGGACTTGCCTGCGAGCACATGCTCCAGGTATTCGATCAAGGCAAAGCTGGCGCGCTCGATGACGGCCGCTGCATCATCGCTGCAGGTCTCAGGCCGCTGAACGAACCGCTGGACCGCCGTTTCCATGGCGCGCAACAACAGGGCCGGAGGCGCCATCCCCACCATCTCCAGCGCGCCGCTGGCCTGGTGGAGTTGCTGGCGTGCGATGCGCAAGGGCCCCGCGTCCAGTGAGGCGAGATCGGACTCCCGCGCTATCTCGGCATCGCGCACGAAACGGCGCATGGCCTTGACGGCACCATCCAAGGATTTGCGCAGTTCATCGAGCACCCATGCGAGCGGCCCAAGATCCTGCTCGCCCTGGGCCCAATCGGCGCCCTGTGCGTTTGCGGCGTCAACAGATGACATGGATTCGTCCCCGGCTGATCCGGAGCAAGTTCGTTAATGGAAGACGTCAGGCAATCTTGAATCGCGCCACCGACTGGCGCAGTTCCTCGGCCACGTGAGACAGTTCACGCACCTGCTGCGCAGTCGTACGGGTACCTTCTCCGGTCTGCTCCGTCACCGCAAAAATATGCTGGATGTTGTCTGCCACGCCGTTGGCGAGGTCCGCTTCACGGGAGGCTGACGATGAGATCTGCTCAATCAGCTCGGCCAGCCGCCGCGACACGCGGTCGATCTCCGAAAGCGCGGTTCCTGCGCTGTCCGACAGACGCGCTCCTTCCACCACGCCCTGGGTGGAACGCTCCATAGCGGCCACCGCGTCCTGGGTGTCGGTCTGAATGGCCTTCACGAGCGCCGAGATCTGGCGCGTGGCGTCTGCGGAGCGCTCCGCGAGACGCTGCACTTCTTCCGCCACCACCGAGAAGCCGCGACCGGCTTCACCGGCGGAGGCAGCCTGGATGGCCGCGTTCAGAGCCAGCACGTTGGTCTGCTCGGTAATGTCCGAGATCAGCTCGGTGATTTCGCCAATCTCCTGGGATGACTCGCCCAGGCGCTTGATGCGCTTGGACGTATCCTGGATCTGGTCGCGGATGGCGTTCATACCACCGATGGCGTTTTGCACGGCCTGCAGACCCTGGTCGGCGGCCTGCAGCGACTGGCGGGCCACCGAGGCGGATTCCTGCGCTTGCGAAGACACGTCGTTAATACGCGTTGCCATCTCGAGCACCGAACGGCCCGTTTCACGGATTTCACGCAGCTGCTCGGTCGAAGCCGCCAGCAGTTCCGTAGAGGTGCTGTCCACCTGCGCGGTGGTCTGGGCCATCCGGGCCGCGGTGTTCTGCACGTTGCCCACCAGCTGGCGGAGCTCTTCCACCGTGTAGTTCACCGAGTCGGCGATGGCGCCCGTGATGTCCTCCGTCACGGTGGCTTCCTGCGTCAGGTCCCCCTCAGCGACCGATTGCAGTTCGTTCATCAGTCGCAGAATGGCCGCCTGGTTGGCGTCGTTGATGCGCTTGGCTTCCTGTTCCTGGCGCTTGGCATCACGCTGCTGTGCTTCGGCCGTGGCTTGGCGGCTGCGGCTGTCCAGCAGCTGCACGCGCGAAATACCCACGCCGCACAGCAGCACGAAGATACCGGCCACGGCGAGCGCGGCGAACTGGCCCGCACCCATGCCCGATTGTGCCGACAGCTTGCTTTGCAGGCCTTCCAGTTGACGGCGCAGCGGTTCGCTGTCTGCCAGGATGGCCGACTGCGCCTCACGTGCGGACACCAGACCCTGGAGGTTGCCCAGGATGGCGCCGGCTTGCGTACGCGTCTGCTCATACAGCTTGATGAGCGACTCCAGTTGCTCGCGGGTTTGGGCGTCGCGGGTGGCAGCCAGGCGAAGGTCGGCGCTACCGTCCAGCATGCCCTGTGCGATTTCCTTGAAGGAGTTCAAGTCCTTGCCCAGCAGGAACACCGCCTCGGGGCTCACGCCCTCCGTCGTTTGGAACTCGTTAGCCGACTTGCCGATACGCTGAGTCAACATCACCAGCTGGCCTGCGGCAGAAATCTCGGAGGCCGGCGCATTTTGCTGAAGCTTCAGGGACGAGACCGTCTCCGCGATCTCCAGCAGGTCCGAGGACTGGCGGTTGATGGTACGCAGAGCGTCGCCCACCTGCGTCAGGATCTTTTGCTGACCCATCACCACGCCGGCGTTGCGCTCGGCACGCTCCACCAACGGCGTGATGGCATCCAGTTCGGGGCGGAAAGGCTCACCCAGTGCCTGCACATCCAGTTCGTTGTCGCCCCCGTTGAGTGCGCGCACGTTGCGCGCCAGCACGCCCGAGCTCTCCACCACGTCGGGGAAGGCCTGGGGGCTGCCCACCAAGGCCTGCGACACGGACTTTGCAAGCCGCTGCGACTGCATCAGCGACTGGCCGGTCGCCGTCAGCTGCTGCGCCGAGCGGTTGGCTTGCTGCAGAACCCAGCCGGCAATCAAGGCGAGCACCACCAAGCCAACACCCAGCAGCATCAGCAGGCGGCGCTGGTGGACGGCGGTGGTTGCGCGGCCCAGCAGAGGCAGCGAGACCAAGTCTTCATCCGCAAACTCCCCTTCGGGGTACTGCGCCGCATCGCCGGGATCGCCCTGCACGCTGGCCATGCCATCGGTCTGGTACGCATCGGCAAGCAGGCCGCCCGCCGGGTCCTGCGCCAAGTCAGCGGGGTTCAGCTCAGCATCCGGGTCGGCGGGCTTGCGGTTAAACAATTTTCCAAATGGATTGACGACGGACATGGTGCTGCCTTACAGAAATAATCAAGCGCTGATGCTGAGAAAAGCGGGATGCTGGGAAAGAGCGTGCAGGTTCAATTCCTGCCAACGCGTGCCCTGTGCATCAAGATAGGTGGTGCCGAAATAGGGGGGCGCATCGGCCTCCGGCGGCTCGGAGGCGACGAAGGCCTCCATTCCCCGCAGGCCGGACAGCCGGTCCACGAGCAAGGCGGCATTCACGTCCAGCGCACCATTGAAGGCCAGCAGGCTGGATTCTGCCAAGGCCTGCTCCGTGCGCATCTGCGCGGCGCCAAGGAGGCCCGCCAGATCCACCACGCCGGTGAGCGCGCCACGCAGGTTGGCCACGCCCAGGAACCACGGTTGGGTATACGGAACGGGCTGCACCCCGCCCCAGGGGAAGATCTCCCCCGATTGTCCAAGGGGAAGAAGGAAATAGCGTCCGGCAGACTCCACGGCCAACCAGGACGACACGGACACACCCTCGCCTCTGGCAGCCTGCAGCCGGGCGGCAAGTCGTGTCTGTAGCTCTTTCAGGGCTTCGCGGTTAGCCATGGGTATGCAGCCGGCCTCAGTTCAGCGCGTCGATCTTGGCCTGCAGTTCTGCAGGATCGACTGGCTTGGTGATGTAGCCGCGCGCGCCCTGGCGCATGCCCCACACGCGATCGGTTTCCTGGTTCTTGCTCGTGCACATGATGATCGGCACATCCGCATACTGCGGATCGCGGGTAATGGCACGGGTCAGCTGGAAACCGTTTTGGCCGGGCATGACCACGTCCATCAGGATCAGGTCCGGCTTTTCCTCGGCCAGACGGCGAAATGCCTCTTCGGCATTCTCGGCGGTACGCACTTGCATGCCCTTTTTCTGCAGCAAGTCGGTCAGAAACATCAACTCGGTCTTCGAGTCGTCCACGACCAAAACTTTCTGAATCGGCATTACAAAACTCCTTATTGGGCATTTCCAAATTGCTGCACAGCCTGCAGCAACTGGTCTTTGGTAAATGGTTTGGTCAGATATTCCTGGCAACCGACCATACGGCCGCGCGCCTTATCGAAAACCCCGTCCTTGGATGAAAGCATTACCACGGGCGTATCAGCAAAACGCGCGTTGCGTTTGATGATGGCGCAGGTCTGATAACCATCCAGCTTAGGCATGAGGATGTCGCAGAAAATCAGCTGAGGCTGGTAATCATTGACTTTGGCCAAGGCATCGAAACCATCGTCGGCCAATAAAACCTCGTGCCCTCCCTGCTTGAGGAAAATTTCGGCGCTGCGCCGTATGGTATTGCTGTCGTCCACCACCAGGACACGGAAGGTGGGACCGGTCGTCGTCGTAGCCAATTTCTCACTGCTCCTGAGGAACGAAAAAACAACGCTGGCAGGAGCCGCGCCTCAAATCTCGACCATCTCGAAGTCTTCCTTGCGGGCGCCGCATTCGGGACAGGTCCAGTTCATGGGAACGTCTGCCCAGCGGGTGTTGGGGGCAATGCCGTGCTCGGGGCAGCCCGCAGCTTCGTCATATATCCAACCGCAAATCAAACACATCCAAGTTTTTGGGTCCGTCACAGCTTAAGGGGCCTTCACATAGAATGCAACGATTGTATCTAGTCATCACTGCCGGATGCAGCTTTCGTGCCACCGGTTACGCTGGCACCCACCCATGCAATCGAATACCCCTTCAGCACCCGACAGCCAAAGCTTGACGGCGGATGACAGCGAATCCACCGCCCCCACCATCTGCGTGATGGTTTTCAATGCAAACGACCCCAGCGGCGCGGGAGGATTGGCGGCCGATATTTCGGCGGTGTCCTCGGTCGGGGGGCATGTCGCGCCGGTGGTGACCGGGACCTATGTGCGTGACAGCGCCGAGATATTCGACCATTACGCCTTCGAAGACGAGACGGTCGCCGAGCAGGCCCGTGCCGTGCTGGAAGACATGCCGCTGCACGCGATCAAGGTCGGCTTCGTGGGGAGCCCCGAGAACCTGAGCGCCATCTCCGAGATCGCCGCCGACTATGCGGACGTGCCCGTCATCGCCTTCATGCCGGACCTGTCGTGGTGGCAGGACGACCTCATCGACCAGTACCACGACGCCTTCCGCGAGCTGTTGCTGCCGCAGACATCGGTGTTGGTTGGAAACCACAGCACCCTGTGGCGCTGGCTGCTGCCGGACTGGGGCAGTGAGCGCCCACCCTCGGCACGCGACCTGGCCATGGCAGTCGCGGAGATAGGCGTGCCCTATCTATTGGTGACCGGCATTCCCGCGGCGGAGCGGCATATCGACAATGTGCTCGCCTCACCGCAGACGGTGCTGGGCAGCGGGCGCTTCGAACGCTTTGAAGTGACTTTCATCGGAGCGGGCGACACCCTGTCGGCCACCCTGGCGGCGCTCATTGCCACCGGCAGCGACCTGGGCGAGGCCACGAGCGAAGCGCTCACTTACCTGGACGGCTGCCTGCAGCACGGATTCCGCCCCGGCATGGGCCATGTGCTGCCCGACCGCATGTTCTGGGCCCAGCCCGACGACGAGGACACCGACGACGACGTATCTCCCTCCGCGGTCGTGGAGGGCTTCGATTTGCCACCCCATGACACACAGCACTGACCTCAATCTCCCCCTTTTCGAACGCGCCAAGGCGCTCATCCCCGGCGGCGTGAATTCGCCGGTGCGCGCCTTCCGCGCCGTGGGCGGCACGCCCCGCTTCATCACGCGTGCCCAGGGCGCCTACATGTGGGACGCCAACGGCCAGCGCTTCATCGACTACATCGGCTCCTGGGGACCCATGATCCTGGGCCATGGCCACCCGGCCGTGCTGGAGGCCGTGCAGAAAGCGGCCCTGGAGGGCTTCAGCTTCGGCGCGCCGACCGAGCGTGAAGTGGAGCTGGCCGAGGAGATCATCCGCCACGTGCCCTCCATGGAGATGGTCCGCCTGGTCAGCTCGGGCACCGAGGCCGGCATGAGCGCCATCCGCCTCGCGCGCGGCGCCACCCGGCGCAACAAGATCATCAAGTTCAACGGCTGCTACCACGGCCATGCCGACTCGCTGCTGGTCAAGGCCGGCTCGGGCCTGGCCACCTTCGGCCACGCCACCAGCGCCGGCGTGCCGCAAGAGGTGGTGCAGCACACCCTGGTGCTGGAATACAACGACGTGGCCCAACTGGAGGAGGCCTTCACGCTGCACGGCCCCGACGTCGCCTGCGTGATCATGGAGCCCATCGCCGGCAACATGAACTTCGTGCGCGCCAGCGTGCCCTTCATGCGCCGCGCGCGCGAGCTGTGCACGCAGCACGGCGCGTTGCTGGTCATCGACGAGGTGATGACCGGCTTTCGCGTGGCGCTGGGCGGGGCGCAAAGCCTGTACGCCCAGGCCATCCCGGGCTTCAAGCCGGACATCACCGTGCTCGGCAAGGTCATCGGTGGCGGCATGCCGCTGGCGGCCTTCGGCGGCTCGCGCGCCGTGATGGAGCAGCTTGCGCCGCTGGGTCCGGTCTACCAGGCGGGCACGCTGTCGGGCAACCCGGTGGCCACGGCCTGCGGACTGGCCACGCTGCGCGAGATCGCCAAGCCCGGTTTCTACGACGCCCTGGGCGCCCGAACCCGCGCCCTGATCGACGGCCTCGCGGGCGCGGCCAGCGCTGCGGGTGTGCCGTTCTGCGGCGACACCCAGGGCGGCATGTTCGGCTTCTTCCTGCTGCCGCAACTGCCGCAGAACTACCCCGAGGTGCTCAACACCGACGGCATGCGCTTCAACACGCTGTTCCACGGCCTGCTGGACGGCGGCGTCTACATTGCCCCAGCGCTCTACGAAGCCGGCTTTGTGAGTGCCGCCCACACCGAGCAGGACATCGCCGACACCGTGGCCGTGGCGCGCGACGTGTTCCAAAAGCTATAGTTTTCATAGCTTCCAGCGTTTGATGGGAGAGCGCTGGAGGCATAAAACGTGCTTACTCGCCCGCATCCATCCCTGCGGGTGACCGGCGGATGGGCGCACTGACGCGTGCGCGACGGTGGTTCATGAAACCGTCATCCCTTGCTGCGAGCCTTGGCGGGTTCATCACCTTTCTCCCGCCCGCCATGCAGCGACACGACGATTCCAAACCCCTCACCAACCTCCTGCAGGCTGCGCACGCCAGCACCCCGCCCGCCGCAGACGGCGGGCGCCGTCGTTTCGTGCGGCAGATCACGCTGGGCGCCGCCGCGCTGGGCACCCTGCCCCTGGCGGCCTGTGGCGGCGGCGACGATGACGCACCCGCCGTACAGTTCGCGCACGGCGTGGCCAGCGGCGACCCGCTGGCCGACCGCGTCATGCTCTGGACGCGCGTCACGCCGCCCGCCGACTTCAGCGCCGAGATCCCCGTGCAGTGGGAGGTGGCCAGCGACGCCGCCTTCGCCAGCATCGTGGCGCGCGGCGAGGTGCGCACCAGCGCCGCGCGCGACTACACGGTCAAGGTGGACGCCACGGGCCTGAAGCCCGCCACCGTCTACCACTACCGCTTCAAGGCTTTCGAGGCCACCTCGCCCACGGGACGCACCCGCACCCTGCCCACGGGCAGCGTGGCCCAGGTGAAGCTGGCCGTGTTCTCGTGCGCCAACTACCCGGCCGGCTACTTCAACGTGTACGCCGATGCCGCCCGGCGCGGCGACCTGGACGCCACCGTGCACCTGGGCGACTACCTCTACGAATACGGCCAGGGCGGCTACGCCTCGGGCAACGCGGCGGCGCTGAGCCGCCTGTCCCAGCCGGCCAACGAGATCCTGAGCCTGGCCGACTACCGCACGCGCCATGCCCAGTACCGCACCGATGCCGACCTGCAGGCGCTGCACGCCGCCGCGCCCATGATCGCCGTGTGGGACGACCACGAGATCGCCAACGACACCTGGATGAACGGCGCGGAAAACCACCAAGCCGCGGAAGGCAGCTTCGCCGCGCGCAAGGCCGTGGCGCTACAGGCGTACCACGAGTGGATGCCCACACGCAACGCGCAGCCGGACGTCATTTACCGCAGCTTCGCCTTCGGCAACCTGCTGGCGCTGCACATGCTGGACACGCGCGTGGTGGGACGGGATGCGCAGGTCGACTACGCCGCCTTCTTCAAGCCCGGCGGCTTCGACGCAGCGGGCTTCACCGCGGCCGTGGGCAATCCCGCGCGCCAGTTGCTGGGCACCGCGCAGACGCAATGGCTGCAGCAGCAGATGGCCGCCTCCAGCGCCACCTGGCAGATGCTGGGCCAGCAGGTGCTGATGGGCCGCATGAACATCCCCGCGCCCATCCTCATGGAAACGCTGCAGCCAGGCAGCGGCGTGACGGTGTCGCGCTACGCGGCCATCGTCGCCAAGGCGCGCACGGCGCCCGCCACGCTCACGCCGGAGGAGCAAGCCATCCTGGCGCAGCCCTCCATCCCCTACAACCTGGACGCGTGGGACGGCTACCAGGCCGCCCGCGAGACGGTGCTGGGCATGGCCCGCGCCATGAACAAGAACCTGGTGGTGCTGGCGGGCGACACGCACAATGCCTGGGCCAGCGAGCTGAACGACATGAACGGCAACCCCGTGGGCGTGGAGTTCGCCACCTCGTCGGTGAGCTCGCCCGGCTTCGAGGAATACCTGCCCAATGAAAACCCGGCCACGCTGTCGGCGGCGCTGCTGCAGCTGGTGGAGCCACTCAAGTACTGCGACACCGCGCGCCGCGGCTACATGGTGGTGACCGCCACGGCCACCGAATGCCGCGCGCAGTGGGTGTACGTGAACACCATTACCAGCCGCCAGTTCACCACCAGCGCCGAGACCACGCTGGCCGTACAGGCCGGCACGCCGGGCCGCCTGCTGAAGGTGTGAGCGGGACGGCGCAAGCGGTGCCGCCGTCCACGCGAGTGGTTTACAGCGTTTTCTGACTCTAACACCCGTCCAATAAGCGCTAACAGCTATTGATTCAATAGCACACCACCCTCGGCGGGCGGCAGCGCCAACAGCCACTGCGCCATCTGCAGGGCCTGCGCCTCGGTGATCTGGGGATGGCGCGGCATCAGCGTGCGGCCCCATACGCCTACGCTGCCCTCGCGGATCCTGCCGGCCAGGTACGTGGCCGCATCACTGCGGCCGGCGTAGCGCGCGGCGATCTGGCGAAAGCCCGGGCCTACGGCGTGCCGCTCCAGGCCATGGCAACGCAGGCAATCCGATGCCTCGACCAGCGCGCGGCCCGCGGCCCGTTCCGGGTGCGCCTGCTGGGCGGCGTCCAGCGCCTGGGCTGCGGGCCCCGGCTGCAGGATGCGCCAGCCCACGTTGAGCACGCCCAGCACCACCAGCACCATGAACACCACCAGCGCCCAACCCAGCCAGCGGGGCCGTGGCGGCGGTGTGTCGTCGTGCAGCGGGTCTGGGTCCACCGGCATGCGGCGTGGTCAGCGCGTCTCAGTGACGGAAGTGGCGCACGCCCGTGAAGACCATGGCCACGCCGCGCTCGTTGGCCGCGTCGATGACCTCCTGGTCGCGCATGGAACCGCCGGGCTGAGCCACGCAGGTCGCGCCCGCGTCGACCACCACGTCCAGCCCATCGCGGAACGGGAAGAAGGCGTCGCTGGCCACCACGGTGTTCTGCAGGGACAGGCCCGCGGCCTGCGCCTTGATGCTGGCGATACGCGCCGAATCCAGCCGGCTCATCTGGCCCGCACCCACGCCCATGGTCATGCCGCCCTTCACGAACACGATGGCGTTGCTCTTGACGTACTTGGCCACCTTCCAGGCGAACATCAGGTCCTGCATCTCTTCCTGCGTGGGCTGCTTGAGGGTCACCACCTTCACATCGGGCAGTTGCAGCTCATGGTTGTCGGCCGTCTGCAGCAGCAGGCCCGAACCCACACGCTTGGCGTCCATCAGGTTGCGCCCCTGCTCCCACGCCGTGGCACCGCCGGAGGCAGGCAACGCGATCTTCATCAGGCGCACGTTGGCCTTGGCCTTGAACACCTCCAGCGCCTCGGGCGTGAAGTCGGGCGCCATCAGCACTTCGACGAACTGCTTGGCGATCTGCTGCGCGGCCGCGCCGTCCACGGGGCGGTTCAGCGCGATGATGCCGCCGAAGGCGCTGGTGGGGTCGGTCTGGAAGGCCTTGCTGTAGGCCTCCAGCGCGCTCGTGCCCACGGCCACGCCGCAGGGGTTGGCGTGCTTGACGATCACGCAGGCCGGCAGCTTGAAGCTCTTGACGCATTCCCAGGCGGCGTCGGCGTCGGCGATGTTGTTGTATGAGAGTTCCTTGCCCTGCAGCTGCACGCCGGTGACGATGGAGCCGGGCGCGGGGTGCAGGTCGCGGTACAGCGCGGCCTGCTGGTGGCTGTTCTCGCCGTAGCGCAGGTCCTGGATCTTTGTGAAGATGCCGTTGCTCTGGCCGGGGAACAGCGCGCGTTCGGGCACGTAGCTCTCGGACAGCTTGGCCTCGTCGAACTGGATGGACGACAGGTAGTCGCTGATGGCGCCGTCGTACTGCGCGATGCGGTTGAACGCCGCCACCGACAGCGCGAAGCGCAGCTTGTCGGACAGCTTGCCCGCGGCCTTCAACTCGCCCAGCACCGCGTCGTACTGGTCGGCCGAGGTGACCACGCCCACGTCCTTCCAGTTCTTGGCAGCGCTGCGCACCATGGCGGGGCCGCCGATGTCGATGTTCTCGATGGCGTCGGCCAGCGTGCAGCCGGCCTTGGCCACCGTGGCCTCGAACGGGTAGAGGTTGACCACCAGCAGGTCGATGGTGTCGATGCCGTGCTCCTTCAGCGCCGCCATGTGCGCAGGCAGCTCGCGGCGCGCCAGCAGGCCGCCATGCACCTTGGGGTGCAGCGTCTTCACGCGGCCGTCCAGCATCTCGGGGAACTGCGTGACCTCGGCCACCTCGGTGACGGGCAGGCCGCTCTCGGCCAGCAGCTTGGCGGTGCCGCCGGTGGACAGCAGGCGGATGCCCAGCGCATGCAGTGCCTGGGCAAATTCGACGATGCCGGTCTTGTCGGAGACGGAGAGGAGTGCGTTCATGGGGGACTCGTGATGGTTTTGATGAAATCGGGCTGTAGCGCTTGATGGGCAAGCGCCACCAGCTATTCTTTTAGAAGCAACATCAGAGCAGCTTGTGCTCCACCAGCTTCTTGCGCAGCGTGTTGCGGTTCAGCCCCAGCCATTCGGCGGCGCGGGACTGGTTGTTGTCGGCGTGGCTCATCACCACCTCCAGCAGCGGCTTTTCCACCAGGCGCACGACCATGTCGTACACGCCGTCGGGCGTCTCGCCGCCCAGGTCGCGAAAGTAGCCCTGCAGGCTCTCGCGCACGCATTGTTCAATGTTGTTCCGGCTCATGCTCTGTTTCCCTCACGGGCGGGACCGCGTCGGCGCCGTCGTGTGCGGACGGCAGCCGGTCCATCTGCGCGCCCAGCGCGCTGAAGAAATCGGCCACCGCCTGCCACTGCGCCGCGCAGTCCTCGATGGTGTTGATGTGGTGTCGCAGTGCCTCGCCGCCCGGCAGCGCGCGCACATACCAGGCGATGTGCTTGCGCGCGCTGCGCACGCCGCTGGCCTCGCCGTACAGGCCGTAGTGGTCCTGCAGGTGCTCCAGCAGCAGGCGGCGCACCTCGGCCACCAGCGGCGGCGCGAGGTGCTCGCCAGTGGCGAGGTAGTGGCCGATCTCGCGGAAGATCCACGGCCGGCCCTGGGCCGCGCGCCCGATCATGACCGCGTCGGCGCCTGTGGCGGCCAGCACCGCCCGGGCTTTCTCGGGCGACGTGATGTCGCCATTGGCCACCACGGGCACGCGCACCGCGGCCTTCACGGCAGCGATGGTGTCGTACTCCGCCTGGCCCTTGTACCCCTGCTCGCGCGTGCGGCCGTGCACGGTCAGCATCTGGATGCCCACGTCCTCGAAGCGGCGCGCCAGCACCACGGCGTTCTTGTGCTGCTGGCACCAGCCGGTGCGCATCTTCAGCGTGACCGGCACGCCGCGCGGTGCGCAGGCGGCCACCACGGCCTCGGCGATCTCCACGGCCAGGGCTTCGTTCTGCATCAGGGCGGAGCCCGCCCACTTGTTGCAGACCTTCTTGGCGGGGCAGCCCATGTTGATGTCGATGATCTGTGCGCCGCGGTCGATGTTGTAGAGCGCGGCCTCGGCCATCATGGCCGCGTCGGTGCCGGCGATCTGCACCGCGATCGGGCCGGGCTCGCCCTCGTGGTTGGCGCGGCGGCTGGTCTTGAGGCTGTTCCACAGATCCTTGCGCGAGGTCACCATCTCACTCACCGCATAGCCCGCGCCCAACCGCTTGCACAGCTGGCGAAACGGCCGGTCCGTCACGCCCGCCATGGGGGCGACGAACAGGCGGTTGGCCAAGGGAATGGGGCCGATCTGCATGGACGGTACGGGCGGGCTGGGGGTGTGGGGGCGAAGGGGCGGATTCTACCTGCCCAAAATTTCAGCAACCGAAAAGCCAGCACTGCGATTGCGCATGTTGCGCCCGCGGGTGGCGACACAGCCAGCGCACCGCTGCCCCTACACTCGCAGCCCTGCTATGGAAATCTGGATGCACCAACTGCTGGACCTGCTGGCTCTGCCCCAATTCGGCCTGAGCACGGTGTTCATCGTGGCCTTCATCTCCGCCACGCTGCTGCCCGTGGGCTCGGAGCCGGCGGTGTTCGGCCTGGTCAAGCTGAACCCCGAACTGCTCTGGCCCGCGATCCTGGTGGCCACGGCCGGCAACACGCTGGGCGGCGCGGTCAGCTGGTGGATGGGCCTGGGCGCGCACCGCGCCTGGGACGCCGCGCGCCGGCACCGCCATGCGGGCCATGCGCAGCCCCCCGCCAAGCCCGCCCGCGAACTGAGCCGCACCGAACGGCGCGCCCGCGTGTGGCTGCGCCGCTGGGGGCCCAAGACCTGCCTGCTGAGCTGGCTGCCCGTGGTGGGCGACCCGCTGTGCGCCGTGGCAGGCTGGCTGCGCATGCCGTTCTGGCCCTGCCTGCTCTACATGGCGATTGGCAAGTTCTTCCGCTATGCCAGCATGACGGCCGGCCTGCTGTACCTGGTGCCGGGCGACTGGGTACGCTGGCTGCACGCCTGACCCCCGCGCCCGGCTGAGCGCCTCACCCCAGGGGATGCGCGGCACGCCACAGCTTCAGCAGGTCCTGCAGCAACGGGGGAGCCGGCTCCCGCGCATGCATCACCCCCAGGTCGGCCAGCGCCAAGGCCGCGCGGTCCACCGCCATGTCCAGAATGCGGATTCCGCCCGCCGGGCGGTCATGCGCCAGGCCGGGCACGATGCTGCGCGGCACCAGGGCCACGGCGCGCGGGTGGCCGAGCAGCCCTTCCAGCACCGGCAGCGACACGGTGGACACCGGAAACCACTGCGCCTGCGGCAGCTGCGCCAGCACCGTGTGCTCGAAGATGTCGCGCACAGCGATGTTGGAAGTCGGCAGCACCCAGCGCGCGTCCCCGAGCGCCGCCAGCGGCACGGCCTGACGCACCGCCAGCGGATGGGTGCCGGCTGCGACAACCACTGCCTCGTCGCGCAGCAGCGGCTCGAACACAAAGCTCTCGGGCAACAGCGCAGGACGTCGGCAGAACACGGCGTCCAGCCCGCCACTGATCAAAAGCGACAGCAGGCGCGGCCCCTCGCTCTCCTGCACATCCACATGCACCTGGGGCCGCAGCGCATAGAACTGCGCCAGCAACTGCGCGAGGATGGCGTGCGCGGCTGCGGGGATGGAGCCCAGCCGCAGCGCGGCCGACGCGCCCATGCGGATCGCGGCCAGTGTTTCCGACACGTCCTCCAGTTGGTTCATCACGCTGCGCACGGCGTCGATCAGCGCCTGCCCAGCCTGGGTGGGGCGGATGCCGCGCGAGTGCCGCTCGAACAGCCGCAGATCCAGCACCCGTTCCAGCTCCGCCAGCGCCTGGGTGGCGGCGGACTGGCTCATGTCCAGATGGGCGGCCGCCTTCGCGATTGAGCAGCACTGCTGCAGGGCCAGCAGCAGTTGCAACTGGCGCAGGCGTACATGCTTGGCCAGGCGTGAGAACAGCACGCGGCCTTCGGGGAAGCTATCGGATTCGCGCATAGGTTCTCCAGGTTGTCCTTAGAGACTCGGATGCTCCAGTATGCAGCCATCGGTCCTGCTTATACCTTCCTGTCAAAACGGTGCCCGCGGGCAACCGGTTTTTTCTATATTCGCGGCACATGCAATGCGTGCATGAGCAGCAACGATTCACGCATACCCCGGCGTCTGGTTTTTCGACGCTTGAACCTGAAGGACACCTCCCATGCGCAACACCCCTGTGCCCGCCCGACGCCTGAGCCTCAAGTCACTCACCCTCTCCACCCTCGCCGCGGGCGCCGCCCTCGCACTGTCCCCTGCCGCACGGGCCGCCGACGCCTATCCCAGCAAGCCCGTCAAGCTGATCGTGCCGTTCGCGGCCGGCGGTTCGACCGACATCGTGGCCCGCGTGCTGGCCGAAGGCATGCGCCAGACGCTGGGCCAGTCCATCGTGGTGGACAACAAGGCCGGCGCGGGCGGCCTGCTCGGCACGGAGGCCCTGGCCAACGCGGCAGCCGACGGCTACACCATCGGCATGGCCACGGTGAGCACCATGACCATCAACCCGCTGCTGTACACCCGCGCGGCCAACCTGGGCGCCAAGCTCACCCCCGTGGCCAACCTGGTCACCATGCCCTCCGTCTACATGGTGCACCCCAGCCTGGGCGTAAACAGTTTCGAGGCCTTCGTGGCCAAGGCCAAGGCACAGCCCAAGCAGATCAGCGGCGCCGTACCGGGGCCGGGCACGCTGGGCCACCTGATGCTGGCGTCGTTCAACGAGACACTGAAGACCGACATCCTGGTCGTGCCCTACCGCGGCAACGGCCCTGCGCTCAACGATGCGCTGGCCGGCATGGTGCAGGTGATGCCCGACCAGCTGCCCTCGTCCCTGCCCCACATCAAGAGCGGCAAGCTGATTGCGGTGGCGCTGGCCTCCGAAAGCCGCTCGCCCGAACTGCCGAACGTGCCCACCTTCAAGGAACTAGGCTACAACGACCTGAACCAGCTGGGCATCAGCTGGTTCGGCATCGTCGCGCCCAAGAACACGCCCGCCGCCATCGTCAAGCGGCTGCAGGAGGCGGCTGTCAAGGCGGCGCACCTGCCCGACGTGCAAAAGCGCCTCAAGACCCTGGGCACCACCCCCACCGACATGGACCAGAGCCAGTTCGCAGCCCAGATCACCGCGCAGACGCAACGCCACAAGGTGCTGCTGGACAAGGCCGGCGTGAAGCCCGAGTAAGCAGGCCGATTCCCATGCGCTCACTGCAGGACTTCTTCACACGCGAAACACCGCGCATGCATGCGCTGGCGGACCAGATCTGGTCGCTGGCCGAGCTGCGCTATGCCGAGACGGCGTCCGCCCAGCTGCACATCGATGCCCTGGCCGGTGTGGGCTTTCGCGTCACGCGCAACGTGGCCGGCATCCCCACCGCCTTCATGGCCGAGTGGGGCGACGAGGGGCCGGTGATCGCCTTCCTGGGCGAGTACGACGCCCTCTCGGGCATGAACCAGCAAAGCGGCGCCCTGGTGTGCACGCCGTCCGTGGACAGCCCCGGCCTGGCCGGGCACGGCTGCGGGCACCACCTGCTGGGCACCTCGGCCCACTTCGCCGCGATTGCGCTGCAGGCGCACCTGCAGGCCACGGGCGCGAAGGCGCGCGTGCGCTTCTACGGCTGTCCGGCCGAGGAAGGCGGCTCGGGCAAGACCTTCATGGCGCGCGAAGGCGCGTTCGACGACGTGGACGCCGCGCTTACCTGGCACCCGGCCAGCTTCACGGGCGTCTTCAGCCAGAGCACGCTGGCCAACATCCAGGCCAGGTTCATCTTCCACGGCAAGGCCTCGCATGCCGCGCACTCGCCCCACCTGGGCCGCAGTGCGCTCGACGCGGTGGAACTCATGAACGTGGGCGTGAACTACCTGCGCGAGCACATGCCTTCGGACGCCCGTGTGCACTACGCCGTGACGGACTCGGGCGGCCTGTCGCCCAACGTGGTGCAGGCCCGCGCCGAGGTGCTGTACCTGATCCGCGCGGCGCGCAACCACGAGGCCGCCGAGCTCTACGAGCGCGTGCAGAACGTGGCGCGCGGCGCGGCACTGATGACCGACTGCCGCGTGGAGATCGTGTTCGACAAGGCCTGCTCCAACCTGCTGCAAAACACCACGCTGAACCAGGTGCTCTACGCCAGGCTGCAGGCCGAGGGCGCGCTGGCCGTGGATGCCCGCGAACGGGGCCGGGCGGCGGACTTCCAGGCCACGCTCAGCCCGGGCGACATCGACGCCGTCAGCCGCCCGCTGGCCAGCGTGCTGCGCGGCCAGGTGCCCGCCGTGTTCGAAGGTGTGGCGCCCTACGACCCTGCAGCCAACGAGACCATGTTCGGCTCGACCGACGTGGCCGACGTGAGCTGGATCACCCCCACCGTGCAGGCCTGGGTGGCCTGCTATGCCTTCGGAACGCCGCTGCACTCATGGCAGATGGTGTCGCAGGGCAAGTCCTCCCTGGCGCACGCCGGCATGGTGCGCGCCGCCAGGGTGCTCACGGCGACGGCCATCGAGCTGGTACAGCAACCCGGACTGATTGCCCAGGCCAAGGCGGAGCTGCTGGAGCGCCGGCAGGGCCAGCCCTACACCTGCCCGATCCCGGCCGAGGTGCCGCTGCCCTTTCTGCGCCCATAGGCACACGGCGTCCACCATGACGCCGTGCGAAATCACTTCAAATTTGATAGCTGCCAGCGCTTATACACAGTGCGCCAGAGCCGCTTTTGGCTTGAATTCTCAAGCCGCAGGCTGGTGGTGCGGCCGCCAGGCGCCTCCCGGCGGGTACCGTCGCCGGCACCCCACTTGCGCCAGGCCGGCTCCTGCTTTCGCGCGCCCTATGCCGGAGCCGTACCGCACCCGGCCAAGGCCCCGGCGCGTTGCCAGCAGTAGGTCCAGAGGCCATCCTCGATGCCCAGCGCCTCCAGCCGCCGCCAGCCCTGCGCCTCGAAAAAGGCCTGCGCCTGCGGGTTGTCGTCGGCCACGTAGGCGCGCCAGTGCGGTCGTGCTTTCAGGGCGGGCAGCGCGCACAGCGCCTGCCAGGCGCGCCGCCCCCAGCCCTGGCCACGACGCCGGGGATCGACGGCGAAATCGGTGATCACCCAGCAACCCACCTCCGGGTCGGGCGTGAGCCCGACGACGGCCAGCAGCACGCCATCGGCCAGTACCGCCCATTCCTCGCCATTGGTGTCGGCCAGCACATCCGCCAGCCACTCGTCATCCATGGGGCCCAGATGCCGGTCCAGCAGCGGGTCCGCGTACCAGCGCCGGTAGGCGGCAAAGTCCCCTGCCTGAAAGCGCCGCACCTCCGTCACGGCGTGCGGCGACGGCTTTGCAGCACCCATGCCTGGACTCCTCTCTGCGGTTCGATGCGATTGCCGGCAGGCTCCGCGCCCTGCCCAGAGCGCCAGACCCCGCGGCGCTCGCCGCCGGTGCGCACCCCGGCCGCCGCCATGGCCTGCGGCGCCGTTCCGGTCTGTCCCGCAGAGGCTGCGGGACCGGCCCCGGTGGTCAGACGTTTAAACGTTGATCGGTCGGCAAAGGGCCGTGAATGCTAGGTTTCGCGGGGAAATCGGGCCACGGGCTTTGCGGGAATCGCTGGAAGTACCCCCAGTTGTACCCCCAAGGGGGTATCGGAATGATAGATCAGTCTGGATGCCGATGCCAGCGCCACGCCCAGCCGGATAAAACGGTTATGGCGCAGACCGCATTGTTGGCTGACGCATGGAGCGGTACGCGATGAGATGCAGGGGAACGGGCCACTGTGGCCCAGACCTTGGAGAACGCTCATGGCAGACCATCACACCCGCCACAACCCGCTGGGGCAAGATGCCCTGTTCACCACGCCCGCCTCGCTCATGCTCGATGCTCGCCTCACGCCGCTGGAGCGCAATGGCTGGCAGGTTCTGCGCATGCTGCGCTCTGCGGAAGGCATCAGCCCGCTGGCGAATATGGGGCAGTTGCGCCGCTATCTCACCACTACACCGCTGGGGCAGCGGGCCGGGTACGAGACGGCCCGGCGCGTTCTCGTCGTACTCCGGCTG
This sequence comes from Diaphorobacter nitroreducens, assembly GCA_003755025.1. GTDB lineage: Bacteria > Pseudomonadota > Gammaproteobacteria > Burkholderiales > Burkholderiaceae_C > Diaphorobacter > Diaphorobacter nitroreducens. The sequence goes on along the minus strand of RJVL01000005.1, from coordinate 143,698 downwards.
ACGGGCTGGATCAGCCTGGTAGGCCAGCACCGCGATCCGCTGACGGGGCACGTGCTCAGCGAGCTGTATCAGGTTCACGAAAGCGCCCTCGACTTCCAAGAGGCTTGCACGCTCGATGCCAGCCTGCCCGCGCTTCTGCAATCTTCCATCGGCCACGAAAACAACCAGGTGGATCGGGTGGCCATTCACATTCAGGCAACGCTGGCGCAAGCGCCGGAAGCCGCTTCCATTGCGACCCACGATCAGTTCCGCGATGACGATGATTTGCCCCCTACTCCGCCGACGCAGGCGAGCGAGACAGCCGACCCACTGCCATTGTCTGGCGATTCCGCTGGCAGCACGCTTGTTCCACAACAGACCGAACACGCTCGCCACATGACGGCTGAGCAGGGTAGTACGTATAAGACGTATATGTATAAAAAAGAACGTACGTACCGCGCGCGCGAAGGCGACGGCAATCCGGCATCGCAGTCGGTGAGCTTGCCGCCTTGCCTGAGCAATGCCCAGGCAGATCAGCAAAAGGACGTGCAGGCCGCCTTGCGGCGGCTGCCGCCGCAGCATCGCCAAGAAGTACTCGACGAGCTGCAGGCGCGCAGCCAGAGCGGCACCGTGCGCAATGTCGTGGCCTACTTCTTCGCCTTGGTGAAGCGCGTTTTTGCGGGCGAATTCCGCTTGTGGGCAGGTCGCAAGGAGGCGTCTACCACCCCACGGCCTGCCGAGAATCGGCCTGCAGTTCCACCGCGTACCGAAAACCGCCCAGAATCGCCTGCGCAACCGGCATCACGTGAAACCGCCCTGGCGCACATCGCCAACATCCGCAAGATCATGAACACCTCGACGAACGCCGGGGACATCGCAGCGCAGGCAATGCAGGCCAGGGGATGGCAGCCGCATCCTGCGTAGCAGTAGATGCTGCCGCGAAACGGGGCGTCACTGCACGCCGCAGTGACGCCCCACGCAACACCGCAAACAATGCGGGCGAAAGCCAGTTCCTATTGCGTGCGGCAGACATGATGATGGCCGCCCTAAACTGACCGGGCAGTTGCCAAGACCGATGGGCTTCGTACATCGGCAACCCCAACAGCGCAGGTTCCTGCAAGCGCTGGCCCGACAGGGTGGAGCCACCCCAGGTATGCCCAGGCTCCGACCGCATACCGGCCCTACCTAGGGCGGAGCCTTCTTCGTCTGTTTTAAATCATCCCTACCGCTCCGCCTGGCGCACTGTCCTTTGCGGCAATGGCCTGTGCGCAACGCACAGGGTTCCCGCTGCATTTCTTATCCCACTCACTTCATAGGAGGACTCGTCCACGTTCACATCACTTTCGTCTTGTAGTACCTCCGTCCGGGCTTCCAGCAGGGGGCAAGACGGACGCCTCATTCGAGGCTCTGGTGTCTCCTGAACACCATGCCCTTGCCCTCACGGGATCTCGCCTTGGCGAGTTGGCACCAACACTAACCAATGAATTTCAGGACAACGCAGTACGGCGCTTTGCTTGGAGGCCGGAAGATGGACGACTTGACCTATACCCTGCGGCAGCTCTGCCAGCGCAACCGTGACGGCAGCTACAACACACAGGCGGACCGGATGAGTTCCCTCGCGCTGGCTGCACGGCAACTGCGCGAGGCGGGTTTCCGGCAGATGAAGGCATCGTCGCTCAAGGGCAAGCATGTCCAGGCGCTGCTGGATCGCTGGCTGGGAGAAGGCTTGTCGTCCGGCACCATCAAGAATCGGCTCTCTCACCTGCGCTGGTGGGCCGAGAAGATCGGCAAGGCCGGCATCCTGCCGGCGGACAACACGCAACTCGGCGTGGCCGAGCGCCGCTATGTGACCAACATCAGCAAGGCCCAGGAACTAGGCACAGGTCTTGAACAGGTCACCGACGCGCATGTACGCATGAGCCTTCAGCTACAGGCCGCCTTCGGATTGCGTCGGGAGGAAGCGATCAAATTCCAGCCCAGTTATGCGGATCGAGGTGACCACATTGCCCTCAAAGGATCATGGACGAAGGGCGGCCGGGAGCGCACGGTGCCCATCACCACGACAGAGCAACGCGACGTGCTCCAGGCAGCACACCACCTGGCAGGCATAGGGTCATTGATCCCGGCAAACAAAACCTACATCCAGCAGCGGCACGTCTACGATGGACAGTGCAAGGCTGCAAGCCTGAGCAATATGCATGGCCTGCGACATCGGTATGCACAGATGCGATATGAAACACTAACGGGGTGGAAGTCACCGGCAGCAGGCGGCCCTGGCACGGCTCAACTCGACCTATCGCAACGCCTTACCGACCAACATGTTCGGCAGCAAATCAGTCGTGAACTTGGGCACGAGCGAGTCAAGGTGACAGCGATATATCTGGGAAGCTGAGGTTTACTTTGCCGAACCTGCCACTGTATCCAAACTCGCGGCTCTGAAATCCAGCCATCAGCGTGTCAGCGTGCGAATAAGCCATCAAATCATACCGACCTGTCGGCAGGTGTCGAAAAAGGCACGTTTAAGAAAATTGCTCTCATGCCAAGGAAAGCGCTCACATTGCTCCAGCTCTTTATTTAAAGCATCATGAGATAACTGCTGGTAATTTTTATCTTCATCCAGCACACGCTGCAACCAGTATTTCGCGCCGGAAGAAGAAAGGCATTTGGCCGTATAACGCTCGCGTATTTTGTAAAGCTGATCCCAGGTTTCGATTTCCTCATCATACCCTGCACAGCTTAGAGAAATGCGAATATCCTGCTCTTTTTCAGGGATCTGGGCAGCTGATTGAAAATGCACGAACACTTGGATTTTATAGCTGTCAGCGGCATATGGATAAAAGGCTTTTCTCTTGATCCCAGCTTCATCTTGCAGGGGATCTTTTGCACCTTTGTTTTGCGAGTTGCATTTATAGCACGCAGGCGCCAAATTTCTTAAATTCACAGAATTGAATGGATATTTACTAGCAGGCAAATAATGATCATAAGCCTCCCGAGTCGGATCATATTCGGAATCCATCGGCAAAAGGCCACAAAACGGGCAACAAGGCATGTCGTTCAGAGAGGAAAATTCCTTGTAGTGCTCTTTCAAGCCGGCACCAATGTGTTCCTTGACTATTGCCAGCTCAAAGAAGCCGCAGCTGTAGAGCTTGCTGAAAAAGGCTTCTATCGTTTTCATCAGTGCATTCTGAGTGCCTGCGATGTAGCGGCCGGGTTCCTTTTTTCCCTCGCAAAGCGCCTGGATATCATTGTTGTCCCTGAACATTTTTCGATAAGACTGGATGTCCTCGGGACCAAGCTGTTTGAAATCTTGGAATATTTGGTTGACGTAGCGATAAAAGAACGCTCCTGCTCCCTTCTCTGAGCCAGCCAAATCCGCCCGATGTAATTCATCCATGATGGCATATAGCGGTGGCAACCCCTTGAACAGTTCGAGGCTGTATTCCTCATTTGGCGCACGGCACCAGACCTTGGCAAAGATATAAGCGACAAAACCGTGCATGGCCCGCATCGGGTGACGAGGCCGTTTATAGGGAAATAACATCAGCCCGGCTCCTTGTCGGCTCCTGGCGTCTGTAGCAAGGCATGCACGGCTAACGTGCGTTCCACAGAGTCGCCCATGGTATCCATGATCTTGCGAGCAAGGCCATGGGGGTCGGCTTTCGATATAGGGTCAGCCAGTAATTGCTCCAGCACTTGTTGAGCCCCGCCTCCAATAGTTTCGCGCTTACCGAACGTTTCATGTGTGATTTTGTTGATCGAAGCGCCCAGCGTGTTGTACGGTGGGTGGCTGACGCTGACCTTGCCGCTGGCTTTGTCCTTAGCAAACACCAGCACCTTGTCCGGCTTGCTGTCGGAAATCAGGAAAGGGGCGTGGGTGGTGATCAGCATCTCCTGCGCGCATTCACCATGACCCGGCAGGCATTGGCGCAAGCGGCTGATGAAGTTGGCGCGCCAGTCAGGGTTGAAGTGCGTCTCGGGCTCGTCGAGCAGGAACAGGCTGTTGGTCTCTCGAAACAGCAGGCACAGGCCGAGGCTGTGCAGCAACTGATGCTCGCCGTCCGACAATTCTTTGAGCATCATCGGCTCGGCCACACCCTGCTTGGTGAAGCGCATGAACTTGAAGCGCATGATGCGCTGGTCAGATGCCAGGGTTGGCACCGTCTCGCTGACGTAGTGGCTGGTCGAGGTATAGAGATCGGCCTTCAGAACATCGCTGACGGCATACAGGTTGAGCGTCAACAGCACCTGAAACGCCTGGAATAGCGCCAGCGCCGAACCATCGAAGTTCTCGCGGAATGCCTGCCGGGTCGCCTCATTGACCCAGTAGTCGAGCACCAGCGTATCGGTGACGTCGTCGACGTAATTGAGCGTGGCACAACGCTTGAGGGCGCTCACCACCAGCGAGGACTTCTCGTCACCCTCCAGCAACTGCAGCAAGTTCAGGCGATAGCGCGTACTTCCCAGCTCATCAGTTTCCGAGAGCGCGGGATTGCCTTTGATGATCTCGCTGCGAACCCAATCATCAACTGATTGGCTAATCTCAGACTCTGAAAGTCCGCGTGTTCGAGCTTCCGCCTGTATTCGATTTCGTCGTTCGCGCTTCTGATCTTCATCAGCAAGGTCGAAGGCTTCCAGTTGTATTGCGTCGATAGGAATTCGGCGGCGCAGGATGATGCGGAATTCCCGCAAGGCCTCGATGCCCACATCCTCGCGGAAGGGCTGGAGTGTGCTCTCGTCCTGAAACAACAGGTTGCACAGCAGGATGGCCTGGCTGAATCCGCTGTCCAGATAGGCCAGCCGCGTCTCGGGGTGGCCGGGGTAGCTCAGTTGGCAGGTCAGTGCATTCCAGTACTCGTCGAACTGCACGAAACGCATCTTGAAGAAGGGCAGACTGAGGATCTCGTTCTCGCCCGAGGAATAACTCAGCACGTACTGCGGCAGCAGGATGTCGGCGTGTCCGCCCTTGAACGCCTCATACACATCGGTGCTGAAGTCGCCCTGGTTGTCCCAAAGAAATCGCACCGATTCGCCGGCCTTCTTCCACACACCCACTTTCGCCCACGGCGGGCTTTCGGGGCCGCGGTACTCGGCGGGCACGCGGATCAGGTAATCCAGCTCAAAGGCAACAGGTGAAAAATCCAGCGCCTCGTCTTGCAAAGCTTCAGGTAGAAAGCTGCGGCGTACGCGCAGCACTTCCAGCTGATAGAAGATCGCCGCCAGAGCTTCGAGCAAGTTGGACTTGCCGCTGCCATTAGGCCCGGCACAGACGAAGGGGGCAAAGTGGTCTGCTTGCGCCAGTTCATCCTGCAAGCTCCATTCAGTGCGAAAGTAGTGCTCAAACCCACAGGGCAGGCTGCGAAAGCCCTCCGGGTCGGTGATCTTCAGGCGCAGTAGTTTCATGCCTGACTTTGCTCAATAGCGGCCTTGAGTTCAATGCAATTGCCCGCATCATCAAACACCTGAGTCAACGTGCCGGCGGCCAGCGCCTCGAACACCCATGCCCTGATGTGTTCGTAGTCGCTAGCACCTAGCACGAAGTCGTTGTCCAGGTGCAGTTCCGCCAGCCGGGTTTGTGCCACTACCATGAAGTGCTGTGCCGAGAATGCTGTGCCAGCAAGTTGTTCGCGATAGGCGTCCAGCCATTCTGCGATCAATGCCGTGCGGGCCTCGGCATTTTCCAACGCTTCCAGTAGCTTGCCGGTATCAGGCAAATGAATGGCAGGCGCGGTTTGCATAACGGGTTCAGGCACGGTAGCTTGATCTCCTTGGGAAACAGCGCTGACATCTTGAGTGGGCGATTTTGGCATCGGCACCCGCGATAGATCCAGCTCGCCTTGGAAAGCCTTCTGACTCAGTGCGCTATAGAGGGCCTCAAGGTCAGAGAGGCTTTGCTGGTAGCGAGTTTTTAGGGCTTCGACTTTTTCGACGACGACGGCGAATTGGTTTTGGAGATCGATGGGTGGCTGCGATACGAGTAAACCAGCAACATCCTGTTGATTGACGCTAGCCTGATTCACCGCCTTCTTCGCTTTGCTGTTGATCTGAGATTTTAAATATGGAGTCCGCCAAAAATACATCAAAAAAACAGGAAGCATTACTTCATGATTTAGACGAAAGCGCATCATGTTCGACTCATAAACCACGGGCTCCGAAATAGCTGGAACCACGCCAATCTTTCCCAGATATTCGATGCTATTGACTCGATTTACTAGGACGTCGAATGGCCGAATCTCGAATTTCAAAAATTCTGAATCTGTAATTTCAACTCGTTTTAGCCCTTCTATATTCTGAACAATTCCATCATAGAAGGAGTCAATCCGGATGATTTTCGTCCCAGACCCATAGGACGATTGAGGCTTGTACAGGCCGTTATTCGGCTGCTCACTCATATAGGTGACCAATGGACTTATTGGCCACCCCTTCTCATTCCGCACTGGGTCACCAAATATCTCCAGAAACACGCTCTTGAGCAGATCGTCGAGTTGTTGCAGGTGTTGTTTGCGTTTGGCGATCAGTCCTTCCACCTTGCCGAGCAAATGGGCAATGCGAATTTGGTCGTCAGAACTATCAGGAACGGGGATCTTGAAATCCTCGATATCTCCAAGACCAATGGCTGGATAAGCATGATCTTTGATCAGCGATGAGGGCGGAAAGTGCTTCAAGGCAAAGCGAAGATAGCCTACGTGAGTCCCCTTCTTGGGGATCAGCGTCGCCAAATGGCTAACGACATGGGCGGGGTTTTGAAGGACGTAGACGCGATCTTTGGTGGCGGACATGCCACTCTTTGCAAAAAGAACAGTTCCTCTTGGATAGGTCTTCAGCTTCCGTTGCTTGGCTGTTTCTTCGCTGACAAGTTCAAGGCCGGACTCGGGTTCACCTGACAGCAGTCTATCCAGGCTACCTGCTCGGACAAATGGTGTACCGTAGTCGGAAAATTCGTCACTCTTTGGCGCCGCTTGCCCTGCTGACACAATTGCCAGTTGGCTCAATGGAGTTGGTTTCATTGGGATCATTCCACCATCCCCTTCAGCTCCAATAGTTCACGGACGATTCCGCTCTGCACCTTGGCCAGTTCCGCTTCATCCGCATCACCTACTTCCGCCTTAAGCAGCCGATCCAGAATCACACTTGGCGCGTCGTACTGCACGTCCTCGAACACATCCTGTTTGTAGCGCGACAGTGATAGGTCATAGTTGTTTTTTTCATCAGCGATCTCGGTGCGTGGCACCATGAAGCACTTGACAGTGCGGTCCGTATCGGTCGCCGCATCACGGGTGTGGTATTCGGCAATGATGTTTTGCAGGTCACCAAAACCTGCCTGTTTGGTGCGCTTGTCATCCAACGAGTAGCCATCGGCGGCCATCTCGTAAAACCAGACATGCTCGGTGGCGGGCTTGGTAACCTTGTCCTTCACCCCCCAGACCTTGGTGAACAGCAGAATGGCGGTGCTGACCCCAGCATAGGGTTTGAACACCCCGCTGGGCAGGGTGATGACAGCCTTGAGGTCGCAGCGCTCCACCAGCAACTGACGCAGCGTCCTAAATGCCCCGCCAGAGCCGAACAGCACGCCCTGCGGCACGATCACGCATGCAGTGCCGCCCTTCTTGAGCAGGCGATAGATGTTCTCAACAAACAGTAGCTCGGTCTTGGTGGTGGCCAGTTGCAGATTGTCGTTGATATCACCCTTATCGATGCTACCGGTAAAAGGCGGGTTGGCCAGCACGATGTCGTATTCGGCCTCCTCGGTGTAGCTCTTGCTAAGGGTGTCCTTGTAGTCGATGTGCGGCTCGTCGATGCCGTGCATCATCAGATTCATCAGGCCCAAGCGCACCATGGTGGCGTCGATGTCGTAGCCGTACAGGCTTTCTTGCAGGACGAATTGACGCTTTTCATCGAATGTTGCAGCAACTGAGGTGCGGATAAAACCGTCTTCATCGGGCTTGAGGTTCTTGGCACCGGCGTTAATAGCCAACTGTGTGACGATGTACTGATAGGCACCCAGCAGAAAGCCACCAGTACCGCACGCCGGGTCGGCAATCTTGTGACCCAGTTGGGGCTGCACCAGTTCGGCCATCAGCTTGACGATGTGGCGCGGGGTACGGAACTGGCCATTCTTGCCAGCGGTAGCGATTTCGGCCAGCAGCATTTCATAGACATCTCCCTGGATGTCTTGAAAGGCCTGGCCATTTTCCCGTGAGTCCTTCTCCATCACCTCAAAGATTTCGTCGATGGTCTTCACCGCCTCCACCAGCAGGGCTGGCTTGGGAATGATGAACACTGCGTTTTTCATATGGTGGGTGAAATTGGATTCGGCACCGTTCAGGTCTTTCAGGAAAGGGAACACCTTGCCCTGCACATGCTGCAACATCTCTTCGGCCTGCATGCGCTTGAACTCACTCCAGCGCAACGTGCGTTTGTCGATGGGGCGCTGTTCCGCCACAGGCCAGTTGCGCTCCTCGGGTGGAATCCAGGTGCCTTCAAACTTGGAGGTGTATTTCTCGCCGGTCCACTCGGCATCGGCCTGTCTCTTCTGATCCAGTTCGTCCAGCCGCTTCATGAACAGTAGATAGGTGATCTGCTCGATGGCAGTGAGCGGGTTGCTAATGCCGCCGCTCCAGAACTTGTTCCAGAGTTGGTCGATCTTGCTTTTGAGTTCGGGGTTGTTCTGTAGCATGGGATGCCCTGTTCTTTAAGCTGCCAACCGTTCGGTCAGCAGCAGGATTTCGTTGATTTCTGCCGGGCTGAACACGCCACGGATGCCTTGCGGGTGGATGACCGTGAAGGGGGCATTGATCAGGTCTCTTCTCTCTACCTTTTCGCGCTCGACGATGAAGTTCTTCAACAGATTGAGGAACTCCATCTGCCGGCTGCTGAGCGTGGTGTGGGCGCGGATGAATTGGTCAAAGGCGGCGCTGACCTCGTCTGGGAAGCTCCTGAGCACCTCAATACCCAGGATGTGGCGGATGAACTGGATGAAGCGCGCCTTGCGGTTTTTGTAAACCTGGCGCAGCAGGTCTTCAGTGATGTGCGGATGTTCTTCGTGCAGTAGTTCGGCCAGCTCTTTGGCCTCTTCACTGCTCACTACCTCGCCGTTCTTGATCTTCTGCAGCACCGGGTTGTGCGCGGTGAGTTCGGCGATCAGGTTTTCCACCATTTCGCGGTAGCGGGTGATACTGACCGCCTCGTGCTGTGGACCGAACTCCACCCATTCCTTCTTGTGCAGCTCATCGGCCAGATCGAGGTGGGTTTGCTCCTGGCCGCTGGATTGCTCGCGGAATTTCATGAGCGGGCCGAGCTTGGCGACCAGTTCGTCGAAGGCGTCTTCATCCGCCTTGGCCCAGTAGTGGCTGGTTTGCGCAGCGCGGATCAGGTCCTCTTCCTGCTTGACGAAGCCGACCGAGAGTGGCAATTCGCCGATCTGCTCGACGATGCCTTCCTTGAGGGTGTCGGCCTGTTCCTTTTCGCCGCTCAAAACGGCCAGCGAGTACTCCAGCAGGTCGCGCTCGAAGCGCATGGCTTTGAAGTCGGCCTCGGACACGGTGCGGAACAGCGGCTTGATTTCAGCACGGAGGAACTCCAGCCGGTCGTGGCTGAGGCTGATCCAGAAGTTGTCATCGTCCAGCCGCGTCAGCGCGGCGGCGGCTTCCTTGATCACCACCGACTCTTTGGGTAGCGCGGCAATCTGCAGGCGGAGCTTGGCGACTTCACGCGTGGCGATGTCGGCATGGCCGCTGTCATTGGCCTTTTCGATCTTGTCGAGGCGCAGGCCCACCAGCCGCACCGGGAGCGGCAACTGCGGTTTAAGCTCCTTGCCCTTGGGGTTGAGCTTGAAGTATTCGAAGTTGTCCCAGCAGTCGAGGATCAGGAACACATCCTTCTCAAGGCACCAAGGCTTGGGCTTGCTGGTTTCCAGCAGGCGTGTGCCGCGCCCGACCATCTGCCAGAACTTGGTGTACGAGTAGACCGGCTTGGCGAACACGAGGTTGACGATTTCGCGCACATCGATGCCGGTGTCGAGCATGTCCACGCTGATAGCGATGCGAGGCATGTCGTTGTTGGTGAATTGATCGAGCAGCCCACCTTTGCCGTAGACGCGCGGGTCGTCTGACACCAGCACCTTGGCCAGCTCACCGTGGTGTTGCGGGTAGAGCTTGTCGAAGATTTCTTCCATGCGCCGGGCATGGGCCTTGGTGGCGCAAAAGAAGATGGTCTTGCCTGGCAGCACGCCGTTGGCGTCCTTGATTGCCTCCTCCATGAATTCGCGGACGATCAGGGTGTTGGTGCCCTTGTTGATCACCTGCTTTTCAAGCTGAGTGCCCTCGAAGTTGATGTCTTCAACTTCCTTGCCTTGGAGGATCAGCTTCTTCTGGTCTTCCAGCGAAATGGTGCGCTTGCTGATGCCCTCCATCTGGAACTTGGTCTGAATCTTCATGACCTGGAAGTTGCAGAGGTAGGGCGGCACGTTGTTCACGGCCTCTTCATAGGTGTAGGCAAACGTGGGAATGCCATCTTCGCAATGAAAAAGCTGGAAGGTGTTGTGGTCGATGATGTCGGTCGGCGTGGCCGTGAGGCCCAGCGTGATGGTCTTGAAGTAGTCCAGCACTTCGCCAAAGGTGTTGTAGATGGAGCGATGGCTTTCATCGACGACGATGAAATCGAAGAAGTGCGGCGACAAGTGCTGTGCCTCGTCCCGGATGATGTTGAGCATCGTCGGGTAGGTGGCGACATACACACGGCGATCCGTCGCGATCAGCTTTTCACCCACATTGGGCCAACGCGGCTCGTTGGGCATGTGCTCCTTGAAGGCGGCCAGTGCCTGTTCACGCAACGCGATACGGTCCACGAGGAACAGCACCTTTTCTGCATGGCCAGCCCGCATCAAGGCATCGACCATGGCGATGCAGGTGCGGGTCTTGCCGGTGCCGGTGGCCATCACCAGCAGGAAATCGCGCTTCTTCTGTTCGATGCCTTCGAGCACCGAGCGTATCGCGCGAATCTGGTAATCACGTCCGGCAATCGAAGTGTTGATGAATTCCTGCGTCAGCGGCTTGCGATTGCGACGGATGTAGGCGAAGCGTTCGAGGTCGTCGCGGGTGGGAAAGCCAACCACCTTGCGCGGCGGCGCGTTCTCCAGATCCCAGAAATAGAGCTCGTGGCCGTTGGTGTAGAAGCAAAATGGCAGCTCACCACCCAGCTGGTTCTGGATGTTGTAGCAGTATTGCTTGGCCTGCTCGCGGCCAATGGCGGCATCGCGGCTGGTCTTCTTGGCCTCGATCACTGCCAGGGGTTTGCGGTCTTTTCCGAGCAGGACGTAGTCGCTGAACTGGTGGCCCTCGTAGGGCGTGCGCGGCTCGGCCACGCCCACTCGCAAGGCGGTGAGGATGTCGAATTCCTCGACAACCTGGGTGGGGTCTTTGACGTTCCAGCCTGATAACGCGAGTTGCTGGTCAATCAAGTCGGCTCGTGTCTGTGCCTCGGATTTAGACATGCCTAGCATCCCTGGCGATGCGGAAGTGTTGGCTACCTGCGGCCATTTCCTCGGTCTGGAACGCGGGCACGTTGCCGCAAGTGTGATCATCGCGGATGTCGAGGCTGAAAATACTTTTTCTAGTCTTCATTTCTCACCGCCTTGATTGATGCGAAGCCACTTTGCTCCACGCCCCTTGCCGGTCGATTCGATCAGTCCCTCTGACTTCATCGCCCGCAATACCAGCCGAACCATGTCCCGACTCACGCCCGGGCAGGCTTCTTCAATCTCGGAAATCGAGAACGGCAAGGTGCGCCCCAGAACTTCCGTCCGCACCCGGTCGCCTTTACTGCCACGGCCACGCTCGATGGTGCCAACACGCTCCTCGAACTCGCGGTAGGCCCTTAGCAAGGCGCCCCAGAAGTAGTCGAGCCAGGGTTTGACGTCGTGCTGCCCCTGGTGCCAGCCCTGCGAGCTGGCTTCCAGCGTCTCGTAATAGCCTTCCTTGGTGTCCTCGAAGATGCGTTCCAGGCTGATGTAGCGGCCCACGGCATAGTCGAAGTGATAGAGCAGCAGCAAGGTCAACAAGCGGGACATGCGACCGTTGCCGTCCGGGAAGGGGTGAATGCATAGGAAGTCGAGCATCGCCAGCGGCACCAGGACCAGAGGGTCGGCCAGGTGCTGATCCAGCGCGGTGGCGTAGCGCCCGGTCAGATCGCCCATGGCCATGGGCGTAAGGTGCGCAGCGACTGGCTGGAAGCGTAGACGTGACGTGCCGTCCGGGTGACGCTCGATGATGTCGTTATTGGTGGCCTTCCAGCGCCCGCCCGCCTGCGGCATATAGCGGTACAGCAGGGTGTGCAGTTGCAGCACCACTCCCTCACTGAAGGGCATGTGCGCGGCCGATTCGTGGATCGACGCCAAGGCGTCACGGTAGCCGGCGATCTCCTGTTCGGAACGGCTCTTTGGCGTTGCGTTGCGGATGACCAAAGACTTCAGCCGCGAGGGTGCGACGACAATGCCTTCCAGGCGGTTGGATGACTCGGTGGATTCGACTACCGCGATCTGGCGTAGCCCTTTGAGGGCTTCGGGCGACTGCGCGGCGTAGAGTTGCTGCTTGCCCTGGTACTCGCCCAGTGTGCGCAGCGTGGCGGCCTGAGTGCCATCGAAGCGAAGCGCGGCAAGGTACTCGAGTGTGAGCGAGTGCATGGAAATGTAAGCCTGGGCTGTGTAAATGGGGTAATTATAGCTATTAAATGGGGTATTGTCTCTAAAAATACCTCATTACCGGTGTTTGATTACCCCATTTCCTGAGCATTGGACCGGTCGTAAGGGGCCGGCATAGGCGACCAGGAAAGAAATGAGCGACATGAATCTCAAAAAAAAGGTAATTAAATCAAAAATACCCCATTCAATCCATTGTTTACCCCATTTCTAGCGCCCAGCTTTGGGCAAAGGCAAATGGCAAGGGAACGGCACTCAAGGGACAACGGCCCTATCAAGAAAAGGAAAAGGTCGCCCTGTCCATTGGTTCTGCAACACCCAGCCAACTCTTCCCTATGCTGTGCAGCTTCCCTCCGCCGCACTCAGATAGTCCGCCCAGTCCTGCAACAGTGTCCTTCTCTGATCCAGCAGCAGCGCCTTGTTGTACGTCGCCCGCACCTTGTTGCTTTCCACGTGGGCAAGCTGCCGCTCAATCGCATCAGGCCGGTATCCGTTCTCATTGGCCCAGGTGGAAAAGGTCGTCCGCCAGCAATGCGGCGTCGTACCCCGGCCCAGGTTCATGTCGCGCATTGCGTAGGTCAGCCGATTGGGCGTGGTGAAGCCCTTGCCGCTCCGGTGCGGGAACAGATAGCGCCCGCCGCCCGTGATGTGCAGCAAGTCTTTCAGCACCGCTATGGCCTGCGTGGACAACGGACTGACATGGTCACGCCGCGCCTTCATCTTCGCCGCAGGCCGACGCCACAACGCATCCTCAAAGTCGAACTCATCCCACTCGGCATCCGCCGCTTCGCCTGGACGGCAGGCGGTCAGCGCAATCAGCCGCAGACACAACGAGGTTTCCGGATAGCCCCGGTAGCCACGCAACTCCTGGTAGAACTTCTGGATTTGCTCTCGCGTCATCGCCGCCTTGCTCTCGCTGAACGGCACGCGCAGCAGCCCGCGCAGACTGGGGATCGGATTGGCCTCGACCAAACCCCGCACCACCGCGAACTCGAAGATCGCCGAAAGATCACCTTTGACATGGATGGCCGCCCACGCGCCATGAGCTTTACATTCCTCCAGCAGCGGGCGAATCTGCTTCACGCCAATGTCGCTCATCGGCATCCCATCGAACTTGGGCGACAGGTACTTCCTGATGCGGGATTCTTTCGTGCGGTAGGAACTCTGTGCAAAGACTGGCTTGATCTCGGCTAGGTACGCCCGCGCCACCTTGGCGAACGAACTTTCCTTTGCGCGCTTGCGTTCCTCCAGCGCTTCCAGGTTGCGCTCCTTGACCTGCCGCCGCTCATGGGCAGGATGGATGCCTTGCTTGACCAAGGCACGTGCCTTCTCACGGGCTGCACGCGCCTCAGCAAGGCTTACTTGAGGAAAGCCGCCAATGGCAAAGAGGTTCTCCTTGCCTTGCAGGCGGTACTTCCACCGCCAGAGCTTGCCGCCGGTGGGCTTGACCAGCAGGAACAAGCCCCCGCCGTCTGAAAGTTTCCAGTCTCGATCAGTCGATTTGGCCGACCTGACCTTGAGGTCGGTGAGTAGGTTTTCGGGCATCGTTGGACTCCACTGCGGGGAGATGTACCCCCACGGTTGAACACGAGTACCCCCAACGCTACCCCCGAATTTTCCGAACCTCGATGAACAATAGGAACGCTCAGTAGACCGTATTGTTTACGCAACCCATTGATTTCAAATGGAGCAACCTGTCCACCAAGCGCTACTGAGCTCCACCGAGATCCAGCGAAATTCGTCAGACGTTGAACAGGAAGTTCATCACGTCGCCGTCCTTGACGACGTATTCCTTGCCTTCGGCGCGCATCTTGCCCGCGTCCTTGGCGCCCTGCTCGCCCTTGTACTGGATGAAATCCTCGAACGCGATGGTCTGCGCGCGGATGAAGCCGCGCTCGAAGTCGCCGTGGATCACGCCGGCCGCCTGCGGCGCGGTATCGCCCACGTGGATGGTCCAGGCGCGCACTTCCTTCACGCCGGCCGTGAAGTAGGTCTGCAGGCCGAGCAGCTTGAAGCCCGCGCGGATCAGGCGGTTCAGGCCCGGCTCCTCCAGCCCCATTTCCTGCAGGAACATGTCGCGGTCCTCGTCGCCCATCTCGGCCATCTCGGCTTCGATCTTGGCGCAGATGGCGACCACGGGCGCGCCCTGGGCCTCGGCATAGGCCTTGAGCTTGTCCAGCAGGGGGTTGTTCTCGAAGCCGTCCTCGGCCACGTTGCCCACGAACATCGCCGGCTTGGCGGTGATCAGGCAGAACTGCTTGAGCAGCGGCGCGTCTTCCTTGGACACGGGCACGGTGCGCGCCGGCTTGCCCTCATCCAGCGCAGCCTGGATGGGCGTGAGCAGTTGCACCAGCTTGGCGGCTTCCTTGTCGTTGCCGCTCTTGGCCGCCTTGCTGTAGCGCTGCAGGGCCTTCTCGACGGTGGCCAGGTCGGCCAGGCACAGCTCGGTCTGGATGACCTCGATGTCGGCAATGGGGTCCACGCGGCCGGCCACGTGGATCACGTTCGGGTCCTCGAAGCAACGCACCACGTTGACGATGGCATCGGTCTCGCGGATGTGCGCCAGGAACTGGTTGCCCAGGCCTTCGCCCTTGGAGGCACCGGCCACCAGGCCCGCGATGTCGACGAACTCGACGATGGCGGGCACGATGCGCTCGGGATTGATGATCTCTGCCAGCTGCTGCAGGCGCGGATCGGGCACCTCCACCACGCCAGTGTTGGGCTCGATGGTGCAAAAAGGGTAGTTCTCGGCGGCAATGCCGGCCTTGGTGAGGGCGTTAAAGAGGGTGGACTTGCCGACGTTGGGCAGGCCCACGATGCCGCATTTCAGGCTCATGGCAGGGCTTTCGTAGGTTCGGGAGACAAACCCGCCATTTTACGGGAGGGGGTATGAAGCGAAGCGCGCGCGCGCCAATGCCCCGCAGGCGCTCCCCTCGCCAGGCGCCCCCCGCAGGGCCACCCTCAGTCGAACCGCAGGTTGGCCGCCACGGGCTGGCCCACGCGCAGCACCGTGCCCGTGCCCTCGCGCACGATGGCATTCATGGCGAAGGTGATCGCGCCGTCCATGCGCGGATCCTGGCGGTAACGGCGCAGGGCCGTGCTGACGGCCGGGGTGCTCTCGGCCGTGGCGGGGTCGATGTTGGGGATGGGGCAGCGTGTGCACGGCTTGACGAGCTGCAGCCGCACCTCGCCTTCGCCCGTGCCGATGAACAGCTCGTCGATGCGGTCTTCGTCGTGCGCCTCGACCCCGGCAATCACCAGGTTGGGCCGAAAGCGCTCCATGCCCACCGCCCCCTCGCCCGCGGCCAGCAGCCGCTCGTTGAGGCCGTCCAGCGACCCCTGGCTCGCCACCAGCAGCGGAAAGCCGTCCGCGAACTGGGTGGGCGCCTCGATGCCGCCGGTCCACCGCAGGCTGGACAGCCGGCGGTGCTCCGGGTCAAACCGCACCAGCCGGCAGCGCAGCCCCAAAAAGTCCGAAAACCACTGCGCGGCCAGGTCGCCCATGTCCCAGGCGGGCACGGTGTCGTCCCACACCTGCACGGTGGCCGGCTGCTCCACCCGGTCCAGCGCCACATGCAGCGCCAGCATGCCGGGTGCGCGCAGCACCAGGTCGTCGCTGCGCAACTGCGGGCGAATCAGCGCCATGCGCGGCAGCGTGCGCTGCGACAGGAACACGCCCTGCGCGTCGACCACCATCCAGGCGCGGTCCAGGTCCAGCCCGGTATCGGTCAGCAAGGCCTGCTGCACCTCGATGCCCGCGCAGGACTTCACGGGATGGATGAACAGCCGGGCCACGGTACCGGTCAAATCATGGTCTGCACGAAAGCTCACGCTGCTGCTCCTGTCGCTGTCGATGGATGAGGGGATTGGCCCGCGATTGTGCCGCCGCCCCACCCGGCGCAGGGGCGTAGCGCGGCTCCTACAATCCCGGGATGGCGCAGACATTTGACGTATGTATCCGCGGCGCGGGCGTGGTGGGCCGCACCTTGGCACTCTTGCTGGCGCGCGACCGCCTGCGCGTGGCGCTGGTGGGCCCGCCGGAGGGCTCCCCCTCCGACGGCGACGTGCGCGCCTACGCGCTCAATGCCGCCTCGCGCGCGCTGCTGGAATCCGTGCGCGGCTGGCCCGACGCGCAGCATGCGACGGCCGTGCTGCAGATGCAGGTGCACGCCGACCAGGACGGCCAGGTGCGCTTTGACGCGGCCCAGCAGGGCCACGACGCGCTGGCCTGGATCGTGGACGTGCCCGCGCTGGAGGCGCGCCTGGCAGATGCCGTGCGCTTTCAGCCGCTGGTGGAGCCGGTCGCCGCGCCCGTGGACGCCGCGCTCACCGTGGTATGCGAAGGCCGCGCCAGCCGCACGCGCGCCGAGTTCGGTGCCGAATTCGACATCACCCCCTACGCCCAGCACGCGATCGCCACGCGGCTGGTGTGCGAGCGGCCCCACGGCCAGGTGGCGCGCCAGTGGTTCCTGCCCGACGGCGGCATCCTCGCCTTCCTGCCGCTGGACGGCGCCCAGGGGCGCACCGTGGCCGTGGTGTGGTCGGTGCCGCAGGAGCAGGCTCCGCACTGGCTGCAGGCCGACGAGGGCAGCTTCACCCAGCGCCTGCGCGAAGCCAGCCGCGATGCGCTGGGCGCTTTGCAGCTCGCGGGCCCGCGCGCCAGCTGGCCGCTGCAGCAGGCCCAGGCGCGCCACTGGTGCGGCGCCCTGCCCGGCCAGTCCGCCCTGGGTGCGCGCCGCAGCTGGGCACTGGCCGGCGACGCCGCACACAACGTGCACCCCCTGGCCGGCCAGGGCCTGAACCTGGGCCTGGGCGACGCGCGCACGCTGGCGCGTGTGCTGCACGAGCGCGCGGCCTGGCGCAGCGTGGGCGATCTGCGCCTGCTGCGCAGCTACGAGCGCGAACGCAAGGCCACGCTGCTGCCGATGGGCATGGCCATGGACGGCCTGCAGCAGCTCTTCACCCGGCGCGAGGGCGCGCTGGCCGCGCTGCGCAACTGGGGCATGAAGGGCTTCGAGCGCAGCGGCCCGCTCAAGGCCTGGGTGGCCCGCCAGGCCATGGGCGCTGACTGACACGACGAGCCCCTTTTTCTGAGTAGAACGGAAACCAACGCAATGAAACTCCTCCCCACCTTGCTGGCCGCCACTGCCCTGTGCCTGGGCCTGAACGCATCGGCACAGGACGCCGCGATCCGCAAGGCGCTGGCCGAGCGCATCCCGCAGCTGCAGCAGATCGACGAAGTGCGCTCCACGCCCATGAAGGGGCTGTACGAGGTGCGCATCGGCACCGACCTGTTCTACACCGACGCCCAGGGCAACTACCTGATCCAGGGCGAGCTGATCGACACCAAGGCGCGGCGCAACCTCACAGAGGACCGCATCAACAAACTGACGGCGGTGGACTTCAAGGCCCTGCCACTGCAGGACGCCTTCACCCTGGTGCGTGGCAACGGCGAGCGCAAGCTGGCGGTGTTCGAGGACCCGAACTGCGGCTACTGCAAGCGCTTCGAGAAGGACATGCAGAACGTGGACAACGTGACGGTGTACCTGTTCCTCTACCCCATCCTCAGCCCCGACTCGGCCGAGAAGTCGCGCAACATCTGGTGCGCCAAGGACCGCGCGGCCGCGTGGGACGACCACATGCTGCGCGACAAGACGCCCGCAGCGGCCAGCTGCGACACGGCAGCGCTGCAGCGCAACCTGGCGTTCGGACGCAAGCACAAGATCACCGGCACGCCCACGCTGATCTTTGCCGACGGCTCGCGCGTGCCCGGCGCCATCGGCGCGCAGGACGTGGAAAAGCGCCTGGCCGCTGCCGGGAAGTAAGGCGCCACTGCCGCCCACCGCGCATCCTTCATCGCATGCGCTGCAAATATGAGAGCTGCTAGCGCTTGCTCACTGAGGACTTTCAATACATTTCATATTGAAACCCTTGTGCGGCAAGCGCGAGCAGCTATTTTTTTGATATCACCCCCTCTCGCTGCCTCCCGCCATGTCTCTTGCCGCCAGCACCGCCGCCGTCCACTACCGCATCGACCCCACGCAGACCCACGCCCACCTGTACCGCGTCACGCTCACCGTGGCGGTACCGGCGGCGCAGCAGGAACTGTCGCTGCCGGTGTGGATTCCGGGCAGCTACCTGGTGCGCGAGTTCTCCAAGAACCTGCAGTCGCTGCAGGCGCAGCAGGGCGGCGCCCCCGTGCCCCTGCAGCAGCTGGACAAGCACCGCTGGCGCGCGCAGTGCACGGCGGGCACGCCGCTGGTGCTGAATTACGAGGTGGCCGCCTACGACACCTCGGTGCGCACCGCCTGGCTGGACGCCACGCGGGGCTTCTTCAACGGCACCAGCCTGTGCCTGCGCGTGCACGGGCAAGAGGACGCGCCGCACACGCTGGAGGTCGCCTGCCCGCCCGCGCTGGCCGGCTGGTCGCTGGCCACGGGGCTGGAGCCGGTGGAGGTCGCCCCGTCCGGCTTCGGGCTGTACCGCGCACGCAACTATGACGAACTGGTCGACTGCCCCGTGGAGATGGGCCCGTTCTGGAGCGCCCAGTTCACCGCCTGCGGCGTGGCGCACCAGCTAGTGGTGGCCGGCGCCGCGCCGTCGTTGGATGGCGAACGCCTGCTGCGCGACGTGCAACGCATCTGCGAGGAGGCCATCCGCTTTTGGCATGGCGCGCAGCAGCCGCCGTTCACGCGTTACGTGTTCCTGCTCAACGTGGTGCACGACGGCTACGGCGGGCTGGAACACGGCAACTCCACCGCCCTCATCTGCGGCCGGCGCGACCTGCCGCGCGTGGGCGACGCCGCCACGCCCGAGGGCTACACCACCCTGCTCGGCCTCATCAGCCATGAGTACTTCCACACCTGGAACGTCAAGCGCCTGCGCCCCGCCGAATTCGCGCGCTACGACTACACGCGCGAGAACTACACCGAGCTGCTGTGGTTTTTCGAAGGCTTCACTAGCTATTACGACGACCTGCTGCTGCGCCGCGCGGGCCTGGTGGACCACGCCACCTACCTGCGTCTGCTGACCAAGAACATCAACCAGATGCTGCAGACGCCGGGCCGCCAGGTGCAGTCGGTGGCGCAGGCCAGCTTCGACGCCTGGGTCAAGTACTACCGCCAGGATGAGAACACGCCCAACAGCACCGTGAGCTACTACACCAAGGGCGCGCTGGTCGGCCTGTGCCTGGACCTCGCGCTGCGCCGCGAAGGCCGCACCACGCTGGACGACGTGATGCGCGCGTTGTGGCAGCGCACCGGCGGCGGCCCCATGGCCGAGACCGACCTGCTGGCCGTTTTGCAGGAGTTGTCGGGGCGCGACTGGTCCGGCGAGATCGGGCAGTGGGCGCACGGCACGGCGGAGCTGCCGCTGGCCGAGCTGCTGGCCGCCCATGGCATCCGGCTGCAGGCGGAGCCCGCGCAGATCGCCCAGCGCCTGGGCCTGCGCGTGAACGAGAACCACGGCGTGCACATCAAGACCGTGCTGCGCGGCGGTGCGGCAGAGGCCGCCGGCTTCATGGCCGGCGACGAATGGCTGGCGCTGGAAACGCCGGGCCAGGCCTGGCGCCTGCACAAGTTGGACGATGTGCCGCTGTACGCCGCCAGCGCCACCCAGATCACGGCCCTGGTGGCGCGCGACCAGCGTCTGATGCGCCTGGCGCTCACTCTGCCAGGCGCCGGCGCGGCCTCTGACACGGTGCGCCTGGACGTGCAAGACGCCGCCGCGGCCCAGCGCTGGCTGGGGCCAGCCCAGCCGGGCCCTCAGGCATGAAGGCTTGGGTATATTCCCGGCATCCCACCCACTACAAACAGGAGATCACCTTGGCCTACGAATGCATCGAAGTCCGCACCGAAGCGGACAAGGTCGGCATCATCACGCTCGCCCGTCCCAAGCAGCTCAACGCGCTCAACGACCAGCTCATGACCGAGCTAGGCGAAGCCCTCAAGGCGTTCGACGCTGACGAGAAGATCGGCTGCATCATCCTGACGGGCAGCGAGAAGGCCTTCGCCGCGGGCGCCGACATCGGCGCCATGGCCAAGTACAGCTTTGCCGATGCCTACAAGGGTGACTACATCACGCGCAACTGGGAGCAGATCCGCAGCATCCGCAAGCCCGTCATCGCGGCCGTGAGCGGCTACGCCCTGGGCGGCGGCTGCGAGCTGGCGATGATGTGCGACTTCATCATCGCGGCGGACAATGCCAAGTTCGGACAGCCCGAAATCAAGCTGGGCGTGATCCCCGGCGCGGGCGGCACGCAGCGCCTGCCGCGCGCCGTGGGCAAGGCCAAGGCCATGGACATGGCCCTCACCGGCCGCATGATGGACGCCACGGAAGCCGAGCGCTCCGGCCTCGTCAGCCGCGTGGTGCCGCTGGACAAGCTGATGGAAGAAGCCCTGGGTGCGGCCCTCGTCATCAGCGGTTTCTCGCAGATCGCCGTGATGGCCGCCAAGGAATCGGTGAACCGCGCCTTCGAAGGGACTTTGAGCGATGGCGTGATGTTCGAGCGCCGCCTGTTCCATGCGCTGTTCGCCACCCAGGACCAGAAGGAAGGCATGGACGCCTTCGTGAACAAGCGCGCCGCAGTCTTCACGCACCAATAAATTTTTGTTCTATAATTCGCGGCTTCGGTGGTATAGCTCAGTTGGTTAGAGCGCAGCATTCATAATGCTGATGTCCCAGGTTCAAGTCCCGGTACCACCACCAGATACAACCCGCAGCGCCCCAGGTGCTGCGGGTTTTTCTTTAGCCGCGTGGCGGGCCGGTGCCTGCCACTAGAATTTTCGTTTCAGCCCCTGGATGTACACCATGAATCGCTGCAACACCCGCACCTTCGCGTCCACCCGCACCCGCGGCGCCTGGCTGGCGACCCTCGCATGCCTGGCACTGCTGGGCGGCGCCGCGTCCACGGCCGCCACGGCCCAGACGGTGGCGGCCACCGGCCTTGCGCGCACCTTCCCCGCCAATGCGCTGCGCGGCACGCTGAACTTCCAAAACCGCACGACGGCCCTGCTCAACGGCAATGCCATCCAGGTGGCGCCGGGCATGCGCCTGTTCAGCCCGCAGAACGCGCTGGTCATGACCCACACCGTGCAGGGCAAGCCCCTGAAGGTGAACTACGTGACCGAGGCCAGCACGGGCATGCTGCTCACCGCCTGGATCCTCACGCCCGCCGAGGCCGCCTTGCCCCGCAAGGGCAGCGACACCGAAACCAACGTGCGTTTCGAGTGGGACACCAAGCCCGCCGCGCTGCGCTGACACACCCGCGCTGATCCAGCGCGCTGAAGCCCGGCGCGCGTTCGCGTTTCGCCGGCCCCGCTGGCCAGCCCGCAACCGCCCCGCTGCCGCCTGCGCCGCGGTGGCTGGTCTTTCGCGAGATTGAAGAGACACAAGCCATGTCCAAGAAAGTTTTCATCAAGACCTTCGGCTGCCAAATGAACGAGTACGACTCGGACAAGATGGCCGATGTGCTGGGCGCCGCCCAGGGCTATGAGCCCACCGACGACCCGGAGCAAGCCGACCTGATCCTGTTCAACACCTGCTCGGTGCGCGAGAAAGCGCAGGAGAAGGTGTTCAGCGACCTCGGCCGCGTCAAGCACCTCAAGGACAAGGGCGTGCTCATCGGCGTGGGCGGCTGCGTGGCCAGCCAAGAGGGCGAGGAGATCATCAAGCGCGCCCCGTTCGTGGATGTGGTCTTCGGCCCGCAGACGCTGCACCGCCTGCCCGATCTGCTCAACGCCCGTGCCGCCAAGGCCAGGCCGCAGGTGGATATTTCCTTCCCTGAGATCGAGAAGTTCGACCACCTGCCGCCCGCGCGCGTGGAGGGCGCCAGCGCGTTCGTGTCGATCATGGAAGGCTGCTCCAAGTACTGCAGCTACTGCGTGGTGCCCTACACGCGCGGCGAAGAGGTCAGCCGCCCGTTCGAGGACGTGTTGGTGGAGGTCGCCGGCCTGGCCGACCAGGGCGTGCGCGAAGTCACGCTGCTGGGCCAGAACGTGAACGCCTATTTGGGCGCCATGGGCGACACGGCGGAGAAAGCCGACTTTGCGCTGCTGCTGGAGTACGTGGCCGAAATCCCCGGCATCGAGCGCATCCGCTTCACCACCAGCCATCCCAACGAGTTCACACCCCGCCTGATCGAGGCCTACGCCAAGATCCCGAAGCTGGTGAGCCACCTGCACCTGCCCGTGCAGCACGGCAGCGACCGCATCCTGATGGCGATGAAGCGCGGCTACACGGCCATGGAATACAAAAGCACTATCCGCAAGCTGCGCGCCATCCGCCCCGACATGGCGATGAGCAGCGACTTCATCGTGGGCTTCCCGGGAGAGACCGAGGAAGACTTCCAGAAGATGATGAAGCTGATCGACGACGTGCGCTTCGACAACTCCTTCAGCTTCATCTTCAGCCCGCGCCCCGGCACGCCCGCCGCCAACCTGCACGACGACACGCCGCATGAGGTGAAACTGCGCCGCCTGCAGGAGCTGCAGGCCGTGATCAACCGCAACATCCTGGAGATCAGCCAGGAGCGCGTGGGCACGGTGCAGCGTCTGCTGGTGGAGGGCGTATCCAAGCGCGACGGCAGCGAGCTGATGGGCCGCACCGAATGCAACCGCGTGGTCAACTTCCCCGGCCACGAGCGGCTGATCGGCCAGATGATCGACGTGAAGATCACCGAGGCGCGTACCTACACGCTGCGCGGCGAGGTGGTGACGGGCGAGATCACGACCGCGGCCGGATAATCATCAAAAAAACATAGCTACCAGCGCTTGCCATTCCTAGATTTCAGATGGTTTTCCACCTGAAATCCTTGAAATACCAGCGCAAGCAGCTCTATTTATAGGAGCGGTCACCGCTCCCCTGTTCAGAACCGCGGCATGCCTCCCATGCCCGGCAGGCCGCCCTTCATGCCGCCCATCTTCTTCATGAGCTTCATGAGGCCGCCGCCCTTCATCTTCTTCATCATGCCCTGCATCTGCTCGAACTCGTTGAGCAGGCGGTTGACCTCCTGCACCTGCACGCCGGCGCCCTGGGCGATGCGCTTCTTGCGTGTGGCCTTGATGAGCTCGGGCTTGCGGCGCTCCAGCGCCGTCATGCTGCAGATGATGCCCTCCTTGCGGCGGATGTCGCGCTCGGCCTTGTCCATGTCTACCTGACCGGCCTTGGCCGTGAGCTGCGCGGGCAGCTTGTCCATGAGGCTGGACAGGCCGCCCATCTGCTTCATCTGCTGCAACTGGGCCAGGAAGTCGTTCAGATCGAACCCGTCGCCGCTCTTGACCTTGGCGGCGAGCTTTTGCGCCGCCTCCATGTCCACGCCGGCCGTGACCTGCTCGACCAGCGCGACGATGTCGCCCATGCCCAGGATGCGGCCCGCGTGGCGCTCGGCGTCGAACACCTCCAGGCCGTCGATCTTTTCGGACACGCCGGCAAACTTGATCGGCGCGCCCGTCACCTGGCGCACCGACAGCGCCGCACCGCCGCGCGAGTCACCGTCCAATTTTGTGAGCACGATGCCCGTGAGCGGCAGCGCTTCCTTGAAAGCCTTGGCGGTGTTCACCGCGTCCTGGCCCTGCATGGCATCGACGACAAACAGCGTCTCCACCGGGGTCAGCACGGCATGCAGGTCCTTGATTTCCTGCATCAGCACCTCGTCGATGGCCAGGCGGCCGGCAGTGTCCACCAACAGCACGTCGAAGAAGTGCTTCTTGGCGTAGTCCAGCGCTCCAAGGGCGATGTCGCGCGGCTTCTGGTCGGGCGTGCTGGGGAACCACTCGGCGCCGGCCTGCTTGGTCACGGTCTTGAGCTGCTCGATGGCGGCGGGGCGGTACACGTCGCCCGAGACGGTCAGCACCTTCTTCTTGCGCTTTTCGATCAGGTGCTTGGCCAGCTTGGCCGTGGTGGTGGTCTTGCCCGCGCCCTGCAGGCCGGCCATCAGGATCACCGCCGGCGGCTGCGCGTTGAGATTGATGTCCGCCACGCCCTCGCCCATGGTCGCGGCCAGCTCCTTGTTCACGATGCCCACCAGCGCCTGGCCGGGCTTCAGGCTGCCCAGTACCTCTTGGCCGAGGGCTTTTTCCTTCACGCGGGCGATGAAGTCGCGCACCACGGGCAGCGCCACGTCGGCCTCCAGCAGGGCCATGCGCACCTCGCGCAGCATGTCCTGAACGTTGGCTTCGGTGATGCGGGCCTGGCCGCGCATCTCCTTGACGAGACGGGTGAGTTTTTCGGTGAGTGCGGAGGCCATGGCCAAATGCTCCAGATGCACCGGCCCGGGCGTAATGCCGGCCGATGGCACAGCCCCGACGACCAGGGGCGAAAGGCTAAACTGCGAACCCATGATTTTACCCAGTGCTTCCCCGCTCGGCTGGCTGCTCGCCCTGGCCACCGCCGCCGCCTACGCGCTGGCGGCGGCCCTGGCGCCGCGCACCTCCACAGGCCGCGGCCAACTGGCCATCATGGCCCCTGCCTGGATGCTGCATGGCGCTGCGCTGGTCTGGAGCCTGCTGGGCAGCACGCCGCATTTCGGCTTTGCCGCCGCCCTGTCGATGACGGCCTGGCTGGTACTGACCACCTACGCCGTTGAGCGGCAGCTGTTTCCGCAGATGCGCGCGCGCTGGGTGCTGTGCGCACTGGGCGGCGCGGCCGTGTTGGTGGCAGCGCTGTTTCCGGGCCGGCCACTGCACGTATCCGCCTCGCCCTGGCTGCCGCTGCACCTCACGCTGGGCATTGCATGCTATGGCCTGTTTGCCGCAGCGGTGGTGCACGCCTGGCTCATGAGCCGTGCCGAGCGCCAGATGCGCCTGGCTGCCGACTCGCACAGCGGCATGCCGCTGCTGACGCTGGAGCGGCTCACGTTCCGCTTCGTGACGGCGGGCTTTGTGCTGCTCTCGGCCACGCTGGTGGCGGGCTGGCTGTTCAGCGAGCAGCTCTACGGCCGCGCCTGGCTGTGGGACCACAAGGCCGTGTTCTCGCTGCTGGCCTGGATCACCTTCGCAGTGCTGCTGCTGGGCCGCTCGCGCTTTGGCTGGCGCGGCCGCAGCGCCGTGCGCGTGCTGTATGCAGGCACTGCACTGCTGCTGCTGGCCTACGTGGGCTCGCGCTTCGTGATGGAAGTGGTGCTGGGGCGGGCGACATGAAATACCTGGTCCTGTTCGCTGTGCTGGCCGTGGTCTACGCGGTGTGGCGCGCGCAGCGCCGTGCGTCTGCGCCGCGGCAAGGCAACACCCAGCGCCCGTCCATCGCACCGCCACAGGACATGGTGCGCTGCGCCCACTGCGGCGTGCACCTGCCACGTGGCGATGCCGTGCCCGGGGGGGCGCATATGTACTGCAGCACCGCCCACCGGGACCATGGGCCCGCCTGAGCCAATGCCCTCCAAGCTGGCAGCCGCCGCCTCTCCCCTGCCCTTTCATCGCCTGTGGAATGCCTTCCTCACAGCGCGCGTGATGGTGGCGCTGGCGCTGCTGCTGCTGCAGTTGCTGGGCATTGCACTCAACCAGGCCGGCGAACCGCTGCTGTTCAGCATCTGCCTGGGCTACCTGGTGGCCACGGTGGCGCTGCGGGTGTGGGGGCACGGCGCCGTCCCTGATCCGCGGCCCGGCATCCAGTGGTTGCCGTCCATCGGGCTGGATCTGTTGCTGGTCAGCGTGCTGCAGGCGCTGCAGCAGTCGGGCGGCTTGAATTTCACGCCGTTGTTCGGGCTTCCGGTCCTGATGGCAGGCGTGCTGGGATCCTTGACTCTGGCTCTGGCAACCACGGCCGGCGCCACGCTGCTGCTGCTGGCCTGGGCCTGGTGGCTAGGCACATACGGCGGCGCCGGAGACGGCACGCAGCGCTACCTGCAGGCGGCATTAACAGGCACCGGCTACTTCATCGTCGCCTATCTAGTGCATCTGCTGGCCGCCAAGCTCACCAGCGAGCAGCAGATGGCCCGGCGCAGCCAGATGGATGCGCGCACCCACCGCGCGGTCAGTGCCCTGGTGATGCAGCACGTGGCCGATGGCGTGCTGGTGCTGGACCTGCATGGCCAGGTCCGCCTGGCCAACCCTGCGGCGTTGCTGATGCTCGGCCACAAGATCTCCGGAGACTCCTCCCTGACGCTCACCCACACGGCGGCCTTCAAACCCCTCATGGATCTGGCGTGCGCCACTTTCCAGATGGAGCGTCCCCAGCATGCCGATGTCAACGTCCTGCACGATGGCCAGATCCCCATGGCCCTGCGCGTGCGCGCATGGCTCACCCACACGCAGGACACCCCGGACGACTCTCCGGGGGAGCCGCTGTGCGTGATGTTCCTGCACGACCTGCGCGAGATGGAAGCGCGCCTGCGCACGGAGAAGCTGGCCGCCATGGGGCGCATGTCAGCCGCCGTGGCACATGAGATCCGCAACCCGTTGGCAGCGATCGTGCAAGCCAACGAACTGCTGGACGAAGACCTGGACGACCCCACACAGAAGCGCCTGACACACATGGTGCGCCAAAACGCCGACCGGCTGGTGCGCATCACGGAAGACGTACTGGACATTGCGCGCGTGCAGCACCAGATCCACCAGGCCAGCTCCTCCACCGTGGCACTGGATGCCACCGTGCAGCAGGTGTGGAACGACTGGACGGCGCAGGACCCCGCACGCCGGCAGGGGCAATTGGTACTGGACGCGGGCGCGGCGCAGGTGGAGTTCGACGCCGAGCACCTGCGGCGCGTGCTGGTGAACCTGCTGGACAACGCATTGCGCTACAAGGGGCCCGAACCCGACTCGCTGTGCCTCGCGACGCGCGCCACCCCCGGCGGGAAGGCCGGCGTGCAGGTGTGGAGCGATGGCGCACCGCTGGACAAATCGGTGGAGCGGCATCTGTTCGAGCCTTTCTTCTCATCCGAAAGCCGCTCCAGCGGGCTGGGCTTGTACATCTGCCGCGAGCTGTGCCAGCGCCACGGGGCGGCCATCGGTCACCAGCGCACCACACGCAGCCTGGCGCGCGGCGAGGTGGCGGGAAACGCCTTCACTGTGACCTTCCGCAGCCTTTCGCGCCCTGCGGACAGCACATCACTGTTTGACACAATCGTGGTCTGACACGGCCCACAGACCATGAATGCATCCACCGCCTCCATTCTTGTCGTCGATGACGAACCCGATCTGCGCACCCTCTATGAGCTGACCCTGCTGCGCGAAGGCTACCGCGTGGAAACCGCCGCCAGCGTGGACGGCGCGCGCCAACAGCTGCAGACGCAGAAGTTCGATGTCGTGATCACCGACATGCGGCTGCCCGACGGCTTCGGCATGGACTTGCTGCACGACCTGCGCAGCCAGCAGCGGCGTGAACGCTGCGTGGTCATGACGGCCTATGGATCGGCCGAGAACGCGGTGGAGGCGCTGCGCGCGGGCGCGTTCGACTACCTGACCAAGCCCGTGGACCTGAAGCAATTCCGTGCCGTGGTGGCCTCGGCGGTGCAGGGTATTGGCGCCGTACTGGCGGCGCCCAAAGCCGCCCGCCCCGGCGCACGCAACGTCACGCAGTGGCCGGACATGCAAGATCCTGTGCTGGATCGCCTGATCGGCGACTCCGAAGCCATGCGCAATGTGAAGCAGCGCATCGCCAAGGTGGCGCGCAGCATGGCCCCCGTGCTGGTGCGTGGCGAGTCAGGCACGGGCAAGGAACTGGTGGCCCGCGCGCTGCACGCCAGCAGCCAGCGCTCCGAAGGCCCGCTGATCGCCGTCAACTGCGGCGCGATTCCCGAGAACCTGCTGGAGGCAGAGTTCTTTGGCGCGCGCAAGGGTTCCTACACCGGCTCTACGCACGACCGGGAGGGCTACTTCCAGGCCGCCCGTGGAGGCACGCTGTTCCTTGACGAAATTGGCGACCTGCCGCTGCCCATGCAATCCAAACTGCTGCGTGCGATCCAGGAGCGCACGGTACGGCCCCTGGGCTCCACGCAGGAAGAAGCCGTGGACGTGCGCATCGTCAGCGCCACGCACCGAGACCTGGCCGCTGACGTGCAGGCGGGGCGCTTCCGCCAGGATCTGTATTACCGGCTGAATGTCATCGAACTGCTGATCCCACCGTTGCGCGAGCGGCGAGAGGACCTACCCGCGCTGTGCGAGGCCTTGCTGGCCCGTATCGAGCAAGAATCGGGTGTGGCCGTTCCCCGCCTGACGGAAGAAGCGCTGCGGTGCATCGCACAGCACCCGCTCACCGGCAATGTGCGCGAGCTGGAAAACCTGCTGCACCGCGCGGTAGCCCTCAGCGATGGCCATGAGCTGCACGTTGAAGGCGCGCCAGCCTCCACCGTGGAGGCACCGCCGCCCCTACCGCAGCCCGTACCGTCCGCACCAGCCATCGCGCAGCCCGCTGAGCCGCACGCGCCCCCTCGTTGGTCCGGCATCAGCGAAGGCATGCCCCTGCCCAACGATCTGCAAGCCTGGCTCGACCAGCAGGAACGGGAAATACTCGTGCGCGCCCTGCGCGAGGCGGGTTTCAACCGCACGGCCACCGCAGCCCGCCTGGGCATCAGCCTGCGCCAGATCCGTTACCGGATTGCCCGGCTGCACATCGAGGTACCGCAAGACGGCGACAGCCATGGCGACGCGCAGCCCTGAGCCTGCGGCCCGGCGGCCTGCCTGGCACGGCGGCTGGTTCGCGAATGCGAGACGCATGGACTCGCCCAACCACGGGCCACGCCCCCCGCAGGCCAGCGTGGACCTCATCGTGGTGCATTCCATCAGCCTTCCCCCCGGGCAGTTTGGCGGGGACCATGTCCACCGGCTTTTCATGAACCAGCTGGACTGGGGCGCCCATCCTTATTTCCAGCAGATTCGCGGCCTGGAAGTGTCGACGCATTTCTTCATCACGCGCGCAGGTGTGCTGTGGCAGTTCGTGGACGTGGGCCGACGCGCCTGGCACGCGGGCCGTTCCCACTACCGGGGGCGCGATGCCTGCAACGACGACTCGATCGGCGTTGAGCTCGAGGGGCTGGAAGGTGGGAGCTTCGAGCAGGCGCAGTACGCCACCCTTGTGACCCTTTGCAAGGCGCTGCGGCAGCGCTACCCCGTGCGCTACATCGCAGGGCATGAGCACATCGCCCCTGAACGCAAACACGACCCAGGCCCTGGGTTTGACTGGCGTGTACTTCATGGTGCCTTCGCCGGCACGGGTGTTCTTTTTCCGCCGGGGTGCTGATCCCTCCTGCCACGCGGACGCATTGCCGCACTTTGCGCCTTCGCCTCGCCTTCACTCCGCATGATGAAGTTGCACGCGCGTTTGCGCGCAAGATCGGCCAGCATGCCGCACCATGGCTCAAGCCGTCGGATGCGGGCCTGATCCTACGGGGGCTGCGACGGCAGTAGAAGGCCCAGGCGTTCAATCACGACGAAACGATCTCGCCAGCCTCTTACGGGGATACACTACCCCTAGTGTCTTGAACCATCAAGACACACTAGATATAGTGTGCGGCGACAGTCTACGCCGCCGTTTCGCCGGCCGAAGGTGACTGCCCGTCCGCCTGGCCATTTCTCCGAACACCTCCGAGGACCTCCATGCACGCTGCGCCCCTATCCGTTCCTGTTGACACCCCATCGCCTGCGCGGGCCACCCCGTCGGCCACGCCCACCGGGGCCCATCCACTGATGCACTACCAGATCATCCGCCGCAACGGCGCCGTGGTGCCCTTCGAGCCGCAAAAAATCGCCGTGGCGATGATGAAAGCATTCCTGGCCGTTCACGGGGCACAGGGAGCAGCCTCGGCGAGCGTGCGCGAAGTGGTGGATCAGCTGACCCGGGCAGTCGTGCGCGCGCTGATGCGCTCGCGCCCCGCGGGAGGAACGTTCCACATTGAGGACGTGCAGGACCAGGTGGAGCTGGGCTTGATGCGAGGCAGCCATCATGAGGTGGCACGCGCCTACGTGCTCTACCGCGAGCGCCGCGCGCAAGAACGCGCACAGAAGAAGGAACAACTGCTACCCCAGATGCCGGCCCTGTATGTACAGGACCAAGGTCAGCGCGTGGAGCTTGACATTCTGCGCCTGCAGAGCCTGGTGGAAGCCGCATGCACGGGCCTGGGATCGGACGTCCAGGCCGCGCCCATCATCGCGGAGACCATGCGCAACCTGTACGACGGCGTACCCATGGACGAGGTGTACAAGGCATCCATCCTCGCGGCGCGCACCCTGATTGAGAAAGATCCCGGCTACACCTACGCGACGGCACGACTGTTGCTGCACACCATCGTGCGCGAGGTATTAGGCCGCGACGTGAATCCCGCCGACATGGCCCTGGCCTACGCCGACAATTTTCCACAATTCATCCGCCAGGGCGTGGACAACGAGTTGCTCGACCCGCGCCTGATGGAATTCGACCTGCAGCGCCTGGGAAGCGCACTGAAGGCAGAGCGCGACCTGCAGTTCGACTATCTTGGCCTACAGACGCTGTACGACCGCTACTTCCTGCATGTGCGCAAAACGCGCATCGAGCTGCCTCAGACCTTTTTCATGCGCGTGGCCATGGGACTGGCGCTGCGCGAGGACGACCGCAACGCCCGCGCCATCGAGTTCTACGAACTGCTCAGCTCCTTCGATTTCATGAGCAGCACGCCCACGCTGTTCAACAGCGGCACATTGCGCTCGCAGCTGTCCAGCTGCTACCTGACCACGGTGCCCGACGAGCTGGAGGGCATCTACGAATCCATCAAGGAAAACGCCCTGCTGTCCAAGTTCGCGGGCGGCCTGGGTAACGACTGGACACGCGTACGCGCCCTCGGTGCACGCATCAAGGGCACGAACGGCGAGTCGCAAGGCGTGGTGCCGTTCCTCAAGGTGGTCAACGACACGGCCGTGGCCGTGAACCAGGGCGGCAAGCGCAAGGGTGCTGTCTGCACCTACCTGGAAAGCTGGCACCTGGACATCGAAGAATTCCTGGAGCTGCGCAAGAACACCGGCGACGACCGGCGACGCACACACGACATGAACACGGCCAACTGGATTCCCGACCTGTTCATGAAACGCGTAATGGAAAAGGGCCTGTGGACACTGTTTTCCCCCTCGGATGTCCCTGAGCTGCACGACCTGTACGGACAGGCCTTCGAAAAAGCCTACATCGCCTACGAGGCCAAGGCCGAGAGCGGCGAGCTGCCCCTGTTCAAACGCGTACCGGCCGTCGACCTCTGGCGCAAGATGCTGTCCATGCTGTTCGAGACCGGCCATCCCTGGATCACCTTCAAGGACCCGTGCAACATCCGCTCTCCCCAGCAGCATGTAGGCGTAGTGCACAGTTCCAATCTCTGTACCGAGATCACGCTCAACACCAGCGATGCCGAGACGGCCGTGTGCAACCTGGGATCGGTGAACCTCGCGCGCCATCTCAAGGACGGAGGCATCGACCACGACAAGCTGCGCAAAACCGTGAGCACGGCCATGCGCATGCTGGACAACGTGATTGACATCAACTACTACGCCGTACAGAAGGCCAAGGACTCCAACCTGCGCCACCGCCCCGTCGGCCTGGGCCTGATGGGGTTCCAGGACGCGCTGTATGAACTGCGCATCCCCTACGCAAGCGACGCCGCAGTGGAGTTTGCCGATACCTCCATGGAGGCTCTCTGCTATTACGCCTACTGGGCCTCAACCGATCTCGCCCAAGAACGGGGCCAATACTCCAGTTACCAGGGTTCTCTGTGGTCCCAGGGCATCCTGCCGCTGGATTCACTGCAGTTGCTGGAACAGGAACGTGGCGGGTACGTGGAGGTGGACCGTACGATCCGTCTGGACTGGGACATGCTGCGCGCCAAGATCGCGCAAGACGGCATGCGCAACTCCAACTGCATCGCCATTGCGCCCACAGCCACCATCTCTAACATCGTTGGCGTGGACGCCTCCATTGAGCCCTCCTTCGGCAATCTCTCCGTCAAATCTAACCTCTCGGGAGAGTTCACGGTCATCAACCAGTACCTGGTGCGCGACCTGAAGCAGCTGGGCCTGTGGGACGACGTGATGCTCATGGACCTCAAGCACTTCAAGGGGTCGCTGCACGCGATCGACCGCGTTCCCCTCACCGTCAAGGCACTGTATGCCACGGCCTTTGAAGTCGCTCCCACCTGGCTCGTCGAAGCGGCGGCGCGTCGACAGAAATGGATCGACCAGGCGCAGAGCCTGAACATCTATATGGCCGGCGCCTCAGGCAAGAAGCTCGACGAGACATACAAGCTTGCGTGGATACGCGGTCTGAAGACCACTTACTACCTGCGCACGCAGAGCGCGACGCATGTGGAGATGAGTACCGTGAACACACGCCAGCTCAATGCCGTCGCGTCTGGCGCAAGCGACACGGGGGAGGGAACGATGGCACCAAGCTCGGCATTGAACGCTGCCGTGGCTGCAGCGCAGGCACAGGCTGCTGCCATCCCTGCGACCGACGTGAAGTTCTGCGCCATTGACGACCCCGGCTGCGAAGCCTGCCAGTGATGCCGTGCGCATGCGGGCGCAGCGTGACACTCCGTCGCCTCGTTCGCATGTGTCGTGAAGCAACAGATCACGCCCGGCAACGCTTCGGTGCTTTTCATTTTGAAGCACTGCTTCCATAATCCGACCACTGGAAAACCTATGCTCACCTGGGACGACGAAGTCAAGCCCTCATCGCAAAAACTCTTGGACGGCAGTCACTCCAACGACCGCCCTGTGGAGCCTCCGCCAAACGGTTTCCAAACACCCGTGTTGCAGTCCGTCGCCAGCACTTCGACGCGCACTGCCCCTACCGCGTCTGCAGCACCCCAACACCGCCGCGTGTCTGCGGTCGACAAACGCATCATCAACGGCCAGACCGACGTCAACCAGTTGGTGCCGTTCAAGTACAAGTGGGCGTGGGAGAAATACCTCGCCACCTGCGCCAATCACTGGATGCCGCAGGAAGTGAACATGACGCGGGACATCGCACTCTGGAAGGACCCGAACGGCCTGACCGAGGACGAGCGGCGCATCGTCAAGCGCAACCTGGGCTTCTTCGTCACGGCCGACTCGCTGGCCGCCAACAACATCGTTCTAGGCACCTACCGCCACATCACGGCGCCGGAATGCCGGCAGTTTCTGTTGCGCCAGGCGTTCGAGGAAGCCATCCACACCCATGCGTACCAGTACATCGTGGAGTCACTGGGCTTGGACGAAGGCGAGATTTTCAATGCCTACAACGAGGTCCAGTCCATCCGCGACAAGGACGAGTTCCTGATCCCCTTCATCGAAGCGATCATGGATCCGCGCTTCACGACCGGCACACCCGAGAGCGACCAGACACTACTCAAGTCGCTGATCGTTTTTGCCTGCCTGATGGAAGGTCTGTTCTTCTACGTGGGTTTCACGCAAATCCTGGCACTCGGCCGCCAGAACAAGATGACCGGCGCTGCCGAGCAGTACCAGTACATCCTGCGCGACGAGTCCATGCACTGCAACTTCGGCATCGACCTGATCAACCAGCTCAAGCTCGAAAACCCACATCTGTGGACGGCCGAGTTCAAGGACGAGATCAAGGCCCTGTTCATCAAGGCAGTGGAACTGGAATACCGTTATGCCGAAGACACCATGCCGCGTGGCGTGCTGGGTATGAACGCCTCCATGTTCAAGGGCTACCTGCGCTACATCGCGAACCGCCGCGCCACACAGATCGGGCTGGAAGCGCTCTTTCCGAATGAAGAGAATCCATTCCCCTGGATGAGCGAGATGATTGATCTGAAGAAGGAACGCAACTTCTTCGAGACGCGCGTCATCGAGTACCAGTCGGGCGGCGCCTTGTCCTGGGACTGACATCTTCGTAGACCAGGCCATGATTTTTCAACCACGCTCCGCGCACACAGCACCGTTCGGCGCTGTGGCTTTGGGGCGTTTCCGCATTCGTGGTGACGCATATTCAGTCGTCGCCATGGATCGCTCCACGCCCAATGCAGGCGTGGGGTGCTCTTTGCAAATCGACCCAAGGAGAAAATGATGGCAACTGCGAAGAAACCCGCTGCAAAGAAAGCAGCTCCCGCTAAGAAGACGGCTCCAGCCAAGAAGGCTGCAGCGCCTGCCAAAAAGGCCGTAGCAGCCAAGAAGGCAGCGCCCGCCAAGAAGGCAGCCGCTCCTGCCAAAAAGGCCGTAGCAGCCAAGAAGGCAGCGCCCGCCAAGAAGGCAGCCGCTCCTGCCAAAAAGGCCGTAGCAGCCAAGAAGGCAGCGCCCGCCAAGAAGGCAGCCGCTCCTGCCAAAAAGGCCGTAGCAGCCAAGAAGGCAGCACCCGCCAAGAAGGCAGCCGCTCCTGCCAAAAAGGCCGTAGCAGCCAAGAAGGCAGCACCCGCCAAGAAGGCAGCCGCTCCTGCCAAAAAGGCCGTG
>RJVL01000005.1:0-108684 GCA_003755025.1 Diaphorobacter nitroreducens | reverse complement strand
CACCCGCCAAGAAGGCAGCCGCTCCTGCCAAAAAGGCCGTAGCAGCCAAGAAGGCAGCACCCGCCAAGAAGGCAGCCGCTCCTGCCAAAAAGGCCGTAGCAGCCAAGAAGGCAGCGCCCGCCAAGAAGGCAGCCGCGCCCGCGAAGAAGGCTAAGGCTCCTGCCGCAGCGCCTGCTCCTGTCGCGCAAACAACGCTGAACCCGCAAGCCGCATGGCCCTTCCCTACGGGTGGCAAGCCATAAGGCTACGGGACAGTCCAGCCTACGACCCGGTGCTTGCACCGGGTTTTTTTATGGCGAATCCGCAGTCAGAAACGCTGCTTCAATCCCGGCGCTCGCTCAGTCAGGTTGAAAGTCCAGCTGGTAATTCTGCGGGCCGCGTTGCGCGATCTTGAGCGCGCCCAGCCGGTTGCCCAACTGAGCGCAACGTGCCAGGGTCCACCCCTTCTCCAGGCCGTAGAGCAAACCGCCACGCCAGGCATCCCCGCAGCCCGTGGGGTCCACCACCTGCGCCGGTTGCACAGGGGGAACATGCGTCCTGACACCCTGTTCCCAGATCTCACATCCCTGTGCTCCCAGTGTGACGATCAGGCCGCGGACCCGATGCGAGATCTCTGCCAGGCTCCAGCCCGTACGGTCGCACAACATCTTGCCTTCGTAGTCATTGACGGCGATCCAGCTCGCCTGCTTGATGAATCGACGCAGGTCTGCGCCATCGAACATGGGCAACCCCTGTCCCGGATCGAACACGAACGGAATGCCCGCCTCGACGAATTGCGCCGCGTGCTGCAGCATGGCCTCACGGCCGTCCGGCGCGATGATGCCCACGTGCGCACCCGCCCCGGGCGGGATGCGGTGCAGGTGGGCCTGCATCATGGCACCGGGGTGGAACGCCGTGATCTGGTTGTTGTCCCGATCGGTCATGATCATCGCCTGGGCGGTGTATGTATCCTCCACGCGGCCGACAAAGCGGGTGTCGACGCCGAGTTGCTGCAGTCGCGCCAAGTATTCGCCGCCATCAGCGCCCAGCATGGCCATGGGCAGCGGGTTGCCTCCCAACAGCTTGAGGCTGTATGCGATATTGCCAGCGCATCCTCCAAAGTCGCGGCGCAATGTGGGAACGAGAAACGACACATTCAGGATATGCAGTTGCTCGGGCAATATTTGCTCTGCAAAACGCCCATCGAACGTCATGATGGTGTCGAAGGCCAGGGAACCGCAAATCAGCGCAGCCATAGGGTCAAAGCTCAAGAGTAAAAAATCAGGGATAGAAGGCCACCAGCCGATAGCCGGCCACCTGCGCAGCGCCCTGGATCACCTGCAACGGCAGTGCACCGCTCCACACGAAACCTGGTGCCAATTCCAGGGGGGCCCCCAGTTCGTCACGCAGCAATACGCGCCGCACAATGGGTTGGTCTTGCGCATCCGTCAGCGTGAGTTCCAGCGCCGGCATCGCAACGGCCTGGGTCGACGTATTCTTCACGCTCATCTGCAACTGGTACCCGGACGGATCGTGGCGCGCCTTCAGAAACGATGAGCTGTCGATGACCACTGCCGTGATGTGCCGTGGAGGTTGCAGCACGCACTGCAAGCGCGCGCACAGTCGCTCCATCCATGCGCGGGCCGCGGGATGACGCGATGCGATGTCGTCCCGTTCCTGGATGGTGATTTGGAGAAGCAAGGCCACCACCAACGTCAGGCCGACCAAGGACAGGCCCACACGTACCGAGGGCCTGCGCCAGAACGCGTTGCGGCGCGCAGCCTTCACGAAGCCAGGTTCAATAACGGAATCCGTGCGGTCGTCGGCGCGCCCTTCTTCCCGCTCCAGCGATGGCGCGCCTGCATCCTCCGATGGCGCCAGGGACTCCAGCGGTTCAGTCGGGCTGGGCGCCATCTCTGGTGATTCGATGGTCTCCTGCGCCGCCCTCCCCGCAGCGGACGTGGCCCCCTCCTCTGTGGGTACCGGTGAAACCAGAACGGCAGGTGCTTCCGCGGATTCGTGGCTGCTGGGTTCCTCCGATTCCGCATCGTCCTCAAGAGGCGCCGCCGGTAACTCGTAACCCTGCGGGAGCGTATGGACTGGCGGGGCGGGAATATCGCGCGCGGCTGGAGACAGGGGCGCCGCATCGGCATCCACCGGGGGCGCAGCCATTGCTTTCGGCGTCTTCGCAGGCGCTGCGCCCTCAGGATTCGCCAGCAGAAAGGCGGGGACCGGGGGCGGTGGGGGAACCCATGGTGGAGTTTCGCTTTCCGTACGCAGGCCTTCATCCACCGCGGGAACCACTTCCTGCGGTGCACACGCGGCCGCTGCAGACATCACCGGGTCCGGCGCAAGCGATGTTGGAGCCTCCACATGCCGCGCACTGCCCCAGACCTGAATGCCTTCCGAGGCTTTACCGACGGGCTGTGGCGGAGGCTTGAGCGCATCCAGAAGCAGGTCGGAAAGCAACGGCTCCGCCTCCTGCACCTGCAAGTGCTGCGATGCATCGAACACTTCCTTGCAGTGCCCGCATCGCACCCAGCCTTCCGATATCCGCAGCTGATCGGCAACCACCCGAAAGGTGGTGGAGCAGTGGGGGCAGCGGGTGATCTGGCTCATCGGCTGTGGATTGTAGGGGCCCCTCTACGGCCCCGCGCAGCCCGCGCGGTCAGCGACGCGCGGTTAGCGACGCGCGGTCATCAGGATCCAGCCATCCTCACGGTCCGACACCTGCAACTGCAGCCACGGCGCATAGGCCTCCTGCAGCTCCTCCGCCTGCCGCTCCAGGATGCCGGCCAGCACAAGGTGCCCGCCCTGCGCAACATGGCCGCTGAGCAAGGGCGCCAGCACCTTGAGCGGCGTCGCCAGAATATTCGCCAACACGGTCTGGTATTGCCCTTGCGCCCGCTCGGGCAGACCCGCGTTCACCTGCACGCCGTTGGCTTGCGCATTTTGTCGCGTGGATTCCACGGCTGCCGCGTCAATGTCCACCGCGTCGATCTCTGTGGCGCCAAAT
Organism: Diaphorobacter nitroreducens; assembly: GCA_003755025.1. Taxonomy (GTDB): domain Bacteria; phylum Pseudomonadota; class Gammaproteobacteria; order Burkholderiales; family Burkholderiaceae_C; genus Diaphorobacter; species Diaphorobacter nitroreducens. The sequence continues at coordinate 105,689 of RJVL01000005.1, read as the reverse complement.
TTCGCGGCGCCGATCGCCAGGATGCCGGAGCCGCAGCCATAGTCGAGCACGCGCCCCAGCGCCTGCCCGGCCGCGTCGCCATGTTTGGCAATCCAGCGCAGGCACATGCGCGTGGTTGGGTGGGTTCCCGTGCCAAAGGCCAGCCCTGGATCCAGGCGGATGCTACGGCGCGCAGCCGCGGGCATCTCGTGCCACGTCGGCACGATCCAGAAATCGGGCGTGATGTCCACCGGCGCGAACTGGGATTGCGTGAGCCGGACCCAGTCCTGCTCCTGCACCACACTCACCCCCTGCACGATGCAGCCCTCGAAGAAATCCTGGGCCTGCAACAGTTGCCGCGCCTCCTCGGCCGCCTCTTGCGTAGGAAACAGGGCAGTGATGCGGCTACGCTGCCAACCCTCACGCGGGGCCGGCATGCCAGGTTCTCCAAAAAGCGCCTGCTCGGCATCGGTGTGCGCGTCGGCATCTTCCACCGAAACGCTCAAGGCTTCCAGCGCATCGAGCGCGTCGCTCACGGTCTCCACCCGTTCCTCGGGACACAACAGGTTCAGCTCGAACATGGGATCAACCTCCTTGCACGCGATCCATGAAAAAAAGCTGGCATCCGTTTCCGGATGCCAGCGGGCAGGTCAGAAGTGCTGACGATCAGCGCTGGCGCTGCGACAGCCACTCCTCCAGGTAGTGGATGTTGGTGCCGCCCGCTACGAACTTGGCGTCCACCATGAGTTCGCGGTGCAGCGCCACGTTGGTATTGATGCCTTCGATCACCGTTTCCGACAGTGCCGTGCGCATGCGCGCCAGGGCTTGCTCGCGCGTATCGCCGTGCACGATGATCTTGCCGATCATGGAGTCGTAATTCGGCGGCACGTAGTAGTTCGTATAGGCGTGCGAGTCCACGCGCACGCCCGGGCCGCCAGGCGCGTGCCACATCGTGATGCGCCCCGGCGACGGGATGAACTTGTAGGGATCCTCAGCGTTCACCCGGCACTCGATCGCATGGCCATGGATCTGAACCTGGCGCTGAGTGAACGGCAGTTTTTCGCCCGCAGCCACCATGATTTGCGTGCGCACGATGTCCACGCCCGTGATCCACTCGGTCACCGGGTGCTCCACCTGCACGCGGGTGTTCATCTCGATGAAGTAGAACTCGCCGTTCTCGTACAGGAACTCGAACGTACCCGCACCGCGGTAGCCGATCTTCTTGCAGGCGGCCACGCAGCGTTCGCCAATCTTCTCGATCAGCTTGCGCGGAATACCCGGTGCCGGCGCTTCCTCGATCACCTTCTGGTGGCGACGCTGCATGGAGCAGTCGCGCTCGCCCAAGTACACGGCATTGCGGTACTTGTCGGCCAGTATCTGGATCTCTATATGGCGCGGGTTCTGGAGGAATTTCTCCATGTACACGGCCGGGTTGCCAAAGGCGGCCTGCGCCTCGGCCTTGGTCATCTGCACCGCGTTGACCAGCGCCGCCTCGGTGTGAACCACTCGCATGCCACGGCCGCCACCACCGCCAGCGGCCTTGATGATGACCGGGTAACCGATGCTCTTGGCAATGCGGCGGATCTGCACTGGATCATCCGGCAACTCGCCATCGGAGCCCGGCACGCAGGGTACGCCCGCGCGGATCATGGCCTGCTTGGCCGACACCTTGTCACCCATCATGCGGATGGAGTCGGGCGTCGGGCCGATGAACTGGAACCCGCTCTTTTCCACCCGTTCGGCGAAATCGGCGTTTTCCGACAGGAAGCCATACCCCGGGTGAATGGCCTCGGCGTCCGTCACCTCGGCCGCCGAAATGATGGCAGGCATGTTGAGGTAGGACAGCGGCGAGGGCGCGGGGCCGATGCACACAGCCTCCTCCGCCAGCTTGACATATTTGGCGTCGCGGTCGGCCTCGGAATAGACCATCACGGCCTTCACACCCAGTTCGTGGCAGGCACGCTGGATTCGCAGGGCAATCTCGCCGCGATTGGCGACCAAAATCTTCTTAAACATGGTTGGCCTCGCGGCTCAAGGCCGCATGCAGACAAAAACCCGCGCCAGCGCCTGGTGCTGCCATGCACGCGCAACGAGCGCATGCGGCGGGGGCTGAAGCGCTCATGCGCGGCTTACTCGATGACGAACAGCGGCTGCCCGTATTCCACCGCCTGCCCGTTCTCACCCAGGATGCGGGTCACCGTGCCGGACTTGTCGGCCTCGATCTCGTTCAGGATCTTCATGGCTTCGACGATGCACACCGTGTCACCTTCCTTGACCTTGCTGCCCACCTCGACAAACGGCTTCGCGCCCGGGCTGGACGCGCGATAGAACGTACCCACCATGGGCGACTTGACGATATGGCCAGAAGGGGCCGCCGCCGCGGGGGCAGGCAATTCAGCAACGGGCGCGGTGGGCGCGGCCGCTACGGGCGCGGCGGCCATGGGGGTTTGGACGGGAGCGGCGACGAACTGCTGCACCACGGCCCCGCCGCTCTTCACGATGCGGACCTTGCCCTCGGCTTCGGTGATCTCGAGTTCAGAAACATTCGACTCGGAGACCAGATCGATGAGGGTCTTGAGTTTGCGCAAATCCATGGGGGCTCCAACGGCTAGAAACGGAATGGGGAGCGAATTTACCCTAATTTCGGACTATTTCACCGAAACGACCCCAATTGCCACCATCTCCATTGAGGAAACACAGGCGCTCACAACGTTGTGGACCAGCCTTGGAGATCCTGCGCCGTCAGTTGGCCCATTTTACGCTTCAAAATGCTGCCATTTGCGCCAAACAGTACGGTAAAGGGCAGCCCGCCCTTTTCGTTGCCCAGCCCGCGCGCCAGGTCGGTGCCGCCCAGCCCCCCCAAGGCGATTGGGAAATCGAGAGGCATGCGCTCTAGAAATTTGCGCACGTTGGAAGGCTGATCGATCGCCAAGCCCACAACCTGCCACCCTTTGGCGCGGTGTTCCCCATAAAAGGCATTGAGCAGCGGCAGTTCTTCCACGCACGGGGGGCACCAGGTGGCCCAAAAATTCAACAGCAGGGGGCGACCCCGCAAGGCGGCCATGGACAGCACTTCGCCCGCCGGGCCTTCAAACTGCGCGCCCCAGACGGCGTCGGACACGCCCTCCTGCACCGGGCCCGGCCGCAGCCGCCAGGCCGCCAGCCCCGCGCCCCCCAGGGCGGCAAGGGCACCGGCCCCCACCAGCAGCCAGCGGCGGCGGCGGAGCGGATGGGCGCTCGGCGCCTTTGCGGAATCGGCAGACGCCGAAGAGGAAAGAGTGGGCTCGTTCATGAAGACAGGGTGGAAGTAGGCATTTCCTGCAGCAACCGGCGCACGGCTTGCAGATCACCCCGGGGCGCGCGCCCCCGGGCGTCGGGGCGCAGCGCGCCACGCAGGTCGTCCAGGTCATAGATCAGCAGATGCACGCCGATCTCTTCGTGCAACGCGGCGGATCGGCTGCTCAGACTCAAGGCATCGACCGGCTCGCCCCGGAAACCCATGACGGTGCGGGGCTCGTAATTCACATGGTGGTCGATGAGGGCAATCTCGGCCGATTTGGGATCGTCGCAGAACAGCGCCAGGTAGATGTCGGACAGCCGTGTGGCCGTGCCGTGCCAGACCGCACCGCCCAGGTAGGGGCGGAAGTCCTGCATGCGTTGCATCCACACCAGTGCCAATTCGCGCAGCGCCCGCAATTCGGAGGGTTGGGTATCGGCGCAAAACAGGCCGATGTACTCCCGCACTGCATCCTCGACGAGGTCGTTGTCGGGCAGCGGCGTGCGCTGGGGTAGCCCCAACTCCTTGACCGCGCGGCGCTTGGCCGCCCCCCACTCCAGCCCCTCCTCGACCACCAGGCGGGCTGCGGCATTGGCGATTTCGATGGCAAGGGCGTTTTGCATGGCGGCACGGTCCAGAACGCAGGACGTCCATTGTCGCCCCAATGCCCCGCAATACCGTTGACGCAACCGTGACGGCGCACCCGCCGCAGGGGTAATGCACCATGCATCCGCCATTTGCTCCCTATTCGATAGCTGTTCGCGCTTTATCAACGGGCGTTAGACCCATTTTTTTCATAAATCCTGGAGGTTCCACCGAGGTCCATAGAATCGGGAGCCATGCATATACACATCCTGGGCATCTGCGGCACGTTCATGGGCGGCCTGGCCGCGCTGGCGCGCGAGGCGGGCCACCGTGTCACCGGCTGCGACGCCGGCGTCTACCCTCCCATGAGCGACCAGTTGCGCGCCTTGGGAATAGAGTTGATCGAAGGCTATGGCGCCGACCAGCTCGCGCTGAAGCCCGACATGTTCGTGGTGGGCAACGTGGTCAGCCGCGCGCGGCTGGCGGACGGCACGCCGAAGTTTCCGCTGATGGAGGCCATCCTCGACGCGGGCGCGCCCTACACCAGCGGGCCGCAATGGCTGGCCGAGCATGTGCTGCAGGGCCGCCATGTGCTGGCCGTCGCCGGCACGCACGGCAAGACGACCACCACGTCCATGCTGGCCTGGATTCTGGAATGCGCGGGCCTGGCGCCCGGCTTCCTGGTGGGCGGTGTGCCGATGAACTTCGGCGTATCCGCGCGTCTGGGCGCACCCGTACGGCCCCTGGCCGGGCCAGGACCGCTCGCCACGGCGCCGCTGTTCGTGATCGAGGCGGATGAATATGACACCGCGTTCTTCGACAAGCGCAGCAAATTCGTGCACTACCGCCCCCGCACCGCCGTGCTGAACAACCTGGAGTTCGATCACGCCGACATCTTTGACGACCTGGGCCAGATCGAACGGCAGTTCCACCACTTGGTGCGCACGGTGCCGCCCTCGGGCCGCGTGGTGGTCAATGGGCTGGAGGAGAGCCTGGCACGCGTACTGCACGCCGGCTGCTGGAGCGGCGTGGCCAACTTTGGCACCGCGGTGAGCGACTTCGGCGCGCAAGGCGAGCCGCACGATTTCGAGGTGCTGCAGCGGGGCCGCACAGTGGCACGCGTGCAGTGGACGCTGACGGGCGTGCACAACCAGCTCAATGCCCTCGCTGCCATCGCGGCCGCCGAGCATGTGGGCGTGACGCCTGCCCAGGCGGCCGAGGCACTGGCGCGCTTCGAGAACGTCAAGCGCCGCATGGAGCTGCGCGGCACGGTACGGGGCATCGCTGTCTATGACGACTTTGCGCACCATCCCACGGCGCTGCGCACCACGCTGGACGGACTGCGCCGGCGCGTGGGCCCCAAGGGCGAAGGCCGCGGGCGCATCCTGGCGGTGTTCGAGCCGCGCAGCAACACCATGAAGCTGGGCACCATGAAGGCGCAGTTGCCCTGGGCGCTGGAGCCGGCCGACCTGGCCTTCTGCCATACCGCCGGCCTGGACTGGGACGCCGCTGCGGCGCTGGCCCCTATGGGTGCGCGCGCGCAGACGGCGGGCGACCTGCCCACGCTGGTGGGCCAGATCCGCGCAGCGGTGCAGCCGGGCGACCACATCGTCTGCATGAGCAACGGCAGCTTTGGCGGAGTGCACGCCCAACTGCTCGCAGAACTATCAAAACAATAGCTGCTAGCGCTTGATTAATAAGCGCTAGCAGCCTTTTTGGCTTGAGACTTAGAAACTGACAGCCATGCCCGGCACGTCCACGCGCACGACGGGCCTGGCAAGCGCAGCGACGGTGGCGCGGGCAAACTGGCCGGACCATGCAGGATCGGCCAGCAGCGTCGCCCCCGCGGCGCGGGCCACGGTCAGCACCTTGTCGGCCAGCAGCACCTTGCCGCTGGCGCGCAGCGGCTCGCATTCCAGGCGTAGAAATTCATCGTCCAGCCAGCGGCGCGCGTCCTCGTGCGACAGGGGCTGTCCCCCCTGCGCGTCCAGACGGAATTCCTGATCGGGGCTCAGGGTGACTAATACTTCGCTGTGCATGAGCTGTCTCGCCTCTTGAGGGAATAGTGTTGACGGGTGAACGGGACGGCGCGGCCGCGCCATTCCCGTGCCGCGAGCTTACACCGCGCCCGCTTCAACGCGCGCGCCGCGCTTGCACGGCGGCCGCCAGCTCGGCCAGGCAGGCAACGGAGTCGTCCCAGCCCAAGCAGGCATCGGTGATGCTCTTGCCGTATTCCAGCGTCGTGGCATCGTCCTTGCCCGGCGTGAACTTCTGCGCTCCGGGCTGCAGGTGGCTTTCCACCATCACGCCGAACACGCTGCGCGAGCCGCCTGCGATCTGCGCGGCGATGTCGCGCGCCACATCGCGCTGCTTCTCATGCTGCTTGCTGCTGTTGGCATGGCTGCAGTCCACCATCAGCGACGCCGGCAGGCCGGCGGCCTCCAGGTCCTTGCAAGCCGCGGCAACGCTGGCGGCGTCGTAGTTGGGCGCCTTGCCGCCGCGCAGGATCACGTGGCAATCCTTGTTGCCCGCGGTATGCACGATGGCCACCTGGCCGTTCTTGTGCACCGACAGGAAGTGGTGGCCGCGGCTGGCGGACTGGATGGCATCGGTGGCGATGCGGATGTTGCCGTCGGTGCCGTTCTTGAAGCCGATGGGGGCCGAAATGCCGGAGGCCAGCTCGCGGTGTACCTGGCTTTCGGTGGTGCGCGCGCCGATGGCGCCCCAGCTGATCAGGTCGCCGATGTACTGGGGCGAGATCACGTCCAGGAACTCGCTGCCCGCCGGCACGCCCAGGCGGTTGATGTCGATGAGCAGCTGGCGAGCGATGCGCAGGCCCTCGTCGATGCGGTAGCTGCCGTCCAGGTAGGGGTCGTTGATCAGGCCCTTCCAGCCCACGGTGGTGCGGGGCTTCTCGAAGTACACGCGCATCACCACTTCCAGCTGGTCCTTGTACTGCTCACGCACGGCCTTGAGCTTGCGCGCATAGTCCACCGCGGCGTGCGGGTCGTGGATCGAACAGGGGCCGATGATGACGAGCAGCCGGTCGTCCTCGCCGCTCATGATGCGCTGGATGCTGCGGCGTGTGTTGGCAATCAGCGACTCCACCTCCGACCCGCGGATCGGGAAAAAGCGAATCAGGTGGTCTGGAGGAGGAAGCACGGTGATGTCCTTGATGCGTTGGTCGTCGGTCTCGCTGGTTTTCTCGACGTTGGGATACCAGGCATCGCTGCTGGAGACATGGGCGTTCATGGGTGCTTCCTCTCGGGTGTGTGGGGGGGTGAAGATGGAAAACGGAGAACAGATAACAAAAAACCGCCGGGCTTTTCAGCTTCGGCGGTTTCTTAGAGAAGGGGGCTCAGTCTGGGTGCGCGCGTACCTCTCATCCGCCAGGGACAGAGAACCAAAAGTAAAAGTAAAACGCGCTGTGAACTGACATGCGAACCAATGTAGCACGTATTGCGGCACCGCAACATAGGCACCATGTTGCCGTCGCGCTACAACCGCTTACGGATGCCGTCCCTCGAACCACCACCGGCGCAGGCGCGCCAGCAGTGGCGCACGCGGTGGGCGCTCCGCGGCAGGCCGGGTGTCGGGCGCCGATCGCTCCATGCAGGGGTCGCCCTGCATATAGATGTCGAGCACCAGCCGCGCCTCTCCCAGCGTGCGCCACGCCTGCCGCTCAAAAGTACTGAAGCGCTCGGCCTCAGAGGGGCTACGCTGCTGCAAGGCCTGCTGCCATTGCGCCAGGGCATCGCGCAATTCGCGCAACGCGCGCTGGTAGACACCGAATTCATACAGCGCATGCCAGGCCGACCCCAGCCCTGTGAGGTGCAACTGGTGGCGCCTTGCGCAATGCGCCAGCGCCTCGGCGCTGCGCCGCACGGCCTCGGGCCCCAACTGCCCCCGGCGCGCGCGCGTGGCGGCCTCGATATGCTGGGCCAGCTCGCCCAGGCTGTCGCGCAGCGCACGCGCGTCCTCGTCCGCCTCTCCGCCGTGCGGGTTACGGTCCGGATCGGTGAAAGTCTGCGGGCGGCTGGAGAGTGGCACGGGCATGGCACACAACCGGCCGCGGCGCTCAGGCCGTGCCGCCCACCGTCAGGCCATCGATGCGCATGGTGGGTTGGCCCACTCCCACAGGCACGCTCTGACCCTCCTTGCCGCAGGTGCCCACACCGCTGTCCAGGCGCATGTCGTTGCCGATCATGGTCACCTTCTTGAGCGACTCCGGGCCGCTGCCGACGATGGTCGCGCCCTTCACGGGGTACTGGATCTTGCCGTTTTCCACCCAGTAGGCCTCGCTCGCGGAGAACACGAACTTGCCGCTGGTGATGTCCACCTGTCCGCCGCCGAAGTTGGTGGCGTACAGGCCCTTCTTGATGCTGGCGACGATTTCCTGCGGGTCCTTGTCGCCGCCCAGCATGTAGGTATTGGTCATGCGCGGCATGGGGATGTGGGCATAGCTCTCGCGCCGGCCGTTGCCCGTGGGCTTGACACCCATGAGGCGCGCATTCATCGCGTCCTGGATGTAGCCCTTCAATATGCCGTCCTCGATGAGCACGTTGCGCTGCGTGGCGTGGCCCTCATCGTCCACGTTGAGCGAGCCGCGGCGGTCGGCCAGCGTGCCATCGTCCAGCACGGTGACGCCCTTGGCCGCCACGCGCTGCCCGATGCGGCCGCTGAAGGCACTCGACCCCTTGCGGTTGAAGTCGCCCTCCAGCCCGTGGCCCACGGCCTCGTGCAGCAGCACACCGGGCCAACCGGGGCCCAGCACCACGGTCATCTCGCCCGCGGGCGCAGGGCGCGACTCGAGGTTGACCAACGCAGCATTCACGGCTTCATGGACATACTGCCCGATCTGCTCGTCGGTGAAATAGGCCAGACCGAAGCGCCCGCCCCCGCCGGCCGAGCCCACCTCGCGGCGGCCGTTCTGTTCGGCGATGACGGTGATCGACAGGCGCACCAGCGGGCGCACATCGGCGGCCATCAGCCCATCGGCACGCGCCACCAGCACCACGTCGTACTCGCTGGCCAGGCCCGCCATGACCTGCACCACGCGCGGGTCCTTGGCGCGGGCACATTGCTCGGCGCGCTCCAGCAGGCGCACCTTGTCGGTGCTGTCCATCGAGGCGATGGGGTCGATGTGCGGGTACAGCGAACGGCTGTTTGCTATCTTTTTGGAAGCTACTCGCGCACGTCCCACCTTATCCGCAACCGAAATGGACCGTACGGTACGGGCCGCGTCGAGCAGCGAGGCCTCGGAAATATCATCCGAGTAGGCGAAGGCCGTCTTCTCGCCGCTCACCGCGCGCACGCCCACGCCCTGGTCGATGGAGAACGAGCCCGTCTTGACGATGCCCTCTTCCAGGCTCCAGCCTTCGCTGCGCGTGTACTGGAAGTACAGGTCGGCGTCGTCCACGCGGTGCGCGCGGATCTCCGCCAGGGCGCGGGAGAGGTGGGACTCGTCCAGGCCGAAGGGGGTGAGCAGCAGCTCACGGGCCAGGCCCAGGCGTTCGATGGTGGGTTCGCGGGAAATCATCGGCCGATTGTAGGCAGGCGCCCTAGACCCTGCGTGCACGCAGGTTCCCTCCGCAGCCTCGCTACCGCGCCCGCGGCGGCCCCTGCTCGGGCTGGTGCTGTGCGCGTGCCACCGACATCAGCACCCCCAGCGCAAGCCCCAGCGTGACCATGGCCGTGCCGCCGTAGCTGACGAACGGCAGCGGCACCCCCACCACGGGCAGGATGCCGCTGACCATGCCCATGTTCACGAAGGCATAGGTGAAGAAGATCATCGCCACGGCACTCGCCATGAGGCGCCCGAACAGCGTATTGGCGTTGGCCGCAATCGCTAGCCCGCGCCAGACCAGCAGCACAAAGCAGACGATCAGGGTGAGGTTGCCCACCAGGCCGAACTCCTCGGAGAACGCGGCGAAGATGAAGTCGGTCGTGCGCTCGGGGATGAACTCCAGGTGCGTCTGCGTGCCGGCCATGAACCCCTTGCCCCACACGCCGCCCGAGCCGATGGCGATCATGCCCTGGATGATGTGAAAGCCCTTGCCCAGCGGATCGCGCGTGGGGTCCAGTAACGTGCAGATGCGCTGTTGCTGATAGTCGTGCAGCACCGGCCAGCGCACGCCCTCGGCGCACAGTTGCGGCTCGAACCAGACGATGAGCGCAATGCCCACCGCGCCCAGCAGCACCGGCGGCACCACCAGCTTCCAAGGCAGGCCCGCAAAGAAAATCACCGACAGCCCCGCGGCCATCACCAGCAGCGAGGTGCCCAGGTCAGGCTGTTTCATGATCAGGCCCACGGGCACCATGAGCAGCGCCCCCGCCACCACGAAGTCCAGCGCACGCAGCTGGCCCTCGCGCTTCTGGAACCACCAGGCCAGCATCAGCGGGGTGGCGATCTTCAGCAGCTCGCTGGGCTGGATCACCACACCCACGTTGATCCAGCGCTGCGCCCCCTTCTTGGTGATGCCGAACAGCGCCACGCCCACCAGCAGCGCCACGCCCAGCGTGTACAACGGCACGGCCAGCATCATCAGCCGCTGCGGCGGCACCTGGGCCACCACGAACAGGATGCCCGCGGCCAGCAGCATGTTGCGGCCATGGTCGTAAAAGCGCGTGCCATGATCGAAACCCGACGAATACATGGCCACCAGGCCGATGGAAGACAGCGCCAGCAGCAGCGCGATGAGCGGCCAGTCAAAGCCGCGCAGCAGCGGCAGGAGGCGTTGCGGCAGGGAAGGTTTGTCGAAAGCGGCGGCCATGGGGCGCGATTATCGGGCGCCAGACCAAGCCCCCTTGCGTGATTCCAGGACTAGGCATCAGTCGGCCTGGCGAAACGCCAGCACCAACTGGTTGCGCAGCGTGCGCAGCTGCCCCTGCACCTTGTCGTCCACCACCAGGCCGCCAGGGCGCTCATGATCGGCATAGATCAGCGCAAAGGGACGCTGCTTGATCGACAGCGGCAGCAGCAGAAAGCTGGTGGCATCGAAGCTGCCGAGGAACCATGCCGGCAGACGCGCTCGCACACGCTCCTCGGTGGCGTCGGCAATCAGGGTATCGGCGCCCCGCTGGCACACGGCGGCAAACAGGTCATCCGCGCCCTTCAGGGGCACGGCCAGGGCGCGCACGGCGTCTGCGCTGCCTTCGCCCAGTCCGAAACGCCCGGTCATGCGCTCGGTCTTGACCTCGCGCAGGCAGAACACGATGCGCCGCGCGCCCAGGGCACGCAGCATGGTTTCCAGCACCATGCGCACGATGTCATTGAGGCGGAAGTCCTCCACCATGGCGTTGCTGACCTCCTGGATGCCAGCGGCCAGCACCTCGGCCGCCTGGCTGGCGGAAGGCGCCGCATCAGTGGACTGCGCCAGCGTCAGGGGCAGGGTCTGCAGGGCGTCGTAATGCAGCTCATGGCCCGTGGCCGGGTCGGCCAATACCGGCGGCGCATCCAGGGCGGTGGGCGGAGCCAGCAGGCGCGCCGCGGGCGAGCCCTTGTCCACGCGCAAGTCCAGGGCGTCGGCCATGGCGATGAGCTGCTCGCGTGCCAGCACCGTGGCCTTGACGAACTCCTGCTGCGTCATCGAGAAAGCGACCGCATAGTGCGCCGCCAGCTGCTGCAGGCGGGCGCCCGCGGGTTCCGGCTCATGCAGCAGCATGATGGTGGCCGCCTCGTTCGCGGCACGTCCCACCCAGCGCAACCGCTCCACGCCCTCGGGCGGGCGCTGCGGCGGCCGCCCCTGCGGTGGCCGTATGCAGCGCTGCAGGGAATCGGGCAGGCTCCACACACGCGCCACGCCGACACCCAGATCTTCCAGGCTCAGTCCCAGCACCTGCAAAGCCGCGGCCTCATCGCCCCCCGACGGCCGGTCAGAGGCCACCAGCGCGCGGATCTGGGCCGCCTCCTCCGGGAAATAAAACGAGCACAGCATGCGCCCCAGGCCCTGGAACATCGCGCCGAGAAAGGCTTCCTCACGCTGGTCGCTCGGCCCACACAACTGCGCCGCCACGGCGCCGGCCATCATGGTGCGCAAGAATTCCTCGCGCATCTGCTTGGCATGCCCCCGGTCCTGCATGTGCTCCAGCAGCACCAGCGACAGCGCCATGTTGCGCACTGCATTGAAGCCCACCAGACTCACCGCACGCGAGACCGTGCCGATGCCGCCCCCCAGGTGGGAAAAGGGGGCGCTGTTGACCAATCGCAGCAGCTTGTTGGTGAGGGCAACGCTCTTGAGGATCTCGTTGGTCAGATCGGCAATGCTGTCGTCCTCCGAGTGGGTCATGCGCTGGATGCGCGCCACCGAATCGGACAGCGCCGGAAAGTCACTCTTGTGGCGCATGCGCCGCAGCAGGAAGTCCAGCGCGGCATTGCTTGCCGCGGTAGGGGCGCTCACCGGCGCCGCCCAGGCACGCAAGGCATCGCACATCTCCTGCGCGCTGGCGTAGCGCTCGGCAGGGTCGCGCGCCAGGGCCCGGCGCAGGATGGAGCGCAGGCCATCGTCCACACCCGCCCCCAGATCGTCGGGCAGCTGCGGCGCGTGCCGGGCGACATGCGCGAGCGCCTGCGCCGGATCGCGCTCAGTAATCAAACGCCTGCCGGTGAGCAGTTCCACGAGCACCAGCGCAGCAGCGTAGATGTCCGATGCGGGCGCGGGCGCCGCGCCCGCCACCGCTTCTGGCGCCATGTAGGCCGGCGTGCCGCGCGCAATGGGGCCGCCCGCAGGGCTGGCCATGGCCGCGGCGATACCGAAATCCATGATCCGCGCATGGCGCTGGGCATCCACCATCACGTTCGACGGCTTCAGGTCGCAGTGCACGATGCCGGCCTCATGCGCCGCCTGCAGTCCTTCGAGCACGTCCACCATCAGCTCCACCGCGTCGTGCACCGCACAGCGGCCCTGATGCGCCAGATGCTCGGCCAGCGTGCAGCCCGGCACATATTCGAACACCAGGTAGGGCTGGCCTTCGTGCACGTCGGCCTCGAACACCGGCACGATGCGCGGGTGCGACAGCCGGCCCACATGGCGCGCCTCGCGCAGCCACTGCTCTTGCGCCTGCGCGTCGCCGCCGTCGGCCAGCCACTTGACCGCGACCTCGCGGTGCAGGCGCGTGTCCCGCGCCAGCCACACGGTCGCCTGCGCGCCCCGGCCCAGCACGTGCTGCAACTCGAATCGCCCCAGGCGCTGGCGAGCGGGCATGGCGCCCGCTGCAGCGCCCAGGGTGGCCGGACGGGAAACGGAATCGGGCATGGCGTAAGCTGGCTACAAGATCCACGCATCATCCACCAAAAACCGTTGCCGGACCGGCACTTGCCTTTCGACAGCGCCGACGCTGACAGCCATGCCCACCACCCACCTGCTGTACCTGCACGGCTTTCGCTCCTCGCCCCAGTCCACCAAGGCCCGCCAGGTGGCCGCGCACGTGGCCCAGCACCACCCGGGCGTAACGTTCTGGTGCCCACAGCTGCCCCCTTCGCCGCGCGCGGCGATGGCGCTGGTCGCAGGCGGCATCGCCACCTGGCCACAGGGACCGGGCATGGCGGTGGTCGGCTCGTCGCTCGGCGGCTACTACGCCAGCTGGGTGGCGCAACAGGCGCGCTGTACCAGCGTGCTGCTCAACCCCGCCGTCCACCCCGCGCGCGACCTGGAACGCTACATCGGCGAGCAGACCGCGTGGCACAACCCCGAAGAGCGGTTCTTCTTCCGCCCCGAGTACATCGCCGAGCTGCAGGCGCTGGACGTGCGCCACCTGCCGCCCGCGGGGCCGGAGCTGCTGATCGCCGCGCAGGGTGACGAACTGCTGGACTGGCGCGAGATGGTCGCGCGCTACCCGCAAGCCACCCAGCGCGTACTGCCCGGCGGCGACCACGCGCTGAGCGACTTCGCCCGGCACCTGCCCGAGGTGCTGGCGTTCTGCGACCTGGCCTGATCAGCGCTCCAGCGGCGGGCCACCGGAAGGCTGACCGCGCTGCCAGCGCCCGAAGTCGTACGGATAGGCGCGGCGGTAGCGGTCGGTGTGCAGCGCCACCTCGTCCTCGCGGCCCAGCAGCCGCGCGCTGGCGATGAGCTTCTCGATCACGCGCGGCTCGGGCGAGTAGTGCAGCAGTTGCAACGCCAGGGCATGCATCTCGGCCGCATTGGCAGGCGTGACCACCGCAGTGGTGAGCTGCGCGAACTGCGCTGGCGCGCGGAAGAACCACACCTGCCGCGCCGCGTCGGCAGCCGTCAGCGCGCGCAGCGCCGCGGGCCGCTCTGCCGTGGGACGGTACAGCGCGCTCACGCGCGCGTAGTCGCGCACCAGCACGAACCCCATGGCCGGTGCCGCCAGCAGTGCCACGCCCGCCACCACCGCACCCACGGGGCGCCAGCGCGCCGCACGCGACAGCCAGGGCGCCAGCAGCACCAGCACGGCCAGCGCGGTGGCCAGTTGGAACGGCCCGTACCACAGCGGGAACTCCAGCAGGCTGTGCACGCCCACAAGGGCCAGCACGCCCCAGGCCAGTTGGCGGTGGGGCTGCGCCTCGCGCCAGGGGCGCGCGCGCAGCGCGGCCCACAGCGGCACGCCGCACAGCAGCAGCGCAGCCGGCAGGCCCAGTTCCACCGCCAGATGCAGCGGCAGGTTGTGGGCGTTGTCCAGCAGCACGCAAAAACGCTCTCCCGCAAACGGGTGGATGTAGTGCGCGTAGTCCAGCTCGCCCCAGCCCCAGCCGGCCCAGGGCCGCTGGGCGATCAGCTCCAGCACGTTGGACCACAGCGTAGCGCGGCCGACGCAGGTCTGGGAGCCATCGGCCATCCGCATGAACAGGCCGTCCATGCGCATGCCCGTCCACCGCAGCAGCAGTTGCGGCAAGCCCCACGCGGCCACCGCATAGACCGCCAGCCCCACGCCGGCCATGCCGAGCGCCAGTGCGCCGCTGCTGCGCCGCCACACGGCGAGCAGCGCCAACACCACCAGCCACTCCAGCGCCCCCGTGCGCGAGGCCGTGGCCGCGCCCGCAGTGGCCAGCAGCACCATGGCCCAGGGCACCGCGACCGCCGCCAGCACCGGCCAGCGCGCGCCGCGCCCTGCCAGCACCGGGTTGCCGTCCACCTGCTCCTGCAGGCGCGCCACCCACCACAGCAGCGCCCACACGCCCAGCGCCAGCAACGTGGCCTGCTGGTTGCGCTGGCGCAAGTTGCCGAAGGCCAGGCCCGGGCTGGAGGCATGCACCCACGGCGCCCACCCCGGGTCGCCCATGAAGAACTGCACCAGGCCGATGGCCGCGGCCACCAGCGCCGCCAGCAGCAGACCCGCCGCCAGATGGGCGCCCAGGCGCGCGGCACTTGGACGCCAGGCGCCGCACCAGGCCAGCGCCGCCAGCAGCCAGGCGCAGGCGCCGCTGGCCAGCAGCGGCCAAAAGTTGGAATACGGAGCCTCGGTAATGCCAAAGACGAAGGGCAGCGCCATCGCCAAAATCGCCAGCGGCGTGAAATCAGGACGCATAGCGGGGTGGTGGTGCAAAGGCGATCGTGGACGTCATGGTGGCGCCCATCATAGGCGCCGCCATGGCACCAGCCGCACTTCAAGCCAAAAATGCCTCCAGCGCTTTTGTAGTAAGCGCTGGCAGCTATCAAAAACAGAGCAATGGGTTACCTGGGCGTGCAGGCGCTCCCCGGCTGCGTGGCCTGGCGCAGCCAGGCGATGAGCGCCGCACGCTCGCCATCGTCCTTCACGCCTGCGTAGCCCATGGACGTGCCGGGCACGGTGGCTGGCGGATCCTTCAGGAAGCGCTGCAGCGTGCGCTCGTCCCAGACGATGCCGCTGGCCTTCATGGCCGGGGAGTAGCCGTCGAACCCCGGCGCCGTGCCCGCGCGGCGGCCGAACAGGCCGCAGTGCTGCGGTCCCGTGCGGTGGCCCTCGATGGCGTGGCACCCCGCGCAGCGCGCGTAGATCTGCTGGCCGCGTGCCAGCTGGGCTGCGTCAGGCGCCATGGGCTGGGGCGCGGCCGGCGCTGGCGTTGCCGGTGCGGGCCCGGCGACCGCCATGCCCGCAGCACCAAGCGCCAATCCGCCCACCAATGCCCAGGCCCGCCTACGCCCACCTGCCTGGACTCGGGTCATGACAGGAACGCCGAGGGCACCGGCGCCTCACCCAGGGCCTGGCGCAGCACGGCCCAGTGCATGGCCTCGTCGCCCAGGATGCTGGCGGCCACCTGCGCCAGGGCACGGTCGGCAAACAGCGGCACCGCACCCAGGTAGGCCGACACGGCGCCGCGCTCCAGTCCGGCGGCAAAGCGCAGCACGTCGGCTTCGGCCTTGAGCTTGTCGGTCGGGAAGCCGTACTGCGCCTTGGCCTGCACGGGCTTGCCGCCCATCTTCTGCACGGCGCCGGCGATCGCGTCGGCATGCTCCCTGTGGTGGCCCTGGAATTGCTGCGCCAGCGGCAGCACGCCGGAGGTGAGCAGACCGCTCTCGGCGCCCACCTGGTAGGCGGCCACGGCCTCGTACTCCGCCGCCAGTGCGGTGTTGAGGATGCGCACGTCGGCCTCGTGCTGTCGCGCATCGGTCTTGGCGCCAGCGGCCAGCGCGTCGCGCCCGCCCAGCAGGGCCACGGCCGAGGCCGAGAGCACGGCCGCGCCCACCGTGCGGCGGCGCGCGAGCAGCGCGGAAGAAGGCGTCAAGAGGAAGGAAGAGTGGTTCATGGTCATCTCCTTGAAGAAAGGGACAAGTGCCGCGCCGGCGGCGCGGGAAATCGGCGCGGCGCGCAGCGGCGCACGGGCCATAGGCGTGGGCGGGGTGGCGCCGGCCCGTCAGGCCAGCAGCCCGCGCCGCGCCAGTGCGTCCAGCACCTGCTGCACGACCTGGTCGCAGCGCGCGCCCGCAAACGGAAAGACGCTGTCGGCGCAGGCTTCCACCCGCGCGCCCAGCGCGTCGCGCAACATGGCGCGCGAACGCAGGTAGCGGGTGCGCACCAGCTCTTCGCTGATGTCCAGACAGAAGGCCGCCTCCTGCACGCTCATCTCCTGCACGGCACGCAGGAGGAACACGCTGCGGTACAGCGGCGGCAGGCTGTGCACGGCCGACTCCAGCAGGGCGCGCAACTGGGCACGCGCAAGTGCCTGGTCGGGCGCGTCGTCGGGCGGGGCGAAATAGGACATGGCATCCTCCGGCTGCGGCTCCTGGTCGCTGGCCTGCGCGGGGTCGATCGCCACGCTGCGCGCACGCCGGCGCAAGACGTCCAAGGCCGTGCGCAGGCAGATGCGCGCCAGCCAGGTGCCCAGCGCGGCATCGCCGCGGAAGGCCCGCAGCCGCGTGAAGGCGCGCAAATAGGCCTCCTGCACCACGTCCTGCGCCTCGGCGTCGTCATGCACCACGCCGCGCGCGGCGCGAAACATCAGCCGGTTGTGGCGCCGCATGATGGCGGCGAAGGCTCCCGCCTCGCCGGCGAGGGCGCGCGTCACCAAGGCCGCGTCCGCCGCACGGTCGGCGATGGGAATGGCAGTGACAACCGCCGCCTGCGGTAAGTCCTCGGATGGGTGCATGGCTCGCCTCGCTTTCGTTGAGACCCTTTGCCCATTGGACGCACGCCGAAGGCCTGGCGTGACAAACACCCGCAATCACCTGCCACGAACAGGGGCGCTGCCCGCCGCCATGGGAAAATCGCGCCCCTATGCATGCACTGTTCGACGAAGCCGGCAAGTTCCTGGCCGGCCGCATCCTCTCCGAAGCCGAAAGCTCGGCACAGATTGAGCTCGACTCGGGTAAACGCGTCAAGGTCAAGGCCGCCAACATCCTGTTGAAGTTCGACAAGCCCGCCCCGGCCGAGCTGCTGGCGCAGGCGCGCGAGATCGCCGCCGGCGTGGAGCTTCCGCTGGCCTGGGAGTTCGCGCCCGAGGAGGAGTTCGGCTTCGCCGAGTTGGCGCGCGACTATTTTTCTGCCCAGGCGCCAGTGACCGAGCAAGCCGGCATGCTGGTGGCGCTGTTCGAGGCGCCGCACTACTTCCGCCGCGCGGGCAAAGGGCGTTTTCGCAAGGCGTCGGCCGAGGTGCTGCAGCAGGCCCTCGCCGCCATCGAGAAGAAGAAGCAGATCCAGGCGCAGATCGACGCCTGGGCCGCCGAACTCGTCGCCGGCACCTGCCCGCAGCCCGTGCGCGAGCAGCTCTACAAAATTCTGTTCCGCCCCGACAAGAACGCGCCCGAGTACAAGGCCGTGGTCGAGGCCAGCCGCAGCGCGCAGAAGGCTCCGCTGGACCTGTTGCAGGCCGCGGGTGCGATCGACTCCAGCTACCAGTTCCACTGGAAGCGCTTTTTGTTCGACAACTTCCCCAAGGGCACGGGCTTTCCCCAGCTGGCGGCACCCCAGCCGCCGGCCGACCTGCCGCTGGCGGATGTACAGGCCTATTCCATCGACGATTCGGCCACCACCGAGATCGACGACGCCCTGTCGGTGCAGGGCCTGGGCACCGGCACCGTGACGCTGGGCATCCACATTGCAGCGCCGGGCCTGGCGATCCAACCCGGGGGCGACCTGGACAAGCTGGGGCGCACGCGCCTGTCCACCGTCTACATGCCGGGCTACAAGATCACCATGCTGCCCGACGAGGTGGTGCAGATCTACACGCTGGACGAGGGCCGCGCCAACCCGGCCGTGTCGCTGTATGTGACGATCGACGAGGCCACGCTGGCCATCACCGCCACCGAGACGCGCCTGGAGCGCGTGCCCGTGACGGTGAACCTGCGCCACGACCAGCTCGACCACATCGTCACCGAGGAATGGCTGCAGGATGCGTCGATTCAGACCGAAAACACGCCTCAGGCCTTGCTGGATCTGCGTGAGCAGCTCTCCTTTTTGCACCGACTGGCCAAGCAGCTCAAGGCCCAGCGCGAAGTCGTGCGCGGCAAGCCCGAAACCTTCAACCGCCCCGACTACACCTTCCGGCTGAGCGCCGCCCGGCCGCCCGAAGGCGCGAACGCCCCCGCGGGGGGCAGCGCAGCCAGCGAAGCGGCAAGCGTGGGGGCCCACAAGCCCCGCAACGACGGCGCCGAGCCCAACGGCAGCGAAACGGTGAACATCACCACCCGCAAGCGCGGCGCGCCGCTGGACCTGATCGTGGCCGAGGCCGCCATCGTCGCCAACAGCACCTGGGGCAACATGCTGGCCGAGCACGGCGTGCCGGGCATCTACCGCAGCCAGGCGAGCCTGGCGCCCGGTGTGAAGGTGCGCATGTCCACCAAGGCGCTGCCGCACGCCGGCATCGGCGTGAAGAGCTACGCCTGGGCCACCTCGCCGCTGCGCCGCTACGTGGACCTGGTGAACCAGTGGCAGATCATTGCCTGCGCGCGCCACGGCAAGACCGCTGCACTGGCCGCACCGTTCAAGCCCAAGGACGCGGAGCTGTTCTCCATCATCAGCAGCTTCGATGCCGCCTACAGCGCCTACAACGGCTACCAGGCCGGCATGGAGCGCTTCTGGACGCTCAAGTACCTGCAGCAGAACCAGATCACCGAGCTGGACGCCACCGTGTTCAAGGAAGGGCCGAACGGCAGCTTCCTGGTGCGCGCCGACACCCTGCCACTGGTGCTGCCCGTGCTGGGCGCGCAGCAGCTGCCGCGCGGCGCGCGCGTGCGCGTCAAGCTCGGCGAGATCGACGAGATCACGCTGGACGTGGCGGGCACCCTGGTGGCGCGCCTGGACGACCCGCTGGATGCCAGCGACGACGGCCCGGTGGACGAGGACGAGGGCGACGAGGAGGCCGTGGCCGGCCCGATCGCCATCGCGGTCGATGTCAACGAGGCCGAGGGCGAGGGCGCCGGCGGCACCGCTGATAATCGGGCGCCGTGACAACCGCTCCCTTGCTCCACCGCCATGCAGCGCGCCGCCCCACAGGGCGCCGCGGCCTGCAGTGATGGCGGCCCGACGATGAAAATCTCCACCCTGCTTCAACGCCTGACGACGCTGCAGATCGCGCTGGGCGTCTCCATCGCCGTGCATGCCGCACTGCTCACGGTGCGCTTCGTGGACCCCGAGAGCTTCAACCGCGTGTTCCAGGACACGCCGCTGGAGGTGATCCTGGTCAACGCGCAGTCCAACGAGCGCCCCGACAAGGCGCAGGCCATCGCGCAGGCGTCGCTGGCCGGTGGCGGCGAGGCCGCCAAGGGACGCGCCACCAGCCCCCTGCCCTACTCGGCCCTCACCACGATCGGCGACGACCTGGAAGAAGCCCAGCGCAAGATGGACCAAATGCTGGAGCAGCAGACCCAGATGCTGGCCCAGCTGCGCAAGCAGCTCGCCGTGCTGCCCGAGCCCGACCCGCGCAAGCCCAGCCAGAGCACCGACAGCCAGGCCCAGGACGAAAAGCGCCGCCAGCTGGTGAAGCTGCTGGCCGAGATCGAAAAGCGCATCAACGAGGAAAACGCCCGCCCGCGCAAGCGCTACATCAGCCCCGCCACGCGCGAGGAGGTGTACGCCGTGTACTACGACGCGCTGCGCCGCAAGGTCGAGGACAAGGGCACGCAGAACTTCCCCGAGCAGGGCGGCAAGAAGCTCTACGGCGAGCTGATCATGATCCTGACCGTGAACCATGACGGCCGCGTGCTGGCCACCGAGGTGGTGCAGGGCTCGGGCAACCGCCTGCTGGACCGCCGCGCCGAGGCCATCGCCCGCGCGGCGGGGCCCTTTGGCCACTTCGGCCCGGCAATGCGCGCCAAGGCCGATCAGATCGCCGTGGTCTCGCGCTTCAAGTTCACGCGCGACCAGACCCTGGAAACCGACCTGCGCTGATGACCGCCGCCGCCGACCTCTACTGCGTGATGGGCAATCCCATCGCCCATAGCCGCTCGCCTTGGATCCACGCGCGCTTTGCCCAACTGACGGACCAGTCGCTGCACTACGAGCGCCGCCTGGTTCCGCTGGACGGCTTCGCCCAGGCGCTGCAGAGCTTCGCCGCCGAAGGCGGGCGCGGCTGCAACATCACCGTGCCGTTCAAGCTGGAGGCCGCGCAGCTGGCCACCACGCGCAGCGAGCGCGTGCAGTTGGCCGGCGCGGCCAATACCCTCGTGTTCGACGGCGGCAACATCCATGCCGACAACACCGACGGCCTGGGCCTGGTGGCCGACATCACGCAAGGCGCTGGCGCTCCACTCGCCGGGCGCGACGTGTTGCTGGTGGGCGCGGGCGGCGCGGCCGCCGGCGTGCTGGGCCCGCTGCTGCGGCAGCACCCCCGGCGCATCGCCGTCGTGAACCGCACGCCCGCGCGCGCCCAGGCACTGGTGGACAGCCACGCCGCACTCGCAGCGCTACAAAAAACAGAGCTACTGGCGCTGAATATGCAAGCGCCAGGGGCCGATTTCGACATAATCATCAACGCCACGGCCAGCAGCCTGGAAGGCGGCGCGGTGCCCGTGCCCGCCAGCGTGCTGCGCCCCGGCAGCCTGGCCTACGACATGATGTACGGCCCCGCGGCGCAGCCCTTTCTGGACTGGGCCACGGCCCACGGCGCCACCGTGCGCGACGGGCTGGGCATGCTGGTGGAGCAGGCAGCCGAGGCGTTCCTGCTCTGGCGCGGCGTGCGCCCGCCGTCGGCCCCGGTGCTGCAGGAGCTGCGCGCGGCCATCGCCGCGGGGGCCTGAGGCATGCGGGGCGCACTGCGCTGGTGCATGCTGGTGCTGCTGGCACTGCTGGCGCTGCAGCTGTTCTTCGTGGCGCGCATCGCGGCCATGGCGGTGATCGACCCGGAATCCACCACCTTCCAGCGGTCCGAGGCCTGGGCGCAATGGTCCCAAGGCAGCGGCGTGCGCTGGCGCCAGCAGTGGGTGCCGTACGCACAGATATCCGACCACCTCAAGCGCGCGGTGGTCGCATCGGAGGACGATAACTTCGTCAACCACGACGGCGTGGACTGGGATGCCATCGAAAAGGCCTGGGAGCGCAATGCGCGCATCGAGGCGCAGCTGGCCGCCCGGCCGTCGGCCACGGGGCGCGCGCCCAAGATCCGCGGCGGCTCCACCATCACCCAGCAACTGGCCAAGAACCTGCTGCTGTCGGGCGAGCGCAACCTGGTGCGCAAGGGGCAGGAATTCGTGCTCACTCTGGCGCTGGAGCAGCTCCTGCCCAAGCAGCGCATCCTGGAGATCTACCTGAACAACGTGGAATGGGGGGCAGGCGTGTTCGGCGCCGAGGCCGCCGCGCAGCGCTACTTCGGCAAGAGCGCACGCCAGCTCACCGCGCCCGAGGCCGCGCGCCTGGCCGTGATGCTGCCGGCGCCCAAACGCTTCGAGAAGGCGCCCGGCTCGGCCTACCTGGCCGGGCGCACGCGCGCGCTGCTGGCGCGCATGGGGCGCAGCGAGTTGCCCTGAACCACGTGTCATTTATACAAGCAGTATCGGCCTCCAAGCCAATATCAGCAAGCGCAAACAGCTATAAATTTAATAGTCCATGAGAATCCTTGGCATCGACCCCGGACTGCAGACCACGGGCTTCGGCGTGGTGGACGTGGACGGCCATCGCCTGCGCTACGTGGCCAGCGGCACCATCCGCACCACGGGGCGCGCCACGGGCCTCGCGCTGGGGGATCTGCCGGGCCGGCTCAAGGTGCTGTTCGACGGCGTGAGCGAAGTGGCCGCGCGCTACCAGCCCAGCACGGCGGCGGTGGAAATCATCTTCGTCAACGTCAACCCGCAGTCCACGCTGCTGCTGGGCCAGGCGCGCGGCGCGGCGCTCACCGCGCTGGTGAATGCCAATCTGCCCGTGGCCGAATACACCGCGCTGCAGATGAAGAAGGCCGTGGTAGGCCACGGCCGCGCGGCCAAGTCGCAGGTGCAGGAGATGGTGCGCCGTCTGCTGGAGTTGCCCGGCCTGCCGGGCACCGATGCCGCCGACGCCCTGGGCCTGGCCATCACCCACGCGCACGCCGGCGCGGCCATGGCCCGCGTGGGCGAGGTCGCGCAGCTCACGCGGCGCCAGCACGCCATGTACAAGGCCGGGCGCAGTTACTGAACGACTGAACGCGGCCCTTGCCTCTGGGGCCTTTCCCTACGCAGCGAGCGCGGGCAAGCCAACGTCCTTGTCCGCCATTTCCCGAGCGGCGGTTGCGCGCGCCAACGCCACGGCCCCCGGCTGCGGCGCGCCGCCCTGCAGCTTGAAGCGGCTGACCGCCTCGGTCAGTCGGCCCGCCTGGTCGCGCAGCGACTGCGACGCGGCTGCGGACTCTTCCACCAGCGCGGCGTTCTGCTGCGTCATCTGATCCAGGTGGCTGACCGATTGGCCCACCTGGCCAATGCTGCCCGCCTGCTCGGCGGCCGCGCTGGTGATCTCGGCCACGATGTCGGAAACCCGGCGCACGCTGGCCACGATCTCGGTCATGGTCTCGCCCGCCTGCGCCACCAGGCGCGAGCCGCCCTCCACCCGCTCGACGGAGGCGCCGATCAGCGCCTTGATTTCCTTGGCGGCGTCGGCGCTGCGTTGCGCCAGGCTGCGCACCTCGCTGGCCACGACGGCGAAGCCCCGGCCCTGTTCGCCGGCGCGCGCGGCCTCCACGGCGGCATTGAGTGCCAGGATGTTGGTCTGGAACGCGATGGAGTCGATCACGCCCGTGATGTCGCCGATGCGCCGCGAGCTGTCGGAAATCTCGCCCATGGTCTGCACCACCTGCGCAACCACCGCGCCGCCGCGCACCGCCACCTCGGCCGCGTTGGCCGCCAGCCCGCTGGCCTGGCGGGACGATTCGGCACTGTGCTGCACCGTGCCGGTGAGCAACTCCATGGACGAGGCGGTCTGCTGCAGGCTGGCGGCGGTCTGCTCGGTGCGCTGGCTCAGGTCCTGGTTGCCCAGGGCGATCTCGTCACTGGCCGTGGCGATGCTGCCCGCGGCCTGCTGCACCTGGCCCACCAGGGTGCGCAGCGCATCCTGCATGCGGCCCATGGCAGCGACGAGGTTGCCGATCTCGTCACGCTGGCGGGACTGCACCGCATGCGACAGGTCGCCCGCGGCAATGCGCTCGGCCAGCGCGCGCGCCTGCTCCAGCGATTGCGTGATGGAACGCACGCTGAACAACGTCAGCGGCACCAGCACCGCCAACCCCAACAGCACGGCTGCAGCAATCAGCGTGGACATGGTGGCGGTGCGCTGGTCCAGGGCGGCGCGCGCCTCTTCCATGTGGCCGCGCGCCTGCGTGGCCAGGCTGGCCAGCAGGGCATCGGTGGTGTCCATGTGGGCCTTGAAACGCTCGGCATACGCCCCCGCACCCGCGCCATCGAGCAGGGCGCGCTCGATCTGGTCGAAGATCGGCACGAGCCCGCCTTCGTACTGCCCGACCTCGGCCAGCGCTTTGTCCAGTGCGCCGGTGAATTCCACGTTGCCGGCCTGCACCTCGCGCACCTGCGCCATGCTCTTGCGCAGCGCATCCAACTGGCGGCTCCAGCCCTCACGCAGCGCCTGCACCTCCACGGCGTTGTTGAAGTTGATGATGATGTCCTTCTCGGCACGGCGCAGGTGCCCCAAGCCGGTGCGAAGTTCGGCCATGTCGGTGAGCGTTTGCACCTGCCGCGCAAACAGCTCTTGCAGCGTGCTGCGCGAGCGGTCGAGCGCAACGTAGCCCAGAGCGCCCACTGCAGTCAGCAGGACCAGGGAAAAAGTCGTGGCGAAATACAGCCGCGCGCGAATGGAAAGCTGCCCCAGAACCCTCATGGCATTCCTTTGCTGAACATGATGACCGGCGTGTGCAAGTTCCACGCCATGGCAGAGATACCGCCTCGTGGGCGGACCGGAATGCAACTGTATGTTGCAAGCGCTCAATCCCAAGGCAGGGTAATCACGGTCCCGTTGTCTCTGGTGAGATGGGGCTTAGGGAACGCGGCAAGGCATGCCTAGAAAACATATTGTCACAATCTTTGTCCATAGTGCGGTTCGGCCCCAGGGCTTTGCTCACCCCGAACACGCGCATGTCCTTCTCTTCTTCCCCTACCCGCTCTCTTTCCATCGGCCCGCTGGGTCGCCGGCTGGTGGGCCTGTTCATGACGGTGCTGGCGCTGAGTCTGGTCGGCTCGGCCATCGGCGTGTGGTCGCTGCGACACATCGGCCAGTCGACCGACGACATGGTTCAGCACAGCGTGGCCAACGAACGACTGGTGGCCGACGCCTATCGGCTGCAGGCCATCAATGCCGAGCGCTACAAGGCCGTGGCCTTGAGTTCAGAACCCGAGGTGGGGCAAGCCATCGGCGCCGACATTGCCGCTACGCAGCAGCAGTACGACAGGCTGGTAGCCACCCTGGCGCAGCGGCTGGCCGGCACAGCCGATGAGGAACTGCTGTCCCGCGTGAAGGCGCGGGCCGCCGAGTTCCACGAGGCCCAGGCCGCACTGGTGCAAGCACGCGACTTCGGCCTCACGTCACGCATTCAGCAGGTGTATGGCGAGCGCTTCCTGCCCGCGTCCCAGGCATTGCTGGGGTCGCTGGATGCGCTCACGCAGTCGCAGCGCCAGTCCATCGACACGGCCGCCCTGGCCGTGGGCGGCTGGAGCCAGCAGGCGCGCTGGTCGCTGCTGGCATTCGGCAGCCTGTCCCTGGTGCTGGGCACCCTGCTCGCGCTGTGGCTGGTGCGCAGCATCACGCGGCCCATTGCACTGGCCAGCGACACCGCGCAGCGTGTTGCGGGGCTGGACCTGCGCCAGGACATCGTGGGCCACGACCGGGACGAAACCGGGCACATGCTGACGTCTCTGTCGGTCATGCAGTCCGCGCTGCGCAGCCTGGCGGGACAGGTGAGCACCTCCGTGCACAGCCTGCACACGGCTTCGTCCGAGATGGCCAACGGCAACGCCCACCTGTCCACCCGCACCGAGGAGGCCGCAGCCAGCCTGCAGGAAACGGCCGCCGCGCTGGAGCATGTGACACGCGCCGTTCAACAATCGGCCGAGACCGCCGAGCATGCCGAGGCACGCGCCGCACAGGCGGCAGCCACCGCGCACGAAGGCAGCAACGTGGTGACGCGCATGGAGCAGACCATGCAGCAAGTGGCCCACAGCGCGCACCAGATCGGCGACATCACGGGCATGATCGACTCGATCGCGTTCCAGACCAACATCTTGGCGTTGAACGCCGCGGTGGAAGCCGCACGTGCCGGCGAACAGGGCCGCGGTTTCGCGGTGGTGGCCAGCGAAGTGCGCAGCCTGGCGAACCGCTCGGCCGAGGCCGCGCGAGAGATCAAGGCACTGATCCAGGCGTCCGTGCAGCAGGTGGATGCCGGCGCCACCCTGGCCGCTGATGCGGGGCGGACCATGGAGCAGGTGGTAGCGGCCATCCAGGACGCCGCACGCACGATGGCCGACATACGCTCCAGCCACCATGCGCAGCAGCAGGACATCCTCTCCATCCACTCGGCCCTGTCGCGGCTGGACCAGATGACCCAGCAGAACGCGGCCCTGGTGGAAGAGTCCGCGGCCGCCACCGAGAGTTTGCGCGGCCAGGCCCATGAGCTGGCGGCGCAGGTCAGCCGCTTTCGCCTGCCGGGTGAACTGGCGCACGCACTGCCGTCGCCCATGCCCACCCGGCTGCTGGCCGCGGCCTGATACGGTCACTTGGAGCCGGCCGGGCATGACAGGCCGGCGGCTTTGCGTGGGTCAGTCGGCGCGGTGGATGGGCACGTAGAGCTCGCCGCCCGTGCGGTTGAACTCCTCGGCCTTGGACTGCAGGCCCTGTTGGGCGAATTCGCGCACTTCCTGCGTGATCTTCATCGAGCAGAACTTCGGCCCGCACATGGAGCAGAAGTGCGCCACCTTGGCGCTGTCCTTGGGCAGGGTCTCGTCGTGGTATTCCTTGGCCGTATCGGGGTCCAGGCCCAGGTTGAACTGGTCCTGCCAGCGGAAGTCGAACCGCGCCTGGCTCAGCGCG
Organism: Diaphorobacter nitroreducens; assembly: GCA_003755025.1. Taxonomy (GTDB): domain Bacteria; phylum Pseudomonadota; class Gammaproteobacteria; order Burkholderiales; family Burkholderiaceae_C; genus Diaphorobacter; species Diaphorobacter nitroreducens. The sequence goes on along the minus strand of RJVL01000005.1, from coordinate 78,979 downwards.
TCGTCGCGCGCACGGGCACCCGGATGCCCCTTGGCGACGTCGGCCGCGTGGGCCGCGATCTTGTAGGCAATGATGCCCTGCTTGACATCGTCGCGGTCGGGCAGGCCCAGGTGCTCCTTGGGCGTCACGTAGCACAGCATGGCCGTGCCCATCCAGCCGATCATGGCGGCACCGATGGCGCTGGCGATGTGGTCGTAGCCGGGAGCGATGTCGATGGTCAGCGGGCCCAGGGTGTAGAACGGCGCCTCGTGGCAGGTCTTGAGCTGCTCCGTCATGTTGGCCTGGATCATGTGCATGGGCACGTGGCCGGGGCCTTCGATCATGGTCTGCACGTCGTGCCTCCAGGCAATCTGCGTCAGCTCGCCCAGCGTGTGCAGCTCGGCAAACTGTGCTTCGTCGTTGGCGTCCGAGGCGCAGCCGGGGCGCAGGCCATCACCCAGGCTGAACGACACGTCGTACGCCTTCATGATGTCGCAGATGTCCTCGAAGTGTGTGTAGAGGAAGCTCTCCTTGTGGTGCGCCATGCACCACTTGGCCATGATGGAGCCGCCACGGGACACGATGCCCGTGCGGCGCGCGGCGGTGAGCTGGATGTAGGCCAGGCGCACCCCCGCGTGGATGGTGAAATAGTCCACGCCCTGCTCGGCCTGCTCGACCAGCGTGTCGCGGAAGATCTCCCAGGTCAGGTCCTCGGCAATGCCGCCGACCTTTTCCAGCGCCTGGTAGATAGGCACCGTGCCGATGGGCACGGGCGAGTTGCGCACGATCCAGTCGCGCGTGGTGTGGATGTTCTTGCCGGTGGACAAGTCCATCACGTTGTCGGCGCCCCAGCGGATGGCCCAGACGAGCTTCTCCACCTCTTCCTCGATGCTCGACGTGACGGCGGAGTTGCCGATGTTGGCGTTGATCTTCACCTTGAAGTTGCGCCCGATGGCCATGGGCTCCACTTCGGGGTGGTTGATGTTGGCGGGAATGATGGCGCGGCCACGGGCGACCTCGTCGCGCACGAACTCGGGCGTGATGATTTTCGGGATGCTTGCACCCAGCGGGTTGCCGGCCAGGCGCTGCTCGCGCGCGGCGTCCTGCATGTATTGCTGCATCCACTCGCGGCGACCGTTCTCGCGCAAGGCCACGTATTCCATCTCGGGAGTGACGATGCCCTTCTTCGCGTAGTGCATCTGCGTGACGTTGGCGCCGCTCCTGGCGCGCAGCGGCTGGCGCTGCAGCGCCGCAGCCTCGGCGCGCAGCTGGGCCAGGCGGTCGCCATCCTCGGCCTTCTGGCCGTCGTCCAGCGCCTTGCGTACGCGACCCTCATAGCCCTCGGTGTCACCGCGCGCGGCAATCCATTCGCCCCGCACGCTCGCAAGGCCCTTGCGCACGTCGATCTGCACGGCAGGATCGGTATAGGGGCCGGACGTGTCGTACACGCTCACCACTTCGCCGTTGGTGAGCTGAATGTCGCGCACCGGCACGCGCAGCCCGGGCTGGCTGCCGGCGAGGTAGGACTTGGTGGAAGCGGGAAAGGGTTCGCGCGTGAGCGCAAGCAGGCTGGCGAACTTGTCGGGGGCATTCATGGCGGGCAGCTCCTTCATCGGCGGGATGGATGGAATTGCTCCGCTATCGATCGGATGGACGGACGGAGCACGACCCTTCTTGCGGGTGTACCCGTTTCCCCCTATCCGACTGCAGCTCTTCTTACGCTGGTATGAACCAGATCAAGTTCGCGGTTCCGGCGGTCAGGTCCGCCATCTCAGCACGCCGTTACGTGCACCCCGGAGCGGGGCCGAGTATAGGCGACTTGACCGCCAGCAAGGTGCCTTACAGCAGACGCTCGAGGATCAGCACCAGGAAGAACATGGACGCCGCGATCACGGTCCATTTGACGATGACCAGTCCAAAACGCTTGTAGCGCTGCTGTCCCGTAGCGGCAAAAAAGGCAAACGACACGCCAGCAGCCAGCAGCAGCAGAAGGACAGCCCATCGGAAGATCAACATGCACGCGTCCCCCGTCCGTTACCAGGCACGCACCGGCTGTGTGAAACCTGCGGGCGCCTGGCGCTCATTCTCGAAGGTCACGATCTCCCACGCATCCTCGTGGGCCAGCAGTTCGCGCAACAGCAGGTTGTTCATGGCGTGGCCCGAGCGGAAGGCGCTATAGGCCGCCAGCAGCGGCTTGCCCACCAGGTACAGGTCACCCATGGCATCGAGGATCTTGTGGCGGGCGAACTCGGCGTCGTAGCGCAGGCCATCGGCGTTGAGCACCTTGTAGTCGTCCATGACGATGGCGTTGTCCAGCCCGCCACCCAGCGCCAGGCCGCTGGAGCGCAGCATCTCCACGTCCTTCGTGAAGCCGAAGGTGCGGGCGCGCGCAATGTCGCGCGCGTAGTTGCCTTCGCCCAGATCGAACTCCACGCTCTGCCCGGTGGAATCCACGGCGGGGTGGGCGAAGTCGATGTCGAAGCGCAGCTTGAAGCCATGGTAGGGCTCCAGCCGCGCCCACTTGAGCTGCTGGCCCGTGCCTTCACGCACTTCCACGGGGCGCTTGACCCGTATGAAGCGCTTGGGCGCGTTCTGCAACTCCACCCCCGCGCTTTGCAGCAGGAACACGAAGGAAGCGGACGATCCGTCGAGGATCGGCACCTCCTCCGCCGTGATGTCGATGTAGAGGTTGTCCAGCCCCAGCCCTGCGCAGGCCGACATGAGGTGCTCCACGGTATGCACCTTCGCACCACCAGCGCCAATGGTCGAGGCCATGCGCGTATCCACGACGGCCGTGGCGGTAATGGGAATGTCCACCGGCTCCGGCAGATCCACGCGGCGGAACACGATCCCCGTGTCCGGCTGTGCCGGGCGCAACGTCAACTCGACCCGCTGGCCGCTGTGCAGGCCTACGCCCACGGCGCGGGTCAGGGTCTTGATGGTGCGTTGCTGAAGCATCCGCCGATTTTAGGCGGCCAGACACGGGCCGGCAGTACCCCTTTTCTATGACGTTGATAGCAGCGAAACGTTCTGCCGCCTGCGCTGCGCGTCGATCTGCAGAAGCGCTGACATACGGACAACGAGCGCGTCGCCGAACAAAATTGGAACAAATGCGATAATTATGTTAATAAATGTTTACAAAACTCGCCATCTTGGCGAATTTCGGAGAAAGCCCCCATGACCAAGCTCAGCCTCAAGATGAAGATTCTTGCCATGCTGGGAACGGCGCTGCTCGCGCTGATCGTGATGTCGACCCTGTCGTTGCTGCAGGAGCGCAAGCTCATCATCGACGCCCGCAAGGAAACCCTGACCACCGCCGTGCAGACGGCGCACAGCATCGTCGCCGCTTACAAGGAAGCGGCCGACAAGGGCGCGATGAGCGTAGAGGACGCGCAGAAGGCCGCCAAGGAAGCCCTGCGCCTGTCGCGCTACGGCGGCGCGGAAGGCAAGACCGAGTATTTCTACATCTGGACCATGGACAGCCGCGGCGTGATGCACCCCATCAAGCCCGAGTGGGAAGGCCAGGACATGGCCGGCAAGCTCAAGGACGGCGATGGCAACGACCTGCTCAAACAGATCACGGACGCACTGCAGCGCAGCAAGGATGGCAAGGCGTATGTCTCTGCCAGGTTCATGCGCCCTGGCGAGCAGACGCTCGCACCCAAGCTGCAATACGCCGTGCGCATCGATGGATGGAACTGGATGGTGGGGTCCGGCCTGTACACCGACGATATCGATGCCGCAGTGCGCCAGGCGCTGCTGACCGACCTGCTGGTGGTCGCGATCGTCACCCTTGCCGTGGGAGTGGTCGGGTTTGCGGTGTTCCGCTCGGTGGTGCGCCAGATCGGCGGCGAACCCGCCCACGCCATGAGCGTCATGTCGGAAGTCGCGCAGGGCCATCTGGACACCGCCATCCCTCCCGCGCCCGCAGGATCGCTGATGGATGGGCTGTCGCAGATGGTGGCCTCGCTGCGCCGCCTCGTGGTTGAGGTGCGCAGCGCCTCAGACAGCATTGCCACCGCGGCCAGCGAGATCGCGCAGGGCAACAACGACCTGGCCCATCGCACCGAGGACACGGCCAGCAACCTGCAGGCCACGGCCAGCAGCATGGAAGAGCTCTCCAGCACGGTGCGCCAGACCTCCGACGCCACCCAGACCGCCAACCAACTGGCCGCATCGGCCGCGCAGGTGGCGGCACGCGGCGGGGACGTGGTATCCCAGGTGGTGAGCACCATGGAAGGCATCAACGCCAGCAGCGGCAAGATCAGCGACATCATCGGCGTGATCGACGGTATCGCCTTCCAGACCAACATCCTGGCGCTCAACGCTGCCGTGGAGGCCGCGCGCGCCGGCGAACAAGGCCGGGGCTTTGCCGTGGTGGCCGGAGAAGTCCGCACACTCGCGCAGCGCAGTGCGCAAGCCGCCAAGGAAATCAAGGCGTTGATCAACGATTCGGTGGAAAAGGTCCGCTCCGGCACGACACTGGTGGACAGCGCCGGCAGCACCATGACCGAGATCGTCAGCAGCGTTCAGCGGGTGACGGACATCATTGGCGAAGTGCGCGCCGCCACCTCCGAGCAAAGCCAGGGCATTGCCCAGGTCAGCACCGCCATGCACCAGCTTGACCAGATGACGCAGCAGAACTCCGCGCTGGTGGAGGAATCCACCGCCGCGGCGGCCAGCCTGCGCGAGCAGGCCATGAAGCTGACGGACGTGGTGGCGCTGTTCCGCGTGCAGGCAGGCGAGGTACAGCGGCCCCGCCCCGCCACGGCGCCCACGCGTGCTGCCCCCCCCGCGGCGCGCCCGGCCGCAAGCGCACCTCGCACTCTGTCCACTCCCGCGGCACCCGCGCTACAGGCCAAGCCCGCCAAGGCGCCCGGCGCCGGCCCGGACGACGGCGACTGGGAGTCGTTCTGACGCCGATCCGTGCGGCGCCCGCAGGCGCCAGCGCGCGCCGTGTAGCGCACGTCATGCGGATGCGCGACCGCACATGAAAAAGCCGCTGGCACGCCAGCGGCTTTCTCATTCAGGCACCTTGGTCGTGGCGCCGGTGGAGCTTCAGTCCGCCTGCTTGCGCAGGAAGGCCGGAATCTCCAGTTCGTCCATGCCGCCCGAAGACAGCGCATCCACGCGCGCCGTGGCCACGGAACGGTTGGTGCGCCAGACGCTCGGCACGGCCATGCTGCCGTAGTCGGCCTGGGCCGCACCGCCCACCATGCCGGCGGAAACTCCGACCGCTGCGCCGGCCATCGGCATCTGGTACGCCACGTTGTCCGTGCCGGTGCGCAGGCTGCCCTGCACCACCTGCATGGGCTGGCGGCGCGCGTTCTGGCGCGACAGGCCCGTGGCCACCACGGTCACGCGGATCTCGTCACCCAGCGTGTCGTCGTATGCCGCACCGAAGATCACATGCGCGTCCGGCGAGGCGTAGGCGTTGATGGTGTTCATTGCCAGCCGCGATTCGGCCAGCTTGAGGCTGCCCTTGCTTGCCGTGACCAGCACCAGCACGCCCTTGGCACCCGACAGGTCGATACCTTCGAGCAGCGGGCAGGCGATCGCCTGCTCGGCCGCGATGCGCGCGCGATCCGGGCCGCTGGCCGTGGCCGTGCCCATCATCGCCTTGCCGGGTTCGCCCATCACGGTGCGCACGTCCTCGAAGTCCACGTTCACCTGGCCGTACTCGTTGATGATCTCGGCGATACCGCCGACCGCGTTCTTGAGCACATCGTTGGCGTGCGCGAAGGCTTCTTCCTGGGTGATGTCATCGCCCAGCACCTCCAGCAGCTTCTCGTTGAGCACGACGATCAGCGAGTCGACGTTGGCTTCGAGCTCAGCCAGCCCATCGTCGGCGTTCTTCATGCGGCGCCCGCCCTCCCAGTCGAAGGGCTTGGTGACCACGCCCACCGTGAGGATGCCCATCTCCTTGGCCACGCGCGCGATCACGGGCGCAGCGCCCGTGCCCGTGCCGCCGCCCATGCCGGCGGTAATGAACAGCATGTGCGAGCCCTGGATGGCCTGGCGGATGTCCTCCTGCGCAGCCTCGGCGGCCTCGCGGCCCTTGTCAGGCTTGCTGCCTGCGCCCAAGCCGCTTGCGCCCAGTTGGATGGTGCGATGCGCCGTGCTGCGGGTGAGCGCCTGCGCGTCGGTGTTGGCCGTGACGAACTCCACGCCCTGCACGTTGCGCGAGATCATGTGCTCGACGGCGTTGCCGCCGCCCCCGCCGACACCGATCACCTTGATCTGCGTGCCCTGGTTGAACTCTTCGGACTCGATCATTTCGATGGTCATGATGGTGCTCCTGAAACTTGGGTTGTGATTTGCAATTGCCGTAGGTTGGTGTTTGTTAGGGGACGGTCATTGCCGTCGGGCGGAGGCGCGGTACTTCGCCATCGCCCGCGGCGCCGCGGCGGCGGACTGGCGCGTGCCATCCAGAGCGGGGGGAAGGTCATGTCAGAAGTTCCCCACGATGAAGTCCTTGAACCGGCCAAATGCGGTCTTCACCGACCCGCTCTTGGCTGCCACCTTGAAGCCGCGCAGGCGCGCCAGGCGCGCCTCTTCCAGCAGGCCCATGACAGTAGCGGCGCGCGGCTGGGCAATCATGTCGGCCAGCGCGCTGGAGTACTTCGGGATGCCGCGGCGCACGGGCTTGAGGAAGATGTCCTCGCCCAGCTCCACCATGCCCGGCATGACGGAGCTGCCGCCCGTGATCACGATGCCCGAGGACAGCACCTCCTCATAGCCGGACTCGCGGATCACCTGCTGCACCAGCGAGAAGATCTCCTCCACGCGCGGTTCGATCACACCCGCCAGCGCCTGCTTGGACAGCATGCGCGGGCTGCGATCGCCCAGGCCCGGCACCTCGACCTGCGCCTCAGGGTCGGCGAGCAACTGCTTGGCGTAGCCGCTCTCCACCTTGATGTCCTCGGCGTCCTTGGTGGGTGTGCGCAGCGCCATCGCGATATCGCTGGTGATCAGGTCGCCCGCGATCGGGATCACCGCCGTGTGGCGGATCGCCCCCCCGGTGAAGATGGCCACATCGGTGGTGCCCGCGCCAATGTCCACCACGGCCACGCCCAGTTCGCGCTCGTCATCGGTAAGGACGGCCTGGCTGCTCGCCAGCGGGTTCAGCATCAGCTGCTCCACTTCTAGGCCGCAGCGGCGCACGCACTTAATGATGTTCTCGGCCGCGCTCTGCGCGCCGGTCACGATGTGGATCTTGGCCTCCAGGCGGATGCCGCTCATGCCGATGGGCTCTTTGACATCCTGCCCGTCGATCACGAATTCCTGCGGCTCCACCAGCAGCAGCCGCTGGTCGCTGGAGATGTTGATGGCCTTGGCCGTCTCCACCACGCGCGCCACGTCCGCCGGCGTGACCTCCTTGTCCTTCACGGCCACCATGCCGCTGGAGTTGAGGCCGCGGATATGGCTGCCCGTGATGCCGGTATAGACGCGCTGGATCTTGCAGTCGGCCATCAACTCGGCCTCCTTCAGCGCCTGCTGGATGCTCTGCACCGTGGCGTCGATGTTCACCACCACACCGCGCTTCAAGCCATTGCTGGGAGCTACGCCCAGGCCGGCCAGCTTCAGCTCGCCCCCGGGCAGCACTTCAGCGACGACTGCCATGACCTTGGCGGTGCCGATGTCCAGCCCCACGACCACGTCTTTGTATTCTCTTGCCATAGTTCTCTGTCCTGCCCTCAGTTGTTCTGCCCCGCCCTGCGCGCACGCGACGCCGCGCGCAGCGCAGCCGCCTTCTGTGCGTCCGTACTCACGGTGGTGACGCCGCGCAGGCGCAGCGCATAGCCGCTTTCATGCCGCAAGTCGGCGTACTCCAGCGCATCCACACGACGCCCCTGCCGCTGCGCCACGTCCGGCAGCGTGTGCACCAAACGCGACACGCGCTGCATCAGCAATTGCGTCGAGCCACTCCCCAGCTCCAGCACCGCACCGCTGTCCAGCGTGACCCGCCAGCCTCCATTCCCCGTGAGCTGCAACGAGTCGATGCCGGAACCCAGCGGCGCCAACGCAGGCGCCAGCTGGCGGTACATCTGCAGCAACTCCGCGGAGCGCTCGGGCGTGCCCATCAGGCGCGGCAGGTTGTCTTGCTCCAGGTCGCCCGCGTCGGCTTCAAAGACCTCGCCCCGGCTATTGACCAGGGTGTCGCTGCCTTCGGCGCCCCAGTAGGCGACCACGTCGTGCTCCTGCAGCTGCACGCGCAGGCCACTGGGGAACTCGCGGCGCACATAGGCCTGCCGCACCCAGGGCACCTGCTCGAAGGCGCGGCGCGCGGCCTGCAAGTCGATGGTGAAGAAGTTACCCACGAGTTGCGGCGCAACGTTGGCACGCAGGCTCAACGCGCTGGTGTGCACGAGGTCGCCCTCCACCACGATGCGCCCGATCGAGAACGCGGGATGGCGCAGCAGCCAGCCCCCGCCCACCGCCAGCACGGCCAGGGCGCAGCCCAGGAACAGGACCGTGGCGGTCATGTTCATGAGGCGAACGTCCAGCGGTGCGGGCAGCGTGTTGTTCATACCGACTCCCGTCCTCCTGCCGCACCGGCCCGGCCCTGCAGCGCGTCCAGCGACGCGCTCGCCAGGATGCGCAGGCACAGGTCGGGGTAGCTGATGCCGCTGGCATTGGCCGACATCGGCACCAGCGAGTGGCCGGTCATGCCGGGCGAGGTGTTGATTTCCAGCAGGAATGGCTTGCGGTCGCTCGCGCGGATCATGATGTCGGCGCGCGCCCAGCCGCGGCAACCCAGCGTACGGTAAGCCTGCACGACGATGCGCTGGATCTCGCGCTCCTCGGCCTCGGGCAGGCCGCTCGGGCAGTGGTACTGCGTGACGTCGGTGAAGTACTTGTTCTGGTAGTCGTAGTTGCCCTGGGGCGCCTCGATGCGGATCACCGGCAGCGCGCGCGCCTCGGCGCCTTGGCCCAGTATGGGGCAGGTGGTCTCGTCACCATCGATGAACTGCTCGCACAGCACCTCGGGGTCATGCTGCGCGGCCAGCCGATACGCCTGTTCGCACTGCCCCAGCGAAGTGACCTTGGTCAGGCCGATGGTGGAGCCCTCGCGCGAGGGCTTGACGATCATCGGCGCGCCCAGCTCCTGGAAGGCCTGGGCCGTCTCCGCACTGCTGGACACCAGGCGCCAGTCTGGCGTGGGCAGGCCGTCCGCGCGCCAGATGCGCTTGGTCATGATCTTGTCCATGGCGATGCTGGACGCCATCACGCCGGGACCGGTGTACGGAATGCCCAGCAGCTCCAGCGCGCCCTGCACCGTACCGTCCTCGCCATGGCGGCCGTGCAGCGCGATGAAGCAGCGGCTGTAGCCGTGGGCCTTGAGCTCCGACAGATCACTGTGCGCGGGGTCGAACGCATGCGCGTCCACGCCACGCGAGCGCAGCGCCTGCAGCACGCCGCCGCCCGACATCAGCGACACCTCACGCTCGGCCGACGTGCCCCCCATGAGCACGGCCACTTTGCCCAGCGCCTTTACATCAATCTTGGGGTCATTTTGGCTCATTGCGCCCGTCCTTCCTGCGCTAGCAGCTCATTTTTTTGCAGCAAATCAACCACCTTGGCGGGTACGCCACCGATCGAGCCCGCCCCCATGCACAGCACCACATCACCATCCCGGGCGCCCGCGGCAATGCGCTGCGGCATGTCGGCCACGTTGTCGATGAACACCGGCTCCACCGTGCCGGCCACGCGCAGTGCGCGCGCCAGCGACCGGCCGTCGGCCGCCACGATGGGCGCCTCGCCCGCGGCATAGACCTCGGTCAGCAGCACCGCGTCGGCTGTGCCCAGCACCTTGACGAAGTCCTCGAAGCAGTCGCGCGTGCGGCTGTAGCGGTGCGGCTGGAAGGCCAGCACCAGGCGCCGCCCCGGATACGCCCCGCGCGCGGCCGCAAGCGTGGCCGCCATCTCCACAGGGTGGTGCCCGTAGTCCTCGATGAGCGTGAAGTGCCCCCCGCCCTGCGCGGGCAGGTCGCCGTGGCGCTGGAAGCGCCGACCCACCCCGGTGAAACCGGCGAGTGCGCGCAGCAGGGCCTCGTCGGGCACGTTCAGCTCGGCCGCCACGGCGATCACCGCCAGGGCGTTGAGCACGTTGTGCTCGCCGGCCAGGTTGAGCACGACCTGCAGGTCCGGCAGCGTCACGCCGTTGCGCCGCTGCACGGTGAAATGCATCTGCGTGCCCACGGCACGCACATCCACGGCGCGCACCTCGGCATCTTCGGACAGGCCGTAGCTCGTCACCGGGCAGGTCACCAGCGGCAGGATGTCGCGCACCGCCGGGTTGTCGATGCACAGGATGGCCGTGCCGTAAAACGGCATGCGGTGCAGGAAGTCCACGAAGGCCTGCTTGAGCCGGCCGAAGTCGTGGCCGTAGGTCTCCATGTGATCGGCATCGATGTTGGTGACCACGGCCATCACAGGCAGCAGGTTGAGGAACGAGCCATCCGACTCGTCGGCCTCGACCACGATGTACTCGCCCTGGCCCAGCTTGGCATTGGTGCCCGCGCTGTTCAGCCGCCCGCCGATCACGAAGGTCGGGTCCAGCCCCGCCTCCCCCAGCACGCTGGCCACCAGGCTGGTGGTGGTGGTCTTGCCGTGTGCGCCGGCAATGGCGATGCCCTTGCGCAGGCGCATCAGCTCGGTCAGCATCAACGCGCGCGGCACCACGGGTATCTTGCGCTCACGCGCGGCCAGCACCTCGGGGTTGTCGGCCTGCACAGCGGTGGAGGTCACCACGGCGTCCGCACCAGCGATGTGCGCCGCCGCGTGGCCCACATGGGTGGCCACGCCCAGTGACTGCAGGCGGCGCAGCGTGGGGCTGTCGGCCAGGTCGGAGCCGGAAACCACATAGCCCAGGTTGTGCAGCACCTCGGCAATGCCGCACATGCCGGAGCCGCCGATGCCGACGAAGTGGATGTGGCGAATGGCCTGCTTCATCGTGCCAGCCTTTCACATGCCGCGACGATGTCGCGGGTTGCGTTGATCTTTCGCATCGTGCGTGCCTTTTGCGCCTTGGCCAGCAGGTCCTGGCGCTTCATGTTCTGCAGCATCTCGGCCAGGCCGTGGGCGGTCAGGTCGGCCTGCTGCACCAGCCAGCCCCCGCCCACCTTCACCAGGTACTGCGCGTTGGTGGTCTGGTGGTCGTCCACCGCGTGCGGGAATGGCACGAAGACCGCCGCAGCCCCCACGGCCGCAATCTCCGTCACCGTGCTGGCGCCCGCGCGGCACAGCACCAGGTCCGCTTCGGCGAACGCGGCCGCGGTGTCCTCGATGAACGGCGTGAGCGTGGCCTCGACGCCCGCCGCCGCGTAGCTGCGGCGCAGCGCCTCGATCTGGGACTCTCCGCTCTGGTGGGTGACGATGGGTCGGTCCTGCTCATGGATCCATGCCAGCGCCTGGGGCACGATGTCGTTGAGCGCCTTGGCGCCCAGGCTGCCGCCCACCACCAGCAGGCGCAGCGGACCTTCGCGCCCGGCAAGGCGCCGCTCGGGACGGGGCTGGCGCGTGAAGGCGCGCCGCATGGGGTTGCCTACCCACTGCGCATCGGGCAGCACATTGGGAAAGGCCGTGTAGACCCGCGTGGCCAGCCGCGACAGCAGCTTGTTGGCCATGCCGGGCACGGAGTTCTGCTCGTGCAGCAGCAGCGGCTTGCGCGCCAGGCGCGCGGCAATGCCGCCAGGGAAGGTGACGTACCCGCCCAGACCGATCACCACGTCCGGCTGCAACCGGCGCACGACCGCGCGCGCCTGCAGGCATGCGCGTGCCAGCCGCAGCGGCAAGGCCAGCAGTGTCTTCAGGCCCTTGCCGCGCACGCCGGAGAAGTCGATGGCCTCGAACGCGAAACCGCGCGGCGGCACCAGGCGCTCTTCCATGCTGCCGGGCGTACCCAGCCAATGCACCTGCCAGCCACGTTCGCGCAGCGCCTCGGCCAGTGCCAGCCCAGGAAAGATATGTCCGCCCGTTCCACCGGCCATGACCAGCGCCGTGCGTTGGCGCGCGGGAAGGGAGTGCGCAGAGCGCTCCAGGACCTGCGTCGCGGGAAAATTGGACTGAACGCCCTCGCGCCGTCCGGCCCGCGCGCGCGCGGATCGCCCACGGCGGGGGTGCTGGCTGTGGCCGAAACGTGACGTCATGTCGGCGCTCCTGGTGCGCGGCGCGCGCGCAGGGGCATGGCAAGCCGGCAGTACCGACGCACTGCCACAAGCCCGAGGTGGTGAATAAGGTTCCTCATGCACGGCCTCCGCGCATGAGCAGCTTGTTTTCGTAATCCACACGCAGGACCACCGCGATGGCGACCAGGTTCATCAGGATGGCCGATCCGCCAAAGCTCATCAGCGGCAGCGTCAGCCCCTTGGTGGGCAGCGCCCCCAGGTTCACTCCCATGTTGATGAAGGCCTGAAAGCCCATCCATATCGCCACGCCCTGGGCCACGAGGCCCGAAAACACGCGGTCCAGCGCGATGGCCTGGCGGCCGATGTGCATGATGCGCCGCGTCATCCACAGGAAGGCGACGATCAGCGTGAGCACACCCACCAGGCCAAATTCTTCGCCGATCACCGCCAGCAGGAAGTCGGTATGCGCCTCGGGCAGCCAGTGCAGCTTCTCGACGCTGCCACCCAGCCCCACACCGAAGATCTCGCCGCGGCCGATGGCGATCAGCGCATGCGAGAGCTGGTAGCCCTTGCCCAGGGCATGTTGCTCGCTGAACGGATCGAGGTAGGCAAACACGCGCTCGCGCCGCCAGGGTGAGCTGGCGATCATGATGGCGAAGGCCGCCACCAGGACACCCGCTATCAGGAAGAACATGCGCGCGTTCACGCCCCCCAGGAACAGGATGCCCATGGCGATCACCGCGATCACCATGAAGGCGCCCATGTCGGGCTCTGCCAGCAGCAGCGCACCCACCACCGCCACGGCGGCGGCCATGGGCAGCACGGCGCGAAAGAACCGCTCTTTGACCTCCATCTTGCGCACCATGTAGTCCGATGCGTAGATCAGCACCGCGAACTTCGCCAGCTCGGACGGCTGGAAGTTCATGAACCCCAGGCTGAGCCAGCGCCGCGCGCCGTTCACCATGGTGCCCACGTGCGGGATCAGCACCGCGATCAGCAGCACGATGGAGGCCACGAACAACCACGGCGCCATGCGCTCCCAGGTGTCCATCGATACCTGGAACGCGATCAGTGCCGCGACGAACCCCACGCCGATGGCAATCGCGTGGCGCAGCAGAAAGTGCGTGGGCGCGATGTTGCCAAAGCGCGGGTTGTCCGGCATGGCGATCGAGGCTGAATACACCATCACCACGCTGAAAGCCAGCAGCAGGACCACCACCCACAGCAGCGCCTGGTCAAAGCCCAGCACGCGCGCGGGCGTGGCGGCCGTGCGACGGTATTCGGTGCCGCCCACACGCACGGGCAGGACGTCGGCGTTTGCGGCCGGCGCGGCACCCGCCCAGGCCCGCATGCGCTGCCACAACGAGGGACGGGAAGCGGCGGTCGCGGCGGTCATGCCGTCCCTCCTTCCAGCGTCTGGCCGGCGTCTTCGGCCAGCGCCTGCACGGCGTCGCAGAAAACGCGAGCGCGGTGCGCGTAGTTGTCGAACATGTCCAGGCTGGCGCAGGCGGGCGACAGCAGCACGGCGTCGCCCGCATGGGCGCGCTGTGTGGCCAACTGCACGGCCTCGGGCAGCGTGGCGGCGTCCTGCAGCGGCACGCCGCAGCCCTGCAGCGCGGCGCGGATCTGCGGCGCGTCGCGCCCGATCAACACCACCGCGCGCGCATAGCGCGCCACGGGCGCGGCCAGCGGCGAGAAGTCCTGACCCTTGCCGTCGCCACCCAGGATCACCACCAGGCGCCGGTCGGCGCCCAGCCCGGTCAGCGCAGCCACCGTGGCGCCCACGTTGGTGCCCTTGCTGTCGTCGAAGTACTCCACCTCGCGCACGATGCCCACGGGCTCCACGCGGTGCGGCTCACCGCGGTATTCGCGCAGGCCGTAGAGCATGGGCGCGAGCGGGCAGCCCGCAGCCTGGGCCAGCGCCAGCGCAGCCAGGGCATTGATGGCGTTGTGCCGCCCGCGGATGCGCAGCGCGTCGGCGGGCATCAGGCGCTGGATGTGCAGCTCGGCGTCCTGCGCCTTGCCGCGCTTGGCCGTTTCGTCCGCTTCGTGTGCACGCACCAGCCAGGCCATGCCGCTGACCACCTCGATGCCGAAGTCCCCCGGGCGCTGCGGCATGTCGCCACCGAAGGTCACGTGTGCGCGCAACTGGGGTTTTTGCAGCTTCACGCGCACTGGCGGCGGCAGCAGGGCCATGACTTCCGCGTCCTCGCGGTTGAGCACCATGAGGCCGGTTTCGCCGAAGATGCGACCCTTGGCCTGTGCGTAGGCCTGCAGGCTGCCGTGCCAGTCCAGGTGGTCCTGCGTGATGTTGAGCACGGCCGCGGCCGTGGGCTCGAAGCCCTGCACGCCATCGAGCTGAAAGCTCGACAGCTCCAGCACCCACACCTCGGGCAGCGTGCCCGCGTCGATGTGCTGCGCCAGCGTATCCAGCAGCGTGGGGCCGATGTTGCCGGCCACCGCCACGCGCTTGTCCGCGCACTCCACCAGCAGCCCCGTGAGCGAGGTCACGGTGGTCTTGCCATTGGTGCCAGTGATGGCCAGCACCGCGGGCGCGTAGCCCTGACCGACGCGCAGCTCGCGCAGCGCCTGCGCATACAAACCCAATTCGCCTTCCACGCTTATCTGGCGGGCGCGAGCAGCTATAACAACAGGAGCAATCTCATTCGGACTCAGACCTGGCGAGCGGTATACCGCGTGCAGCGCGCGCCCCTGCACCAGGGTCTCATCGAAGGCGCCGGCGATGAACTCCACCTGCGGCAGTTCTGCGCGCAGCACCGCCAGCTGCGGCGGACTGCTGCGCGTGTCGGCCACGGTGACCTGCGCACCACAGCGCACACACCAGCGCACCATGGCCAGGCCCGAGGCGCCCAGACCCAGCACCAGCACCTGCTTGCCGGCAAGCGCGGGCGGCGCCTGCGGGGCCTCCTCGGACGCGACGGCAGGCTCCTCAACGGCGTGGTCCGCAGCCGGAGAAACGGGGGTGTCTTCAGCAGACGTGCCAGCGCCACCGTCCGCCGGAGCCGCGTCGGCAAAGATGCGCGCCACGAACTCCGCCGCGGCAGCCGCAGCCGACACCGCGGGTGCGGTGTAGTCATAGCGCGCCGCTGCATCTTGCGCGGGCGCTGGCAAGGGCGATAGATCCTGCGGCGGACTGTCGTGCGCCGCATCCTGCGGCAACGCGTCGTCCCGCTCCCCGGGCGTGGGCGTGGACGGGGGCGCCGGGGGCACAGTCGTCGCTGCGGCGCCGAGTGCGTCGGGGTGCAGGGGATCGTGGTGGCCAGTGTTCATCGCAGCTTCAGCGTGGTCAAACCCACGAGGCACAACAGCATGGTGATGATCCAAAAGCGCACGACGACCTGCGTCTCCTTCCAGCCGCTCTTCTCAAAGTGGTGGTGCAGCGGCGCCATCTTGAGGAGGCGCCGGCCCTCGCCATACTTGCGCTTGGTGTACTTGAACCAGGTCACCTGCAGCATCACCGACAGCGCTTCCACCACGAAGATGCCGCCCATGATGGCCAGCACGATCTCCTGGCGCACGATGACCGCGATCGTGCCCAGCGCAGCGCCCAAAGCCAGCGCGCCGACGTCGCCCATGAAAACCTGGGCGGGGTGGGTGTTGAACCACAGGAAGGCGAGGCCCGCGCCCGCCATGGCGGCGCAGAAGATCAACAGCTCGCCCGAGCCGGCGATATAGGGGAACAGCAGGTATTTCGCATAGCCCGCGTTACCGGTCACGTAGGCGAAGATGCCCAGCGAGGCGCCCACCATGATCACGGGCATGATGGCCAGGCCGTCCAGGCCGTCGGTCAGGTTCACGGCGTTGCTGGAGCCCACGATCACCAGGTAGGTCAGGATCACGAAGCCCAGCACCCCCAGCGGGTAGCTCACTTCCTTGAAGAACGGCACCAGCAGGCCTGCCTTGGGCGGCAGGTCCATCAAAAAGCCGGACTGCACCCAGGTGATGAACAGCTCGAACACCCGCGTGTTGGAGTTCTCGGAAATGCTGAATACGAGGTACAGCGCGGCCAGCAGCCCGATCACCGATTGCCAGAAATACTTCTCGCGCGAACGCATGCCCTCGGGGTCCTTGTTGACCACCTTACGCCAGTCGTCCACCCAGCCGATGGCGCCAAACCCCAGCGTCACGGCCAGCACGATCCACACGAAACGGTTGGACAGGTCGAACCACAGCAGCGTGGAGATGGCAATGGAACCCAGAATCAACACGCCGCCCATGGTGGGCGTGCCGCTCTTGGACAGGTGCGTCTGCATGGCGTAGCCGCGGATCGGCTGGCCGATCTTGAGCGAGGTCAGCATGCGGATGACCTTCGGCCCCGCGATCAGGCCGATGAGCAGCGCCGTCAGCGCCGCCATCACCGCCCGCAGCGTGAGGTACTGGAACACCCGCAGAAAGCTCAGCTCGGGCGACAGGCCTTGCAGCCATTGGGTCAGCATCAGCAGCATGCGGCTCCCCCTTGCGCGGCAGCGCCTGCGGCGCCGTCCTCATGCAGTGCCTGCAGCGCCTGCACGACCTGTTCCATCTTCATGAATCGCGATCCCTTCACCAGCACGCTGCCCACCGTGGGCAGGGCCTGCCCCACTGCGGCCTGCAGCGTGGCCATGTCCTTGAAATGCCGTGCGGCCGTCCCACAGGCCTGCACGGCGTGGGCGCTCAGGTCGCCCAGCGCAAACAGCTGCTCGATGCCGCGCGCACGGGCGTGCGCACCGGCCTCGGCGTGGAACTGCGGCCCCTGGTCGCCCACCTCGCCCATGTCTCCCAGCACCAGTAGGCGCGGGCCAGGCAGTGCGGCCAACACCTCGATGGCCGCGTGCACCGAGTCGGGGTTGGCGTTGTAGCTGTCGTCCACCACCGTGATGGAACGTCCCCCGCAACGCACGGCCAGGGCGCGCGAGCGCCCGTTGACCGGCACGAAAGCCGCCAACCCTTGCGCAATGCTCGCCAGAGGCACCCCCGCGGCCAGCGCGCAGGCCGTGGCGGCCAGGGCATTGGTGACGTTGTGGCGCCCTGCGATGGCCAGCCGCGTATCGAATGCGCCGTTGGGGGTGTCAATGCGCACCTGCCATGCGCCGTCGCCCCATTGCGCTGCGGCGCAGCGCACCTCGCCCGCGGCCTCGCCAAAGGTCAGGCAGTGCCGCGTGCCGGCCAGCTCGCGCCACAAGGGCGTGAAGGCATCTGCCGCCGGGAACACAGCCGTGCCATCGGCCGGCAGGGCAGACAGCACGCTGCCGTTCTCGCGCGCCACGGCCTCGACCGTGTGCATGAATTCCAGGTGCTCGCGCTGGGCGTTGTTGACCAGGGCCACGGTGGGCCGGGCAATGTCCGCCAGATTCGCGATCTCGCCGGGATGGTTCATGCCCAACTCGACCACCGCGGCCTCATGGCCCGGCCGCAGGCGCAGCAGCGTGAGGGGTACGCCCACGTCGTTATTGAAGTTGCCCTGCGTGGCCAGCGCGGCGTCGCCTTTCCAGGCCCGCAGCACCGCCGCGATCATTTGCGTGACCGTGGTCTTGCCGTTGCTGCCGGTCACGGCGATCAGCGGCAGATCCCGCTGCGCGCGCCAGCCAGCGGCCAGCGCACCCAGGGCGGCCAGGGTGTCGGGGACCTCGATGCCGGGCAGACCGGCGTCGGCCAGGCCCGCATGCGCAATGGCCGCCGCGGCGCCGGCCATTCGCGCCTGGGACAGAAACTGGTGCGCATCGAAACGCTCACCCTTGAGCGCCACGAACAGGTCACCTGCGGCCAGCGTGCGGGTATCGGTGTGCACGCGCGCGAGCGGCGTGGCACCTTCGCCGATCAGTCGCGCACCAGGAATGCAGGCGCGCAGCAGATCAAACGCCTGTTGCAGCGTCATCATGGGGGAGTTGTTCTGGTGGTGGCTCATGCCACGCCTCCTCGGCGCGCGAGCGCTGCACGCGCGTGCGCCATGTCGGAGAACGGCACACGCTGGCCCGCCGCCTCCTGATAGTCCTCATGGCCCTTGCCGGCAACCAGCACCACATCGTTGGCGCCGGCCTCGGCCAGCGCTTGCGCGATGGCCGCGGCGCGGTCGACCTCGGCACGCACGCTGGTGCCTGCAATCGTGCCCAGCAGGATCTGGTGGATGATGGATTGCGGCTCCTCACCCCGCGGGTTGTCGCTGGTGACGATGACCTCGTCGGCCTCGCGCTGTGCCACGGCTCCCATCAGCGGGCGCTTGCCGGCGTCGCGGTTGCCACCGCAGCCGAACACGCACCACAGCCGCCCTCCGCGCTGCGCCGCCACGGGCTTGAGCGCGGCCAACGCCTGGTGCAGCGCATCGGGCGTGTGGGCATAGTCCACAGCCACCAGCGGCTGGCCAGCGGCCGCCAACTGCTCCATGCGCCCGGGCACGGGCCGCAGGCGCGCACAGGCCTGGAGCGCCTGCGCCAGGGGCACCCCCAGCGCACGCATGCCTGCAATCACGCCCAGCAGGTTGGACACGTTGTACAGGCCGATGACCTGCGTTTGCAGCACCTCGGTATGCGCGCCTTCGGCCACCGTGAAGGCCAGGCCGGCACCCGTGTGCACGATGTGCTTGGCCTGCAGGCGGGCGGGGCCCTGCAGAGAGACGCTCCACAAATCCAGGTCGCTGCCCTGCAGCTCGGCGTGCAGAGCGGCGCCCTGCGGGTCGTCCACATTCACCACAGATGCGCGCAGCCCCGGCCAGTCGAACAGTGCGCGCTTGGCTTGCCAGTAGGCGGCCATGCCAGAGTGGTAGTCCAGGTGGTCCTGCGTGAAGTTGGTGAACAGCGCCACGTGAATGCGTGTGCCGTCCAGGCGGTGCTCGGCCAGGCCGATAGACGATGCCTCGATGGCGCAGGCACGGCGCCCCGCGTCCGCAAACTGCGCGAAGGCGCGCTGCAGGCGCACCGGGTCGGGGGTCGTCATGCCCGTGGTCTGCAACGCTGGCGGAACGCCCATACCCAAAGTGCCCACCAGCGCACATCCAGCAAGCGCTGGCAGCTCTTCTTTTGATAGCTGATTGAGCGCATCCGCCAGCCACCAGGCCGTGCTGGTCTTGCCGTTGGTGCCGGTCACGGCCAACACCTGCAGGCGCTGGGTGGGGTGGCCGAACCATTCGGAGGCAATCATGCCGGTCGCGGCCTTGAGGCCGCGCAGCGCCGCGATGTGGTCTCCCGCGAGGGCGAAGGGCTCCACGCCCTCGCACTCCACAAGGCAGGCGGCAGCGCCGCGCACCACGGCGTCGCCCACGTGGGCGCGCCCGTCCGTGGCCGCGCCGGGCCAGGCGATGAACCCATCGCCCGGCTGGATCAGGCGGCTGTCCGTCTGCAGCGTACCCGTGACGCGCTGGCGCAGCCAGTCCACGGCCTCCTGCAGGGTGGTGAGCGTGTGCAGTGCGTTCACAGCGATTCCTCCACACCGTTGGAGACGATGAGCGGCTTGACAGCCATGTCGGGCGCCACGCCCATCATGCGCAGGGTCTGCTGCACCACCTCACTGAACACCGGCGCCGCAACCGCACCGCCGTAGATCACGCCGTTGCTGGGTTCGTCGACCATCACGGCCACGATGATGCGCGGGTGGTCGATGGGCGCAAGCCCGGTGAACCAGGCGCGGTACTTGCCCGAGGCGTAGCTCTTGCCCACCTGTTTGCGCGCCGTGCCGGACTTGCCGCCCACGGAATAGCCCACCGTCTGCGCCTTCTGGCCCGTGCCGCCGGGCCCCGCGGCCATCTGCAGCATCTTGCGCACCTGGTTGGCGGTGCGTTCGGAAAACACGGGCACGCCCACGGGCGCTTCGTGGGTCTTCAGCATGGTGGCGGGAATCACCTTGCCGCCGTTGGAAAACACGGTATAGGAGCGCGCCATCTGGAACAGGCTGGCCGACAGCCCGTAGCCGTAGGACATGGTGGCCTGCTCGATGGGCCGCCAGCTTTTGTAGGGGCGCAGCCGCCCGCTCGCCACCCCCGGAAAGGCGATCTGCGGCTTTTGCCCGAAGCCGACGGCAGAGAAGGTTTCCCACATTTCCTGCGCCGGCAGCTGCATCGCGATCTTCGTGGTACCCACGTTGCTGGACTTCTGGATCACGCCCTCCACGGTCAACAGCCCGTAGTTGTGCGTGTCGCTGATCGTCGAGCCGGTGATGGTCAGGCGGCCTGGCGTGGTGTCCACGCTGGTTTCGGGCTTGAAGCGGCCGCTCTCCAGCGCCAGCCCCACCGTGATGGGCTTGATGGTGGAGCCGGGTTCGAACACGTCGGTGAGCGCGCGGTTGCGCAGTTGCTCGCCCGTCAGGTTCTGGCGCTTGTCGGGCACATAGCTGGGGTAGTTGGCCAAGGCCAGCACCTCGCCCGTGCGCGCATCCAGCACCACCACGCTGCCGGCCTTGGCCTTGTGCGCCTGCACGGTGTCGCGCAGCTTCTGGTAGGCGAAGAACTGCACCTTGCTGTCGATGGACAGCTGCATGTCCTTGCCATCCACGGGCGGCACTTCGGCGCCTACGCCCTCCACCACGCGGCCCAGGCGATCCTTGATGACACGGCGCGACCCCGGCTTGCCCGCCAGATCCTTGTCGAAGGCCAGCTCCATGCCTTCCTGACCATGGTCTTCCACGTTCGTGAAGCCCACCACGTGCGCGGCGGCTTCGCCCTCTGGATACTGGCGCTTGTATTCCTTGCGCAGGTAGATGCCCTTCAGCCCCAGGGCGGTGATCTGCTGGCCCACGTCCCAGTCGAGCTGGCGCTTGATCCAGACGAAGGTCTTGTCCTCGTCGGCCAGCTTGCCCTGCAGCGTGGACAGCGGCATATCCATGAGACGCGCCAGGTCCTTGAGCTTGGCGCGCACCTCGGGTTTGGCCATTTCCACATCTTCAGGGATGGCCCAGATGCTGGCCGCCGGAACGCTGGAAGCGAGGATCAGGCCATTGCGGTCGAGGATGCGGCCCCGGTTGGCCGGCAGCTCCAGCGTGCGCGCAAAGCGCACCTCGCCCTGGCGCTGAAAGAAGTCGTTGCCGATCACCTGCACGTAGGCGGCGCGCCCCGCCAGGCCCACGAAACCCAGCGCCACCAGGGCGACGATGAACTTGCTGCGCCAGACAGGTGTCTTGCTGGCCAGCAGAGGGCTGGAGGTGTAGTTGACGCTGCGGCTGCTCACGGCGCGCGCCCCTCGCCGGCTGGCACGGCGACGTTACCGCCGTCGGTCACGTATTCGGTAATGGCCGGCGTGGCGGTACGCATCTGCAGCCGGTCGCGCGCCAGGCGCTCCACGCGCAGCGGCGTGGCCTGCGCGCGCTTGTCCACCTGCAGGCGCTGGTGTTCGGTCTCCAAACGGCGCGACTCAGCCACCGCGCGATCGAGTTCGGTGAACAGCCTTCGCGACTGGTATTGCGTATGCACGAGGTATAGCGCGCTGGCCATCACCGCCAGCAGCAGCACAAGGCTGATGCGCGTCATCGCCCGCCTCCCGTGTGCCCTGCAACGCTCGAAGGACTGTGCCGCGAAGCGAGCGCGCCCCGCGCATGCGCGTGCAGCGGCGTGGCGACATGGCACATCCGCGCGTCGCTCATGCGGGCACCTCCGTGCGTTCTGCCACGCGCATCACGGCGCTGCGCGCACGCGCGTTGGCGGCCACCTCGTCCGTGCTTGGCTTGATGCGCTCCAGCGCCTTGAGCCGCATCGGCTGGGGCGGCGCGAACGGTGCACGGCGGTCGTAGACCTCCTTGGAGTGCTGTGCGATGAACTGCTTGACGATGCGGTCTTCCAGCGAGTGGAAGCTGATGACCACCAGCCGGCCACCGGGCCGCAGCACGCGCAGACTGCCTTCTAGCGCCTGCTGCAGCTCCTCAAGCTCGGCGTTGATGAAAATCCGAAGAGCCTGAAATGTGCGCGTTGCAGGGTTCTGGCCCGGCTCGCGGGTCTTGACCGCGCCAGCCACGATGTCGGCCAGTTCGGCGGTGCTTGCAATGGGGCCGCGTTCCGTGCGCCGAGCAACAATCGCCTTTGCAATGGGGCCAGCAAACCGTTCTTCACCGTAGTCACGTATCACCTCCGCAATCTGTGCCGTTTCGGCATCTGCCAGCCACTCGGCCACGCTCTGGCCACGCGTGGTGTCCATGCGCATGTCCAGCGGGCCATCGAAACGAAAACTGAACCCGCGCTGGGGGTCGTCGATCTGCGGGGAGCTCACGCCCAGGTCCAGCAGCACACCGGACACGCTGGCGGCGGGCAGTTCCCCGAGATGGCTGAACCCCTGGTGCCGAATGGAAAAGCGCGCATCCGTGATGCGCGCCGCTGCTTGAATGGCTTCGGTGTCCTTGTCGAACGCCACCAGCCGGCCTTGCGGCCCCAACCGCTGCAGGATGAGCCGCGAATGCCCTCCCCTGCCAAAGGTGCCGTCCACGAAGGTGCCCGCAGGCGCATCGCCATCGCCCAGCAAGGCGTGCACCGCCTCGTCGAGCAGGACCGTGGTGTGTTGCAGGGGCTGGTTCACACGCGGCCCCTAGAAAGAGAAATCCTTGAAGACATCGGGCATCTCGGCCTGCATGGCCGCGGCTTCCTTGGCCTCGTAGGTGGCCTTGTCCCACAGCTCGAAGTGGTTGCCCATGCCCAGCAGGATGGCGTCCTTGGACAGGCCGGCAGCCTCGCGCAATTCGGGGGAGACCAGCACCCGGCCGGTGCCGTCCATCTCCACGTCCATCGCGTTGCCGAGGAAGATGCGCTTCCACCATTGCGCGGACATGGGCAGCTGGGCAATGCGCTCGCGGAACTTCTCCCACTCGGGACGGGGGAAGACCATCAGGCAGCCATCGGGGTGCTTGGTGAGGGTGAGCTGGCCGCCCGCCTGCGCCGTGAGGGCGTCACGATGCCGGGTCGGCACGGACAGCCGCCCCTTTGCATCCAGACTCAGCGATGACGCCCCTTGAAACACCGATGGAACCCCTTGCCCGCTACTGCCGCTTTCCACCCCGAGAGAGGGTGCAAAGGGCACTTTTCACCACTTAATTGCACTTTTTTGCACTGTAGCAGGAAAAGAACACCAGGCAAGAGGCGCCGCAACAAAATTTTGCAATGAAATCAAGGACTTAGCGCCGATTTCCAAGGTGAAAATCGGGCAAATGTCCTTATTGATTAAGCACTTAGCTGTAGGTATGCAAGTGGTTTATGAAGGCTTGACGCCCCGCGCAACCAGGCATCACAGGATGTATCGGGACAAGTCTTCGTCCTGGCTCAGCGACTGCAGCCGCGCATTCACGTAGCCGGCATCCACCACCACGGTCTGCCCCGAGAGGCGCGTGGCGTCATAACTCACCTCGTCCAGCAGCCGCTCCATCACCGTGGACAGGCGGCGCGCGCCGATGTTTTCGGTGCGCTCATTCACCTCGAAGGCAATGTGGGCCAGGCGGGTGATGCCCTCGGGCGTGAAATCCAAGGTGACGCCTTCCGTCTCCAGCAGCGCCTGGTACTGCTTGACCAGCGACGCATGGGTCTGCGTGAGGATGGCCTCGAAGTCCTGCACCGACAGGGAGGTGAGTTCCACGCGTATCGGGAAGCGCCCCTGCAGCTCGGGGATCAGGTCGCTCGGCTTGGCCAGGTGGAACGCCCCCGAGGCGATGAACAGGATGTGGTCGGTCTTGACCATGCCGTACTTGGTGGACACCGTGGTGCCTTCCACCAGCGGCAGCAGGTCGCGCTGCACGCCCTGGCGCGAGACGTCGGCGCCGCCGGCCTCCTGGCGCGACGCGACCTTGTCGATCTCGTCGATGAAAACAATACCGTTCTGCTCGGCGTTGGCCAGCGCCCGCGTCTTGACCTCTTCCTCATTGACCAGCTTGGCGGCCTCTTCCTCGACCAGCAGCTTCATAGCCTCGGCGATTTTGAGCTTGCGCGCGCGACGCCGCTCCTGGCCCATCTGGCTGAACATGCCACGCAACTGCTCGGCCATCTCCTCCATGCCGGCCGGGCTCATGATTTCGAACTGCGGCCGCGCATCGGCCAGGTCGATCTCGATCTCCTTGTCGTCCAGCTGGCCCTCGCGCAGCTTCTTGCGGAACACCTGGCGCGCCGTGCTGTCGCCCGCGGGATCGCCGGTGCGCGCGGTATCGACGCTGGCGCCGCGCGCCGGAGGGATGAGCACATCCAGGATGCGGTCCTCGGCGGCGTCTTCGGCACGCACGCGCACCTTTTTCATGTCGGCTTCGCGCGTCTGTTTCACGGCCACTTCCACCAGATCGCGGACGATGGAATCCACGTCCTTGCCCACGTAGCCCACCTCGGTGAACTTGGTGGCCTCGACCTTGATGAACGGCGCGTCCGCCAGGCGCGCCAGGCGCCGCGCGATCTCGGTCTTGCCCACGCCCGTGGGGCCGATCATGAGGATGTTCTTGGGCGTGATCTCGTGCCGCAGGCTGGCGTCCACCTGCTGGCGGCGCCAGCGGTTGCGCAGCGCAATGGCCACGGCGCGCTTGGCGCCGTTCTGGCCGACGATGTGGCGGTCGAGTTCGGAGACGATTTCCTGGGGACTCATGGAGGACATGCTGCAGACTGCCTGTCTTTATGATTCAAATGAGCTGTTGGCGCTTGATAGACAAGCGCAAACAGCTACAAAAAAGATAGCTCACCACACGACGCCTACAACGTCTCGATGGTGTGGTGCATGTTGGTGTAGATGCACAGCTCGCCCGCGATCTCCAGCGACTTCTTGACGATCTCGGCCGCGGGCAGGTCCGTGTTGCTCAAGAGCGCCTTGGCGGCCGAGTGGGCGTAGGCGCCGCCCGAGCCGATGGCGATGATGCCCTGCTCGGGCTCAAGCACGTCGCCGTTGCCGGTGATGATGAGGGATGCGGAATGGTCCGCCACGGCCAGCATGGCCTCCAGGCGGCGCAGCACGCGGTCGGTACGCCAATCCTTGGTGAGTTCGATGGCCGCGCGCGTCAGTTGGCCCTGGTGCTTTTCCAGCTTGGCCTCGAAACGCTCAAACAGCGTGAACGCATCGGCCGTGGCGCCGGCAAAGCCCGCCAGGACCCGCCCCTGGTAGAGCTTGCGCACCTTGCGCGCCGTGCCCTTGACAACGATGTTGCCCAGGGTGACCTGTCCGTCGCCGCCAAGGGCGACCTGGATGCCGTCCGCCGTCTGGCGTCGGACGCTGAGGATGGTGGTGCCGTGGTACTGTTCCATAGCTCGTGCATATGGGGGCGCCACGCCGCCTTGCAAGCACGGCAGAGCACCTTCTCGGCAACGGCCCCGGAGTGGCAAATAGCCGGTGCGGCCTCAGTTCTTGCGGGGCACCACCCAGGCGTGCTCGTTCACGCCTATCACGTTGAAGAACACGGCGACCAACCGGTGCAGGTTGGTGAACTGCACCACATGCCCTTGCGCCTGCTGGGTGGCCGCCCAGTTCAGCACCGAGCCCACGGCAGCGAAATCGATGCGGATCAGCCGGTCGCAGGCCACGTTCAGCGGCACGCCGGGGCGCACGAGAGGCTCCAGCGGCTCCAGGACGGAGGCCGCATCCCCCTCGATGTGGCCTTCGAGCGTGGCGACAGGCCCCTCGTCCACGCCGCCCGGCTGCGACAGTGCGAACCCCGACGCGTACAGCGCGCTGTCGGCCGCCTCTGGCGTGGCCGGTGGCTGCGCACCGTCGTCGCCGCTGTAGCCGCAGCGCGGAGGCGCCCACGATGGCGGCGAGACCTCGTAGGTGACGCAGTAGTCCAGCGCGACGAGTTCGAACTCATCGGGCAGCCCCATGAGCCGCAGCGCCGCCATGCGCAGCCGCCACCACTGTGGATCGGCGCCGCGGTCCCCCGACTGGGTGTGGGCCTGCAGGACCCCCTGCAGCGCGGCGGTGCCGACGAAGTGGATCTGCACATCCCGCTCCGCGCAGGCCTCGAACAGCTCGGCCAGCGCGGTGACCGCCGGCAGATCGATCGCGGTCAGCCGCGTCCAGTTCAGGGTCCAGGGCGGCGCGGAACGCGCCAGCGAGGCCTGCAGCGCCGCAATCGATTGCTGCGTGAGGGTGGATTGTGCACTCCAGCTCAGTTCCCTCTGCGGGATGGCGGGTGCACCCACGTCAGGCGTCATGGCCTTCAAACCCAGCTGTTCTGGCAACGAGAACCACAGCGGCGCCGAGCGACCGAAACGAGCGGCATAGTCAATGGCCAGCGCGTCGAAAGGCTCCTGCTGGCCCGTGGCCCGGTACAGGTCAAACAGGGTCATCCAGATGTCATGCTGCTGCTGGGGGTCACTGTGCTGGTGTTGGACCAGCACTTCCTTCAGGCCCGACTCCGCGCCGGCATAGTCGCCATTGGCAAAGCGGATCGCGGCCTCTTCCAGGTCGGGTTCGTGCACGAACTTCTCCGGTTGGGACGGCGCGGGCTGCGGCGCGTCCTCCGCGAGCGGCGGGGGTACGACCACCGGGCTCGCGTCGTGGAACATCGGCTCGACGGCGGGCGCCTTGTCGAGCGTCGGCGGCAGGCTCAGCGGCGCAGTCGGCGCAAAGGCGCGCGCGGGGTCGCCGGCCAGCCCGCTGGAGGCCAGCGCCGCCGCCATGGCCGCGGCCGCAGGCGACGGTTGTCCTGCGATGGGTGCAGCGGCAAAAGCCGCGGCAGCCACCGGTGCGGGTCGCGGCGCGGGGGCTGCGGACGCTGCGGGCAGCGCCGCACCGTCAGGCGCGGGCGCCGCAGGGGTTGGGGCCGGGGTTTCTCCCGACCCTTTGCCCTTCCACCATTGCTGCGACATCTGCGCCTCGATCTCGTCGATCTTCTTGAGCGTGACGGCCCGCTCATCGGGCGAGGTCATGCTGGTCTGGAAGAACGACGTGCGCGCAGTGATGTCTTCAGGGCGCTGGCCGTGCAGGGCCTCGCGCTGGCGCAGCTTGCGCAGCTGATCGAACTCGCGGCGGCGCACGAAATCGTTGCGCCGCTTGCGCTCGATCATCTCCTTGAGCATCTGCTTGCTGTACTGGCTCTCGCGGTCCGCCTCGACCGCATCGAGATCGGACCAGTTGACGGTGGGATTGCGCACGAACCGCACCATCTTGGACAGCAGGCCGCCGGATGTGGTGGTGTCTTCCTTGCTCATGGATGCAAATGGGCGTGCGCAGTGCGGGCGTCTTGCGGCAATCGACCGCTGGATCAGTCGCCAAACATTTTCTGCTTGAGTTCGCGGCGCTGCTGCGCCTCCAGCGACAGCGTGGCCGTGGGGCGCGCCAGCAGGCGGCCTACGCCGATGGGCTCGCCCGTCTCGTCGCAATAACCGTAGTCGCCGGCGTCGATGCGCGCGATGGACTGCTCGATCTTCTTGAGCAGCTTGCGCTCGCGGTCGCGCGTGCGCAGTTCCAGCGCGTGCTCTTCCTCGATCGTCGCGCGGTCGGCCGGATCGGGGACCACCACGGTGTCCTCGCGCAGGTGCTCGGTGGTTTCGCCCGCGTTGTTGTGCATGTCCTGCTTGAGCTGAGCCAGCTTGTGGCGGAAGAACGCCAGCTGCTTCTCATTCATGTACTCGCTCTCGGGCATGGCCAGCACTTCGGCGTCCGTCAGGTCTTCGGCAGACTTGGTCTTCCAGTTGTTGGCCAGCTTGGGATCTTTCTTGGCGGCCGCCACAGGGGTTTGCAGGGTCGTAGGCATAGTTTTGGTAAAGCTGGCTTCGGGGGCGCCGGGCGCCGCCGCGGTGGCCTTGGATGGTACGGTCAATTGCCCGGAACCGGAAGGAGAAGGCCGGAGGCGCCGCGCGGTTACCGGCGCGGGTTCGTCGCCCGCGCGCTTGGCCTGGGCCGCAGCCTGGGCTTTGCTGGACTGGGCTTTCACTTCCTGTCTCCTCGCAGTTCGGGCTTTTTCCGCCTGCGTGCGGGGCCCAGGGCCCCTCGTGCAGCACGGTGCGAATGGCACGCGCCCCAGGGGGCGTTTTTGCCGGGGCGCGATTGTATAGACCTGCGCTGGCCGAGCGCAAAACGTTGTGGATACCACACAGGCGTAGTGCACTTTACCGCCAGCCACCACGGGCCTCACACCAGGCACTGCTCCAGCCCCTGTTGCAGGATGTCCTGCGGCAGGTCGATGCCGATGAACACCATCTTGCTCTGGCGCGCCTCGCCTTCGGCCCACTGGGGGCCCAGGTCGCTGCCCATGAGCTGGTGCACGCCCTGGAAGATCACCTTGCGATCGGTGCCTTTCATATTCAGCACGCCCTTGTAGCGCAGCATGCGCGGGCCGTAGATATTGACGATGGCGCCCAGGAAGTCCTCCAGCTTGGCCGGATCGAAGGCACGGTCGGCGCGGTAGACAAAGCTCTTGACGTCGTCGTCATGGTGGTGGTGATGCGGGTGCTTGCAGTGCTCGTCATGCTTGTGCTCATGGCCATGGTCGTGGCCGCCGTGCTCGCCGTGCGCATGGTCATGCCCATGGTCGTGCTCGTGTTCGCAGTGCCCGTGGTCATGGTCGCAATGGCTGTGGTCGTGCGCGTCTTCTTCCTTCAAGAAGTCCGGGTCGATGTCCAGCTTGGCATTGAGATTGAAGCCACGCAGGTCCAGCACCTCGGCCAGCGGCACATCGCCAAAATGCACCGCGCGGATGGGCGCGCGCGGGTTCATGTGCTTGAGGCGGTGGATCAGGTCGTTCTTTTCCTCCTCGCTCACCAGGTCGGTCTTGGACAGGAATATCTGGTCGGCAAAGCCCACCTGCCGGCGTGCCTCTTGGCGGTCGTCCAGCTGCTGCTGGGCGTGCTTGGCGTCCACCAAAGTAATGATGGAATCGATGAGATAGGTCTCGGCGATCTCATCGTCCATGAAAAAAGTCTGCGCCACGGGGCCGGGGTCGGCAAGCCCCGTGGTCTCGATCACCACGCGGTCGAACGCCACCAGCCCCTTGCGGCGCTTGGCGGCCAACAACTGCAGGGTTTCGCGCAGATCCTCGCGGATGGTGCAGCAGATGCAGCCGTTGCTCATCTGCAGAATCTGCTCTTTGGACTCGGTCTTGAGGATGTCGGTGTCGATGTTTTCCTCGCCGAACTCGTTTTCGATCACGGCGATCTTCTGGCCGTGCATTTCGGACAGCACGCGCTTGAGCAGCGTGGTCTTGCCGGAGCCGAGGAAGCCGGTGAGGATGGTGACGGGAATCAGGGCCATGGGTCGCTTTCCGTGGAGTGCAAACGCAAAACGGCGGCCTGGACGACCGCCGCATGGGAATCGAATTTCAGTGTACAGAGCCTGTCAAGACCTTCGCGCCCGCAGCGTCATGCCAGCTTGCGCATGACGGCCAGACCCTTGAGGTACTCGCCCTCGGGGAACTCCAGCGTCATCGGGTGGTCGGGCGCGCCGGCCAGGCGCCCCAGCACGTAGCCGTCCACACCCGCATCCGCACCCGCCGAGGCCACGATCTTGTGAAACAGGTCGGCGCTGATGCCGCCCGAGCAGGAAAAGGTATACAGCACGCCGCCCGGCTCCAGCAGTTGCAGCGCGAGGCGGTTGATGTCCTTGTACGCGCGCGCCGCACGCTCGGCATGCGCCGCCGTGGGGGCGAACTTCGGCGGGTCGAGCACGATCGCGTCAAAGCGCCGCCCTTCGGCCAGGAAGCGGCGCAGGGATCCATTCACGTCGGCATCCAGAAATTCGGCCCGCGCCGCGTCGAACCCGTTCAATTGCACGTGCGCCCGCGCACGCTCCAACGCGGGGCCGGAAGAATCGATGGACGTGACCTGCCCCGCGCCGCCGGCCAGCGCCGCCACCGTGAAGCCGCCCGTATAGCAATAGCAATTGAGTACGCGCTGCAGGCCCAGGCGCTGCACCGTGCCAAAGAAATGGTGCCGGCTGTCGCGCTGGTCCAGGTAGAAGCCCGTCTTGTGCCCTTCGGCAATGTCGAGCGTGAGCCGCCAGCCATGCTCGCGGATCGTCAGCTCTTGCGGCCCTTGCCCGCGCAGCCAGCCGGTGGCCGGCGCCAGGCCTTCCAACTGGCGCACGCTGGCGTCGGAGCGCTCGTACAGGCGCGACAGGCCTGTCGCCTGAAGCAGCGCATCGGCGATGACGGCCTTCCAGCGCTCCGTGCCCGCGCTGGTGAACTGGGCCACCAGCGTGTCCTCGTAGCGGTCGACGATCAGCCCCGGCAGCCCATCGGATTCGCCATGGACCAGCCGCACGCCATTGCTTTCAATAGAAAAACGGCCTCTAGCGCTTATGGATCGGGCGCAAGCAGCTATAAAAAAAGAAGCATCGATGCGCTGCTTCTCGTCAAAGCTCCACACCCGTGCACGGATGCGCGACTGGGGGCTGAACGCCGCCCAGGCAAGAAACTGGCCCTCCGCCGACTCCACCCGCACCGTCTCGCCGCTGTCGCCGCCGCCCTTGGCGATGGCACCTTCAAAAATCCAGGGATGGCGGCGCTGCAGCGAACGCTCCTTGCCGGGTTTCAGTCGAATGGTTTTCATCCCTGGATTGTGCGCGCGCGGGTGAGCGCTTTTGTTGCACACGGCCGGACGCAGAGCGTGCGGGCCGCGCTGCCGCCCGCCACCTAGGGCTTGCGCCGTGCGCGCGGGTGCGCCGCGTCGTACACCCGCGCCAGGTGCTGGAAGTCCAGCCGCGTGTAGACCTGGGTGGTGGTGATGTTGGCGTGGCCCAGCAGCTCCTGCACGGCGCGCAGGTCGCCGCTGGACTGCAGCAGGTGGCTGGCGAACGAGTGGCGCAGCATGTGCGGGTGCACGGGCGTGGTCAGGCCCGCCACCTGGCTGCGCTGGCGCAGGCGCGACCAGACGGACTGCGCCGTCAGCCGCGCACCGCGCCGGCCGATGAACAGCGCCGGCTCCAGCCGCGCCGCGCCCGCGGCACCCAACGGCAGCGCGCGCTGCGCCAGCCAGGCCTGCAGCGCCTCGGCCGCGGCGCGGCCCACGGGCACGCTGCGTCGCTTGGAGCCCTTGCCGAAGACATGCGCCTCGCCCGCTTGCAGGTCCACCCAGCCGCGCCCCTGCTGGTGCGCGGCGGGGCTGGGCGCCACGTCCAGGCCCACCAGTTCGCCCACGCGCAGGCCGCAGCCGTAGAGCAGCTCGACGATGGCCGCGTCGCGCGCCTCCAGCCAGGGGTCGGCGCCCGTCTCTTGGTGCTCGGCCAGGCGCACCGCTTCGTCCACGGGCAGGGCCTTGGGCAGGGGCTTGGGCGCCTTGGGCGCGCGCACGTCCTGCACGGGGTTGTGCGGCACCAGCCCCTGGCGCGCAGCCCAGGTGTAAAAACCCCGCCAGCCCGAGAGGATGAGCGCGATGCCGCGCCCGCTGCGCCCGCCGGCATGCATCTGCGCGACGAAGCGGCGGATGTGCGCGCTGGTCAGGCGCAGCAGCGGCAGATCCACGCCCGCGGCCATGGCGGCCAGGCGCTGCAGGTCCAGCGTGTAGAGCGTGAGGGTGCGCGCGGCCAGGCGCTTTTCCACGCGCACATGCTCCAGGTACTGCAACGCCTCAGGCGGCAGGTGCAGGGCAACTGGCGTATCGTTCATTTGCTACTGAATAAGGAGCTTCTTGCGCTTGATGCGTGGTGTTCTCAGGCAAAAAACCTACGCAAACCCTTATCCATTCAGCGCAAGCCGCTCACTTTTTCATCGCATGCGCGACAGTGCCGAGCTGGCCAGCTCGGCCATGCGCGAGAGGAATTCCGTGCCCATGGTGGCCTCGAAGCGGTGCGGGTCGTGCGAGCCCAGCACGATCAAGCCGAAGGCCGGCTGGTCGGCGCTGTCGATCGCGCCTTCGCGCAGCGGCAGCAGCGCCAGCGACTGCACCTCGCCCGCCTGGGGCAGCCAGGCCGTGGCCTCGAAACCCAGGTTGGGCCCGCAGAACGGCATGGTCAGCGACGAGGCGAACAGGCGCAGATCCTCGCTCACCGGCTGGGTGGCGACGAGGCCCGCGTGCTCGGGCGCGACGTTCCACACCCGCAGCGCGACCTGTGGCACGTCGAACAGCGTGCGCAGGCCGTTCTCCACGGCGCGCGGCAGGCGGGCCGCATCGCGCACGGCGGCCACCTCGCGCGTCCACTGGTGGATCTTCTGGGTGATGGCGGCGTTCTCGGTGCCGTGGCGCACCATCTCCATCACGCGGTGTTCCAGGCCCTTGATCTTCTCGCGCAGCATCTCGGCCTGGCGCTCGTGCAGGCTCACGGCGCGCTGGCCGTGGGGGCTGGCGATGGTGACACTCGCCAGCAACTCGGCATGGCGCTCGAAGAAGCCCGGCGTGTTCGCCAGGAAGTGCGCGATGTCATCTTCGGTGATGGGGGATACGGGAGAGGAAGAGGTCATAAAGCGTCCGGAATGTCGATCTCGCCTTCGAAGACGGTGGTAGCGGGGCCGGTCATGAACACGGGGTCTTGCAAGCCGCCGGCCCAGTCGATGGTGAGCACGCCGCCCCGCGTGTGCACCTGCACGCGCGCATCCAGCAGCCCCAGGCGGATGCCGGCCACCACGGCGGCGCAGGCGCCCGTGCCGCAGGCCAGCGTCTCGCCCGCGCCGCGCTCGTACACGCGCAGGCGCACTTCACCACGGTTCACGATCTGCAGGTAGCCCGCGTTCACGCGCTGGGGAAAGCGCGGGTGGCTTTCGATCAAGGGACCGGTCTGCGCCACGGGGGCAGTGTCCACATCGTCGACCAACTGGACGGCGTGCGGGTTGCCCATGGACACCACTGCTACTAATAGCGTAGCTGCTGACGCCTGTCCATCAAGCGCCAGAGGCCATTTTTGGCCTGAACCTTGCGACACGGGCGCGAGGCCCGTGGTGTCGAACGGCACGCGCGCCGGCTCCAGCTCGGGGCGGCCCATGTCCACCGTCACACGGCCGTCGGCGGTCAGGTGCGGGGCGATCACGCCGGCCATGGTCTGCACGCGGATCGTGTCCTGCGCGGTGAGGCCCTTGTCGCGCACATAGCGCGCGAAACAGCGCGCGCCGTTGCCGCACTGCTCCACCTGGCCGCCGTCGGCGTTGTGGATCACGTATTCGAAGTCGATGCCCGCGCCGGGCGAGGGGCGCACGGTGAGGATCTGGTCGGCGCCCACGCCGAAGTGGCGGTCGGCCAGAAAGCGGTACTGCGCGGGCGTGAGCCCCAGGCGCCCCTGCGTCTCGTCGAGTACCACGAAGTCGTTGCCCGCGCCCTGCATCTTGGTGAAGCGGATGTGCATGGCGCGATTATCCGCCGCATGCGCGCGTCGCCTGGGTGCAACCATGGGGAAACCCCGCACGGCTGACATCCGAGTTTTTTGCTCGGCTATTGATTTCGATCAGCCCGCCCCTGGGCTGCATGGGGAGCATCCGGGGTTCCCGCTGCGCCGCCCTGCCGGCCGCGGCGGGCCACGATAACGACAACGGAGGTGCGATGACCCTGACGATGGATGTACTCGACCGGCTGCATGCCGCCGACCCGAATGCCGCGACGGAACTGGTGCAAGACAGCGCCGACGCCGTGGCGCTCATCGAACTGCTGGAGATGCTGTGGAACTGCGGCATTCCGCGCGCGCCGCAGTTGCTGGAGCCCGTGCTCCAGCGGCTGCTGCAGCTGCGTCCCACGGATTGAACACGTCCGCCGCGGATGCGGTTCGGCCGGCATGGGCAGGTTGTCCCTTTGATCGCCCCCAGAAAAGAGAGAGCGAGGCCACCATGACTCTGACCGTTGACGTACTTGACCGGCTGCACGCCGAAGACGTTGCCACCGCCACCCATCTCGTGCAGCGCAGCGCCGACGGCGCCGCGCTGATCGAGCTGCTGGAGATGCTCTGGAGCGTGGGCATCCCGCGCGCCAAGCCGCTGATCGGCCCGGTGCTGGACCGCCTGTCCCAGCTGCGCCCGCTGCAGGGCTGATGGCGGGCGGCGTGCGCCTGCCGATAATGCGCCGATGCCACGCCTGAGCCAACAACTACACCCCCACCGCGAGCCGGTCACCCCCCTTCATGCAGCCACCGTGCTGCTGCTGCGCGATGCGCCTCGGCCCGGCGGCGGCAGCACGCTGCAGGTGCTGATGACGCGCCGCTCGGACAAGGCCAGCTTCGTGCCCGGCGCCTACGTGTTCCCCGGCGGCGGCATCGAGACGCAGGACGCCGACCCCGCCACCCACGCCCTGGCCGACCACCGCCCGGCGCAGACCGCCGCGCGCCTGACCGACGCGCTGGCCGCCATCCGCGAAAGCTTCGAGGAGTTGGGCGTGCTGCTGGCGCGCCACGGCGACGGCCGCTGGGCCGGGGCCGACGACATCGCCGCCATCGCACGCCAAGCACCGGCCGGCACCACGTTCGCCGCGCAATGCGCCGAGCGCGGCCTGCGCCTGGCGGCCGACCGCGTGTACTGGCTGGCCCACTGGACGGCCGACCGCAATTTACCGAAGCGCTTCGCCGTGCCCTTTCTCGTCGCGCGCATGCCCGAGGGGCAGGAGCCCGTGGCCGACGAGACCGAGCAGTTCGAGCCCGTGTGGGTGAGCCCGGCCGACGCGCTGGCGCGCCACGAGGCGGGGCAGTTCTTCATGATCTTCCCCACCATCCGCACGCTGCAGCGCCTGGCGCAGTTTGCGGACGTGGACGCTGTGCTCGCCGCCGTCGCGCACGAGCAGCCCCTGTGGGTGAGCAGCCCGCGCTCGGGCCTGCTGGGCGGCAAGGAGGCGCGCTTCATGGAGGACGAGGCGCCTTTCGGCGAGCTAGCGCTGGTCACGCCCACGGGCCGCGGCGAGCATGCGCTGGACTGGCAGAGCGAGACGCCCGTGCCGCTGCTGAAGAACGTGCAGCGCCTCACCGCCCCCAACCCCGGCGTGATGACCGGCCCCGGCACCAACAGCTACCTGGTGGGCGACCCGGCCACGGGCTACATCGCCATCGACCCCGGTCCGGCCGACACCGAGCACCTGGACAAGCTCTGGCGCGCCGCGGGGGGGGACATCCGCATGATCGTGTGCACCCATTCGCACCCCGACCACTCCCCCGGCGCCGCGCCGCTGCAGGCGATGTGCGTGCGCGCCGGGCGCGCCGCACCGCCCATCCTGGGACTGCCCTCGGCGCCCACGGCGCGTGCGGCCAGCCAGTTCACGCCCGACCGTTCGCTACAAGATAATGAGCTTATCACGCTTGCTGGACAAGGGCCAGACGGCGAAATCACCCATACCCTGCAGGTCATCCACACGCCCGGCCATGCGGCCAACCACCTGTGCCTGCTGCTGCGCGAGGACGGGTTGCTGTTCTCGGGCGACCACATCCTGAACGGCAGCACTACCGTCATCGACCCGCCCGACGGCAACATGGCGGACTACCTGGATTCGCTGGACCGGCTGGACGCGCTGTGCGCCGAGCACGGCGCCGAATTCATCCTGCCCGCGCACGGTTACGTGCTGGGAGGCCCGGAAGATGGGGCGCGCACCGCCATCGCGCGCCTGAAGGCCCACCGCCTGGCGCGCGAGGCCAAGGTGCTGGCCGCCATGCAGGCCCAGCCCGAAGGCAGCATGGACGACTGGGTGCGCCTGGCCTACGACGACGTGCCGCCGCGCATGTGGCCCATCGCGCAGCGCTCGCTGCTCGCGCATGTGGAGCGCATCCGCATGCTGGAGCCCGGCAATGACTGAGTCCAGCCATCCAACGGACGCGGTGCGCCTGTCCAAGCGCGTGGCGCAGCAGTTCCAGTGCTCGCGCACGACGGCAGAGCAGTACATCGAGGGTGGGTGGGTGTCGGTGGACGGCCAGGTGGTCGAGCTGCCCGGCGCGCGCGTGGCGTCCGCGCAAAGCGTGGTGCTGGCGCCAGACGCCAATCTGATGGAGCTCACCCCCGTCACCCTGCTGCTGCACAAGCCGCCGGGCTACGAGGCGGGGCTGGGCCTGGTCACTGGCGCGACGCACGGCGCACCGGGCGCGCACGGCAGCCGCAGCCAGGGCGCGCCGCAAGCCGTCGCGCTGCTCAACGCGCAGTCGCACCTGCCCGAAGACGCCGCCGGCACGCGCGTGCTGCTGCGCCATTTCAAACAGCTCGAGTGCTTCACGCCGCTGCCCACCGAGGCCACGGGCCTGGTGGTCTACACGCAGGACCGGCGCGTGGCCCGCAAGCTGCAGGAAGACATCGAAACGCTGGAACAGGAGTGCATCGTGGAGGTGGCAGGCCAGATCGCGGACGGCGGACTGCAAAAGCTCTGCCACGGCCTGAGCTTCAACGGCCGACCACTGCCGCCCATCAAGGTCAGCTGGCAAAGCGAGACACGCCTGCGCTTCGCGCTCAAGGGCATCCGCCCCGGCCAGATCCCGGCCATGTGCGAAGCCGTGGGCCTGTCCGTGCGGGCCATCAAGCGCATCCGCATCGGCCGCGTGCCCCTGGCCAAGGTGCCCGAGGGGCAGTGGCGCTACCTGCAGCCGTGGGAGCGGTTCTGAACGGACGCGGGCCCCGGCGGCCGGGACGGACAGCGATGACGGCGACGCGGGTCGCCTTGCGGCGGCGTGGAAGGGCGCGGCCCCCTTCAGCGCAGCCAGGCCCACCTACCCGATTTTCAGGCGCAGGCGCTTAAGGGTTGCCCTCCTCGCGGCGGACTTGGCTGCAGCCCACAATCGTTCCCATGTCCGGCAGCCAGATCATCGTCCTCGTCACCCCGGTGTTCCTCGCCCTCATGGCGCTGGAATGGGCCATCGGCCGTCGGCGCGGGCGGCCCGCGCTGCGGCTGGCCGATGCGGTGAGCAGCGTCAGCCTGGGCATGCTCAGCCAGACCAGCGCGGTGTTCACCGTGCTGCTGCGCGTGGGGCTGTACACGCTGGCCTATGAGCACCTGGCGCTGTGGCGCAGCGAGGCGTTCTGGACCACCTGGTACGGCTGGCTCATCGCGCTGGTGTTCTACGACTTCTGCTACTACTGGCTGCACCGCATGGGGCACGAAGTGGCCGTGCTGTGGGCCGCGCATGCGGTGCACCACCAGAGCCAGGACTACAACCTGTCCACCGCGCTGCGCCAGACCAGTTCCGGCGCGGTCCTGGGCTGGGTGTTCTACCTGCCGATGGCGCTGGCGGGCGTGCCGCCGCTGGTGTTCGTGGTGGTGGGGCTGGTCGACCTGCTGTACCAATTTTGGGTGCATACCGAGCAGGTGGGGCGGCTGGGCTGGTTCGACCGCTGGTTCTGCAGCCCCAGCAACCACCGCGTGCACCACGCCGTGAACGACAGCTACCTGGACAAAAACTACGGCGGCATCCTGATCGTGTGGGACCGGCTGTTCGGTACCTTCAAGGACGAGGACCCGCGGGAGAAATGCGTGTACGGCACGCGCGGCCTGCTCAACAGCTGGGACCCGCTCTGGGCCAACGCCCAGGTGTATGCAGGCCTGCTGCACGACAGCTGGCACGCCCGCCGCTGGGCGGACAAGCTGCGCGTGTGGCTGAAAGCCCCGGGCTGGCGCCCCGCCGATGTGGCGCAGCGCTTTCCCAAGCCGGCCTTCAACCTCCACGACATGCCCCTGTTCGACCCACCCCTGTCCGCGCCGCTGCGCTGGTTTGCCGGCGTGCAGTTCGTGCTGCTGCTGGCGGGCGTGGCGGCATTCCTGTGGCAGGCCGACGGCGCACCGCTGGCGACCAACGCCGTGTGGTTCGCCACGCTGCTGGCCTGCCAGTGGGCGCTGGGCGCGGCCATGCAGGGGCGCATTGGCATGGGGTTGGCGCTGATGATCGAAGCCGGGGCGCTGGCCACGGCGACCAGCGCGCTGGGGTTCACGGCGTGGCACCTGCTGTTCAAGCCGCTGACCATGGCGATTGCTATTGTTTATGCAGCTAATCACGCTTATCCAATGAGCGCTACAGGCCGTTTTGGCCTGCACCGGTCATGCTGGCTGCTGCTGAGCGCGCTGCTGGGTTCGCTGGCGGGCGACGTGTTCCTGATGCTGTCAGAGCACCTGTTCATTCCCGGGCTGGTGAGCTTCCTGCTGGCGCACCTGTGCTACATCGCGCTGTTCAAGCAGGGCGTGGGTTGGTTCGGCCACCGCGGGGCACTCGGGGGTACGCTGGCGCTGGGCATCGGCATGTACGCCTTCCTCTGGCACGGCGGATTGCCGGCAGCGCTGCGGGTGCCGGTGGCCGTGTATGTGGTGGTGATCGCGCTGATGGCGGCGCAGGCCTGGGGGCGCCACGCGGCGCTGCGCGAGCGCTCGTCGCTTGCGGTGGCGCTGGGCGCGTGCTGCTTCATGCTCAGCGATTCGCTGCTGGCCACCAACCGCTTCGTGCAGCCGCTGCCCTTGTCGCAGCTGTGGGTGCTGGCCACTTACTATGCGGCCCAGGTGCTCATCGTGAGCGGGATGGTCACAGCGCTGACCCGCGGCGCGGCGCACCAAGCCGACGCACGGACGCAGCCGCTCACCCCCCACGCGGCCTGAGCGATCAGGCGGACTCGAACAGCCCGCCCGCGGCGCGCGGCGGCGCCACGCCCAGGTGGCGGTAGGCGGCCAGCGTGGCCACGCGCCCGCGAGGTGTGCGCTGCAGATAGCCCTGCTGAATCAGGTAGGGCTCGATGACGTCCTCGATGGTGCCGCTCTCCTCGCCGATGCTGGCGGCAATGTTGTCCAGTCCCACGGGGCCGCCGTCGAAGCGATGCACCACGGCCTCCAGCAGCTTGCGGTCCATCACGTCGAAGCCCTGCGGATCCACGTCCAGCATGGTCAGCGCGCGGTTGGCAATGTCCAGAGTGATGTGGCCCGAACCCTTCACCTCGGCATAGTCGCGCACGCGGCGCAGCAGGCGGTTGGCGATGCGCGGCGTGCCGCGCGAGCGGCGCGCGATTTCCATGCCGCCCTCGGCGTCGATGGGCGCGCCCAGCAAGCCGGCCGAGCGCATGACGATGCGCGCCAATTCATCGGGCGTGTAGAACTCCAGCCGCGCGACGATGCCGAAGCGGTCGCGCAGCGGGTTGGTGAGCATGCCCGCGCGCGTGGTGGCGCCCACCAGCGTGAAGGGCTGCAGGTCCAGCTTGATGCTGCGCGCGGCCGGCCCCTCGCCGATCATGATGTCGATCTGGTAGTCCTCCAGCGCGGGGTAGAGGATTTCCTCGACCACGGGCGAAAGGCGGTGGATCTCGTCGATGAAGAGAACGTCGTTGCGTTCCAGGTTGGTGAGCAGCGCTGCCAGATCCTTGGGCTTTTCCAGCACGGGGCCGCTGGTCTGACGCAGGTTCACGCCCAGTTCGGTGGCGATGATGTGGCTGAGCGTGGTCTTCCCTAAGCCCGGCGGGCCGAACAGCAGCACATGGTCCAGCGCCTCGCCGCGCTTCTTGGCCGCGCCGATGAAGATCTCGAGCTGTTCGCGCGCCTTGGCCTGGCCCACGTACTCCTGCAGCAGCTTGGGGCGCAGCGCACGCTCCAGCGCTTCCTCCTGCGAGGAGGCCGGTGCGGCCGACACCACGCGCTCGCGCGCAGGAGGGGGAGAGGGGGCAAAGTCGTCGGTATGGATCGTCATGCGAAGCGGACCAGGAAGGGCGCGTGCATTGTCCCCCATTCCCCCGCGCAGCCGAGCCGCGCCGCCACCCCGCGCGGGCCAGGGATAGCCGCCTTTCGGTAACATCGCCGCCTTCGCGCGCCGCGCGCGGGCGAGCCCCGTCCCCCTCCCGGACCACTCGAACGCCGCACCCGCCCCTGTGCGCCGCGCCGCCTCGGCCCGGCGCCCCCTTGCAGCGACAGCCCATGAACACTCCAGCACACCCCTCCTTCCTGAGCCGCATGGCCATCGCCATCGGCAGCTTTTTCGCCATCCTGGGCAACGGCCGCCTGGCCGCCGACATCCAGCGCCTGCGCGCGGGTGAAGCGCTGGCCGCCGACGTGGCGCCACCGGCTCCCCAGGCAGTGCGGGTGGAAGTGCCCGTGGAAACAATCGTGGAGAAGATCGTCGAGGTCCGCGTGGAGGTGCCCGTCGAGAAAGTGGTGGAAAAGCGCGTCGAAGTCGCCACCGACACCGCCGCGCTGCAGCTGCTGGGCCTGCTGCAGCGCGAGGCGCGCCTGGTGGACTTTCTGCAGGAAGACGTGGCGCCCTACTCCGATGCCGAGATCGGCGCCGCCGCGCGCGTGGTCCACGAGGGCTGCAGCAAGGTGCTGCGCGAGCATTTCACCATCGAGGCCGTGCGCCCCGAGGGCGAGGGCAGCCACGTTACCCTGCCGGTCGGCTTTGACTCCACGGCCGTGCGCCTCACGGGCAATGTGCTGGGCCAGGCGCCGTTCACGGGCCAGCTGACCCACCGCGGCTGGAAGGCGACCGCCGTGCGCCTGCCGCAGCTCACCGACCCGCGGGCAGCCGCCGTGCTGGCCCAGGCCGAGGTGGAGCTGTGAACACGGATATGCCCAACACTCCTGAAACCATAGCTGCCAGCGCTTACCCTGCAAGCGCTACAGGCAAAAACAACGCCCAGTACAGCATCGGCATCGATCTGGGCACCACGCACTGCGCGCTGTCGTACGTGGACCGGCACGCCAGCGACGGCGACGCCGTCGTGCAGCAGGTGCTGGATATTCCGCAACTCACCGGACCGGCCAGCGTGGAGGCGCGGCCGCTGCTGCCCTCCTTCCTGTACCTGCCGCATGAGAGCGAGTTGAGCGCCGCCGACACGGCGCTGCCCGGTGGCGGCGCAGGCCAGGACGGCGTGGTGGGCGAGCTGGCGCGCACGCGCGGCGCGGCCACGCCGATCCGCCTGGTGTCCAGCGCCAAGAGCTGGCTGTGCCACCCGGGCGTGGACCGGCGTGCGCCCATCCTGCCGCCCGATGCGCCGTCGGAGGTGCCACGCGTGTCGCCCCTGGCCGCATCGGCGCGCTACCTGTCGCACCTGCGCTGGGCCTGGAACCAGGCCCACCCCGAGGCGCCGCTGGAGCAGCAGGACATCACCGTCACCATTCCCGCATCGTTCGACCCGGCCGCGCGCGAGTTGACGGCCGAGGCCTGCCGCGCCGCCGGCCTGGAGCGCCTGACGCTGCTGGAAGAGCCCCAGGCCGCGCTGTACAGCTGGATCCAGGCCAGCGGCGGCGGGTGGCGCAAGCAGGTCGCGAGCGGCGACGTCATCCTGGTGGTGGACGTGGGCGGCGGCACCACGGACCTGTCGTTGATCGCGGTGCTGGAGAAGGACGGCGCCCTGGAACTGCAGCGCGTGGCGGTGGGCGAGCACATCCTGCTGGGCGGCGACAACATGGACCTGGCCCTGGCCTATGGCGTGGCGCGCAAGCTGGCCCAGGAGGGCAAGCCGCTGGACGCCTGGCAGACCCGCGCCCTCGCCCATGGCTGCCGCGCGGCCAAGGAGCAGCTGCTGGCCGACGAGGCGCTGCCATCCGTGCCTGTGGTTGTCCCCAGCCGCGGCAGCAAGCTGATCGGCGGCAGCATCCGCACCGAGGTGACGCGCGCCGAAGTGCAGGCGCTGCTGGTCGAGGGGTTCTTCCCGCAGGTGGCCGTGGGCGACAAGCCCCTGACCCGCGCGCGCGGCGCGCTCACGCAACTGGGCCTGCCCTACGCGCAGGACGCGGCCGTCACGCGCCACCTGGCGGCCTTCCTGTCGCGCCAGCTCGATGCCACGGCACAGATCCCTGGCCTGGCCGACAGGCAGGCGGGGGGCGCCAGCTTCCTGCACCCCACGGCCCTTCTGTTCAACGGCGGCGTGCTGAAGGCCCCCCAGATCGCTGAGCGCATCGTCGGCGTCATCAACGGCTGGCTGGCTGCCGAGGGCGCCGCCCCGGCCCGGCTGCTGGAAGGCGCCCAGCTGGACCTGGCCGTGGCACGCGGCGCGGCGTACTTCGGCCATGTCACTGCGGCGGGGCGCGGCGTGCGCATCCGCGGCGGCGCGGCGCAAAGCTACTACGTGGGCGTGGAGAGCAACATGCCCGCCATTCCCGGCATGGAGCCGCCCCTGAGCGCCCTGTGCCTGGCGCCGTTCGGCATGGAGGAAGGCACCGAGGTCGCGCTGCATGCCCAGGAATTCGGCCTGGTGGTGGGCGAGCCGGTGCGGCTGCGCTTCTTCGGCTCCAGCGTGCGCCGCGGCGACACCGTGGGCACGCTGCTGGACTTCTGGGGGCCCGAAGAGCTGGTGGAACTGCAGGAGATCGAGGCCCACCTGCCCCCCGAGGGCCGCACGCCCGGCGAGGTCGTACCCGTCACCCTGCACGCCCGCGTGACCGATATCGGCACGCTGGAGCTGAGCGCCGTTCCCGTGGGAGGCCATGAGCGCTGGAAGGTGGAGTTCGACGTGCGCGCCCAGACACAGGCCTGACGCCAGCGCCATGCACTGCCTGGTCGTCATCGCGCATCCGCTGGAGGACAGCCTGTGCCAGTCGCTGGCGCAGGAAGCCATCCGCACCCTCACCGCCGCAGGGCACACGGTGCAGGTGGAGGACCTGTGCCGCACGGGCTTCGCGCCCGCGCTCACGGCGGCGGAGCGCCGCAGCTACTACGGCACGGCCTTCGACGGCGGCGCTGTGCAAGCGCAGATCGACCGGCTGCTGCAGGCCGAGGCGCTGGTGCTGGTCTTTCCGACCTGGTGGTTCGGCTTTCCGGCGGTGCTCAAGGGCTGGTTCGACCGCGTATGGGCGCCCGGCGTGGCTTACGACCATGCGACCGACCTGGGGCCCATCCGCCCCCGCCTGCACCGGCTGCGCAGGACACTGGCCATCACCACGCTGGGCTCGCCCTGGTGGGTGGACCGGCTGGTGCTGCGCCGGCCTGTGCGGCGCGTGCTCAAGACGGCGCTGCTGGGCACCTGCGCGCCACGCAGTGCCTTCGACATGCTCTCGCTCTACGGCGCCGAGCGCCTGTCCGCCGCCCAGGTG
Source organism: Diaphorobacter nitroreducens (assembly GCA_003755025.1). GTDB lineage: Bacteria > Pseudomonadota > Gammaproteobacteria > Burkholderiales > Burkholderiaceae_C > Diaphorobacter > Diaphorobacter nitroreducens. The sequence continues at coordinate 36,139 of RJVL01000005.1, read as the reverse complement.
CAGCGGTTCAACGCGCGCATCGCACGCGCGCTGTCTTCATGGGCTTAGCCGGGTGAAACGCTACACCGTCGGCATCGACCTGGGCACCAGCCACACCGCCTGCGCCTATGCGCCGCTGGAAGGCCGCGCGGCGGACATCGCGCTGCTGCCCATCCCGCAGCGCCTCTCGGCGGGCGAGGTGCAGGCGCAGCCGCTGCTGCCCTCGCTGCGCTACCAGGCGGCACCCGGCGAGTTGGGCGAGGCGTGGCGACAGCCGTGGCCGCCCCTGGAGGCCACGGACGACACCCCGGCCACCCTCGGCCGCTGGGCGCGCGACCTGGGTGCAGCCGTGCCAGGGCGGCTGGTGGAAAGTGCCAAGAGCTGGTTGTCCCACCCAGGCGTGGACCGCACGGCGCCCATCCTGCCCTGGGGCGCGCCGCAGGACGTGGCCCGGGTCTCGCCGGTGCAGGCCAGCGCGTCGTACCTGGCACATGTGCGCGCGGCATGGGACGCCGCCCACCCCGATGCGCCGCTGCATGCGCAAGACCTGGTGCTCACCGTGCCGGCTTCGTTCGACGAGGGCGCGCGCGCGCTCACGCTGGAGGCCGCACGCCTGGCCGGCTTGCCAGCGCTGCAGCTCTTGGAAGAGCCCAAGGCCGCATTCCACGACTGGCTGGCGCTGCAAGGCGAACAACTGGCCGCGCAATTGGCGGGCTGCCGCCTGGTACTGGTGGTGGACGTGGGCGGCGGCACCACGGATCTCACGCTGATCCGCGTGGACACGCAGGCCGGCGGCACGCCCCGGCTGACGCGCATCGCCGTGGGAGAGCACCTGATGCTGGGCGGCGACAACATGGATCTGGCGCTGGCGCACCTGCTGGAGCCGCAGTTCGCCGGCGACGGTGGCCACCTGCCCGCCGCGCGGTTACCCGCCGCGCGTTTGCCCGCCGCGCGCTTCGCCCAACTGGTGCAGCGCTGCCGGCAGGCCAAGGAGTTGCTGCTGGCCGACGGCGCCCCCGACAGCGCCGCAGTCACCCTGCTGGGCACGGGCAGCCGCATGCTGGCGCAGACACACACGGCCACGCTCACACGCGCGCAGGTGCTGCAATGCGTGGTGGAAGGCTTTCTGCCGCAGGTACCGATCGGCGATCGCCCGGCGCGCCGCCAGGGTGCGCTGCGCGGGCTGGGCCTGCCCTACCCCGCTGACGCGGCCATCACGCGCCATCTGGCGCAGTTCCTGGCGCAGCACGCTGGGGGCGATTTGCCCGACACCCTGCTGCTCAACGGCGGGGTATTCCATGCGCCGGCGCTGGTGCAGCGGCTCACGGAGGTGCTTGCGCACTGGCGCGGCGCACTGCCCCGCGTGCTGCACAACCCGCATCCCGACTGGGCCGTGGCGCGCGGCGCTGCGGCGTACGGGTTGGCGCAGCATTCATCATCAAATACGCACACAGCCCAGTCAGGACAAGCGCCAGCAGCTCCTAAAACCATAGTCCCACGCATCGGCGGCGGCTCGGCGCGCAGCTACTGGCTGGTGCTGCCGGGCAAGGCGGGCACTGCGCCGCAGGGCATCTGCCTGCTGCCCCGCGGCACCGAAGAAGGCGTGCGCCTGGTCCTGACGAGCCGGCGCTTCGCGCTGCGGCTGGGCCAGGCCGTGCGCTTCGCGCTGGTGGCGCGCAGCCAGGGCCAGGCGCAGGCCGGGCAGATCGCACCGCTGGAGGGCGACGGCTGGGCGGAACTGCCGCCGCTGGCCACGGCGCTGCCCGCACCCGAAGGCCGCGCCACCGCCCAGGTGGAAGTGCAATTGCAGGCCTGCATGACCGAGGTGGGCACGCTGGAGGTGCGCTGCGTGGCAACGCAGGAGGCGGACCAATCCTGGCGGCTGCCCTTTGCCGTGCGCGGCGCGGCGGGCACCGATGGCGCTTCCAAATCGATAGCTTCTCGCACAGAACTAGAAAGCGTCAGCGGCCAAAAAGGCTCGGAGGGTAAAGCCTCACGCCTGCCCCAGGCGCTGGCGCTGATCGACCGCATCTTCGGCACCCAGGCACAGGACGTGGCGCCCAAGGAGGTCCGCCAGCTGCGCCAGTCGCTGGAAAAAATCCTGGGCCCCCGCGCCGGCTGGGACGTGGCCTTGCTGCGCGCGCTGTTCGATGCATTGCTGGCGCGTGCGCGCCGCCGCCGGCGCACGCCCGAGCACGAACGCACGTGGCTCAACCTGGCAGGCTGGTGCTTGCGCCCGGGGGTGGGCGCCGAGCTGGACGCGTGGCGCATCGCGCAGGTCTGGCAGCTCTACCCCCAGGGCCTGGGCCACGGCCAGGACGCCGCCAACTGGACCGAATGGTGGGTGTTCTGGCGCCGTGTGGCCGCGGGTCTGGACGAGGCGCAGCAGATGCAGGTGCTGGAAGCGGTGGCCGGCTGCATGCAAAAGACCGTGCAACGCAGCCAGGGCAAGGCCGCGTGGGGCAGCTACGACGACATGCTGCGCCTGTTCGCCGCCATGGAGGCCGTGCCCTGGCAGTACCGCCAGGAAATGGGCCAGTGGATGCTGCAGCGCCTGCTGCGGCCCGATGAGTCCGCACAGACCTGGTGGGCCATCGGCCGCCTGGCAGCGCGCCAGCCGCTGGCAGCCAACGCCCACCGCGTGATGCCGCCCGAGGCCGCGGCCGAGTTTCTGCATGCCACGCTGCGCGAGGACTGGCGCCACAACGAGCATGCCCTGTTCGCCGCCGCGCAGATCGCCCGCATGACCGGCGACCGCGCCCGCGACCTACCCGACGCTCTGCGCACCGAAGTGCTGGAAAAGATGCGCGCCACCCACGCGCCCGCACGCTGGATCGCGCTGGTGGAACAGCCCACGGCCATGGAGGCCGAGGACCAGCAGCGCAGCCTGGGCGACAGCCTGCCGCCCGGGCTGGTGCTGGTGGGATGAGGCCTCGCAGACGCCCACCCAGAAGGGTGCTGGTTACTGCGACGTCCAGACGTAATAGGCGACGTTTTCGTACATGAACGCCGGGAGGGTTGAGATGACGAAGTCACGCTCTGCTGCACTCACCGTGTAGAAATGCGCGCCCGTCTGGGAGTTATAGAAACGGTAGACGGGCATGGCACTGCCACCCGCTGCACTTTGTGCATACCAGGTGGGGCCTTCGTACTGGAACGCCGGCAGGGTGACATTCACATAGTCGCGTTCGGCCGTGCTGATCGTGTAGAAGTGCGCGCCGGTGCCCGTGTTGTAGAAGCGGTACACCGCGCTCAAGCCCGCTTGCTGCACGGGGTAAGCATAGAACGCCACGTTCTCGTACTGGAATGCAGGCAGTGTGGCGATGACGTAATCACGCTCTGCAGCGCTGTTGGTGTAGAAATGTGCGCCGGTTTGTACATTGTAAAAACGGTAGACCGCTGTGCGCGAGCCACCCGTACCGCCTCCGGGCGTCCCCGCGGAACCTGCCTCCAGCCATTGCTTGAGGGCCGGATACACGATGTCGAAGCGTGCGTAGTTGTCGGAGCCTGCGGTGGTGGAGCAGGTGGCACTGCCATTGGAGAGCGTACCCGTCAAACGTCCGTCGAAGAAGAGCCCCGAACCGCTGCTGCCGGGCTCGGTCGTTCCCTGGCTCCAGCCCACGTTGTAGTAGTAGCCGCTGGATGAAGCACCGCACAGGTACGAGCCTGCATCGGCGGGAATGCAGTTGTTCAGGCCACGTACCGCACCAAAGCTGATCTTTTGCAGATCGCCGCGCGGGTGGTGAACCCCTACCACGCTCTGGCCTGCAGAGCGTGTGCCGGCGTCCCATCCCGCAAAGACGGCGCCTGCGGGCGGCGTGTCGTTCAAGCGCAACAGGGTAGAGTCCGGGTTGTCCGACGTATACAGCAGCGTCGCGCCGTTGCGTAGCACACGATAGGACGCAGAAAGCGTGCGCGCATCGCAGCTGGGCGAGCGATAGAACCACGAGGTTTGCAATGTGGACGCCACGGTCTGGCTGCTGATGCAATGATTCGCGGTAATGAAGTAAGGCGTCGCCGTACTGTTGCGATCATTGAGCAGCGTGCCCGTGCAGAGGTAGCCGTATCCGTCCTTCACGAACAGCATGCGCGCAACCGCATTGCGCTGTGTGCTGTAGTTGTCGTAGCAGGTGGCGTCCAGGTTGCAATAGCCGGATTCATTGATCTTGGCTGTGATGGCCTGCTCATCCTCCAGCGGCAGCGAGAGGTTTTCGTAGACATGCATCACCTGGGGAATGGACAAGCGCAGGGTGTCCGTGGAGGTGCCGGGCGGCAGTTCGATCTCCAGTGTCACCTCGTCACCGCCACTGTCAGGTGTCCACCAGGTACGACCCTCGGCGCTGACATCCCCCGCCGCGGCGTTGGCCTGCAGGATCTGCAGGACACGCTGGCCTGCGATTTCAAATACGGCATCGCGGTTGCGCTGGGTATAGACGCGCAGCAAAGCGCTGCCGGGAAGCTGTTCCACTACGACGCCCAGGCGCAGTCCATATGCGTTTTCTGACGTCACACTCACCGCAGCCACCCAGCCACCGTTGGCAGACCTCTGCCAGGGCAACATTTCGCCCAGTGCCTGGGGTGTCGCAGTCGTGGAGCTCGTCCGCTGCGCGCCCACCTGCAGAGCGCCACCTAGCGGTACGGCAGCCTTCTCGGCGACCCAGGCGCCCAAATTCACTTGAGCGGCGGGAATCACGGCAGCGGCCATGCGCTTGGTGGGCACGAATTCCTCGGGGGTGTCCCCAGGCTGGGTATAAGCCTGCACGCGCAAGGGATCGAGATGAACTGATTGCGCGTAGACACCGAAGCTCAACGCCGCGCTAAGACAGACGACAGCGGCCCCCGCGATGGCGCCTCGGATCTTTTTGAGTGGCATACCCTCTCCCAATGTAGTGGCGCCACATTCTAGAGTCGGCAGCGGCGCTTACCCCAAAGACGCAACTGCCCCAAAGCCATCACCGCTGCGGCAATCAAGCCACGATCAGAGCCCCGCTGCGGGATTCAGCCAGCGCCGCAGCGCCGTGCGGTAGCTGGTGTCGAAACGACCGTAATAGTCCACGCCGTCGCGCGCAGCGCAGCTGGCGGTTCCGCCCAGAAGCTGGCCCACCACATAGCGGCGCTCGCCAAACGTCACGAACGCGGCCGAGCCGCTGCTGCCGCCCTCCGTCGTGCCCTCCTGCCAGCCCAGCGTAAGGAAGGTGCCGTCGTCCGCATTACTGGAACGGCAACTGTTGTCCACGCATGTGCTGTAGCGCTGCATGGAGCCCAGGCTGACCTTCTGCAGATCGCCCTGGGGGTGGTGCACACCCGCCAGCGCCGTGCCAACGCCCACGCCGCCAAAGTACGAGCCTGCATAGACGATGCCGGCAGGCGCCTGGCTGTTGAGCTGCATGAAGGCCGTGTCCGTGGTGGCCGACGCGTACAGCAGCGCCGCACCGCCGGTGACGCGCACGGCGGCGGGGTTCACGGTGGCAGTGCCGCAGCTGCTGGAACGGTAGAACCAGTCCGTGGTGAGCGTGGACGCCACGGCCTGCGTGGAAATGCAATGGTTGGCGCTTAGGAAGTAGGGCGTACCGCTGGACGCCGCATCGTTGAGCAGCGTGCCGGTGCACAGGTAGCTCTTGCCATCGTCGCGCACAAAGATCATGCGCGCCACCGAGCGGCTCTGGTCGTTGAACTCCGGTCGGCAGGTCGCGTCCACGTTGCAGCTGCCCGACTCGCCCACCTTCTGGGCAAAGGCCTGCTCCGCCTGTGCGGGCGCCAGCGTGAAATGCGACAGCCGCGGCACGGACAGCCGGACGGCCGCTGGCGAGGCCGCAGCGGGAATCTCCACTTCCAGTGTGGTTTGCGGGCCGCTGAAGTCCGGGCTCCAATAGGTGCGCGCGGTGGTGTCATCCGCACCGCCACGCGCATTGCGCGCGGCGATGTCCTGCAGCTCGGACGCGCGCACCTCCATGGCCCCCGCGCCCTGCTCGCCGTAGAAGCGCAGCACCGCGCCCTCGGGCAGCGACTGCACGAGCACGCCCAGACGCACGCCATACGCTCCGTCGGCCGTGAAGCGCAGCGCAGCGGCCTGCGTGCCCCGCGCCGTCGGTTGCCAGCGCAGCAGGGCCGCAGTGGCCGCGACGGTGGCGGTGTCCGCCACGCTGCGCGCCTCGCCGATCTGCAAGGGCGTTCCGGGAGTGGCGGAGACCACGCCCTTCACGGCCGTGAGCGCGCCGAGGGCGATGGTGCGGGTTGCCTGTGCACTGACGACCGGGCTCACCGGCTGCTGCGAGGTGGCCACCTTGGCCGTGCCGCTGGGATCGTAGGGCTCGATGCGGTCGCCCGCCACCGGAGGCGCAGGAGAGGGCGTGTCGTTGCCGCCGCCGCCACAGGCAGCCAGTGCCAATACGAGGGGCAGCGTCGCCCAGCCGAGTCGGGATGGATTCATGGTGAAGACCTCCAGAGCGCGACCACCAGGCCGCGGGGTTACTTGGACAGGGACTTCAGCGCCAGCTTGATCCCCTCGCTCACTCCCACATCCGCCGGCAGCGCCTTGAGCGCCGCGGCGGCCTCCTTGTCGTTATAGCCCAGGGCCAGCAGCGCCTGCAGGATGTCGGCCTGGTTGTCGTTGGCCGCATGCGCACGCACGCCGACGTCCGCGCCCAGCTTGCCTTTCAGCTCCAGCAGCAGCCGCTCGGCGGTTTTCTTGCCGATGCCCGGCACTTTGACCAGGCGCCCTGCTTCCTGCAGCGAAACGGCCTGCGCCAGGTCCGCCACGCCCATGCCCGAGAGGATGGACAGCGCTGTGCGTGGCCCCACGCCGCTGATCTTGATGAGTTCGCGAAACGCCTGGCGCTCCTGCGCCGTACCAAAGCCGTACAGCAACTGCGCATCCTCGCGCACGATGAACTGCGTGAGCAGGCTCACCCGCTCACCCACGGCGGGCAGGTTGTAGAAGGTGCTCATGCTGACCTGCACCTCGTAGCCCACGCCGTGGCAGTCCACCAGCACCTCGGGGGGGTTCTTTTCCAGCAGCGTGCCGGTCAATTTGCCTATCATGGATGTCCTTTGCCGCGCCGGACACCCGCCGCGGAACTTCGACCGGAATTATCAGCGTGATCCTGCGCCACACCTTCACCCCCCATAACAACACGCGCCTGACCCATCTGTGCGGCCCCGCCGATGTGCACCTGCGCACCATCGAGGCGGCGCTGCAGGTCTCCATCGCCCACCGGCACGAGCAGTTCAAAGTGGACGGCCCCAAGGCCAAGGCCACGCAAGCCATGGAGTTGCTGCAGGCGCTGTACGAGATGGCGGATCGCCCCATCAAGGAAGAACACCTGCAGCTCATGCTGGCCGGCGACGCCAGCATGCAGGGCGATGACGAAGCCAGCGCCATCCAGCTCACCACGCGCCGCGCCGACCTGCGCGCGCGCACGCCCACGCAGGCCACCTACCTGGAAAACATCGCCACGCACGACATCACCTTCGGCATCGGCCCGGCGGGCACCGGCAAGACGTACCTGGCCGTGGCCTGCGCGGTGGATGCGCTGGAGCGCAGCAGCGTGCAGCGCATCGTGCTCACCCGCCCGGCCGTGGAAGCTGGTGAGCGCCTGGGCTTCCTGCCGGGCGACCTGACGCAGAAGGTGGACCCGTACCTGCGCCCACTGTATGACGCGCTGTACGACCTGATGGGCTTTGACCGCGTGCAGAAGGCCTTCGAGCGCAATGCGCTCGAGATCGCGCCGCTGGCCTTCATGCGCGGGCGCACGCTGAACAATGCCTTCGTCATCCTCGACGAGGCGCAGAACACCACGCCCGAGCAAATGAAGATGTTCCTCACGCGCATCGGCTTCGGCGCGCGCGCGGTGGTCACAGGCGACGTGAGCCAGATCGACTTACCCAAGGGCGCGATGAGCGGCCTGATCGACGCCGAGCGGGTTTTGAAGCGCGTCAAGGGCATCGCCGTCACGCGCTTCACCAGCGCCGACGTGGTGCGCCACCCGCTGGTGGCGCGCATCGTGGATGCCTACGACGCGCAGCGCAGCCGCCGCGGCGCAGGCGAGTAGTCGCCTGCCAAAAGCTCACAAATTCATAGCTACTCGCGCTTGATAGATAAGCGCTGGAGGCCAAAATGGCTTTGAACCAATTGTCCTTGTCCCTCCAATTTGCACGCGACGCGGAGGCCACCGCGCACCGCGCCACCCTGCCCCGCCACGCGGTTGCGCGCTGGATCCGCCACGCCCTGGCCGTGGATGCCGAGATCACCGTGCGCATCGTGGGCGCCGAGGAAGGCCAGCGCTTGAACCGCGAGTTCCGCCACAAGGACTACGCCACCAACGTGCTCACCTTCGACTACCAGCAAGAGCCCGTGGCCGTGGCCGATCTGGTGCTCTGCGCCCCCGTGGTCGAGCGCGAGGCCCGCGAGCAGAACAAGACGCTAGAGGAGCACTACGCCCACCTGCTGGTGCACGGCACGCTGCACGCCCAGGGCTGGGACCACGAAACCAGCGAACAGGACGCGCAGGAAATGGAGGCGTACGAGACCGCCATCCTGCAGGAGTTGGGCTTCGCGGACCCCTACGCGGCATAACTGGCAGGCGCTCACCACCGCGGGCGCCGGGGTGCGGAAAGCTGTTTTGCGCCCAGGTCACAAACGCGCCCGCCGGTGCGGCCTAAGATGCCGCGCGCCTGCGTCCTGCAGGTCCGCCTCTCACGCGGCGACCATCTCTTAAGGGAAGAACCCACGCATGGACATCCTGGGCTGGACGACCTCCATCGGCCACTTGGCACTTCTGCTCACCGCCGCATTCATCGCCGGTGCGCTCAACGCTGTAGCCGGCGGCGGCAGCTTCCTCACCCTGCCCGCGCTAGTGTTCACCGGTGTGCCGCCCGTGGTCGCCAACGCCACCGGCACTGTGGCCTTGCTGCCCGGCTACATGGCCGGTGCCTGGGGCTTTCGGGAAGACATGCAGCCGCCGCCGGGCCTGTCGATGCGCGCCGTGGTCGTGCTGTCGCTCATCGGCGGCTCGGCCGGTGCGGCGCTACTGCTGTTCACGCCCGACGCCACCTTCCGCAAGGTCGTGCCCTGGCTGCTGCTGGCGGCCACGGCACTCTTCGCCTTTGGCCCGCAGCTGCGGCAATGGGCCGGCAAAGCCGGCCATGGCACGCCCTCGGCTCTGAAAGCCGGCGCGGGCATGCTGGCGGTGGCGGCCTACGGGGGCTATTTCAACGGGGGCCTGGGCATCCTGCTGCTGGCGCTGTTCGGGCTGCTGGGGCAGACGCAGCTCAACGCCATGAATGGCATGAAGAACCTCGTGTCGGCCCTGCTCACAGCGATTGCCGTGGCCATCTATGCCGCAGGCGGCATCGTGCTGTGGCCGCAGGCCCTGGTGATGATGGTGGCCGCCACGTTGGGCGGCTACGGCGGCGCGCGCGTGGCACGGCAACTGCCCGCGTCGGTACTGCGCTGGGGCATTGTGGCCACGGGGCTGGTGATGGCGGGGCTGTTCTTCCTGAAGGGCTGAACCCCGCCCCTCAAGGCCCCAGGCGCGCTACAGCAAGCGCGCCTTCACCATCTTGCCTTTGACGCGGCCCGCATTCAGCTTGGCGCAGGCCTGGGCCGCGATGGCGCGGTCCACGGCCACGTAGGTGGAAAAATCGTTGACGCTGATCTTGCCGATCTGCTCGCGCGCATAGCCGAAGTCGGCGCACATGGCGCCCATCACGTCGCCGGCGCGGATCTTGTCCCTGCGCCCGCCGATGATTTGGATGGTGCACATGGGTGGCTGCAGTTCGCCCCCTGCCGTGGGGGTGAGTTCATCCACCGGAAAGAACTCGCAGGCACGGCCTTGCAGCAATTCGATCTTGCCCACGCTGCCCATCTCATCCATGCTGACCAGGTGCAGCGCCAGCCCCTCGGCATCGCCACGGCCCGTGCGGCCGATGCGGTGGATGTGTACCTCGGGATCGGGCGTCACATCGACGTTGATCACGGCCGAGAGGTCGGCAATATCGATGCCGCGCGCCGCCACGTCGGTGGCCACGAGCACGCTGCAGCTCTTGTTGGCAAACTGCACCAGCACCTCGTCACGCTCGCGCTGCTCCAACTCGCCAAACAGGGCGAGGGCACTGAATCCCTGGCTCTGCAGCGCAGTCACCACGTTACGGCACTGCTGCTTGGTATTGCAGAAGGCAATGCTCGACGCAGGGCGAAAGTGCGCGAGCATGCGCGCCACCACGTCGACCTTCTCGCGTGCATCCACCTCATACCAGCGCTGCGCGATCTTGCCGGCACCGTGCTGCGCGGCCACCTTCACCATCTGGGGCGCGCGCATGAAACGCTGTGCCAGTCCCTCAATGCCGTCGGGATAGGTGGCGGAGAACAGCAGGGTCTGGCGCTCGGCCGGACACTGGCGCACCACGGTCTCAATATCGGCCAGGAAGCCCATGTCCAGCATGCGGTCGGCCTCGTCAAGCACCAAGGTCTTGAGGTTGGCGATGTCGAGCTTGCCGCGCTCCATCAGGTCCATCACGCGGCCCGGCGTGCCGACCACGATGTGGGCACCGTTCTCCAGCGAAGCAATCTGGCCGCGCGAAGGCACGCCTCCATACACAGTGACGACCTTGATGTTGTCTTGCGCACGCGCCAAGCGGCGGATCTCGGTGGCCACCTGATCGGCCAGCTCGCGCGTGGGGCACAGCACCAGGCCCTGGACGGCGAACCAGCGCGGGTTCAGCCGATCGACCATGGCCAAGCCAAAGGCCGCTGTCTTGCCGCTGCCGGTGCTGGCCTGGGCGATCAGATCCCGGCCCTGCAGGCTGAAGGGCAGGCTGGCGGCCTGGATGGGCGTCATCTGCGCATAGCCCAGCTGCTGCAGGTTGGCCAGCATTTCAGGGGACAGAGGCAGCGATGAGAAGGCGGTGGCGGACGGGGCAGGCGACGCGCCTGAAGAGATGGTCATGGTCGCCAATTATCCCGGCGCTATCCGCAGCGGAAGGGTCACCGGTCCGTCGTTGACCAGGTGCACCTGCATGTCGGCGGCAAAGCGGCCCGTGGCCACCATGGGGTGCACGGCGCGCGCCTGGGCGACGAAGTAGTCGTACAGCCGCTCCCCCTGCGCCGGCGGTGCCGCCTGCGTGAAGCTGGGCCGGTTGCCGCCGCGCGTGTCGGCGGCCAGGGTGAACTGGCTGACGATGAGCAGGCCGCCGCAGGTGCCCTGCCCGTCCAGGTCCTGCACGCTGCGGTTCATCTTGCCGACCTCGTCGCTGAAGATGCGCAGCTTGAGCATTTTGGCCAGCAGCTTGTCGGCCTGCGCCTCGCTGTCGCCCTGCTCGGCGCACACCAGCGCCAGCAGCCCCGGGCCGATGCGGCCCACGATCTCGCCGGCCACTTCCACGCGCGCCTCGCGCACGCGCTGCAGCAGGCCGATCATGTGCCGGCTCCTCCCGGCGCGGCCGCCTCGGCGGTCTCGAACACCGTAGCCTGCCCCTCGGGCAGCAGTTCGATGGTGGCGCGCAGGCCGGGCACGGCCTGCATCAAGGCCTGCTCGACGGCGGTGCGCTGCTCGGCGGCGTGCCCCAGCGTCCAGTGCGCGGGCACATGCATGTGCAGATCCACGTAGTTGCGCGCGCCGGCGCGGCGCGAGGTGAGGCTGTCGAAATACACCACCCCTGCGCTGGCGTGGTTGTGCTCGCCCAACACCGTGAACACGCGCGCCAGCAGGCTGGGCTCCATGGCCTCGTCCATGAGGCCCTGCGAGGCGCGCCAGATCAGCGCGCCCCCTTCGCGCAGGATGTTCAACGCCACCGCGATCGCCACCAGCGGGTCCAGCCACAGCCAACCGGTGGCGCCAGCGGCCAGTAGCCCGCCCACCACGCCGATGGAGGTCCACACATCGGTCATCAGGTGCCGCGCATCGCCTTCCAGCGCCAGCGACCGGTGCACCTGCGCCGCGCGCAGCATGCCCCATGCGAGCAGGCCGTTGCAGGCCGTGCTCAACAGCGACAGGCCCATGCCCCAGCCCAGTTGCTCCAGCGGTTGCGGGTGCATCAGCCGCAGCACGGCCGCCCAGAGGATGGCGATGCTGGCCCCCACGATGAGAATGCCCTCGAAGCCGGACGAGAAATATTCCGCCTTGTGGTGTCCGTAGGGGTGGTCCTCGTCCGCCGGGCGGCGCGCAATGGTCACCATGGCCAGCGCGAACATCGCGCCCGCCAGATTGACGAACGACTCCAGCGCATCCGACAGCAGGCCCACCGAGCCGCTGACCCACCAGGCCAGCGTCTTGAGCACGATGGTGAGCAGGGCCACGCCCACCGAGGCGCGCAGCAGGTTGTGGGGCGTCATCCACGCGGGAACGCTCAAGGGGCCGGAGGGTGCGGAAGGCATACAGCGATTATCCCGCCGCCGTGCCGCCCTGCTGGCACACAAGCGCCCGGCGCGCCGCCGGACGCGCCTGCTCGCCAAAGGCCAGGCGTTGAGATATAAGCTCCGGGACCGACCGCCCACTGGATATGCCCTCCCCTCGCCCCCCTGCCTCCCCCTCCCTGCCCGACCTGGGCCCCCGCGCCAGTGATGCGCTGCTGCGGCTCATCGCCGACTCGGTGCCCGTCATGCTGGCCTATTACGAATCAACCAGCCTGCGCTGCGTGTTCGCCAACCAGCGCTATGCCACTTTCAGCGGGCAAACGGTGCAGAGCATCATCGGCAAGACGGTGCGCGAGGCGATCGGCGAAAAGGCCTGGCAGGAGATCCTGCCCTACGTGCAGCGCGCGCTGGCTGGGGAGAGCGTTCAGTACACCCGCGAATACGCCGGCCCGCAGGGGCGCGCGCATATGCTGGAGATCAGCCTGCAGCCGCACTTCGGGGTGCGCGAAGGACGCAACGCGATGGTGGGTGCATTCGTGCTCATCAACGACATCACCCACCACTGGGAGGCCGAGCGCGCCGTGCGCCAGAGCGAGGAGCGCATGCGCAAGTTCGCCATCGCTACCGAGGAGGGACTTGCCTTTCACCGCGACGGGCGCATTCTGGATGCCAACGAAGCGCTGCAGCGCATGGTCGGCTATTCGCTGGCCGAGCTCGTAGGCCAGTCCATCTTCGATTTCGCGCTACCCGAGTACCGCGCGCTGGCCGTGGAATACACGCGCCGCGGCAGCGAGAAGCCCTACGAGCTCGCCATGCGCCACAAGGACGGCCGCGTGATCCCGATCGAGGTGGTGGGCAAGACCATGCCCCAGCAGGAGGGTGACTACCGCGTGGTGGTGGTGCGCGACATCACGGCGCGCAAGCAGGCGCAGGAGCAGGCGCGCTTCCTGGTGCTGCATGACACGCTGACCCAACTGCCCAACCGGCGCCACCTCATGATGCAGCTGGCACGCATGGCGAGTGCCGCGCAGGAGCGGCAGACCCGCGCAGCCGTGCTGTTCATCGACCTGGACCACTTCAAGACGGTCAACGAGTCCCTGGGAAACCAGGCCGGCGACCAGCTGCTGATCGAGATTGCGCGGCGCCTGCAGGACGGGGTGAAGGCCACCGACTTCGTCGCGCGTGTGGGCGGCGACCAATTCATCGTGCTGCTGCCCGACCTGGCCAACCGCGCCACAGCGGCCGAAGTGGCCGATGCGCTGCTGGCGCGCGTGCGCGCCGAGTTCGCCATCGGTGGCACGCCGCTGTCGCTGTCGCCTTCCATCGGCATCAGCGTCTTTCCGGACGACGGCTACAGCCCCGACGAGCTGCTGCGCCGCGCCGACGCGGCCATGCACCACACCAAGGAAAGCGGGCGGGGCACGCGCATGTTCTATGAACCGGGCATGGAAGGCCAACCCACGGAGCTGCTGCAGCAAGAGCACCTGCTGCGCGAGGCCGTGTTCCAGGGAGCCTTCGCACTGCACTACCAGCCCCAGGTGCGGGTGGCCGACGGCCGGCTGGTGGGCTTTGAGGCGCTGGTGCGTTGGCGACACCCGGTGCGCGGCCTCGTGGGGCCGGATGAGTTCATTCCGCTCGCCGAATCGCGCGGGCTCATCACGCCCATTGGCCGCTGGGTGCTGCACGAAGCCTGTCGCCAGCTCAAGGCATGGCACGACGAAGGGCTGCCCCGGGTGCCGGTGGCAGTGAACCTCTCGGCCATCGAGTTCCGCCAGCGCGACGTGGTGGGCGAGATCGCCCAGGTGCTGCAGTCCGCGGGCCTCGCACCGCAGTACCTGGAGGTGGAGATCACCGAATCCGCCCTCATGCAGCAGGCCGACCACACGCGCACCACCCTGCAGGCCCTGCAGGCCCTGGGCGTTGCCGTGACAGTGGACGACTTCGGCACGGGCTACTCGTCGCTGGCCTACCTCAAACGCTACCCGCTGGACAAGATCAAGGTGGACCGCTCCTTCGTCACCGACACGCCTGCCGACAGCGAAGACGTGGCCATCGTCACCGCCATCATCCAGCTCGCGCACAGCCTGCAGCTGCAGCCCGTGGCCGAAGGCGTGGAGACCGCGGAGCAGCTCGCGCTGCTGCAGCGCCTGGGCTGCGAACTGGCGCAGGGCTTTGGCATCGCACCGCCCATGGATGCGCAGCGCGCCCGCGAGTGGCTGCGCGCCCAGGCCGAGTGAGCAGCCGGCCCGGCCCGGCGCCGTGCCCACGCTGACACATGCGGCGTGGACAATAGGCACCATGGCCCAGATCCCCGCACTTCCCGATCCCACCTTCCACGCGACCGAGACCGAGGCACTGGCCCAGGTGCAGCGCATCTACCAGCAGCAGATCGACCACCTGCGCAGCGCCATGCAGCGCTTCGTGGCGGGAGAGACGCCCGCCGCGCCCGTGCGCGCGTTCTATCCCTTAGTGCGCGTGCAGACCAGCACCGTGGCGCGCGCGCCCACGCACCTGGCCTATGGCTTCGTGGAGGGGCCGGGGCGCTACGAGACCACGCTCACGCGGCCTGACCTGTTCGCCGACTACTACACGGAGCAGCTACGCCTGTTGCGCGCCAGCCACAACGTCGAGCTGGAAGTGGGCGTGAGTAATCAGCCCATCCCCATCCACTTCTCGTTCGCCGAGCACGACCACATCGAAGGCACGCTCAGCCCCGAGCGGCGCATGCTGATGCGCGACGTGTTCGACCTGCCCGACCTGGAGGCCATGGACGACGGCATTGCCAACGGCACCTGGTCGCCGCGCGCTGGCGAGGCGCAGCCGTTGTCGCTGTTTACCGCGCCGCGCGTGGACTATTCGCTGCACCGCCTGCGCCACTACACCGGCACGCAGCCCGAGTGGTTCCAGAACTTCGTGCTGTTCACCAATTACCAGTTCTACATCGACGAGTTCGTGCGCCTGGGCCATGCCGAGATGGCCAAGCCCGACAGCGAGTACATCGCCTTCATTGAGCCGGGCAACGTGGTCACGCGCCGCACGGGCCTGCCCGCGCAGGCCGGCGACGACCTGGGCGTGGCCCCGGCCCGCCTGCCGCAGATGCCCGCCTACCACCTCGTGCGCGCGGACCGCAGCGGCATCACCATGGTCAACATCGGCGTAGGCCCGAGCAACGCCAAGACCATCACCGACCACATCGCCGTGCTGCGCCCCCACGCCTGGATGATGCTGGGCCACTGCGCGGGCCTGCGCAACAGCCAGCAGCTGGGCGACTACGTGCTGGCCCACGCCTACGTGCGCGAGGACCATGTGCTGGACGAGGAGCTGCCGCTGTGGGTGCCCATCCCCGCGCTGGCCGAGATCCAGATGGCGCTGCAGCAGGCCGTGGCCGACGTGACGCAGATGCCGCAGGACCAGCTCAAGCGCATCATGCGCACCGGCACCGTGGCCAGCACCGACAACCGCAACTGGGAATTGCTGCCCGACAACATGCCCCAGCGCCGCTTCAGCCAAAGCCGCGCAGTGGCGCTGGACATGGAAAGCGCCACCATCGCCGCCAACGGTTTTCGCTTTCGCGTGCCCTACGGCACCCTGCTGTGCGTGAGCGACAAGCCGCTGCACGGCGAGATCAAGCTGCCCGGCATGGCCAACCATTTCTACCGCGAACGCGTGGACCAGCATCTGCGCATCGGCATGCGCGCCATCGACATCCTGCGCGCGGGCGGTGTGCACCGGCTGCACAGCCGCAAGCTGCGCAGCTTTGCCGAGGTGGCGTTCCAGTAGCCGCAGCCATTGCTATTTCATCGATAGCTGCTCGCGCTTATCCCATAAGCGTTTGAGCCGCTTTTTATCAATTTAGAGTAGCAACAGCACCGCGACGAAGGCCAGCGTGTGCAGCACCACGCCGCCACCGGCCGCCACGGCATAACGCCAGCCCCCGCTGACCAGCGCCGTCACGCATTTGCTGACGGCGTGCACGCTCAGCCCCGCCGCCAGCGCGCTCACCAGGCTGGGCCCCACGGGGTCCAGCGGCCGGCCCTGCGACATGATGGCCGCGGCGGCCGCATGGACGTCGGCCAGCGCCGCCACCAGGGCGCCGGCCAGCAGGCCCGCGTCGCCCCACCAGCCGCGCAGTGCCTGCACCAGCACCTGCACAGCCGTGAGCAGCGCGGCGATCAGCAGCGCGTCGCGCAGCTTGAACAGCGCCGTGCCGTCCACGTCCGCCGGGGCCGGCGCCTCACCCGCGGGCATGCTGCGCAGCAGTGCCCACCCCCAGACCAGCGCCACCACCCCGCCCGCCAGTGCCGGCGCCCACAACCGCACCAGCCACTGGGGCTGCACGGTGGCCGCCACCACCAGGATCTGCGCCATGGTCGCCACGCACGACAGCACGGCCGCGCCCCCCTGCGCGCGCACGGGCTCGCGCCCCTCGCGCACGGCCACGCCCAGGCTGGCGATGGTGGCGGTGCTGGAGATGAAACCCGAGGCCAGCGCCGACAGGGCGTTCGCGCGGCGCGCGTCCATGAGCCGGCGCGCCAGATGTGCCAGCGCCTGGATCACCAGCAGCACCACCACCAGGCGCACCAGCACCTGGGGGTTCAGCGCCTCCCCCCACAGGGGCTGGTTGGGCGCCAGCGGCAATACCAGCAGCGCCAGCGCAGCCAGGATCAGCCCGCCCCGCACCTCGCCCTGGCGCAGCCACTCGCGCGAAAACTCGTGCAGCGCCTCACGCGCCGCCAGCAGGCTGGTGACGGCGACGGCCAGCCCTGCCGCCACGGGCAGGCTCTGCGTGCACAGCACGCCGATCAGGTAGGCCAGCAGCAGCGCGATCTCGGTGGTCACGCCGGGGTCTTCGGAGCGGTCGCGCGCATAGGCCACCACGCCCAGCAGCGCAATGAACACCGCGCCCACCGCTATGAGCGCCTCGCTGCCCAGCAGCGCCGCCGTCGCACCCGACACCGCCGCCAGCGTGAACGAGCGCACGCCCGCGAGCGCGCGCAACGGGCCCTGGCCCTTGCGCCGTTCGCGCTCGATACCCATCAGCAGGCCGCTGCCCAGGGCGCCCGCCAGAACGGCCAGCGTGTCCTGGAAGCCGGTTGTGTCCATGGTGTCCATCGTGGTTGGTTGGCTTTGACGATTGGACCATGGAAAGCGGGCATCCAAAGGGCGCCCCGCTCTCAGAAAACTCTGGTTTTGATAGCTATCAGCGCTTGTCAGTAAAGCGCCAGCGCCATTTTTCTCATAAACCTCTGCAATGGCGCGGTCTTCCCCCCACAATCGCGCCATGCAAGTGCTTCTGGAAGCCCGCGACCTGCGCAAGCGCTATGGCACCGCCACCGTGGTGGATGGGCTGTCGTTCGCCATCGCGCCGGGGGAGTGCCTGGGCGTGATCGGCCCCAACGGCGCGGGCAAGACCACCACCCTGCGCATGTGCCTGGGCCTCACGGCGCCCGACGAGGGCAGCGTGCACTTTCACCCTGGCGGCGGCGCTGCGCCGCTCGCCATGCCGCAGGACGCGCTGGCCATCAAGGCACAACTGGGCGTGGTCACGCAGTTCGACAGCCTGGACCCGGACTTCAGCTGCGCCGAAAACCTGCGCGTGTTCGGCCGCTACTTCGGCCTGAAGGGCGCGGCCATGGCACAGCGCATCGCGCCGCTGCTGGAGTTCGCCGCGCTCACGGCCAAGGCCGATGCGCGGCCGGGCGAACTGTCGGGGGGCATGCGCCGGCGCCTGTCGCTGGCGCGCGCCCTGGTAAACGACCCGCGCCTGCTGTTGCTGGACGAGCCCACCACCGGCCTGGACCCGCAGGCGCGCCACCTGATGTGGGAGCGGCTGCAGCAGCTGCTGCAGGGCGGCAAGGCCATCCTGCTGACGACGCACTTCATGGATGAGGCCGAGCGCCTGTGCTCGCGCCTGCTGGTGCTGGACCATGGCCGCAAGATCGCCGAAGGCACGCCGCGCGCGCTGATCGCCGAGCACCTGGAACCCGACGTGGTCGAGGCCTACGGCCCCGGCGCGCTGGCCCTGGCACAGGATGCGCAGTTGCGTCCGCTGGCGCGGCGTGTGGAAGTCAGCGGCGAGACCGTGTTCTTCTACACGCAGGACGCACGCCCGCTGCTGCAGGCGCTGTCGGCCCATGGCAGCCTGCGCACCCTGCACCGGCCCGCGAACCTGGAGGACCTGTTCCTCAAGCTCACCGGACGTCAAATCCGCGAGGAAGGCTGACATGCCCACGCCCACCACGCCCAGCCCCTGGCGCGCGCCCGACCTGTCGATGCGCTGGTGGCCCGTGTTCCTGCGCAACCTGCTGGTGTGGCGCAAGCTGGCGGTGCCCAGCCTGCTGGGCAACATCGCCGAGCCGCTGATGTGGCTGGTGGCCTTCGGCTACGGCATGGGGGCGCTGGTGGGACAGGTGCAGGTGGGCGGGCAGAACGTGCCCTACATCCTGTTCCTGGCCAGTGGGTCGATCTGCATGAGCGCCATGAATGCGGCCAGCTTCGAAGCGCTGTACTCGGCCTTCTCGCGCATGCATGTGCAAAAGACCTGGGACGGCATCATGAACGCCCCCATCAGCCTGGACAGCGTGCTGCTGGCCGAGATGCTGTGGGCCGCATTCAAGGCGCTGTTCACCACCACCGCCATCCTGGGGGTGATGCTGGCGCTGGGCATCAGCTACAGCCCCAAGCTGATCGTGGCCTGGCCCGTGCTGCTGTGCGTGGGCATCATGTTTTCCAGCATCGCGCTCATCTTCAATGCGCTGGCCAAGGGCTACGACTTCTTCACCTATTACTTCACGCTGGTGCTCACGCCCATGATGTTCCTGTCGGGTGTTTTCTTCCCGCGCGAACAGCTGCCCACGGCCATACGCCTCGCCTCGGACTGGCTGCCACTCACCAACGCCGTGGAACTGGTGCGCCCCCTCTTCATGGACCAGTGGCCGCAGCACCCGCTGCGCCACGGCCTGGTGATCGCCGTGACCACCGTGGCCGCGTACTGGGTGGCCCTGGCGCTCACCCGCAAGCGCTTTCGCGCCTGAGCCTTTCACGCATGCCTACGCTTCTGAGCGCCGAATACATCGCCCTGGTGGACCGGGGCGTCTCCACCATCGTGGCCTCGCGCGACGCGCAGTTGCGCCCCAGCGTGATGCGCGCCGTAGGCGCGCGCATCAGCACCAACGGCCAGCGCATCACGGTCTTCCTGCGGCGAAGCCAGTCACGACAGCTTTTGGCCGACATTGCCACCACCGGCCACATTGCCGTGGTCTTCAGTGACCCGCCATCCCACCGCACGGTGCAGGTCAAGGCCACCGCCGCCGTGCAACGTGCCGTGCTGCCGGCCGACGAGCCCGCGCTGCAAAGCTACCTGTCCGCCATGCAGCATGCCGTGGCCCAGGTGGGCTATGGCCCGCAGTACACCGCGGCCATGCTGAATGCACCACGGGACGATCTGGTGGCAGTGGAGTTTTCGCCCGAAGCCGCGTTCGACCAGACCCCCGGCCCACATGCCGGCGAACCGTTGCGCAAGGAGCGCCAGCCGTGAACGTGCCGCCCACCCTGCGCTCCATCCGCGCCTGCCTGGAGGGCGCGATTCCTGCCATCATGGCCACCTGCGCCCCCGACGGCACGCCCAACGTGGCCTACATCTCACAGGTGGTCTACGTTGATGAGCAGCATGTGGCCCTGTCGTTCCAGTTCTTCAACAAGACGCGCGCCAACATCCTCGCCAACCCCTATGCCAGCGTGCTGGTGCTGGACCCCGTGACAGCACGCTGCTTTCGCCTGCACCTGCACTTCTTGCGCACGGAGGCGGAAGGCGCACTGTTTGAGCGCATGCGCGCGCAGCTGGCGGGCATCGCCTCGCACAACGGCATGGCGGGCGTCTTCGAACTCAAGGGATCGGACGTCTACGCCGTCGAGCGCATCGAACCCGTGCCCGGAGAAGGACTGGCACCCAGCCCCGCGCAACTGCCACGCGCCGATCTGCTGGGCGCCGTGCGCCTGTGCAGCCAGCGCCTGGCGCGCTGCACCACGCTCGACGAGCTGCTACAGACACTGCTGGCGGGCCTGCACGAGCATCTGCACGTGCAGCATGCGATGGTGCTCATGCTGGATGCGCAAGCGGGCCACCTGTACACCGTGGCAAGCCATGGCTACACACATTCGGGCGTGGGCTCGGAGATCAAGCTGGGCCAGGGCGTGATAGGGGTGGCCGCGCGCGAAGCCACGCCGGTACGCATCAGCCACATGACCCATGCCGCGCTGTACAGCCATGCCATGCGCAGCAGCCTGGGACAGAGCGCGCCCGCGCACGAGATTCCCTACCCGGGCCTGCCCGCGCCGCACAGCCAGCTGGCCGTGCCCCTGGTGAGCTGCGGCCGCACCCTGGGGGTGCTGTTCGTGGAAAGCCCGCTGGACCTGCAGTTCCGCTACCCGGAGGAAGACGCGCTGGTGGCGCTGGCAGGACAGCTGGCCACCGCGATCGACCTGCTGCAGTCGGCCGACGAAGCCACGGAGGCATCGCAAGAACCCGCGCCCGCGCCGGCGCCGCGGGGGGCGCCCGTGCGGGTGCGGCATTTCGCGGTGAACGACAGCGTGTTCGTCAATGACACCTACCTCATCAAGGGCGTGGCGGGCGCGATCCTGTGGAAGCTGCTGCGCGACCATGAGCGCACCGGACGCCAGGACTTCAGCAACCGCGAACTGCGTCTGGACCCCAGCCTGCGCCTGCCAGGCGTGGCCGACAACCTGGAGGCGCGCCTGCTGTTGCTGCAGCGCCGACTGCAGGAAAGCGACACCGGCATCCATATCGACAAGACCGGCCGTGGGCGACTGCGGCTGCGCCTGGACGCACCTGCGCAGTTGGAAGAGATGGCCGGCGGTTGAAGGTCGCGCCGCGGCGGCGCTCACTTGATTGGGCGCCGGCGCAGCAACTCGATGTTGGCGCGCTGCTCTGGGGTGAAGGATGCCAGCGCTTTGGTGCGCGAAGCCTTGTCAGCCAGCGATTCCATGGCGAGGAACATGCCCGCGTGCAGTGCGGCATACACCGCCGTGGCGTACTCGATGCTGCTGACCCGGTGGCGGGCCAGCAAGGCACGGATGCGCGGATCCGCATCCAGCTGACGCGCCAGCTCCTGAACGGACTGCGCGTCCGGCTCGTCGTCGTCGCCGGGACGTGCGGCTTCTGGCGACGCAGCCTGCAGTGCCTCCATGCGCTCCAGCAACTGGGGCGTGAGCCGAAAGCGTTCGGGGGGCGGGGGGCCCGCAGCCAGGGCACTCGCGCTGGCCACGCAAAGCCCGAATGCAGCCAGGGTATGGCGCAGCAACCAATGGCTCATCGCGCAAGCTCCAAAGCACGTGCCAGCTTGCCCCACTCGCCATCCGACAGGTGCGGCCGCATGACACTCAATGCCGTGTCAAAGATGCCGGGAGGCGCATTGCGCCGCATGTCACCGAGCACCATGGCCCTCTCGCTCGGGGTCATGCTGGGCAGCATCCAGCGCAGCGTGACGAGCATCTCGTCCGGCGGTATCGACGCTACCAGCGCATCCTCGATGGCAGCCAGTTCCGCGTCGCTGTAATGCGCCCAGAGCACCGCGTTGTGCGCCGTCTCCTCCAACTGCATGTGCTCGAAGTTGTGTGCCACGAACAGCGCCAGCTGCTGGTACAGCGCATGAGCCACGCGCGCTCGCCGCTCGCGCGGGCATTGCATGAGCTGCTGCGCCGCATCCGCCAGCGCCGCAATCGCCTGTCCATGACCATCATGTTCCTGCTCAACCGCGGCGGCGCTGCCAGGTGCATGGCGCTCCATGGCGGGATGCACGTAGGTGTTCTCGTGGTACAGGTGCGCGCGGCAAAAGCTCAGCAGCTGCAGCACGCGAGCGCCGGCCTGGGACAGTTCGAGGTCGTCCTCGGCGTCCACGCGACCCAGGCCCACGAGTGTGTCGACCATATAGGCGCGCAAGGCCTTGTGGATGAAGGCATAGAGGTCCATGCGCGGTGCGGCGGCGTCGGCCTGCGCGAGCGCGGTGATTTCCTGAGGGTTGAATTGCATCGTCGGTTCCGGTTCTTGTGGTGTTGCGGCTTGGGAGCCTCGCCTTCCCATGCGGCACATCGTGTGTCTCACAGGTGCTGTGCAGTCTAGGAACGGTGCAGCGCGCGTGCTGCTAAAAAACGCTTATGCGAACCCTCAAAATTTCTTAAGCGCGCACTGCCGAACCGGAGCGCGTCATGCAGCCTGGCGCAGCAAGTCCACCGCGCGCTCGGCAATCATCACCGTGGGTGCATTCGTGTTGCCGCTCACAATGCGCGGCATGATGGATGCGTCCACCACACGCAGAGCCTGCAGGCCATGCACACGCAGCTGGGCATCCACCACGTCCAGCGGACCGCAGCCCATGCGGCACGTGCCCACGGGGTGGTAGATGGTGTCGGCCCAGTCGCGGATGAACTGCTCGATCTGTGCATCGCTTTGCGCACGGGACGAATGGGACAGCTCACGCGCGCCCAGGCTGGCCAGGGCGGGCTGCGCCAGGATCTCGCGCATGCGCCGCACGCCGCGCACCAGGCGCTGCATGTCGTCGGGATCACTGAAGAATGCCGGGTCCACCAGCGGAGCGGCCGCCGGGTCGGCGCTGGCCAGCGTCACCCGGCCGCGGCTTCGGGGCTGCAGCAGGCATACATGGCAGGAATAGCCATGGCCCCATGTGGCCCGCCGGCCGTGGTCCAGCAGCTTGCCGACCACGAAGTGCAGCTGCAGGTCGGGCAATGGCTCTTCGGGGCGACTCTTGATGAAGCCGCCAGCCTCGGCGAAGTTGGTGGTCAGCATGCCGCTGCGGTGCGCACGCCACTCCCGCACGCCGCGCAGCACGTTCAGCGCCCCGGGCAGCGACAGGCCGAAGAGGTCCGTCAACCGCGGTGCGTCCATCACCTGCACCACGTCGGGATGGTCGTGCAGATGCGCGCCCACGCCCGGCAGATCGTGCACCACGCCAATGCCGTGGCTCTGCAACTGCGCGCCCGGCCCCACACCCGAGAGCATGAGCAATTGCGGCGATAGCAGCGCCCCCGCCGACAGCAGCACCTCACGCGTGGCGCGCACCTGCTGCGGCTGGCCGCCTCGGCGGTATTCCACGCCCGTGGCGCGCCGGCCCTCGAACAGGATGCGCGTGGCCTGCGCGCCGGTCACGACCTGCAGATTGGTCCGGCCCAGGTGGGGCGTGAGGTAGGCCTTGGCCACGCTGAAGCGTTCGCCCGCCCGGTGCGTGACCTGGTAGAGACCCACTCCCTCCAGTTGCGCGCCGTTGAAGTCGTCATTGCGTGGATGGCCAGCCTGCACGCCGGCTTCGACGAAGGCGCGGCTGGCACGCTGCGGCGACTGCAGGTCCGCCACATTCAGCGGCCCATCCGTGCCGTGCCAGGCGCTTGCACCGCGCTCGTTGTGCTCGGCCCGAAGGAAGTACGGCAGCACGTCGTTCCAACCCCATCCTGCATTGCCGGCCGCAGCCCAGTGGTCGTAGTCGCTGGCGTGGCCGCGCGCGTAGATCATGGCGTTGACCGAGCTGGAACCACCCAGCACCTTGCCGCGCGGCTGGTAGCCCCGACGCCCGCCCAAGCCCGCCTGCGGCGTGGTGTGCAGCCCCCAGTTGAAGGCGCCGCTGCGCGCCATGGCGGCCAGCCCCGCCGGGCAATGGATAAGCACACTGGCATCGCTGCCGCCCGCCTCCAACAGGCACACGCGCACCGTGGGGTCCTCGCTCAGCCGCCCCGCCAGCACGCAGCCCGCCGAGCCGCCCCCGATCACGACATAGTCGAACTCACGCATGCAGTGTCCCCTCGTTGTATGGCGATGCTGCAACGCAGCAGCAGACGCGCGATTGCCGATACCATCACGGCATCGTTTTTTTCTCACTACTACACTTTCAAGGGACATTTATATGACGATTTCGACCGTTGGCATCATCGGCGCGGGCACCATGGGCAACGGCATTGCCCAGGCATGCGCTGTGTCGGGCATCAATGTGGTGATGGTGGACATCTCCGACGCCGCCGTGCAAAAGGGCGTGGCCACCGTAGCAGGCAGCCTGGACCGCCTGATCAAGAAAGAAAAGATCACCGAAGCCGACAAGAGCGCCGCCCTCGCGCGCATCAAAACCTCCACCAGCTACGACGACCTGAAGGCCGCCCAGATCGTGATCGAGGCTGCCACCGAGAACTACGAACTCAAGCTCAAGATCCTCAAGCAGGTGGACGCGCTGGTGGCGCCCGAAGTGATCATTGCGTCCAACACCTCTTCGATCTCCATCACCAAGCTGGCCGCCGCCACGTCGCGCGCAGACCGGTTCATCGGCATGCATTTCTTCAACCCCGTGCCGATGATGGCGCTGGTGGAGATCATTCGCGGCCTGCAGACTTCCGACGCCACGCACGACGCGGTGAAGCAGCTCTCCGAGCGCCTGGGCAAGTCGCCCATCACTGTGAAGAACGCCCCCGGCTTCGTGGTCAACCGCATCCTGGTGCCCATGATCAACGAGGCCTTCTTCGTGCTGGCAGAGGGCCTGGCAACGCCCGAGGACATCGACGCCGGCATGAAGCTCGGCTGCAACCAGCCCATCGGCCCGCTGGCGCTGGCCGACATGATCGGTCTGGACGTGTGCCTGGCCGTGATGGACGTGTACCTGACCGAGTTCGGCGACAGCAAGTACCGCCCCTGCCCGCTGCTCAAGGAGATGGTGGCCGCCGGCCGCCTGGGCCGCAAGACCGGCCGCGGCGTGTACCAGTACTGACCTGACCCAGACCACCTGCCATGCCCGTTCGCAACCCCTTCAAGCACGCACTGGCCGCCGGTCAGGCGCAGATCGGCATCTGGTCCACCCTGCCATCACCCCTGGTCACCGAGCTGATCGCGGGATCGGGCTTTGACTGGGTGCTGCTGGACACGGAACACACGCCCAGCGACGTACCGCTCATGGTGCAGCAGCTGCAGGCCGTGGCCGCCGGCTGCCGGGACCACACGCACGGCGTGGTGCGCCCGGCCTGGAACGACCCGGTGCTGATCAAGCGCTACCTGGACATCGGCGCGCAAACGCTGCTGCTGCCCTTCGTGCAGAACGCGGACGAGGCGCGCGCCGCCGTGGCCGCCATGCGCTACGCGCCGCGCGGCATCCGCGGCATGGGCGGCTCCATGCGCGCCTCGGACTTCGGCCGCGACGCGGCCTATGTACGCGATGCGGAGAACGAGCTCTGCCTGCTGGTGCAGGTGGAGACGGCCGAGGCGCTGGAGCAGATTGAGGCCATCGCCGCGGTGGAGGGCGTGGACGGCATCTTCATCGGCCCGGCCGACCTGTCCGCCAGCATGGGCTTCCCGGGTGATGCCAACCATCCCACGGTGCGCGCCGCGATCGACAACGCGATCCGCCGCATCCGCGCGGCCGGCAAGGCACCCGGCATCCTCGTGGTGGACGAAGCCCGGGCGCGCGAATGCCTGGCCCTGGGCGCGCAGTTCGTGGCCGTGGGCATGGACATGCTCCTGCTGCGCCAGGCCGCGGACGGGCTGGCCGCGCGCTTCCGGCCAGATGCAAGCGGGCCCGTCGCCACGAGCTACTGACCCCGAGCGCCGCCCGCGCGGTCGGCGCTTCCGCCTACCAAACCGCCCGCCACAGCGTGTTTCGGTCGCCAATCTCGCTACATTAGCTATAGCTGCCAGCGGTGATATGGCGGCGATTCCAGCTTTCTACGTCTAGAAAAATTCCATCTGGGCGCTGCGCTACACTGCGCGCCAACAACCACCAGAGAGGGAAAAACCATGGACGTCCAGGTATCGTCCGAGCGCGCGCGGGCGCGCTCTGGGCTGCGCTCGTCCTTCGAGTCACAGGACATCGAGCCACACACCATGCGCTTCACGGGCAGCGGCGGCGAGTACTTCCGCGTGTGGATCGTGAACGTACTGCTGAGCATTCTGACGCTGGGCCTGTACACCCCCTGGGCGCGGCGGCGTACGGCTCAGTACTTCTACGGCCACACGCTGGTGGCAGGCAGCCCCCTGGAATTCACCGCGCAGCAGCGGCGCATGGTGGTGGGCTTCGTCGTGCTGCTGCTGCTCACGGTGGCCTACCAGTTGGCCGTCAACACGGGGCAGGACACGGCCGTGGGCCTTTTCATCCTGGGCGGCGCGGCCCTGTCGCCGCTGATCTGGGGCAGCGCCATGCGCTTTCGCCTGGCCAACACGCGCTGGCGCGGGCTGCGTCTGCAGTTCGCGGCGAGCTGGCGCGAGGTCTACACCGCCAGCTGGCCCGTGTTCGCTCTGGCACTGGTGTGGCTGGGCGTGTTCTGGGGCCTGCAGCCCCTGGCCCCGGCCGCGGTGGTGAACGAAGAAACCGGCCGCAAGCTGCCCGAGGTCACCGCGCCGCTGATAGGTCTGGTGGCGCTGGGCCTGCTGCTCACGGTGCTGTGCATCATCCGGCTGGAGTTCAACTACCGCAGCCTCCTGGTGCTGCGCTCACGCATCGGCAACGAGGCCGGCCGCTGGAAGCCCGTGTACATGGATTTCGTGAAGCTGTGGCTTGCCACGCTGGCGGTGTTTCTCGTCTCGCTGCTGGTGCTCGTCGCGCTGGTCGCGGGCCTCTTCACGGGCTCGCTCGGACTCGTGTCCAAGCTGGGCAAGGGCGGGATGGGGCTGGGCATCTTCGTGCTGATCATGGCGGCCTTCGTGGGCGCGCTGCTGGCGATGATGCTGGCCACCGCACCGGCACGCGCCTATCGCGAGGCCGCGCTGTTTCGCCTGACCTGGAGCAACATCGGTGTGAGCCGCATCGCGCGCTTCAAGTGCAACCTCAGCACGGGCGGCTATGTGCTGCTGCGGCTGCGCAACATGCTGCTCACGGTACTAACGCTGGGGTTCTTCCGCCCATTCGCCATGGTGAGCGAATACCGCATGAAGCTCGAATCCGTCACCGTCCATGTCAAGGGCGGCGTGGACCAGGTGGCGGGGCGCCTGGGCCGGCAGCAGCCGGGCGGCATCGGCGATGCGCTGGCCGACGCGGCGGGCCTGGACCTGATCGGATGACCGGCCGCCCCAAAACACCTTCGTCCGGCGCCCCCTCGCGGAGACGCGATTGACGGGCATGGTGCTCGCCCATTGGTTCGACGGGCGCAGCAGCCGACCGCGCGCGGTGCAGGTGCG
The DNA here is from genome assembly GCA_003755025.1 of Diaphorobacter nitroreducens. Taxonomy (GTDB): domain Bacteria; phylum Pseudomonadota; class Gammaproteobacteria; order Burkholderiales; family Burkholderiaceae_C; genus Diaphorobacter; species Diaphorobacter nitroreducens. The sequence goes on along the minus strand of RJVL01000005.1, from coordinate 8,633 downwards.
GCTGCTGCCCGCGCCCGACGGCCCCGCGCTGGAACTGCATGTGCCCGGTGCGCCGCCGCGCCGCTTTGCCCACCGCGCCGTGGCCTGGCCCGAGGCCTGGAACGCCCGGCGTCCGCAACCAAAACTCGTGGCCGATCTGGGCGACGACGGCAGCCTGGAGATCGACGACCCCGCCGCCTGGCAGGCCGCGCTGGATGCGGCCGGCCACCGGCCGGGGCTGGCGCAGCGCATGCAAACGCGCTGGGGCGTGTTTGCCGTCGTCCTGGTGCTGGCCGTGGCCGGGTTGTTCGCGTTCTACCGCCACGGCACGCCCTGGCTGGCCGCGCAGCTCACGCGCCATGTGCCGCTGGCCTGGGAGGTGGCGCTGGCCCAGAGTGCGCTGGCGCAGATGGACGCGGGCACGCTCAAGCCCACCACGCTCACACCTGCGCGCCAAGCCGCGCTGCGCGCACGTTTCGATGCGCTGCTGACCGCTTCGCCCGCGGCGCTGCAGCGCTATGGCAGTTACGCGCCGCACTACACGCTCGCGTTCCGCTCCGGCCTGGGGCCCAATGCCTTCGCCTTGCCCGGCGGCACGGTGGTGATGACCGATGCGCTGGTGGAAACCGCCCGCGCGCAACGCCTGGACGACGACGCGCTGGTGGGCGTGCTGGCACACGAGATCGGCCATGTGGCCCACCGGCATACCACGCGCATGCTCGTCGAGCAGGGGGTGCTGCAGGTGGGTCTGGGGCTGGCGCTGGGTGACGTGTCCGGCCTGGTGGCCACGGGCAGTTCGTTGCTCACGGGCCTGGCCTACAGCCGCAGCCATGAGCGCGAGGCCGACTGCCACGCGCTCGCACTGATGCGCCATGCCGGCCTGCCCACCGCACCGATGGGCGATCTGCTGTTGGCCATGCTGCGGGACGAGGATTCCACAACCCCCTCCCCGCAGGCCGGCAAGGCCCCTCCCACGCCCGAGGACCCGCCGCAATCCCACGGCCTGTGGACGCTGCTGAGCACCCATCCGGACACGCTGGAGCGCGCCACCGCGCTGCGCGCCGGCCATGCGCCGTATTGCTCCTGAGCGCTCCTGAAAAAAGAGCTGCCAGCGCTTGACTGTCAAGGGCTAGCAGCTGTTTTGGCATAAAAGTGTGAAGCGCGCCGATAAGCCGGATTCTGTGCACTGCGGTTGCCCGCAGCGTGACCGCCATTAATCTGGGCCGGGTGTCACCACCACGGCTCGGTGCTACCTACCCGCCAGCTCCGCGGAACCACGTCAACGCTGGCCTACTTGGTATTGCTGCGCGTAGAGATTGCCCGTTTCACCCCCAGTGGTCTGCCTTCGCAGGCACTCCCCCGGGACTCGTCTCTGTTGCTCTGATCCTCACCTCACGGTGGGCAGCCGTTAGCTGCTACGCTGTCCTGTGCAGTCCGGACGTTCCTCCAGTGCCTGGTTTCCCAGATTGCACCAGCGGCGGTCTGGCGTGCTTCACGGGCGCAATTATCCGCGTTTCTCCGCTGCGGCGCGCGGCCGGCGCGCTCAATGCGCGGGCAATAACTGGAAGATGTTGTAGGCAATGAGCAGCAGCGCGCCCACGATGCCCACCATCATCAGCGCCGGGCCCCAGCGCGACTCGCGCGCCGAGAAACCGATCAGCATCAGCGCACAACTCGCGGTGAGCATGAGCATGGTGGTGTGCAGCAAGGTCATGGCGCAGGAGGGAAAGTGAAGACGAGACCATTGTCGCGCGCACACCCGACCGATGGCACAGGCGGGCGCGCACGCGCCGGCAAATCTTGATGCATATCAATCAAGCCGACCCACAGGCGGACGATTCACGCCGGCGCCATATCCACAGCGGGAATATCCATATCGCGACGCCGCTGAACGACTCCCCCACAATGGACGCCTCTCCCGCTTTGCCGGATTCCCACCCTCTACCCTGGAGACACCATGCGAGTCGACAACATCCTGCACACCATCGGCAACACTCCCCACGTGCGCATCAATCGCCTGTTCGGCGCGGGTGCCAACGTGTGGGTGAAGTCCGAGCGCGCCAACCCAGGCGGTTCCATCAAGGACCGCATCGCCCTGGCGATGGTCGAGGCGGCCGAGCGCAGTGGCGCTCTGCAGCCCGGCGGCACCATCATCGAGCCCACCTCGGGCAACACCGGCATTGGCTTGGCGCTGGTAGCGGCCGTCAAGGGCTACCAGCTGGTGCTGGTGATGCCTGACAGCATGTCCATCGAACGCCGCCGCCTGATGCTGGCCTACGGCGCCCGCTTCGACCTCACGCCCAAGGAAAAGGGCATGAAAGGCGCCATCGCCCGCGCGCAGGAACTGGTGGCCGCGACACCCGGCAGTTGGATGCCCCAACAGTTCGAAAACCCGGCCAACGTCGAGGTGCACATGCGCACCACGGCGCAGGAAATCACCGCCGACTTCCCCGACGGGCTGGACGCACTCGTCACCGGTGTGGGCACGGGCGGGCACATCACGGGCGTGGCGCGCGTGCTCAAGGCGCAGTTTCCGCAGCTCAAGGTGTTCGCGGTGGAGCCTTCGCAATCGCCCGTGCTGTCGGGCGGCCAGCCCGGCCCGCACCCCATCCAGGGCCTGGGCGCGGGCTTCGTGCCGCAGATTATGGACACCAGCCTGCTGGACGGCGTGATCCAGGTCGAGGCCGAGCCCGCGCGTGAATACGCCCGCCGCGCCGCGCGCGAGGAAGGGCTGCTGGTGGGCATTTCCTCCGGCGCCACACTGGCCGCCATTGCCCAGAAGCTGCCTGAGTTGCCCGCGGGCGCGCGGGTGCTGGGCTTCAACTACGACACCGGCGAACGCTATCTGTCGGTCGAGGGCTTCCTGCCCGCCTGACACGCCTGGCGCACCTTTTCGACAAGGCCCCGCAAGGGGCCTTTTTTATGCCTTGCCGCCAACGCAACGACGCGGCATGTTCACGCACCGGCATGGTCCACCGTCCTACAGCCGCGTGCCGGCCGCCAGGGAAACAATGCCCCATCGCCCTCCGCTGCCGCGCTGCGGTGCGCCCCCCGGCAGCGGGCCGGCATTGGATTTCCCCATGACTCAGAACCCGCCTTCTTCCTCCCCCGTCGCGTTCAAGGTGCTGACCGTGAACGTGCACAAGGGGTTCACGTCCTTCAACCGCCGCTTCATGTTGCACGAGTTGCGCGAGGCGGTGCGCCAGGTATCGGCCGACCTCGTGTTCCTGCAGGAGGTGCTGGGCACGCACCAGCGCCATGCGGGGCGCGTGACCAATTTCCCACAGGAGCCGCACTACGAGTTCCTGGCCGACTCCATCTGGACGCAGTACGCCTATGGCCGCAATGCGGTCTACACCGATGGCCACCACGGCAACGCGTTGCTGTCCAAGTTCCCGATCGTGCACTACGAGAACCACGACATCTCGGTCAGCGGCCCGGAGCGCCGCGGCATGCTGCACTGCGTGCTGCAGCCGCCCCAGCATTCACGGCCGGTACATGCCATCTGCGTACACCTGGGCCTGCAGGAGGCGCACCGCCAGCAGCAGTTGCGCCGCGTGTCCGCGCTGGTGCATTCGTTTCCCGCGCAGGACCCGGTGATCGTCGCGGGTGACTTCAACGACTGGCGCGGCCGCGCGCACGACGTGCTGCAGCGCGAAGCCGGCCTGCATGAAGTGTTCGTGCAAGCCTGCGGGCGGGCCGTGCGCACCTTTCCCGCATCGCTGCCGTTGCTGCCGCTGGACCGCATCTACGTGCGCGGCACCTCGGTGCACACGCCGATGAGTCTGCCGCGCAGGCCCTGGAACCGCCTGTCGGACCACGCACCGCTGGCCGCGGAGATCCTCCTGTGATGCGCCCGCGCCCGTCCTCGCGCTGGATACCCGGCAACCACTTTCGCCTGCTGGAGAACGGCGAGGAGTTCTTCCCGCGCGTGTTCGAGGCCATTGCCCAGGCGCAGCGCGAGGTGATGGTGGAGACCTTCATCCTGTTCGACGACCACATCGGCCAGGGGCTGCACGCGGCGCTGCTGCAGGCGGCGCGGCGCGGCGTGTCGGTGCACCTGCTGGTGGACGGCTTTGGCTCGCCCGACCTGCCTGATCATTTTGTCGACAGCCTGGTGCAGGCGGGCGTGCGTTTTCGTGTGTTCGACCCAGGGCGGCGCCTCTTCGGCCAGCGCCTGAACCTGCTGCGGCGCATGCACCGCAAGATCGTGGTGGTGGACGGCACGCTGGGCTTCATCGGCGGCATCAACTACTCGGCGGACCACGTGGCGGACTTCGGCCCGCAGGCCAAGCAAGACTATGCCGTCGAGGTGCATGGCCCCATCGTGGCGCACATGCACCGCTTCACCCGCACGGCGGTCCTGCCCCCGTCTGTCCAGCGCACCCACCGCCACGGACCGCTGCCGCAGCTGCCCGCAGCGGGCTCAGCCCACGCCATGTTCGTCACGCGCGACAACCACCGGCATACCAACGACATCGAGCGCCACTACCGTATCGCCCTGCGCGCCGCGCGCGAGCGCGTGGTGATCGCCAACGCGTATTTCTTCCCCGGCTACCGGCTGGTGCGCGAGCTGCGCCGCGCGGCGCGGCGCGGGGTGGACGTGCGCCTGATCCTGCAGGGCGAACCCGACATGCCCATCGTGAAGACCGCGGCTGGCCTGCTGTACGACCACCTGCTGCGCGCGGGAGTGCACATTTACGAGTACTGCGAGCGCCCGCTGCACGGCAAGGTGGCGCTGGTGGACCGCGAGTGGTCCACCGTTGGCTCCAGCAATCTCGACCCCCTCAGCCTGTCGCTCAACCTGGAGGCGAACGTCGTCATCCGCGATGCCTCCTTCAATGCGCTGCTGTACCAGCGCCTGTCGCGCCTGATGCAGCGGCACTGCCGCCAGGTGGAGCCCGCTCCGCGCGGCGCCTGGGAGGCCCTGCGCCTGCTGCGCGGCTACTGCGTGTACCACCTCATGCGCTGGTTTCCCGCCTGGGCGGGCTGGCTGCCGCGACACGAGCCCGCCATCACCGTCATGCAGGCCGAGCCGCCCGCTGACCAAACGGCGCGCGCGTCCTGAGGCAGCCCATGCACGGCCCTGCCACTTCGCCTGTCCACACTGCGCGCCGCCGTCGCCGCAGCGGATGGCGCCGGTTACGGGGCTGGCGCTGGCTGGCCGGGCTCGCCATGGCAGCGGTGGCCGCCCTGGTGGTATGGCTGCTGGTGCGCCAGGGCCTGCAGGTGGACTGGCCCGGCGTGTGGCAGGCGCTGCGTGCGCTGCCTGTGCCCACGCTGGCTGCAGCCGCAGCCCTGGCCTGGGCCGGCCACCTGGTGTACGGGTGCTTCGACCTGTTCGGTCGCCACGTGGTACGCCACAGGCTGGGCGCCGCCCGCACCATGGGCGTCACGCTGATCGCTTACCCCTTCACGCTCAACCTGGGCTCGCTGATCGGCGGCGCTTCGGTGCGCTACCGGTTGTATTCGCGCCAGGGCCTGGATGTGGGGCAGATCGCGCAGGTGATCAGCCTGTCCATCGCCACCAACTGGCTGGGCTATTGCGTGCTGGCCTGTGCGCTGTTCTGGGCCTGGACACCGCCGCTGCCCGAGGGTTGGCGCATGGGCAGCGGCCAGCTCCCTTGGCTGGGCACGGTGCTGGCCTGCGTGGCGCTGGGCTACCTGGCGCTGTGCGCGCGGCGCGGCGGGCACCGACCGCTGATGCTGCGCGGGCGACGCCTGCCGCTACCGACCTGGCGCGTGGCGCTGCTGCAATTGGTGCTGTCGTGCACCCACTGGGCGTTGATGGCCGCGTCCGTGTGGGTGCTGGCGCGCCAGCAGGTGCCCTACGCCGCGGCGCTGGCCACGGTGCTGCTGGGCGCGGTGGCCGGGCTGGTATCGCGCATCCCCGCCGGCCTGGGTGTGCTGGAGGCCGTGGGCACGGCCGTGCTGGCCGTGCACCTGCCCGTGAGCCAGGCGCTGGCCGTGGTGCTGGCCTTCCGCGCGGTGTACTACTTCGCACCGCTCGCGCCCGCGGCGCTGGCCCTGCTGGCGACCGAGCTGTGGTGGCGGCGGCATCAGCCGACCACGAGTTCTCAAGAAAAAACAGCCCCTAGCGCTTTTCAGACAAGCGCAAGCAGCTATTAATACAATAGCGAATTGAGTTCTCCTCACCGGTCATGGCCGTGCGGCGCTCCCTTATGATCGCCCTCCTCTTTGGCACCGCCCGATAGTCACGGGCCGCACCCCATGATCCGCCTCTCCGAAATCAAGCTGCCGCTGGCAGCCCTGCCCGCTGGCGCCTACGACGCCGACACCCACCCCGACGCCCTGCTGCGCGCCCAGGCCGCACAGGTGCTGGGCGTGCCCGAGTCCGCCATCGCCGCCCTGCACGTGCACAAGCGCAGCTTCGACGCGCGCAAGGCCGACCTGATGGCGGTGTACATCCTGGACCTGCAGCTCGCGGACGCGTCCCAGGCCGGCGCCCTGCTGGCACGCCATACCGGCCACCCGCACATCCAGCCCACGCCCGACATGGCCTGGCGCCCGGTGGGCTGCGCTGGCGAAGCGCCCGCACAGCGCCCGGTGGTGGTGGGCTTCGGGCCCTGCGGCATCTTCGCGGCGCTGGTACTGGCGCAGATGGGGTTCCGGCCCATCGTGCTGGAGCGCGGCAAGCCCGTGCGCGAGCGCACCAAAGACACCTGGGGCCTGTGGCGCAAGCGCGAACTGAACCCCGAGTCCAACGTGCAGTTCGGCGAAGGCGGCGCCGGCACCTTCAGTGATGGCAAGCTCTACAGCCAGATCAAGGACCCGCGCCACCTGGGCCGCAAGGTGATGGAGGAATTCGTCGCAGCGGGCGCCCCGCCCGAGATCCTGTACGTGGCCCACCCGCACATCGGCACCTTCAAGCTGGTGAAGGTGGTGGAGTCGCTGCGCGCACAGATCATCGCGCTGGGCGGCGAGGTGCGCTTCGAGCAGCGTGTGGACGACGTGATCATCGAAACCGACACCGCCGGCCGGCGCCACCTGCACGGCCTGCGCGTGCGCGATCTGGCCAGCGGCGCAGTGCAGGAGCTGCGCGCCGATCACGTGGTCATGGCCCTGGGCCACAGCGCGCGCGACAGCTTCGCCATGCTGCACACGCACGGTGTGGCCATGGAGGCCAAGCCGTTCTCCGTGGGCGTGCGCATCGAGCATCCGCAGAGCGTGATCGACCGCGCGCGCTGGGGCAAGCATGCGGGCCACCCGCTGCTGGGCGCGGCCGACTACAAGCTGGTGCACCACGCCAGCCATGGGCGCACCGTGTACAGCTTCTGCATGTGCCCCGGCGGCACCGTGGTGGCCGCCACCAGCGAGCCCGGGCGCGTGGTCACCAACGGCATGAGCCAGTATTCGCGCGCCGAGCGCAACGCCAACGCCGGCATGGTGGTGGGTGTAGACCCGCAGGACTATCCGCGCGACCCCGCGGCCTTCGAGGCCGCGCTGGGCGCAGCCCACGGCGTGGACACGTTGCCCACCGGGCAGGTGCACCCGCTGGCCGGTATCGTGCTGCAGCGCCAGCTGGAGTCGAACGCCTACCGCCTGGGAGGCGGCAACTACAACGCCCCCGCGCAGCGCGTGGGCGATTTTCTGGCGCGCCGCGCATCCACCGCGCTGGGGGACGTGCAGCCCTCGTACAAGCCTGGCGTCACGCTGGTCGGCATGGACGACGCCCTGCCCGCCTTCGCCACCGAGGCCATGCGCGAGGCCCTGCCCGCCTTCGGCCGCAAGATCCGTGGCTACGACATGCACGACGCGGTGCTGACGGGCGTGGAAACGCGCACCTCGTCACCGCTGCGCATCGGCCGCGGCGACGACTTCCAGAGCCTGAACACCGCCGGCCTGTACCCCGCCGGCGAGGGGGCGGGCTACGCGGGCGGCATCCTCTCGGCCGGCGTGGACGGCATCAAGGTCGGCGAGGCCGTGGCCTGTGCCATGCTGGGCCTGCCGCTGCCCTCCTCGGGCACGCGCGGTTCGGGCGGCGCGGCCTGAGCCGGGCCAGTTCACTGCGGCGGCGCCTTTCTCCAGACCGGCGGAAGGCTCCACGAATACCGCAACGCCAGCAGACGCACGGCCAAGCAGACCGACGCGGCAAACCAGGGCGTCAGCGTCACCCACCATTCCATGCGCTGCCCCATCACCTGGATCGCCGCCGCCAGCAATGCCGGAAGCGCGTAGATCTCCTTGTGCAGGATGATCGGTACGCGGTTGAGCAGCACGTCGCGCACCACGCCGCCGCCGACGGCCGTCACCATCCGCAGGAGGATGGGTGTGCGTGTGCAACTGTGCCGCATTCTGTCGCCGCACGACACCACCGTCCGCGGTCGATGCGCAAAACACTACTGGCAGCACACGAATGCCGCTGGGGGCAGGCGGCGCAGCGCGATGCGGCCGGAAATACCCGCTCCGACGCCAAGCTGAGGGATCAAGAAGGTGCCGCGGATCGTCGCTCAGGAGCCTGAGGAAGGACGAGAGGTGCGATCCCGCACGGCACCCCAGTGCCGTGCGGGTGCGCCCGGTTACAACCGAGAGGCCATCTCCGGCACGGCCTGGAACAGATCGGCCTCCAGCCCATAGTCGGCCACCGCAAAGATCGGTGCCTCCGGGTCCTTGTTGATCGCCACGATCACCTT
>RJVL01000004.1 GCA_003755025.1 Diaphorobacter nitroreducens | reverse complement strand
TTCATGCTCATCTTCACGTTCGCGATGTCTACGCCCGTGCCGTCCGACTTCACCCGGACCTTCACGTTGTAGTCCACCACGCGCTTGACGGGGACCAAAACCTTCATTGCTGCGGCTCCTTCAATAGTTGATTGCTTGACGTTTACGTAAACCGGTCCATTCTATTGCGCACTGCAGCATCTCCGTCATGGGAACATGGTGCACACGGCAAAAACGAACGATCGTGCTTTTTGACGATTATGCCAGTGCATTCATGGCAGGTCGAGGCCTACGCCGGTGGCAGTGCTGCCGGCGCGACTCCGTCCTGCCCCGGCGTCGAAGCCACGACATGCACCACGCGCTGCGGCTGTGCGATCTCGATACCCGCTGTGCGCAAGCCTTCCAGCACCGCGAGGTTGACCGCAGACCGCACGCTGGCAGTACCGGCAGCCGGATCATTGATCCAGTAATTGAGGTTGAACACCAGCCCGTCCGGCATGAAATCGAGCAAGAAGGCTACGGGCGCCGGGTCGCCCAGCACGCGCGCTTGCGCACTCGCCGCAGCACACAGGATCTGCTGCACCTTCGCGGCATCACTGCCGTAGGCGACGGTGATATTGGTCGTGAGGTTGAATTTGCGGTCGGACGCGGTCAGGTTTTCCACGCGCTGGGTGATCAGGCTTTCGTTGGGCACGATGGACTCGCGCCCGTTGCCCGCGCGGATCAACGTGTAGCGCGTCTTGATGTCCGTGATGCGGCCCTCGAAACCATCCACGCGCACGTTGTCCCCGATGCGCAGCGAGCGTTCCAGCAGAATCACGAAGCCGCTGACGTAATTGGCCGCCAGCTTCTGCAGGCCAAAGCCCAGGCCCACGCCGAGCGCACCGCCCAGAACCGACAGCGCGGTGAGGTCCACCCCCACAGCGGCCAGCGCCAGCAGCAACCCCACGAACAGCAGCAGCGCCCGCGTGGCATTCACCGCCACCTTGCGCATGGACAGGTCGGCCACCGCATGGTCGAGCACGCGCCGCTCGAAAGTCGACGCCGCCCACAGCGCAGCCACCAGCACCAAGACCGCGGACAGACCGCCTTGCAGTAGCGCCAGCAGGCTGACGCTGGACTTGCCGAACGCGATGCGGATGTCGTCCAGTTCCTGCAGCACGCGCGGCAGCAGCCCGGCGATCCACAAGGCAGCCACGCCCCAGGCCAGCCAGGAGAGCACGCGCTCCATCAGGCGCATCAGGCCTGAACGCGGAAACGCCATGGCCAGCACGCGTGCCACGAAGCGGATCAGCACCAGCGACGTGAACACCGGCACCGCCAGGCGCAGCAGGAAAACCGCCTGGTAATGCTCCACCACCACGCGCGCCGCATACACCAGTGCCAGCACCACCGCAGGAAACATCAACCCGTCCGCGATGCGGCGGCCGAACCAGACCGACTCCGGCGGCTGTCCTCGACCGGCCCGCCGGCTCAGCCCATAAGCGAGTGCCACGCTACCGGCCAGCACCGCCAGTTCCAGCCACAGGCTGGACAGCCGGAAGTCGGCCGCCAGCCGTTCCCACCATTCCATCAGCGCGGCGCTCCTCGGCTCAAGCCTTATCAGCAGCCGGCTTCCAGGCCGGCTGACGCTTCTCTGCAAAGGCGCGCGCACCTTCTTGCGCGGCGTCGTCCATCATGTTGGTGGCCATGGTCTGGCCCGCCAGTTGGTACGCCGCGTCCAGGCCCAGTTCGCGTTGCTGGTACACCAGCGCCTTGCCCATGGCCACAGCCACGCGGGGTTTCTGCAGAATGGACCGCACCAGCGACTCCACCTCGGCGTCCAACGACTCGGGCGCCACCACGCGGTTGACCAGCCCCTGGTCCAACGCGGTGCGCGCGTCAATAAAGTCCCCGGTGAGCAGCATCTCCATGGCCCGCTTGGCCGGCACGTTGCGCACCAATGGCACACTGGGCGTGGCGCAGAACAGGCCATAGTGGATGCCGCTGGTCGCAAAGGTCGCGTTTTCGCTGGCAACGGCCAGGTCGCACTGCGCCACCAACTGGCAGCCCGCCGCCGTGGCCATGCCGTGCACACGCGCAATCACCGGTACGGGCAGCTTGTGGATGCTCAGCATCATGCGGCTGCACTGGGCGAACAGGCGCTGGTACCACGCCAAGTCCGGGTTGGCCGCCATATCCTTAAGGTTGTGGCCCGCACAGAAGGCCTTGCCAGTCGCGGCGAGCACCACCACGCGCACGCTGTCGTCGCGCGCAACCTCGTCCAGTGCCTGCTGCAGTGCTGCCAGCATCTCGTGGCCGAGGGCGTTGAAGCGCGGCGCGTCATCCAGCGTGAGGGTGACTACGCCGCGATCGTCGCGCTGCACACGCAGTGGGCCGCCACCGGCCGCCGTGGAGGGGGAGGAAGTCATGGCGAAGTCTCCTGAGTACGAATACCGCGCGGCGCGCGCGGGGAAGAATCAAAGGTCTGCCAACACGCGCACATGGGCTTCCACGCTGCGCGCCAGCGGCCCCATCATGTAGCCGCCCTCCAGGCACGACACGATGCGGCCGCGTGCAAAGCGCCGGGCCACATCCTTGACGCGCATGGTGATCCAGGCGTAGTCCTGCTCGTTGAGGCTGAGCTGGCCCATGTCGTCCTCGCGGTGCGCGTCAAAGCCCGCACTCACGAAGATCATCTCGGGCTTGAACGATTCCAGCCGCGGCATCCAGACCATGTCCACGATGTCGCGCACCTCCATGCCCTTGGTGTAGGCGGGGACGGGTACGTTGAGCATGTTGGACGCCGGCTCCTGGTCCCCGCAGTACGGGTAGAACGGATGCTGGAAGATGCTCACCATGAGCGCGCGCGGGTCGCCGGCCAGGATGTCCTCCGTGCCGTTGCCGTGGTGCACATCGAAGTCCACCACCGCCACGCGCTTGAGGTTGTAGCGCTGCAGCGCGTACTTGGCGGCGATGGCCACGTTGTTGAAGAAGCAAAAGCCCATGGCCTTGGTGCGCGTGGCGTGGTGGCCAGGCGGGCGCACGCTGCAAAAGGCGTTCTCGATCTCTCCGGCCATCACCGCGTCGGTGGCGGCCAGTGCGGCGCCCGCGGCGCGCAGCGCGGCCGTCCAGGTGTGGCGATTCATCGAGGTGTCCGTGTCCACCTGCACATAGGGCGGTCCGCCCGCGGCCTCTTCCTCGATCAGCCGGTCGGACAGGCCGCGCAGCGCAGCCATGTGCATGCGGTCGTGGGCCAGCTCGATGTCGGCCAGCGAGGCCAGCGGTACCTCACAATGCTGCAAGGCATCGGCCACGCCGGTCACCAGCAGCCGATCCTCGATGGCGTCCAGCCGCGCCGGGCATTCGGGGTGTCCTGGGCCCATCTCGTGCTTCCAGCAGTCACGGTGGGTGTAATAGCCCGTCTTGCTCACAGTCATTCCCCGGTGTCTCAATCGTTTTCGGATAACGTCACGCCATGCATGCACAGCAGAAGATCAAGTCGCTTTTGGATCAGCTTAACACGGTGATCGTGGGCAAAACCGCGCAGGTACAGGACTGCGTGGCCTGCCTGCTGGCCGGCGGGCACCTGCTCATCGAGGACGTACCGGGCGTTGGCAAGACCACGCTGGCCCATGCGCTGGCACGCACCTTCGGCCTGCAGTTCGCGCGTGTGCAGTTCACGGCCGACCTGATGCCCAGCGACCTCACCGGCGTGTCGGTGTACGAGCGTGGCAAGGAGGCCTTCGTGTTCCACCCCGGGCCGGTGTTCGCCCAGGTGCTGCTGGCCGACGAGATCAACCGCGCCAGCCCCAAGACGCAGAGCGCGCTGCTGGAGGCCATGGAGGAAAAGCAGGTGTCGGTGGAAGGCGAGACGCGCGCCCTGCCCCACCCGTTCTTCGTGATCGCCACGCAGAACCCGCACGACCAGCTGGGCACCTTCGCATTGCCCGAGAGCCAGCTCGACCGCTTCCTCATGCGCATCTCGCTGGGCTATCCCGACCGTGGCGCCGAGCGCCTGCTGCTGGCCGGCAGCGACCGCCGCGACATGCTGGACGGCCTGCTGCCGCTGCTGTCGCTGGACGATCTGGCCGCGCTGCAGCACCAGGTGCTGGCCGTGCACACGGCCGAGCCGCTGCTCAACTATGTGCAGGATCTCATCGCCGCCACGCGCTCGGGCCGTTGGTTCCTGCAGGGCCTGTCGCCGCGCGCGGGCATCGCGCTGATGCGGGCGGCCAAGGCCCAGGCGCTCATCGAGGGGCGCGACTACGTGGCGCCGGACGATGTGCAGGCCATCTTGCCGCAGACCATTGCCCACCGCCTGGTGCCGGTGGGCGACGCCGGCCGCGGCGCCGTGGAGCAGGTGCGCGCCATGGTCGAGTCCGTCCCCCTGCCCTGACGCCATGCCCGCAGCATTCGAGCAGGCCGCACCGCCCGGTGCCGCGGCCCCGCGGCAGATGCCCTGGCGTGCCGTGGCCGCGCGCTGGCAGCGCTGGTGGCTGGCGCGCCTGCGGCGCACCGACACGCTCACGCTCACGCAGGGCAACATCTACATCCTGCCTACAGGCGCTGGCTGGATGCTGGCCCTCACGCTGCTGGTGCTGCTGGTGGCGTCCATCAACTTCCAACTCAACCTGGGCTACCTGCTCACCTTTCTGCTCGCCGGCAGCGTGGTGGTGGGCGTGCACCTGTGCCACGCCACACTGCGCGGACTCACGCTGCACCTGGTGCCGCCGCAGCCGCAGTTCCTCGGTGCTGGCGCGCTGCTGCAGGTACAGCTGCACAACCCGCGGCGCGCCACGCGCCATGGCATCGCGTTGGCGGTGCGCGGCGGCCAGGCCGCGGAATGGGCCTGGACCGACGTGCCCGCCGAAGGCTCCGCCACCGTGCGGGTGGCGTTCCAGCCCGGGCGGCGCGGGCTGCAGGACGTGCCCGTGCTGATGGCGGAAACCCGCTACCCGCTGGGCACGTTCCGCGTGTGGACGCTGTGGCAGCCCGCCGCGCAGCTGCTGGTCTACCCGCGCCCGGAGGTGGGCGCCCCTGCGCTGCCCGCCGGCGAGCCGCGCTCGGGCAGCGGCGGCCAGGCACCGGCGCGCGGCATCGGGGAATTCGATGGCGTGCGCGCGTACCGGCGGGGTGACCCACTCAAGCTGGTGGTCTGGAAGAAAGCCGCCAAGTCGCTTGCCACCGGCACCGACGACCTGGTGAGCCGCGACACCCAGCAGGCGCAGCACCACGAACTCTGGCTGGACGGCGCTGCCACCGGCCTGCAGGACCCGGAGGCCCGCGTCTCGCGCCTCACGGCCTGGGTGCTGCAGGCCGACCGGCTGGGCGTGGAATACGGCCTGCGCCTGCCCGGCCAGCAGATTGCACCGGACAGCGGCGCCGCACACCGCCACCGCTGCCTGGAGGCACTGGCGCTGTGCTGATTCTGTTTTTGACATGAAAAAAGCACCTAGCCCTCTACCAATAAGCGCGACCAGCTATTCATTCAATAGCAGCCCCTATCGACGCGCGGGAGCCTCGACGTGAATCTGGCCCAGCGGCTTTCGCACCTGCCGCGCGAAGCGCGCGACACCCTGTTCCTGCTGGCGGTGGTGGCCTGTTGCGTGGCGCCGCTGGCCGCGTACCTGCCGCTGTGGACCAGCGCGCTGGCCGCAGCGCTGCTGGCTTGGCGCGGCTGGCTGGCCGTGGGCGCGCGTGCCCTGCCGGGGCGCTGGGTGATTGGCGCACTGCTTGCGGCGGCTGTGGCGCTCACGCTGCTGTCGCACCGCACCATCGTCGGGCGCGACGCGGGCGTGACGCTGATCGTGGTGCTGCTGGCGCTCAAGACGCTGGAGCTGCGCGCGCGGCGCGATGCCATGGTGGTGTTCTTCCTCGGCTTCTTTACGCTGCTGGCCAACTTCTTCTTCTCGCAGTCGCTGCCCACGGCCGCCGCCCTGCTGGTGGCGCTGCTCGGGCTGCTCACCGCGCTGGTCAACGCCCACATGCCGGTGGGGCGGCCGCCGCTGGTGGCCTCCATGCGCACCGCCGCGCGCATGGCGCTGCTGGGCGCGCCCATTATGGTGGCGCTGTTCCTGCTGTTTCCGCGCATGGCACCGCTGTGGGGCGTGCCGGACGATGCGCGCTCGGGGCGCAGCGGCCTGTCGGGGGAGATGTCCATCGGCAGCATGGCGTCGCTGGTGCTGGACGACAGCGTAGCGCTGCGCGTGCGCTTTGACACGCCAGGCGGAGCCCCACCGCCGCAAAGCAGCCTGTACTTTCGCGGCCCGGTGCTCACGGCCTTCAACGGGCGTGACTGGTATGCACTGTCGCAGCCCGAGGCGCGCGGCATCACCTGGGCCTACCCCACGCCGGCCAACCTGCAAATGCAGGGTGAGTCCGTGCGCTACGAGGTCACGCTGGAGCCCAGCCGCCGCCCCTGGCTGCTGACGCTGGACGCCGTGCAGGAGCGGCCCGAACTCCCACAGGGCACCGGCGCGATGATGTCGCCCGAACTGCTATGGTCTGCCAGCCGGCCCATCTCCAGCGTGCTGCGCTACCGCGCCGAAAGCCACCTGCGCTTCACCCACGGCCCCACGCGGCGCACCTCCCTGCTGAACGGCTACGTGGAACTGCCTGCGGAGATGAACCCCCGCACCCTGGCCCTGGCCGAACAGATGCAGGCCGACCCCGCGATCGCGGCGCGCGTGGCCGCCAGCGGGGCACAGGCCTACATCGACGCCGCGCTGGCACGGCTGCGCACGGGCGGCTACACCTACACGCTGGAGCCCGGCGTGTACGGCGAGCACACCGCCGACGAGTTCTGGTTCGACCGCAAGGAAGGCTTTTGCGAGCACATCGCCTCGGCCTTCGTGGTGCTGATGCGCGCGCTGGACGTGCCATCGCGCATCGTCACGGGCTACCAGGGGGGCGAGCTCAACGGTATCGACGGCTACTGGACCGTGCGCCAGAGCGACGCACACGCCTGGGCCGAGGTCTGGCTGGAGGGCCGCGGCTGGGTGCGCGTGGACCCCACGGGGGCCGTGTCGCCGGGGCGCATCGGCCAGTTCCAGCGATTGCAGGCGCCTCGCGGCGTGTTGGGCACCGCGATGGATGCCGTCGTCAATCCTTCGCTGGTACGCAGTCTGCGGTCGGTGTGGGAGGCCGTGAACAACGGCTGGAACCAATGGGTGCTGAACTACACCCAGGGGCGCCAGCTCGATTTGCTCAAGTCGCTGGGCATGCAGTCGCCCAGTTGGCAGGACCTGGTGCGCCTGCTGGGCCTGCTGGCCGCGCTGGCCGCCGCCGTGGGCGCAGGCTGGGCCCTGTGGGAGCGCAGCCGCCAGGACCCCTGGCAGCGCCTGCTGCTGCAGGCCCGCCAGCGACTGGCACGCGCCGGCCTGCCGCTGCCACCCCACCTGCCGCCACGCACCATGGCCGCGCGTGCGCGCGCCGAACTGGGCGCCCCCGCCGAAGCCGCCGCGCAGTGGCTGCTGCGCGTGGAGCAGGCCCGCTACGCCCCCGAACCCCGCGTCCTGCTGGCCGACCTGCAGCGCGAATTGCCCCGCCTGCCCTGGCCCACCGCGCAGAATCCACGCCCCTCTGCCCCATGATCCGCACCCTTGCACAAGCTACATTTTTCATAGCTGTCAGCGCTTTACCCATAAGCACCTTAGCCCAAAATCATTCTAAAAAAACAGCCACCAAGACCGCGGCCACCTACCACTATGCGCAACGTGCGCAGGCCATGCAGTTCGCCGACGATCTGGCAGAGCGGCGCGGGCTGGACCGCGAATGGGTGCGCCAGGCGATCGGGCAAGCGCGGCTGCTGCCCCAGGTGCCGCGCCTGGTGCTGCCGCCCGCGCGGGGTACGCCCAAGAACTGGGCGGCCTACCGTGCGCGCTTCGTGGAGCCCACGCGCATCCGCGCGGGCCTGCGCTTCTGGCAGGACAACGCCGATGCGCTGGCGCGCGCTGAAACGCAATACGGCGTGCCCGCCGAGATCATCGTGGGCATCATCGGCGTGGAGACACTCTACGGCCAGCACATGGGCAACCTGCGGGTGATCGACGCGCTGGCCACGCTGGCCTTCGACTTTCCCGACGCACACCCGCGCGCGGCCGAGCGGCGCGCGTTCTTCCAGCGCGAGCTGGAGCAGTTTCTGACCCTCATGGACCGCACGGGCATCGACCCGCACACCCCGCGCGGCAGCTACGCGGGCGCCATGGGTCTGGGGCAGTTCATGCCGTCGAGCTGGTCGCGCTACGCGGTGGATTTCGACGGCGACGGCCGCATCGACCTGTGGCGCAGCGCGCAGGACGCCATCGGCTCCGTGGCCAACTACTTCGTGGGCCACGGCTGGCAGAGCGGCATGCCCACGCACTACGCAGTGGCGTTTGACGCGGCCACGCTGCAGTTGGACGCGCTGCTGGCGCCGGACATCCTGCCCACCTTCAGCGTCGCCAGCATGGCGGCCCAAGGGGCGCACGTGCAGAGCGAAGGCGCGCAGCACACGGGTCCATTAGCGCTGGTGGAACTGCAGAATGGCGCTGAGGCGCCCAGCTACGTGGCCGGCACCGAGAACTTCTATGCGATCACGCGCTACAACTGGTCGAGCTACTACGCCATGGCGGTGATCGAGTTGGGGCGGGCGGTAGCGGCGGCGCGGCCTTGATTCCAGTGGTATCGGTTGTGCTCTGCATGAGCCTCTGGTCGTAAGGTGGATGCCGCTGGCCTGTAGGTGCGCCCGGCCAGCCACATCAACGTCCAACCACCCCGCCCATTACCCACCCACTCCAGGCCGCTGCATCTGGCAGCTGGCGGGCTGCGCCGCCTTGTCCGCGGCGATGGTGCGTACCACGCGAAAGCCGTAGCCCGAGCCTTCCACGTCGAACTTCACGCCGGGCGCGCCCAGCCGGTCCATCACCCCCACCACCAGGTTCTGCTGGAACTGGTGGTCTTGCGCGCGCATGGCGCCTGCCTGGCCGTACAGGCGCACACTGGCATGCTCCAGCGCGCGCGCCACGGCCAACGGATCGTCACTGCCCGCCTGCTGCAGGGCCTGCGCAAGCGCTTCGACCATGAGCTGCATGCGCATGTGCACATAGTCGTCCTGCGGGCTGGGAAAGCGCTCGCGGAAGGCACGGTAGAAGGTCTCGCTGCCCTGCGTGGGCAGATTGGGCAGCCAGTCGGCCACGGCCACCACCTTGCCCACGCCGGCATCGCCCAGGGCCGCAGGCGCGCCGAGCGCGTTGCCGTAGAAGGTATAGAACATGCCGTCGTAGCCCACCTCCCGCGCAGCTTTGACCAGCAGCGTGAGGTCATTGCCCCAATTGCCCGTGATGACGGCTTGCGCGCCGCTGGCCTTGATCTTCACGGCGTAGGGCGCGAAGTCCTTCACGCGGCCCACGGCGTGCAGCTCGTCGCCGACGATGGCGACATCGGGCCGTTGCGCGGCCAGCTGGCGCCGGGTTTCGCGCAGCACGGCCTGGCCAAAGCTGTAGTCCTGCCCGATGAGGTAGGCGCGCTGCAGGGCCTTGTCCTCGCGGATCACCTCCATGAGCGCTGCCATGCGCATGTCGGCATGCGCGTCGAAGCGAAAGTGCCAGAAGCTGCACTTCTCGTTCGTGAGGGCGGGGTCCACGGCCGAGTAGTTCAGGAACACCACACGCTTGCCGGGCTCGCGCTGGTTGTGCTTGTTGATCGCGTCGATGAGCGCAGCGGCCGTGGCCGATGAGTTGCCCTGCATGACGAAACGCGCGCCGCCGTCAATGGCGGCGCGCAGCGCGGACAGCGCCTCTTCGTTGGTGCCCTTGCTGTCGTAGCGCACCAGCATCAGCGGCCGCGCCCCGCCCGCCGCAGGGGGCAGTGCCACGCCGCCGCGCGCGTTCACACGTTCCATGGCCCAGGCGATGTTGCGGAACACCGCCTCGCCGGTATTGGCAAAGCTGCCGGACAGGCTCTCGATCAGCGCCACGCGGATCGGCGCGCCCTGGGGTGGCGCCGCTGCACCGGCCAGTGGCGTCGCAACGCCCAGCAGGGAGGACAGAGCCAACGCACAGGCGCGCAGAACATGGCGGCGGGGCAGGATCATCATGGCAATGGGCACAAGCAGGAAAAGATGGCAGCGCAGCCGCGCGCTGGCTCACGAAGAATGGAATTCACTGGGCCATGAGCTGCTGGATGCCCGGCGGCGCTGCGCCGTCGGATGCGCCGTCAGGTGCGCCGTCGGATGCGCCGGCCGGCTGCGATTCTGGCGCTGGCTGAGGGGCTTGCGCGGACGCCTGCGTGCGCGGTTGCTCCCAGGCTGGAACCCGGGGCGCGGGGGTGCTGGACTCTGCAGCCGGGCTGGCGGTGGCGGCTGCAGCAGCGGCAGGCGGCTGCGCCGCAACGGTCGCGGCGACCGCAGCGTGCGGCACGGCTTCGCGCTCGTGCAGGGCTGGCTTGGCCGCCACCGTCGGCGCTGCCGGCACCACGGGCGCCGCGCGCACGAACTGCTCGAAGAGCTGGAAAAACCGCTCGTAGAACTGCGGATCGGCGATGGTCTCGCTGCCCACCTTCACCAGCGTGTCGTCGATCGCCGTGACGGGCAGCGACACCGAGCCGATGCCACCGACGCCAAGCGACGCCGAGTTGTTGATCTTCTTGATCACGTAGCGGTCCTGCAGCGCGCTGGCAAAGGCCGACGTACGCACGTCGCCCTGCCCTTCGGATGCGCAGACCACGCGCATCTCCACGACGTAGTGCACGTCGGTGTGGGGCTGGTAGTACTTGCGGCCCGCCACCGTGTCGCTGGAGGCCACGTGCACCATGTAGCCCTGGCTCAGCAGCGCCCGCCGGGCCGCCTCGCAGGTACTGGCCTGCGGCGCCGCCATATGGCGCGTGTGCATGCCGGCGGTATCGAAGTCGTTGGGCGAGAACTGCAGGTTGCGGTCCAGGCCGGGCATGGTGTCGGGAATGTGGGCGCAGCCAGCCAGCAGGGCACAGGCCACCAGGCCCAGCCGGCAGCCCAGGGAAGCGAAGGGGGAAAGGCGTGGGAATCGAGACACGGGCATCAGCTAGAAAAATCCGCAGCAGGGCCGCATTGTGAAGCCTGAGCGATGTCCCTCCCGCGCGCGCTCGTTGTAACCCATTGCAAGGCGACGTTCCATCCGCGCGGTGGGGCACTCTTGAAAAACACCGCACGCAAACACATGTGCGGTCCATGCGGCCGACCCGTGCCGCGTCTGACCCAGGAGCCACCGACATGATTTTCGCCCCCGTGATCCGCCACGCCACCTATGTCGCACCGCGCGTGGGAGACGCCGCCGTGCAACGCTTCCTGCGCCACACGCTCACTGCCGCCGCCGCGCCGCACGATGCACGCGCCACAGGCGTGAACGTGCAGCAGGACGACAAGGCTATCACCGTGCATCTGGACGTGCCAGGCCTGTCGCGCGAGCAACTCGCGGTCACGATCGAAGGCAACCAAGTGCGCGTCGCCAGCGCCGAAGGTGCGCCCCGGCGCGTGCAGCGTGCATGGGAGTTGGCGCAGGACATCGACCCGCAGGCCAGCACGGCGCGACTGGAACATGGCGTGCTCACCCTGGTGCTGGCCAAGAAGCCGCCGCAGAGCAGCGCCGTTCGACTGGCCATCGACTGACAAGACGCAGAGCGTCGCCTGATTCCAGGGCGGCCGGGTGGCCGCCCATTTGCTATTTTTTATCTAGCTACTACCGCTTGCCGGATGGGCGCTACCGCCCATTTTTAACCTGATCCTCTTCCAGGGCACACCACAGCGAGACTCCGACTAAACCGTCCGCGTTCGACGCATGTGGGGCCTTGTCCCGGCTTGTCCAGTCCGGCGCCTGTCCGCATCGAACGCCGCGGCCGGGTGCTGCCCCATCGCAGCGCCTCACTCATGGCGCAGCGCCTCGATGGGGTCCAGCCGCGCGGCGCGGCGGGCCGGGAAATAGCCGAACACCACCCCGATGCCCGCCGAGAACACGAACGACAGCAGGTTCACGCCCGCGTGGAACACATAGGGGATGCCCATCACCTGCGCCAGCGCAATCGACGCGCCCGTGGCCAGCACGATGCCGATGAGGCCGCCCAAAGCAGCCAGCACCACGGCCTCGATGAGGAACTGCATCAGCACCTCGCGCTCCAGCGCGCCGATGGCCAGGCGCAGGCCGATCTCCCGCGTGCGCTCGGTCACGCTCACCAGCATGATGTTCATGATGCCGATGCCGCCCACCAGCAGGCTCACGGCCGCCACCGCGCCCAGCAGCGTGGTCATCACGCGCGTGGTGCCCGAGAAGGTGTCGGCCAGTTGCTTGGTGTCCAGCACGTTGAAGTTGTCATCGTCGGTGTCGGCCAGCTTGCGGCGTTCGCGCAGCAACTCGGTCAGGCTGGCCTTCACGCGCTCGGGGTCGCTGCCATCCTTCATGGACACCAGCAGCGTCGGCACGCGCGTGGAGCCCGTCACGCGGCGCTGCAGCGTCTTGAGCGGCAGCAGCACCAGATCGTCCTGGTCGTTGCCGAAGGCGCCCTGCCCCTTGGAGGCCAGCACGCCCACCACCTCGCACGAAAACTGGCGCACGCGCACGCGCTCACCCAGCGCATCGCCGCCGGCGAACAGCTCCCGCCGCACCGTCTGGCCGATCAGGCACACGGCAGCGCCCACGCGCAGCTCGTCGGTGGTGAATTCGCGCCCGCTTTCCAGCGTCCAGTTGCCGGTCTGCAGCCAGGCATTGGTGCTGCCCATGACGCTGGTGGCCCAGTTACGCCCGTTGGCCACCACGGTGGCGCTGGTGCGCGCCTCGGGCGCCACGGCCAGAATGCCGCCGATCTGCTGCGCGATGGCCTCGGCATCCACATCCTTGAACGAGGGTGCGCCGCCACTGCCCCCGGGGCCCAGCCGCTGGCCAGGACGCACTTGCAGCAGGTTGGTGCCCAGGCTGGAGATCTGCGCCTGCACCGCCAGCGTGGCACCGTTGCCCAGCGTGACCATGGTGATCACCGCGCTCACGCCGATCACGATGCCCAGCACGGTGAGAAAGGACCGCATCAGGTTGCGCCGTATCGAGCGCAGCGCCTGCAGCAGAGAGTTGAGCAGCATCATGGCGCCACCTCCCCCGTGCCTGCGCTTGCAGGCGCTTCCCGGGACACCTGCGCATGCGGGTGCGGATTGCGCTCGTCGCTTTCGATGCGCCCGTCCACGAAGCGCACGATGCGCCGCGCGTACTGCGCCATGTCGGGCTCGTGCGTGACCATGAGTACGGTGATGCCCTGCTCGGTGTTCAGGCGCCACAGCAGTTCCATGATCTCGCGGCTGCGCTGCGTGTCCAGGTTGCCGGTGGGCTCGTCGGCCAGCAGCACCGTAGGCTCGGTGACGATGGCGCGCGCAATCGCCACGCGCTGCTGTTGCCCGCCGGACAGCTCGGCCGGTGTGTGGTGCTCCCAGCCCTTGAGGCCCACGGCTTCCAGGGCGCGGGCCGCAGCCGCATGGCGCGCGGCCGTGCTCTCGCCGCGGTACAGCAGCGGCAGCTCCACGTTCTCCTGCGCCGAGGTACGCGCCAGCAGGTTGAAGCCTTGGAACACGAAGCCCAGGAAGCGCCGCCGCAGCCGCGCACGGTCGTCGCGCGACAGCGAGTGCACCGGCAGGCCGCGAAACAGGTAGGTGCCCGCGGTGGGCCGGTCCAGGCAGCCCAGCACGTTCATGGCCGTGGATTTGCCCGAGCCGCTGGGGCCCATGATGGCCACGAAGTCGCCGCTGTCGATGTCCAGGTCCACGCCCTTGAGCGCCTGGAAGGCCAGCGCGCCCTCGCCGTACACCTTGGTGATGCCGCGCAGGCGGATCAGCGGTTGCGCATCGGCGGGCGCAATCATGGCTTCGCCCCGCTCGCAAGCTGGTCGGTGATGACCTGCATGCCCGGCTGCAGCTCGTCGCTCTCCACCTCGGTGACGCGGCCGTCGCTGATGCCGGTCTTCACGCGCACGGGCTTGGGCGTGCCGTCCTGCAGCACCCACACCTGGCGCTGGGGGCCGTCGCCGCGGCTGCCGTCCGCGCCCGCGCTGCGCCGCTGGCCCGAGGGGCGTGGCATGCGCGGCATCAGCTGGGACATGATGCCTCCGCTGCCGCCCGCGCTTGCGCCAGAGCTGCCCTGTGCACCGGGCCGGCCTGCCTGGGGGGCTTCCCCCGCCGCGCCCGCGGGCTTGAAGCGCAGGGCCGTGTTGGGCACGGTAAGCACGTCATTGCGCTCGGTGGAGGTGATGGTGGCCGCGGCCGTCATGCCGGGGCGCAGGCTCAGATCGCCGTTGTCCACCTCCAGGTAGGTGATGTAGGTGACCACGTTGTCGGTCTTGGTGGAGCCGAAGGCCACGCGCGTGGTGCGCGCCGGGTAACGCCGCGAGGGGTAGGCGCTCACGGTGAAGGTGGCCTTCTGGCCCGGGCGCACCGAGCCCACGTCGGCCTCGTCCACGTTGACCTCCAGGCGCAGCTTGGTCAGGTCCTCGGCCAGGGTGAGCAGCGTCACCGCCTGCAGCGACGCAGCCACGGCATTGCCCGGCTCCACCGCGCGCGAGAGCACCACCCCGTCGATCGGCGATCGGATGGAGGCCTTAGTGACGTTGGTCTCGTCGGTGGCCAGCGCCGCGCGCGCATCTTGCACGCTGGCGCGCGCAGCGGCCTCGTCGGCCTGGGCGCGCTCGTAGGCGGCGCGGCCGGTGTCCAGCTCGGCCGCCGAAGGCACCTTGCCGCCGGACAGGCGGGCCACTTCCTCCAGGCGCGACAGGCTGGCGCGCGCCTCCTGCATGGTGGCCTGCGCCTGTGCCAGGCGCGCTTGCGCCGACGCGACCGAAGCGCGCGAGCGCAGCACCTGCGAGTCGAGCTTGGTGGTGTCCAGCTCCACCAGCACCTGGCCCTTCTTGACCTGGTCGTTCACGTCCACCAGCACGCGGCGCACGGTGCCTGAGAGTTCACTGCCGATGTTCACCGACCGCGTGGGCTGCAGCGTGCCGTTGGCCGCCACGGTGAGCGTGATCTGCCCGCGCTGCACCTCCTGCGTGACATAGCGCGGCGCCGCTTGGGCGCGCTGGCGGTCCTGCCAGTACCACCAGCCGCCGGCAGCGGCGGCCAGCACCAGCACGGCCAGCCACAGGGTGATGCTCTGCCACCAGCGCCGGCGCAGGCCGTCGCCCAGCAGGGCCTGCAGGCGCTGCGGGGCCGCCGCGGCGGCATGGGAAGCGGGGGCGCTGGAAGAGCTTGGGGATTCTTGGTCGGTCATGGTTCTTGCCTGGGAAGGCGCCGCTTGGGCGGCAGCGCCGGGTCATTCAGCAGGTTTTTTGGGGGGCCGCTCAGGGCGCGGGCCAGCCGCCTCCCAGCGCCTTGTACAGGCGCACATGGTCGGTACTCACGCTGGCGGCCGTACTGGCCACGCTGTCCTGCGCGGACAGCAGCGTGCGTTGGGTGTCCAGCACGGTCTGGAAGTCCACCAGCCCGCTCGCATACTGGTTCTGCGCCAACAGCGCCGCGTTGCCCGCAGCCTCGGCCGCGGCGGACAGGCGCTGCAGTCGGTCACGGTCGCCCTGCAGCGCGACGAGCGCATCTTCCACATCCTTGAGCGCGCCGAGCACCGATTCCTCGTAGCCCACCTGCGCCTGCTGCAGCGCAGCCTCCTGCGCGCGCACCTGAGCACGCAGCGCCCCGCCATCAAACACCGGCAGCGACACGCTGGACAGCAGCGACGCCACCGTGGCGCCCCCACCCGTGAGCGCGCCCAGCGTGAGGGCGCGCAGGCCCAGCGTTCCGCTGATGCGCAGGCTGGGCATGCGCTGCGCCTCGGCCTGGGCGACGCGCTCCCAGGCGGCGCGCACGCGCTGCTCGGCCTGGCGCACGTCGGGGCGCTGGCGCAGCGTGTCTGCGGGGAAGGCCAGCGCCAGGTCCGCTGGCGGTTGGGGCACGGGCGCGTGCGCGGACAGGGCCTCGTCCAGCGCCGCGGGCGGCTGGCCGGTGAGCACCGCCAGCGCATGCCGCGCCTGCGCGATGCCCGCCTGCAGCGTGGGCACCTGGGCGGCGGTCTGCTCCACGGCGGCGCGGGCCTGCTCGGCCGCCAGCGAACTGGCCAACCCCGCCTGCACACGCCATTGGACGATCTGCGCAGTTTCGCTCTGCGCCGCCAGGTTCTGCTGGGCAATCTGCAGGCGCTGCTGCTGGCTGCGCAGGCTGATGTAGTTCACCGCCACCTCGGCGGCCAATGCCACCTGGGCGGCGGCCACGCCCTCCTCGGCGGCCAGCAGGTCGGCCTCGCTGGCGCGCACGCCGCTGGACAGGCGGCCGAACAGGTCGGGCTCCCAGCTCGCGTCCAGTCCCGCCTGGAAAGTGTTGCCGGTGCTGCCATTGCTGCGGCTGCGCTGGGCGGAGCCCGATGCGTTCACGGAAGGCAGCAGGCCGGCGGCCTGCACGTCGCGCTGGGCACGCGCCTGCTCCACGGCGGCGCGTGCGCTGCGCATGCTGGTGTGCGACTGCAGCGCGCGTTCCACCAGGCCGGTGAGCTGCGCATCGCCCAGTTGCCGCCACCACTGGGCCAGGTCTTGCGGGGTCGCGGCCGCGCCAGCCTGCACTGCCGCCTGGCCGGCCCACGCAGCGGGAGCGGCCACCGCCCCCTCCAGCGCGGGAGGCGGCCGCGTGGCGCAACCGGCCAGCACCAGGGCGGCCAGCAAGGCCAGTGGCGCCGAAGCGCGCGGGCGACGGCGGGAGCGAGAAGGAAGCGCTGCGGCAAACATGAGGGCAATTGTTACAGCGCTCCTTGTCAGCGCCACCAGCGGCAGATGAACTTTTGTAAAGAAAACCGGAGAACCCGTGGCGTGGCACGCTGCTACCCTTGCGTGCCAAATGCCCGCGTGGCCTCACCGCCGCGGCCGCCCCTCGCAAAGGAGTTCCCATGCCCCCTCTTCCCCTGCTGATCAACGGCGCGCCCCGGCCTGCCTCGGGCGGCGCCACGTTCGAGCGCCGCAACCCGCTGGATGGCCGCATTGCCACCACGGCCGCTGCGGCCACCCCCGAAGACGCCGTGGCCGCCGTGCAGGCAGCCGCCCAGGCCTTTCCCGCGTGGGCCGCGCTGGGCCCCGCCGCGCGACGCGACCTGCTGCAGCGCGCCGCGCAGGCCCTCACGGCGCGCGCCGATGCCTTCGCCGCCACCATGGCGGCGGAGACCGGCGCCTCTGCCGCCTGGGCCGGCTTCAACGTGCACCTGGCCGCCAACCTGCTGCAGGAGGCCGCCGCCCTCACCACGCAGATCACCGGCGAGGTGATCCCGTCCGACATGCCGGGCAGCCTGGCCATGGGCGTGCGCCAGCCCGCCGGCGTGGTGCTGGGCATGGCGCCGTGGAATGCGCCGGTCATCCTGGGGGTACGCGCCATTGCCACGCCGCTGGCCTGCGGCAACACGGTGGTGTTCAAGGGTTCGGAAACCTGTCCGGCCACCCACCGCCTCATTGCCGAGGCGCTGCACGACGCCGGCCTGCCCCCGGGCGTGGTGAACTTCATCACCCATGCGCCCGGCGATGCGGCCGACGTGGTGGAAGCCATGGTGGCCCACCCAGCCGTGCGCCGCGTGAACTTCACGGGCTCCACCAAGGTGGGGCGGCTGGTCGCGCAAACCTGCGCACGCCACCTCAAACCCGTGGTGCTGGAGCTGGGTGGCAAGGCCCCCTTGGTGGTGCTGGACGATGCCGACGTGGATGCCGCCGTGAACGCCGCCGTGTTTGGCGCGTTCGCCAATTCGGGGCAGATCTGCATGTCCACGGAGCGCCTGGTGGTGGACGAGGCTGTAGCCGATGCGTTCGTGCACCAACTGGCCGAACGCGCCCGTGCCCTGCCGCTGGGCGACCCGCGCCAGGGCCCGGTGGTGCTGGGCCCGGTGGTGGACATGGCCACCGTGCAGCGCTGCAACGCGCTGATCGACGACGCGCTGGGCCAGGGCGCGACGCTGGTGTGCGGCGGCAAAAGCGACACCCCGCTGATGCCCGCCACGCTGCTGGACCGGGTGACGCCCGCCATGCGCATCTACCACGAGGAGACCTTTGCCCCGGTCAAGGCGATCGTGCGGGTGCGCAGCGTGGAGCAAGCCATCGCCACCGCGAACGACACCACCTATGGCCTGTCGGCCGCCGTGTTCGGGCGCGACGTGGCGCGCGCCTGGAACGTGGCCGCACGCATCCAGTCCGGCATCTGCCATGTGAACGGCCCCACGGTGCACGACGAGCCGCAGATGCCCTTTGGCGGCGTGAAGCAGTCGGGCTGGGGGCGCTTTGGCGGCATGGCGGGCGTGCGCGAGTTCACGGAACTGCGCTGGATCACGGTGCAGACCGCCCCACGCCACTACCCGTTCTAGCCTGCTATCAAAAATGTGAGCTGCCAGCGCTTGATGGACAAGCGCTGGAGCCTATTTTGACCAATATCTTCAGGCCGCGAGCGTGATGGCGTCCAGCGGCCAGCGCGGCTTCACGTCGAAGGCGTAATCGCGGTTGGGCTGCTGCTGCCCGGCCTGCAGGCGCATGGCCGCGGCCATGGCGATCATGGCACCGTTGTCGGTGCACAGGTGCAGCTCGGGGTAGTGCACACGCACCTTGGCTTGCGCGCAGGCCGCGTTGAGTTGCGCGCGCAGATGCCGGTTGGCGCCCACGCCGCCGGCCACCACCACACGCTTGAGCCCTGTTTTCTGAAGGGCGGCCAGCGTCTTCTTGACCAGCACCTCCACGATGGCGGCCTCGGTGCTCGCGGCCAGGTCGGCCTTGCGCGCGGGCAGCTCGTCGCCCAGTTTCTTGGCCTGGGTGAGCACGGCGGTCTTGAGTCCCGCGAACGAGAAATCCAGGTCGCCGCTGTGCAGCAGCGGGCGCGGCAGTTTGAACGCGGTGGCGCTGCCCTGCTCGGCCAGGCGCGACAGCGCCGGCCCGCCGGGGTAGCCCAGGCCCATGAGCTTGGCCGACTTGTCGAAGGCCTCGCCCGCCGCGTCGTCGATGGTCTCGCCCAGGATCTCGTAGCGCCCCACGCCCTCCACGCGCATGAGCTGCGTGTGCCCGCCCGACACCAGCAGCGCGACGAATGGAAACTCCGGCGGGTCGCTGCTCAGGAACGGCGACAGCAGATGGCCTTCGAGGTGGTGCACGCCCAGCACGGGCTTGTCCAGCGCAGCGCCCAGCGCGCAGGCCACGCCCGCGCCCACCAGCAGCGCACCCGCCAGGCCCGGCCCGCGCGTGTAGGCCACCACGTCCACATCCTCCAGGTGCTCGCCCGATTCGCGCAGCACCTCGCGGGTCAGCGGCAGCACGCGGCGGATGTGGTCGCGGCTGGCCAGCTCGGGCACCACGCCGCCATAGGCCTGGTGCATGTCGATCTGGCTGTGCAGCGCATGCGCCAGCAGCACCGGCACGGCGCCGCCCTCGCCGGCGCGCACCAGGGCCACGCCGGTTTCGTCACAGGAAGATTCGATACCGAGGATCAGCTGACTCATGCCCGCGAGTGTAGTGGCCGCCCCCCGCGCCCGCCGGGCCGGGGGCAATCGCACGCCCTCGCATACCCGGACGGCGGCTACCAGCGGTCGGAGCGCATGCGCAGCTCCCACTGGCCCTTGCGCAGCTCGTACACGCCCACGGCGCCGTAGCGCAGCTCGCCCTGACCGTCCCAGGCCATGGTGCCGGTGACGGGGGCGTAGCCGTTGATGCCGCGCAGCGCGCGTGTGATGTCGGCGGGCGCGGCGGAGCCGGCCTTCTTGATCGCCTCGCTGACCACGTACACGGCGTCGTAGGTGTAGTGGCCGCCATAGGCCGGGGGCTTCTGGAAGGCGGCGATGTACTTCTCCAGGAACTGGCGGCCGGTGGTGAACTCGGCCACGTCCAGCACCGGCGAGGTGGCGTAGATCCCGTCGATCACGCCCATGCCCTTGGCCATGTCGGCCGTCTTCACCAGGTCGCCGCCCAGCAGCGCCACACGGCTGTGGCCCAGCTTCTGCAGTTCCTGCAGCAGCGCCAGCGCCTGGAAGTCGTTGAGCATGCAGACGATGACGCGCACCTGCGCCTCCTTGAGCCGGGCCGCCAGTTCAGCAAAGGCCACGGTCTTGTCGTCGAAGCTCTGGCGCACGGCGATGTGCTTCTTGGCCGCCAGCAACTGCGCGGCCGCGCCCTCGGCCAGTCCCTTGCCGTAGGGCGAGCCGTCGTCGACCACCGCGTAGGCATCGGCGTTGAGCTGCGCGGCCGCGAACGCGCCGATGGCGCGCGCCTGCAGGTTGTCGTTGGCGACGATGCGGAAGGTGGTGGCCAGCCCCAGCTGCGTGATGCGCGGGTTGGTGGAGATGATGAGTTGCGGCACCTCCTTGGCGGCATAGATGGGCGCGGTCTCCAGGCTCACGCCCGAGTTCAGGTGCCCGATGACGGCCACCACGCCCGACTCCAGCAGCTGCTGCGCAGCCGCCTTGCCCGAAGCGGCGTCCGCGCGGTCGTCCTGCGCCACCACCTCCAGCGTCACGCGCTTGCCGTCCACGTTCAGGCCGGATCGGTTGATCTCGTCCACTGCCAGCTTCACGCCATTGAGCAGGTCTTGCCCCAGACCCGCCAAGGGACCGGACAAGGGCTGCGCCACACCGATCTTGATGGTGTCCGGCACCTTGCTGCATCCCGTGATCCACCCGCCCACTCCCAGCGCCGCCAGCCCCAGGCTGGCGGAAAAACCGCGTCGTTTGATTCCCTGCTGCACAGTCGACTCCTCTCTCATTCATGTGGATATGTGACAGGATGTTCGCGAAAGGATGCCGCCCGCGCCAGGGGGATTGCCCGCGGCCCCAACCGGTGCGTTTCGGCAATCTTCCACAACGCATCGGGGCGGGTGTGGCGTATTTCTTGCTGGCGCCTGCGGCATGACTGAACAACTGCGGATCGTGGTGGTGGCGCCGGACCTGGCGGCCGACGGCGACGCGCATGCAGCGCTGCAGGCCGAGCGTTCGCGCGCGCTGCGCATCGGGCTGCTGGAGAACGGCTTCAACCTCGTGGCCACGCTGCCGGGCGATATGTTTCTGGGCGAGCGCCTGGCCCAGTTGCAGCCCGACCTGGTGATCGTGGACGCCGAAAGCGAGGCGCGCGACGCGCTGGAGCATGTGGTGATGGCCACGCGCGAGGCGCCCCGCCCCATCGTGATGTTCACCAACGACGAGGACACGCGCCACGTGAAGGACGCGCTGGCCGCGGGCGTGACGGCCTACATCGTCGCGGGCCTGGCACCGCAGCGCATCCGCCCCATCCTGGAGGTGGCGCTGGCCCGCTTTGCCCACGAACAGGCGCTGCGCACCGAACTGGCGCAGGCACGCACCGCCCTGCACGAGCGCAAGACCATCGACCGCGCCAAGGGCCTGCTGATGCAGCGCCAGGGCCTGACCGAGCAGCAGGCCTACGAGCGGCTGCGCCGCGCCGCCATGGACCGCGGCCTGCGCCTGGCCGAGGTGGCGCAGCGCATGCTGGACGCAGCCGATTTGCTGGGTTGATGCGCCAGTTTGTGCATTGCACAAATGCGGTGCATCCGATGCCGCGCCACACGGCGATGAAGTATTCAAACAAAACCGACCTGAAACGCCCGACCATCAAGCGCAAACAGCTATCAAAACGAAAGCAACCCCAAAGATGGCACACCGCTTGCAACAGGCCCGGTGACCACCGCTGGTCACGCACCCGGCCCTTCCAACGGCGGAAGGGCCGGGCTCCCAGGACAAAGGCGTCCCCACCCGCTCGGGCAGCGCACATGCGCCGGCCGCGCGGCGTGAGGACGCCTTTTTCCGTTGCTGCACTGCTTTTTTGACGACCCCAAAGGACTCTTGCATGACCGATCTGCTCCACACCCGAATCCCCCGACGCACCGTGCTGCAGGCGGCCACCGTGGGCGCCGTGGGCGTGAGCCCCGCGCTGCGTGCCCTGGTGCACGCCCAGGGCTCGGACGCCCCCGAGAAGAAAGAGGTGCGCATCGGCTTCATCCCCCTCACCGACTGCGCCAGCGTGGTCATGGCATCGGTGCTGGGCATCGACCAGAAGTACGGCGTGAAGATCATCCCCACCAAGGAGGCCAGCTGGGCCGGCGTGCGCGACAAGCTGGTCAACGGCGAGCTGGACTTCGCCCATGTGCTCTACGGCCTGGTCTACGGCGTGCATCTGGGCGTGGGCGGCCCCAAGAAGGACATGGCAGTGCTGATGACGCTCAACCACAACGGCCAGGCCATCACGCTGTCGCGCAAGCTGGCCGACAAGGGGGCCGTCAACGGCGCAAGCCTGGCCCAGCTGATGGCCAAGGAACGGCGCGAGTACACCTTTGCGCAAACCTTCCCCACCGGCACGCATGCGATGTGGCTGTACTACTGGCTGGCCGCGCACGGCATCCACCCCCTGAAGGACGCCAAGGTCATCACCGTGCCGCCCCCGCAGATGGTGGCCAACATGCGCGTGGGCAACATGGACGGCTTCTGCGTGGGCGAGCCCTGGAACCACCGCGCCATCATGGACGGCATCGGCATCACCGCCACCACCACGCAGGCGATCTGGAAGGACCACCCCGAAAAGGTGCTGGGCACCACCGCCGACTTCGTGCAGAAGTACCCCAACACCGCGCGCGCCGTGACGGCCGCCATCCTGGAGGCCAGCCGCTGGATCGACGAAAGCCTGGCCCACAAGAACCAGATGGCCGAAACCATCGCCGGCAAGGCCTACGTGAACACCAGCGTGGACGCCATCAACCAGCGCATCCTGGGGCGCTACCAGGACGGCCTGGGCAAGACCTGGGACGACCCCGACCACATGAAGTTCTATGGTGGCGGCGCGGTGAACTTCCCCTACCTGTCCGACGGCATGTGGTTCCTGACCCAGCACAAGCGCTGGGGCCTGCTCAAGGACCACCCGGACTACCTGGGCGTGGCCAAGGCCATCAACCGCACCGACGTGTACCGCCAAGCCGCCACGGCCGCGAAGGCCCCCCTGCCCGCAAGCGACATGCGCAGCCACAAGCTGGTGGATGGCGTGGTCTGGGACGGCAAGGACCCCGCGAAGTACGCCGACGGTTTCAAGCTCAAGGCCTGACGCCCCGATCGCCCCACCCCCACCAGGAGAAACCATGGTCAGTGCCGTCTTTCACAGCCCGCTGGAGCCGCAAGCGCCGGCCGGCGCGTCCGATGCTTCCAAACCGATAGCTGTTAGCGCCCATCCCACAAGCGCTGCAGGCCCAAAAGCCTCAGGGCCTGCCAGCCCACCCCCGCGCAGCGACGCGCGCCAGCGCTGGAACGCCCTCTGGCTGGCCGTGCTGCCGCCGCTGTGCGGCGTGGGCCTGCTGCTGGGCCTGTGGGCCGTGGTCTCGGCCACCACGGGCCAGAGCATTCCTGGCCCGCTGCAGACCTGGGCGCAGGCGGTGGAGATCTTCAGCGACCCGTTTTACCGCAACGGCCCCAACGACCAGGGCGTGGGCTGGAACGTGCTGGCCAGCCTGCAGCGCGTGGCCGTGGGCTTCGGCCTGGCCGCGCTGGTGGGCATACCGGCGGGCTTCGTGATCGGGCGCTTCGCGTTCCTCTCGCGCATGTGCAACCCGGTCATCAGCCTGCTGCGGCCCGTCTCGCCGCTGGCGTGGCTGCCCATCGGCCTGCTGGTGTTCAAGGGCGCCAACCCGGCCGCCATCTGGACGATCTTCATCTGCTCCATCTGGCCCATGGTCATCAACACCGCCGTGGGTGTGCAACGCGTGCCGCAGGACTACATGAACGTGGCGCGCGTGCTCAACCTGAGCGAATGGAAGATCGCCACCACCATCCTGTTCCCGGCGGTGCTGCCCTACATGCTGACCGGCGTGCGCCTGGCCGTGGGCACGGCCTGGCTGGTGATCGTGGCGGCCGAGATGCTCACCGGCGGCGTGGGCATCGGCTTCTGGGTGTGGGACGAGTGGAACAACCTGAACGTCACCAACATCCTGGTGGCCATCTTCGTCATCGGCGGCGTGGGCCTGCTGCTGGAATGGGCGCTGGTCCGGCTGGCCACGGCCTTCACGTTCGAGGAGGTGCAATCATGAGCGACGCAAAATTCCTGCAGATCCAGGGGGTCGAGCAGACCTTCCGCACCGCCAAGGGCGTGTTTCCCGCGCTGCGCGGCATCGACCTGGCCATCGCCCGGG
The DNA here is from genome assembly GCA_003755025.1 of Diaphorobacter nitroreducens. Classification (GTDB taxonomy): domain Bacteria; phylum Pseudomonadota; class Gammaproteobacteria; order Burkholderiales; family Burkholderiaceae_C; genus Diaphorobacter; species Diaphorobacter nitroreducens. The sequence goes on along the minus strand of RJVL01000004.1, from coordinate 419,500 downwards.
GCGAATTCGTGGCACTGATAGGCCACTCGGGCTGCGGCAAAAGCACGCTGCTGAACCTGATCGCGGGCCTGACCACCCCCACCGCCGGCGCGCTGATCTGCGCCGGACGCGAGATCAAGGGCCCCGGTCCCGAGCGCGCGGTGGTGTTCCAGAACCACTCGCTGCTGCCCTGGCTGACCTGCGAAGGCAACGTGCACCTGGCCGTGGAACGCGTGTTCGGCGCGCGCGAGTCCAAGGCCCGGCTGAAGGAGCGCACCCACGCCGCGCTGGAACTGGTGGGCCTGGCCCATGCCGCGCACAAGCGCCCCGGCGAGATATCGGGCGGCATGAAGCAGCGCGTGGGCATCGCACGCGCACTGTCGATGGAGCCCCAGGTGCTGTTGATGGACGAGCCCTTCGGCGCGCTGGACGCGCTCACGCGCGCACGGCTGCAGGACGAGCTGCTGGAGATCGTGGCGCGCACGTGCAGCACCGTGGTCATGGTCACGCACGACGTGGACGAGGCCGTGCTGCTGTCCGACCGCATCGTGATGCTCACCAACGGCCCCGCCGCCACCATTGGCGAAGTGCTGGACGTGGGCATTGCACGCCCGCGCAACCGGGTGGCGCTGGCGGAGGATGCGCGGTACCTGCAGTGCCGCAAGGCGGTGATCGACTTTCTCTACACGCGGCAGGGGCACGTGGAGAGCGCGGCTTGAGGGTTTTTGGGCTCTAGCGCTTGCTGGGTAAGCGCTGGCAGCTATTGTTTTTGATTCTTTGCCCTTGGGTTCCATGTCGCTGGCCGGGGCGAGTCCCGGCCAGCGACGAAGAAACTCACACCGCAAGGCTTCACAGAGCCCGCGCCCCGCTCAGCACAGGCCCGCCCGGAACACCGTCACCGCACCCCCGTGATGTAAAGCTCCATCTGCTCGATGATGAACTGCTGCTCCGAGATCACGCTCTTGACCAGGTCGCCGATGGACACCAGCCCCACCACGCGCCCGCCCTCCACCACAGGAAGGTGCCGCAGCCGGTTTTCCGTCATCAGCGCCATGCACTGCTCGGCGCTCTGCGCGGGCCGCACGAAGCGCACCGCGCGCGTCATCACCTCGCTCACCGGGGTGTCGCCCGACGAGCGGCCCAACAGCACCATCTTGCGGGCGTAGTCGCGCTCGGTGAAGATGCCCGCGATCTGATCGCCTTCCATCACCAGCAGCGCGCCGATGCCCTTGTCGGCCATGCGCCGCAACGCGGTGAGCACGGTGTCCGAAGGTTCGACGGCATGGACCTGCCCATCGGCTTTGGTTCTGAGGATTTCTGCAACAGTCGTCATGGCTGCCTCCCTGGCTGTGGATGGAACGAAACCGAACACGCGCCCACAGTGTCCGCCGAACCAGGGCGGGCGCGCAACCGGGTTCAAAATTTGTTGCAACCAGGTGGTCGCAGCGCCCACGGGCCGGGCGAGTGCAGCTATGCTTTTGGAAGCTGCCAATGCGGCCTGAGCCGCTGCGCTCAGCGCCGCCCACCCAGCAGGCTGCTACCGATCTTGAACAGGTCGCCCAGGCCCACCTGGCCGTCGCCGTCCTGGTCCAGCAGGCTGCCCAGCAGATCGCCGCCGGGCGCGCCCGTGCGCTGCACCTGGGCGCGCTCCTGGCCCAGCACCTGCCCCAGGCCACCGGCATCCAGCCCGTCGCTGCGCACCCGCTGCGCCAGGAACGCCATGACGATGGGCGCCAGCATCTGCAGCAGTTGGCCGGCGTTCGCCCCCAGTCCGCTGGCCTGGCCCAGGCCGGCTTCGGCCCTCTCGCGGCCGCCGCCGAAGATATGGCCCAGGATGGCGCCCGCGTCGCCGCCCTGCCCGGCGCCGCCGGCCATGCCGCCGCCCAGCACCGACCCCAGCAGCCCGCCCAGGTCCAGGCCGCCGATGCCCTGCGCCGCAGGGGCCGCGGCGTCCATGTGGTCGCGCTGCAGCGCCCCCAGCAGCGACTGCGCACCCTGCGGCCCCTCGGCGTTGCGCCCCAGGGCACCCAGCAGCAGCGGCAGGGCCATCTCCACGGCGCTTTGCGTCTGGGCGGTGTCGGTGCCCAGGCGCTGGGCCATCTGCTGCAGCGGCGCCCCCTGCAGGTGCTGCAAAAGCTGCTGGGTCAGCAGCGGGGTCGATGCGGAAGTGGAAGTGTTCATGGCAGGCAACTCCTTCAGGCGGTGGTGCGCGGCCACGGCAGCCGCGTCAGGCGTACATGGTAGGCGCTGCACGGCTTCGCTGCATGTCGGTCGCTATCATTTACATAGCTTTAGGTGCTGAACACCCAAGCCCCAAGCGCCGATTTAAAGCGCCAGCAGCTGACCCCCACATCCTGCCGGTGGGGGCTCTGCGGCGCGCGACGCCCTTTGACAATGCCTTGTAAAGAAGCATGAAGAATCGCTGCTACCACGGCAGCCTTGCCGTCAATGTGCGAAAGTGCAACGCTTGCCTGTAGAGCGGAGCGCCCTGCGACGCCCTTCCAGGCCCCGCTTTCCTGCTCTGCGTCACCCTTTCCAGACCTTGCGCCTTCGCCCCATGATCCACGCGACGACACCCGCGCCCATTGAGCGCCCCGCCCGCGCCCCCCGTCTTTCCGCTTCACCCGCTTTTTCTCCCTCTTGCACCACTGCGGCCCGTCACGGCGCGCTCGCGCAGCGGCTGGCTGGCCTGGCCCTGGCGCTGGGCCTGGCGGCCTGTGGCGGCAAGGACGCGCCAGCCACCGAGCCACAGGGCCCCGCCGCCGTGGGCGTGGTCACCCTGCAAACGCGCGCGCAGCAACTGGACGCCACGCTGCCCGGCCGCACCCGTGCCTACCTGACCGCCGAAGTGCGCCCCCAGGTCTCGGGCATCGTGCAGCAACGCCTGTTCACCGAGGGTGCGCTGGTGCGCAAGGGCCAGCCGCTGTACCAGATCGACGACCGCCCGCTGCGCGCCACCGAGGCCAGCGCCGAGGCCACCCTGGCCCGCGCCGAGGCCACGGCGCGCACGCAGGAGGCCAATGCGCACCGCAATGCCGAACTGGTCAAGATCGACGCCATCAGCCGCCAGGCCTATGACGAGAGCCAGGCCGCGGCCGCGCAAGCCCGCGCCGACGTGGGCGTGGCCCGCGCCAACCTGGAGACGGCGCGCATCAACCTGCGCTACAGCCGCATCGAGGCGCCCATCGCCGGACGCATCAGCCTGTCCAGCGTCACCCCTGGCGCGCTGGTGACGGCCAACCAGGCCAATGCGCTCACCACCATCGTGCAGATGGACCCGATGTACGTGGACTTCACCCAGTCCAGCACCGAGCTGGTGCAGCTCAAGCGCGACTGGGAGGCCGGCCGCTACCAGAAGGTGGACGGCAACCAGATGCGCGTGCGCATCCGGCTGGACGACGGCAGCGACTACCCGCACGAGGGCCGGCTGCAGTTCGCGGGCGTGATCGTCAACGACACCACGGGCACGGTGACGCTGCGCGCCGTGGTGCCCAACCCCGACGGCGTGCTCATGCCCGGCATGTACGTGCAGGCGCTGCTGCCCACGGGCCTGGCCAGCGACGCGCTGCTGATCCCGCAGCAGTCCGTGAACCGCGACCTGACGGGCCGCGCCAGCGTGCTGGTGGTCAACGCCGACAACGTGGTCGAGAAGCGCCCCGTGGAACTGGCACGCGCCTTGGGCAACCGCTGGCTGGTGGACAGCGGCCTGCAACCCGGCGAGCGCCTGGTGGTGGATGGCTTTCAACGCATCAAGCCCGGCGACAAGGTGGCGCCCCAGGTGGTGGACCTGAACACCAAGAAGGGCCCGGCCGCCGCGGCGCCAGCACCCGCCGCCAGCGCCCCCCCCGCGGCGGGCCAGAGCGTGGACATCACCGCCCGCCCCGGCGCATCCCGCTGAGCACGAGGTCAGGCGCACATGGCCCAGTTCTTCATCAACCGCCCCATCTTCGCGTGGGTGCTGTCCATCATCATCATGCTGGCGGGCGGCCTGGCGATCTTCACGCTGCCGCTGGAGCAGTACCCCGACATCGCGCCGCCGCGCGTGACCATCTCCGCGCAGTACACGGGCGCCTCGGCCGAGACCGTGGAAAACTCGGTCACGCAGATCATCGAGCAGCAGCTCAAGGGCATCGACAACATGATCTACATGGGCTCGACGTCGGATGCGTCGGGCCGCTCGGCCACCACCCTCACGTTTGCGCCGGGCACCAACATCGACGTGGCCCAGGTGCAGGTGCAGAACAAGCTGCAGTCGGCCATGAACCGCCTGCCCGATGCCGTGAAGAGCCGGGGCGTGTTTGTCAACAAGGGCGGCCAGGACTACCTGGTCACCTACAGCTTCTTCTCGGGCGACCCGAACATGAGCGCGGTGGACATCGGGGACTACCTGAACTCCAACCTCGTGGACGTGATCGGCCGCCTGGACGGTGTGGGCGACATCCGCGTGTTCGGCACCTTCTACGCCATGCGCCTGTGGATGGACCCGGCCAAGATGGAGAAATTCCAGCTCATGCCGTCGGACCTGATCAGCGCGCTGAACGCGCAGAACGCACAGGTCTCGGCCGGCCAGCTCGGCGCGCTGCCCGCCGTGCCCGACCAGCAGCTCAACGCCACCATCACCGCGCGCACCAAGCTGCAGACGGTGCAGGAGTTCGAGGACATCGTGCTCAAGACCGCCACCGACGGTTCGGTGGTCACGGTGAAGGACGTCGCGCGCGTGGAACTGGGCCCCGACAACCTGTCGGTCAAGGCCAAGCTGAACGGCCGCCCGGGTGCGGGCATGGGCATCGTGCTGGCCGACGGCGCCAACGCCATGGCAGTGTCGGACGCCGTGGCCGCCAAGCTGGCGGAGCTCAAGCCCTACTTCCCCAACCAGATCGACTACTTCGTCAGCTCCGACTCCACGCCCTTCGTGCGCGCCTCGATCCGCGAAGTGGCCACCGCGCTGGGCGAGGCCATGGTGCTGGTGGTGATCGTGATGTTCATCTTCCTGCAGAACTTCCGCGCCACGCTGATCCCTGCGATTGCCGTGCCAGTGGTGCTGCTGGGCACCTTCGGCGTGCTGGCCGCGGCGGGTTACTCGATCAACACGCTGACCATGTTCGCGCTGGTGCTGGCCATCGGCCTGCTGGTGGACGACGCCATCGTGGTGGTGGAGAACGTCGAGCGCGTGATGCACGAGTCGGGTCTCTCGCCCAAAGAGGCCACGCGCCACTCGATGCGCGAGATCACGCCCGCGCTGGTGGGCATCGGCCTCACGCTGTCGGCGGTGTTCGTGCCCATGGCGTTCTTCGGCGGCTCCACGGGGGTGATCTACCGGCAGTTCTCCATCACCATCGTGGCGGCGATGGCGCTGTCGGTGCTGGTGGCGCTCACGCTCACGCCGGCGCTGTGCGCCAGCATCCTCAAGCCGTCCGCCCACCTGGGCAAGGACCCGCAGGTGCGCCGCGGCCTGCTGGGGCTGAACGACCGCTTCTTCCTCTGGTTCAACCGCCACTTCGAGACCAACACGCTGCGCTACCAGCGCGGCGTGGGCTGGATGCTGCACCGCGCCAAGCGCATGCTGCTGATCTTTGCCGCCATCTGCCTGGCCGTGTGGTGGATCATCGGCCGCGTGCCGACGGCCTTCCTGCCCGATGAAGACCAGGGCTACATCCTGGCCAACGTCAACCTGCCCGCTGGAGCCACCGACGCGCGGCTGCAGGACGTGCTGGACCAGGTGAATCTGTACTTCAAGGACGTGCCCGAGGTCATCAGCTTCAACCAGGTCTCGGGCCTGAACGGCGACCAGAGCTCGGCGCGCGCATTCATCCGCCTCAAGCCCTGGGACCAGCGGCCGCTGGCCAGCCAGTCCGCGGCGGCCATCGCCCACCGCGCCACCCAGGAGCTGGCCAAGATCCGCGACGCGCGCATCTTCGTGTCGCAGCCGCCGGCCGTGCGCGGCCTGGGCTCCAACGCGGGCTTCAACTTCATGCTCAAGGACATCAACGGCCTGGGGCACGAGGCGCTGCTGGCCGCCAAGGACCGGTTCCTGGCCGAGGCGCGCAAGCACCCCGAGCTGACCAACCTGCGCACCACCAACCTGGACGACGCCACCGAGCTGCGCCTGGACATCGACGACCGCAAGGCCGCCGCGCTGGGCCTGAGCTACGACGCCATCAACAGCGTGCTCTCCAGCGGCATGGGCGGCACCTACGTGAACGACTTTCTGAACAACGGCCGCGTCAAGCGCGTCTACATCCAGGGCGACGCGCCGCACCGCATGCTGCCGCAGGACATCGGCAAGTGGACCGTGCGCAACAAGAACGGCGAGATGGTGCCGTTCGGCGCCTTCTCCAAGGCCCACTGGGCTTATGGCTCGCCGCAGCTCATGCGCTACAACGGCGCGCCCGCCTATGAGATGGTGGGCAGCGCCGCGCCGGGCGTCAGCTCGGGCGTGGCCATGAAGATTGTGGAGGACATCCTGAAGGGCCTGCCGCCCGGCATTGCGTACGAATGGACGGGCGCCTCGCTGCAGGAGCGCCAGTCGGGCGCGCAGGCGCCGCTGCTGTACGCCATCTCGATCCTGTTCGTGTTCCTGTGCCTGGCCGCGCTGTACGAGAGCTGGACCGTGCCCCTGTCGGTGATGCTGGCCGTGCCGCTGGGCGTGCTGGGCGCGCTGCTGGCGACCTGGACGCGGGGCCTGGCCAACGACGTGTACTTCCAGGTCGGCCTGATCACCACGGTGGGCCTGGCCTCCAAGAACGCCATCCTGATCGTCGAGTTTGCCGTGCAGTTGCAGGAACAGGGCCGCAAGCTGCTGGATGCCACGCTGGAAGCCGTGCGCATGCGCCTGCGCCCCATCCTCATGACTTCGCTGGCCTTCGGCTTCGGCGTGGTGCCGCTGGCCCTGGGCACGGGCGCCGGCGCAGGCGGGCGCAATGCCATCGGCACGGCCGTGCTGGGCGGCACCGTGGCCTCCACGGTGCTGGGCATCTTCATGGTGCCGGTGTTTTTCCTGCTGATCCGCAGTTGGTTCAAGAGCCGCTCGCGCCAGGAAGACGCGGCCCAGCCTGCCCCCATCCATCCGGAGAGTGCCGCATGACGCGCCCCCATCCCTTCACGCCTGTGACCGCCGCCCTGGCCTGCGCCCTGCTGGCCGGCTGCAACTTGGCGCCACGCTACGAAGCGCCGCCGCTGCCCGTGCCGGACACGGTGGCATCGCCCCTGCCCCAGCCACCGACCGCCGGCGCCGTGGCGCTGCCGGACGGCGGCCCCATGGCCTGGCAAGACTTCGTGCAGGACACCCGCCTGCGCACGGTGGTGGAACAGGCCCTGGCGAACAACCGCGACCTGCGCGTGGCGGTACTGGCCATCGACAAGGCCCGCGCGCAGTACGGCGTGGTGCAGGCCGACCGCTTTCCCACGGTGAACGCGGCCGGCGCGGGCAACCGCAGCCGCACCGCCGACGACCTGACCGCCGCGGGCCGCTCCAACACCACCAGCCAGTACAGCGCCACACTGGGCTTCAGCAGCTACGAGATCGACTTCTTCGGCCGCGTGCGCAACCTGAACGATGCCGCGCTGCAGGAGTTCCTGCGCGTGGCGGAGAACCGCCGCAGCGTGCAGCTCAGCCTGGTGGCCGAGGTGATCGGCGCCTGGCTCACGCTGGACGCCGACGCGCGCCGCCTGCAACTGGCGCGCGAGACCCTGCGCACGCGCCAGCAGGCCCTGGAGCTCACGCAGCGCAGCCATGAACTGGGCGCCAGCTCGGGCCTGGTGCTGGCGCAGGCCCAGTCGGCGGCCGACACCGCACGCGTGGATGCGGCCGCCTTCGTCTCGCAGCTGGCGCGCAGCCGCAACGCCTTGGCCCTGCTGGTGGGATCGCCCGTGCCCCCAGCGTTGTTGCCCGCCAGCGTGGCCACCGTGGAAACGGCCATGTCGGTCACGGCCATGGCGGGCCCGGCCACGGCTGCAACCCAGCCCTCTCCCGGCACCGGTACTGCGGACGTTCCGGCCCCCCGGTCCCCCGTCCCCGCGCTGGCCGATCCCGCGGCGCCCGCAACGGCGCTGCTGGCCGTGCCTGCAGACGTTCCGTCCAGCGTGCTGCTGCGCCGCCCCGACGTGCGCGCGGCCGAGCATGCACTGCAGGGCGCCACGGCCAATATCGGCGCGGCCCGCGCGGCGTTCTTTCCGTCGATCACGCTCACGGCCTCGGTGGGCACGGCCAGCAATGCGCTGTCGGGCCTGTTCGAGGGCGGCAACGGCACCTGGGCGTTCGCACCGCAGATCCGCCTGCCGATCTTCGACGCCGGCCGCAACCAGGCCAACCTGCGCGTGGCCGAGGTGACGCGCGACACCGCCGTGGCCCAGTACGAGAAGGCCATCCAGACCGCCTTCCGCGAGGTGTCCGACGCGCTGGCCGAGCGCGCCACGCTCACTGAGCGCCTGCAGGCGCAGGGCTCGCTGGTGCAGGCCACGCAGCGCACGCTGCAGCTGTCGGATGCACGCTTTCGCCTCGGTGCGGACAACTACCTCGCCGTGCTGGACGCGCAGCGCACGCTGTATGCCGCACAGCAGGCGCAGATCACGCTGCAATTGGCCGAGCAGGTCAACCGCGTGACGCTCTACAAGGTGCTGGGCGGCGCCTGGACGGACCCAACACCACCGCCGGCAGGCGGCTCCTGATTCCATCGCTGGCAGCGCTTGAGGGGCAAGCGCTGGACGCTGTTTTTGTTCAATTGCGGTGCATCGGGCGCGCACGCAGGGGCCGTGTCACCGGCACAACATCCCCTACGAGGTCCGGGCGCAATCAGGACGCCAGCGCCCGCACCATCGCGCCGCCACTTGCACCACGGCGGTGCGCAGCCCGCCACGCCCGGCCACGTGCGCGATTGCTACTAAAACCATAGCTTCTCGCGCTTACCCATCAAGCGCTAGCGGACTATTCAGCCCATCCCATGAGCGCGCACCTCTCACCCCGCCGCACCCTGGCACGCCCATTGCATTGAAGCCAGCGCGGCCACGGTAGGCCGCAGCGCGTGCCCTCTCCAACGGCGGAGGCAGGGCTCGCGGGACGAAGGCGTCCCCACCCGCAACCAGGCCCCTGCCCGGTGCGGCGTGCGGACGCCTTTTTTGTTGATGTGGCTGCGCGGGGCATTCCCGCCGGGGAGACGATGGTGAAGCAATCCAGGCTGGTGATGGTGGGCAATGGCATGGCAGGCGTGCGCGCGCTGGAAGAGCTGCTCAAGATCGCGCCCGACCTCTACGACATCACGGTGTTCGGCGCCGAGCCGCACCCCAACTACAACCGCATCCTGCTGTCGCCCGTGCTGGCGGGCGAGCAGACGCTGGAGGAGATCGTCCTCAACGACTGGTCCTGGTATGCGGACCACCACATCACGCTGCACGCAGGGTGCACCGTGACCCATGTGGACCGCACGCGGCGCACCGTGCATGGCGTGGCGCAGGACGGCCGCACCGTCGAGGCGCCCTACGACCGGCTGATCCTCGCCACGGGCTCCAACCCATTCATGCTGCCCATTCCGGGCCGTGAGCTGCCCGGCGTGCTGGCTTACCGCGACATCGCGGACACGCAGGCCATGATCGACGCTGCCGCCAGCTACAAGCACGCCGTAGTGATCGGCGGCGGCCTGCTGGGCCTGGAGGCGGCCAACGGCCTCATGAAGCGCGGCATGCAGGTCACCGTGGTGCATGCGGGCGAGTGGCTCATGGAGCGCCAGCTTGACGACGTGGCGGGCAAGCTGCTGCAGCAGTCGCTGGCCGAGCGCGGCATGCAGTTCCTCATGCAGGCGCAGACGCAGGAACTGGTGGCCGGCGGCGACGGCCGCGTGGCCGCGGTGCGCTTCAAGGACGGCAGCGAGGTGTCCGCCCAGCTTGTGGTGATGGCCGTGGGCATCCGCCCCAACACGGCCCTGGCCGAGCAGATGCACCTGCACGTCAACCGCGGCATCGTCGTCAGCGACACGCTGCAGACCGTGACCGACCCGCGCATCTACGCCGTGGGCGAATGCGCGGCGCACCGTGGCATCGCCTACGGGCTGGTGGCGCCGCTGTTCGAGCAGGGCAAGGTGCTGGCCAACCACCTGGCGGAATGGGGTATCGGGCGCTACCAGGGCTCGCTCACCTCCACCAAGCTCAAGGTCACGGGCATCGACCTGTTTTCCGCCGGCGACTTCCAGGGCGGCGAGGGCACGGAGGAAATCGTGCTCAGCGACCCGCATGCCGAGGGCGGCGGCGTGTACAAGAAGCTGGTGCTCAAGGACGACCGGCTCGTGGGCGCCTGCCTCTATGGCGACACGGTGGACGGCAGCTGGTACTTCAAGCTGCTGCGTGACGGCCGCAGCGTGGCCGACATCCGCGACCGGCTCATGTTCGGCGAATCGCACCTGGGCGACGCGGGCCATCAGGGCCAAAACAAGGCCGCCGCCATGGCCGACAGCGACGAGGTCTGCGGCTGCAACGGCGTGACCAAGGGCCAGATCTGCAAGGCCATCAAGGACAAGGGCCTGTTCACGCTGGACGAGGTGCGCAAGCACACCAAGGCCAGCGCCAGCTGCGGCTCGTGCACCGGGCTGGTGGAGCAGATCCTCATGGCCACTGCGGGCGGCGACTATTCCGCCACGCCCAAGACCAAGCCCGTGTGCGCCTGCACCGACCACGGCCACCAGGCCGTGCGCGAAGCCATCCGCACACACCGGCTGCTGACCGTAGACGGCGTGTTTCGCTTCCTGGAGTGGAAGACGCCCAACGGCTGCGCCACCTGCCGCCCGGCCGTGAACTACTACCTCATCAGCACTTGGCCCAAGGAGGCGCAGGACGATCCGCAAAGCCGCTTCATCAACGAGCGCAGCCACGCCAACATCCAGAAAGATGGCACCTACAGCGTGGTGCCGCGCATGTGGGGCGGCGAGACCAGTGCCGCCGAACTGCGCCGCATCGCCGACGTGGTGGACAAGTACCAGATCCCCACGGTGAAGGTCACGGGCGGCCAGCGCATCGACCTGCTGGGCGTGAAGAAGGAAGACCTGGTCAACGTCTGGCGCGACATCGGCATGCCCTGCGGCCACGCCTACGCCAAGGCGCTGCGCACCGTGAAGACCTGCGTGGGCAGCGAGTGGTGCCGCATGGGCACGCAGGACAGCACGCAGCTCGGCAAGGACCTGGAGCACGCCTTCGTGGGCATGTACGCGCCGCACAAGGTCAAGTTCGCCGTCAGCGGCTGCCCGCGCAACTGCGCCGAGAGCGGCATCAAGGACGTGGGGATCATCGGCGTGGACTCGGGCTGGGAGATGTACGTGGCCGGCAACGGCGGCATCAAGACCGAGGTGGCGCAGTTCTTCACCAAGCTCAAGACCGCCGAGGAGGTGCTGGAGTACACGGGCGCCTTCATGCAGCTGTACCGCCTGGAGGGCTGGTACCTGGAGCGCACGGTGCATTTCGTCGCCCGCGTGGGACTGGACTACGTCAAGCGCCGCGTACTCCAAGATGCCCCCGGCCGCCAGGCGCTGTGGCGCGAGCTGCAGGACGCGCTGGCGGGCGAGCCCGACCCGTGGTTTGAGTTCGAGCCGGCGGCGGTGGACCGGCGCCAGTTCATCCCGATCACGCCGATCCCCGCATGAACGTTGGCATGAGTTTCAGCCAAAAGTGCCTGTCACGCCCTGCCAGCAAGCGCCAACAGCTCCTAAAGGAATAGCTATGACCACCTGGACCCCGATCTGCTCCCTGGACGACATCCCCGTGCTCGGCGCGCGCCGCGTGGCCCGCCCGCACGGCATGGACGTGGCCGTCTTCCGCAACGACGCCGGCGGCGTGTTCGCCCTGCTCGACCGCTGCCCCCACAAGGGCGGCCCCTTGAGCCAGGGCATCGTCTTCGGCAACAGCGTGGCCTGCCCGCTGCACAACTGGACCATCGGCCTGTGCGACGGCCAGGCCGCCGCCCCCGACGAAGGCTGCACGCCGCGCTTTCAGGTCAAGGTGGAAGCGGGCACCGTCTACCTGGACGCCCAGGAGCTGGCCCACCACGCCCTGGACCTGCAACGCCCGGTGGCCGGCCCCGCGCTGCGCTGCAAGGCAAACCCACCATGACCCCGCGCAGGCGCAACGCGCCGCGCAAGGCCAGGCCGAGCGCAGCGATGGCCCGAATGGGCTGTCCGGTTTCCGGGTTCCCTTCAGGATGCGCCGAGGAGCGCAGCGGCCAGCGGATCAGGGCTCGCGATTGTTTGAGCGAAGCGAGTTTGAGCGAGACCCCGCTGGACGCGAGCACCGCAGGTTGCCCGTAGCGAAGCGAAGGGACGCAGCCTCTAGGGTCGCCTTTCTTTTGGGTACTTTGCTTTGGCGAAGCAAAGAAAAGTACCTCGCCCGCCGGGGCGAGTCCCGGCCAGCCACATCCAAAAAGAATAGCTACTCGCGCCCACACCACAAGCCCTAAAGCCCAAAAATACCAAGAGAACACGCCATGCAAGAAACCCGTTCCACCTGCCCCTACTGCGGCGTAGGCTGCGGCGTGATCATCCAGTCCGACGGCGACACCATCACCGGCGTGCGCGGCGACCCCCACCACCCCGCCAACTTCGGCCGCCTGTGCACCAAGGGCAGCACCCTGCACCTCACCGCCAGCCGGCCCGTCACACTGCAGACCCGGCTGCTGCAACCCCAGCTGCGCCCGCAGCGCGGCCAGGCAGCGCACCCCATCGACTGGGACGCGGCTCTCGACACCGCGGCGCAGCGCTTCGCCGCCACCATCGACCGCTACGGCCCCGACGCGGTGGGCTTCTACCTGAGTGGCCAGTTGCTCACCGAGGACTACTACGTCTTCAACAAGCTGGCCAAGGGCCTGATCGGCACCAACAACATCGACACCAACTCGCGCCTGTGCATGAGCAGCGCCGTGGCCGGCTACAAGGCCACGCTGGGCGCCGACGCGCCGCCCGCCTGCTACGACGACCTGGCCCACGCGCAATGCCTGTTCATCGCTGGCAGCAACACGGCCTGGGCGCACCCCATCGTGTTTCGCCGCATCGAGGACGCGCGCGCCGCCAACCCGGCCATGAAGATCATCGTGGCCGATCCGCGCCGCACCGACACCGCGGCCATGGCCGATCTGTTCCTGCCCCTGCTGCCGGGCAGCGACGTGATGCTGTTCAACGCCATGCTGCACGTGATGCTGCGCGAGGGCTGGGTGGACCAGGGCTACATCGCGCGCCACACCAGCGGCTTCGCCGATCTGCAGGCCGTAGTGCAGGACTGCACGCCCGAGCGCGCTGCCGCCGTCTGCGGCCTGCCGCCGCAGGACATTGCCACCGCAGCGCGCTGGTTCGCTGGCGTGGAGGGCATGGCGGAGGGTGGGCCACGCCGGCCCACGCTGAGCCTGTACTGCCAGGGCCTGAACCAGAGCACCAGCGGCACGGCCAAGAACGCCGCGCTGATCCACCTGCACCTGGCCTGCGGGCAGATCGGCCAACCGGGCGCAGGCCCCTTCAGCCTGACGGGCCAGCCCAACGCCATGGGCGGACGCGAGGTGGGGGGCCTGGCCAACCTGCTGCCCGCGCACCGCGACATGGCCAACCCCGACCACCGCACCGAAGTGGCCCGGCTGTGGGGCGTGGAGTCGGTGCCTGCGCGACCCGGCAAGACGGCGGTGGAGATGTTCCAGGCCGCGGCCGACGGCGCGATCAAGGCGCTGTGGATCGCCTGCACCAACCCCGCGCAGAGCCTGCCCGACCAGACCACCGTGCGCCGCGCCCTGCAGCGCGCCGAGTTTGTGGTGGTGCAGGAGGCCTTCGCCACCACCGCCACCGCGCAGTACGCCGACCTGCTGCTGCCTGCCACCACCTGGGGCGAGAAGACCGGCACCGTCACCAACAGTGAGCGCCGCATCAGCCGCGTGCGCGCGGCAGTGGCCGCACCCGGCGGCGCGCGGCACGACTGGCAGATCACGCTCGCGCTGGCGCAGCGGCTGGAGAGGCACCTGCGCCCCGGCCAGCCCACGCTGTTCCCCTACGCCGGGGACACGGCGCAGGCCTGTGCCGAAGCCATTTGGAACGAGCACCGCGAGACCACGCGCGGGCGCGACCTGGACATCACCGGCCTGACCTGGGCCGCGCTGGAGGCCGACGGGCCGCAGCAGTGGCCCTACCCGAGCGGCGCCCGCGCGGGCCGCGCGCGCTTGTATGCGGACGGCGTCTTTCCCACACCCGACGGGCGTGCGCGCTTCGTCCCCACGGCCTGGCAGCCCCTGGCCGAGCCGCCCAGCGCGCGCTACCCATTCAGCCTGACCACGGGACGCCTGCGCGACCAGTGGCACGGCATGAGCCGCACCGGCACGCTGGGGCGGCTGTTCGGCCACGCGTCCGAGCCCGCGCTGCAGATGCACCCGCAGGACCTGCAGCGCCTGCAGCTGGCCGCTGGCGACCTGGCGCATGTGACCAGCGCGCGCGGCTCCATCATCGCGCCCGTGCAGGCCGACGACACACTGGCACCCGGGCAGGCCTTCATGGCCATGCACTGGGGCGGCGAATACCTGGGCGGGCGCTCCAGCACGGGCCGACCACTGGCGGGCGTGAACGCGCTCACCACGCCGGCCTTCTGCCCTGGCTCCAAACAGCCGGAGCTCAAGCACGCGGCGGTGAAGGTGCTCAAGGCCGAGCTGCCCTGGACGCTGTTGGCCATGGCCTGGCTGCCCGAAGATGAAGTGCTGGCCGCGCGCGAGGCGCTGGCCGCGCTGATGCCCGAACTACCCTTCGCCCACTGTGTGCCCTTCAGCGGCGCCGCGCCGGCCGCAGGGCCCCCGCGCACGGGTGTTCTGCTGCGCGGTGCCGCGCACGAGGCGCCGCCACCGGCCCTGCTCGCGCGCATCGAGCACCTGCTGCACCTGGACGGGCCTGGCACGCTGCGCTACGCCGACCGCCGCCGCGCCCAGCACCGCGCCGCGCGCCTGCAGCGCCAGGCCGACGGCCGCACCACTTTGGACGCACTGCTGCTGGCCGGCAATGGCAGCGCTGGCGGCTGGCTGCGCACGCTGCTGCAGGAAGAACTGCCCGTGCAGACCTATGGCCGGTTGCTGCTGCTGCCCACCCAACAGCCGCCCGTGGCCGTGGCCGCACGGGGCAAGCGGGTGTGCGTCTGCCTGAACGTGACCGATACCGACATCACCGAGCGCCTGGGCCAGTGCCAGGGCAGCCCGGCCGAGCGCCTGGCGCAGTTGCAGGGCGCGCTGCGCTGCGGCACGCAATGCGGCTCCTGCGTACCCGAGCTCAAGCGCATGGTGCAGGCGGCGGTCGCGGGCATAGGCACCACTGCGGTGCAGGCAGCGTGACGCGGCACGCAATCCGCCGCACGCATATAACAGGCGGTTATCAGACATGCCGCAGAATGGACACCACTCGTCCCACCCGCCAGCCAATACCCCATGGGCATCAGCCACTACATCAAGGAAATCGGCCGCGGCGCACGCGGCGCCAAGGCACTGGACCGCGCGCAAGCCGCCGACCTGTTCGGGCAAGTGCTCGACGGCCAGGTGACCGATCTGGAGATCGGCGCCTTCTGCGTGGCCATGCGCATCAAGGGCGAGACCGCCGAGGAAATGTGCGGCCTGCTGGACGCGGTGCATGCGCGCATCGCCGCCATACCGGCCTGTGCGAACGGGCAGCCGCTCATCGTGCTGCCCAGCTACAACGGCGCGCGCAAGCTGCCCGTGCTCACGCCGCTGCTGGCGCTGCTGCTGGCGCGCGAAGGCCTGCCCGTGCTGCTGCACGGCATGCGCACCGAGGCGCGCCGCGTTCTGGCATCAGATGTGCTTGAAGCGCTGGATATACCTGCGCTAACAGCTCCTCAATCCATAGCACCCGGCAGCGTGGCGCACATCGGCACCGCGGTGCTGCTGCCCGGGCTGGCGCGCCTGCTGGCGGTGCGCGAGGTGATCGGCCTGCGCACACCGGGGCACAGCGTGGCCAAGCTGATGAACCCCTGCGCCGGCCCGGCGCTGGTGGTGAGCAGCTTCACCCACCCCGAATATTTCGACATCCTGAGCGGCACCTTTGCCACGCTGGGCGCGCACGCGTTGCTGTCGCGCGGGCTGGAGGGCGAGGTGGCGGCCGACCCGCGCCGCACGCCGCGCTACGACGCCTTCATTGGCGGCACGCACCAACTGCTGCAAGACCAGCAGCCCGGCACGGCCGCCGAAGTGCCCGGTCTGCCGACCGAGATCGACGTGGCCACCACCGCCGCCTATACCCGGCGCGTGCTGGCGGGCGACGCGCCCGTGCCCCCTGCCCTGCGCCAGCAGGTGGAACATATCTTGCACTTGAGCCGTCAAATCACTGCACAGGCCTCGTCATGACCACACCTTCTCTTCCAGCCCATGCAGGCAGCTGCACCCTGGTGGGCGCCGGCCCCGGCGACCCCGAGCTGCTCACCCTCAAGGCGGTGAAGGCCATCCAGGCCGCCACCGTGCTGCTGGTGGACGACCTGGTGAGCGACGCCATCGTCGCCCTGGCCCGCCCCGGCGCCCGCGTCGTGCATGTGGGCAAGCGCGGCGGCTGCAAGAGCACGCCCCAGGCGTTCATCGAAAAGCTCATGCTCACCGCCGTGCAGGAGGGCGAGACCGTGGTGCGCCTGAAGGGCGGCGATCCGTTCATCTTTGGGCGGGGCGGCGAAGAAGTGGAGCACCTGCGCGCGGCGGGCGTGCCGGTGCAGGTGGTCAATGGCATCACCGCCGGCCTGGCGGGCATGACGCAGCTGGGCGCGCCGCTCACCCACCGCGAACATGCGCACGGCGTGGTCTTCATCACGGGCCACAACAAGCCTGGGAACCAACGCACCGACTGGCGCCAGCTGGCCGCCACCGCGCGCGATGCACGCCTGACCCTGGTGATCTACATGGGCGTGACCGGCTGCGCCCACATCCAGGAGGAACTGCTCACCAGCCTGCCTGCGCACACGCCGGCGGTGGTGATCCAGCATGTGAGCCTGCCGCAGCAGCGCCACGCGGTGACTACGCTGGGCCAGTTGCAGTCCACCATCACCCGCGAGGGGCTGGCCAGCCCCTCGGTGATCGTGATCGGCGACGTGGTACGCGGCATCCAGGCCGTGGCGCACGGCGAAGATGCAGCCCCGGTAGCAGGCACGCGCAGCCGGGCGGTGTGACGGCTCAGCCGGCGGCGCTGGCCTGCGCCGCCTGGCGGATCTGCGCGAAGCGCTCGGCCTGTTCCTTGCGCAGGGCCTTGCGCAGCAGCGCGGCCTCCCAGCGGCGGCGCTCGTCGTAGCTGGTGGGGGCCAGCGGCGGCACGGGGGTGGGTTTGCCCGCATCGTCCACTGCCACCATCGAGAAGAAACAGCTATTCACATGCCGCACCACCTGGGTGCGGATGTTCTCGGCCACCACCTTGATGCCGATCTCCATGGACGATGTGCCCGTGTGGTTGACGCTGGCCAGGAAGGTCACCAGTTCGCCCACGTGGATGGGCTGCAGGAACATCACCTGGTCTACGCTCAGCGTGACCACGTAGCTGCCCGAATAGCGGCTGGCGCAGGCATAGGCCACCTGGTCCAGCAGCTTGAGGATGGCGCCGCCGTGGACGTTGCCGGAGAAGTTGGCCATGTCGGGCGACATGAGCACGGTCATGCTGAGTTGGTGCGCGGGAAGGTGCATGGCGGTATTAGAGCGTGTTTACGCCGACCGTGCGGGGCCGGAGCACGTGCCTTCACCCGCCACGCCCCGTGTCACACCCGCGTCACGGTTTCTTGGTTTCCCCCAGTGGGCGCGTGCGCCGGCGTTCCTAGCATGGCCCCTGCGCTGCCCATGGCGGTGCAGCGCCAGCCCAATACAAAAAGCAGGGAGCTCCCATGACCACGCCGTTCATCGTCCACCCTTGTGCGCCGCGCAGGCGGCTGCTGCAGTCGCTGTGCGCGAGTGCCTGTGCGCTCGCGTGGCCGGCGCTGGCCCAGCAGCGCTCGGCAGACGCCAAGGCAGCCATCCTCATCGGGCGCTCCTCGGCCCTGTCGGGCCCCATGGCGCCGTTCCTCACGCCGGTGCACGAGGGGCAGGAGGCCGCCCTGGCGGACTTCAACGAGGCCGGCGGCGTCGCAGGGCGCAAGGTGCAGCTCGTGTCCCTGGACGACAAGTTCGACGCCGCGCTCGCCCTGGACAACGCCCGCAGACTCGTGCAGGACAGCGGCGTGGTCGCGCTGTTCGGCCAGGCCGGCACCTCGCAGGTGCTGGCGCTGCTGCCCTACCTGGCGCAGGCACGCACGCCGCTGGTGGCCGTCTACACCGGCAGCCCCGCAGTGCACGGCGCGCGCAGCCCCTACCTGTTCACCACCAGCGCCAGCTACGCGGACGAGCTGGTGAAGATCGTGCGCAACCTCGTGGCCATTCAGACCACGCGCATCGGCGTCGCCTACGAGAACAACGACTTCGGCAAGCTCGCGCTGCCCCTGGTCGAGAAGGCCATCACGGCCGAGGGCGGCACCTTCGTGGGCGCCCATGCCATGCACAGCAGCGGCCAGGATGCCGAGGCCGCCGCCAAGGCCCTGGCGGCCCTGCGGCCGCAAGCCGTGGTGATGATTGCCGCGGGCCCGCCCGTGGTGGCCTACGTGCGCGCCAACAAGGCGCACCTCGGCGTGCCGGTGTACACGCTGTCGCTGGGCGCGGGTGCGCAGGTCATCCGCGCGCTGGGCAGTGACGCGCGCGGGCTGGCCGTGGCGCGCACCACGCCGCCGCCCACGCGGCTGACCACCGCCGTGGCACGCGAGTTCCAGGCGTCCATGAAGCGCCACGGCCACCCCGTGGACTATGACCGCTTCAGGGGCTACCTGGACGCGCGCATCCTCATTGAAGGCCTGCGCGCCGCGGGCCCTTCGGTGACGGGCGCATCGCTGGCCGCGACCCTGGAAGGGCTGCACAAGGTGGACCTGGGCGGCTACACCTACCAGTACAGTGCGCAGAACCGCAATGGCTCCAGCTATGTGGACATTGCCGTGATCGGGCCCGACGGCAACTACATGCACTGAACTGCCTGCACTGCACGGCCTCGGAGCCCGTACGCGACAATCGGCGGCTTTGCCCGCCAGGTTGCTGCCCGTGTCCACACCCTTCTTTGATGCCGTCATCATCGGCGCCGGCGCCGCCGGTCTGTTCTGCGCCGCCCAGGCGGGCCAGCGCGGGCTCAAGGTGCTGCTCGTCGACCATGCCGACAAAGTGGCCGAGAAGGTCCGCATCTCGGGCGGTGGGCGCTGCAACTTCACCAACCGCGACCTGGACGTGCGCGCGCCGCACAAGCACTTCGTGGGGCAGAACGCGCAGTTCTGCCGCTCCGCGCTGTCGCGCTACACGCCGGCGGACTTCATCGCGCTGGTGGAGCGCCACGGCATCGCCTACCACGAGAAGCACAAGGGCCAGCTGTTTGCCGACCGCTCGGCCGAGGACATCATCGCCATGCTGCTGGCCGAATGCGCCCAGGGGCGCGTTGAGCGCTGGCAGCCCTGCAGCGTCAAGAATGTGGTCTTTTTGGCCGATGAGGCAGGCGGCACAAGCGCTGGCAGCTATCAAATCGATACCGATCGCGGCCCGGTGCAGGGGCGCAGCCTGGTGGTGGCGACGGGCGGGCTGTCCATCCCCAAGATTGGTGCCACGGACTTCGGCTACCGGCTGGCGCAGCAGTTCGGACTGCCGCTGGTGGCGCAGCGCCCCGGCCTGGTGCCGCTGACCTTCGACGGCCAGGCCTGGGCGCCCTACGCGCAGCTTGCCGGGCTGGCACTGCCGGTGGAGATCAGCACCGGCGCCAAGAAGGAACGCATGGCCTTCGTGGAAGACCTGCTGTTCACGCACCGCGGGCTGTCGGGCCCGGCCGTGCTGCAGATCTCCAGCTATTGGCAGCCGGGCACGCCGCTGGCCATCAACCTCGCCCCGGGCGTGGACCTGCCGGCCGCACTGGCCCAAGCCAAGGTGCGCTCGCGCAAGCTGATCGCCAACGAACTGGCCGCGCTCGTGCCCAGCCGTCTGGCCGACGCCTGGGCCAG
The DNA here is from genome assembly GCA_003755025.1 of Diaphorobacter nitroreducens. Lineage (GTDB taxonomy): Bacteria > Pseudomonadota > Gammaproteobacteria > Burkholderiales > Burkholderiaceae_C > Diaphorobacter > Diaphorobacter nitroreducens. The sequence goes on along the minus strand of RJVL01000004.1, from coordinate 399,502 downwards.
CCAGAGCGCGGACTGGCAGCGCCCCATCAACGAAGCCGCGGACAAGGCCCTGGCGCGGTTGGCCGAGCGGCTGGCGCGCTGGGAGCTCACCCCCACGGGCACCGAAGGCTACAAGAAGGCCGAGGTGACGCTGGGCGGCGTGGACACGCGCGCCCTGTCCCAGCAGACCATGGAATGCAAGGCCCAGCCGGGCCTGTACTTCATCGGCGAGGTGGTAGACATCACCGGCTGGCTGGGCGGCTACAACTTCCAATGGGCCTGGGCCAGCGCCCACGCCTGCGCCCAGGCTCTGCCGCTCCACTGAACGCCCTCCGTCTCTAGTGGCCGTCTGCCCGCGAACTTCTGGCCGATTTTTAATATTCATGTAAAATGAATCTTAAGAAAACCGCCCTGCCAAAGGCCTTCCATGTCCCTGCCCCCGCTCGTCTCCGCCTCCCGCCCGGCCCAGTCCGCCGCTCCGCTGCACGGCTGGCCATTGCTGCGACTGGGGTTTCGGCCCTTCTACCTGGGCACGGCCCTGCTGGCCTGTCTGGCGGTGCCGCTGTGGATAGCGATCTTTCTGGGCCGCATCCAGGTGCCGTTGCCGATGTCACCTTTGCTGTGGCATGCGCACGAGATGCTGTTCGGCTTCGCCGCGGGCGTGGTGGTGGGCTTTCTGCTCACCGCCGTCAAGGCCTGGACCGGCCTGGAGACGGCCCGTGGTCCGCTGCTGGGCGCGCTGGCCCTGCTGTGGCTGGCCGCGCGGCTGGCTTCGCTGGTGGCGCCCTACGCCGTCTATGCCACGCTGGACATGCTGCTGCTGCCGGCCGTGGCCGCCGTGCTGCTGCGCGTGCTGATCAAGGCCGGCAACAAGCGCAACATTCCGCTGATCTGCCTGTTGCTGCTGATGGCTGCGGCCAACCTGGTGTTCCATCTTTCGGTGCTGGGCATCGTGGCGGTGCCGGCCGTGAGCGCGCTGTATGCCGAGCTGGCGCTGATCCTCATGGTGGTGAGCGTGATCACCGGCCGCGTGGTGCCCATGTTCACGCGCAACGTGACGCCCGGCCTGGTCATCAACATGCCGCGCAAGTTCGAGCTGTCGCTGCTGGCCGTCACGGCCGTGGCGCTGGCGCTGTGGGTGTTCGCAGCGCCCGCGCCGGTGGTGCTGGTGGCCAGCCTCGCGGCGGGTGTGATGCATGCGGTGCGGCTGTGGAAGTGGCATCCGCAGGTCACGTTCAAGCGCCCCATCCTCTGGATCCTGCACGCTTCGTACGCATGGCTGCCCCTGGGTTTCGTGCTTCTGGCGCTGGCGCAACTGGGCTGGGTCGTACCGTCGCTGGCCGTGCATGCCTTTGCCGTGGGCGTGATCGGCGGGCTGATCATCGGCATGGTCACGCGCACCGCGCGCGGCCACACCGGCCGGCCGCTGCAGCCCTCGCGCGGCGAGGTGGTGGCCTATGCCCTGGTGATGCTGGCCGCCGTGCTGCGCGTGCTGGTGCCCGCCGTGCAACCCGCGTGGTACGCCTATGCGCTGGAAGGCGCCGCCTGCCTGTGGGCCATCGCCTTCGCGATCTACCTCGTGATCTACACACCCTGGCTGATGCGCACCCGTCTGGACGGCAAGGACGGCTGATGCCGGCCCATGCCTCACAACTGCAAGCTCCCTCCCCCCTTTTTTCTACACACACCCGAAAGGTTGAACCATGAGCAACACCGTTTCCGTGATCGACGTACGCACCATCGCTCCTTATGAGCGCCATGCGCAAATCTTTGGCCGCCTGGACGCGCTGGGCGCGGGCGAGTCGCTGCAGATCGTGAACGACCACGACCCCGTGCCGCTGCGCATGCAACTGGAAGGCCGCGCACCCGGCCAGTTCCAGTGGGCGTACCTGGAGGCAGGTCCCCGCCAGTGGCAGATCGAAATCACCAAGCTGGCATCCAAGACCCAGGCCGCCGCAGAGGCTGAAGACTCCTGCTGCTCGGGCGGTGCCTGCTGCGGCTGATCGGCAAAGCCACTCAACCAAAGCAAAAGGGGCAGGTATCACCTGCCCCTTTTTTATCGTCCCTGCTTCACAGTCCCAGCGCCAGCTGCGCCTCCTCGCTCATCATGGAGCGGTCCCAGGGCGGGTCAAACACCAGATTCACCGTGATCTCGCCCACGCGTGGCAGGGCCAGCAGCTTGTCGCACACCTCGTCGGCAATCGCTTCGCCCATGCCGCAGCCGGGGGCGGTGAGCGTCATGTCCACCAGCGCGCGCACCTTGTGGGCATCGTCGGGCAGCGGCTCGAAAGCCAGCCGGTACACCAGGCCCAGGTCCACGATGTTTACCGGGATCTCCGGGTCGTAGCAGGTGCGTAGGGTCTCCCACACCAGCGGCTCCAGTTCCTCGATGGGCAGGTCCGCGGGCGCGGTGATGGTCTCGGGCGGCGTCTTGCCGATGGCGTCGGCATCCACGCCCTTCAGCCGCATGAGCTGGCCTTCGACCAGCAGCGTGAAGGACGAACCCAGCGCCTGCGTGATCTGCGCCAGTTGCCCGGCCTCCAGTTCGATCGGCTCGCCGCTGGGAATCGCCTCCACGGTCACGCTGCGGCGCACCAGCACATCCTCGCGATGGCGGCGGTAGGTCATGCGGGCTCCTCCTCAGTACTTACGCTCTGGCCGTTGCCGTTGTCGGCAATCGCATGCATCAGCGCATGCCAGCCCAGCAGGGCGCACTTGATGCGGCTGGGGTACTGGCGCACGCCGGCCAGGCTGACCAGCTTGCCCAGCGGGGCATCCTCGGGGGCTTCTTCCCCCGTCAGCACCGCACGAAAGTGCTGCTGCAGCGCCTGCGCGGCGGCAACCTCCTTGCCCTTTACGGCCTCGGTCATCATCGAGGTAGAGGCCATGCAGATCGCGCAGCCCTGGCCGGTGAAGCGGATGTCCTGCACGCGCCCTTGCTGCAGCTGCAGCTCCACGGCAATGCGGTCGCCACACGACGGGTTGGTGCCCTGCGCCTGGTGCGTGGGCTGCGGCAGATGGCCGAAGTTGCGCGGTGCGCGCTTGTGCTCCAACACCACTTCCTGGTACAGCTCGTTCTCGGCGTTGCCGGTAAATCCAGTCATCGCATGACCTCCAGGGCCTGCGCCACGCCGGCGATCAAGCGCTCGACCTCCTCATGGCTGTTGTACAGCGCGAACGATGCGCGCGTGGTCGGCCCCAGCCCCAGGTGCTCCTGCAGCGGCTGTGCGCAGTGGTGGCCCGTGCGCACGGCGATGCCGCGCTCGTCCAGCAGCGTGCCGATGTCGTGCGGGTGCACGTCGCGTGCCACGAACGACACCAGCGACGCCTGCGTGGCATGCGGGGCGAGCACCGTCACCCCCTCCAACGCCGACAAGCCCGCCAGCGCCTGCGCGCGCAGGGCCTGCACGTGCAGGTCAATGGCCTCTCGGCCAATACCATCGATGAAGCGCGCCGCCGCCGCCAGACCCACGGCCCCGGCCACGTTGGGCGTACCGCCTTCCAGCCGCGCGGGCAGCGCCGCATAGCCCGCAGCGGTGTAGGTCACCCACTCCACCATGTCGCCCCCCAGGCGCAGCGGGTACAACCGCTCCAGCGCGTCGCGCCGGCCGGCCAGTGCGCCGGTGCCCATGGGACCGTACATCTTGTGGCCGGAGAAGGCCATGAAGTCCGCCTCCAGCTCCGCCAGAGCGGGCATGGCATGGCCCACCGCCTGCGCGGCATCCAGCACCGTGAGGGCGCCGGCCGCGCGTGCCATGGCCAGCAGTGCCTCATACGGAGGACGCTCGCCCGTGGCATTGGCGCACGCCGTGAGTGCCAGCACGCGGGTGTTGGGTGTGAGCAATGGCGTCAGATCGGCCTCATGCACGCGCCCCTGCGCGTCGGGTTTGAGAACGACCAGTTCCGCCCCGCTCATGCGCGCGGCCTGCTGCCAGGGCACCAGGTTGGCATGGTGCTCCAGCCCGCTCACGATGATGCGGTCGTCGGGGCGCAGCCAGGCCTTGCCCGGCCCCGCTGCCCATAACCCTTGGGCGACGAGGTTCAGCGCCTCGGTCGTGCCGCTGGTGAAGACCAGTTCATGCTGCGTGCCCGCGCCGATGAAGCGCTTGAGCGTGGCGCGCGCCTCTTCAAAGGCGTCGGTGGCACGCTGGCTCAGCGTGTGCACGCCGCGGTGAATGTTGGCGCGGTCATGGCGTTCGAAGCGCTGCATGGCCTCCTGCACCGCCAGCGGCATCTGCGTGGTGGCGGCGTTGTCCAGATAGGCCAGCGGCTGGCCGTGGATGCGCTGCGCCAGCACCGGAAACTGCGCGCGCAGCGCCTGCACCGGCAGGCCGCCGGTGTGCAGCAAAGGATGTGGTTTACCCATGGTGTGCCTCCTCGGCTGTGGGCTGCAGCCGGGCGATCGCACCGGCCAGCCAGCCGCTCTGCAGCCACTGCTCCAGCATGCCGTCCCCCTCGGCCCCCAGGCATCGATCAAGCAACGCTTGGGCCATACCTTCGATGATGAGCGCGCGCGCAGCCGCATCATCCAACCCGCGCTGGCGGGCGTAGAACAGCGCATCCTCGGGCAACGCACCCCAGGTAGCGCCGTGCGCGGCCTGCACGTTGTCGTGCAGGATCTCAAGGTGCGGGCGCAGGATCAAACGTGGCTGGCCCGCCAGCGGCACCCCGGCCAGGCGCTGGCGCACATCGGCCCCGTCACTGCCGGGCGCGATGCGCGTATAGGCATTCGCCACCGCGTGGGCGCGGCCCTGGGCCAGGGCCAAGGTCTCGACTTGGCTCACGGCCTGGGCGGCTTGCAGGTCGGTGTGCGTCTGCTGGTCCAGCTTGCCGTCCGCCAACAGCAGCAACGCGGCCTGCCGCGCACTGGCGCCTGCGCCCTGCAGCGTGATGTGGCTGCGCTGCAGGTGGTAGCTGGCGCCCGTGGCAACCAGCGCCTGGGCATAAGCGGCACCTGCCGCCACGTGGACCTGCAGGTGGTGCGCCACGCGGTCGTCGGCCAACGGCGCAGCGACGCGCAGGTGTTGTAGCCGTGCCCCCTGCGCCAGACGGATGTGGGCGTGCAGGTTTTGCGCCACGGCAGACAGACCGTCTGCGGCAGGCCGCTCATGGGTTTCGATCAGAACGCACTGCACGCCGGCTTCCACGTCCAGCACCAGCAAGGGCGCCTCGGCCGCGGCGCCGGGCTGGTGGTGCAGCTCCAGGCACACAGGCTCGCGCTCACGGCCCGGCGTGGCGGCCACGCGCAGGCGCAGGCCCCGGCGGCACAGGGCACGATGCGCCCAGGCGAAGGGGGCGGCGGCCCCATCCCCACCGCCGGACTCTGGCGACGGCAGCCCTGCCATCAACTCGGCGCGCTGCGCCGGGTCCAGTGCGTCCAGCCAACGCGCCTGGACGCTGGTGGCCGCCTGTGCGTGGGGCAGGCGCAGCGTCCAGCCCGCACCCGCGGGCAACGAGGCCTCATCGACGACCCCGGCCTGCGTTCCCAGCCAGTCCTGCAGCGCGGGTGGGGGCAGGTGGTGAAAGGCTTCGCTGCGCCGCGCAATCCAGCCCTGCGTCTGCAGGTGCTCGCGCGCGGCGCGGATCTCGGCTTGTGCGCTGTTCATGGTGTCATGCCTCCGCCGTGGCAGGTTGGCGCGCAAAGCCCGTGCGGGCGATGCGCCGCGCCAGCTCCACGTCGCCCGTCTCGGCGATACGGCCCTGGTCCAGGCGCAGCACGGTGTCAGGCTGCAGCTGCTCGATCAGGTGCAGGTAGTGCGATACGACGATGAAGGCCGTGCCCTGTTCGCGCAGTTTCTGCACCAACGTGACCACGGCGCGCACGCCGTCCACGTCCATGCCCGAGTCGATTTCGTCCAGCAGTGCCAGGCGGGGCTGCAGCAGGGCCAGCTGCAGCAGTTCGTTGCGCTTGCGCTCGCCGCCGGAAAAACCTTCGTTCACCGGGCGGCCCAGCATGGCCTGTGGCAACCCCAGTTCCTGGGCGGTCTGCTTGGCGCTGGCCAGGAAGTCGAACGCGTCCAGCGGCTGCTGGCCGCGCGCCTCGTGCACGGCATTCAGCGCTGTGCGGATGAACAGATTGTTCTTCACGCCGGGTACATCGGGCGGCGACTGGAAGGACACGAACAGCCCCGCGCGGGCGCGCTCATGCGCGGGCAGCTGCAGTAGGTCCTGCCCGTCCAGCAGCGCCTGGCCGTCCTGCACCTGGTAACTCGGGTGGCCGGCCAGCGCCATGCCCAGCGTGCTCTTGCCGCTGCCGTTGGCGCCCATCAGCACAACGAGCGCGCCGGCGGGCACGTCCAGCGAGACCGATTGCAGCACGGTGCGCTCGCCAACGCGCACACGCAGGTCGCGCACTTGCAGCAAAGGAGTGATGGAGGTCATGTGGGTTTCCTATTAATTTGATAGCTGTTCGCGCTGGATGGATAAGGGCTGGATGCCTTTTTATTCAAATCTTGTGATCTCAGCCCACCGCGCCTTCCAGCGACACGGCAAGCAGCGCCTTGGCTTCCAGCGCGAATTCCATGGGCAACTCTTCCAGCACCGCCTGGCAAAAGCCGCCGACGATGAGGGCCGTGGCCTCCTGCGGGTCGATGCCACGCTGCTGGCAATAGAACAGGCGCTCCTCCGAGATGCGCGTGGTGGTGGCCTCGTGCTCCACCACGGCATCGCTGCGCGCGGTGTCCACGTAAGGGAAGGTGTGGGCGCCGCAGTCGGGCCCGATGAGCAGCGAGTCGCACTGCGTGTGGTTGCGCGCGCCGGCGGCGCCGGGGTTCACACGCACCAGGCCGCGGTAGCTGTTGTGCGCATGGCCTGCGCTGATGCCCTTGGAGACGATGCGGCTGGTGGTGTTCTTGCCCAGGTGGATCATCTTGGTGCCGGTGTCCGCCTGCTGGAAGTGGTTGGACACGGCGATCGAGTGGAACTCGCCGTTCGATTCGTCGCCGCGCAGCACCACGCTGGGGTACTTCCAGGTGATGGCCGAGCCGGTCTCGATCTGCGTCCAGGCGATGCGCGAGCGCCTGCCGGCCGCCAGGCCGCGCTTGGTCACGAAGTTGTAGATGCCACCCACGCCGTTCTCGTCGCCGGGGTACCAGTTCTGCACCGTGGAGTACTTGATGAACGCGTCGTCGTGGGCGATCAACTCCACCACGGCGGCGTGCAACTGGTTCTCGTCGCGCTGCGGGGCGGTGCAGCCCTCCAGATAGCTGACCGAACTGCCCTCCTCGGCAATGATCAGCGTGCGTTCGAACTGCCCCGTGTTCTGCGCGTTGATGCGGAAGTAGGACGACAGCTCCATAGGGCACTTCACGCCCTTGGGAATGTAGACAAAGGAGCCATCGGAAAACACCGCCGAGTTCAGTGCGGCGTAGAAGTTGTCGCCCTGCGGCACCACGGTCCCCAGGTATTTCTCGACCAGCTCCGGATGGTTCTGCACCGCATGCGAGAACGAGCAGAAGATCACGCCCACTTCGGCCAGCTGCTCGCGGAAGGTGGTGCCCACCGAGACCGAGTCGAACACCGCGTCCACCGCCACGCCGGCCAGGCGAGCGCGCTCGTGCAGGGGCACGTTGAGCTTCTCGTAGGTCTCCAGCAGCTTGGGGTCCACCTCGTCCAGGCTCTTGGGTGCGTTCTTGAGCGATTTCGGTGCCGAGTAGTAGCTCAGCGCCTGGAAATCGATGGGCTCGATCTTGAGGTGCGCCCAGTCGGGCAACTCCATCGCACGCCAGCGCTCAAACGCCGCCAGCCGCCAGTCCAGCAAAAACTGCGGCTCGCGCTTCTTGCGCGAGATGGCGCGGATGGTGTCCTCGTCCAGGCCCGGCGGCAGGGAATCGGACTCGACGTCGGTGACGAAACCATGCTGGTACGGGCGCTGCAGTGCCTGCTCCAGTGCGGGCGCCTGCGACGCCTCGCGACCGGCGACGGGCGCGTCGAGGATGGCGGGTTGTGAGGACATGACCGTGGGGCGGAGTTTTTAATATTCATATGTTATGAATCTTTTAAAAATCCGCCAAACCCGCATGCGGTCCCTGCACCCGCATCAGGGGTTTACCGGCTCGCCGGTTCGGGCGGGCAGCGGCTTGCCGTCAGGCCAGCGCATCCCCAGTCAGCCGGTCACCTCGCCCCAGCGCACCACGCCCAGCCAGTTGCGCAGCGCCACCACGCCGGGCGGCGTGATCTCCAGCGCGCGCGATGCCTGCGCGCGCCCCAACCAGCCGCGCTCCAGGCAATGCACGCACAGCAGCGCCCCCAGGCGCCCGGCCATGTGGGGGCGGCGCTCACTCCAGTCCAGACAGGGCCGGCATGGCGGGCGCCGCGCGGCGCTTGCGGCCAGTGCGTCCTGCGCGGCCAGCCCCAGCGGTGCCAGCACAGCCTGCGCCCGGCCGGTCACCCGCCCACCTGCATCGTCATCGAAGACGATGGCGCCCTCCTCCAACAGGTGCGCGGCGATGGCCACGCCCAGGCGGCCGGCAATATGGTCATAGCAGGTACGCGCCTGGCGCAGCGCCGCGTCGCGCGGGCCCACGACCACGGGCCGCGACACCGTCGCCTGCCGCACGGCCAGCTGCATCAGCCCTTCCAGCAAATGCGCCACCTCGGGCGAAGCCAGGCGGTGGTACCGATGGCGCCCCTGGCGTTCCAGCACCAGCAGCCCGGCCTCCACCAACAGGCCCAGGTGGCGGCTGGCCGTGGCGGCAGACACGCGCCCAGCCTCGGCCAATTCACGTGCCGTAAGGGCGCGCCCATCCATCAGCGCGACCAGCATGGCGGTGCGTGCCGGCTCGCCCACCAGGGCCGCGACATGCGCAATCTGGTTGGTGTTCATGCGCGCAGTGTGCCGCAGCCAGCCCGGCGCACGCTTCGCTCCAGGACGAAACATCGGCCGTGCGACGGCCGGCACCATGGACGCATCCACCTACCACAGGAGCACGCCATGCCCATCACCTGTTTCATCCGCTACGAGATCGACCCTTTTCAGCGCGAGGCCTTCTGCGCCTATGCCGAAGCCTGGGGGCGCATCATCCCGCGCTGCGGCGGCCACCTGCTGGGCTACTTTCTGCCCAGCGAGGGCACCAATTACGAGGCCTGGGGCCTGATCGCCTTCACCAGCCTAGCCGACTACGAGGCCTACCGCGCCCGGCTCAAGACCGACCCCGAGGGCCGCGCCAACTTCGAGATGGCGCAGCGCCAGCGCTTCATCCTGCGCGAGGAACGCAGCTTCACCGAGGCGGTGGCGGGCACCCTCGCGCGCCCCGCATTGCCCACCAACACGCAGGCTCAGCCATGATCGCCGTCATCTTTGAAGTGCAGCCGAGCAGCGACGGCCGCCAGGCCTACCTGGACCTGGCGGCGGACCTGCGCGCCGCGCTGCAGGCCATCGACGGCTTCATCTCCGTGGAGCGCTTCGAGAGCCTGTCCACGCCCGGCAAGCTGCTGTCGCTGAGCTTCTGGCGCGACGAAGAGGCCGTGGCCCGCTGGCGCGCGTTGCCGCAGCACCGCCAGGCCCAGGCGGCGGGTCGCGCAGGCGTGTTTGCCGACTACCGGCTGCGCGTGGCCACCGTGCAGCGCGACTACGGCCTGCATGCACGTGACCAGGCACCCGCCGACTCGCGTGCCTGCCATGCGCCGCGGACTGTGCCCGACTCTGTGCCGGGCAGCCGCTTGCCCGGCAGCGCAGAGCCGTTATAATGCTCGGCTCTGCTGGCATGACCCCGTCGGCCGGATACTAGTTACAGACGGGGAAAACCGCCGTATATGGCTTTTGGGCCCGATCTTCCCGAAAACCCGCTAGCGGCACCTATTGGAAAACATTAGCTAATGACGACCATTCGTGTAAAAGAAAACGAACCCTTTGACGTGGCCCTGCGCCGCTTCAAGCGCACCATCGAAAAGCTGGGTCTGCTGACCGACCTACGCGCCCGTGAGTTCTACGAGAAGCCCACCGCCGAGCGCAAGCGCAAGAAGGCTGCCGCCGTGAAGCGCCACTACAAGCGCGTGCGCAGCATGCAACTGCCCAAGAAGCTGTACTAAGCACAGCCCGGCGTTGACACCAGACGCCACAAAACCCGCGCTAGGGACGCCAAGCGCGGGTTTTTTGTTTTCTACACCGTTTGACTGGAGAAACACCATGAGCCTCAAGGACCAGATCACCGAAGACATGAAAACCGCCATGCGCGCCAAGGACAGCGAGCGCCTGGGCACCATCCGCCTGCTGCAGGCCGCCATGAAGCAAAAGGAAGTGGACGAGCGCATCACGCTGGATGACGCGGCCATCGTGGCCATCGTGGACAAGCTGATCAAGCAGCGCAAGGACAGCATCACCGCCTTCGAGGGCGCGGGCCGCCAGGACCTGGCCGACAAGGAAAAGGCCGAAATGGCCGTGCTGCAGGCCTACCTGCCCGAACGCATGTCGGCCGACGAAGTGGCTACCGCCGTGAAGGCCATCGTGACCGAAGTCGGCGCAGAACTGGGCAAGACGGTGGGCCCCGGAGACATGGGCAAGGTGATGGGCGTGGCCAAGACCCGCCTGGCCGGCAAGGCCGACATGGGCCAGGTGTCGGCCGCCGTGAAGGCCGCACTGGCCAGTTAATTTCGCTATGCTATTCATAGCTTCTTGCGCTTGATCCGTAACGGTTCAATGCCAATTTGGCATTAAATCCATTCGCTGGCAAGCGCTGGCAGCTATCGTTTCTGCTGCGCCGCACACACCCCGCTCAACAGCCGCTTGGACACCCACAGACCTGACTGCTGGCAGACCGCTGGGCCGCGCGGGGCACGCCCCCCGTATTGGGCTTCCCCCCGCCATTCCGTGCGCAGCGGCAAGCGTCCTGCCAACGTCACGAAAGACGCAGACACGGGCGCGCGCATTGAACGGACGCTCTCCTCAGTGAACAATGGCGGGCTTACATCGTTTGAAAAGCCACCCATGCAGCAGCAACGCACCCACAAGATCGCCGTGATCGCCGGAGACGGCATCGGCAAGGAAGTCATGCCCGAAGGCCTGCGCGCCGTGCAGGCCGCCGCCCGGCGCTTCGGTCTGAACCTGGAACTGCACACCTTCGACTGGGCGCATTGCGACTATTACGCCCGGCACGGCCAGATGATGCCCGACGACTGGAAGGCGCAGCTGTCGGGCATGGATGCGATCTCCTTCGGCGCCGTGGGCTGGCCGGCGACCGTACCCGATCACATCTCGCTGTGGGGTTCGCTGCTGAAGTTCCGCCGCGAGTTCGACCAGTACATCAACCTGCGCCCCGTGCGTCTGTTCGAGGGCGTGCCCTGCCCGCTGGCCGGCCGCAAGCCCGGCGATATCGACTACTACGTGGTGCGCGAGAACACCGAGGGCGAATACACGTCGCTGGGCGGCATCATGTACGAGGGAACGGACCGTGAGATCGTGATCCAAGAGTCGGTCTACTCGCGCCACGGCGCCAACCGCCTGCTGAAGTTCGCCTTCGACCTGGCGCAAAGCCGCCCGCGCAAGCACGTGACGCTGGCCACCAAAAGCAACGGCATCGCCATCAGCATGCCCTGGTGGGACCAGCGCGCCGACGATGTCGCCAAGGGCTACCCCGAAGTCACACTGGACAAGCAGCACATCGACATCCTCACCGCACGCTTCGTGCTGCAGCCGGGGCGCTTCGACGTGGTGGCCGCCACCAACCTGTTCGGCGACATCCTCTCCGACCTGGGGCCCGCCACCACCGGCACCATCGGCCTGGCACCGTCGGCCAACCTGAACCCCGAGCGCACCTTCCCCAGCCTGTTCGAGCCCGTGCACGGCTCGGCGCCCGACATCTATGGCCAGAACATCGCCAACCCGATCGCGATGATCTGGTCTGGCGCGCTGATGCTGGACTTCCTGACCCACGGCCAAGGCGCGGGGCGGCAGGCCCACGATGCCATCATTGCAGCCATCGAAGAGATCATCAAAAGCGGCCCGCGCACGCCAGACCTGGGCGGTGCGGCAAGCACCACGCAGGTGGGCGAGGCCATCGCCGCGCGCATCGCGCACGGGTAACCCCCGCCCGCAGGGCGCGGCATGTTTCCGTCAACGGACTTACGCTATTGATTAAATAGCACACAGCGCTTGTCCATAAAGCGCTGCAGCCCATTTCTGCAACATATTGCGCACGCGCCCGCTGCGCGCAATGGCCGCGTTCCCGCCGCGGTCCGTGCGGCCGGGTTAGCATAGCCCCCCACACTATATTTTCGAGTCATTCCATGTCCCACACCCACGGGCAAAAAGACAAGCTGATCGCACGCGTGCGGCGCATCAAGGGCCAGATGGAGGGCATCGAGCGCGCCCTGGAGGGTGACGCCGCGTGCGCGGAAGTGCTGCGGCAGCTCGCTTCGGCACGCGGCGCCATGAATGGTCTGACCACCGAAGTCATGCTGGGCCACCTGCAGGATCACGTGGTGGACGCCGGCACCGATGCCGAGCGCCGCACCGGCGGCGAAGAAATGATGGACATCCTGCGCTCGTACCTGAAATGACTTCCTCCACCCTGCACACCGCGGGCGCGGCGCCCGCACCCTTCCCCGCCGACCATCACCACGTCTTCCTGGGCGCGGAGCACCAGCGCAACGAGCGGCGCGTGTGGCTCGTGATCGCGCTGACGGCCAGCATGATGGTCGCCGAGATCCTGGCGGGCAAGCTGTACGGTTCGATGGCCCTGGTGGCCGACGGCTGGCACATGTCCACGCACGCCGGTGCCATGCTGATCACGGCGCTGGCCTATGGGTATGCACGCCGCCATGCGGCCAACCCACGCTTCTCGTTCGGCACCGGCAAGATGGGCGACCTGGCCGGCTTCGCCAGCGCCGTGGTGCTGGCCATCGTGGCGCTGCTCATCGCGTGGGAGAGCTTCCTGCGGCTGACCGACCCCGTGCCCATCCGCTTCGAGCAGGCAATCGCCGTGGCGGTGATCGGCCTGGTGGTGAACCTGGTGTCCGCCCGGCTGCTGCATGGCGGACATGGGCACCACCACCATGGCCACGATCACGACCACGGCCGCCATGGCCAAGACAACAACCTGCGCGCGGCTTACCTGCATGTGCTGGCCGACGCGCTGACCTCCGTGCTGGCCATCGCGGCGCTGCTCGTGGGGCGCAGCTACGGCTGGCTCTGGGCCGACCCGGCCATGGGCGTGGTGGGCGCGCTGGTGATCGCCCGCTGGTCCTGGGGGTTGATCCGTGACGCCGGCAGCGTGCTGCTGGATGCGCCGGCGGAAGGGCCGCAGGTCCGCCAGGAGATCGAGGACATCCTCGCCGCCACGGGCGACACGCTGAAAGACCTGCACGTCTGGCAAATCGGCCCGGGCCATTTTGCTGCCATCGTTTCCGTCGCCTCGGCCACGCCGCAGCCCGCACAGCACTACAAGGCCCTGCTGCTGCCAGTGCACGAGCTGTCGCACGTCACCGTGGAAGTACAGGCGCTTTAAGCACACACGCCATGAATCACCCTCCCCTGCCGTTTTCCCAGGCCTGCGAAAACAACCAGGCGCCCATCTTCGCCGTGCTGCAGCAGGCCTTTGCCGACCGGCGCCATGTGCTGGAGGTGGGTTCGGGCACGGGCCAGCACAGCGTGTATTTCGCGCCACGCCTGCCCCACCTGGTGTGGCAGACCAGCGACCTGGCGGACAACCACGCGGGCATACGCGCCTGGCATGCGCAACACCCGGCCCCCAACCTGCGCCCGCCGCTGCTGCTGGACCTGGCGCACAGCGATTGGCCACAGGGCGACCCTGGCAGCGGGCCGTTCGACGCGGTATTCAGCAGCAACACCGCGCACATCGTGCCCTGGCCGTTGGTGCAGCGGCTGTTCGCGCTGGCCGGTGCCCACCTGCCTGGCGGCGGCGTGCTGGCGCTGTACGGCCCCTTCAACTACGGCGGAACCTACACCAGTGACAGCAACCGCGCCTTTGATGCCTGGCTGCGCCAGCGCGACCCGCACAGCGGCATCCGCCATTTCGAGGACATCGTGGCACTAGCGGCACAGCACCGCCTCGCGCTAACGCACGACCACGCCATGCCCGCGAACAACCGGCTGCTGGTGTTTCACCGCACCGCCGCCCCGGCGGAGCCTGCCGTAGAGTGACGCCAACACACCTTCGCCGTCTGCCATGAACCCATCCGAGCCGCTGCACCACGGCGCCTGCCTCTGCCAGGGCGTGCGCTTCACGATCCGCGGGCCGCTGGCCCCGATCCAGATCTGCCACTGCGCGCAGTGCCGCCGCGCGCAGGGCAGCGCGTTTGCTGCCAATCTGCCGGTGGACGTGGATCGGCTGCAGTTCCAGGCCGGCCAGGACCTGCTGCGGCGCTTCGAGTCCTCCCCCGGCAAGCGGCGCGTGTTCTGCGGTGTCTGCGGCTCGCCGGTATTCAGCGAACGTGACAGCCTGCCCGGCGTGGTGCGCATCCGCGCAGGCCTGCTGGACGAGCCCGTGGCCGCGGCGCCGGCATTCCACATGCATGTGGCCTCGCGCTGCAGCTGGTGGCCCCTCCAGGACGATCTACCCCAGCACCCGCAGGGGTACGTACCGCCCGGCGCGGCCTAGAGCGCCCCCTGCAGCCCGGCCGCCGCACGGGCATACTGGAGGCCCGTGCGCCGCCCCTCCTGGCGGTGCCCTTTCCCCGATTTCTTGCCACGCCTTCCATGACATCGCCCCTTGCCGCCCGGCCCATTGGTGTGTTCGACAGCGGCATTGGCGGCCTGAGCGTGCTGCAGGCGCTGCGCCACGAACTGCCGCACGAGCATTTCGTCTACCTGGCCGACAGCGGCAACGCTCCCTATGGGGACGCCAAGGGTGACGCCTTCGTGCAGCAGCGCACGCTGGCCATCGCCCGCTGGCTGCGCGAACACCACGGCATCAAGGCGCTGGTGGTCGCCTGCAACACGGCCACCGCCGCCGCGGTGGAACAACTGCGCGCGGCCCTGCCCGACCTGCCCGCCATCGGGGTGGAGCCGGCGCTCAAGCCCGCCGCCGCCAGCAGCCAGACGCACCACGTGGGCGTGCTGGCCACGCGCGGCACGGTGGGCAGCGCGCGCTTTCAGCGCCTGCGCGATGGGCATTCGGCCGGCACGCGCTTTTCGGTGCAGCCTTGCGACGGCCTGGCGCGCGCCATCGAGCAAAGCACCGAGGAGCCGCTGCCCGCCGCCGCATCCATGGCAAAAATAGAAGCGCTTTGCGTCCAGTACACGGGCGCGCTGGGCACTTTTGGCTTGAAAACGGGCGAGATCGACACGCTGGTGCTGGGCTGCACCCACTACGTGTTCGCCAAGGACATGCTGCGCGCCCTGGTGGGGCCGGATGTGCAGATCATCGACACAGGTGCGCCCGTGGCGCGCCAGACCCGGCGCATCCTCGACCAGGCCGGCGCCCTCGCACCCGAGCACGCGGCGGATGGCGCGCCCGCCGCGCCGGGGCACATCCAGCTCTACACCACGGGCCAGTTGGCCGCGCTGCAGTCGGCAGCCGAGCGCTGGCTACAGTTGCCCGCGCAGTACTGCGCGGCGCTGCAGATCGACTGAGATTTAAGCCAAAACGGGCCTTAGCGCTTACCCATCAAGCGCTGGCAGCTATTTTTTCAATAGCATTTCACCACAGCAGCTCACCGCCCGCGTCCAGGTGAGTGAGGTACAGGCGCAGGTCGAACTCGAACTGGTGGTACTGCGGCTCCATGTGGGTGCACAGCTGGTAGAAGGCCTTGCCATGGTCCTTCTCGCGCAGGTGGGCCAGCTCGTGCACGACGATCATGCGCAGGAACTCGTCGGGCGTTTGCTTGAACAGTGCGGCCACGCGAATCTCATGCCGCGCCGCCAGCCGCCCGCCCTGCACCCGCGTGCGGTGGGTGTGCAGCCCCAGCGCATGGCGCACCACGTGGATCTTGCTGTCGAACAGCACCTTGTTCACCGTGCCCGCGTTGCGCAGGTGGCGCGCCTTGAACTCCTGGGCATAGTCGTACAGCGCCTTGTCGCTGCGCACCGCGTGGCCCTCGGGGTACTTGCGCTGCAGCAGCGCGCCCAGTTGGCCCTGCGCCAGCAGCGCGTGGGCCTGGGCCTGCAGCGCGGGCGCGTAGGCCCGCAGGTAGGGCAGATCAGTGGGAGCGGTCATGGGGGCGCCGGGCGACAGCACGCGCGTGCTGCCGGTTGCAAAGGGCGCCCAGTGTAGGGCGGATTTATTCCGCCTCGATCTTGGAGCTCTTGATCACGCCCGCCCAGTTGGCGAAGTCGCTCTTCACGCGCTCGCCCAGCTGCTGCGGGCCCTGGTAGTCGGCCGCGGCACCCTGTTCCTGCGCCTTCTTGCGGAAGGCCGGGTCTTCCACCACCTTCTTCATGTCGGCGGCCAGCTTGTCGATGACCGGCTTGGGCACGCCTGCGGGTGCAAACAGCGCGAACCACGAGGTGGCGTTCACGCCCGGGTAGCCGGCCTCGGCCGTGGTGGGGGCGTCGGGCAGGCTGGCCAGGCGCTCCTTACCCGTGACGGCCAGCACGCGCAGCTTGCCGGACTGGATGTGGGGCATGAACGGCGGTGCGGTGCCGAAGGTCAGGTCCACCTGGCCGCCCAGCAGGTCCTGCAGCGCGGGGCCCGTGCCCTTGTAGGGCACGTGCACCATCTTGATGCCGCCCTGCTGCTCCAGCATGGCGCCGGTCACGTGCTGCAGCGAGCCGTTGCCTGACGAGGCGTAGTTGAGCTTGCCGGGGTTGGCCTTGGCGTAGGCCACCAGCTCGGCCAGGGTCTTCACCGGCAGGCCGTCGCGCACCACGATGATCTGCGGCGCCGAGATCACGTTGGCGATGGGCTGGAAGTCCTTCTGATCCCACTGCGGTGCCTTGGTGAGATGGGGCGAGATCACGTGGTAGCCCGAGTACTGCATGAGCAGCGTGTAGCCATCGGGCTCGGCGCGCTTGACGATGTTGGCCGCGATGGCGCCGTTGCCACCACCCTTGTTGTCCACCACCACCGACTGGCCCAGCACCGGCGCCAGCGCCTGCGCGGCCATGCGGGCCGAGATGTCGGTGGTGCCGCCGGCGGCGGCCGGCACGACGAAGGTCACCGTGCGCGACGGGTAGCCGCCCTGCGCCCAGGCCGTGGACAGCGCCAGCGGCGCCAAAGCGGCCAGCGCCAGTGCGCCGAAATGTTTGCGTGTGATGCGCGTGGTCATCATGGGTTGTGTCTCCTTGTTGAAAGTTGTGCGAATTCGGAATGGAAGAATCAGTCCACGGTGGCGCCGGTGTCCTTGACCACGCGCGCCCACTTGGGCAGGTCGGACTGCACCAGCGCACCCAGCTGGGCAGACGTGCCCTTGAACGGCTCGCAGCCCACGACGGCGAGCTTGTCCACCACATCCTTGTGGTCCAGCGCGCGTGCCACTTCGGCCTGCAGCCGCTCGACGATGGGCGCGGGCGTGCCCGCCGGGGCGAACATGGCGTACCACGGTGCCTGGGCGAAGCCCTTGAGCGTCTCGCCGATGGTGGGCACGTCGGGCAGCGCGGCGACGCGCTTCTCGTTCACCACGCCCAACACCTTGAGCTTGCCCGCCTTGATGAAGGCGATCGACGAGGGCAGGCTCTGCACCGACAGCGGCACCTGCCCGCCCGCCACGTCGGTGGCGGCCGCCGCCGAGCCCTTGTAGGGAATGTGCTGCAGCTGGATGCCCGCGGCCTTTTGCAGCAACTCACCGATCAGGTGGTTGAGCGTGCCATTGCCAGCCGAGGCGATGGCGTACTTGCCGGGGCTGGCCTTGGCCAACCGGATCAGGTCCGCCACGTTGTTGCCCGGGAACGAAGGATGCGCCACCAGCACATAGCCGGCGGTGGCGACGGGCGCCACGGGCTCGAAATCCTTGACTGCGTCGAACCCCGGGTTCTTGTAGAGCGCCGGGCCGATCACGTGCGCGCTGTCGGCCGTGACCAGCAGCGTGTAGCCATCATGCTTGGCACGCGCCAGGGCCGCCGTGGCCAGCGTGCCGCCCGCGCCGGGGCGGTTGTCCACCACCACGCTCTGGCCCATCTGCTCGCTCAGGCGCTGCGCCAGCACGCGCGCAATCGCGTCGTTGGCGCCGCCCGCGGCCTGCGGCACCACCAGGGTGATGGGCTTGGAGGGGTACTTGTCCTGCGCAACGGCGCCCAGGGGCGCGGTGCACAGCAGTGCGCCCACAGCGGCCCCAAAGGCCAGCGCGGCCCTGCGGCCGTGGAATGCAGTGGTCAAAGGCATGGGGTTGTCTCCTGTCGTTATGGATGTGCGGTGAAAGCTACCGCGCCAGCGCGCGCTCGCGGATCGCGTCAAAGCCCGCAGGCACCGGATGCAGGGCCAGCCGGCACCCCGCCTTCACGATCTGGCTGGGCACCTCGTGGCCGATCAGCGCGGGCAGGCGGGCTGCAGTGGCAATCAGCGCCGGCAGATCAATGCCCGTGTCGTAACCCATGAGCTGCAGCGCATGCACCACTTCTTCGGTGCACACATTGCCCGTGGCACCCGGCGCATAGGGACAGCCGCCCAGGCCGCCCAGCGATGCGTCAAAGCGCTGCGCCCCCGCATCGATGGCCGCCAGCACATTGGCCAGGCCCATGCCGCGCGTGTTGTGAAAGTGCAGCGTGAAGGCCATGCCCGGCCAGCGCGCGCGCGCAGCGGCCACCACCTGCCCCACCTGCGTGGGAAAGGCCATGCCCGTGGTGTCGCACAGCGTGATGCCCGCAGCGCCCAGGTCGGCGAAGCGCTGCACATGGTCCCATACGGCATCCAGGGCCACGTCGCCCTCCATGGGGCAACCGAACACGCACGACAGCGACACGTTCACCGGCACCTGCGCCGCCTGCGCCATGGTGATCACCTGTGCCAGTGCCGCGAACGACTGCGCGCGCGTCATGCGCAGGTTGGCGAGGTTGTGCGTCTCGCTGACGGACATGACCAGGTTCAGCTCGTCGGTGCGCGACTCGATGGCGCGCTCCGCGCCACGCGCGTTGGGCACCAGCGCGGTGTAGGTCACGCCCGGGTGGCGCTCGATCTCGCGCATCACCACCTCGGCGTCGCGCAGCGCAGGAATCGCCGTGGGCGAGGTGAACGAGGTCACCTCGATCTTGGACAGGCCCGCCTGGGACAGTGCATTCACGAGCGCGATCTTGTCCTCGGTCGGCACGAACTGCGCCTCCATCTGCAGGCCGTCGCGCAGGCCCACGTCGCACAGCTCGATGCGCCGCCCGGCGCCGTTCCACACGCTGGTCGTCATTGGATCACTCCCTTGCTGCGCAGCAGCGCGATCTGCTCGGCCGTCAGCCCCGCCTCGGCCAGCACGGCATCGGTGTCGTCCCCCAGGCGCGGCGCGCTGGTGCGGATGGTGCCCGGCGTGGCCGAGAGCTTGGGCACGATGCCCGGCACCTGCAGCTCGTAGCCGTCGCGCGTGCGCTGCGTGAGCAGCATGTCTCGCGCCTGGTAGTGCGGGTCCTCGGCGATGTCCTTGGCGGTATAGACCTTGCCCGCGGGCACGCGTGCGGCGGCCAGCAACTCCATCACTTGCGCCACGGTGCGCTCGGCGGTCCAGCGGCCAATGGCGGCATCGATCTCGGCCACGCGCGCCACGCGGCCGGCGTTGTCGGCCAGTTGCGGGTCATCGGCCAGATCCTGGCGGCCGATGGTGGCCATCAGGCGCTTGAAGATGCTGTCGCCATTGCCGGCCACCAGCACCCAGCCGTCCTGGCAAGGGTAGGCGTTGCTGGGCGCAATGCCCGGCAGCGCGCTGCCCGCGGCCTCGCGCACGGCGCCAAAGGCGCTGTACTCGGGGATCAGGCTTTCCATGCAGTTGAACACCGCCTCGTGCAGGGCCACGTCGATCACCTGGCCCGCGCCGCCGTTCACCTTGCGGTGGTACAGCGCCATCATCACGCCGATGGCGCCGTGCAGCGCGGCCAGCGTGTCACCGATCGACACGCCCACGCGCACCGGCACGCGGCCCGGCTCTGCCGTGAGGTGGCGCAGGCCGCCCATGGCCTCGCCGATCACGCCAAAACCCGGCAGGTCGCGGTAGGGCCCGGTCTGCCCGTAGCCCGAGATGCGCAGGATGACCAGGCCCGGGTTGAGGGCGTGCAGCGCCTCGGGCGACAGGCCCCAGCCCTCCAGCGTGCCGGGACGGAAGTTCTCGATGAGCACGTCGGCTTCAGCAATCAGGCGGCGCGCGATGTCCTGCGCCTCGGCCTGGCGCAGGTCCAGCGCCACCGACTTCTTGTTGCGCGACTGCACCTGCCACCACACGGAGGTGCCCTCCTTGATGAGGCGCCAGTTGCGCAGGGGGTCGCCCGCGCCCACGGCCTCGATCTTCACCACATCGGCGCCGAACTCGCCCAATGTCTTGCCGCAGAACGGCCCGGCGATGAGCTGGCCCATTTCGATCACGCGCACGCCGGCCAGTGCCGCGGGCGTGGGGGCAGCGGTGTAGTACTTGGGGGTCATATGTCTCCTGCAATCCAGGCGGCATGATGCGGCGCCCCGGCCGGGCCGCAAAACGCTCAAGCGCGAAGCTGCCATCGCAAACCGGCATGGCCCGCCGCCGCCGCAGTACCATCGCCGCCCATGAAGCTCGACCCGGTCTCCCTGCGCCTGTTCGTCGCGGTGATGGAGGAAAACGCCATCGCCCGCGCCGCCGCGCGCGAACACATCGCGCCCTCCGCCGCCAGCCGCCGCCTGGCCGAGCTGGAGGACGCGCTGCGCGTGGAGCTGTTCACGCGCAGCAACCGCGGCACCGAGCCCACGGCCGCGGCCTACGCCCTGCTGCACCTGGCGCGCGGCGTGCTCAACGACCTGGACAGCATCGCCACGCAGATGCAGGACTTTCGCGCCGGCGTGCGCGGCCACGTGCGCGTGGTGGCCAACATCTCGGCCATCACGCAGTTCCTGCCGGGCGAACTGCAGCGCTTCATGGCCGCGCATCCGCAGGTCGATGTGCGGCTGCAGGAGCAGATCAGCACCGCCGTGGCGCAATCGGTGGCCGAGAACGCAGCCGACGTGGGCATCCTCAACCACGGCAGTTATGGCGAGCGCGTGACCCTGCTGCCCTACCGCGAGGACGAGCTGGTCCTCATCGTCCCCGCGGGCCATGCGCTGGCGCGCCGCCGCAGCGTGCGCCTGGCAGACGCCCTGGCCTGTGACTTCGTGGGCATGCATCCGGGCAGCGCCATCAACAACCTGCTCACACGCGCCGCGGCCGAGCAGGAGATGCCCCTCAAGCTGCGCATCCAGGTCACGAGCTATGACGCCCTGTGCCTGATGGTGTCCGCCGGTCTGGGCGTGGCCGTGCTGCCGCGCGGCAGCGCCCAGATCTACCGCGGCACGCTGGCCCTGCGCGCCATCACGCTGGATGAGCCCTGGGCACGGCGGCGGCTGTCGCTGTGTGTGCGCTCGGAGGAGTCGCTGTCCAGCGTCGCACGCTTGCTGGTGGACCACCTGCGCGCCGGCGCCCAGGAGGCGCCATGACGAAGGCCACGGCCCACCTGCGCTGGGACATCTTTTGCCAGGTGATCGACAACTTTGGCGACATCGGCGTGTGCTGGCGCCTGGCGGCCGATCTGGGCAGCCGCGGCCACCGCGTGCGCCTGTGGGTGGATGACGCCAGCGCTCTGGCCTGGATGGCGCCGCAGGGCGCACCTGGCGTACAGGTGCTGCCCTGGCCCACGCAGGCGCCCGCAGACGGGCCTGGCGACGTGGTGGTGGAGGCCTTCGGTTGCGAAATTGCTCCGCAATTCATAGCTGCCATCGCTCACCACACAAACGCTACAGGCCCAAAGCCCTTATGGATCAACCTGGAGTACCTGTCGGCCGAGGCCTATGTGGAACGCTGCCACCGGCTGCCGTCTCCGCTCATGAGCGGCCCGGGGGCGGGCCTGACGCGCTGGTTCTACTACCCCGGCTTCACCGAGCGCACGGGCGGCCTGCTGCGTGAGCCAGACCTGCTGGCGCGCCAGGCCGCATTCGACCGCTCCGCCTGGCGCGCCGGCCACGGCATCGGGACAGACGAAGTCGCCATCTCGCTGTTCTGCTACGAGCCACCCGCCCTGCCCCAACTGCTGGCGCAATGGCAACCGCGCAGCGACGTGCGGCTGCTGGTCACGCCCGGACGTGCCACGGCGGCCGTGCGCCAATGGCAGCAGCAGTTTGAGCGTCAAAACAGCCTCAAAGGCTCATACAGCAAGCGCGAGCAGCTATCAATTTCATATCTGCTACCCTGCTCTCAGCCGGCCTTTGACGAAATGCTCTGGGCCTGCGACCTGAACTTCGTGCGCGGCGAGGACTCACTGGTGCGCGCCCTGTGGGCGGGCCAGCCGTTCGTGTGGCAGATCTATCCGCAGCACGACGATGCGCACCACGCCAAGCTACTGGCCTTCCTGGACTGGCTGCACGCACCAGCGTCGCTGCGGCGCTGGTCGGCCCTCTGGAACGGTCTGGAGACCCGCGGCGAGTTGCCGCCGCTGGACGCGGCGACCCTGGGCGAATGGCGCGCATGTATACAGTCCGCGCGCGCGCGGCTGCTGGCACAGCAGGATTTATTGACCTTACTACTAGGGTTTTTGGCGGAGAAAAGCTAGAATCCCTGGTTTTGCGCCATTCGAAGGCGGCACTCGCGTGCCCAGCCGGCGCCCCCGCCGCGGAACATGCGCCGGGGTGGAAGGCGGCCCAGTTCACGCAAACGCCTGGGCCACGCCCGCCCGCCCCGACTTGTGGAGCGGTCAACCTTTCCTTCCCAAGCAAGCCATGAAAATCGCTCAAGAAATCCGCGCCGGCAACGTGATCATGCAGGGCAAAGACCCCATGATCGTGCTGAAGACCGAATACGCCCGCGGCGGCCGCGGCGCCGCTACCGTGCGCATGAAGCTGAAGGCGCTCCTGTCCAACATGGGCACCGAAGTCGTCTTCAAGGCCGACGACAAGATCGACAACGTGATCCTGGACAAGAAGGAGTGCACCTACTCCTACTTCGCCGACCCGATGTACGTGTGGATGGACGCCGAGTACAACCAGTACGAAGTGGAAGCCTCCAACATGGGCGATGCCATCAGCTACCTTGAAGACGGCATGGCCGCCGAAGTGGTGTTCTACGACGGCAAGGCCATCTCCGTGGAACTGCCCACCAGCGTGGAGCGCGAGATCACCTGGACCGAACCCGCCGTCAAGGGCGATACGTCCGGCAAGGTACTCAAGCCCGCGAAGATCGCCACCGGCTTCGAAGTGGCCGTGCCGCTGTTCGTGGACCAGGGCGACAAGATCGAGATCGACACGCGCACGGGCGAATACCGCAAGCGCGTCTAAGAACACCTTGCGTCCGGCTGCGGACGCTGTTCATGCAAGGGGAGCGTGTCATGCACGCTCCCTTTTTTTATTGAGGACTGGGTGGGTCCGGCAGTGGCCACGCCCAGCGCTGCATTCACGCGAACAATGCCCTCTCCAGCCTGGTGTACTTGGCGTCTCCTACGGCCTCGCGGATCTTGGGAGCCAGCGCTGCCAGATCCTCATACCCTGCAGCCCCCTCGACCGCCAGATTCAGACGGAAGCCCTTCAGCCCCAGGCTGGCGGTAAGTTCGGTGGCGATCGGGTAGGCGGCTTGATAGCGCTCGCGCTGCGTGCGCCCCGTGCCATCGACCTGCACCTCGGCGCCGTCCGCCGGCGCTGCGGCCGCGGGTGCCGGCGCTCCCGGTCCGCTCTCCAGCAACCCCTGGTCGATCATGAGCTGCACGTCCTCGCGCGAGATACCCATGGCCGCCGTGGCCGTCAGCACCTGGTCCAGGGTGCGCTTGCCGTCGAACAGGATGAAGGCTGAGCGCTGGCGCGGCGACAGCGCACCCTGGCGATCCTTCAGCGCCAGTTGCCCAGCCGGTGTCTTCACGAGAATCATGCCCACCTCTTCGCTTGGTACGTGATGGAAAAGCGGCATGGAACGCCGCACGGGATCAGCGTCGCACGAATGTGACCATTTGTGAATGAGGTCAAACCGCAGGTCGCCCGTGGGCGCGCAGCCGCGGGGCGCGGCGCGCTACAGCCCGTCCGCGGGAACCGGCCGCACGCGGCCCGGCCGCGTGGCCAGGCTGACGCTCCACGCCACAGCCAGGCCCACCGGCACGCCGAAGACCCCGGCCGAAATTGGATGGATGCCGAACCACAGGCCATCGACGAGCAGCGCGGAAGGTACCCATTCGCGCACGCTGTCCACCTGCGCCAACAGGTAATACACGGTGACGGACAGGCCGGCGAGCATGCCGGCTACCGCGCCCTGGCGCGTAGTACCGCGCCAGAAGATGCCCATCACCATCGCGGGCACGAAGGCCGATGCGGCGATGGAAAACGACGCCGACACCATGGGCAGGATTTCCGACGGCTTGAGCGCCGCCACGAACGCCGCAGACAGCGCCACGGAGAGCAGCGTGAACTTGGTCAGGATCACCCGCTGCTCGGGCGACGCCTTGCGGCGCGTTTCCTGGTGGTACAGGTCGCGCACCAGCGCGTTGCTGATGGTGAGCAGCAGGCCATCGGCAGTGGACAGCGCAGCGGCCAGCCCGCCCGCGGCCACCAGGCCGGAGATCACGTAGGGGAGCCCGCCGATCTCGGGCGTGGCCAGCATGATGAGGTCGGCCCCGAAGCGGATTTCGCCGAACTGCACGATGCCGTCGCCGTTCACGTCCTCCACGGACAGCAGCGAGGCGTCCACACGCGCCCATTGCGCCATCCAGTTGGGCAGTTGGTCGAAGCTGCTGCCCACGAGGTTGTTCATGACCTCGAACTTCACCAGCACGGCGAGCGCCGGCGCACTCAGGTACAGCAGTGCGATGAAGAACAGCGACCACGCGACCGACGCGCGCGCGCCCGCCACCGAGGGCACTGTGTAGTAGCGCGTCAGCAGGTGCGGCAGGCCGGCCGTTCCCACCATCAGGCAGAACATCAGCGCCAGGAAGTTGCGGCGCGCATCGTCGAAGGTCTGGCGCTCCTGCGGGGTGCCCTGCGGATCGCCCGCAAACGCCTGGCTGTGGCGCGGCAGGCCGCCCATGGCGCGGGCACGCTCATAGTTGTCGCGCATCTCGCGCGTCCAGCGATCGCGCGCGGCAGCCTCGTCGCGCGGCATGGAGGCCAAATCCCGGCTGGCGGCCACGATCAGCCCCACGTCGGCGTTCTGGGCGCGCAGGCGCTGGATGCGCTCGCGCGCCGCTTCGCGCTCACGCGCGAGTGCGGCGGGCACGTCGGCCAGCCGCGCCTTGTAATCCTCGGCGCGCTGCAGGTAGGCCGCGACCACGTCTTGCTCGACTTCCGAGGCCAGCAGCCCGCCCTCCAGCGTGGCGATCTTGCCGATCTGTGCCCCCGCCACCACCGGTGCAACGGGGTTGCCGAGCTGCTTGTACGCCAGCCACGACACGGGGATCAGGAACGCCAGCAGGATGACGATGTACTGCGCCACCTGCGTCCAGGTGATGGCGCGCATCCCCCCCAGGAACGAGCACAGCAGCACGCCGCCCAGGCCGAGCATGATGCCGATCTCGAACTGCACGCCGGTCAGGCGCGAGGCGATCAGCCCCACGCCGTAGATCTGCGCCACCACGTAGGTGAAAGAGCACAGTACGGCCGACAGGGCCGCGATGATGCGTGGCCAGCGCCCGCCAAAACGCACCTGGAAGAAGTCCGGAACGGTGTAGAGGTTCATCGCCCGCAGGTGCGGCGCGATGAGCATGGCCACGAGCACGAAGCCGCCCGTCCAGCCCAACAGATAGGCCAGCCCGCCCGGCTGCTCCGGCGTGCCCGAGAAGCCCTGCAGATACAGCGCGCCCGACAGGCTGATGAACGAGGCCGCGCTCATCCAGTCCGCGGCGGCGGCCATGCCGTTGTAGAACGGCGGAATGCGGCGGCCCGCCACGTAGTATTCGTCCGCATCCGTGGTGCGGCCGTACACGCCGATGGCGGCGTAGGCCATCACGGTGAGAAACAGGAAGATGGGGCCAATCCACTGGCGCGACAGCCCGCGCTGCTCGGCCCAGGCCATCAGGGCCACAAACCCCAGCAGCCCCGCGATGTACAGCGCCACGATGCGGTTCAGGCGCGCCATGTAGCTGCGCCCCTCGCCGCCGCGTTCAATCATGGGGTGGGGCTGTGGCAGCGTCGCGCTGCGCCGCCATGTCCTGCCGTTCGAAGTAGCTCATGGCGGCACAGTAAACGCAGACGATGCCAATGAACATCAGGACTGCCCCCTGGGAGGCAATCCAGTAGCTCAACGGCCATGGACCCACCAGGAATTGCAGGTCGCGCGCGAAGTAGCCGGTGCCGAACGACACCAGCACCCACACGAGCAGCAGGCCCGCCTTTAGCCACAGGTGGCGTGCATCGTGCAGGTCGGGGGCAAAGGGCGCCCCCTCGATCTCTTCCTGCGTGAGCGACCGGCGGTGGGGCATGGCCTGCGGCTGCGGCGCGGTCAGCGCGCCAGTTGCTGCCAGGTATCGATCACGCTGTCAGGGTTCAGCGAGATCGACGTGATGCCCTCGCGCGCCAGCCACTGGGCAAAGTCGGGATGGTCGCTGGGGCCCTGCCCGCAGATACCGATGTACTTGCCCTGCGCGCGGCACGCCTTGATGGCCAGGTGGATCAGCGCTTCCACGGCCGGGTCGCGCTCGTCGAAGTCGGCGGCCAGCAGTTCCAGGCCCGAGTCGCGGTCCAGGCCCAGGGTGAGCTGGGTCAGGTCGTTGGAGCCGATGGAGAAGCCGTCGAAGTACTCCAGGAAGCGCTCGGCCAAAATCGCGTTGCTCGGGATCTCGCACATCATGATGAGCTTGAGCTCGTTCTCGCCGCGCTGCAGGCCATGCTGTGCCAACAGCTTGGTGACGCGCTCGGCCTGGCCCAGCGTACGCACGAAGGGCACCATGACCTGCACGTTGGTCAGGCCCATGTCGTTGCGCACGCGCTTGATGGCCTCGCACTCCATGGCGAAGGCCTCGCCGAAGTCCTGGCTCACGTAGCGCGCTGCGCCACGGAAGCCCAGCATGGGGTTCTCTTCCTCGGGCTCGTAGCGGCTGCCGCCGATGAGCTTGCGGTACTCGTTGGACTTGAAATCCGACAGGCGCACGATGACGGGTTTGGGCCAGAACGCGGCGGCGATGGTCGCCACGCCCTCGGCCACCTTGTCCACGTAGAACGCGCGTGGGCTGGCATGGCCGCGCGCCACGCTCTCCACGGCCTTCTTCAGGTCGGCATCCACGGCGGGGTAGTCCAGGATGGCCTTCGGGTGCACGCCAATGTTGTTGTTGATGATGAACTCCAGGCGCGCCAAGCCCACGCCTTCGTTGGGCAACTGGGCGAAGTCGAAGGCCAACTGCGGATTGCCCACGTTCATCATGATCTTGGTGGAGATGGGCGGCATCTCGCCGCGCTGCACCTCGGTCACCTCTGTCTCGAGCAGGCCGTCGTAGATACGGCCGGTGTCGCCCTCAGCGCAGCTCACGGTGACCAGCGTGCCGTCCTTGAGCACGTCGGTGGCGTGGCCGCAGCCCACCACGGCCGGAATACCCAGTTCGCGCGCAATGATGGCCGCGTGGCAGGTGCGCCCGCCCCGGTTGGTCACGATGGCGCTGGCGCGCTTCATCACCGGCTCCCAGTTGGGGTCGGTCATGTCGGTGACCAGCACGTCGCCGGGCTGCACCTTGTCCATCTCGGCGATGTCGTTGACCAGTCGCACCGGGCCGGTGCCGATCTTCTGGCCGATGGCGCGGCCTTCGGCCAGCACCGGGCCGTGGCCCTTGAGCTTGAAGCGCTGCTCGGCCTGGCCCTTGGCCTGGCTCTTCACCGTCTCAGGGCGCGCCTGGAGGATGTAGAGCTGGCCATCAGTGCCGTCCTTGCCCCACTCGATGTCCATGGGGCGGCCGTAGTGCTGCTCGATCACCAGCGCGTAGTGGGCCAACTGCTCGATCTCGGCGTCGGTCAGCGAGTAGCGATTGCGCAGCTCGGTTGCCACCTCGGTGGTCTTCACCAGCTTGCCGCTGGCGGCCTTTTCCTGCGCCGTGGAAAACACCATCTGGATCAGCTTGGAGCCCAGGTTGCGGCGGATCACGGCCTGCTTGCCGGCCTGGAGCATGGGCTTGTGCACGTAGAACTCGTCGGGGTTCACGGCGCCCTGCACCACGGTTTCGCCCAGGCCGTAGCTGGAGGTGATGAACACCACGTCCTCGAAGCCGCTTTCCGTGTCGATGGTGAACATCACCCCGGCCGCGCCCAGGTCGGAGCGCACCATGCGCTGCACGCCCGCCGACAGGGCCACCACGTCATGGGCAAAACCCTTGTGCACGCGGTAGGAGATGGCGCGGTCGTTGTACAGCGACGCGAACACTTCCTTCATCTTGTGCAGTACGGCTTCGATGCCCACCACGTTCAGGAAGGTCTCCTGCTGACCGGCAAAGGAGGCGTCGGGCAAGTCCTCGGCCGTGGCGGAGGAGCGCACGGCAAAGCTGGCCTGGTCGTTACCCGCCGACAGCGCGGCAAATGCCTCGCGCACGGCCTTTTCCAGGTCGGCAGGGAACGGCTGGTTTTCTACCCAACCGCGGATCTCGGCGCCCGCCTCGGCCAGCGCGCGCACGTCGTCCACGTCCAGCGCGGCCAGGCGCTGGCTGATGCGGTCGTGCAGGCCTTCGTACTTGAGGAACTCGCGGAACGCATGCGCGGTGGTGGCGAAGCCCGTGGGCACGCGCACCCCCTGGGGCAGTTGGGAGATCATCTCGCCGAGGGAGGCGTTCTTGCCGCCAACGACCTCGACGTCGCTCATTCTCAGGTTCTCAAACGGTACGACCAGGGCGGTCGCCTCGAAACGTGCAGACATGGGAAAGCTCCAGAGTTTAAAAACCGGTCTGCGCCCACCGTCGCGTCAAGGGAAGGCGGGCAGTCGTCGCTCATGCAGCGGCCACGGCTTTGCTGTTGTGGTTGTGGGCCGGCGCGGTGCATGGGGAGAAATTGGGAATAATGGGCGCCATTGTAGGCGGGCTGCCCGCCGCAGCGCACGCGCCATCGCTTCACCACGCTCTCCTTCCCGCTCTTCCTTTCCCATGCTTGCCACGCACACGCGCACCGTGTTCTATATCTCCGACGGCACCGGCATCACGGCCGAGACCTTCGGCAATGCCATCCTGGCGCAGTTCGACATCCGCCCGCGCCACGTGCGCCTGCCCTTCATCGATACCGAGGACAAGGCGCACCAGGTGGTGCGCCAGATCAACCACACGGCCGAGCTGGAGGGCAAGAAGCCCATCGTGTTCACCACGCTGGTGAACATGAGCGTGCTCAAGATCATCGAGGACGGCTGCAGGGGCATGCTGCTGGACATGTTCGGCACCTTCATCCGCCCGCTGGAGTCCGAGCTGGGCGTGAAGTCACACCACCGCGTGGGGCGTTTCTCTGACATCAGCGTGTCCAAGGAATACAGCGACCGCATCGAAGCCATCAACTTCAGCCTGGACCACGACGACGGCCAGAGCCACCGCGACCTGTCGGGTGCGGACGTGATCCTGATCGGCGTGTCGCGCAGCGGCAAGACGCCCACGAGCCTGTACCTGGCCATGCAGTGCGGCCTGAAAGTGGCCAACTATCCACTGATCCCCGAGGACTTCGAGCGCCGCCAACTGCCGCCCGCGCTGGTGCCGCACCGCAAGAAGATCTTCGGCCTGACGATCGACCCGCAACGGCTGTCGCAGATCCGCAATGAGCGGCGCCCCGGCTCCCGGTACGCCGATCTGGTGAACTGCCGCAACGAGGTGGCCGAGGCCGAGGCGATGATGCGCCGCTCGGGCATTCGCTGGCTATCCACCACCACCAAGAGCATCGAGGAGATCGCGACCACCATCCTGCAGGAGGTGCGGCCGGAACGGCTGCAATACTGACCGCCCCTGCATCAAAACAAAAGCGCCCCGAAAGGCGCTTTGTTTTTGATAGCTATCAGCGCTTGACTGGTAAGCGCTAGAGGCCAATTTGGCTTAGATGTCAGTGGCGAATCAGGTGGTCGAAGGCCGACAAGGCCGCCGTCGCGCCCGCCCCTGCGGCGATGATGATCTGCTTGTACGGCACGTTGGTGCAGTCTCCCGCGGCGAACACGCCCGGCACGTTGGTGTGGCCCCGGGCGTCGATGATGATCTCGCCAAAGCGCGTCAGGTCCACCGTGCCCTTGAGCCAGTCGGTGTTGGGCAACAGACCGATCTGCACGAAGATGCCCTCGACCGCCACGGTCTTGGCCTCGTCCGTCGTGCGGTCCTTGTAGGTCAGGCCGGTGACCTTGCTGCCGTCGCCATTCACTTCCGTGGTCTGGGCGTTCAGGATGACCGTCACGTTGGGCAGGCTGCGCAGCTTTTTCTGCAGCACGCCATCGGCCTTCAACTCGCTGGCGAACTCCAGCACCGTCACGCTCTTGACGATGCCGGCCAGGTCGATCGCGGCCTCCACGCCCGAGTTGCCGCCGCCGATGACCGCCACGTCCTTGCCCTTGAACAGCGGGCCGTCGCAGTGCGGGCAGTACGTCACGCCCTTGGTGCGGTACTGCTCCTCGCCCGGCACGTTCATGTTGCGCCAGCGCGCGCCGGTCGACAGGATCACGGTCTTGCTCTTGAGCGTTGCGCCGTTGTCGAGTTCGATTTCCACCAGGCCGCCTTCCGTTGCGGCGGGCTTCAGCGCCTTGGCGCGCTGCAGGTTCATCACCTCGACGTCGTAGTCATTGACGTGCTGCTCCAGCGCGATGGCGAACTTCGGGCCCTCGGTCTTGCTGACCGAGATGTAGTTCTCGATGTCCACCGTATCCAGCACCTGGCCGCCGAAACGCTCGGCCACCACGCCGGTACGAATGCCCTTGCGCGCCGCATACACGGCGGCCGCAGCGCCGGCGGGGCCACCGCCGACCACCAGCACGTCAAACGGCTCCATGGCGTTGAGCTTGGCTGCCACGCGGGCATGCGCGCCGCTGTCGATCTTGGCGACGATCTCCGCCAGCTCCATGCGGCCCTGGCCGAAGTTCTTGCCGTTCAGGAACACCGTGGGCACGCCCATGATTTGGCGTTCCTTGATCTCGTCCTGGAACACGGCGCCGTCGATGGCCGTGTGCGTGATGCGCGGGTTGAGCACGCTCATCAGGTTCAGCGCCTGGACCACGTCGGGGCAGTTGTGGCAGGACAGCGAGTAGTACGTCTCGAAATGGAAGTCGCCGTCCAGGCCCTTGACCTGCTCCAGCAGGTCCGCCGATTCCTTGGAGGGATGGCCGCCCACCTGCAGCAGCGCCAGCACCAGCGAGGTGAACTCATGGCCCAGGGGGACGCCCGCGAAACGCACGCCGGTGTCCACGCCGGGGTTGGTGATCAGGAAGGACGGCTTGCGCACGGGCGCGTCGTTCTTCTCGACCACAGTGATCTTGTCGGAGAGGGAGCGGATCTCCTGGAGCAGTTCCCGCAGCTCTTGGGAAGTGGCGCCATCGTCCAGCGTGGCGACCAGCTCCACCGGGCGCTGCAGGCGCTCCAGATAGGCTTTCAATTGGGCTTGGAGGTTGGCGTCGAGCATAGGGTTACTCCTAATCAATCTAGTTATGGGCAAAAAAAACCCGGGCGCCTGGCACCCGGGCGTCTTGGTCAGCCGCCGCGGCGGCTGAACGCGGCTGGTGCCAGCTTAGATCTTGCCGACCAGGTCCAGCGAAGGAGCCAGCGTCTTGGCGCCCTCTTCCCACTTGGCGGGGCACACTTCACCGGGGTGGCTGGCCACGTATTGGGCAGCCTTGACCTTGCGCAGCAGATCGGCGGCGTTGCGGCCGATGCCTTCGGCGGTGATTTCCATCGCTTGGATCACGCCCTGGGGGTCCACGATGAACGTGGCGCGGTCTGCCAGGCCCTGGCCTTCGCGCAGGCAGTCGAAGTTCTGGCTGATTTGCCAGGTGGGGTCGCCCAGCATGGTGTACTTGATCTTGCGGATCGTGTCGGAGGCGTCATGCCATGCCTTGTGCACGAAGTGCGTGTCGGTGGACACGGAGTACACCTCAACACCCAGCTTCTGCAGCTCGTCGTAGTGGTCGGCCACGTCGCCCAACTCGGTGGGGCACACGAAGGTGAAGTCGGCCGGGTAGAAGAAGAACACGGCCCACTTGCCCAGGACGTCCTTCTCGGTCACTTCGACAAACTTGCCGTTCTTGAAGGCTTGCGTCTTGAAAGGCTTGATAGTGGTGTTAAGCACGGACATTGCTGTTTCCTCTTACTTAGGTTGATGGGCTAGAACAAGACTGAAGTCTAGGCCGGATCGAATGATAAATCCAATAAATTGAACACATCAATTGAATTGATATTGACTATCAACTCATTCCATTCGAGAACACGACTCAGCATCACACGCAGGCAAAGCCTGCATGCAGGGGCATTGTCTTGCCCCGTGGTGCCAGGGTCATGACAATGCCCCTTTCTGACTGAAAGGAGAAGCCCCATGAAAGGCGACGCGCAAGTCATCGCACACCTGCAGGCCCAGCTGAAGAATGAGCTCACGGCCATCAACCAGTACTTCCTGCACTACCGCATGCTCAAGCACTGGGGCTTCGACAAGCTGGCCAAGAAAGAATACGACGAGTCCATCGGCGAGATGAAGCACGCCGACCGGCTGATGGACCGCATCTTCATGCTGGACGGCCTGCCCAACCTGCAGGACCTGGCCAAGCTGCAGGTGGGCGAAGACGTACCCGAGATCCTGGAATGCGATTTGCGCGCCGAGCGCGGAGCGCAGGCCACCATCAAGGAAGGCATTGCCTACTGCGAGTCGGTACGCGACTATGTCTCGCGCGAACTGCTGGAAGACATCCTCGAAGACACCGAAGAGCACATCGATTTTCTGGAAACCCAGATCGAACTGGTTGCCAAGGTCGGGCTGCAGAACTACCTGCAGTCCCAGATGGGCGACGCCGACTGAGCCAGGCGTCAGGCGCCTGACACGGTGCCTTCCCCCTGCGCACGACCGCGCGCACTCCATCCAACGGGCTGCGGCCCGTTTTTTCATGCCTGTACCGGCGAAACCACTACCGCAAACACGCGCCACACGCCGACGCCGCTGTAAGGCAAATTCCTACAAAGGCTGCTCATCCGCCAGACGCCACGCAGCGCCGAACCCCGACTTAATTTCTTTTTGCCCCGGTTTCACAATCCATTTCATCGGATCACGCAACACATGCAACGTTATGCAACGCAGTGATCCCCTCTTGGAAAGGATTGCCCCATGACCTCCGAACAACTGCTCGCCGAAATCCGCGAAGCCAACCTCACTTACCTGATGCTGGCGCAGACCCTGATCCGCCAGGACAAGGCCGAAGCCGTGTTCCGTCTGGGGCTGAACGAAGAAGCGGCCGACATTCTGGCATCGCTGTCCGCCGCACAGGTGCTCAAGCTTGCCTCGCGCAACACGCTGCTGTGCAGCTTCCGCGTGGACGACGAACTGGTGTGGAGCCTGCTGACCAGCCACAACACGCCGCGCAAAGCCGCCAGCGAAGCCACCAACACGCTGCACGCCAACATCCTGATGGCCAGCCGCGTCTCCGAAGTGCTCTGAAGTCCCACGCCAGCCTTCCCCTCTTCTTCCGAAAGCCCGCCATGTCCGCACCCGCCAAGAGCGTTCTCAACGAATCCAAGCAAATCGAACGCGCCGCCATGCTGATCGAGATGGGAGCCCGCATGCAGGTGCTGGAGTCCGAGACCACGCTGTCGTACGAGCGCCTGATCCGCCTGTACAAGGAGATCGCGGGCAAGTCGCCGTCCAAGGGACAGCTGCCCTTCTCCACGGACTGGTTCCTCACCTGGCAGGAGAACATCCACAGCTCGCTGTTCCTGAACATCTACGAATATCTGTCCAAGGGCGTGAGCCTGGACGCGGTGGAGCTGCTCACCAAGGCCTATCGCCTCTACAACGAGCAGGTGGCCGCGGCGCAGATCGACCCACTGCTGTCCTTCACGCGCGCCTGGCGGCTGGTGAAGTTCGTGGATGCCGGCATGCTCACGCGCACCAAGTGCTCGCAGTGCAGCGGCCAGTTCGTCACCGAGTTGTACGAGAACCGCCACTACACCTGCGGCCTGTGCAACCCGCCCGCACGTGCCGGCAAGAGCAAGAGCGCCGGCGCACTCACGCTGCACTAATTCAAGTGAAAATAGCCTCTAGCGCTTACCCATCAAGCGCTAATAGCTATTAAATAAATAGCATAACGGCGCGGCAATGGGCTACCGGCCCGCCAGCAGACCGCGCACGTTGGCATCCATGGGCAGTGCATAGTCGTGCGCCGCCAGCACCGCGTTGCCCGCGCCCACCAGCTTCAGGCTCACGTAAACCGCCTGCGGCGCCACCGCGTAGGTGCCCACCAGCACGGCCTGGGCCGCCTGGGCGCGCGCCACCTCCTGTGCGTGCCGCGACAGCAGCAGCTCGCCCTGTCCGGGGCGCATCGCCAGGGTCTCGCGCATGCGCAGCTCGGTCACGCGCAGCCCGCGCTGGACCAGCCGGCCCGCCAGTTGCTCGGCCACCAGGCGCCCCAGGCGCGAAGATTCATCCAACCGGTCCAACTGCACCACCGTTGCCACCAGCACAGGGGTATCGGGATCCAGCGGCACTTGCAGCAACAGCGCATCCGCGGCGCCGTGGTTGCTGGCCATCAGGTCCACGGGGTCGCTGCTGACCGCAGCGCCGTAGTAGTAGCGTGCGCAGCCCGGCAGGGCCAATGCGCTGGCGGTCAGCACCGCTGCCAGCAGCACGCGCCGCTGTATTCCAATGCGTTGCGTCATGCGGTCTCCCTCCTTCATGGCACGACCCGCCAGGTCGTGAGGGGCCCCGGCGCCGCAGCGGGGCGCTGGTACAGCGGTGCGTCCGGCTGCGCGATCGTGTACACGTCAGATGTGCGCACCAGCACCCGGCCCTCGCTTTCCAGCGACGTGACGACCAGCACCTCGGTGCGCATCGGCACACTCGCGTCCGCATGCGTTGCATTGCGCCGCACGTACACACCTTCGGCCAGGCGCTGCAACGGCGCCGCGGACGCCGCACCCGCGTGGTGCTGCACCAGCTGGGTGCTGGCCCGCAACCGCAGGGCTGCGGGTTCGGTGGTCACGGCGATGCCCCGCTCCACCAAATGCGTGACCAGCAACTCGCGAAAGCCGCGCTGAAAGTCGGAGGCCTGGGGGGCCATCTCCACATGGATCGGGTGCTGCCCCGCGGGCCATCCACGCAGCCGATCGGCCACATGCGCCGCCACGTCGGCAGCCAGCACGTCCCATTGGCGGACTGCGTTCACCGCCTGTTGCTCCGTGGGCGCGTGCGCCCCCTCCGGCGTCGCGCCGTGCGGCGCCGTTGGCAGGGGCGCGCAGCCGGCCGCCAGCCCGGCCAGGACGCAGAAGGCCAAAACCCGGTTTCTCATGATCGAAGAATATGTATTGCGTGACGACCGGCCATGCTAGCCGGTGCGCCTGCGCGCCAAGGGTGGAACAAGAGGGGCTTTGCGGGCCAGATCAGCCTCAGGCCGCCGCGCCCTGCCCGGCAAGCGAGCGCACCGCGGCCCGCAGCGGCGCCACCTGCCGGCACACCAGCGCCAACTGGGCCTGCACGAGCGACAGGCCGTCGCCGGAGGCATCGGCCGCCTGCTCCAGCGCCAGCGCCAACCCCTCGGCAGCGCCATCCTCCTGCGCCAGCGCATGCCGCCCGCGCAGCGCCTGGGCCATCTGCTCGATCTGGTTCGCGGCCTCACGGGCGGCGCGCTCTGCCAACGAATCAGCCGCCACGTCGGCCGGCAGACCGCGGTGCGCACCCAAGGCCGACAGATAGCTCAACAGCGTGTGCGAGAGCACCAGCAACTGCAGTCCCACGCGCGCGTGGCGGCGCACCCAGCGCGGCTCCAGCAGCATGTGCGACAGCGCGGCGGACAGGGCCGCATCGGCGTTGTGCGCCACGCGGCGCGCCAGGCGGTAGTCCAGGTCGTCGTCCTTGCCCGTGGCGTACTGCGACATGATCTCGCGCAGGTACAGCGCATGGGCCTCCAGCGCCTCGGCCGCCACGGCACCCAGGCGCTTGCCCTGCCAGTCAGGCAGCACCAGAAACATGGCGGCCGCCGCGATGAGACTGCCGATCACCGTGTCCAGCAGGCGCGGCAGGATGAGCGTGTAGCCTTCGCCCGTGGTCTGGTTGAAGCACAGCAGCACCATCAGCGTGATGGCCGCCGTGGCTAGCAGGTAGCGCTGGGTGCGCGTAAGGAAGAACAGCACCCCCGCCGCCACGGCCAAGAGCGCCTGCAGGGTCGGGCTGGGGAACAGCTCCAGCAACGCCCAGCCCGCCACCAGCCCCAGCGCGGTGCCCAGCACGCGCCGCGCCACGCGGGACACGGTGGCCCCATAGGTCGGCTGGCAGACGAACAGCGTGGTCAGCAGGATCCAGTAACCGTGCCTGGGGTCCGTGAGCTGCATGGCGGCATACCCCGCGGCCAGCGCCAGCGTGAGGCGCACCGCATGCCGAAACAGCACCGAGCGCGCATGCAGCTGCGCACGCACGCGGCCCCACGCATCGGCCAGCGAGCGCGGCGTGCGGTCGAACAATGCGATGTCCCCCAGCACCGCGTTTTGCATGGGCAGCGTGGCGGTGGTGAGTTGCGCGTCCAGCGTGCTGAGGTTGCGCGCCAGCGCGCGCAGCGAGCGCAGCGGGCGCTGCCAGGCGCTCTGGCCCTGGCGCTCCAGGTAGGTGATGGAATCATGCAGGTCTGCCAGCGCCTGCGCATGCCCCGCATCGCGTACCAGCGGGCGGCGCCGGCGCAGTGCTTCACCCAGCTGCGTACAGGCCATGCCCTGCAGCGTGAGGACGCGCTGGCAGCGGTACAGCACATCGCTGTGAAAGAGCACGTCCGCCCATTCGTTGTAGTGGTAGTGCGAGGAGCTCGCGCGCTCGTGAATATCCTGGGCGATGAAATACAGGTTGAGCAGCTGCAGCAGCCGGCCCTGGGGCGGCTGCGCGTCCATGCGGCTGAACAGGCTTTCCTTGGCGCTGTTGAGCGCCGCCACCACGCGCGCATTGGTCTGTGCCAGCGCCAGCCGCCTCTGCTGGACATCCACGCCGCGCACGGGCTCGAAGACGCTGGCCTTGAGCCGCAGGTAGGCGCCCAGTTCCTCGTACAGCGCAGCCATGCCATGCCGCAGGGGCAACAACGGCGTGAGCACACACC
The DNA here is from genome assembly GCA_003755025.1 of Diaphorobacter nitroreducens. Taxonomy (GTDB): domain Bacteria; phylum Pseudomonadota; class Gammaproteobacteria; order Burkholderiales; family Burkholderiaceae_C; genus Diaphorobacter; species Diaphorobacter nitroreducens. Next base: position 362,338 of record RJVL01000004.1, on the reverse strand, counting down.
ACGCCAGCGACAGCAGCCCGTACCACCCCGCGCCCGCCAGCAGCAGCGCAGGCATGCGCCACCAGGGCTGCGTGTCGCCCGCACCCTGGGGCACGCTGAGGGCCGCATACAGCGCCAGGATCACCGTGGCCGAAGCGATCGCGCGGTAGCGCCCGCCGACCGCGCCCAGCAATGTGAAGACGAAGCTGCACACCAGCAGCACCACCAGGAACCACAGCGGCTGGTCCACGAGCGCCGCCACCGGGAAGGCCACGAGCGCAAAGCACGCCAGTGTGACCAGCAGCGCCTTCAGGCGGCCGCGCCAGCTGTCATCCGTCTCGGCCAGCGCAGACGCGAGCACGCCCAGGAACAGCGGCACCACCAGATCCACCTGGTGCGTGCCCCAGCTCCAGGCCATGGCGCCGCCCAGCGCGAGCAGCACGCGCAGGCCGTAGGCCCAGGCGACCTGCGCGCCCAGGCGTTGCAGCCACTGCGCCGTGATGCCGTCTACCACGCCCGTACCTCAGCCCGTGTTGCGCAGCCCCGCGGCAATACCGTTGATGGAGATGTGAATGCCGGTCTGCACGCGCTCGTCGCCCTGGCCCGCGCGCCAGCGGCGCACCAGCTCCACCTGCAGATGGTGCAGGGGGTCGATGTAGGGGAAGCGGTGCCGTATGGAGCGCGCCAGCGCCGTGTTGGCCGCCAGGCGCTGCTTTTCCCCCGTGATGCGCGTGAGCGCGTCGGCCGTGCGCTGCCATTCGGCCTCGATCACACCGAACACCTTTTTGCGCAGGCGCGCATCGGCCACCAGCTCGCTGTAGCGCGAGGCCAGCGCCAGGTCGCTCTTGGCCAGCACCATGTCCATGTTGGACAGCAGCGTGCGAAAAAACGGCCACTGCCGGTACATCTTCTGCAACAGCGCCAGCTGGGCCTTGGGGTCCTTGCCCGGTGCATGCGTGAAGGCATCCACCGCAGCGCCGAAGCCAAACCAGCCCGGCAGCGTGAGGCGGCACTGGCCCCAGCTGAAGCCCCAGGGGATGGCGCGCAGATCCTCGATCTGCTGGCTGGCCTTGCGGCTGGCCGGGCGCGAGCCGATGTTGAGCTCGGCAATCTCGCGGATCGGCGTGGAATTGAAGAAGTAATCGGTGAAGCCCGGTGTCTCGTACACCAGCGCGCGGTAAGCCTCCATGCTGGCCTGCGAGAGCTGCTCGGCCGCTTCCAGGAACGCCTTGGTGGCGGACTTGGTGGGTTGCAGCAGCGTGGCTTCCAGCGTGGCGGCCACCAGGGTCTCCAGATTGCGCCGGCCGATCTCGGGGTTGGCGTACTTGGAGGCGATCACCTCGCCCTGTTCGGTCAGGCGGATCTGCCCGCGCACGGTGCCGGGCGGCTGCGCCAGGATGGCCTGGTAGCTGGGCCCGCCGCCACGCCCCACCGTGCCGCCACGGCCGTGGAACATGCGCAGTTGGATGGGCGCACCCGCCTGGGCGGCGTTCATCTCGTCGAACAGCGCCACCAGCGCGATCTCGGCGCGGTACAGCTCCCAGTTGCTGGTGAAAATGCCGCCGTCCTTGTTGCTGTCGCTGTAGCCGAGCATGATGTCCTGCTCGGCCCCGCTGGCGCGCACCAACTGCGCGATGCCAGGGATCGCGTAGAACTCGCGCATGATGGGCGCGGCATTGCGCAGGTCCTCGATCGTCTCGAACAGCGGCACCACGATCAGGTCCGCCCTGGCGCCCGTGTCCAGCGTGCCTTGCAGCAGGCCCACCTCCTTTTGCAGCAGCAGCACCTCCAGCAGGTCGCTCACCGTCTCGGTGTGGCTGATGATGTAGTGGCGGATGGCGTCGTCGCCATAGCGCTCGCGCATCTGGCGCGCGGTCTCGAAGATGGCGACCTCACCCGTCGTGTGCTCGGAATACGGCGCCCCCACCACGCGCAGGGGCCGTGCGTCACACAGCAGGCGCAGCAGCAGCGCGCGGCGCGCGGGCTCGGGCAGGGCCTCGTAGTCGGACTCCACCCGGGCGGTGGCCAGCAGTTCGGCCACCACGCGCTCGTGCTGGTCGGAGCTTTGGCGCAGATCCACCGTGGCCAGGTGGAAACCGAACACTTCCACTGCGCGCATCAGCGGGCGCAGGCGTTCGCCCACCAGGGCCGCACCGCGGTGCGAGCGCAGCGAAGCCTCGATCACGCGCAGATCGGCCAGGAAGTCGCCCGCGCTGGCGTACGCATTCTGTGGGGCTACGGCATGGCGTGCAGCCTCGCCGCCCGTCAAATCCCTGAGCGTGGCGGCCAGGCGCGCGTACACGCCCGTGAGTGCGCGGCGGTAGGGCTCGTCGCGGCGGTGCTCGCTGGTGTCAGGCGAGCGTGCGGCGAGCTGCAGCATCTCGGCCGAGACCTGCACCAGGTTGCTGGAGAGCGACAGCTCGCGCCCCAGGTGATGCACCTCGGTCAGGTAGTGGCGCAGCGCCACCTCGGCCTGGCGGCGCAGGGCCAGGGCCAGCGTGTCGGCGCTCACGTTGGGGTTGCCGTCGCGGTCGCCACCGATCCACTGGCCCATGCGCAGGAAGCTCGCCACGGGGTGGCTGCCGCCCAGCTCGCGCTCCAGCTCGGCATAGATCTTGGGGATCTCGTGCAGGAAGGTGTATTCGTAGTACGAAAGGGCGTTCTCGATCTCGTCGGCCACGGTGAGCTTGGAGTAGCGCAGCAGCCGCGTCTGCCACAGCTGGGCCACGCGCGCGCGCAGCTGCGCCTCGTTGGCGGCCAGCTCGCGCGGGGTGAGCGTGTCCTTCGCGCTGTTGTAGAGCTGGGCGCGCGCCTGGATATCGTCGCGCTGGGTGAGCAGCAGGGCGATCTCGCGCTCCGCGTCCAGGATGCTCTTGCGCTGCACCTCGGTCGGGTGGGCCGTGAGCACCGGCGCCACATAGCTGGTGGCCAGCGTCTGCGCCACGGTGCGCGGCGCGATGCCGGCCCAGCGCAGGCGCGCCAGCGCCACCTCGATGCTGCCCTCCTGCGCGCTGCCCGCGCGCTCGTGCACGGCGCGGCGGCGGATGTGGTGGCGGTCCTCGGCCAGGTTGGCCAGGTGGCTGAAGTACGTGAAGGCGCGGATCACGCTCACCGTCTGGTCGCCCGTCAGGCCCTTGAGCAGCTTCTTCAGCGCCTTGTCGGCCTCGTGATCCGCGTCGCGCCGGAAGGCCACTGACAGTTTGCGGACCTGCTCCACCAGGTCATAGGCGGCCACGCCCTCCTGTTCGCGGATCACGTCGCCCAGGATGCGCCCCAGCAGGCGGATGTCCTGGATCAGCGGCAGGTCCTTGTCGGTCTTGCGGGCGGGCGCCGGCGCCGCGGCGGCGTCGGTCTTGCGGGCGGGGGCGGTCATGCGCAAAGGTCTCCTGGCGCGCCGATGGGATGGTTGATGGAATGGCGCGGCTGTTGCAGCGCAGCATGCTAGCATCCCCCCGCTGCCCCGCCGCCGTGCCTGCGGGGGCCGAGACAGACGCCGCAATGACCACTCCCTCTCCCTCGCTTCCTTCCATCGTGATCGCCACGCGCGAAAGCCAACTCGCGCTCTGGCAGGCCGAGCATGTGCAGTCCTTGCTGCGCGCGCGCGGCCACGCCGTGGCGCTGCTGGGCATGACCACGCGCGGCGACCAGATCCTGGACCGCACGCTGTCCAAGGTGGGCGGCAAGGGCCTGTTCGTGAAGGAGCTGGAAGTGGCGCTGGAGGAAGGCCGCGCCGACATCGCGGTGCATTCGCTCAAGGACGTTCCCATGGAACTGCCCCAGGGCTTCGCCCTGGCCTGTGTGATGGAGCGCGAGGACCCGCGCGACGCCTTCGTGTCGCCCGGCTACGCATCGCTGGACGAACTGCCCCACGGTGCGGTGGTGGGCACTTCCAGCCTGCGCCGCCAGGTGCTGCTGCAAGCGCTGCGCCCCGACCTGCAGATCGAGCCGCTGCGCGGCAACGTGCAGACGCGCCTGCGCAAGCTGAACGAGGGCCAGTACGCGGCCATCGTGCTCGCGGCCGCAGGCCTGAAGCGCCTGGGCCTGCACGAGCGCATCCGCGCCGTGTTCACGCCCGAGCAGATGCTGCCCGCCGCCGGCCAGGGCGCGTTGGGCATCGAGATCCGCGGCGACCGCCACGACCTGCGCGAGGCGCTGGCGCCGCTGGCCCATGAGCGCACCTGGCTCACGGTGACGGCCGAGCGTGCCGTGAGCCGCGCCATGGGAGGGAGCTGCTCCATGCCGCTGGCCGCGCATGGCCAGTGGGACGGCGACACGCTCTCGCTGCGCGCCGCCTGGGGCGACGTCGCGGCCCGGGTGCCGCTGGTGCGCGCCGAGGGCGCGGCCCCCGTGCATACGCTGGAGCAGGCCGATGCACTGGGACTGGCCGTCGCCGCACAGCTGCGCACCGCCGGCGCCGTGGGAGCGCTCTGACCTTGCCCGTGCAGCCGCCCCGGGCCATCGTCACGCGCCCCGCGCGCGAGGCCACGCAGTGGGCCGCCGATCTGCAGGCGCGCGGCATCGCCGCGCTGGCGCTGCCACTCATCGCCATCGGCCCGGTGACCAACCCGGCTCTGCGCGAGGAGCTGCAACAGGCCCGGGCATGCGTGGACCGCTACTGCGCGGTGATGTTCGTGAGCGGCAATGCGGCGCAGTATTTCTTTGAATCAAATATGCCTCTAGCGCTTTCTGGACAAGCGTTAGCAGCTATCAAAACGAGAGTATGGGCTCCCGGCCCCGGTACCGTGGCGGCACTCGTGCAGGCCGGGGTTGCGCCCGAGCGCATTGACGCTCCCGGCGCCGACGCCGCGCAGTTTGACTCCGAAGCCCTGTGGCAAGTGGTCGCGCCGCAGATCGGCCCGGGCGACCGCGTGCTCATCGTGCGTGGAGCCAACGCCCCCACGGCCGAGGGCGGCAACGGGCGCGAATGGCTGGCCCGGCAGATTGCCGCTGCGGGTGGCGCGGTGGACTTCGTCGCCGCGTACGAGCGCGGCGCCCCCTGCCTCGACGCCCAGCAACTGGAGCTGGCGCAAGCAGCCGCCAGCGACGGCTCGGTCTGGCTGCTGAGCAGTTCCGAGGCCATCGCCAACCTGCGTGCTGTGTTGCCCGCGCAACACTGGGGCATGGCCCGCGCCCTGACCACCCACCCGCGTATCGCGCAGGCCGCACGTGTGGCCGGCTTTGGCAGTGTGCACGAATGCCGTCCGGCGTTCGATGAAGTGGCAGCCTCGATAGAATCGCTTTATGAGCAATGAGTCCTCATCCGGGCTGCCCGCACCGGCGCCCGCCGCTCCCCGGCCCGCCGCGGCCCACGGCGGCCGCGCGACCCTATTCGCGCTGAGCGCCATCGCCATTGCCGCGCTGGCCAGTTCGGTGATGCTGTGGCAGCGGCTGTCGTCCATCCAGGAGCAGTTGGCACGCCAGTCGGCCGACTCCGGCGCCCAGGCCATCGAGGCACGCACCATGGCCCAGCAAGCGCAGGAGCTGGCGCGCGAGACCTCCACGCGCCTGGCCGTGGCAGAAGCCCGCGTGAGCGAAGTCGCGCTGCAGCGCAGCCAGCTGGAAGAGCTCATGCAAAGCCTCTCGCGCACGCGCGACGAGAACCTGGTGGTGGACGTGGAAGCCGCCATCCGCCTGGCGCAGCAGCAGGCCCAGCTCACGGGCAGCCTGCAGCCCCTGGTGGCCGCGCTCAAGAGCGCGAGCCAGCGCGTGGAGCGCGCATCGCAGCCGCGCCTGGCGCCCGTGCTGCGCGCCATGGGCCATGACCTGGAGCGCCTGGAGCGCGCCAACGTCATCGACACTGCAGGTCTGCTCGGCCGCCTGGACGACCTGGTGCGCCAGGTGGACGAGCTGCCCCTGCTGGGCAGCGTGGCCCAAGCAGCCAGCATGCGCCGCCCGGCGGGCGAGGCGACGGCGCCCGCCCCCGCCGCGAGCACCGCCAGCCAGCCCCGCTGGCAAGCCACGCTGCACCGCACCTGGGAAGGCGTGCGCGACGAGGTGCGCGGCCTGGTGCGCGTGAGCCGCATCGACCATCCCGACGCCATCCTGCTCGCCCCCGACCAGGCCTTCTTCCTGCGCGAGAACCTCAAGCTCAAGCTGCTCAATGCACGGCTGGGCCTGCTGGCGCGTCGCATGGACTCGGCGCGCGCCGACCTGGCCGGCGCCTACAGCGCGCTGGGCAAGTACTTCGATCCTGCCTCGCGCCGCACGCAGAACGCCACCGCGGCCCTGCAGCAGCTGCAGGCGCACATGAAGACTGTCGAAATGCCCGCGCTGGAGGACACCTTCGCCGCGCTGGCCACGGCCGCGGCCGGCCGTTGACCCGCCCCTAGGACACTCTGCCCATGCGCGCAGCACTCTGGTTCCTGGCCCTGTTCGGTGTGGCCGTTGCCGTCGCCCTGTTTGCGGGCAACAACCAGGGCACGGTCACGCTGTTCTGGCCGCCCTACCGCATCGACCTGTCCCTCAACATGGTGCTGATGCTGCTGTTCGGCGGCTTCACGCTGCTGTACGCGGCGCTGCGCGCCCTGGCGGCGCTGCTGGAGCTACCCATGCAGGCGCGCCGCTGGCGCCTGCTGCAAAAGGAGCGTGCCATGCACGGTGCGCTGCTGGATGCGCTGTCGCAGATGCTGGGAGGGCGCTTCCTGCGCGCCCGCAAGTCCGCGGAATCCGCGATCGTGCAGGAGCGCGCCCTCGAAGACGCCAAGGAAGCCCTGCCCCATGGCCGTCGGCTGCGCACGCTGGCCCACATGGTGGCCGCGGAAAGCTCGCATGCGCTGCAGGACCGTGCCACGCGGGAAGCACACTTGCAGCAGGCGCTGGACAACATTCCCGATCGGGCGGCCGCCATCGAGCAGGAATTGCGCGAGGGCGCGCAGCTGCGCGCGGCACGCTGGTCGCTGGACGAGCGCGACGCCACCACCGCGCTGGAGCGCCTTTCCGTCCTGCCGGCCGGCACGGCGCGCCGCACGCTGGCACTGCGCGCCAAACTCAAGGCATCGCGCCTGTCGCACCAGACCGAGCAGGCGCTGGAAACCGCCCGTCTGCTGGGCAAGCACCACGCCTTTTCGCCGGCCGCCGCCGAGAGCATCGTGCGCGGCCTGGCAATGGAACTGATCAACGGCGCCTACGACCCAGCCCAACTGCAGCGCATCTGGCTGGGGCTGGAGCCCCATGAGCGCGCCATGCCCGAGATTGCCGTGCATGCGGCGCAGCGCCTGGGCCAGCTGGGCGGCGATGCGATGCAGGTGCGCGCATGGCTTCTGCCGGTGTGGGAACGCATGACGGACCCCGCTCAGCCCCCGCTGCCCGATGCCCAGGTGCTCAAACTGGTGCGCGCGCTTGAGGGCAGCCTGCAGGCGCTGGATGCCAACTGGCTGGCGCGCATCGAGTCCGCCCAGCAGGCGGCTCCGCGCAACGCGCGTCTGCAATACCTGTCGGCCAAGGCCTGCCTGCAGCGCAACCTGTGGGGCAAGGCCCAGCAACTCTTCACCCAGGCCGCTCAGCAGCTTCCCGATGCGTCGCTGCGCGCCAGCGCTTGGCGCCATCTTGCCGAGCTGGCCGAGCAGCGCGGCGACGCAGAGGCCGCCGCGGATGCCTGGAAGAAAGCCGCCCAGGCGAACGCCTGAGCACCACTCCCTCTTTCCCGTTTGAGGCCACCGGCCGCCTTTGCCGCGGCGGCTGCGCCATGCCTGCTGGACAGCGGTTTTTCAAATTCACTTAACGCAAATCAATTACGAATAGTAGAATTTCAGGCACTTCTTCATACCAGCATGCGCCCTGGCGCCCTATCCCGGAGACAACGCCATGACTGCTCCCCACGACACCCTCCCGCCCCCCGCCGCCATCCAGCAGCTGCACCACTACGCCTACAAGGCGCGCGACGCGGAGGAGACGCGCCACTTCTACGAGGACATCCTGGGCCTGCCGCTGTACCACATCATCCAGAGCGACTACGTGCCCAGCACGGGCGAGTACTGCCCCTACACCCACTTCTTCTTCCGGCTGCAGGACGGCTCGTTCATCGCGTTCTTCGACCTGGGCGACGACGTGAAGCCCGAGCCCTCGCCCAACACCCCCCCGTGGGTCAACCACATCGCCTTCCGCGTGAACACCGTGCAAGAGCTGGAGGACACCAAAACCCGTCTGCAGGCACACGGTGTGCAGGTGCTCGGAGTGACCGACCACCACATCTTCAAGAGCATCTACTTCTTCGACCCCAACGGCATCCGGCTGGAGCTGTCGGCCCAACTGGCCGACACCGCGCAGATGCAGCGCGAAAGCACCACCGCCCACGCCCGGCTGGCCGAGTGGACGGCGCGCAAGGAGCAATGGCGCAAGGAACGCGCCGGCGGCCATGCCAGCGCGCCGCTCAAACCCCAGACCAACGACCGCCCCGAATTCGTGCCCACCACAGGGTCTGAGTAAAAAGCGCCTCCAGCGCTTATCCAGCAAGCGCAAGCAGCTATCAGTATGGAAGCATGGCGGTAACCGAATAAAATGCCCCCATCCTCCGAACCACTGCCCAGGCGGCATCCCACGGGATGCCGTTTTTCATTGCCATGAGCGACACGATCGAACAACCCGGCCTGAACAGCCTCTCCAAGTCCTTTGAGCCCGCCGCCCTGGAGGCCCACTGGGGCCCCGAATGGGAAAAGCGCGGCTACGGCGTGGCAGGCTACCGCGGCACGGGCGCGGCGCAGGCCGGGCAGCCGGCATTCGCCATCCAGCTGCCTCCGCCCAACGTGACGGGCACACTGCACATGGGCCATGCGTTCAACCAGACCATCATGGACAGCCTGACGCGCTACCACCGCATGTTGGGGCACAACACCGTCTGGGTGCCGGGCACCGACCACGCGGGCATTGCCACACAAATCGTCGTCGAGCGCCAGCTGCAAGAGCAAGGCGTGAGCCGCCATGACCTGGGCCGCCCCGACTTCGTGAAGAAGGTGTGGGAGTGGAAGGAAAAGAGCGGCAACACCATCACCACCCAGATGCGACGCCTGGGCGACAGCGTGGACTGGAGCCGCGAGTACTTCACCATGGACGACAAGCTCTCCAAGGTGGTGACCGACACCTTCGTGAAGCTGTACCAGCAGGGCCTGATCTACCGCGGCAAGCGCCTGGTGAACTGGGACCCCAAACTGCAGTCCGCCGTGTCGGACCTGGAAGTGGAGAACGAGGAAAAAGACGGCTCGCTGTGGCACATCGCCTACCCCTTGGCCGACGGCAGCGGCCAGCTGGTGGTGGCCACCACCCGCCCCGAGACCATGCTGGGCGACGTGGCCGTGATGGTCCACCCCGAGGATGAGCGCTACGCGCACCTGATCGGCAAGATGGTCAAGCTGCCGCTGTGCGACCGCGAGATCCCGGTGATTGCCGACGCCTACGTGGACAAGGAGTTCGGCACCGGCGTGGTCAAGGTCACGCCCGCGCACGACAACAACGACTACCAGGTGGGCCAGCGCCACAAGCTGCCCATGATTTGCGTGCTCACCCTGCAGGCCACGGTGAACGAGAACGCCCCCGCCAAGTACCAGGGCATGGACCGCTTCGTGGCGCGCAAGGCCATCGTGGCCGACCTGGAGGCCCAGGGCCTGCTGGTCGAGACCAAGAAGCACAAGCTGATGGTGCCGATTTGCACCCGCACCGGCCAGGTGATCGAGCCCATGCTGACCGACCAGTGGTTCGTGGCCATGAACAAGGTGGCCCAAGAAGGCACGGGCGACGCCACCGGCAAGAGCATCGCGCAAAAGGCCATCGACGCCGTGGCCAGCGGCCAGGTGCAGTTCGTGCCCGAGAACTGGGTCAACACCTACAACCAGTGGATGAACAACATCCAGGACTGGTGTATCAGCCGCCAGCTGTGGTGGGGCCACCAGATCCCTGCCTGGTACGACGAGGACGGCAATGTGTACGTGGCCCGCAACGAACAAGAGGCCCAGGCCCAGGCCCCCGGCAAGACGCTGACCCGCGATGCCGACGTGCTCGACACCTGGTACTCCAGCGCCCTGGTGCCCTTCAGCACCATGGGCTGGCCAAACCAGACCGATGGTGCCACCGACGACTACAACCTGTACCTGCCCAGCAGCGTGCTGGTCACGGGCTACGACATCATCTTCTTCTGGGTCGCCCGGATGATCATGATGACCACGCACTTCACCGGGCGCGTGCCGTTCAAGCATGTCTACATCCACGGCCTGGTGCTGGACGCGCAGGGCAAGAAGATGAGCAAGTCCGAGGGCAACGTGCTCGACCCGGTGGACCTGATCGACGGCATTGCGCTGGAGCCGCTGCTGGACAAACGCACCCAGGGCCTGCGCCGCCCCGAGACCGCGACCAAAGTGCGCCAGAACACGCAAAAGGAATTTCCCGAGGGCATTCCCGCCTATGGCGCCGACGCGCTGCGCTTCACCTTCGCCGCGCTGGCGTCGCTGGGCCGCAGCATCAACTTCGACAGCAAGCGCTGCGAGGGCTACCGCAACTTCTGCAACAAGCTGTGGAACGCCAGCCGCTTCGTGCTGATGAACTGCGAGGGCTACGACTGCGGCATGGACACCGCGCAGGGCTGCACTGAAAGCTACCTGCGCTTCAGCCAGGCCGACCGCTGGATCGTCTCGCAGCTGCAACAGGTCGAGGCCGAAGTGGCCAAGGGCTTCGCCGAGTTCCGCTTGGACAACGTGGCCAACACCCTCTACGACTTCGTCTGGAACGAGTTCTGCGACTGGTACCTGGAAATCGCCAAAGTGCAGATCCAGACTGGCGACGAGGCGCAGCAGCGCGCCACGCGCCGCACGCTGATCCGCGTGCTGGAGGCCATCCTGCGCCTGGCGCACCCCGTCATCCCCTTTGTCACCGAAGCGCTGTGGCAGGTAGTGGCCCCGCTGGCGGGCCTGAAGGGCGACTCCATCGCCATCGCCGCCTATCCGCAGTCCCAGCCCGAGAAAATCGACGAGGGCTCCATCGCCTACGTGGCGCGCATCAAGCAAGTGGTGGACGCCTGCCGCACGCTGCGCGGCGAGATGGGCGTGTCGCCCGCACAGCGCCTGCCGCTGCTGGTGGCGGGCGACGCGGACTTCATGCGCAACATCGCCCCGGTGCTGCAGAACCTGGCCAAGCTCAGCGAGGTGAAGGTGTTCGACGACGAGGCCGCCTGGGCCCAGGCCGCGCAAAGCGCGCCCGTGGCCGTGGTGGGCGACGCCCGCCTGGCACTGTTCGTGGAGATCGACATCGCTGCTGAAAAGGCCCGCCTGTCCAAGGAGGCCGCGCGCCTGTCCGGCGAGATCGCCAAGGCCAACGGCAAACTGGGCAACGAGGCTTTCGTGGCCAAGGCCCCGCCGGCCGTGATCGAGCAGGAAAAGAAGCGCGTGGCCGACTTCGGGGCCACGCTGGCGCGCATCGAGGAGCAGCTCGCGCGCCTGGGCTAAGATCAGCCCGATCACCGGACAAGGGCGCTGCAGGCGCCCTTGTTTTTACCCGGCACCCTTTTTAGTGAGGCACCCGACTTGAACGCACCCACCCGTGTCCGCAAGGCCGTCTTTCCCGTCGCGGGGCTCGGCACCCGCTTCCTGCCCGCCACCAAGGCATCGCCCAAGGAGATGCTGCCGGTGGTGGACAAGCCCCTGATCCAGTACGCGGTCGAGGAGGCCTACGAGGCCGGCATCCGCGACATGGTGTTCGTCACCGGCCGCAGCAAGCGCGCGATCGAGGACCATTTCGATACCGCGTACGAACTGGAGAACGAGCTGGAGAACGCCGGCAAGCGCGAGATGCTCGCGCTGGTGCGCAGCATCGCGCCCGACGACATGAACTGCCTGTTTGTGCGCCAGCCACGCTCGTTGGGACTGGGCCATGCCGTGCTGTGCGCCGAGCCCCTGGTGGGCAACGAGCCCTTTGCCGTCATCCTGGCCGACGACCTGATGACCGGCGAGCCCGGCGGCCCCGGCGTGATGGCGCAGATGACGGCCGCTTTCGCCAAGCAGGGGCGCTCGCTGCTGGCCGTGCAGGAAGTCCCGCTGGAGCACACCAAGCGCTACGGCATCGTCAAGGGCGAGAGCGCTGGCGGCGCGCTGATCCGCGTTGACGAGATCGTGGAGAAGCCCGCACCCGAAAAGGCACCGTCGCGCATGGGCGTGGCCGGCCGCTATGTGCTCACGCCGCGCATCTTCGAAGAGATCCGCAACCAGCCGCAGGGCGTGGGCGGCGAGATCCAACTCACCGATGCGATCGCGCGCCTGATGCAGCACGAGACGGTGTATGCCTACCAGTACGCCGGCAAACGGTACGACTGCGGCAGCAAGGAAGGCTTTTTGGAAGCCACGGTCGAACTGGCACTGCAGCACCCGCAGGTGGGCCCGCAGTTCCGCGAATACCTCCAATCCCTGGCGCTGTAACGCACCGCCGGAGCGGTACCCCTGCCTCCCGCCCGGATTCCTATTTTGATAGCTACCAGCGCTTGCCCAACAAGCGCTGGACGGCTATTTAGTCCTTAATCATTCAGCGACGGCGCAGCACGTGGATGAATTCTTCGCCCACGGTCTGTTGCTCAACCAGTTCGTTGCCGGTCTGCCGGGCAAACGCCTGGAAGTCGCGCAGCGAGCCGCTGTCGGTCGCCACCACCTTGAGCAGCTGGCCGCTGGCCATGTCGGCCAAGGCCTTCTTGGCCTTGAGGATGGGCAGGGGGCAGTTCAGGCCCCGGGTGTCGATTTCCTTGTGGATGTCCATTTTTCTCAGTCCTTCGGCGCGTCCAGTCCGCGGCGGCGCTCTGCATTTTCCTCGGCGGTGAAGAACACCGGCTCGTGGCCACGCGAGCGCAGCCAGTCGGCCAGCGCATAGCCTGTGCCCGCGGGCCAGCACTTGAGCTGGTCCAGCTCATAAAAGCGGTGCTCCAGCAGCTCCGGCGACAGGCGCACCTCGCCTTCGGCCCGCACATGGTAGGCGATGATGACCTGGTTCATGCGCATGAACTCATACACGCCCACCAGCTGCACACTGCGCGCGTCCAAGTTGGTTTCTTCCTTGACTTCGCGGGCAATGCCGTCCTCGGGCGTCTCGCCGGCCTCCATGAAACCAGTGATCAGCGCGAACATCTTGGGTGGCCAGAGCGCATTGCGCGCCAGCAGCACGCGGCCGTCCACCTCCACGATGGCCGCCAGCACGGGCGTCGGGTTGTTCCAGTGCGTCCAGCCGCAGGCGGGGCAGCGCAGGCGTTCCTTCTCGCCGCTGTCCTCAATGACCACGATGGGCGCCAGCGCCGTGGCGCAGTGGGTGCAATAGCGGGTTTCGTACGACATAGCGATGCTCCTCCAGCATGCGCCATGGCAGTCACAGCGCTCCGTAATTAATAGCTGCTTGGGCTTGACTACCGGGCGCCAGCGGCCTTATTGATGCCCACTGTGATCTTCACGTTCACGCCGGGAAGACGCCGGTGGAGAGGTAGCGGTCGCCCCGGTCGCACACCACGAAAACGATGGTGGCGTTTTCCTCGCGTTGCGCGATCTGCTGCGCCACCCAGCAGGCGCCGGCTGCGGAGATGCCGGCAAAGATGCCCTCTTCGCGCGCCAGGCGCCGTGCCATGTCCTCGGCATCGTCCTGGCTCACCAGCACCAATTCGTCCACCAACTGGGGCTCGTAAATCTTGGGCAGGTATTCCTCGGGCCACTTGCGAATGCCCGGGATACGCGAGCCTTCCTGCGGCTGCGCACCCACGATGCGCACCGCGGGGTTCTTCTCGCGCAGGAAGCGCGCGACGCCCGTGATGGTGCCCGTGGTGCCCATGGCGCTCACGAAATGGGTGATGCGCCCCTCGGTCTGCTCCCACAGTTCGGGGCCGGTGGTCTCGTAGTGGATGCGGGGGTTGTCCGGGTTGGCAAACTGGTCCAGCACCACGCCCTTGCCCTGCGCCACCATCTGGTCGGCCAGATCCCGCGCGTATTCCATCCCCCCGCTCTTGGGCGTGAGAACCAGCTCCGCGCCAAAGGCCTTCATGGTCTGCGCGCGCTCCACGGACAGATCCTCCGGCATGATCAGCACCATGCGATAGCCCTTGATGGCCGCAGCCATCGCCAGGGCGATACCGGTGTTGCCCGACGTCGCCTCGATCAGCGTATCGCCGGGTTTGATCTCGCCGCGCTCTTCGGCCCGGCGGATCATCGACAGTGCCGGCCTATCCTTCACCGAACCCGCCGGGTTATTGCCTTCTAGCTTGCCCAGAATGACATTGCCGCGTGCCGCGTTGTCCTGTGCACCGATGCGCTGCAGTGCGACCAGCGGCGTGTGTCCGATCGCGTCTTCAATGGTGGGGTAGGTCTTCATACCGCGTTACTGTGCCATAATTTGCGACTTCGCTTTCGCGCCTGCCCGGGTGGTGAAATTGGTAGACGCAGGGGACTCAAAATCCCCCGCCGCAAGGCGTGCCGGTTCGATTCCGGCCCCGGGCACCACATACAAGGCCGCACAGTTCCCAGAACGTGCGGCCTTTTCTTTTTCCTCCGAAACCCTCGATAGCGTCGTACAAAGGTGCGAGGGACTGTGCAGCAATCCGGGGCCCTAAGACGCCTGCTGGTCGGTATCGGGCACATCCACAAGAATTAAGTTTGCTTTTTTCATTTCGGTGAGTAATAATCCGCCAACGCGCTACCCACTGCTTGCTTCGATAGCGCCTGCCTGACAGCATCCTGGCTGATGCGCCTTGCGCCGCACTTCTTGCAAAAGTGTTGGCCGTCACTCTTCAAAGCAGCAAGCTCATCGCAGACCTTAAACCTCTTTCAGGGTCTGCCCCCGCCTTTCCTGCGCCGACGCGCGGCAGGTCTTTTCCCCTCTTTTCTCTCCTGGATGGTCGCCTTCGCGATTACATCCTGTCTGTTTGCAATGCTTGAAAAACAAAACGCCGAGCGCGTGGGCAACTACGTTGTCACGCCGCTGACCAAAACCACCAATGTCGGTGTTACTGCTTCGGTTTCCATACGCCGGGGAATGTACGACCGCATCTTCCGCTTCCTCCCAAGCTTCCCCTGCGATACACAAGCAGTCCAGTACGCCTTAGCGCAAGGGCGCCGCATGGTGCTACACAACCAACTGGGCTGATCCTGCTATTGACGGAGGTACCCGTGGCCAAAGAAGAGTTGATTGAAATGCAGGGCAAGGTCGATGAAGTTCTGCCTGACGCCCGTTACCGCGTCACGCTTGACAACGGGCATCAGCTCATCGCGTATACCGGGGGCAAGATGCGTAAGTTCCGCATCCGCATTCTGGCCGGTGACCTGGTGACCCTGGAGATGTCTCCCTACGACCTCAACAAGGGTCGAGTGACATTTCGGCATATCGAGAACCGCACGCGCACCACCCCTCCAGCGCGCCGGCGCCATTGATTTTGGTTCCCCCGCTCATTTCCTCTGGGATGCGCTTACAAGCCGTCCCTTCATTTCCCGAAAGAAAGACACTGACATGAACAACCGACTGTACGTGGGCAACTTGGCCTATTCCGTGCGTGATGAATCGCTGCACCAGCAGTTTTCCCAATTTGGTTCCGTCACCTCCGCCAAGGTGATGATGGAGCGTGATACAGGCCGATCCAAGGGCTTCGGCTTTGTAGAAATGGGCAGCGATTCCGAGGCACAGGATGCCATTAACGGTCTGAACGGCCGTTCTGTCGATGGACGTGCACTGACGGTCAACGTCGCGCGTCCCATGGAAGCTCGCCCAAGTTTTGGCGGCGGCGCAGACCGTGGTGGCTACCGCGGTGGCCGCTACTGATAGGGCCTTGCCGCGGCAATTGCCTTAGAGTGCTCCGGACCATCCGGGTGAGTCCGTGTTTTGGACGCTGACCACCTCCCGCAGAGCCCTCCGCCGCGTCTTATGCCGTTAACGAGATGGTCGCCCCATCTCTTTCTTGGCCTCGAACACCCCGATGACGAAAGTCGTCGGGGTGTTCGTCTTTGTGGTGGGGAGCATCGTGGCTTCATGGACGTTCATCGGCATGAACCTCTCCCCTTCTCCACCTTAACGGTCGCTAGGGGGTGAACAGCGATGAGGATGCGGCAGGGGTGCCGCGCCAGCCTTGCTCAGCCAGCGCATCAGAGCCCCCAAAACAGGCAATTTTTCATACAGCTCTTCAGCCGGGTCCCAGTAATCGCGGTGCAGCGTCACGCGGCCTTGGGCATCAAAATGCACCAGGGTCGCGCCGTGGATGCACTGAGGCACCTGTGCCCGCCAGCGCTTCAGGCGGAAGTGGAACTCCCATTGCAAAAAGGCCCGGTCGTCCTGCACCAGCCGCTGGGTGACGACAAAGCGCGGCTGCTCCAGGCTCTCGAACATGTGGGCAAAGATGGCACGGATGGCGGGCACGCCGTGCACATCATTGAAGGGGTCCTTGAACCGTGCGTCAAGCGCGTAGTAGTCCTCCAGTAGGGGCAACTGCGCGGGGGTTAGCTGCTCGTAGAGCTGGACCAGCCGGGCGACGCAAGCGTGGGTGTCTATAGGTGGGTGCATGCGTCACAGCCCGGTCATACGGTGGACCAGCGGAAAGTACCAGCGGTACGGCAGCACGCGCAGCAGCTTGAGCCACAGCGTGAAGCGGCGTGGAAAATGCAGTTCAAACGCGCCCCTCCCCCAACCACGCAGTATGGCCTGGGCCGCCTGCTCCGGCGTGAGCAGCGCGGGCATGTTGAAGTCGTTCTGGCGCGTCAGGGGCGTATCGACAAAGCCGGGGTTCACCACGCTCACGCCCACGCCCTGCGGGCGCAGGTCAAGGAACAGCGTCTCGGCCAGGTTGATGAGGGCCGCCTTGGTCGGTCCATAGGCCAAGCTCTGCGGCAGACCGCGCCAGCCTGCAACACTGGCCACCAGACTCAAGTGAGGTACGCGTCCCGCCTGGGCAGATGCCAGGAGTCCCGGGACCACGGCGGCGAGCACATGCAGCGCGCCCGTCAGGTTGACCTGCTGATGGCGCAGCAGCTCGGGCAGCGCCAGCGTGTCGGCACGCATGGGGGTGTAGTGGCCGGCGCAGTAGCACACCAGGTCCAGTGGTGACTCGGTCTGCAGGCGCGCGGCAACGTCCAGGACCGCCTGGGCATCGGTCACATCCAGCACCACTGCTTGGCTGCCAGGGTGTTCGTGCGCAAACGCCGCCAGCAGCGCCTGCTGGCGTGCCGACACGATCACCTGCGCGCCCTGTGCGTGCAATTGCGCTGCGACGGCCCGGCCAATACCGCTGGAGGCGCCCACCAGCCACACGCGCTTGCCGCGCCAGTCAGTGATCGCGGGGTTCAAAGGCACAGTGCGGCTCCTTATGTCTTGGTGAACGACAGCAATACCTCGCCCAGGGTGACGCCGAACTTGCGCATCGTGGCCCGATTGAGCATCACCCGGTCATCGACCAGGAACATCCAGTCGTCGAACTGCACTTCATACTCCTTGCCGTCCACCGGCAGGCGCAGCGTGTAGTTCCAGCGGAAGGCATTGCCCGCGGTCTGGCCCTGGGCCTCACCCACCACATCGTCAGCGGTCCCGGTGTAGCGCCCATCAGCATGCTTGGTCAGGCGCCAGATACGGCGCTGGGTGCTGCCGTCCGAATAGGTGAAAGCCTCGTCCAGCACGCCTTGATGGCCCTCCCAGTGGCAATCCATCACCACGGTAAAGCGGCGCACCACCTCGCCGCCTCGCTGCTGAAAAATACCGTGGGCCAGGATGCGGCCGTTGAAGTAGCGGTCCAGCTGCAGCTGTGGACGCTCCTGGGCATAGTCGGTCACCTGGGGGCTGGCACAGCCGGTCAACACGGCAGTGCCCGCGAGCAAGGCCAGCAAGGCGTGGCGGCGGGTGTTCATGGGGTAACTCCTTGGTCATGCAACGGCGGGGAGGGGCGGATCAGCAGGCGGTACAGCAAACCTGCTGCCAGAAGCTTGAGGGCGCAAGGCAGCAGCGCGTAAGCCCAAGCGAGGCGCTGTAGCGCGTGGGCGTCCTGGATGCCGGGGCTGTAGCCGAGCCACTGCAGCAACGGCAGCGCCGCGCCTGCGGCCAGGGCCAGATTCAGTTTGGTGGCCAGGTTCCACCACCCCAGGTACGCCCCTTCGCTGCGCCCCTGAGCCCCCTGGCGTTCCACCAAGCGCGCCAGCAAAGCCCCGGGCAAGGCCAGATCCGCCCCCAAGGCGATACCGGACAACGCACAGATCCACGCAAAGGCCGCAATCTGCCCGCTGCCCAGGAGCGTCGTCCAGCCAAAACAGGCCACCGCCAGCAGCATGCCGCCCAGCCAGGCGCGCTCCAGCCCCCAGCGGCGCACCGCGCGCAGCCACCCTGGCATGGACAGCGCCCCGCTGACAAAGTACAGCACCAGAAACAAAGCAATCTGCGCCTGTGTGGCCTGCAGCCGGTCCTGGGCAAAAAACAGCATCAACGCCGCCGGAACTGCGCTGGCAATGCCGTTGCACAAAAACACCGCCAGCAAGCGACGAAAGGCTGGCTGGTGCAAGGGTTGCCAGACCGTGGCCCAGGCAAAAGCGGCAGATAAATCCCGCGGCGCAGGTGCTGCAGGGCGCGGCGCCCACCACAGGGCCAGCCACCCGGCCAGCAAGCTCAGCGCGAACACCACCAGCATGGGCCCGGCGCCCCAGGCCACCGACAACGCACTGGCCGTGACCACGCCGATCAGCCCCGGACCTTCGCGCCAGGCCACGACACGGCTGCGCTGCAGCGCGTCGCCGCCCAGACGCACGCCCCAGGCCTGGTGCGCAATCACCAACTGGCTGTGCGCCAGGCAGGTCACCAACAACCCTGCCACCATCCACGCCGCCAACGCCTGCGGTCCTTGCACCGCGGGAAAGAACAGCCCCGACAACCCCAGCACCTGCACCAAGGCCGAGCCCCCCGCCACCCACAGGACCGCACGCAGCGGGCCTTGGTACAGGCGGTCGCTCAAGCGCCCCAGCAGGGGCTCGGCGGCCGCATCCAGCAGACGCACCAGCATCAGCAAAGCACCCACACTGGCCAACGGCAAAGCCAATTCCGTGGCGTAGTAATGCGGTAACACCACATACAGCGGCAAGGCCACAAAGGCCAGCGGCAGACCGAGCAGGCCATAGGCCGGCCCGGACCACCAACGGGGCAGCGGAACCGCACGCACGGGCGCAGCCCGGGGAGTCATGGGGCCCCTCCGCCGGGAGTGCGGGCCAGCAAGGCACTGCGCAGGCCCGGCTCCGAGGTCTGCGGTGACAACCAGATGCCAAAGAACAGGCGCGCCAGCTCCGCATCGTCAATCGCGGCCAACTCCTGGCTGCCACGCCACAGACGCATGCCTTGGCCCGGCTGGTACAGGCCGGTGAGCCGCTCGCCTGGCTGCACGTCGGGAATCACGGCCGCCAGGCGCTGCTGCCAGCGCTCGGCCTGTTCAGAAGGCACGCTGGCCTGGCGCTGCATTTCCTCTACCGAGCGCCGGGCAATGGCCGCACCGGTGAAGCCACGGTGGTAGGTCAACTCCAGCGCCAGCGGGTGCGCACCAAAGCGGCTGGCGTCAAAACCAGGCGTGACCCACAGCCGTGCGTCGTAGATGCGCAAGCCCAAAAACCGCATCTGCCCTTCCCCCGCCAGGGTGGCCCCCATGAGGGATTGCCGCACCCAGGCCGGGGCAGCGCCACCGTCCTGTCCGGTCGTGGGATTGGCCGAAGCCACCGCCAACGCCAAGGCCGCACCGCCTGCAAAAGCCCAGCGCTTCAAGGATGAAATTCGGCTCCAGGGCATATGGGTCAAGCGCTAGCCGCTATTGTTTTAATATGCAACAGAAGCCGCAACCTCGCCCCGGAGCCGCAAGGCAGAGGGTGCAGCAGCCACCATGGGGGAAGTGCGGCGCACCACCGACACCGGTGCACCACCGCCTGCGTCCTGCGCCAAGCGGAACACACTGACGGCCTCGGCCAGTTGCGCAGCCTGCTGCTTCAGGGTCTGTGCAGCCGCGGCGCTTTGCTCCACCATGGCCGCGTTTTGCTGGGTGGCCTGGTCGAGATGGGTCACGGCGTTGCCCACCTGGGCAATACCGTCGGTCTGCTCGGCGGTGGCGGTGCTGATTTCCGCAATCAGGCCCGCCACGCGCTGGGCCTGTTCCACGATGTCGGTCATGGTGGCTCCTGCATCGCCCACCAGGCGCGCGCCCTCCTCCACCTTGGCCACACTGCCGTCGATCAGTCCTTTGATCTCCTTGGCAGCGTCGGCACTGCGCTGCGCCAGCGCCCGCACTTCGCCGGCCACCACGGCAAAGCCGCGGCCCTGCTCACCGGCGCGCGCAGCCTCCACGGCAGCGTTGAGCGCCAAAATGTTGGTCTGGAACGCAATCGAATCGATCACGCCGATGATGTCGGCCATCTTGTGGCTGCTGGCCGTGATCTCCTCCATGGTGCTGACCACTTGGGCCACCACCGCGCCGCCCTTGTGGGCCGCCTGGCTGGCGGAGGCCGCGACCTGGGTGGCCTGGCGGGCCGAGTCGGCGTTGTTCCTCACCGAAGCGGTCATCTGCTCCATGGAAGCGGCGGCCTGCTGCAGGTTCGCGGCCTGCTCTTCGGTGCGCTGCAGCAGCCCGGCGTTGCCGCCGGCAATCTCTTCAGAACCCACGGTGACGGCGTTCGACGCCTGGCGCACCTGGCCTACCACGCGCGCCAGACTGGCCTGCATCGCCCCCAGCGATGCCAGCACACTCCCCGGCTGCGCCTGGGCAGCGCCCGTCACCGGCCGCAGGTTGCCCTGCGCCACGAGGCTGGCCACGTCGGCCAGCGCTGCGGGTTCGGCCCCGAGCTGACGCACGATGCTGCGCGCCACGCTCCAAGCCACCGCCACGCTGAGCACCAACGCCAGCAGCAGCGCCGAGAACATCACGCCGAGGAAGCTGCCCGCCTCGTCCATGGCGCCCTGGTTGGTCGCCTGGATGCGCGCTTCCTTGAAGTCGATGAGCTTGTTGATGGTTGCAAGCCACTGCACGTATTGCGGCTTGGCCTGCGTCCACAGGGTTTGTGCCGCAGCGGCGTCGCCCGCCTGCACCTGGGCAATGATGGCCTGAGTGGTGGCCACGGCCTTGGATTCAGCGCTGCGAATATCGGCATACAGCTGCCCCAGTTCAGGGGCCGCGCCTTTGCGGGTGATGAGCTTTTCCAGCGGCGCAGCCGACTGGGCGTAAAAGTCCGCCAGCGCAGCGATGGTGGCGATCTCCCGGTCGCGCTCGGCGGGGGACGGACTCAGCACCACGTCGCGCACGGCGATGGAGCGGTCATGGGCCGAACCACGGAAGTTGATGGCGTAGCGCTGCACCTGCACGTGGATGTCGTTGTTGGTTCGCAGCGCCTGGTCAATGCGGTTCACCTTCACCAGGGCGATACCCGTCAGCACCACCAAAAGGACCAGGATCAATCCGAACCCGGCGTACAAGCGGGCGGCGACCGTCATTCGAGATAAGAACATGATGATTTTCTTGTTGAAAAAAAGGGGGCCGTACGGGGCCATGAAAAGCGGGGATCGTTGCCCGTGAGGGGCGCTTCAGTCCTTCACCAGCGTGTACTGCACGACGTCGATGCTGCGTGCGTCGAATGCGGCCTCGCAGTACGCTAGATAGAACTCCCAGGTGCGCAGGAAAGACGCATCAAATCCCCGGGCCTGTACCTGGGCTCGCTGCTGGACGAAGCGTTGGTGCCAGCGGCGCAGGGTTTCCGCGTAGTCGCGGCCGAAGGCAAACTCCTCCACCACCCGCAGCCCCGCGCCCTGTGCGGCGGCGCGAAAACGCGATGGACTGGGAAGACACCCCCCTGGGAAGATGTACTGCTGGATGAAATCGGTACCCCGCACATAGCGGTCGAACAGCGCGTCGTCGATCACGATGCTCTGCACGCAGGCGCGCCCGCCCGACTTGAGCAGGCGCGCCATGGCGCCAAAGTAACTAGGCCAATAAGCCTGCCCCACGGCCTCGACCATTTCGATGGAACAGATGGCATCGAACGGGCCTTCCTGGATATCACGGTAGTCCTGCAGCCGTAAATCCACCTGGGCGGCCAGGCCCGCGGCCTGCATGCGTGCCTGGCCCCAGGCCAGTTGCTCCGTGGACAGCGTCACCCCTGTCACCTGCGCCCGGAACTCGCCAGCGGCCATCTCTGCCAGGGCACCCCAGCCACAACCGATTTCCAGCACCCGGTGGCCGGGCTGCACGCCCGCGCTGTGCAGGGCGCGGCGTACTTTGGCGTGCTGCGCCTGGGTGAGGTCTCCCCCCAGGTTGCCCTCAAACCATGCACTGGAGTAGTTCATGCTCGGGTCCAGCCACAGCGTGTAGAAAGCGTTGCCCAGGTCGTAGTGCGCGTGGATGTTGCGCCGGCTCCCGGCACGGGTGTTGCGATTGAGCAGGTGACGCAGACGGTACGCAAGCCGCCCCCACCAGCCGCCATAGACCAGAGACTCCAGCGCATCGCGGTTGTCCATCAGCAACCGCAACAAGTCGGCCAGGTGGGACGTACTCCAATCCTGGGCGATGTAGCTCTCCGCCAGGCCAATATCCCCCGAGCGCAGGACGGCTCCAAACACCTTCCAGTTGTGCAGGCGCATGCTGGCATGCGGGTGTTGGCCGCTACCCAATTGCACGACGTTGCCGTCGGGTAGCTCCAGATGGAGCGTGCCACGCTGCAGGCGCTGCAACAGTCGCAGTCCATGGCGTGCCGCGGCAGACATGTCAGGCAAGGGGAGCGCGGACGGCGAGACAGTGGTGGTGTTCATGGTCAGGTGCTCGGCGAGGAAGATCGGGTCACGGGCCGTGCAGGCGGCGTGGGTTTGGAATGCAAGGGCGCACGCTTGATCCACAGCAGCAGGGCATGCCAGTAGATGCGCGCAATGACGCCCCATGTCAGAAACGGGTAGTGCCACAGCGCCCGGCGGCGGCTGCTGGCGTCCAAGGGTTGCAGGCGCCCTGCCACGCCGGTGAGCACCAGCGGGCCCTGGGCATCGTCAAAGTCGATGCGCACGCGCGTGGACTCAAGCCCCTGTATGCCACTGCGCTTGAATTCAAAGCGGTAGCCGCCTTCCACCGGGCAAAACGGCGACACATGGAAAACCTTGCGCGCGCGTAATTCCTCGCCGTACCTTGGTGCGTCGAGCAGGTAGGCATGGCGCTCGCCGAAGGTGTTGTTCACTTCGGCCACGATGGCACGCAGGCTGCCGTCACGGCGGTGGCAGTACCAGAAACTCACCGGCTTGAAGCTGTAGCCCAGGATGCGCGGATAGCAGTGCAGCCAGATCTCACCCTGCGCATCGGTAATGCCTTCGCCGCGTAGCAGCTCTTCCAGCCAGGCCAATGCCCCCCCGGCTTGCGGGCTGCGGCCATCACCGTGGTCGGCATCGCGAAACGCCAGAGCACCCGGCCGGTTCAGCGCCAACACGCCCGCGGCCTGCGGCTGCGCGCGCAGCGTGCGCATGGGCAGCAGCAGAAAGAAGGTCGGGACGATGAAACGGTGACGGCGCGGGCGCAGCCGGGTGTGCCACACATGACCGAAGCCGATGTGCGGCCGGTTGCCAGTGACCGCGGTGACTGGAGGGCTCATGCGGCCTCCCGCTGACGCAACTGCTCCAGCAGCAGATCGGCGGCGCGGTAGCCCGACTGCAGGCCGTCTTCATGAAAGCCATACCCCGTCCAAGCACCGCAGTACCACGTGCGCTGCACGCCCTGCAATTGCGGCACCTGGTCCTGGGCGGCAATGGCGGCCAGATCGAACACGGGGTGGTCGTAGTCGAATTCGGCCAACACCTTCTCCGCCGCAATCGAACGCGTCGGATTGAGAGAGACCAGCACGGGGTCGGCAAAAGGCAAAGGCTGCAAGCGATTGAGCCAGTAATGCAGGCACACGCGCGCCGATTCACGTTCCTTGCTGGCTGCGCGCTCGTAATTCCAGGCGGCCCAGGCGCTGCGCCGCTGCGGCATCACATGCGCGTCGGTATGCAGCACCGCGCGATTGGGCTGGTAGTGGATGGCACCCAGCACCTGGGTTTCCTGCTGTGTCGGCTGCGCCAGCAGGCGCAGGGCCTGGTCGCTGTGCACCGCCAGCACCACGGCGTCGAAGCGCTCGCTTTGCCCCCCTGCATGCACCTGCACGCCAGCGGCATCGCGCACGATGCGCTCCACAGGCGTGGCCAGTCGCGCATCAAGCCCCCGCAGCAGTTGGTGCACGTACTGGCGTGCGCCACCCGCCACCGTGAACCACTGCGGGCGGTGGCTCACCTGAATCAGCCCGTGGTTGTGGCAGAAACGGATCATGGTGGCCACGGGAAAGCGCAGCATCTGGTCGGTGGGGCAACTCCAGATGCAGCCCAGCATGGGCAGGAAATACCAGTCGCGGAACGCTGTGCCAAAGCCATGCAGCGCCAGAAACTCGCTCAGGGGCTGGGCCAGCGCGGCCTCTTCGCCCGACTCCGCCAGGGCGGTGCACAGCTGATTGAAACGCAGCAGCTCGCGCAGCATGCCCCAGAAACGCGGGCGCAGCAGGTTGCGGCGCTGGGCAAACACGGTTGCCAGGTTGGCACCGCTCCACTCCAGCGTCCCGGTGCCCATTGCGCCGGCGCCAGGCACCTGCACCGAGAACGACATGTCCGAGCGCGCGGTGGGTACCCGCAGCTCGTCAAACAAGGCAATCAGCCCGGGATAGGTCCGTTCGTTGAAGACCAGAAAGCCGGTGTCGACGCCATGCGTTACCAATTCCCCGGCCGCGTCCGGCAGGCACACGTCCACCGTGTGGGTGTGGCCGCCGAAGTAATGCCCCGCCTCGAACACCGTGACATGCGCCTGCGCCCGCAGGCGGTGGGCTGCGGCCAAACCTGAAATTCCCGAACCAATGATGGCGATTTTCATGATCACTCCAACCCTCGGCGAAATACCAGAGGTAGCGCTGTGAGCAGACAATGGGCGTAATGTAGTGGACAAAACAAATTTTGTCCTAGACAATTTCACCAATCCCCACAGTTTGTCCATGACTTTCAATACCCTCCTGAGGCCTGTACGCCGCATAAAGGTTGGCGCATGAGCACGCCAGACCATCCCGAAAGCGCAGGTTTGCCCATCGCGGCCGTGGAGCGCGAAACCGGCGTAGCCAAGGACACCTTGCGCGTATGGGAAAAACGCTATGGCTTCCCGCAACCCTTGCGCGACGGGGCGGGGGACCGCCTGTATCCGAGCGAGCAGGTGCAACGGCTGAAACTGATTCGCCGCCTGCTCGACACAGGGGCCAGGCCCGGCAAGGTGGTGGGCTTGGACAGTGCAGAACTGCTGTCCTTGCTGAACCAGAGACCTTCATTCCCCAGTTCATCTTTGTCCAAGACAAATCTTCAGGCGTTCTCCTCACCTGCGACCCTGGCTCCGCTTCTTAAGGCCATCGGAGCGCACGATCCGCAAGCCCTGCGGCATGCCCTGAGTCACGCGCAGCTGCGCATGGGGCTCGCTCCGTTTGTCACCGACCTGGTGGCTCCCCTGACCACGGCCGTGGGCGAGGCCTGGGTGCAAGGGCGCTTCGAGGTCTTCGAGGAACACCTCTTCACCGAGGTCATCACCGGGGTTCTGCGCAACGCCATTGCTTCCCTGGCGCCGCTGCCCATACCGCAAGGTCCCAAGGTCCTGCTCACCACGCTGCCCCAGGAATTGCACAGCTTGGGGTTGCTCATGGTTGAAGCTCTGCTGGCACTGGAAGGCTGTACCTGCGTTTCGCTGGGTACGCAGACACCCGTGGGCGACGTGGCCCAAGCCGCCGTGGCCCATCGGGCGGATGTGGTGGCTTTGAGCTTTAGCAATGTGCATAACGGGACAGTCGTTCACGCCAGCCTGCGTGAGTTGCGGGCCCAGTTGTCTCCCACCACCGCGTTGTGGGTCGGCGGCTCGTGCACGGCTCTGTACCAAAAGCCCCTGGAAGGGATCACTCCCGTCCAGCACCTGACGGGGCTTCAACCCTTGGTGGCGCAATGGCGCCACACACACTGATCCACCACTTGGTCAAGGACATCACATGTACCTGCTCTCGGCTTTTCTATTTTCTGTGCGGCGCGCACTCATCCCGTCCTGCCGCGCAGGCCTGTGGGCCCTGTGGATGGCAGGGGTCGCCGTAATGGCCGGCTGTGCAAACACCAGCCCCCCGCCGGGCGTAAAAGCGGTCACGCCATTCGATCTACAGCGCTATCAGGGGCGCTGGTATGAGCTGGCCCGGCTCGACCACTCATTCGAGCGCGGCATGACGGATGTGTCCGCCACCTACACCCCCCAGGCGGACGGCAGCGTGCGCGTGGTCAACCGCGGCTTTGCCGCCGCATCGGGCCAATGGCGCGAAGCCGTTGGCAAGGCGCTGTTCACGGGTGCTCCCACCACCGGATCGCTCAAGGTGTCCTTCTTCGGCCCGTTCTACGGCGGCTACCACGTCGCGGCGCTTGACCCTGACTACCGCTGGGCGCTGGTGTTGGGGCCTGATACCAGCTACTGCTGGATTCTGGCGCGCGACAAACAACTGGACGCTGCGCAGCGCGATGCCATCGTGGCTCGCGCCCAGGCGCTGGGGGTGGATACGCACGCTCTCATCTGGGTCACGCACAAGCGCCAGGATCCTGCGCACCCGCCCCATTGACTGCATGTACCAGCGAGCAGCGGGAAAAGAAGCCTACGTGGGATCGAAAACGCGCTCAGTGGCGTGCGCCTTTCTTTGACCCACGTTCGTAGCCGGTCAGTCGTGCGGCAATGCGCGTGCCCGCATCGTTTACTGCGCCGCGGGCGCGCCCCCGGCAGGTGCGCCCATGCCTTCGCGACCCGGGGTGGTAGGCGTGTCGCCGCGCTGGGGCGCTGAGGGCTGGGGGGGATCCACCGACGGCCCGGCCATTCCGGCGGACCCTTGGGTGGCTGCGGGAGCCCCTTCGCCAGGCGCGCTCAAGCGATCCTTTGGAGCGCGCAAGTTGAATACGACAACGGCTACCAGCGCGATCAGGGCGGTGACAAGGGCGATGCGAATGGCGCGCTTGTCGTCGCGCTGGCTCGGTGGGGTGGTGCCCGGGGATGGTGCAGCGCCCGGACGGTTGGGGGTGCGGTTCATGGTGAAGCTCCTGTGTTACATGAAGCACGTTATGAACACAGGGGCACGGCCACTGTCAGACGAATGCCCCGTTCGAACGTCCCGTTCAACAGCGCAAAAAGACCAACGGTCTGTCCCGGTGCTACCACGGCGCCCACAGGAACAGCAGCATCACCGCCACGGCGATGAGCAGCAGTGTCACAGTCCTGGAGGTGGCCACGCGGTTGCGGCCTGAAGAATGGGGTACTTCGCCTGAGGCGGGTTTGGTAGGTGGCATGTCACGCTCCGGTAGTTGCGGTCCACCATAAGCGCCTGGCGGGGCCTGCCTTGTAAGACAGCCACCCGCGCAAGTGCGCGTACTGCCCGTCCGTACCGCCATTCAGCCCAGACGCGGAGGCGTGTCAGCGGGCTCCGGGGGTGGAGCGGGCACATCCGGCTCCACGGGGGGATCGGCCGGTTGGCGGTGAGCGAGAGCGGTGCGGTGAATCATGTCAGCCATCTCCGGGTCGGTGGCATACCGCGCCAGAGGCAGCGGCAGGACGATGTGCCTGCCGCCCGCGCCTCGGCAATCGAGTACGCGGGGCCCCGTGAGGACTGGCCAGCACGGGACGCTGCCAAAGGGCAAAGCTTACGGGTGTTAGCCACATGCCGCCGGGCGGCGATAAGAGGACGCCACCCTTGCCATGCATGCGGCCACAGCGTTCGGCCCAGACCTGGCACCAGGGCTCCCGCAATGGGAGCCGAGAAGCCCGGCCCGCGCCGCCTGGGCATGGCAGCAAAACTGCGATGCGCACCCGTCGGGGGTTTGCCGCGGTGGCCGTAAGGTACCTTCGCACGCACGGGACGCCGTGTAGGACGGAGGCGAATCCGCCCCGCAGCGGTGACCCCGGCTCAGTTGTTTTGGCGCTTGATGAGCTGGCGGCCCAGGTCGGTGATGTGGAACTCGCCCCCGGGCGTCTTGCCGATATAGGCCCAATCCAGCAGGCGCCCGGACAGATGGTGCTTGAGCGCGTCGGGCACGCTGATGGCCTGGCCCATTTCGAGCTGCTTCAGCGTGGCGATCTCATCCACGGTAGGTTCAAACGTGGGCGCGTGGTACAGGGGCTGGGCGGTAGCCATGGCAAGTCCTCCTGGTGCAGTGGTGCGGCGACCGTTGCGTTGCACCGGAGGGTGCTTCGCCGGACGACCGCTGCACACCAGGGTATTGCGGATGGCCGTTGCGCGCAACCGGCGGAGCCCCCGACCTCCCGCAAAGAGGCGACATCACCCGAGCACCAGCGCGGTCCGGTGGGTATCAGGGATGATCATGGTTTTTGCGCCTGCGCGACGCCCTGCCCGCCTTCAATGCTCTACGCCCTGACCGCCCTCTTCATCCTCCAGTTACTGGGAGAACTTCTGGTCCAGCTCGTGGGCCTGCCACTGCCTGGCGCTCTCGCAGGCATGTTGCTGCTGCTGGCGGCGCTGCTGGCATACGGGCGCGTCCCGCAGGCGCTGGAGAGCACCGCGGGCAGCCTGCTGCAGAACATGATGCTGCTGTTCATCCCGGCGATCGCCGGGGTCATGCTGCACTTTGACCGCATCGCGCGCGAATGGCTGCCGTTCCTCGTGGCCGGCATCGTGGGGGCGGCCATCACGCTGGTGGTGACGGCCTGGACGCTGCGCTGGCTGCTGCGCGACAGCGCCGACGCACGCCCGCGCGAGCAGGAGCAGGCCCAGTGAGCGCGTCTCTCCCCGGGCTGGCCGCATGGCTCACGGCGTCGCCCCTGCCCTGGCTGGCGCTGACGCTGGCGGCCTACACGCTGACGCTGGCGCTGTATCGGCGCAGCGGCGCACACCCGCTGCTGATCCCACCACTGACGGCGACGGCGCTCGTCGTGGCGGTGCTGCTGCTCACGGGCACGCCCTACGCCACCTACCGCGAGGGCACGCAACTACTGAGCTTTCTCATCGGCCCCGCCACGGTGGCGTTGGCCGTGCCGCTGTTCGCGCAGCGCGAGCGCATTCGCCAGCTCTGGCGCCCGATCAGCGTGGCGCTGCTCGTGGGCTGCACGGTGGCGATCGTCTCCGCCCTGCTGCTGGCCTGGGCGCTGGGCGCATCGTATGAGACGCTGATGGCGCTCGCACCCAAATCCGCCACCATGCCGATCGCGCTGCCCGTGGCGGAGCGCATCGGCGGCGCGCCATCGCTGGCAGCGGTGGCCGTGGCCATCACGGGCATTGCGGGGGCGGTGCTGGCGGGGCCGCTGCTGCGCCTGCTGCGCGTGCACGACCCGGCCGTGCGCGGCTTTGCCATCGGCCTCACGGCCCATGCCATCGGCACGGCGCGCGAACTGCAGGTGCATCCCACGGCCGGTGCCTTCGCCGCGCTGGCGATGGGCCTGAACGGTGTGGCCACTGCCGTGCTGGTGCCGGTATGCGTCGCGTTGATGGGTGGACGCTGATCGACAGATGCTGAAGAGCGGCTACGCCAGCGGCCCGGCCACCGCCATGTCCTGCAGCCAGCCAGCGAACGCGGCCAGCACCGGCGGCTGGGGCTGCGCGGGGCTCACGAGGTAGTAACCCCGCTCGCCACGCAACGGACGCGGGCAGGCCACCACCAGCTCGCCCCGGGCGATCTCGGCCTCGATCAGCATGGGCGGCATCAGCGCAATCCCCAGGCCGTGGGCCGCCGCGGCGGCCGTCATGGAGAACAGTTCATAGCGCGGCCCTTCCAGCGCGCGCGGCGCATCCAACACGCCCATGGCATCGAACCACTGTCGCCAGCCATAGGGCCGGGTGCTTTGCTGCAGTAGCGGCAGCCGCGCCAGCGCCGGTGGCGGCAGGCCCTGGTGTGCACGGCCCGTGCCGCGCGGCATGCCCAGTTGCTGCGCCGCCGTCTCCAGCAGGCGCGGGCTGCATACGGGCACCACGTCCTCCTGCATCAGCAGCTGCGCCTGCACGCCGGGCCAGTTGGCGACCTGCTCGGGCGTGCCCGCGTACAGCGCCGCGTCGAAGGCCGTATCGGTGAACAGGAAGGGCCGGGTCTGCGTCTCGATGTGCACCACGATCTCGGGGTGGCGCGCGGCCAGCAGAGGCAGGCGCGGGATCAGCCAGCGCGTGGCAAAGGTGGCCACTGCCGCAAGCGAAATGGCGCCGCCATGCCCCTGGTGGGCCATGACGTCGAGCGTGTCGCGCTCCAGCCCCTGCAGCCAGCGCGCCACCTGCTGCCCGTAATGCCGCCCCGCGGGGGTGAGCACCACCCCGTGGCGCGTGCGGCGAAAGAGTTGCACGCCGAGTTGCTCCTCCAGCGCCAGGATTTGGCGCGACACCGCGCTTTGCGTCAGCGCCAGCTCCTGCGCGGCCCGGGTATAGCTCTCGTGACGCGCAGCGGCTTCGAAGCAGGCCAGCGCCTGGGTGGATGGCAGGTGTCGTCGCATCGCAGCATCTTAGCCAGATATTCTTAAATCAAATATCTGGATGCAAATAACTCGCTTGCCGTCACTTACTCAGACGCCATACGATCACCTTCGTTAACCAAGCAATGCACCTTGTGCATGCTTGGGTCCCCGCCACCCACCCCGCATTCCAGCACTGGAGACACCATGACCCGCAACGCCTTCCAATGGGACGACCCCTTCCAACTCGACCAGCAGCTCACCGAGGACGAGCGCGCCGTCCGTGACGCCGCGCGCGCCTACTGCCAGGACAAGCTGGCGCCCCGCGTGCTGGACATGTTCCGCCACGAGAAGACCGACGTGACCATCTTCCGCGAGATGGGCGAGCTGGGCCTGCTGGGCCCCACCATCCCCACCGAATACGGCGGCGCCGGCCTGAACTACGTGAGCTACGGCTTGGTGGCGCGCGAGATCGAGCGCGTGGACTCGGGCTACCGCTCCATGGCGTCGGTGCAGTCGTCGCTGGTGATGGTGCCGATCAACGAGTTCGGCTCCGAAGCGCAGAAGCAGAAGTACCTGCCCAAGCTGGCCTCCGGCGAGTTCATCGGCTGCTTCGGCCTGACCGAGCCCGACCACGGCTCCGACCCCGGCAGCATGGCCACGCGCGCCTACAAGGTGGACGGCGGCTATCGCCTCAAGGGCAACAAGATGTGGATCACCAACAGCCCTGTGGCCGACGTGTTCGTGGTCTGGGCCAAGGAAGTGGAGGCATCCGGCACCGTGGGCCAGATCCGCGGCTTCATCCTGGACAAGGGCATGAAGGGCCTGTCCGCCCCCGCCATCCACGGCAAGGTGGGCCTGCGCGCCTCCATCACCGGCGAGATCGTGATGGACGATGTGTTCGTGCCCGAAGAAAACGCCTTCCCCGAGGTGCGTGGCCTCAAGGGCCCCTTCACCTGCCTGAACAGCGCACGCTTCGGCATCGCCTGGGGCGCCATGGGCGCGGCCGAGTTCTGCTGGCACACCGCGCGCCAGTACACGCTGGACCGCAAGCAGTTCGGCCGCCCGCTGGCCGCTAACCAGCTCGTGCAGAAAAAGCTGGCCGACATGCAGACCGAGATCACGCTGGGCCTGCAGGCCGCGCTGCGCGTGGGCCGCATGAAGGACGAGCACCAGAACGTGGTGGAGATCACCTCGCTGATCAAGCGCAACAACTGCGGCAAGGCCCTGGACATCGCCCGCCTGGCGCGCGACATGATGGGCGGCAACGGCATCAGCGACGAGTTCGGCGTAGCACGCCACCTGGTGAACCTGGAGGTGGTCAACACCTACGAGGGCACGCACGACGTGCACGCGCTCATCCTGGGCCGCGCGCAGACGGGCATCGCCGCGTTCGCCAACTGACCCAACGCGGCGCGCGGGCCGCATCAAAGGCCTGTCACGCGCGCTCTCAAAATAGGAGCTTCTCGCGCTTACCCTGCAATCAGTTCAATGGTTTTTATCCTTGAATTGTTGGCACAACAAGCGCGAGCAGCTACGTTTTCAATAGCGATTTCATGAGTGCTTCCACCCCCCGCGGCGCCTTGGACGGTATCAAGGTACTGGATCTTTCGCGCGTGCTTGCCGGTCCCTGGTGCACCCAGATGCTGGCCGATCTGGGCGCCGACGTGGTCAAGGTCGAGCGCCCCCAGGCCGGTGACGACACGCGCCACTGGGGCCCGCCCTTCCTGAAGGACGACGCTGGCCGCGACACGCGCGAGGCCAGCTACTTCACCGCCTGCAACCGCAACAAGCGCAGCATCACCGTGGACATGGCCCATCCCGAGGGCCAGGCGCTGCTGCGCCGCATGGCCGCCGAGGCCGACGTGGTGGTCGAGAATTTCAAGGTGGGGGGCCTCGCGCAATACGGGCTGGACTACGCCAGCCTGAAGGCGCTGAACCCGCGCCTGGTCTACTGCTCCATCACCGGCTTCGGCCAGGACGGGCCGTATGCCGAACGCGCCGGCTATGACCTGATGGTGCAGGCCATGTGCGGCCTGATGAGCATCACCGGCCATGCCGACGGGCAGCCCGGCGGCGGGCCTCTAAAGGTCGGCGTGGCCGTGGTGGACGTGTTCACCGGCCTGTACGCCAGCAACGCCATCCTGGCCGCGCTGAACGCGCGCGACAACGCCCGCAACGGCACCGGCGAAGGGCAGCACATCGACATGGCTCTGCTCGACGTGGGCATGGCCGTGCTGGCCAACCAGGCCGCGGGCTACCTGGCCACCGGGCAGGCGCCCGGACGCGCCGGCAACATCCACCCCAGCCTGGCGCCCTACCAGGACTTTCGCAGCCGCGACGGCAACGTGCTGCTGGCCATCGGCAACGACGGACAGTTCGCGCGCTTTTGCCAGGCGTGTGGCCACCCCGAATGGGCACAGGACGCACGCTTTGCCACCAATACCGCACGCGTGCAGCACCGCGCTGCGCTGCTGGCGCTGATGGAGCCTGTCCTGCAGACCCGCAGCACCACCGAGTGGATCGCCCTGCTGGAGGACAAGGCCGTGCCCTGCGGCCCCATCAACACCATCGCCCAGGCCTTCGACGACCCACAGGTGCGCGCGCGCGGCATCCGCAGGGAGCTGCCCCGCGACGCCGGCGACGGCATCGCCCCCATGGCCACGGTGGCCAACCCCATGCGGCTGTCGGGCACGCCCGTCAGCTACCATCGCGCGCCACCCGCGCTCGGCCAGCACACCGACGAGGTGCTGCGCGAGCTGGGCCTGGATGCTTCGGCCATCGCAGCGCTCAAAGCGGGGGGTGCCATCTGACCCTTTTCCCGCACCGGCCCCGTCGGTGCTTCCTTCCCGCCATCACTGGCACGCCATTGCTTCACCACATCGATAACAGGAGATAAAAGCATGATTCGTCGCAGCGCACTCACCCTGGGCCTGCTGGCCCTGCTCGGCACGGCCGCCCAGGCCCAGTCCGGCTACCCCAACAAGCCCATCCGCCTGCTGGTGCCCTTCGCCGCGGGCGGCACCACCGACCTGATCGCCCGCGTGGTGGCCGAGCCCCTGGGCCGCGAGCTGGGCCAGCCCGTGGTGGTGGAGAACAAGGGCGGCGGCGGCGGCGCTATCGGTGCGGCCGAAACCGCGCGCGCCACGCCGGACGGCTACAACCTGGGCGTGGCCACCGTGTCCACCACGGCCACCAACCCGGCCATCAACCCCAAGATCCCCTACAACGTGTTCACCGACTTCACCCCGGTCGTGAACATCGCCGCCACGCCCAACGTGATTGCGGCCAACCCGCAGTTCGCCGGCAAGGAATACAAGAGCTTCCTGGCCGAAGTCAAGAAGACTCCAGGCAAGTACTCGTTCGGCTCGCCCGGCACCGGCAGCATCGGCCACCTGATGATGGAAATGTTCATGCTGGAGACCGGCACCCAGCTGGTGCACGTGCCCTACCGCGGCTCGGGCCCGGCACTGAACGACGCCGTCGCCGGCCAGATCCCGCTGATCTTCGACAACCTGCCGTCCGCCCTGCCCTTCATCAAGGACAAGCGCCTGACCGCCCTGGTGGTGGCCGCCCCGCAGCGCCTGGCCGTGCTGCCCGACGTGCCCACACTGGCCGAAGTGGGCCTGCCCAACGTGAACCGTATGGCCTATTACGGCATCATCGGACCCAAGGGTCTGCCCAAGGACATCGTGGACAAGGTCAACGCCGCCGTGCACAAGGTGCTGAAGGACCCTGCGGTGCGCAAGCGCATCGAGGACACGGGCTCGCTGATCGTGGCCGACACGCCGGCGAAGTTCGCCCAGGAAATCAAGGCCGAATACACGGCTTACAAAAACGTGGTGGACAAGCAGAAGCTCACCATGGACTGAGCGCGCACCGCCCCAACCCTCACCAGCCCCGCCCCCGCGGGGCTTTTTCGTTTGCGCCATGGGTGCAACGGCAGGCCTTCCTGATATGCCCATACATCACAGGGTAATCACCTATTGAAACAAAATTCAAGAAAGAGTCAACGCGCGCCAAATGGCACTGGCCAGCACCGAGATCGCCCAGGGCAACAACGACCTGTCGGCCCGCACCGAGCAGCAGGCCGGCGCGCTGGAGGAAACGTCCGCCTCTATGGAGGACCTGAGCTCCACCGTGCGCCAGAACGCCGACAACGCGCGCCAGGCCAACCAGCTGGCCGCAACGCCTCGCAGGTCGCCAGCCAGGGCGGCGAAGTGGTGACCCAGGTCGTCACCACCATGCAGGGCATCAACGAAAGCAGCCACCGCATCGCGGACATCATCGGCGTCATCGACGGCATCGCCTTCCAGACCAACATCCTGGCGCTGAACGCCGCGGTGGAGGCCGCACGCGCCGGCGAGCAGGGCCGCGGGTTTGCCGTGGTGGCCGGGGAGGTGCGTGCGCTGGCCCAGCGCTCGACCGCCGCGGCCAAGGAGATCAAGCAACTGATCCACACCAGCGTGGAGCGGGCGGAGCAAGGGTCCGCACTGGTCGGCCAAGCCGGCGCCACCATGACGGAGGTAGTGACCGCCATCCAGCGGGTGAGCGGCATCGTGGCCGAGATCAGCACCGCCAGCCAGGAGCAAAGCGCCGGAGTGCACCAGGTGAGCGATGCCGTGGCACAGATGGACCAGGCCACGCAGCAGAACGCCGCACTGGTGGAGGAAAGCGCAGCCGCCGCCGACAGCCTGAAGCTGCAGGCCGAGCAACTGGTGCAGTCCGTGGCCCTGTTCCGCCTGCGCGCCGACGGCTCCGTGCCCGCAGCGCAACAGCACGGGTAGGCAGCGTCGGCGCCCTTGCGCCAGGCGGAATCATCGCGCGCCGCGCGGCCGCCAGGCCCTGCGCTGGCGGAGAAACACCCCGTCACAATGGTGAAGAGGCGGCAAAGCCTGACAAAGCCGGCCCGGTAGGGTCAACCAAAATGGCCCGACGCGCGTCTGACACACAAGAGGTGGCAGCGAGACCACCGCCTTTACCACCACAGCGCCGGCCCGGACCGCCCGGCGTGCTTACCCGGGAGACCTCTCCATGCCTCTTTCGCGTTGGACTTCTGTGCGCATCCTCACCGCCGGCGTGCTCGCCTCGCTGGCTGTCGGCTGCGCCGCTGTGCCGGGTGACCCCTACTACGATGGGGGCGGCTACTATCCCGCGCCATCGTCCATGACGGTGTATGAGCAGCCCGGCGTGATCTATACCGCCCCGCCGTTAGGCTGGCGCGACTACCCTCCGCCGCCTTCCGGCTGGCGTGAAGACGCCTGGCGCGAGCGCCAGTGGCGGGAAGCGCGTGAGCGCCAATGGCGCGAGGCCCAGGAGCGCGAACGCCGTGAGGCGGACCGTCGTCGCGAAGCCGACCGCCGCCGCGATGCGGACCGCCGTGAAGCCGACCGGCGCGAAGCGGAACGCCGCCGCGACGCCGAACGCTGGGAGGCCGAACGCCGCCGCGACTGGGACCAGCGCCGTAAGGAAGACCAACTGCTGCGCCACCCCAACCCCGACGTGGCACGCGAACGGCAGCTGCAGTTCGAACGTGACCGCCGCGCGGAGCGCGAAGCCGAGCGGGAGCGACGCAACCAGGCATTCCAGCCCCAGCCCGGCGATCGCCCCAACCCGCGCCCCGACTGGCGCTGAAGCAGCGCCGCGCACCGAAGGCCACCCATGACCCGCGCCCTGCCTGGCTCCCTTGGCACCGTCAGTGCCGCGCTGGCGCTGACGCTGGTTACCTGTCTGCCCCTGCCGTCAATGGCCCAGGTGGTGCGCTGCACCGACCCGGCCACGGGCAAGGTGACTTACACCGATGGCGACTGCGGCCGCGGCCAGTCCGCACGCGAAGTCGAAGCCCGCAAGACCCCCCAGGAAATCCAGCAGGAGCGCGAGCAAGCCGCCGAAGCCCTGGAGCGCAAGCAGGAGCGACAGCAATGGGAGCGCCAGCAACAGCGCGACGCCGAGCCCGCGACGCGCGCAGCGCGCCCTCGCGCCACCCCGGCC
The DNA here is from genome assembly GCA_003755025.1 of Diaphorobacter nitroreducens. Taxonomy (GTDB): domain Bacteria; phylum Pseudomonadota; class Gammaproteobacteria; order Burkholderiales; family Burkholderiaceae_C; genus Diaphorobacter; species Diaphorobacter nitroreducens. The sequence goes on along the minus strand of RJVL01000004.1, from coordinate 325,950 downwards.
GATCCATCGCAATCCGTAGACTGCCAGCGCGCACGGCGCAACCTGCAGGAGGTGCTCTCCACCATGGGCCGCGGCATGTACGACGAGCAGGCGCGGCTGGATGCGGCGCAGCGCCAGGCTGACCTCGCCTGCCTGAGTCCGGCGGACTATGCACGCGCGGAGAGCGCGCGCTCCAGCCGCACCGTCTATCCCTCGCCCTACTACGCCCCGCCGGTGGTAGTGGTGCCACCACGGCCCGCGCCGCCGCCGCGGCGCGAAATCACGCACTGCAACGTGTTTCGCTGCTACGACAAGCAGGGCAACACCTACCCCCGCTAAGGGTGCGGTGCCTGCAGCCCTTCGCGCACGGTGGGATAGCGCAAGCGCAGGCGCAGTTCGCGCGCCATGCGCTTAGTGGTCAACCGCCGTGATTCGCCCATGAAACTCAGCAGCGACAGCGGTAGCTGCTCCTGCGCGGTACTGCGCTGCACGCGCGGCGGACGCGGCAAGCCATAGAGGTCGGCCGCGAAGTCGAAGTAGTCTCCCATCTTGAGCTGGCTGTCGTCTGCCACGTTGTAGATGCGTTGCGCACGAGCGCGCCACAGCGCCAGCATGCAGGCCCGCGCCAGGTCATCCGCATGGATGTGGTTGGTATAGACGTCGTCAGGCTCGGCCAGCACGGGCGTGCCGCGGCGCAGGCGCGCTTCGGGCGTGCCGCCCTCACGGTCAGGGGCGTAGATGCCGGGCACGCGCAGAATGCTCACAGGCACGCCCGCACGGCCCAGGTGACGCATGGCGCGCTCGGCATTCACGCGGCGCTGCGCGCGCGGCGTGGCGGGCGCCACGGGCCGCGACTCGGGCACCCAGGCCCCCGCGCAGTCGCCATACACGCCACTGGTGGAGGCATACACCAGGGATTGCGGCAGCGTGCGCCGGCGCAGCGCACGCGCCAGCGCCGTGCTACGGGGGTCCAGCCACCAGCGCGGACCAACCTCGCGCTCGCCAGGTGGCGGCGCCAGATGCAGCACCCGCGTGGCCACGCCCGCCAGGCGCGCCAGCGTGGCCGCATCGTCCAGATTGCCCAGCAGCGGCGTAACGCCCGCCCCACGCAACTGCGGCACGCGCGTGGGCGAGGACGTGAGCGCAAGCACGCGCGGGCGGCCACTCCCGCCCTGGGGTCCGTTCAGGCTGCGCACCACGCGCAGCCCCACGTCGCCGCAGCCAATGATGAGCACGCGCTGGCGGCGAAAGCGCGCCGGCAGGGCGCCGAGAGGGTTTTGGATTGAGGGCAAAATCGGTCGGTTTGCTTGAAGACAACTCCAAGGATACCCACTGTCATGACCAGCGCAGAGACCGCATTCCAGATCACCGTGCAGCCCAGTGGCCGTGCCTTCGAGGCGCAGGCTGGCGAAACCATCCTGTCCGCGGCAATCCGCGGCGGCGTGGGCATGCCCTACGGTTGCAAGGACGGTGCCTGCGGCTCGTGCAAGTGCAAGAAGCTCAGCGGCTCGGTGGTGCACGGCGATCACCAACAGAAGGCGCTGAGCACCGAGGAGGAAGAAGCCGGCTTCGTGCTCACCTGCTGTGCCCAGCCGCTGACCGACGTGGTGCTGGAATCGCGCCAGGTGACCGACGAGAGCGCCTATCCCATCAAGAAGCTGCCGGTGCGCGTGGCGGCGCTCACGCGCGCATCGCACGATGTGATGCAGGTGCGCCTGCAACTGCCCGCGGCCGACACTTTCCGCTACCACGCAGGCCAGTACATCGAATTCATCCTGCGTGACGGCGCGCGCCGCGCGTACTCCATGGCCAACGCACCCCACACGCAGGAAGGCGCGCCAGGCGTGGAGCTGCACATCCGCCACATGCCCGGCGGGCGCTTCACCGACCATGTGTTCAACGCCATGAAGGAGAAGGAAATCCTGCGCGTGGAGGGCCCTTTCGGCAGCTTCTTCCTGCGCGAGGATTCCGACAAGCCCATGGTGTTTCTGGCTTCGGGCACGGGCTTTGCGCCCATCAAGGCGCTGATCGAACACATGCAGCACAAGGGCATCACGCGCTCGGCCACGCTCTACTGGGGCGGGCGCCGCCCGGCGGATCTGTACATGGACGGCTGGATCCGCGAGCGCCTGGCCGCGCTGCCAAACCTGCGCTACGTGCCCGTGGTCTCCGACGCCCTGCCCGAGGACGGCTGGGCCGGCCGCACGGGCTTCGTGCACCAGGCGGTCATGGAGGACATTGCCGACCTCTCGGGCTATCAGGTCTATGCCTGCGGCGCGCCCATCGTGGTGGACTCGGCCCGCGCCGCCTACAGCGCGGAGCGTGGCCTGCCGCCCGACGAGTTCTACGCCGACGCGTTCACGTCCGAGGCCGACAAGCACGGCGGCTGACGGGCGCTTCCCCGCGGCGCACCGCGCACGACCCTGCGCCACGCAACGGGCGTTGTGCCTGGCCGGCAGGTGTCGTCGAACGGGATCTGCTAGACCACGGGCGCCGTGTTCCATCCGCGCCGCACGGCACTCCGAAGGCGGCGACAGGGCCGCGGTAAGCGCCGCCGCTCAGGGACCGTACTTCACTCAAGCGATCATGTCGCGGCACAGGCTGGCGCAGCGCTTGCAGGCTTCCGCGCAGTCCTGGCAATGGTCCGCCGCGTGGCTCATGCATTCCTGTGCGCAGCTTTCGCAGATGCGCGCGCACAGCTCGCAGACATAGTTCACGTGCGGACTCTCGCGGGCCATGGTGGCAGCGGCCAGGCGGCAGATGTCGGCGCAGTCCATGTCCAGCGCGATGCACTTGGCCATGTGGCGCGGGTCGGGCTCGCGCAGGCACGCCGCGGCGCAGAAATCGCAGGTGGCAGCGCATGCGTTGCAGGCCGCGATGCAGTGGGAGTAGCGTGATTCGTCCAGGATGGTGGGGGCGTCCAGCATGTCAGTCCTTTCATGGGCGGGAGCAGGCAAGGCCCGGGCCCATCGTAGAAAGATGCGCTGCGCCTTGTCGTAGGACAGGGCAGCATTGCGGCGCCACGGAAGCGTCTTCCATTTTTTGCACAATGGAGGCCTATGAACCGCAGACACCTTCTTCTTTCGGCCGCTGCCATTGGCGCGGCACTCGCAGCCCCCCTGAGCCACGCGCAGGATGCGCCGATCCGCCTGGTCGTGCCCTACGCGCCTGGCGGCCCGCTGGACGTGACGGCGCGTGCGCTGGCCGAGCGCGTGCGCGACACGCTCGGCGTGGTGGTCGTCGACAACAAGGCGGGTGCGGGCGGCAACATCGGCGCCGATCTGATCGCCAAGTCCGCGCCCGACGGGCACACCATCGGCATCGCCGCCACGGCCACGCACGCCGTGAACCCCTGGCTGTACAACCGCATGCCCTACGACGCAGCCAAGGACTTCGCCGGTATCACGCAGATGGTGCGCGTGCCCAACGTGCTGGTGGTCAACGCCGCGCGGGCCGAGCAGCTCAAGATCAACACCCTGCAGGACCTGATCGCCTACGCCAAGGCCAACCCCGCCAAGCTCAACTACGGCAGCGGCGGCAACGGCAGCGCCGGCCACCTGGCGGGCGAGATGTTCAAGCAGAAGGCCGGCATCTTCGCGCTGCACATCCCCTACCGCGGCGCCAGCCCCGCGCAGCTGGCCCTGCTGGCCGGCGAGGTGGACTTCAACATCGACAACCTGGCCGCCGCCGCGCCCAACATCAAGTCGGGCAAGCTCAAGGCCCTGGCCGTCACCTCGCTGGAAGCCAGCCCCATGCTGCCCGGCGTGCCCCCGCTGTCGCAGACCTTCAAGGGCTTCGCCATCGACACCTGGTGGGGTCTGGTGGCACCGGCCGGCACGCCCAAGCCCGTGATCGCCAAGCTCAACAAGGCCTTCACAGAGGCACTCAAGGCACCGGAAACCAAGACGCGCTTTTCCGCGCTGATGGCCGAGCCCGTGGCCACCACGCCCGAGCAGTTCGACGCCTTCATGGCCGCCGAGCGCGCCAAGTACCAGCAGGTGGTGAAGGCCTCCGGCGCCAAGGTGGACTGACCGGAACGCGGCATTCCGGGTGCCACCGGAGTGCCGCGGGCGGCGCACGGCGCGACTGTCCGGGCGTGTCGTCGTCAGCCTGAGGCCAAGCCGCCCCAACGGCGCCCCCTGTTGCGCTGCCGCACCCGCCGCCACGGCGGTGACGCCTCGCAACCGGCGGCGTGCTTACATCAAAAATAAGAGCGCCTCACGCTTGCCATACGGCGGTTTGCAGGTGTTTTCACCTTCAAACGTCCGCACGACCAGCGCAAGCAGCTATTAATTCAGGAGTTTGCGCCCAGCCATTCGGTGGCTTCGGCCAGGCGCTCGATGCGCTGGCCGCTGGCCAGGGCGCGCTGGGCGGCTGTGCCACACGTCTGGGCCAGGCCGGGCGCCAGTTCCGCCAGAGGAAGGAGCACGAAGGCCCGCTCGCCCATGCGCGGGTGGGGCAGCGTGAGTTCGGCGCCGTCCAGGCGCTCCTCCCCGTACAACAGCAGATCCAGGTCCAGCGTGCGTGGCGCGTTGCGGTAGGGGCGCTCGCGCCCCGCGGCCTGCTCGATGGCCTGCAGGGCATGCAGCAGCGCCAGTGGCGCCAAGGTGGTCTGCAACTGCGCCACGGCATTGAGATAGTCGGGCCCGCCGGCATCCACCGGCGCGCTGCGGTACAGCGACGAAACCTGCCGCACCTGGGTGCCGGGCAACGCGCCCATCGCCCGCACCGCGTCGCGCAGCGCGCCGCGCGCATCCCCCAGATTCGCGCCCAGGCCCACCCAGGCGCTGGCCGCCACGGAAGGCGAGGTCACACCTCGCCCGCGGGCGCGCCACCCTCGGATGCACCGCTGCCCGTGGGCTTGCGGCGACGGCGGCGGCGCTTCTTGGGCGCAGCAGCGTCCTCTGCCGCTGGCTCGGCCAGGGAATCACCGGCATCGCTGGCCCTGCGCGGGGGCTCGGCGTCGTCCGTGGCGACTGGCACGGCCTTGGGCACGCGCCGTACCGTGGGCTGGGCCTTGCGCTGGCGCGCGCGCTGCTCCTCGCGCGCCTGCTCGATCATGTCCTCACGGCGCGCATCGTCGGCCAGCGAGAACTCCTGCCACCACTCGGCCAGCGCCTCCTCCACCTCGCCCACGTCCGCGCGCAGGCGCAGGAAGTCGAAGCCCGCGCGAAAACGCAGGTGCGCCACCATGCCGAAGGGCGTGCTGCCCGAGCGTTTCTCGAAGCGCGGCTGCATGACCCAGATCTCGCGCATGTCCGCCGCCAGCTTGCCGCGGCCGGAGACATCGCCGATGCGCTTGTCGAACACATCGTCGATCGCATCCTGCAGCGCCGGGAAGGGCTGCTGGCGCCCCAGGCGCTGCTCCCAGCCGGCCTTCACGTCCTGCCACAGCACACAGGCCAGCAGAAAGCTGGGCGCAACGGGCTTGCCCTCGCCCACGCGGCGGTCGGTGTCGGCCAGCGCGGCCTGCACGAACGGGTGACTGGAACGGTCCACCACCACGTCCAGCAGCGGGTAGATGCCCGTGGCCAGGCCCAGGGATTTGAGCTGCGCGATCGAGGCCAGCGCGTGGCCGGTCTGCAGCAGCTTCAGCATCTCGTCGAACAGGCGGCTTTGCGGGACCTCCCGCAGCAGCGGCTCGCACTCCACCAGGGGCTTGGCGGTCTTGGGCTCCAGGGCAAAGCCCAGCGGGCTGAGCTTGGCCGCAAAGCGCACGGCGCGGATGATGCGCACGGGGTCCTCGCGGTAGCGCGTGGCCGGGTCGCCGATCATGCGCAGCACGCGTTTCTTGGCGTCCTCGATGCCCTTGTGGAAGTCCACCACGACCTCGGTCTCTGGGTCGTAGTACATGGCATTGACGGTGAAGTCGCGCCGCGTGGCGTCCTCGTCCTGCGGGCCCCAGACGTTGTCGCGCAGCACGCGGCCGCTGGCGTCCACGGCATGGTGCATGCCGGCCAGCTGGGCCTTGCTGGTCTTTTCGTTGCCCCCCACCTGCTCGGCTGCCGCGTTGTCCATGTAGGCGCGGAAAGTGGAGACCTCGATCACCTCATGCTCGCGCCCGCGGCCGTGCACCACGTGCACGATGCGAAAGCGCTTACCGATGATGAAGGCGCGCCGGAACAGGCCCTTGACCTGCTCGGGCGTGGCGTTGGTGGCCACGTCGAAGTCCTTGGGCTTGAGGCCCAGCAGCAGGTCGCGCACCGCGCCGCCGACGATGTAGGCCTCATAGCCCGCCTGCTTGAGTGTGCGCACCACGTCGCTGGCGCGGCGGTCCACCAGTTCGGGGTTGATGCCGTGCACCGCGGCGGGCACTTCCGCACGCTTGCCAAAGCGGCCGCGCGTGCCACGGCCCGCGCCGGCGGCGCCCTTGCCCAGCAGTTTGTCGATGAAGGTCTTGATCATGGGTGTGGGGGAAACAGGTCCAGAATGCGCCAGCCGCGCTGGGAAGCCAGTGCGCGCAGGCGTGGATCGGGGTTGGTGGCGACGGGATGATCCACCTTTTCCAGCAGCGGCACGTCGTTCATGGAGTCACTGTAGAACGTGCTGTCCACGTCCGTCCAGCGCAGGCCGCGCTCGGCCAGCCATTGCTCCATGCGCTGCACCTTGCCCTCGCGCATGGAGGGCACGCCGCGAATGCCACCGGTGATCCAGCCGTCGTCGCCGCGCTCCAGCTCCACGGCGACCAGCTGATCCACGCCCAACGCCAGAGCGATGGGGCGGGTGACGAACTCGTTGGTGGCGGTGATGATGAGCACCTCGTCGCCCGCGTCGCGGTGGCGCTGTACCAGTGCGCGCGCTTCCTCGCGCAGCGCGGGCTGGATCACCTCGCGCATGAACTGCGCGTGCGCCAGGGCCGCCGCCTCGGCGCCGCGCTGGCGAATGGCGTCGGTGGCGAAGCGCACGTAGTCGTGCACGTCCAGCCGCCCGGCGACGTAGTCGTCGTAGAACGCCTTGTTGCGCCGGCCGAACTCTTCGCGGTCGGCCCAGCCGATGCGGATGGTGAATTCGCCCCACTCGTAGTCGGAATCCAGGGGCAGCAAGGTGTGGTCCAGGTCGAACAGGGCCAGTCGGCGGCGTTGTACCTGCGTGTCAAAGGTCATGCGTTGATTGCAATGGGTGGATGAAAGCGCCCTGCACCGATGGCCGCGCGCTACTCGGTCTCCAGCATGGTCTTGAGCAGCGGGACGGTGACGGCGCGCTGCGTGCGCAGCGCAAAGCTGTCGAGCCGGTCCAGCAGCTGCATAAGGCTGCCCAGGTCGCGCGAAAAGCGGCCCAGCATGTAGTTCATGACCTCATCGGCCAGGAAGATGCCGCGCGCGTCGGCCTGCTGGCGCAGCACGGCGCGGCGCTCCTGCTCGTCCAGCAGCTGGAGCTGGAACACGTGGCCCCAGCCCAGCCGTGTGCGCAGGTCGTCGCGCAGCGGCAGGTCGGCCGGTGGCAGGTCGCCCGCGGCCAGTACCCAGCGGGGCGCTCCTTCGGTGGGGTTGATGGCGTTGACGAACCAGTTGAAAGCCGCCGCCTGCTGCGCCGTGGTGTACAGGTGCACCTCGTCGAGCAGCACCGCGCTCCAGCGCTCGTCGAAGGCCGAGGGCAGCGCCACGGAGGCGTCGAGCCAGCCCACGCTGGCGCCCTGCCCGCGCAGCGCCTCGTACGTGGCCCGCAGCAGGTGCGACTTGCCGGTGCCCGTTTCGCCCCACAGGTAGGTGGGCACGGGCGAGCGCGGCGCGGCGCCACCGGCCACCGCCAGTCGCAGGTGCTGCAGTGCCTGCGCGTTGGGGCCGGCATGGAAGTTGTCGAGCGTGGGGCCGGTCACCAGGCCAATGTCCAGGGCCAGCTGCTTCATGGCGAGCGCCACCCGCGCAAGTGCGGCGCGCCCCGGCCTCCGCGCGCAATGCGGAGCGTGGCCGGGCCGTAACGGGATGGAGTGGATGGCATGGGAGGCAAGGTAGGGGACGCGCCGCGGTTCACCGCCGCGAAACCATGGAGGCGCCCGGGAAGCGGGCGGCACGCAGGGCGTGCAACCCGCGATTTTAGTGCGTCGATGGCCCAGACGACCCGAGCCCGGGCCGCGTGCGGCTCAGCCCGCCGCGCGGGGGCATTCGCGGCACGCCCGGGCGGACCCTTAAAATCCCCGCTTTCCGGCCCGCCGACCGCGGCCCTCAGCACTGACGCACATCCCATGAGTTCCTCTGCCCCCTCCACTCCCATCTCCTACAAAGACGCCGGCGTTGACATCGACGCAGGCGACGCGCTGGTCGAGCGCATCAAGCCGCTGGCCAAGAAGACCCTGCGCGAGGGGGTGATGGCGGGCATCGGCGGCTTTGGTGCGCTGTTCGAGGTGCCCAAGCGCTACCAGGAGCCGGTGCTGGTCTCCGGCACCGACGGCGTGGGCACCAAGCTCAAGCTGGCGTTCGAGTGGAACATGCACGACACCGTGGGCATCGACCTGGTGGCCATGAGCGTCAACGACGTGCTGGTACAGGGCGCCGAGCCCCTGTTCTTCCTGGACTACTTCGCCTGCGGCAAGCTGGACGTGGACACCGCCGCCGCAGTGGTGGGGGGCATCGCCCGTGGCTGTGAGCTGAGCGGCTGCGCACTGATCGGCGGCGAGACGGCCGAGATGCCCGGCATGTACCCCGACGGTGAATACGACCTGGCCGGCTTTGCCGTGGGCGCGGTCGAGAAGTCGAAGATCCTCACCGGCCAGACGGTGAAACCCGGCGACGTGGTGCTGGGCCTGGCCTCCAGCGGGGTGCATTCCAACGGTTTTTCGCTGGTGCGCAAGTGCATCGAGCGCGCCGCGGCCGCCGGCACGCTGCCCGACACGCTGGACGGCAAGCCCTTCAAGGCCGCCGTCATGGAGCCCACGCGCCTGTACGTGAAGAACGTGCTGGCCGCGCTGGCACAGCATCCGATCAAGGCCCTGGCCCACATCACCGGTGGTGGTCTGCTGGAGAACATTCCGCGGGTACTGCCCGAAGGCACGGCCGCCCACCTGAAGGCCGGCAGCTGGCCGCAGACGGAGCTGTTCGCCTGGCTGCAAAAGACCGCCGGCATCGACGACATCGAGATGAACCGCACGTTCAACAACGGCATCGGCATGGTGGTGGTCGTGCCGGCGGAGGCCGCCGACGCCACGGCCGCCACGCTGCGCGCACTGGGCGAGGCGGTGTACGCCATCGGCGCCATTGCCGAGCGTGGCGACGGCGCCGCCGTCGTCGTGGGCTGATCCAGCGCGATTGGCACGATGCCTTCGGGTCAGCCGCCGCAAGGCTCCGCCGCCACGCCTGCCGCCCTGAGGCCGCCATTCGCGCCCGCCACGCGGGGCGTGGTGATCGCCAGCTACGTGCTGATGGGCGCCGCGCTGCTGCTGGTGATGCTGCGCGGGCTGCTGCCCGGGCTGCTGTGCGTGTGCCTGGGTTTTCTGCTCACGCGTTGGCTGGCGCCACGCTTGGCGTGGTTCCCGTCGCGCACGGCGAACAGCATGGCAACCCGCGGCCAGACGGCAGCCGCCACGCTGGTCATGCTGTCTCCCTTGCTGCTGCTGGCGCTGGCGCTGTCGCATTCGCGCACCTATATCGTCGACGCCCCCCAGCAATACCGCGAACTGCTGGACTTCCTGGCCCGCACCGTGCTGGAACTGCGGCTGAAGCTGCCCACCGACATCGCGGCCCAGTTGCCCGAAGGCGCCGCCGAAATCCAGCGCACCATCGCCGCCTATCTGGCCGCAAAGGCCGGCGCCCTGGCCATGGCGGGGCGCGCCTGGCTCACGGGCCTGCTGTATGCCTATGTGGGCCTGCTGATCGGGGCACTGGCCGCCGTACGCAGCGTGGGCGCTTCACGCGGCCCCTTGGCACAAGAGCTGGTGCTGCGCATCGCGCGTATGGGAGAGGCCTTCCGTCAGATCGTCGCGGCGCAGTTCTGGATTGCCGCCTTCAACACGCTGCTCACCGCACTGTTCCTGTTGCTGGTGCTGCCCCTGTGGGACTTGGACCTGCCCTACACCCCCGCTTTGATCACCCTGACCTTCGTGGCCGGCCTGGTGCCCATCGTGGGCAACCTGCTGTGCAACGCGGTCATCACGCTGGTGGGACTGTCGGTATCGCCCGTTGCGGCCGTGGCCTGCCTGGCCTTCCTGATCCTGATCCACAAGGCCGAGTACGTGATCAACGCCAAGGTCGTCGGGCGGCGCACCCACATGGGCGTGTGGGAGCTGCTGTCGGTGATGTTCGTGGCCGAAGCCGTCTTCGGCCCTGCGGGGCTGGTGGCGGCACCGCTGTTCTACGCCTACCTGAAAAAAGAGCTGGAAGCCGCGCGGCTGGTATAACCGCCGCTCCGCAAAAACCATAGCTGCTAGCGCTTGTCCAGCATGCGCTGCAAGGCTTTTTCACCCCCAAACCCTCTTCCCGCGCCTGGTGCGGCGCCTGGCCCCCATCGCGCGCCCCGCACCCGGGATGACACTCGCCAACGCCTGCGATGTTGGGCTATTCTGGCGGCTGGCGCGCAGTGCGCCAGACACATCGTCATCACAGCTATAAGGGAGACTTTGCATGACCATTCTCGTCGCCTACGTTCCACGCCCCGAAGGCCGGGCCGCGCTGGACAAGGGCATCGAAATCGCCACCCGTCGCAATGAACGCCTGGTCGTCGTCAACGCCGGCCCCGGCGGGCGCCAGGAAGACCCCAGCATCGTCAACGGCTACGAGGCCGAACGTGTGGAGGAGCGCCTGGCCACGCTGCCGATCGAGGCCGAGTTCAAGCAGTTCGTGCGCGGCAAGAGCACCATCGAGGAGATCGAGGAAATGGTCGCGACGCTGCAGGTATCCGTGCTGGTGATCGGCCTGCGCAAACGCTCGCCCGTCGGCAAGCTGCTGCTGGGCAGCATGGCGCAGGAGATCCTGCTCAACGTCGATTGCCCGGTATTGGCCGTCAAGGCCGCTTAAAGGCGGCACGTCCGAGCGCCCCAAGGCGCTCGGCTCCCCCGGCCTCCGCTTGCCTTGGCGTGGACTGGACCACCCGCCCAATCGCCAATCGTCAGTACCGCTCGGGCACGAGCATGCTGCCGGGTGTGGGCTGGCGCAGGTAGTCCGGGTGGCGCACGCGGTCGGGCAGCACCACCTCGGTATGCGGCACATCGGCATACGGCAGCTGCTCCAGCAAGTGGGCGATGCAGTTGAGGCGCGCTTTCTTCTTGTCCACGGCCTGCACCACCCACCATGGGGCCTCGGGGATGTGGGTGCGCTCCAGCATCGCCTCCTTGGCCTTGGTGTATTCCTCCCAGCGCACGCGGCTCTCCAGGTCCATGGGGCTCAGTTTCCACTGCTTGAGCGGGTCGTGGATGCGCCCCAGGAACCGCAAGTGCTGCTCCTCGTCGGAGATCGAGAACCAGTACTTGATGAGCCGGATGCTTGAGCGCACGAGCATCTTCTCGAACTCCGGCACGCTGCGGAAGAACTCCTCGTACTCCTCCTCCGTGCAAAAGCCCATCACTTTCTCGACGCCCGCGCGGTTGTACCAGCTGCGGTCAAAGAGCACGACCTCGCCTGCCGCGGGCAGGTGCGCCACATAGCGCTGGAAGTACCACTGCGTGCGCTCGCGGTCATTGGGCGCAGGTAGCGCCGCCACGCGCACCACGCGCGGGTTCAACCGTTGGGTAATGCGCTTGATCACCCCGCCCTTGCCGGCGGCGTCGCGCCCCTCGAAGATCACCACCACCTTCTGCCTTGAGTGCTGCACCCAGTCCTGCAGCTTGACCAGCTCGCCCTGCAGGCGGAACAGCTCCCGGAAATATTGCTGGCGTGCCAGCCGGTCCACGGGCGCCTGCAGTCCGTGCTCATCGAAGGCGCGGTCCTCGATCTCCAGCTCCAACTCCTCGTCATAGCCGTCGGCCAGATCGTCGGCGATGCGTTCCATGAGTTCGTGGGAATTGATCTCGGATATGTGCGGCATGACTGGTACCTTCTCGGCAGGCAGAAGATGGTGACAACTCTTCGTGTCCAGCACATGACATGGTGCGCTTTTGCCATGTTTTTGTCACATGGCACGCTTGGCCTGGATCAGAAACGGCGCAGTTCTTTCACGCGCTGTGCGATCGCAGGGGCATCTTCGGCACCCGCAGCGTGGGCCAGATAGGTCTCCAGGTTCTCCAGCGCTTGCAGGGATGCGCCGCTCTCCGCATACGCCAGCCCGCGGTCGCGCCACTCGCTCCAGGCATCGGGCAGCAACACGATGAGCCGGTCCTGCACCGCCACCAGGCGACTCCAGTCCTGGCGCGCGCGGTGGATTTCCTTCAGATTGCGCAGCATGCGCGCAAGAATGTCCCGCTCCGTGGCGGCCTGCAGATACAGGCCCAGCGGAGCTTCGTCCTCCAGCGGTCCGTGTCCGCGGCGAAAAGGTTCCAGCCGCTCGCCCAGCGCTTCGCGCGAGAGGGAAAGCCCCGTCATCGGGTCCATCACGACCTGGCCCGTGGGCATGAGCACCTTGACCAGGAAATGCCCGGGAAAGGCCACCCCGTGCGCACGCAGGCCCACCCCCTGCGCCAGCTCCAGCCACAGCACCGCCAGCGAGATGGGAATGCCGCGCCGCTTCTCCAGCACGACGTGCAAATAGCTGTTGCCCGGCGCGTAGTAGTCGTTGAGATTGCCCGCAAAGCCCAGTTCGCCAAAGAAGAACTGGTTGAGCAGATTGAGCCGCAGCAGCGGTTCGGCATCCTGCGCAATGCGCCGCTGCAGCCGCGCCTGCAGGCGGTCCATCTCGTCCAGGAACTGCTGCACATCCAGGCGCGGATATTCGTCCTGCGCGATGCAGGCCGCCGACTCCAGCAACGCGATGGCGCCGCCCTGCGGCACCTGGACCAGCGACGCGAAATACTCCAGCGGCGTGGGAACGGAATAGCTCAACGCCATGCGCCCTCTCCCTTCAGCGGCGCAACAGCTGGCGCAGCTTGAGCCCGCAGGCCCACAGCGCGCCAAAGTACAGCGCGGCCGATACGGCGAGCAGCAGCGCCAGCAGTCCCGCACGCTGCAAGCTGTGCGCCCGCAGCGCCAGCCAGTCGAAGTGGTGGGAGGCCCAGAGCAGGAACACGGCCAGCAGCGCACTGGCGGCAATCACCTGCAGCGCAAACCGGCCCCAGCCTTCGCGCGGGCGAAAGCTTCCCCGCCGCAGCAGCCCCGTGAGCAGCCACAGGGCGTTGATGAGCGCACCCAGGCCAATCGACAGCGCCAGCCCAGCATGCGCCAGCAGAGGCACCAGCGCGGCATTCATGATCTGCGTGGCCACCAGCACCACGATGGCGATGCGCACGGGCGTGCGGATATCCTGGCTGGCGTAGTAACCCGGCGCCAGCACCTTGATGGCCACCAGGCCCAGCAACCCCGCTCCATAGCCTGCCAGCGCCACGGAGATCTGCCGTACGTCGCCGTCGTTCAGCGCACCATGGTGGAACAGCGTGGCCACCAGCGGCGTTGCGAAGGTCAGCAGTCCCACGGCGCAGGGTACGGCCAGCAGCACCACGATGCGCAGCCCCCAGTCCAACATGGCCGAGTAGCGTTCACCATCCCCCGCAGCCTTGGCGGCCGACAACTGCGGCGTGAGCACCACGCCCAGCGCCACGCCCAGCAGGGCCGTGGGAAATTCCATGAGGCGGTCGGCATAAAACAGCCATGTCACGCTGCCCGGCGTGAGATAGGACGCGATCTGCGTGTTGATCATCAGCGAGATCTGTGCCACCCCCACGCCCAGCAACGCCGGCGCCATCAGGGTAAGAATGCGGCGCACGCCTGGGTCCTGCCAGGCACTGCGTACCCTGCCCCAGGTCATGCCGATGCGGGGCAGCAGCCCCAGGCGGCGCAATGCGGGCAATTGCACCGCCAGTTGCAGCACCCCGCCACCCATCACCCCGCCCACCATGGCGTAGATGGGCTCTATGCCCCGCGCCGCCAGTTGTGGCGCGCCCAGCCAAGCGGCCGCGATCATGCACAGATTCAGCAGCACGGGTGTGGCGGCCGGCACGCCAAAGCGCTTCCAGGTGTTGAGCACGCCCGCAGAAAGGGCCACCAGCGACATGAATCCAATGTAGGGGAACATCCAGCGCGTCATGAACACGGCGGCGTCGAACCCCTCCGGACTCTGGCGCAACCCGCTGGCCAGCGCCCACACGAGCAGCGGCGCTCCTACCACCCCCAACACGCAGGTCAGCAGCAGCGCCCAGAACAGCGCCGTGGCCACGGCGTTCACAAGTGCATGGGTGTCCTCATCGCCATGCTGCGCCTTGTGCGCGGCCAGGACGGGCACGAAGGCCTGGCTGAACGCCCCTTCGGCGAACAAGCGGCGAAACAGGTTGGGAATGCGAAAAGCGACGTTGAAAGCGTCTGTCAGAACGTTGGCGCCGAACATCGAGGCCATGAGCAGATCACGCACCAGGCCCGTCACGCGGGAGGCCAGGGTCAACAGCGATACGGTGGAAGCGGCTTTGAACAGGGACACCGGCGCAAGTGTATGCGTTTGGCGTCGCGCCACGCCCGAAATGGCGGCTGCGCTATAATGGCCGGCTTTGCTGACAACATCCTCAGACACAAGGAACACATACCATGGCATCTGGAAAGCCAAAGAAAAAGAACCCCCGCCTGGCATCGGGCCGCAAGCGCGCCCGCCAAGGCCTCAAGCTGAACGCAGCCAACACCTCGCTGCGCTCCAAGTACCGCACCGCCGTCAAGAACGTCGAGAAGGCTGTTCTGGCCGGTGACAAGACCAAGGCAACCGAGTTGTTCGCCAAGGCCCAGTCCGTGCTGGACACCATCGCCGACAAGGGCATCTTCCACAAGAACAAGGCAGCTCGCGACAAGAGCCGCCTGTCCGCCAAGGTGAAAGCCTTGGCTCTGGCAGCCGCCTAAATTCACCGCCTGCCCCGCGCAGGCCAACAGCCCGGGTGGCTCGCCACCCGCCGTTTGTAACGGGTGCGCTGTCAGCAAAGCAGAGAAACCGCCTCCGGGCGGTTTTTTTGTGCCCGGCGCTGCTCGGCACAGCACCTCGGGGGCACACACGCCCACCCAAAAGAAAAGGCCTGTGTTGTCAGGCCTTGGGATCGGGGAGCAGGCAGGCTTCGACGACCTGCAAGTTGTTGTCTCTGGCAAAGTTGAGCACGAAGTCCCACGCCATGGGCTCGTGCGCCTGCAGGTCGCGGTGGACCACCACGCACTTCACTCCGTTCATGCTGGTAGGAATGCACCAGGGGGAGTAGTTCAGGTGGCTGCCAGGCACGGCACCGCCGGGGCGGAACTGGCTCATGACCCCCGCCAGGCGCTCGGCCCAGTCGCTGGGCCGAAAGGTCCTCCCTTCGAGGGTAATGCCTTGGATGAAGACTTCTTTGGAGGAGGGAGCAACCATCGGGTTCGGGTCGTGTAAGGGGCGCCGACCTTGTGCGTCGGCGTGGCACGGATTCTAACTCTTATATAAGAGCTACCCTCCAATGCCCCAGCACCGCCTGCCAGCATTGAACGCAAGCGCAGCGCATGACTGTGATGCGCAATCTTCAATGGTGCGCGCGGGGGCAGCCCCTAGAATCGCATTTCCCTTTTTGGGGCTGTTCCCCGTTTCCCTCTCTTGTCAGGAGATGTCCGCATGACCGCATTTGTCGAGGCTGCCTCGCCCCACGTGATGAACACCTATGGCCGCGTACCCATCGCGCTGGAGCGAGGCCAGGGCGTGCGTGTGTGGGACGTGAACGGCAAGCAGTACCTCGACGGACTGGGCGGCATCGCCGTGAATACGCTGGGCCACAACCATCCCAAGCTGGTGCCGGCGCTGCAGGACCAGATCGCCAAGCTGATCCACACCTCCAACTACTACCATGTGCCAGGACAGGAAAAGCTGGCCCAGCTGCTGACCGAGCGCGCGCACATGACCAATGTGTTCTTCTGCAGTACTGGCCTGGAGGCCAACGAGGCTGCCATCAAGATCGCGCGCAAGTACGGCGTGGACAAGGGCATCGAAAAACCCGTGATCGTGGTCTACGACCATGCCTTCCACGGGCGCTCCATCGCCACCATGACCGCCACTGGCAACCCCAAGGTGCGCAACGGCTTCGGCCCGCTGCTGGAGGGCTTTTTGCGCGTAGCGCCCAATGACATCGAGGCGCTGCAGGAGGCCACCGAAGGCAACCCCAACATCGTCGCCGTGATGATGGAGCCCATCCAGGGCGAAGGCGGCCTGCATCCCATGCGCGTCGACTACCTGCAGCAGGTGCGCGCGCTGTGCGACGCCAACGGCTGGCTGCTGATGCTTGACGAGGTGCAGGCCGGCATGGGCCGCACCGGCAAGTGGTTTGCCCACCAGTGGGCCGGCATTGTCCCGGACGTGATGACGCTGGCCAAGGGCCTAGGCTCGGGCGTTCCCGTGGGCGCAGTGCTGGCGCACGGCGCCGCCGCGCAGGTGCTCAAGCCGGGCAACCACGGCTCCACCTTCGGCGGCAACCCGCTCGCCATGCGCGCAGGCGTGGAAACCATCCGCATCATGGAAGAAGACGGCCTGCTGCAGAACGCCGCGGACGTGGGCGCCCACCTGAAGGCCGAGTTGCAGCGCGCACTGGGTGAGACCGCTGGCGTGAACGAAGTCCGCGGCCAGGGCCTGATCATCGGGATGGAGTTGGACCGCCCCTGCGGCGTGCTGATCGATCGCGCGGCCGAGGCCGGCCTGCTGCTGTCGGTGACCGCCGAGCGCGTGATCCGCCTGGTGCCCGCGCTCACCCTCACGCGCGCAGAAGCCGACGAGATCGTCGCCCTGCTCACACCCCTGGTGCAGACCTTCCTGTCTGAATGAAGAAGATCGACCGCGTATGAAGCACTACCTGCAATTCACCGACTTCACCGCCGACGAATACAACTACCTGTTCTCGCGCGCCGCCATCATCAAGGGCAAGTTCAAGAGCTACGAGAAGTACCACCCGCTAGCCGACCGCACCCTGGCCATGATTTTCGAGAAGGCCAGCACCCGCACGCGTGTGAGCTTCGAGGCCGGCATGTACCAGCTGGGCGGCAGCGTGGTGCACCTGACCACGGGCGACAGTCAGTTGGGTCGCGCCGAGCCCATCGAGGACAGCGCGCGCGTGATCAGCCGCATGACCGACCTGGTGATGATCCGCACCTTCGGCCACGACAAGATCGAGCGCTTCGCCGAATACTCGCGCGTGCCCGTCATCAACGGCCTGACCAACGAGTTCCATCCTTGCCAGATCATGGCGGACCTGTTCACCTACATCGAGCACCGCGGCTCGATCGCGGGCAAGGTCGTCGCCTGGGTGGGCGACGGCAACAACATGGCCAACACCTGGCTGCAGGCGGCCGATCTGCTGGGCTTCACCGTGCACGTGAGCACCCCCGGCGGCTACGAGGTGGACGAGAAGCTCGCCTTCGGCGGCAAGCCCCACCGCGCGGGCTGCTACAAGGTCTTTGCCGATCCCATGGATGCCTGCCGCGGCGCCGATCTGGTGACCACCGACGTGTGGACCAGCATGGGCTACGAGGCCGAGAACGAAGCGCGCCGCAAGGCCTTCGCCGACTGGTGCGTGGACGCCGAGATGATGGCCGTGGCCAAGCCCGACGCGCTGTTCATGCACTGCCTGCCCGCGCACCGCGGCGAGGAAGTGATGGCCGACGTGATCGACGGCCCCCAGTCCGTCGTCTGGGACGAGGCGGAAAACAGGATGCACGTGCAGAAGGCACTCATGGAGTACCTGCTGCTCGGTCGCGTCTAAACCCATCCCGCATCCCACCCATGGCCCCCGCGCAACTCCACCCCACGCGCCCGGGCCATCCACCCTGCCCCGCCAGCCAGCGCCCGCTGGCGCCTGAACTGTACGCGGCCGCCCGGCGCATGGCGGCACGCGTGCATGCGCTGCAGGTGCGCATTCATACCTTCTACCTGAAGTTCCTCCAGGGCCACACCTAGCGGCCCGGTTCTGCGCGGCAGGCGCCCCAGCGCATGCCCGCCCTCCCATCGCTCCCCCTGATCGCCCGCGATCCCCGGTGCCGGCTGCGCGTCGCACCTGGGATGGGGCCCGTTGCCGATGCACCAGAACCCGAGGAACCTGCATGTCCGTCCCCGTCCACCCCTGCCTGCACTGCGGTGCATGCTGCCAGAACTACCGCGTGGAGTTCTCCGTCTATGAACTGCAGTCCATGGGCGGGCGCGTGCCCGACGCCCTGGCCCATGAGGCCGGAGGCAACCGCTACCGCATGAACGGCACCGAGCGCCACCCCGTGCGCTGCGTGGCACTGGCCGACCTGGGCAACGGCTGCATCGGCTGCGGCATCTACGACCAGCGTCCCCAGCCGTGCCGCGACTTTCCGTTCGCCTCCTACGGTTGCCACGACACGCGCGCCAAGCTGGGCCTGCCGCCGTTGACGGAGGGCGACACGCAGGAGTGGCCGCAGGCCGCTTGAAGTGGTTCTTCAAAAAGAAGAGCTGCTGGCGCTTGCCAGGCAATGATTTCAGATAGTTTTGATACTGAAACCTTTGCCTGGCAGGCGCCGGCAGCTATGCTTTTAGGCCCGCGACCGGGCTATCCCGGCTTCAGGGCTTGCGTGCCGGCGCGCAGCGGTCTCCTGCGCAGGCATTGCAGCCCCCGCAACTGCTGCCGGTCTTGGCCATGGGCGCCAGTGCCGGGTGCACGCGCGCGGCGCGGGCGCGCCAGCGCTGCGGCAGCCAGCGCCACAGCAGCGCCAGGGCGGCCACGGCCACGATCACGGCGGTGAGAATGTCTTGCCACATGGTTCTGCTCCTTGGTGACGGTTTCAACCACCGCCCAGCGCCAGGGCCACGCGGTAGGTGATGAAGCTGGCCGCATAGGCCAGTGCGAAGAGATAGCCCGTCATGACAAGCGGCCAGCGCCAGCCGTTGGTCTCGCGGCGCACGGCGGCGATGGTGGAGACGCACTGCGGCGCGAAGATGAACCACACCAGCAGCGACAGCGCCGTGGCCAGCGACCATTGCGCCGCCAGCATGGGCGCGAGCTGCGCGGCCGTGTCGTCGGCCGAAGCGGCAATCGCGTACACCGTGCCCAGGGCGCTCACCGCCACCTCGCGCGCGGCCATGCCGGGCACCAGGGCGATGCTGATCTGCCAATTGAAGCCGATGGGCGCAAAGATCACCTCCAGCGCGGCGCCGATGCGCCCGGCGAAGCTGTATTCGATGGCCGGCCCCGTGGCGTCCGCCGGCGGCGCGGGGTACGACGACAGGAACCACAGCAGGATGGTGACCAGCAGGATGATGCCGCCCACGCGGCGCAGGAAGATGCCCGCGCGCTCCCACAGCCCCAGCGCCAGGTTGCGCACGCTGGGCCAGCGGTAGGCGGGCAGCTCCATCAGCAGCGGCGTGGCGCCGTCGCCGCGCCGCGCCAGCCGCGCAACGGCCGCCACGGCCATGGCGCTCACGATTCCGCCCAGGTACAGCGCGAACAGCACCAGCCCCTGCAGGTTGAACAGCCCCGCCACCGTGCGATCGGGGATGAAGGCCGCGATGAGCAGCGCGTACACCGGCAGGCGGGCCGAACAGGTCATCAGCGGCGCGATGAGGATGGTGACGAGCCGGTCGCGCCAGTCCGGAATGGAGCGCGTGGCCATGATGCCCGGCACCGCGCAGGCGAAGCTGGACAGCAGCGGGATGAACGAGCGTCCCGACAGGCCGACGGTGCCCATCACGCGGTCCAGCAGGAAGGCCGCGCGCGGCAGGTAGCCGGATTCCTCCAGCGCCAGGATGAAGAAGAACAGGATCAGGATCTGCGGCAGGAACACCAGCACCCCGCCTGCGCCGGCGATCACGCCGTCGGCCAGCAGGCTGCGCAGCGGCCCCTCGGCCATGTGGGCGTTCAGCCATTCGGCCACGGCGGCCGTGGCGCCTTCGATCCAGCCCATGGGCACCTCTGCCCAACTGAACACGGCCTGGAACATCAGGAACAGCGTCACCGCCAGCAGCAGCATGCCCCACAGCGGGTGCAGCACCACGGCGTCGATGCGGTCGTCGCGCTGCAGGCGCAGCGCGGGCTCGCGCACGGCCAGCCCCATGATGCGGCGCACTTCCTGGTGCAATTGCTGCACGCGCTGCGGGCGGTCTTCCTCCAGCGCATTGACGGGCGGTGGCGCCTGCGTGCCCACGGCGGCGCCGCGGGCGGCCTGCGGGGTGGCCGTGTCCAGCCACTGCAGCAGCTCGCGCGCCCCGTCGGCGCGCACGCCCACGGTGGTCACCACGGGCAGGCCCAGTTCGCGCGCCAGGACTTCGCGGTCGATCTGGATGCCCTGCTGCTGCGCCATATCACTCATGTTCAGCACCAGCACCATGGGCAGGCCCAGGTCGCGCGCCTCCAACACCAGGCGCAGGTTCAGGCGCAGGTGCGTGGCATCGGTCACGCAGACCAGCAGCTCGGGCATGGCCTCTCCTGGGCGGCGGCCGGTGACCACATCGCGGGTGACGGCCTCGTCCAGGCTCTGCGCGTGCAGGCTATAGGCGCCGGGCAGGTCCAGCACGCGCACGCGCCGGCCGCTGGCGGTGGTGAACAGGCCTTCCTTGCGCTCCACCGTGACGCCCGCGTAGTTCGCCACCTTCTGGCGTGCGCCGGTCAGCACATTGAACAGCGCCGTCTTGCCGCAGTTGGGGTTGCCCAGCAGCGCGATGTGCAGGGGAGATGCCGCCGTGCTCATGCCGCGGCCTCCAGCGCATCCACGCGCACCTGCACCAGGGCCGCCTCATGGCGGCGCAGGGCAAAAGTGGCCTGGCCCACGCGAACGGCCAGGGGGTCGGCCGCGGGAAAGCCCCGGGCAATCACGCGCACCGGCTCGCCGGGCAGGAAACCAATCTCCATCAGGCGCAGCACCATGGCCTGCGACCGGCCATCCTGCGCCGGCAGCAGCCCGGCAACCGTGGCCGGCACGCCATGCGGCAAGGTATCCAGCCCCCGCGGCTGCGCGGCGTCATTCCCCGTGTGAAGCATGTTGTATTGCAGTCAATGAATAAAAGTAATTCTCATTCTAATGGAACTGCACGCTGCTGGATTGATGCACATCAGGACCTGTGGCGCGTCACAATGACAACCCCTGCGACGCACGCCATGACCACTCTTCACCCCTGCCTGACCTGTGGCGCCTGCTGCGCCAGCTTTCGCGTGGACTTCTCGGTGCACGAGACGGAGGAGCTGGGCGGCTGCGTTCCCGATGGGCTGGTGGTGCCGGTCACGGACCACACTGCACGCATGCGGGGCACGGACCATGCGCAGCCGCGCTGCTCGGCCCTCACGGGCCAGGTGGGCCTGCGCGCGGCCTGCGGCATCTACGAGTGGCGGCCCTCGCCCTGCCGCGAATTCGAAGCCGGCAGCGCTGCCTGCAACCGCGCCCGCCAGCGCCACCATCTGCCGGCACTGGACGGGCTGGTGCTCTGAACGCCGCAGGACCCGCTTTCACACGGGCAACCCGCCGATGCGCCCCTTGAATTCCTGCAGCGAAAAATAGGTCTGTACCTGGCGCACGCCGGGCAGGCGGTGCAGGCGCCGCTGCAGCAGCTCGGAATACGCGTCCAGGTCGGTCGTCACGATCACCAGCAGGAAGTCCGCGGGGCCCGAGATGCCGTGGAACAGCACCACCTCGGGAATGGCGCACACCGCCTCCTCGAACGCCACGGACAGCGCCTCCGTCTGGTGGTCGATGCCCACCATCACGAAAGCCATCACACCCAGCCCCACCGCACGCCGGTCCAGCTGCGCGTGGTAGCCGCGCACTACCCCGGCGTCCTCCAGCCGCTTCACGCGCCGCCAGCAGGGCGACTGCGACAGGTGCGCCATTTCGGCCAGTTCGCCGGAGGTCAGGCGGGCGTTGTCCTGCAGCGCGCGCAGCAGCTGGCGGTCGGTACGGTCGATCTCGGCTTGCATGATTTAACCCAAAAATGTCTCTGCGAGAATGGATTATCCAAATGAGTCACCCATCAGGGATAAACCGTTTACCCACCCCTCCGCCGCGCATAGCATGCGCGGCATGACCGCCACCTCCACGCCATCGCCCGCGCTGTGGGACATCTCTGCCCCCGTGCATGCGGGTAGCCCGGTGTTCCCGGGCGATACACCCTACCAGCAGCAGTGGAGCGCCACACTGGGCCCCGGCTGCCCGGTGAACGTGAGCGCACTCACGCTCTCGCCCCATGTGGGCACGCACGCGGACGCGCCCCTGCACTACGCAGCGGACGGCGCAGCCATCGGCGCCCTGCCGCTGGAAGCCTTCATCGGCCCCTGCCGCGTGGTGCATGCGCTGGACTGCGGGCCGCTCATCGAATGGACCCACATTGCCCATGCGATGACGGGCACTTTGCCGCCGCGGGTGCTGGTGCGCACCTACGCCCGCATGCCCGTGGACCGCTGGGACGCGGGCCTCACGGCCTACGCGCCCGACACCATCGAGCGCCTGGCCGACGCCGGCGTAGTGCTCGTGGGCATCGACACCGCCAGCATCGACCCCGCCGACAGCAAGCCGCTGCCCAGCCACCAGGTGATCCGCCGGCGTGGCCTGCGCGTGCTGGAGAACCTGGTGCTGGATGATGTGCCCGAGGGCGACTACGAACTCATCGCGCTGCCGCTCAAGCTCACCACGGCCGACGCATCGCCCGTGCGCGCCGTGCTGCGTGCGCTGCCGCCGCGCGCATGACCATTAGGCCGTTTTGGCCTCTAACGCTCGTGCAATAAGCGCTAACAGCTACTTTATTAATAGCAAAAACCACATGACTACCTTGCAAGAGTGCCGCACACGCGATGCGCAGGACCCGCTGCGCAGCCTGCGCGACCATTTCAGCCTGCCCGAGGGCGTGATCTACCTGGACGGCAATTCCCTGGGCGCTCTGCCCCGCGCCACGCTGGCGCGCGTGGCCCAAGTAGTGCAGCAGGAATGGGGACAGGATCTCATCACCTCGTGGAACAAGGCTGGCTGGGTCAGCCTGCCGCAGCGCCTGGGCAACCAGTTCGCCCCCTGGATCGGTGCAGGGCCGGACCAGGTGGTGTTCACCGACACCACCTCGGTCAACCTGTACAAGGTGCTGTCGGCTGCCGCGCGCGTGGCCCGC
This sequence comes from Diaphorobacter nitroreducens, assembly GCA_003755025.1. Taxonomy (GTDB): domain Bacteria; phylum Pseudomonadota; class Gammaproteobacteria; order Burkholderiales; family Burkholderiaceae_C; genus Diaphorobacter; species Diaphorobacter nitroreducens. Next base: position 302,880 of record RJVL01000004.1, on the reverse strand, counting down.
GCGGACCATCCCGGTCGCACCCAGCTCGTCAGCGAGCGCAGCAACTTCCCCACCGACCTGTACATCGCCCAGTCCGTGTGCCAGGAGTACGGACTGGAGTTGGTGCTGGTGGAGCCCGAGGAAATCGCCACGCAGCTGACGCCCCAGGTCGCCGTCCTGCTGCTCACCCACGTGAACTACCGCACCGGCGCCATGCACGACATGGCCGCCGTGACCGCGCAGGCGCACGCCCACGGCATTCTGTGCGTCTGGGACCTGTGCCACAGCGCGGGCGCCGTGCCCGTGCACCTGCTGGACGCGAATGCCGACTATGCGGTGGGCTGCAGCTACAAGTACCTGAATGGCGGCCCTGGCGCGCCCGCCTTCGTGTGGGTGCACCCGCGCCTGGCGGACCGCCCGGGTGCGACATTTGCGCAGCCGCTGTCGGGCTGGTTCGGCCATGCCGCACCCTTCGCCTTCACGCCCGACTACCAGCCCGCACCGGGTATCGCACGCTACCTCTGCGGCACGCAGCCCATCGTGAGCCTGTCGGCCCTGCAGTGCGGGCTGGACATCTTTACCGCCGCCGAGCCTCTGGGCGGCATGGCGGCGCTGCGCGCCAAGTCGCTCGCACTGACCGATCTGTTCATCGCGCTGGTCGAGGAGCACTGCGCCGGCCACGGCCTGGAACTGGCGACGCCGCGCGATCATGCGGCGCGCGGCTCGCAGGTGTGTCTGACACGCGGCGAGGGCCTGGGCGTTCAGGGCGTCGGCAGCGGGGCCTACGCCATCGTGCAGGCCCTGATCGCGCGCGGCGTGGTCGGCGACTTCCGCAAGGGCGACGGCGGCAAGCACCTGGACATCCTGCGCTTTGGCTTCACGCCGCTGTATGTCGGATTTGAAGACGTGTGGAATGCCGTGCAGCACCTGCGCCAGGTGCTGGAATCCGGCGAATGGCGCAAGCCCGAGTTCAACCACCTCAACGCCGTGACCTGACCATGACCTGCCCCCACCACCCCAGCGCATCCTCCGGCGCCACCGAAGCCATCGTGCGCCAGGAGGGCGCACAGCTCGACTTCAGCCACAGCATGAGCTATGGCGACTACCTGCAGCTGGACAGCGTGCTGGGCGCGCAAAAGCCCCTGTCGCCCGCGCACGACGAGATGCTGTTCATCGTGCAGCACCAGACCAGCGAGCTGTGGATGAAGCTCATGCTGCATGAGCTGCACGCGGCCATCGCCCATATCGCGCGTGACGAGTTGCCGCCCGCTTTCAAGATGCTGGCGCGCGTGTCCAAGATCCTCGAGCAGCTGGTGCACGCCTGGGATGTGCTGGCCACCATGACGCCGCCCGAGTACACCGCCATGCGCCCGTACCTGGGCCAGTCCAGCGGTTTCCAAAGCTACCAATACCGGTGCATCGAGTTCGCCATGGGCAACAAGAACCGCGCCATGCTGCAGCCCCATGCCCACCACCCCGAGCGCCTGGCCCAGGTACAGGCGGCCTACGAGGCGCCCTCGCTCTACGACGAAGCACTGCGCCTGCTGGCGCGCCGCGGCCTGCCCGTGCCGGCCAGCCATACCGAGCGCGACTGGCGCCAGCCCTACGAGGCCAGCGAAGCCGTGGAACAGGCCTGGCTGACCGTGTACCGCGATCCACAAAGGTATTGGGACCTGTACCAGCTGGGCGAGGAGCTCACCGACCTGGAGGACGCCTTCCGCCTCTGGCGCTTTCGCCACGTGACCACGGTGGAACGCGTAATTGGCTTCAAGCGCGGCACCGGCGGCACCGGCGGCGTGAGCTACCTGCGCAAGATGCTGGACGTGGTGCTGTTCCCCGAGATCTGGCGGCTGCGCACCGCGCTGTGAACTGCCGCCTCCCCGCCGCTCCATGAACAAAGGCCCCGCATGGCGGGGCCTTTGCACGGAGGGTCGTCCCGGCCGGTGCGCATGGCACCGGCGCGCCGTTGCGCGCCGTTACTTGGCGCTGGCGGAGACGGTGGTCGTCCGGTAGTCCGGGTGGCCCGTGATCTCAGACTCCGAGAACGGCATGCGCACCCACTGCTTGGCGCTGTAGGCCTTGGTGTAGTCGCCAAAATGCGGCGACGCCGGATCGTCGGACAGCGAGAACGTCAGGAAGGTGTGGGCCTGCACGCCGCTGGAGGGGAAGCTCACCACCTGCATGTATGAGTTGCCATGCGGCTGCCCGTCCATGCTGTAGCCGCCCGCCGTGATGTCGTTCTCGGAACAGGTGATGGTGAAGTAGCCCACGCCGCCACAGCCGCCGTACAGCGGCAATTTGGCACCGCCCTTCGTGGCAAACAGCACTTCGCCGCGCGGTGCATCCAGCGCAAACCCGCTCTGCCCCACGCGGCTGATGGCCGTGGCCATGGCCTGGCGCAGCGCGGTCACGGCGGCCACGTTGATCCCGCGCGGGGTATTCAGCGGGTCGGCCGCGTCAAAGGGCACCGAGTACAACCCCGTGGTGGGCACGCGGGTCCAGAACTCGTCCCACAGATGGGAGCCCCGGGACTCCTTGTTCCCGCGGTTGTCCCACGCACGCAGCGTGGCGCAGGCCTGCGTGGCGTCCACCGTGGCACCGTTCACCATCCATTGCGAGGGCGTGCAGATCAGCGTCAGGATCTCGTCCTTGAACCGCTCGGCCGAGAACACGCGGCTGTTCAGCACCATGTCGCGCACGATGGCGGCGCTGGCCTTGTTGCCGGCGTAGCCGTCGGTGCCGGCCAGCCGCTCCAGGGCCATGGTGTGGCCCAGGCGCGTGCGCAGCGTCAACGCCGCCGTGCCCGCGGGACCGAAGATGGCCGGGTATCCCGTGAGCGGGGCATTCGCGTTGGACAGCCAGTAGCTGTCGTTCATGTTGCCCACATAGTCCTCGCGCAACAGGCTGGGCATGCGCGACGGGCCGATGGCGCCCTTTTGCTTGGAGTCCGCATCGGTCTGCCAGTCGCAGGCGCTGCGCGAGCCGTCGAAGAACGGCACGTTGGGCAGCGCCGCGCCCACGGCCGCGCCGAACGGCGTGGTGCACGCGGCCACCTGCTCGGGCGACACGTTGGGCACCGCGCCGATGTCCGCGTACCAGACCCGCGCGCTGCCACGCCCCATGGCCACCGTGTTGACCCATGGAATCGCGGACTCTTCCTTCTGGATGGCCATGAACTCTTCCAGCGAACGCGCCTGGTTCCAGCGCATCCAGTTGCGGAAGGTGCGGAAGTTCTCGCCGTTGATGTCACGGATGGCGAAGGCCGTACTCTGGCTCCAGGCCAGAGCGGGGTTGAGCCCCGCCAGGTTGACCAACGGCCCGTACTCGGAGGTGTACAGCGTGCGCGTCACATCGCTCAACGTGCCGTCGGCATTGCGGCTGGACACGGTGATGCTGCGCGGCGCCATCTTGACCGGCTGGCCGTCACGCAGGTAGGTGGTGGGGTCACCCGACTGCAACTGCAGCTGGAAGAAGCCGAAGCGCCGCGCCGTGGAGACCGTGTGGCTCCAGGCGACGTTGTCGTTGAAGCCGATCAGCACCAGCGGCACGCCCAGGAATCCGACGCCGCTGACGTTCACCTGATTGGCGATCGTGACCTGGGCCTGGTAGAACCGGTCCGGCCCCTTCCAGTACCAGTGGGGGTTGCCGAACATCACGCCGCTGGACTCGCCCGTGGCCGCCGGCGCAAAGCCATACATGTTGCTGCCGATGCCCGCGTCACCGCCCACCTGCAGGGCGGGAGGTGTGGTCAGGCGCTGGTCCAGGGAGGGGGCGGTCTGCGCGTCTTGCGCCGCGCCGGCCTTGGCTGCGGCAGGGGCGACGGCATTGGCGATGGCCTCCACGAAATTGCTGTACCCCCCCGCCAGGTTGGCCGCGTACATGCGGCGCCAGACGTCCTCCTGCGTGATGGGCTGCACCCATGCCTCGCTGCGGCAGGCGGCGTGGGCCGTCCCTTTCTTGGCAACGTCCACGTACTGGTTGTAACCGGCCACGAAGCCCTCGACCATCTGCCGCAGATTCTCGGGCTGCGCCGCGGCCATCTTCTGCACCACGTCGGCGGAGATCACATGGCGGTGGAAGAAGTCCGAGTCGATGTTGCGCGGGCGTCCGATGGTGCTGTTGTAGACCAGCTGTGCGCTGCCGCCAAAGTAGCGCGAGCGCTCGCCCCGGTAGGTGAGGAAGGCATCCGCCAGCGTGCACAGGTTGTCCTGCGCCTGGACATACCCCATACCGAAGCCACCGCCGGCCCAGTTGGAGGCCTTGATGTGCGGCACGCCCATCGCGGTGCGGCGGATCTCCGCCTGGTACGCCAGCGGCGCGTCGTCCGCATCGTCGTTGCCCCCGCAGCCGGCCAGCAGGGCCAGGACCGCCGTCGCCAACAGCGCGCGTGGCGCCGCAGCACGAGTCACTCTCTCTTGCATGCGTTGTCTCCTTTGTTGTGGTGCACCCCTGCCGGTCCCCCGGCCCGGGCCAACGCAGGATAGACGCAACGCAGCGGAATGCCTAGCACCCGGCTGCGCGCGAGCGACACGCCCCGCGGTGCCTCAGTCGTTCTCCGTGAACTGCTCGAAGCACTCCTTGAGCCGGTGGTGCCATGCGCGCTTGTCGGCTTCGGCGGCAAAGCTGGCCTCGAAGCTGTTCCAGGCCAACTGGTAGGCATGGCGCGCCGTGAGCGCCGGCACCGCCGCGAAGAGCTGCGTGAAGTTGTCGTTGACGTAACCGCCGAAGTACGCGGGATCGTCGGAGTTCACGGTCACCGCCAGCCCCGCCTCCAGCAGCTGCAGCAGGTTGTGATCGGCCAGGCGCGGGAACACGCACAGCTTCAGGTTGGACAAGGGGCACACGGTGAGCGGTATGCGCTCATCGGCCAGTCGGCGCATCAGCGCTGGGTCGTGAACGGCCTGCACGCCGTGGTCGATACGCTCGGCCTGCAGCACGTCCAGCGCGCTCCAAATATAGGCCGGCGGACCCTCTTCACCCGCATGGGCCACCACATGCAGACCCAGGGCGCGGCAGCGCTCGAACACACGGGCGAACTTCTCGGGCGGGTGGCCTCGCTCGCTACTGTCCAGCCCCACGCCGACGATGCGGTCCAGCAGCGGCAGGGCCTGCTCCAGCGTGGCGAGGGCATCCTCCTCGCTCAGGTGCCGCAGAAAGCACAGGATGAGCGACGCAGACAGGCCGTGGCTGCTGCGCGCGTCCGCGCAGGCACGGTGCAGCCCGTTGATCACGGTCTCGATGTGCACGCCCCGCGCGGTGTGCGTCTGCGGGTCGAAGAAGATTTCCGCATGCGCTACGTTATCCATAGCTGCTCGCGCAAGATAGGCGCGGGCCATATCGTAAAAATCCTGCTCATGCAGCAGCACGCTGGCGCCTGCGTAATAGATGTCCAGGAAGCTCTGCAGATCGGTGAAGGCGTAGGCACGGCGCAGTTCTTCCACGCTGGCGTAGGGCAGCGGCACACCGTTGCGTTGTGCCAGCGCGAAGATCATCTCGGGCTCGAGCGAGCCCTCGATGTGGATGTGCAGTTCGGCCTTGGGCATGGCCCTCAGCAGGCCGGGCAGGCGTTCGGCGGGAATGGGCGGGACCTTGAACATCGGCAGGCTCCAAAAAATGAGGCCGCAACCTACGGGACATCGCGGCGGTAGGGCGATGATGCCTTGTCGGCGCCCATGTGCAACACCTCCCGGCCCGCAACGGCGGGCATGGCCATACCGACAAAAAAGCCACCCCGAAGGGTGGCTCGTTGTACCGGGCGGACGATCTCCGCAAAGAAAGCCGCCTGGTGCGGCAATGGCCGCTTATTTCTTGTCGCCGCCGGGCACCTGGCCCTCCACGCCCTTGACGTAGAAGCTGATGCTGGTGAGGAATTTGTCATCAGCCACTGCGCCCTGGTCGAGGACGGTCTTGCCCGCGTTGTCCACGATGGGGCCCTTCCAGATCACGAAGCTGCCATCCTTCAGGCCGTTCTTGGCCGCATCGACCTTGGCCTTGGCCTCGGCGGGCACGTCCTCGGCGATGGAGACGAGGTCGATCGCGCCTTCCTTCACACCCCACCAGTGCTGGCCGGTGGTCCAGGTGCCTTCCAGCACGTCCTTGGTGGCCTTGGTGTAGTACGGAGCCCAGTTGATGACGGCCGACGCCAGGTGGGCCTTGGGGCCGTACGCTGTCATGTCGCTGTCCCAGCCGAAGGCGCGCTTGCCCTTTTCCTGGGCGGTCTTGAGAACGGCGGGCGAGTCGGTGTTCTGGAACAGCACGTCGGCGCCGCCATTGATCAGCGAAGTAGCGGCTTCGGTCTCCTTCGGCGGGCTGAACCACTCGTTGACCCAAACCACCTTGGTCTTGATCTGCGGGTTCACGCTCTGCGCGCCCAGCGTGAAGCTGTTGATGTTGCGGATCACCTCGGGAATCGGCACCGAGCCCACCACGCCCAGCGTATTGGTCTTGGTCATGGCGCCCGCGATGATGCCCGCGAGGTACGCGCCCTCGTAGGTGCGGCTGTCGTAGATGCGCGTGTTGTCGCTGGTCTTGTAGCCGGTGGCGTGCTCGAACTTCACGTCCTTGAACTCGGCGCCCAGCTTCTGGATCACGTCCATGTAGCCGAACGTGGTGCCGAAGATCAGCTTGTTGCCCTGCGTGACCATGTCGCGCAGCACGCGCTCGGCGTCTGGGCCTTCGGGCACGCTTTCCACGTACGACGTCTGGATCTTGTCGCCGAACTCGGCCTCCAGCTTCTTGCGCGCCTGGTCATGCGCGTAGGACCAGCCGCCATCGCCCACAGGTCCCACGTAAGCGAAGGCGATCTTCAGCGGGCCGGCCGCAGCCGCTGGTGCCGCAGCCGGCGCGGGGGCCGCCGGAGCCGGCTCCTCCTTCTTGCCGCAGGCCACCAAAGCGGTGGCGGCGACGGCCGTCAGTGCAGCCATCTGGAACAGGGAACGTTTGCGCAGATCAGTCATGGTTTTTCTTTCGTCGGAATGTGAAAGCGGACCCAGGTTTCAAAGCAAAAGGCGCGCCCATCTTGAGGGGCGCGCCCGTGTTTGTCACTTGCCGTCGGTGCCGGGCACCTTGCCCTCCACGCCGGCCACGTAGAAATTGATGCCGGAGAGGAACTTCAGGTCGCCCACCGTGCCGGCGGCCAGCACTTCCTTGCCAGCGTTGTCCTTGATGGGGCCGGTCCAGACGGCAAAGCTGCCGTCCTGCATGCCTGCCTTGGCCTTGGCCACGCGGTCCTTGATCTCCTGCGGCACGTCGTCAGCAATCTTCAAGAGGTCGATCGCCCCCTCCTTCACACCCCACCAGTGCGCGCCGCCCTGCCACTTGCCGGCCAGCGTGTCCTCGACCACCTTGGTGTAGTAGGGCGTCCAGTCGATCACAGCCGAGCCCAGGTGCGCCTTGGGCGCATAGGCGCTCATGTCGCCGTCCTTGCCGAAGGCGCGCGCGCCGCGCTCCTCTGCCGCCTTGAGCACGGCCGGCGAGTTGGTGTTCTGGTACATCACGTCCACGCCGCCGTTGAGCAACGATGCGGCGGCCTCTGCCTCCTTGGGCGGGCTGAACCATTCATTGACCCACACCACCTTGGCCTTGATCGACGGGTCCACGCTCTGCGCGCCCAGCACGAAGCTGTTGATGTTGCGCACCACTTCGGGGATCGGCACCGAGGCCACCACCCCCACGGTCTTGGTCTTGCTCATGCCGCCCGCCACGATGCCCGCGAGGTACGCGCCTTCGAAGGTCTTGGTGTCGTAGGTGGCGACGTTGTCGGCCTGTTTGTAGCCAGTGGCGTGCTCGAACTTCACGTCCTTCAGGTCGGCCGCAACTTTCTGCACGAACTCCTGGTAGCCGAAGCTCGTGGCAAAGATCAGCTTGTTGCCCTGGCCTGCCATGTCGCGCATCACGCGCTCGGCGTCGGCGCTCTCGGGCACGCTCTCGACGAACGAGGTCTCGATGCGGTCGCCGAACTTCTCCTGGATCGCCTTGCGGCCCAGCTCATGCTGGTAGGTCCAGCCGCCATCGCCGATGGGGCTCACGTACATGAAACCGATCTTCAGCTTGTCGGCCGCGGGGGCGGCGGCCGGTGCCAGTGCGGCGGCAGGCGCCTCTTCCTTCTTGCCGCAGGCCGCCAGCGTGGCGAGGGCCACAGCCGACAGGGCCACAGCCTTTAAAAGGGATCGTTTGTTCAGTACGTTCATTGCGATGGGTTTTATGGATGGAAAACGGGGTCAGCTGCCCGGATGGAACGGCTTTCCGAGCGCGGCCGGCATGTTCGCACGAATCCAGGCCGGGTTGCGCGAAATGAGGACCAGCACCACGATGGTCGCCACGTAGGGCAGCATGGACAGCAACTGGCTGGCCACCTGCACGCCCGTGGCCTGCAGGTGGAACTGCAGCATGGTCACGCCGCCGAACAGGTAGGCGCCCAGCAGCACGCGCGCGGGCCGCCAGGTGGCGAAAGTGGTCAGCGCCAGCGCGATCCAGCCGCGCCCGGCCACCATGCCCTCCACCCACAGCGGCGTATACACGGTGGAGATGTAGGCGCCCGCCAGCCCGCACAGCGCACCGCCCGCCGCCACGGCTCCCAGGCGAATGCCGCGCACGGGGTAGCCCAGCGCGTGGGCGGATTCGGGCGACTCGCCGACCGAGCGCAGCACCAGGCCGGCGCGCGTGCGGTAGAGGAACCACACCATGAGCGCCACCAGCACCACGGTCAGATAGACCAGCGGGTGCAGCCTGAACAGCGCCTGGCCCACCACCGGCAGATCGCCCAACACCGGCCAGGCGAACTTGGGCGTGTCCGGCAGCTTGGCCTGCACATAGCCGATGCCCACGAAGGCCGAGAAGCCCACGCCAAACAGGCTCAGGGCCAGGCCGGTGGCGTACTGGTTGGTGTTGAACCAGATCACCAGCACGCCGAACAGCGCCGCCAGCACCGCGCCGGCCGCCATGCCCGCGAGCAGCCCCAGCGTGAAGCTGCCCGTGTGCACCACGGTGGCAAACGCGGCGATGGCCGCGCACAGCATCATGCCCTCGGCCCCCAGGTTGACGATGCCGGCCTTCTCGTTGATCAGCAGGCCCAGCGCGGCGATGGCCAGCACCGTGCCGGCGCTCAGCGTGCTGCCCAGCAGCAATGCGTACGATTCCATCACGCGCGCCCTCCCCTGGCACCCACCCACCGCACGCGGTAGGCAATCAAGGTGTCACACGCCAGCAGCGTGAACAGCAGCAGGCCCTGGAACACGCCCGTGAGCGACTTTGGCAACCCCATGCGCGACTGCGCCAGTTCGCCGCCGATGTAGAACATGCTCATCAGCAGCGCCGACAGCACCATGCCCACCGGATGCAGCCGCCCTACGAAGGCCACGATGATGGCCGCAAAGCCATAGCCCGCCGGGACATACGGCGTGAGCTGGCCGATGGGTCCGGCCACTTCCAGCGCCCCCGCCAGGCCCGCCAGGCCGCCGGAGATCAGCAGCGCCGTCCACAGCGCGCGCCGCGACGAAAAGCCCGCGTAGCGCGCCGCCGCCGGCGCCAGCCCGCCCACCTGCAGCGCGAAGCCCGCGCGCATGCGGAACAGAAACACCCACAGCAGCGCCGCACCCAGCAGCGCCAGCGGCAGCCCGATGGTCACGCGCGACCCCGTGAACAGCTTGGGCATCTGCGTGACGGGCTCGAACATCTTGGTCTGCGGGAAGTTGAAGCCCATCGGGTCCTTCCAGGGGCCGTACACCAGATAGCCCAGCGCCAGCGTCGCCACGTACACCAGCATCAGGCTGACCAGGATCTCGTTGGCATTGAAGCGGTCGCGCAGCAGCGCCGTGATGCCCGCCCACGCCATGCCTCCCAGCACTCCGGCAACCAGGATGGCAGGCACGATCCACGGACCGGTGGCCTTGTCGGCCAGCAGTGCCACGCCGCCCGCAGCCACGGCGCCGATCACGAACTGCCCCTCCGCGCCAATGTTCCAGACATTGGAGCGAAAACACACTGCCAGTCCCAGCGCGATGAGCAGCAACGGGGTGGCTTTCACCGCCAATTCGCCCAACGCATAGGGCGACTTGATGGGCTCCCAGAAGAACACCTGCAGCCCGCGCACCGGGTCCTTGCCCAGGGCCGCAAACAGCAGTACGCCGATCAGCACCGTGATCGCCAGCGCAAGCAGCGGCGAGCCAAAAACGAACAGGCGCGACGCCTCGGGGCGCGCCTCAAGCTTGAGCATGGCCGGCCTCCTCGGGTGCGCTGGTCGCGCGCAGGTGCGCCTGCACCTCGGCGTGCCACAGGCCGCTCATCCATTCGCCGATGCGCTCCACCGTCGCCTCGGCGCGTGGCACGGACGGCGACAGATGCCCCTTGGCCAACACGTGCAGCCGGTCACAGATTTCGAACAATTCGTCCAACTCCTCGCTGAGCACCAGCACGGCACAGCCCTGGTCGCGCAGCTTCAATATCTCGCCGCGGATCTGCGCGGCCGCGCCCACGTCCACGCCCCAGGTGGGCTGCGAGACGATGAGCAGACGCGGGCCGGCGTCGATCTCGCGCCCCACGATGAATTTCTGCAGGTTGCCGCCCGACAGCGACTTGGCCGCCGCATTCGGCCCGCCCGCCTTGACCTGAAAGCGCGCGATGATGGCGCGCGCCTGCGCCTGCAGTTGCCCCATGCGCAGCCAGCCGAAAGCGCCCACCGCATCGGTGCGGGTCAGCAGCAGGTTGTGCGCCAGCCCCATGCTGGGCACGGCGCCGCGGCCCAGGCGCTCTTCGGGCACGAAGTGCAGGCCCAGCGCGCGGCGCTGGCGCGGGTTCATGCGGCCGACGGGCACCAGCCCCTGCGGCCCCGCCACCTGCACCATGGCGGGCGCGGCGCGCTGGTCCTCGCCCGACAGGGCGTAGAGCAACTCTTTCTGCCCATTGCCCGAGATGCCGGCAATGCCCACCACCTCGCCCGCACGCACCTCCAGGTCGATGTCGATGAGCGGCACGCCGAAGGGGTCGGCCGCCGGCAGGCTCAAGGAACTGGCGCGCAGCACCACCCCGCCCGTGGTCACCTCACGGTGCGCCAGGGCCGGCGGCTCGGCGCCGATCATCATGCGCGACAGCGACGCGTTGGACTCCTGCGAAGGGTCGCACATGCCGGTGACCACCCCGCCGCGCATCACCGTGCAGGCCGTGCACAGCGCGCGGATTTCATGCAGCTTGTGGCTGATGTACAGGATGCTGCAGCCCTCGCTGGCCAATTGCTTGAGTACCACGAAGAGCTTGTCCACCGCCTGCGGCGTGAGCACCGAGGTGGGTTCGTCCAGGATCAGCAGCTTCGGGGACGTAAGCAGCGCGCGGATGATCTCCACGCGCTGCATCTCGCCCACGGAGAGCGTGTGCACGGGCCGCAGTGGGTCGATACCCAGGCCGTACTCGGAGGCCGTGGCACGGATGCGGCGCTCCACCTCGGCCAGCGGCACGCTCTTGTCCTGGCCCAGCCAGACGTTCTCGGCCACGGTCAGGGTGTCGAACAGGCTGAAATGCTGGAACACCATGGCAATGCCCAGCTGGCGCGCCTCCTGCGGATTGCGCACCTGCACCGGGCGGCCGTCGAACAGCATCTGGCCCTCGTCGGGCTTCACGGCGCCGTAGATGATCTTCATCAGCGTGGACTTGCCGGCGCCGTTCTCGCCCAGCACCGCATGCACCTCGCCGGGCTGCACCGTGAGCGATACGCCATCGTTGGCCACCACGGCCGGGTATCGCTTGGTGATGCCCGTCAGCTGCAGCCGCGGCGCGCCGGTGGCGGGGGCAGAAGAGGGTGAGGGATTCATCCTGCGATTGTCTCCTAGTTTTTTGGACGGCTGCCTGGAATCAAAACAGCATGCGGCGCCGACCCACCGGGCGCCAGCAGCTACTTTTCTTATAGCAAACCGTCGGCCACCAACCACGCCGGCGGGGTTATGTGTACCGCCCTATGGTCAAGCCGGCGCCTGCGGCATACCCTTGGGTACATGACAACGCCCCGCCCCTTACGCTTCATCCGCCGCGGCCGAGCCGTGCAGCTGCACGGCATCGCGCCCGACCGCACCCTGCTGGAGATTCTGCGCGAGGACCTGGGCGCCACCGGCACCAAGGAGGGCTGCGGCGAAGGCGACTGCGGCGCCTGCACCGTGGTGCTGGGCGAGGCGCGCCAGGGCCGCATGCACTACCAGGCCGTCAACAGCTGCATCCGCCTGGCCCATTCCATCGACGGCATGGCGCTGTGGACGGTGGAGGACCTGGCGCACGACCCGCTGATCCGGCCCGCGTCCGACCCAAAGGGCAGCGCACTGCATCCCGTGCAGGAGGCGCTGGTCCAATGCCACGGCTCGCAGTGCGGGTTTTGCACGCCGGGTTTTGCCATGAGCCTGTTCGGCCTGTACCAGAACGAGGTCTGCCAGAACCGAGGCATCACGCGCACACAGGCGGCCGAGGCGCTGTCGGGCAACCTGTGCCGCTGCACGGGCTACCGCCCCATCCTGGATGCCGCGCAGCAGATGCAGCAACTGCCGCGCGTGCAGGTGGATGAAACCGCATTGCTACAACAATTGGAGCTACTCGCGCTTACCCCGCAAGCGCTAGAGGCCGATTTCTCTTATATCTCGCCCGCCACACTCCCTGATCTGCTGGCCGCGCGCGCCGCCCACCCCGACGCGCAACTGGTGGCCGGCGCCACCGACCTGGGCCTGTGGATCACCAAGCAGCACCGCCGCTTCCCGCGCCTGTTGGACGTGACGCGCGCCGCGGAACTGACCGGCGTGGCCGAGCACGACGGCCAGCTCACGCTGGGCGCGGCCGTATCGCTCACCGATGCCTTCTCTGCGCTACAGGCCCGCTGGCCGCAACTGCACCGCTTTGCCGCGCGCTTTGCGGGCCTGCCGGTACGCAACAGCGGCACGCTGGGGGGCAACGTGGCCAACGGCTCGCCCATTGGGGACTCGATGCCGCTGCTGATCGCGCTGGGGGCGCAGGTGGAGCTGGCCAGCACGCGCGGCAGCCGGCGCATGCCGCTGGAGGATTTCTACACCGGCTACCGGCAGAACCAGTTGGCGGCAGACGAGCTGCTCACCTTCATCCACCTACCTCTGCCCACGCCGGACCAGGGGCTGGCGGACCAGCGGCTGGCGGCCTACAAGGTCTCCAAGCGCTTCGACGACGACATCTCTGCCGTGTGCCTGGCCATCCAGCTGCGCATCGAAGGGCAGACCATCACCCAGGCGCGCATCGGCGCGGGCGGCGTGGCCGCCACCCCAGCACGCGCCCGCCAGACCGAGGCTGCGCTGACCGGCCAGCCCTGGACCGCCGCAACGGCGGAGCGCGCCGCCGCCGTGCTGCAGGCCGAATTCAACCCCATCAGTGACATGCGCGCGAGCGGCGCCTATCGCCGTGAAGTGCTAGGCGCGCTGGTGCGCCGCTTTTGGCGCGAGACCCGCGGCGGTGCGGAGACCCCAGCGCTGGAGCGCCTGCAACCCCTGACGCTGGAGGCCACGCCATGAAGCGCGATGACGACCACGCTCCCACTGCGCGCACGCCCGTTGGCCGCGCGGCCGCTGGCAACCCACCGGCCATGACCCAGCCCGCGATGGGCCAGCCCGCCATGGGTCAGCCCCACGCGCACGAGAGCGCACGCGCACAGGTGGCGGGCAGCGCCCACTACATCGACGACCTGCCCGAGGTAAAGGGCACGCTCTACGCCGCCCCCATCCTCAGCACCGTGGCGCACGGGCGGCTGGAAAGCGTGGACACGCAAGCCGCGCTGCAGCTCGCGGGCGTGCACGGCGTGGTGCTGGCACAGGACATTCCGGGCGATCCGGTACTGGCGGCGTTCGCCCATGATGAGCCGGTGTTCGCGCAGGCTACGGTGCAACACATCGGCCAGGTGATCGGCCTGGTGGTGGCCGAGTCGGTCATGCAGGCGCGGCGCGCGGCGCGGCAGGTGAAGCTGAGCATCACCGCCCTGCCCGCCATCCTCACCGTACGGGACGCCTTGGCCGCCGAGAGCTATGTTCTACCGCCCGTGCACGTACGCCGGGGCGACGCGGCCCAGGCGCTGGCGCAGGCGCCGCACCGCCTGCAGGGGCGTCTGGAAGTCGGCGGGCAGGAGCATTTCTATCTGGAGGGCCAGATCGCCTATGCCCTGCCGCAGGAACAGGGGCAGTGGCTGATCCACTCCAGCACCCAGCACCCCGGCGAGGTGCAGCACTGGGTGGCGCATGCGCTGGGCATCGACAGCCACGCGGTGCGCGTGGAGTGCCGGCGCATGGGCGGCGGCTTTGGCGGCAAGGAAACGCAGGCCGGCCACCTGGCCGTGTGGGCGGCGCTGGCGGCGCACAAGTTCGGCCGGCCAGTCAAGCTGCGCCTGGACCGCGACGACGACTTCATGGTCACCGGCAAGCGCCATCCCTTCGCCTACGAATGGGACGTGGGCTTTGACGACGCCGGGCGCATCACCGGCCTCAAACTGATGATGGCCGCCAACTGCGGCTTCAGCGCCGATCTTTCGGGCCCCGTAGCCGACCGCGCGGTGTTCCACTGCGACAACGCGTACTTCCTGGAACATGTGGAGATCGCCTCGTACCGCTGCAAGACGCACACCCAGAGCCATACCGCGTTCCGCGGCTTTGGCGGACCGCAGGGGGTGATCGCCATCGAAACCATTCTGGGCGACATCGCCCGCGCCCTGGGCCGGGACGCGCTGGACGTGCGCATGGCCAACCTCTACGGGCTGCACGAGCGCAACGTGACCCACTACCAGATGACCGTGGAGGACAACATCCTGCACGATTTGCTACCGCAATTGGAGCAGTCCGCGCTCTACAGGCAACGGCAGGAGGCCGTTTCGGCATGGAACGCCGCGAACCCCGTGCTCAAGCGCGGTTTGGGCCTGACGCCGGTGAAGTTCGGCATCAGCTTCACGGCCACGCTGTTCAACCAAGCTGGAGCTCTGGTGCACGTGTACACCGACGGCAGCGTGCAGGTGAACCACGGTGGCACCGAGATGGGCCAGGGCCTGCACACCAAGGTGGCGCAGATCGTGGCCGATGAGCTGGGCGTGCCCCTCTCCCGCGTGCTGGTCACCGCCAGCGACACTGCCAAGGTGCCCAACGCCAGCGCCACCGCTGCCAGCAGCGGCACCGACCTGAACGGCCGCGCCGCGCAGTTCGCGGCGCGCCATGTGCGCGACAACCTGGCGGCGTTCGTCTGCGGGCTGGACGGCTGCGGCGCGGGCGCCATCCGCTTCGCGGGTGGGCAGGTCATATCTCCCAAGCGCACGCGGCGCTGGGAGGACGTGGTGAAGGAGGCCTACGCCAACCGCATCCAGCTGTGGAGCGACGGCTTTTACCGCACGCCCAAGATCCACTACGACAAGACCACGCTCACCGGCCGGCCCTTCTACTACTTCGCCTATGGCGCCGCCTGCACCGAGGTGGCCATCGACACCCACACCGGCGAGAGCCGCGTGCTGGCCGTGGACATCCTGCACGACGTGGGCCACAGCATCAACCCGGCCATCGACCTCGGCCAGATCGAGGGCGGTTTCGTGCAGGGCATGGGGTGGCTTACCACTGAGCAACTGGTGTGGAACGACGAAGGACGCCTGGCCACGCACGCCCCCAGCACCTACAAGATCCCCGCCACGGGCGACGTGCCCGAGCACCTGCGCGTGCAGCTCTGGCACCAGCCCAACCGCGAGGACAACGTGGGCGGCAGCAAGGCCGTGGGCGAGCCCCCGTTCATGCTGGCCATCAGCGTGTACGAAGCACTGCGCAATGCAATCGCTGCGGCCCGGGGGGACGGCGGCGCCGATGCGCGCGCGCCCGTGCAACTGACCGCGCCCGCCACGGCAGAGAACGTGCTGCGCGCGATCGGGCGGCTGGAGTAACCCGCCGCCGTGTGCGGCCATGCCAGCCGAGCCGTTCAGGCCGGTACCTGCACGCTGCCTACGGCGATGCGGTTGCGCCCGGCGCGCTTGGCCTGGTAACAGGCCATGTCGGCGGCATAGAGCAGCGCCGCCACACCGTGCGCACCGGGCGCCAGCGGGACCAGCCCCACGCTCAGGCCCAGGGTGAAGCTGCGCCCGCCATATGCGGGCTCCCACGCCTGCACGGCGGCGCGCAACTGCTCGGCCACGGCCTGCCCGCGCGCCAAGGAGCTGCCCGGCAGCACGATGGCGAACTCGTCGCCGCCCACGCGCGCAGCCCAGCCGTTGTGCCGCACTTCCGATTCGAGCAGACGTGCCAGATGGCGCAGTACGTCATCGCCCGCATCATGGCCGGCAACGTCGTTGACCACGGTGAAATGGTCCAGGTCCATGAACAGCAGCACCCCGCCGTCTTCCTCCGGCACACCCCGCGGGCCCCGCGCAGCACGCGCGTCCAGCAACATCTGCAGGCGCAACTCAAACTCCGCGCGGTTGAGCAGTTGGGTCAAGGGGTCGTGGGCGCGCTCCCAGGACTGCTGCTGGCGCGCTGCACGCTCCGCAGTGAAGTCTTCCAGCGTCCACACCAGGCCGCTGGACGGCACGCCGGGCTCCACCAGTTGCCCCTGCGCCCGCACCCACAGCGTGCTGCCGTCCTTGCGCAGCAGCGGCAGTTCGCCATCGAAGCTGCCGTGGGCCGCAAACCGCGCACGCACCTGCTGTGCCACATCCGCTGCGCCGGGCGGTGAGGCCAGCAGATCCGTCAGCCGGCGCCCCTGGAGCTGCGCCGGCGCATAGCCCAGCATGCGGCCGGCCTGCTGGCTGACGACCTCCACCTGCTCGTCGCGGCTGACGACGATGCCCAACGGCACGTGCGCCAGCACCGCACGCAACTGGCGCGCCGACGCCTCCGACCCACGCTGTTGCAGCCGCCGGTGTTCCAACAGCCGGGTGCAGACGCGCACCACATCGTCCACCTCGCCAGGGCTGTGCGGCCATGGGCCGTCATACCCGGCGGACCCGCTCGCCGGCGCACCAGCGGCCTCCGCGTCCGTCAGCGCTCGGGCACGCTGGCGCAGCAGGATCAGCGGGCGCGCGATCCACAGCATGGCGCCCAGCGCCAGCAGGGCCACCAGCGCCGTGGCCGCGGCCGCGAGCGCCCAGGCCCGGCGCTGGACACCCTGCATTGGCGCCAGCACGGCCTGCGAAGCGCTCACCCGGGCCACCACCCATTGCGGCATGGGCACGCTGGCCAAGCTCACCACGTGGTCCGCCTGCACGGTGGTTTGCGCGCGCCCGGCCAGCGGGGCATCGTCCGCGCGGCGCCAGCGCGCATAGGCCTCGCCCAGGCCGGGCTCGTCGGCCACCTGGCCCAGCACGCGCTCCATATTGGGGTGCGCCAGGATCACCCCATCGCGCGTGAACACCACCAGCTGCGAATCGCTGCGTGCGGGCAGCGCCAGGGAATGTGGCAGCAGTCCCTGCGATTGCAGCCGCAGCACGCCCGCCACGGCCCCGATGACGCGCCCCTCCCCCCGCAGCAGCGGCATGGTGAACATCACGCGCGCCTCGGCCGGCGTGGCGCCAATGAGGCCCGACACCAGCGGCTTGCCGTCCAGCAGTGTGCGCACGAGGTAATCGCGCTCGCCCGGGTCCAGACCCGAGGCCTTTTCCAGCTTGCCATAGCGCAGGTTGATGGCGAGGTTGCCGTCCTTGCGCGCAACCTGGATGGCGTCGAAGAAGCGCACGGCCGGCAGGCCCTGCTGCAGCAGCCACTCCAGCGATGCGGGGGACTCCAACAGTTCGGGGGTAATGCCCTCGGCCACGGTGGCAAGCACCTTCTGGCTCTGCTCGATCTTGCTGGCCAGCAACCGCGCCACCAGTTCCACCTCGTCGTTCTGCTGGCTGACCAGGCGCTGCATGACCTCCTGGCCCGCGGCGCGCGACAGCACCCACACGGTGAGCATTGCGGAGAGCACGATGGCCAGCGCCGCCACCGCGAGCAGCTTGCCCACCAGCGGACCGGGCAGCCATGCGAAGCCTTCAGGCTCCCGCTCGGGCGCCACGTCTTCCCACGCGGCAACATGCTCGGGCGGTGTCATGGGCGCTCCGCGTTCGAAGCGCCCGAAACGAGAGGATCGAGGAAGGCGCGAACCATGGTCATAGGGGGGCTGCAGCCTCACCAGAGGCCCGAACCAATATACGCAGGCACCCCCAGCTCCAGACTGGGTGGAACCCTGGGACGGCGCGGGAAAAACCCTGACGCCTCAGGCCTTCAGGTAGAGAGTGGTAACAACTGGATGCAAAAGGGCCGCCGCAGCGGCCCCATCGGGCGGAGTGCCCAGCGTGTGCTCAGGCGCCGGCCACCATCTGCAGCGCGCGGGGCTGCGGCAGGCTCAGCACGTTGCCCGTGCCAGCGATCAGGCCGTGCTCGCGCAGATGGCGCAGCACACGCGAGAGCGTCTCGGGCGCAATGCCCAACTGCGCCGCAATCAGGCGCTTGCGCTGGTGCAGCGTGACGCGCAAGCCGCCGTCTTCACTGTTTTGCGCATGGCGCAGCAGCCACTGGGCGCAGCGGGCTTCGGCGTCCTGGGCCAGGCGGCTCACGGCCAGTTCCGTCTGTTGGCAGTAACCGGTGGCCATGTCGCGCAGCAGCGCCTGTGCGCCCACGGGCAACTCATCAAAGGTGCGCTTGAAGTCCTCCAGCGGTAGCCGGCGCAACTGCACGCGGGTGTCCGCCACCATGTCCACGGCGCAGGGCTGTTCCAGCAGCGCGGTGGCGGCGTCGAGCCAGAACGGCCCTTCGACCACACCAAGCTGGTGGCGCATCACGCCGTCCTCGCGCACGCCCAGCAGCACGCGGCCACTGTCAAGGTAGAGCACGGACGCAGGTTGTTGGTGGCGCTCACGCAGCACCTCGCCCGCGGTGGCCACCTCGATCTGTGCGGACTGGTCGGAGGACGGTAGGGGGAACATGACCGCCACTGTGCCGGCGCACCGCCCGTCCTGCTTTGAGCGAAATCAAAAGTGGACGTGCAACCGCCGGCGTGCCGGGCCGCCTCACGCGCCGTTCCGGCGGGTCCGGGCGCAACAACTTGCGTTCGCAGTGTTGCAAAAACACGAAAAAGGCTGGCGGCATGATGTTTGCTTGACCACAATCGCTGCCTGACCCGAAACCGTCATAACAACCCCTGCGCCAGCCGCGCATCCCCGCCCTACAGAGGAGAACCCATGTACCGCCATTTGATCGCTATTGCCGCCGCCACGCTGTGCGCGGCCACGGCGCACGCCCAAACCTCCGTCACGCTTTCGGGTCTGACCGACGTCTACGTCGGCTCCATGAAGATGGCCGGCGACGCCGACCGCCGCTCGGTGGTCAATAGCGGTGGCATGACCACCTCGTGGTTCGGCTTCACCGGCTCCGAAGACCTGGGCGGCGGCTTGAAGGCCAACTTCCAGCTCACCTCGTTCATCCAGGTGGATGCCGGCACCCAGGGCCGCTTTCCGGGCGATACGTTTTTCTCGCGCGACGCCAACGTGAGCCTGTCGGGCAGTTTTGGCTCCGTGCTGCTGGGCCGCTGGATGGCACCCAACTTCCTGCCGTCCGTGGTGGGCAACCCGCTGGGCGACTCGTTCACGTTCTCGCCGCTGATCCTGCACAAGAACGTGCCGCTGTTCAACGCCTCCGGCTGGCAGGCCACCACCCCGTCCGACACAGGCTGGAGCAACCAGATCGCCTACAGCACGCCCGACATCGGCGGCTTCAAGGCCAACCTGCAGTACCAGTTCGGCGAACTGCCGGGCGATAACGGCAAGAAGAACGTCGGCGCTAATTTCTTCTACTTCGGCGGCCCGCTGACGCTGACTGGCTACTACGAGCGCGACCAGATCAGCAACCCCGGCCAGGGCACCTACCTGGGCACGACCAAGAAGGACTGGATGCTGGCCGCAGCCTACGATTTCAACGTCGTGAAGCCGTACCTGAGCTACGGCCAGACCAAGGCCGACAACAGCCCCGGCAAGGCCAAGACGATGCAGGTCGGCGCATCGGCCCCGCTGGGCGGCGGCAGCCTGTTGGCTTCCTGGGTCAAGACCGAGCTGACGGACTCGGACCTGGACCGCAAGACCTTCACGCTGGGCTATGACTACAACCTGTCCAAGCGCACGGACGTGTACGCGATGTACATGAACGACAAGATCACCAACCAGTCCACGGGCAACAGCTTCGGCGTGGGTATCCGCCACCGGTTCTGACGAAGCAGGCCCTGTCGGCCACTGCACGGCACGCGGCGCATGGCGCCGCGTGCTTTTTTTTCGCCTGCAAATACCAATGAAAAGTGGCCCTGGCGCTTACGAAAAGAGCGCCGGCAGCTATCAATTCAATACCAGCCATCGCCCTTGCCAGGCGCATGCGCGTCACGGGCTTGTCACCCGGAAGGCCTACGCTCCCCTTTTAACAGTTACCAATTGCTACCGATGCCTGATGCTCCGCGGCTGTCTCTGCGCGCACTGCTGCCTTCGCTGTCACCCAGGGTGCGGCGGGGCGAAGGGCCGCTGGCGCGGCTGCTGCGCGCGGGTGGGCTGCACTGCGTATTCCAGCCCCTGGCCGACCTGCGCGAGGGGAACATCTATTCACACGAGGCCCTGATCCGCGGCCCGGAAAACTCGCCTCTGCAGTCGCCCGACGCCTTGCTGGCCCAGGCACGCGCCGAAGACCTGCTGCACGACTTCGAACTGCTGTGCGTCGCGCAGGCACTCACCCAATGGGGCCAGCAGGCCACGCCGGGCCGGCTGTTCGTGAACATCAGCGCCGACGCGCTGGTCTGGGGCGTCGGGCTGTGCGGCGCGGAGCCTCTGGCCCACGTGGTGCGTCGGCTGGGCGTGTCGCCGCACATGGTGGTGCTGGAGATCACCGAGCACGAGCGCGTGCACGACCTGGTGCCGCTGCGCGACGCACTGCGCCAGGTGCACGCCAGTGGCATGCGCCTGGCGCTGGACGACTTCGGCGACGGCCATTCCAGCCTGCGCCTGTGGTCGGAGGTGCGCCCCGACTTCGTGAAGATCGACAAGTACTTCACGCGCGATATCGGCCAGCACCCCGAGAAGCTGCAGATGCTGCAGGCGATCCGCGGCATTGCCGAAGTGTTCGGCACCACGCTGGTGGCCGAAGGCATCGAGACCAGCGACGAGCTGCGCGCGCTGCGCGACCTCGATATTTCCTACGGCCAGGGCTACCTGCTGGGCCGGCCCGCGCGTACCGCTCGCCTGGCGATAGAGCCGCCCGCGCTGTCCGTGCTGCGGGACCGCCGCGTGGCCGTGCTGCCGCACGGCGGCCAGCCCATACGCCCTGGCATCCTGCGCAACCTGCTCATGGCGCAGGCGCCCACCGTCACGCCCTGCACCAGCAACGACGCGGTGGCCGAGCTGTTTCGCACGCATGGCGATCTGCACGCCATTGCGGTGCTGGAGGGCGAACGCCCCGTGGCGCTCATCAACCGCCAGGAGTTCATGAACCACTACGCCACGCTGTACTTTCGCGAGGTGCACGGCCGCAAACCCTGCATGGCGTTCGCCAGTACGTCGCCGCGCGTGGTGGAGATGGACTGCGACGTGGAGCATCTGGTGGGCATCCTCACCTCGCAGGACCAGCGCTACCTCAACGACGGTTTCATCGTCACCGACAACGGGCGCTACGCGGGCCTGGGCACCGGCGAGCAACTGGTGCGCGGCGTGACCGAAGCGCGCATCGAGGCCGCGCGCCACGCCAACCCCCTCACCTTCCTGCCCGGCAACATCCCCATCAGCCTGCACATGCAGCGCCTGCTGGACAACCGCGCGGCCTTCGTCGCCTGCTACGCCGACCTGAACCACTTCAAGCCCTTCAACGACCACTACGGCTATTGGCGCGGCGACCAGATGATCCGCCTGGTGGCGCGGCTGGCGCTGACGCACTGCGACCCGCGGGCCGACTTCGTGGGCCATGTGGGCGGTGACGACTTCATGCTGCTGTTCCAGAGCAGCGACTGGCTGGCGCGCTGCCAGCGCATCGTGGACTCGTTCGCGCGCGAGGCCATCGCCCTGTTCGATGAATCTGCGCGCCAAGAAGGCGGCATCTGGGCCGAGGACCGGCATGGCGTGAACCGGTTCTTTCGCTGCACCACGCTGTCGATCGGCGCGGTACGCGTGCCGCCGGGCAGCATGGAGCATGCCGAAGAGGTGGCCAACCTCGCGGCGCTGGCCAAGCGCGATGCCAAGCAGTCGCACGCGGGCATCGCCTGGCGCGACGCCGGCCCAGGCGGGCTGGTCTGCCTGCAATCGCCCTTGACGACCATCGATGCGGCGCGCGCCGCGCCGCGGGCCCGGGCCGGCGCGCACTAGGTCCTTACACTCCAGCGCGACAGGGTCGCCGCATCCCCATCCGCGGCCAACCCGGACATTCCAACCTACAGGAGAGACCACCCGTGCCCATGTTCGTTGACACCTCGCCGCCCGGCCAATGCATCTTCTGCCGGCTGGTGGCCGGCGAGATCCCCAGTGCCAAGGTCTATGAGGACGCGCTCACGATCGCCTTCATGGACATCGGCCAGGTCACGCCGGGCCATGTCCTCGTCGCGACCAAACGGCATGCGGCCACCTTGCTCGACACGACCCCCGAAGAGGCCGCGACGCTGATGCAGACCGCGCGCCGCGTCGCGCTGGCGGTGCGCACCGCGTTCGACCCGCCGGGGCTCACGCTGCTGCAGGCCAATGGCGCGCTGGGCGGGCAGACGGTGGCGCATGTGCACCTGCACGTGGTGCCGCGCCATGAGGACGACGGCATCACCTTCACCTGGCCACGCCAGGAGCCGCCAGCCGCCGTGCTGGCCGGTTATGCCGAGCGCCTGCGCGCGGCGCTGTAGTCCGGGGTCAGATCGGCGAGAGCACGCCGCGGCCCGCGAAGTGGCCCTCGGCGTTGGCCAGGAAGCGGTCCACGCTGGCCTGCACGGCCTCGGGCGACCACCCGGCCACGTGCGGGGTGAGCAGCACGTTGTCCAGGCCCACCAGCTCCTGCGGCGGCGCGGGCTCGCTCTCGTACACATCCAGCCCCGCGCCGGCAATGCGGCGCTCGCGCAGCGCGGCCGCCAGGGCCTGCGTGTCCACCACGCTGCCGCGCGCGATGTTCACCAAGTAGCCCTGGGGCCCCAACGCCTGCAGCACCTCGGCATTGACGCGGTGGCGCGTGGACGCCCCGCCCGGCGTGGCGCACACCAGCACGTCGCACCAGGCGGCCAGCTCCTGCAGGCTGGGGAAGTAGCGGTGCGGCAACTCCGCGCGCGGGCTGCGGTTGTGGTAGCCGATCTCCATGTCAAAGCCTGCGGCGCGGCGCGCGATCTTGTGGCCGATGGTGCCCAGCCCGAAGATGCCCAGCCGCTTGCGCGAGACATTGGGCGGCAGGCCGATCGCATCGCGCCACACGCCGGCGCGGCACTGCTGGTCCAGGGTGCGCATGCCGCGCACGATGGCAATCAGCAGCCCGAACGCATGGTCGGCCACGCAGTCGTCGTTGGTGCCCGCGCCGTTGGCCAGCGCAATGCCGCGCGCGCGGGCGGCGTCCAGCGCCACGTTCTCGTAGCCCGCGCCGAGGGCACACACCAGCTCCAGCGCGGGCATGGCGGCGATCTCCTGCGCCGTGAGACCGACGGCGCCGATGGTCAGCACCGCCCTGAAGCGCGCGCCCTGCTGTGTGATGGCCTGGGCGCGCGCGTCGGGCGTGGGGGCATAGCAGACGTCAAAACGCTGGCCGATCTGGTCCAGGTGCTGCGGCGTCATGCCGTTGAGGATAAGCAAAGGAATGCGGGTGGTGGAGGTCACGGCGTTGCTCGAAGCTGAATGCGCGCAGTGGACTATGTTTTTCATAGCTGCTCGCGCTTGTCTATAGGGCGGTACAGGCCATTTTCGTCCAAATGCGTTGGACCTGCCCTGTGCACCGCTCCAAGCCCCGGCGGGGGTGCGGGGCCTTGGGTCTGCCGCGCCATCGACTCTGCTACCCTCGCGCGCATCATGTCCGTCCCGTCCGCCGCCATCGGCCCGCAGCAGGCGCCTCCGGTACCCGTGCCTGTGCCTCCCGGCCTGGCCATCCTGGTGCTGGCCCTGCTGCTGAGCATCCAGCCCGTCACCACCGATCTGTACCTGCCCGCCCTGCCCGCGCTCACGCGCAGCCTGAACGCACCCGTGGCCGCAGGCCAACTCACGCTGTCCGCGCTGCTGCTGGCCTTTGGCTGCTCGCAACTGGCATGGGGGCCGCTGTCCGACCGATTCGGCCGCCGGCCGGTGCTGCTCACCGGGCTGGCGCTGTACACGCTGGCGGCGGTGGGCGCGGCGCTGGCGCCGTCCATGGCGGTGCTCATCGCCTGGCGCACGGCCCAGGGCGTCGCCATGGGCGCCGTGGTGATGTGCGCGCGCGCCATCGTGCGCGACCTGTACACGCCGCTGGCGGGCGCACGCGCCATGTCCAAGGCGCTGACCGGCTTGGGGCTCGTGGCCTGCCTGTGCGCGCCGCTGGGCGGGCTGCTGACCGAATGGTTCAACTGGCGCGCGGCACTGCTGGCGCTCACCGGCTACGCCATGGGCACGTTGGCGCTGGTGGCGCTGCGCATGCCCGAGACGCTGCACCAGCGCAACCCGCACGCCCTGCGCCCCGCCATGCTGGCAGGCACCGCGGCGCAGATATTGCGCACGCCCACGTTCTGGGCGTTCTCGCTGCTCACCACGGCCAGCTATGGCGGGCTGTTCACCTTCCTGGCTGCTTCGTCCTTCGTCTACCTCGACGTGCTGGGCATTTCGCGCACGCAGTACGGGCTGGCGCTGCTGTCCACGGCCGTGGCTTACCTGCTGGGCACGCTGCTGTGCCGGCGGCTGTTGGCGCGCCAGGGCCTCAAGCGCACGGTCGCCATCGCCGGCGCGCTGTCGGCCAGCGGTGGCCTGCTGATGCTGCTGGCCGCCGCGCTGGGCTGGCACAGCGTGGCCGCGCTGCTGCCGCCGTTCTACCTCTACATGGTGGGCCACGGCATCCACCAGCCCTGCGGGCAGTCGGGCGCGGTGGGACCGTTCCCGCAGGCGGCGGGCATGGCCTCGGCGCTCAATGGTTTCATGATGATGCTGGCGGGCTTCGCCATCGGCCAGTGGCTGGGCGGGGCGCTGGACGGCAGCGTGTGGCCGCTGGTGCAAGGCGTGGCCCTGTGGTCGCTGCTGCTGGCCGCCATTGCCTGGACGCTGGTGCAGCGCCATGCCCCGCAGGAGGTTGCCCATGCCCGCTGACCACATTCCCGCGCTCGCGCTGGCTGGGCCCACGGCCTCGGGCAAGACGGCAGCGGCGTTTGCTATTGCCGACGCGCTCGCGCCCCGCCTGCCGGTGGAGATCATCAGCGTGGACTCGGCCCTGGTGTACCGCGGCATGGACATCGGCACCGCCAAGCCCACGCCCGCCGAGCAGGCCCGCGTGCCGCACCACCTGATCGACATCCGCGACCCGCTGCAGGCCTACAGCGCGGCCGAGTTCGTGCAGGACGCCACGCGCCTGATCGGCGAGATCCGCGCGCGCGGCGCGCTACCGCTGCTGGTGGGCGGCACCATGCTGTACTTCAAGGCGCTGTTTGACGGCATCGACGACATGCCGCCCGCCGACGCCGCCGTGCGCGCGCGCCTGGAGGCCCAGGCTGCCGCCGAGGGCTGGCCCGCCATGCACGCCCGTCTGGCCCAGGTGGACCCGCAGACTGCCGCGCGGCTGGCGCCCGGCGACAGCCAGCGCATCCAGCGCGCGCTGGAGGTGTGGCATGTCTCGGGCCGGCCGCTGTCGAGCTTTCACACGACCAAAACCGTAGCTGCCAGCGGCCGCCCGATGAGCGCTGCAAGCCTTTTTTCCTTGGAACCACACGACCGCGCCTGGCTGCACGGGCGCATTGCCGAGCGCTTTCACGCCATGCTGGCCGCCGGCTTTCTGGACGAAGTCCTGCGCCTGCGTGCGCGCGGCGACCTGCACGCCGACCTGCCCAGCATGCGCTGCGTGGGCTACCGCCAGGCGTGGGAGTCACTGGACGGCCTCTACCCGATGAGCAGCCTGCCGGAGCGCGGCATTGCCGCCACGCGCCAGTTGGCCAAGCGCCAGATCACCTGGCTGCGCAGCATGCCCGAGCGCCATTCGATCGCCTGCGACGCGCCCGACGCCACTGCGCAACTGGTGCAGGCCGTGCGCGCGCGCGTGTGGGGTAGCGGCGCATGAGCGCCCAACCCACGACCCTGCTGCAGGTGTGCGGCCTTGCCAAGCGCTACGGCGGGCAGGCGGTGTTCGAGGGCGTGGATCTGCAGGTGCGGCGCGGGGAGTTCGTCGCCATCGTTGGCGACTCGGGCGTGGGCAAGTCCACGCTGCTCAACTGCCTGGCGGGGCTGGACCATTGGGATGCCGGTCAGGTGCTGCACGAGGGCGTGGATCTGGGGCAGTTGGACGACACGCAGCGCGCCCTGTGGCGTCGCGCCCATGTGGGCTTCGTGTTCCAGGCCTTCCATGTGCTGCCGCATCTGGACGTGGCACAGAACGTGGGCCTGCCGCTGATGCTGCTCAACCGCTCCGATGCGCGGCGCGTGCAGCATATGCTGGCCGCCGTGGGCCTGGAAGGCCTGGGCGAGCGGCTACCGCAGCAGCTCAGCGGGGGGCAGTTGCAGCGCGTGGCCATTGCCCGCGCGCTGGTGCACCGCCCCGCCCTGCTCCTGGCCGACGAGCCCACGGGCAATCTGGACCCCACCACGGCGGCGCTGGTCATGGATCTGCTCATCGCCCAGACCCGCGAGCACGGCGCCGCGCTGGTGCTGGTGACCCATTCGCAGGCCGCCGCGGCGCGGGCGGACCGGGTGCTGCGCCTCACGGCGCAGGGTATCCGCCCGGCGCAAGCGATTTAGTCGATCGTCAGGCGCTGAGTCTTGTTGCCCTGCTTCTTGGCCAGCGTGAGCGTGAGCACGCCGTTGTCGTACTTGGCCTTGCACTGGGCGGCGTCCACATCCACGGGCAGTTGGAAGCTGCGCGCCACCGAGCCAAAGTAGCGCTCGCTGCGCAGCACCTTCTCGCCTTCTTTCTTCTCGTCGTGCTGGCGCACCTCGGCGCGCAGGCTGACCACGTTGCCATCGATGGAGATATGGATGTCCTCCTTGGGCACGCCGGGCACCTCGGCATGCACGGTGTAGGCGGCGTCGTCCTCCTTCACGTCGATCTTGATCTGCGACGGCGTGGGCAGCCCATCGCCGTGCAACGGGCGGACATAGAAGCCCGGCGCAAAGTCCTTGAAGAAATCGTCAAACAAGCTGCCACGGGTGACCAGTGAATTCATGATGAAACTCCTTCTTTCGAGAACAAGGTGAAGCGGCCCGCACGGGCCATCTGTCCGGCGAGGTCAGCCCCCGCCGTCTTCAGGCTATATAGGCGCTGTCGCGCCGCGGTTCAAGAACCCCCGCACGTTTGAATTTGATGCAGCGCAACTCCACGCGCCGCGGGCCGCACAATCGCGGCATGCTGACCGCCCTGCTGCGCACCTTCTCCTGGCGTGCGCTGCGCCACCACCCCTGGCGCAGCGCAGCCGCCGTGGCCGCCGTCATGCTGGGCGTGGCGCTGGGGTTCGCAGTGCATGTGATCAATGCGTCGGCGCTGGACGAATTCGCCCAGGCCGTGCGCGCGGTGAACGGCCAGCCCGACCTGGAACTGCGCGCCACACGCGGCGCGCTGCCCGAATCGCTCTATGGCGAGGTTGCCCGCCAGCCGCAGGTGCGCCTGGCCAGCCCGTGGCTGGAAGTGCCGGTACGGGCGTCCGCGACCCGCGGCCAGACACCCGTGGCGCTGCGTGTGCTGGGCGCCGATGCGCTGCTGCTGCCCGCCATGGCGCCCGCCCTGGCGCCGCGTGCCTACGAAGGGGCCGACCGCCTGGCCATGCTGGCGCCCGCCAGCGTGTTCCTCAACCCGGCGGCGCAACAGGCGCTGGGCCTGGGCGCCATCGACGCGCACACCCCCGCCATCACACTGCAGGCAGGCCTGGCGGCGCACCCCGTGCGCGTGGCGGGCACGGTGGCTGCGGGCGGCGCGCCCCTGGCGGTGATGGACATTGGTGCGGCGCAGGATCTGTTCGGCCGCGCGGGGCAGCTCACCCGCATCGACCTGCGACTGCAGCCCGGCAGCACGCCCGCCAGCGTGCAGCAGGCGCTGGCCGCCCTGCCCGGCTGGCCGGCGGGCGTGCAGTTCGCCGCGCCGCAGGACGATGTACAGCGGGTGGACAGCCTCTCGCGCGCGTACCGCGTCAACCTCACGGTGCTGGCGCTGGTGGCGCTGTTCACCGGGGGCTTCCTGGTGTATTCGGTGCTGGCGCTCAGCGTGGCGCAGCGCGCGCCGCAGTTCGCGCTGCTGGCCGTGCTGGGCACCACGCCGCGCGAGCGCCAGGCGCTGGTGCTGCTGGAATCCTGCGCGCTGGGCCTCATCGGCAGCGTGGCCGGCATCGCCCTGGGCACGGCGCTGGCGGCGCTGGCGCTCACCCTGCTGGGTGGCGACCTGGGCGGCGGCTACTTCACCGGCGCACAGCCTGCGCTGCAGTGGAGTACGCCGGCAGCGCTCCTCTACGGCCTGCTGGGCGTAGCGGCCGCGCTGATCGGCGGCTGGTGGCCCGCGCGCCATGCGCAGCACTTGCCGCCGGCGCAGACCCTCAAGGGCCTGGGTGCGCAGGCCGGGCGCGGCGCGCGCGCCTGGATCGGTCTTGTTTTGATAGCTGCTAGCGCTTTATTGGCAACGCTTCCGCCCATTTTTGGCATACCGCTGGCGGCCTACGTGGCGGTGGGCCTGCTGCTGATCGGCGGCATTGCCCTGCTGCCCTGGCTGGTGCAGGCGCTGCTGGCGCGGCTGCAGCCGCTGGCGGCGGGCCATGCCCTGGCCCTGCTGGCGCTGGAACGCGCCCGCCGCATGCGCGCCAGCGCCGCCGTGGCCGTGGGCGGCGTGGTGGCGGCGCTGAGCCTGGCCGTGGCGCTGACGGTGATGGTAGGCAGCTTTCGCGGCTCGGTCAGCCAGTGGCTGGACAGCGTGCTGCCCGCGCCGCTGTACCTGCGCGCGGCCGGCGGCGCCAGCGGCGACGAGGCCGCGGTATTCCCCCCGGATTTCGTCAATGCCGTGGCGCGCCTGCCCGCCGTGGCGCGCGTGCAGGCGCTGCGCACCAGCAGCCTGCAACTGGCACCCGACCGCGCCCCCGTCGCGCTGCTGGCCCGGCCGCTGGAGGGCGACCCGGCCCGCGCTCTGCCACTGGTGGACCCTGCGCGCCCCGTGCCGCCAGGGCGCGTCGGCGTGTACGTGAGCGAGGCGGTGGTGGACCTGTACGGCGCCCGCCCAGGCGCGGACTGGCCGCGGCTTTCAGAGGTTTTCAGGCCTGCAGCGCAGTCTGGAAAAGCGCCAGCAGCTATATTTTTCGTAGCTGGTGTGTGGCGCGACTATGTGCGCCAGCACGGCGCCATCGCGCTGGACCTGCAGGACTTCGCGCGCCTGACGGGTGACGCGCGCGCCAGCGACCTGGCGCTGTGGCCCGCGCCGGGCCGCGAGGCCGGCGCGCTGCGCAGCGAGGTGCTGGAGCAGGCTCGCGAGAGTCTGGGCGCCTCGGCGGCGGATGCACTGGAATTCACCTCGGCCGATGCGATCCGCGCACGGTCGCTTGCGATCTTCGACCGCAGCTTCGCCGTCACCTACTGGCTGCAGGCGGTGGCCATCGGCATCGGGCTGTTCGGCGTGGCGGCCAGCTTCAGCGCGCAGGTACTGGCGCGGCGCAAGGAGTTCGGGCTGCTGGCCCACCTGGGGCTCACGCGGCGGCAGATCCTGGCCGTGGTCGCCGGCGAGGGCGCGGCCTGGACGGCCGTGGGCGCGGTGGCCGGCACGCTGCTGGGCCTGGCCGTGGCGACGGTGCTGGTGCATGTGGTGAACCCGCAGAGCTTTCACTGGACCATGGACCTGGCCGTGCCGTGGCCGCGACTGGGCGCGTTGGCCCTGGCCGTGGTGGCGGTAGGCACGCTGACCGCCTGGCTGGCAGGCCGCCTGGCCGCGGGGCGCGACGCGGTGATGGCCGTCAAGGAAGACTGGTAGTCGCCGACAATGCGGGCCATGCTGTCCCCCTCCTCTCTTTCCGCCCCGGCGGCCGGCAGCGGCTGGCTGCACGAGGCCATCGCCCGCATCGAGGCCGACTACCAGCGCAGCGCCGACACCCACCTGATCCCGCTGCCGCTGCCGGCGTTCGCCGGCGCCGGCATCGACCTGTATTTGAAGGACGAATCCACCCATCCCACGGGCAGCCTCAAGCACCGGTTGGCGCGCTCATTGTTCCTGTATGCGCTGTGCAATGGCTGGGTGCGCGAGGGTTCCACCATCGTGGAGGCATCGAGCGGCTCCACCGCCGTGAGCGAGGCGTATTTCGCGCGGCTGCTGGGCCTGCCCTTCGTGGCGGTGATGCCGCGCAGCACCTCCGCCGAGAAGATCGCGCTGATCGAGTTCTACGGCGGACGCTGCCACTTCGTGGAGCGTGCGGGCGACGTGTACGACGCGGCGCGCGCCATCGCCGCCGACACCGGCGGCCACTACATGGACCAGTTCACCTACGCCGAGCGCGCCACCGACTGGCGCGGCAACAACAACATCGCCGAGAGCATGTTCACCCAGATGCAGCGCGAGCGCCACCCAGTGCCGCGCTGGATCGTGGTGGGTGCGGGCACGGGCGGCACGAGTGCGACGATTGGCCGCTATGTGCGCTACCAGCGGCATGCCACGCAAGTGTGCGTGGCCGACCCGGCGGGCTCGGTGTTCAGCGCCTACCACCGCACGGGCGATGCCACGCTCACCGCGCCGGGCTCGCGCATCGAAGGCATTGGCCGCCCGCGCGTGGAGCCGAGCTTCATCCGCACGCTGGTGAACCGCATGGAAGAAGTGGCCGACGACGACTCCGTCGCCGCCATGCGCGCGCTGTCCACCCTGCTGGGGCGGCGCGTCGGCCCGTCCACGGGCACCAACTTCGTCGCCATGCTGCGGCTGGCGCAGGAGATGCGCACGCAGGGGCAGCAGGGGTCGATCCTCTCGCTGCTGTGCGACGCGGGCGAGCGCTACCTGCCGACCTACCACGACGACGCCTGGGTGCAGCGCTGCCTGGGCGACTGCGCGGCCGCGCACGGGCGGCTGCAGGCGCTGCTGGCCTGATGGTCGGACGCCGCGCGCTGCTGGCATTCGCGGCCCAGGGCGCGCTGGGCAGTGCTGCCTGCGGCTGGGCTGCTCCCGCCTGGGCCCTGGCGCCGCGCACGCTGGCCTTCCCGCGCGACCACGGCAGCCACCCCGATCTGCGCACCGAGTGGTGGTACATCACCGGCCATGCGCAGGCCGACGAGCGGCTGTGGGGCTTTCAGATCACCTTCTTTCGCACGCGCGTGGATGCCACGCAGGGCATGCAGTCCGCCTTCGCCGCGCGCCAGCTCGTGTTTGCGCACGCGGCGCTGACCGACGTGCAAGGCCGTCGCCAATTGCACGACCAGCGCATTGCCCGCGCGGGCTTCGGCATTGCCGAGGCGCTGGAAGGCGACACGCAGGTGCGCCTGCGCGACTGGTCGCTCACGCGCCATGCCAGCAGCGCGCCGGGCGGCAGCCGCTACGAGGTGCGCGCGCAGGCAGAAGGATTTGCGCTGGAGCTGGACTGCGCCAGCACCCAGCCCGTGCTGCTGCAGGGCCAGGCCGGCCTGTCGCGCAAGGGGCCCGACGCGGCGCAGGCCAGCTACTACTACAGCCAGCCCCAGTTGGTCGTGACGGGCGCCATCACCCTCGCGGGCCGGCGCATGCCGGTGCAACCACTGGCCGCGCCCGCCAACCGCGCCTGGATGGACCATGAGTGGAGCGAGGCGCTGATGCACCCCGAGGCCGTGGGCTGGGACTGGATCGGCATGAACCTGCACGACGGCGCCGCACTCACCGCGTTCCGCCTGCGGCGCGCCGACGGCAGCACGCTCTGGACCGGGGGTTCCTGGCGGCCCGCAGGAGCGGACGCCGCGCAGGTGTTCGCATCCGAGGCCGTGGTGTTCTCCCCGCTGCGCCACTGGCACAGCCCGGCCAGCGGCGTGCGCTACCCGGTGCAGTGGCGCGTGGACACGCCTGCGGGCGGCTTCATCGTGCGTGCGCTGCTGGACGCGCAGGAGCTGGACAGCCGCGGCTCCACCGGCGCGATCTACTGGGAAGGGCTGTGCACGCTGCATGCAGCGCGGGCGCGGGGCGATGCGGGCGAACCGGCCGGCCCCGAGGTGGGGCGCGGCTATCTGGAAATGACGGGCTATGCGCAGCGCCTGCGGCTGGGCTGACGGCGCGGCCCGTCGCTATGCATGTGATAGCTGCCAGCGCTTTGTTTTTGGGTATTTCCACCCGGTTTGTATCTAAAACCTAGATACAACAAGCGCCGCCAGCTATCAAAAACAAAGCGGCCATGCAGGGCGGTTGCCGCGCATGGCCGAGGGTGCCGCCGGCCTGGGGGCTTGGCCCAGCCGGCATGCGGTGACGAGGGCGTCAGTGGCTGCCGCTGCCCCCTGTGCGGCGGCGCTCCAGCCAGGCGATGATCTCGCCCATGATGCCGCGGCGGAAGGCCAGCACGCAGACCACGAAGATCAGGCCCGTGACGATGGTCACCGACTCGCCCAGGGTGTTGAACCAGTCGATGGTCGTGAGCTGCGCAAGCAGCGTGCCCAGCTCGCCGATCTTGTTCTCCAGCAGCACCACCACGGCCGAGCCCACCAGCGGGCCGCTCAGCGTGCCCAGGCCCCCCACCAGCGTCATCAGAACCACGTGGCCGGAGGCGCTCCAGTGCACGTCGGACAGCGTGGCGAAGCCCAGCACCAGGGTCTTGAGCGCGCCGGCCAGACCCGCAATGGCGGCCGAGATCACGAAGGCCAGCAGCTTGAAGCGGTTGGTGTCGTAGCCCAGCGAGATGGCGCGCGGTTCGTTTTCCTTGATGCCCTTGAGCACCTGCCCGAACGGCGAGTGGATGGTGCGCACGATCAGCAGGAAGGCCACCACCACCACGATCAGGCACACGTAGTACATGGTCAGGTCGCTGGACAGGTCGAGCACGCCGAACAGCTTGCCGCGCGGCACGCCCTGCAGGCCGTCCTCGCCGCCCGTAAAGGGCGCCTGCAGCGCCGCGAAGAACAGCATCTGTGCCAGGGCCAGCGTGATCATGGTGGCGTAGATGCCCTGGCGGCGAATGGCGAAGAAGCCCATCACCAGCCCCAGCAGCGCGCCGGCCAGCAGGCCGGCCAGCAGGCCGAGCTCGGGCGTGGCGCCCCACACCTTCACGGCATGGCCCGTCACGTAGGCCGCGCCGCCCAGGAACGCGGCATGGCCGAAGGACAGCAGGCCCGTGTAGCCCAGCAGCAGGTTGAAGGCCGAGGCGAACAGCGCGAAGCACAGCAGCTTCATCACGAACACCGGGTAGGCGCCAAGGAAGGGCGCGACGATCAGGCCGAGCAGCAGCAGGCCGTAGCCAATGGGAGCGAATTTATTGACGTTCATGTGGTTCACCCCGTTGGCTTACTTCTCTTTGCCGAACAGGCCGGCGGGGCGGATGAGCAGGACGATGGCCATGATGACGAACACGACGGTGGACGAGGCTTCGGGGTAGAACACCTTGGTGAAGCCCTCGATCACGCCCAGGCCCAGGCCGGTGAGGATGGAGCCCATGATGGAGCCCATGCCGCCGATCACCACCACCGCGAACACGACGATGATGAGGTTCTGGCCCATCAGCGGCGTGACCTGGTACACGGGCGCCGCCAGCACGCCGGCGAAGGCCGCGAGCGCCGCGCCGAAGGCGTAGGTCAGCGTCACCATGACGGGCACGTTGACGCCGAAGGCTTCCACCAGACGGGGGTTCTCGGTGCCGGCGCGCAGGTAGGCGCCCAGCTTGGTCTTCTCGATCACGTACCAGGTGGCGATGCACACCACGATGGAGGCCACCACCACCCAGGCGCGGTAGTTGGGCAGGATCATGAAGCCGAGGTTGGTCGCGCCCTCCAGCAGCTCGGGCGTGTCGTAGCCCAGGCCGGAGACGCCGTAGATGGAGCGGAAAACGCCCTCGATCATCAGCGTGAGGCCCAGCGTGAGCAGCAGGCCGTACAGGTGGTCGAGCTTGTAGATCCAGCGCAGCAGGAGCCGCTCGATCACCACACCGATCACCCCTACGATCAGCGGAGCACAAATCAGCATCACCCAGTAGTTGACGCCGAAATAGTTCATGGCCATCCAGGTGATCAGCGCCCCCAGCATGAACAGCGCACCGTGCGCGAAGTTGATCACGTTGAGCAGGCCGAAGATGACGGCCAGCCCCAAACTGAGGATCGCGTAGAACGAGCCATTGACCAGCCCCAGGAGGAGCTGACTCAGCATGGCCGGCAATGAAACACCAAAAATTTCCATGGGAACTGAACGCTGATGTAGGGGAGTCGGATCAGGAGAGCAGCGCGATCACTTCCAGAGGGCGCACTTGCTCTCGGCCTTGGTGGTGAACACCTGTTCACCCGGCAGTTTCTTGATGAGCTTGTAGTAGTCCCAGGTGCCCTTGGACTCGGACGGCGACTTCACCTGCATGAGGTACATGTCGTGCACGTAGCGGCCGTCGGCACGCAGGTAGCCGGAACCGAAGAAGTCGTTCATCTTCATGGCGCGCCAGGCCTCCATCACCTTGTCGGCGTCGGTGGTCTTGGCGGCCTCGACGGCCTTCAGGTAGTTCATCGTGGCCGAGTAGTCGGCAGCCTGGATCTCGGTGGGGCGGCGCTTGGTCTTGGCCATGAACTTGTCGGCGAACTTACGCGTCTCGTCGTTCAGGTCCCAGTACCAGCTGGTGGTGAACTGCAGGCCTTCGGTATTGCGTAGGCCCAGGCTGTGCACGTCGCTGAAGAAGATCAGCAGGCCTGCCAGCTTCATGCTGTTGCCGATGCCGAATTCCTTGGCCGCCTTGATCGAGTTGATGGTGTCGCCGCCGGCATTGGCCAGGCCCAGGATCTGCGCCTTGGAGTTCTGCGCCTGCAGCAGGAAGGACGAGAAGTCGGACGCATTCAGCGGGTGGCGCACCGCGCCCACCACCGTGCCGCCCTTGTCCTTCACGACCTTGGAGGTGTCAGCCTCCAGGGCATGGCCGAAGGCATAGTCCGCCGTCAGAAAGAACCAGCTCTTGCCGCCGCCATCGACGATGGCACCGCCCGTGCCCTTGGCCAGGGCCACGGTGTCGTAGGCGTAGTGCACGGTGTAGGGCGTGCACTGGTCGTTGGTCAGCGCAGAAGAAGCCGCGCCGTTGTTGATCATCACGCGCTTTTTCTCTTCGGCGATCTTGGCCAGCGCCAGCGCAGTGCCGGAGTTGGTGCCGCTGAAGATCATGGTCAGGCCCTGGGTGTCAATCCACTCGCGTGCCTTGCTGGCAGCAATGTCAGCCTTGTTCTGGTGGTCGGCCGTCAGCAGCTCGATGGGTTTGCCCAGCACCTTGCCGCCAAAGTCGTCGATGGCCATCTGGATGGCCACGCCACCGTTCTTGCCTTCCACGTCGGCGTAGAGGCTGGACATGTCGGTGATGAAGCCGATCTTGACCTTGTCCTGCGCGTGCGCGGTCGACGCCATGAGCCCTGCGGCCCCGAGCACGAACGCCAATGTCGTGAGCTTCGCTTTCATGTGGTGTCTCCTTTGTCTTTCATGCTTTGGTTTGCAACGTCGACGCGCGCGGTCCCGGGCAGTGCCCGGGGCCGTGGCTCAACTCACTTCCACAGGGCGCACTTGCTCTCGGCCTTGGTGGTGAACACCTGGTCGCCGGGCAGCTTGGCCACGACCTTGTAGTAGTCCCAGGGTTCCTTGGATTCGGAGGGCGACTTCACCTGCATGAGGTACATGTCGTGCACGAAGCGGCCGTCGGCGCGGATCGTGCCCTTGGCGTAGAAGTCGTCGATCGGCGTGGACTTGAGCTTCTCCATGACCTTGTCGGCATCGGTAGTGCCGGCGGCTTGCACGGCCTTCAGGTAGTTCATGGTGGCGGAGTAGTCGGCCGCGTGGATGTCCGTGGGCATGCGCTTGGTCTTGGCGAAGAACTTCTTGCCGAACTCGCGCGTCTTGTCGTTCAGGTTCCAGTCCCAGCTGGTGGTCAGCAGCAGGCCTTCGGTGTTGCGCAGGCCCAAGCTGTGGATGTCGGTCAGGAACACCAGCAGGCCGGCCAGCTTCATGTTCTTGTTGATGCCGAATTCCTTGGCTGCCTTGATGGCGTTGATGGTGTCGCCGCCAGCGTTGGCCAGGCCCAGGATCTGCGCCTTGGAGTTTTGTGCCTGCAGCAGGAAGGAGGAGAAGTCGGACGCGTTCAGCGGGTGCTTCACGTTGCCCACCACGCGGCCGCCGTTTTCCTTGACCACCTTGGCGGTGTCGTTCTCCAGCGCCTGGCCGAAGGCGTAGTCGGCCGTCAGGAAGAACCAGTCCTTGCCGCCCTGCTTCACCACGGCGCCGCCCGTGCCCTTGGCCAGAGCCACAGTGTCGTAGGCGTAGTGCACGGTGTAGGGCGTGCACTGGTCGTTGGTCAGCGCGGAGGAGCCAGCGCCGCTGTTGAAGTACACGCGCTTTTTCTCTTCGGCCACCTTGGCCATGGCCAGGGCGGTGCCGGAGTTGGTGCCACCGAACAGCATCGTCAGGTTCTGCGTGTCGATCCACTCGCGTGCCTTGCTGGCAGCGATGTCGGCCTTGTTCTGGTGGTCGGCGGAGAGCAGTTCGATGGGCTTGCCCAGCACCTTGCCGCCGAAGTCGTCGATGGCCATCTGGATGGCCAGAGCACCGTTTTTGCCTTCCACGTCGGCGTAGAGGCTGGACATGTCGGTGATGAAGCCGATCTTCACCTTGTCCTGCGCATGGGCCTGCATGGCAGATACCGCCAGGCCGGCGGCCCCCATCACTGCGACCAGTGTCTTGAGTGTCTTTTGCATTGTTGTCTCCTTGGTGGGTGCGAAACGAATGGGAAAGGGGTCGGTCAGACGCCCAGCAACTGGTTGAGCACGGGCATCTTGGCCTCCAGCTCGTCGGCGCCAAACTGCAGGGCGATCTGGCCGTGCTCCATGACGTAGAAGCGGTCGGCCAGCGGCGCGGCGAAGCGGAAGTTCTGCTCCACCATCACCACCGTGTAGCCCTTCTCGCGCAGCGTGATGATCATGCGTGCCAGCGCCTGCACGATCACGGGCGCCAGGCCTTCGGAAATTTCGTCCAGCAGCAGCAGCTTGGCGCCGGTGCGCAGGATGCGGGCCACGGCCAGCATCTGCTGCTCACCGCCCGACAGGCGCGTGCCCTGGCTGTTCTTGCGCTCGGCCAGGTTGGGGAACATGGCGTAGATCTCGTCGATCGACATGCCCTGCGAGCCCGTCTTGAGCACGGGCGGCAGCATCAGGTTCTCCTCGCACGACAGGCTGGAGAAGATGCCGCGCTCTTCGGGGCAGTAGCCCAGGCCCAGGTGCGCGATGCGGTGCGTGGGCAGGTGGATGGTCTCCACGCCGTGGATCTTCACCGAGCCCTTGCGTGCGCCGGTCAGGCCCATGATGGCGCGCATGGTGGAGGTGCGGCCCGCGCCGTTGCGTCCCAGCAGCGTGACCACTTCGCCGGGCTGCACAACCATGTCCACGCCGTGCAGCACGTGCGACTCGCCGTACCAGGCTTCGAGATTGCGGATTTCCAGTGCGGGGGTGCCGGCCATGTCAGTGCGCCCCCTGCAGTTGGCCGTCGGTCGTGCCCATGTACGCTTCCATGACTTGCGGATTCTTTGAGACTTCTTCGTAGGGCCCTTCGGCCAGGACGGCGCCGCGCTGCAGCACCGTGATGCGGTCGGCGATGGTCGAGATGACCTTCATGTTGTGCTCCACCATGAGGATGGTGCGGCCCGCAGACACCTTCTTGATGAGCTGCGTGACGCGGTCCACGTCCTCGTGGCCCATGCCCTGCGTGGGCTCGTCCAGCAGCATCAGTTCGGGCTCCATGGCCAGCGTGGTGGCGATCTCCAGCGCACGCTTGCGGCCATAGGGCAGGTTCACCGTGACCTCGTCGGCCAACTCCTGCAGGCCGACCTCGGTCAGCAGTTGCACCGCACGGTCGTTGAGCTGGCTGAGGCTGCGCTCGCTGCGCCAGAAGTGATAGCTCGTGCCCAGCTTGCGCTGCAGGCCCAGGCGCACGTTCTCCATCAGCGTGAGGTGAGGGAACACCGCCGAGATCTGGAACGAGCGAATCACGCCGCGCCGCGCGATCTGCGCCGGATGCTCACGCGTGATGTCGTGGCCGTTGAAATGGATGGTGCCCGACGTGGGCTCCAGGAATTTGGTCAGCAGGTTGAAGCAGGTGGTCTTGCCTGCGCCGTTGGGGCCGATCAATGCGTGGATGGACCCGCGGCGCACGCTCAGATTCACATCGCTGACCGCGGTGAAGCCCTTGAATTCCTTGGTGAGGCGGGATGTTTGCAGTATGACGTCGCTCATTGTCATCAGGCACGTGCCGCGCGGGGTGCGCGACACAGACCGTCTCCATGTTTATGTTGCACCGCATCCTAAAGTGCCACCCCGTGCGCCATAACTGGGAGAAATGCCTATGTATAAACGCCTACGTACGAACGCTTCATGCCCCCGGCCAACACGGGGCCTTGCGGGTCATTCATGCGCTCTCGGCGGCGATCACGATGGCCGACTCCTCGGCCACCATGACGACACGCGAGCGCACGCGCAGCCCCGATCCCGCGGCAGCGAATCCCACCATCTGCATGCCCGCCTCCAACTGCGCCGCGACCTCGTCTCCCAACTCGCCGCGCGACACGCGCGCGGCCCGCGCGGCCCACTGATTGGCGGCACCCGGCGCAGGCGCGCGTGCCGCAGCCAGCACACGCACGGCCGTGGCCTTGCACAGCGCCTGCACGGGCACGCCCGGGCGCAGGCCCAGCAGCTCGGCGCTCTCGCGCGTGATGCGCGAAAACACCTGCAGCTGCGCCGCGTCGCCCGCCCCACGCAGATGCACGCGCACGATCTGCCCACACGCCTGCATGCCTTGCACGATGCAGGGCCATTGGTTGCGCATGCTGGTGCGCACCGCCAGCCGCGCGGCGACCGCCTGTACGCCGCCGCCCTCGCCCACCCCGGCCAGCACCGTGGCGCGTACCTGCCGCATCGCATCGGCCGCCTCCAGCAACTGCCGCCCCGCGGGCGTGAGGCGCGCGCCGCCGCCGCCCACGCCGCCCACCACGCGCTCCACCAACGGTGCGCCGGCCAGGTTGGTCAGCGTATCCAGCGCCTGCCACGCGGCCTTGTAACTGACGCCCACGGCACGCGCAGCCTGGGAGATGGAGCCGCCCTGCCCGATCTGGCGCAGGATGTCGATGCGCTTGTCGGCCATGCCATGGCCAAGGGCGTCGAGGAACGATACGGAATGCTGCATGGGCGCGATCATGCCGCCTTGCGCGCACGGGCGACAAGGCGCTTGGGGCGCACGCGGCATGTTGCAAACGGCAAACGGCAAACGGCATGCGCGGGTGGGTAGCTATACTTCTCGCTATTCATAAATGGAATAACGAGGTCCTCTCATGTCCGGTTTCCCTGTCCGCTCCATCCTGTGGTCCGCTCTGGCTGCCGCTGCCCTGCTGCCGGCAGCGCACGCGGGTGAGGTATCGGTGGCCGTGGCCGCCAACTTCACCGCGCCCATGCAACGGATCGCCGCGCAGTTCGAGCAGGACACGGGCCACAAGGCCGTGCTGTCCTTCGGCGCTACCGGCAAGTTCTACGCGCAGATCGCCAACGGCGCGCCGTTCGGGGTGCTGCTGGCGGCCGACGACGCCACGCCGCAGAAGATCGCCCGTGAGGGCCTGGGTAACGGCGCCACGCGCTTCACCTACGCCATCGGCCGGCTGGTGCTGTGGAGCAAGCAGCCCGGCTATGTGGATGCCCAAGGCCAGGTGCTGCGCACCGGCGACTGGAAGCACATCGCCATCGCCAACCCCAAGCTGGCGCCCTACGGCCTGGCCGCGATGCAGACGCTGGACAAGCTGGGCCTTGCGGCGCAGGTGCAGCCACGCGTGGTCACGGGCGAGAACATCGGCCAGACCTACCAGTTCGCCGCATCGGGCAACGCGCCACTGGGCTTCGTGGCGCTCTCGCAGGTGATGGAGAACGGCCAGTTGCGCGAAGGCTCGGCCTGGGTCGTGCCCGCCACCATGCACGCACCGATCCGCCAGGACGCCATCGTGCTCCAGCGGGGCCAGGGCAACCCCGCGGCCGACGCGCTCATGCAGTACCTGCGCGGCGAGAAAGCGCGCGCCGTCATCCGTGCCTACGGCTATGATTTTTGAAGCGCCTTGCGCATGATGGCGGGGCGTTCCCCAGCCAATCCGACTGACAAACCAGATAAATCAAGCGCCAACAGCTCTTGTTTTCATAGCATTGAACACACCCCTGATCGGCCCTGACGACTGGGCCGCCATCTGGCTCACGCTGCAGCTGGCCAGCGTCACCACCGTGCTGCTGCTGGTGCTGTGCACGCCGCTGGCCTGGTGGCTGGCCCACACGCGCTCGCGCTGGCGCGGCCCCGTGGGGGCCGTGGTGGCGCTGCCGCTGGTACTGCCGCCCACGGTGATCGGCTTCTATCTGCTGGTGAGCATGGGGCCAGGCGGCGCCATCGGGCAGCTGACCGAGGCGCTGGGCCTGGGACGGCTGCCGTTCACCTTCCCGGGGCTGGTCGTCGGCTCCCTCGTGTATTCGCTGCCGTTCGCCGTGCAGCCGCTGCAGCGCGCCTTCGAAGCGCTGGGCCGCCGACCGCTGGAGGTGGCGGCCACGCTGGGCGCCAGCCCGCTGGACCGGTTCTTCAGTGTCGCCCTGCCCTTGGCGCGCCCCGGTTTCGTGACGGCCGCCATCCTGAGCTTTGCGCACACGGTGGGCGAATTCGGCGTGGTGCTCATGCTGGGCGGCAACATCCCCGGCGTGACGCGCGTGGTGTCGGTGCAGATCTACGACCATGTTGAAGCCCTGGAGTACGCCCAAGCGCACTGGCTCGCCGGCGGCATGGTGGCGTTCTCGTTCATCGTGCTCATGCTGCTGCACTGGCTGCAGCCCAGGGGGGGGCGATGACGGGCGCAATGAACGGCATTCACGCCCGGCTGTCTTTGGCGCGGCCGGACTTCACGCTAGACGTGCAGCTGGCGCTGCCGGGCCATGGCGTGACGGCGCTGTTCGGCCCCTCGGGCTGCGGCAAGACCACCTGCCTGCGCGCGCTGGCGGGGCTGGAGCGCGCGCGCGGCAGCGTACAGGTCAACGGCGAAGTCTGGCAGGACGACGCCACCGGCCAGTGGCGCCCCACGCACCAGCGCGCGCTGGGCTATGTGTTCCAGGAGGCCAGCCTGTTCGCGCACCTGGACGTGCGCCGCAACATGGAGTACGGCCTGCGCCGCCAGCCGCCCGCACGCCGCCGCGTGTCGCTGGAGCAGGCGGTGGAACTGCTGGGCCTGGGCGCGCTGCTGCAGCGCATGCCCCACACCCTCTCGGGCGGCGAGCGCCAGCGCGTGGCGATTGCGCGGGCTCTCGCCACCAGCCCGCGCGTGCTGCTGATGGACGAGCCCCTGGCTGCACTGGATGCCGCGCGCAAGGCCGAGGTCATGCCCTACCTGGAGCGCCTGCAGCGCAGCCTGGACATTCCCGTGCTCTACGTGAGCCACTCGAGCGACGAGGTGGCCCGGCTGGCCTCCCACCTGGTGCTGCTGCGGGCCGGCCGCGTCACGGCCCAGGGCCCCACGGCCGAGCTGATGGCGCGGCTGGACCTGCCCCTGGCGCACGGCGACGCCGCCGCCGCGCTGGTGCAGGGCCGCGTGCTGGCGCACGATGCGCACGACCAGTTGCTGACCGTGGCCATCGACAGCGGGCAGATTCAGTTGGCCAGCGGCCGCCCGCGCGCCGTGGGCGAGAGCGTGCGTCTGCGCGTGCTGGCGCGCGACGTGAGCCTGGCGCGCACACGCGCGGCGGACAGCAGCATCCTGAACCTGCTGCCCGCGCGCATCACGCAGTTGGCCGACGGCGGCCCCGGCCAGGTGCTGGTGGCGCTGGACGTGGCGGGCACCACGCTGCTGGCGCGCGTCACGCTGCGCTCTTGCCGCACGCTGGCGCTGGCCGTGGGCGATGAGGTGTTTGCGCAGGTCAAGGGCGTGGCGCTGGTGGACTGAGGCGATCACTCCTGCGGACGCACGGCGCTACACGTCATCTGGGCCAGCCATGCCGCGACACGCAGGTGCGCCCACCCATCGCCAAGTTCAACGCCCGCGATGGTGAAGCCGTGCCGCGCGCCGCTCAGGGCGCGGCAAATCCCAGGCGCCGCAGCACGCGCTGCGCGGGTTCGGCCATCAGGGTTTGGGCAAAGTCCAGCGCGGCCTGGGGCGCACCGCGACGCACCGTGAGCCCATAAGCCGCAGCCACCTGCAGCTCTGGCGGCACCTGCACCACCTGCAGCGCCGGCACTTCGCGCTGGGCAGAAACGGCGTTGGTGCAGTAGGTCAGAAACACGTCCGCCCGCCCCTCGGCCATGACCCAGGCATAAGTGCCGCGACCGGGTGGCGCCTTGGGCGAGGTGGGCCCGCCGGTCAGTTGCAGCGCCTTGGCCTCCAGCCGCGCAAAGGCGCCGGGGCGTACCTGCTCTGCCCGGCGAAACAGCTCCCAGGCATAGTCGCCCGACGGGTCCGACTGGGGCGTGGAGGTGCCCAGCCGCATGTCGGCGCCCAGCAGCGTGTCCAGCAGGTTGGCCGTGGTCACCGGCACGCCGGGCGCAGCCAGTGCACACAGGGCATTGCGGGTGAACACCTGCGGCGCGCCCCAATCGCCCGCGCGCGCCAGGCGCTGCGGGTGCTCGGTATCGGCCGAGGCGAATACCATGGCCGGCTCGCCGGACTCGATGCGCTCGCGCAGCAGGCCGGACGCTCCGAAGGTCAATGCCGCCTTCTGGCCCGTGCGCACCTCGTGCTCACGCGCAATCTCGGTGAAGGCCTCGCGCAGGCTGCCGGCGGCATAGACGGTCACGTTCGTGGCCGCGCCCATGCCCGCGGACGGCGTGCTTGCACCCATTGCCGTGCCGCCAGGCTGGGCACAACCGCTCAACACGGCAGCCATTGCGGCCACGCCGGCCACACGGAGCAAGGAACGGCGGTCCATGGCATGGCCTTACG
The DNA here is from genome assembly GCA_003755025.1 of Diaphorobacter nitroreducens. Classification (GTDB taxonomy): domain Bacteria; phylum Pseudomonadota; class Gammaproteobacteria; order Burkholderiales; family Burkholderiaceae_C; genus Diaphorobacter; species Diaphorobacter nitroreducens. Next base: position 259,728 of record RJVL01000004.1, on the reverse strand, counting down.
GGTTGGCGTTGGGGAAGAACAGCTGCTCGCCGTTGATCTTGTAGCCGGCGATGGCGCTCTGGCCCGCGGGCGAGACCACCCAGTCCACGAACTTCTGCGCCTCAGCCTGCTTCACATGCGGGTGCTTGGCGGGGTTCACCACCATCACGCCATACTGGTTGAACAGGTGCTTGTCGCCTTCCACCAGCACCGCGAGGTTGTCGCGGTTCTTGAAGTTGAGCCAGGTGCCTCGGTCCGTCAGCGCGTACGCACCGCTGGAGGCCGCGATGTTCAGCGCCGGGCCCATGCCGCACCCGCATTCCTTGTAGCCGCTGCCCTTCACGCCCTCGGTGGCGATCTTCCAGTAACGCAGCTCGGCTGCATGGGTGCCGCTCTTGTCACCGCGCGAGATGAACTCCGCGTTGGCCGCGGCGATCTTCTTGAGTGCGGCGGCGATGTCGTTGCCCTTGGTGCCAGCAGCATCCGCCTTGCCACCCACGAGGATGAAGTCGTTGTACATGACCGGGTAGCGCTTCACGCCCCAGCCGTCGGCCACGAACTTCTCCTCGGCCACCTGGTCGTGCACGAACAGCACGTCGGCGTCGCCGCGGCGCGCCATGTCCAGCGCCTGGCCGGTGCCCACCGCCACCACCTTCACGTCGATACCGGTGGCCTGCTTGAAGGCCGGCAGCAGGTGGGTGAACAGGCCCGACTGCTCGGTCGAGGTGGTCGACGCCATCGTGATGGCCTGTGCCGCAGCGCTGCCATAAGCTACCAAAGCAATAGCTGCTACCGCAGTCTGGGTAAGCGCCAGGGGCCAAAAACGCTTGTAACTCTTCATGCCATTTCTCCTTTGACGAACAGACGGGCGGCCTCGGGCAGGGGGCCGTTGAAAAAATCGTGCACGGGCAGGTCCGCCAGCACGCGCCCGTGCTCCAGGTAGAGCACACGGCTGGCCAGGCGCTTGACCTGTCCCAGGTTGTGGCTGCTGAACAGCATGGTCACCGGCTGATCGGGGCCAGCGCTGCCGTGGCTGGCGGCGAAGTCGGCCATCAGCGATTCGATCTCGCGCTTGGCATGCGGGTCCAGGCTGGCGGTGGGCTCGTCCAGCAGCAGCACGTCGGGCCGCAGGGCCCAGGCGCGCGCAAATGCCAACCGCTGCTGCTGCCCGCCGGACAAGGTGCGCGCGTTCTGCCGCGCGATGTCCTGCAGCCCCACGCGGTGCAGCGCCACGGCGGCCTGGGCGCAGGCCTCCTGCCAGCGCACCCGGCGCAGCCACAATGCCAGCGCCACGTTGTTCAGCGCGCTGGTGCGCAACACGAAAGGCCGCTGGAACACCATGGCCACGCGCCGCGCGCCGTCGCGGCGCAGCTGTCCCGCGCTGGGGCGCACCAGGCCGTGCAATGCGCGCAGCAGCGTGCTCTTGCCACTGCCGTTGGCACCCACCAGAGCCACGCGCTCGCCGGGCATCACACGCAGATTGATGCCGGCCAGCGCCTGCACCGCGCCGTAGCGCACGGACAGCTCGCGCAGTGCAAACAACGGCGGCTCGATGGTGCAAACGTCGCCCGGGCTCTCCTCCCCGGGGACGACAGGTGACGGCAGCGCGCTCATGCCCCCACCCCGGCCAGGCCGCCCACGGCGGCACCATCCACGCGTTCACGCCAGCGGCGCAGCAGCGCAATGCCCACGTTGAGCAACAACACGACGCCCAGCAGCACGAGGCCCAGCGCCAGCGCGAGCGGCAGGTCGCCCTTGCTGGTCTCCAGCGCGATGGCGGTGGTCATGACGCGCGTAAAGCCGTCGATGTTGCCGCCCACGATCATCACCGCGCCCACCTCCGAGATGGCGCGGCCGAATGCGGCGATCAGCACCGTGAGCAGCGCATAGCGCTCGTCCCAGGCCACCAACAGGGCACGCAACAGGGTGCCGGCGCCCAGCGAGCGCAACTGCTCTCCATGCAGGCGGTCCACGTCCTCGACCACCTGGCGCGTAAGCGCGGTGACCACGGGCAACACCAGCAGCGCCTGCGCCAGCACCATCGCCTTGAAAGAAAACAGCCAGCCCAGGCTGCCCAGCGGGCCGGTGCGCGACAGCAGCAGGTACACGCCCAGGCCCACCACCACCGAGGGCACGGCCAGCAGGGTATTGAGCACCGCGAGCACCGCGTCGCGCCCGGCAAAGCGCGCCACGCCCAGCCATGCCCCCAGCACCACGCCCGCGCCGCAGGCGAGCAGGCAGGCCGTGGCACTCACGGCGAGCGAACGCACGACGATGGTCCACAAGGCGGCATCGGCGGAGGTGATGAGGTGCAGCGCCGTGGCGACGCTCTGGGTCATTGTGGACATGGGTTGGGCTATCGTATGCAGCAATCCAATACCCGGCGATATGAAAACTTGTGCATAGGATCCAACTCCACTACACGCTCGACCGCGACGCGGACGGCGCGCTGATCCGCAATCCCCTGCTCGACATGCTGCAGGCCGTGGCGCAGCAGGGCTCCATCTCGGGCGCGGCACGTGCGCTGGACCTGTCGTACCGCCACGTGTGGGGTGCGCTCAAGCGCTGGGAAGAACAACTGGGCAGCGAGCTCATCATCTGGGGCAAGGGCCAGTCCGCCCAGCTCAGCGAATTCGGCACCAAGCTGCTGTGGGCCGAGCGCCAGGCACAGGCACGGCTGGCGCCGCAGATCGAGGCGCTGCGCGCCGATCTGGAGCGCGCGTTTGCCGTGGCGTTCGACGAATATGCCCACGTGCTCACGCTGTATGCCAGCCACGACGATGCGCTGTCCGTGCTGCGTGCGTTCGCCACCGCGCCCGCCCACGCGGGCCAGGGCGGCGCGCTGCATCTGGACATCCGCTTCACCGGCAGCGTGGACGCGATCCGCGCACTCAACGAAGGGCGGTGCACCATCGCCGGCTTTCACACGCTGGAAGAGCCGGGCATGGATACCCTGGCCGCGCAGACCTACCGCCCCCTGCTGCAGCCGGGGCTGCACAAGGTGATCGGCTTCGCGCGCCGCGCGCAGGGCCTGATCGTGGCGCGCGGCAACCCGCTGGGCCTGACCTCGCTGGCGGACGTGGCACGCACGGGCGCGCGCTTCGTCAACCGCCCGCTGGGCACGGGCACGCGGGTGCTGCTGACCGACCTGCTCGCGCAGGCGGGCCTGGAACCCGCAGAGATCGAGGGCTACGACCGTGATGAGCCCTCGCACGCCGCGCTGGCGCAGGCCATCGCCGCCGGCAGTGCCGACGTGGGCATGGGCATCGAGCTGGCGGCGCGTGCGCGCGGGCTGGACTTCGTGCCGCTGGTGTACGAGCGCTACCACCTGGCCTGTCTGAAGTCTTCACTGGAGCAGCCGGCCACGCGCGCGCTGCGCGAACTGCTGCAGACCCCTGCCTGGCAACGACGCATGGCTGCCATGCCCGGCTATGCGCCCATGCACTGCGGCGAAGTGCTGGCCATGAGCCGCGTGCTGCCGTGGTGGAACTTCACGCGCCGCAGGGCCGCGGCGCGTTGACGCCATGAGGCGGGGACCGCAGTCCCCGGCCCGGCATCACTTGTAGAGCAGTTGCGGCAGCCACAGACCGATCTGCGGCCACACATACAGCAGCACGATCGCCAGCACCTGGATGCCCATGAACGGCAGCATGCCCAGGAAGATCTGGTTGAGCGTCACATGCGGCGGCGCCACGCCCTTCAGGTAGAACGCCGACATGGCCACGGGCGGCGACAGGAAGGCCGTCTGCAGGTTCAGCGCCACCAGCAGGCCGAAGAACAGCGGGTCCACGCCGAAGTGGCTCAGCAGCGGGATGAAGATGGGCATGAAGATCACGATGATCTCCGTCCACTCCAGCGGCCAGCCCAGCAGGAAGATCACCACCTGCGACAGCACCATGAACTCGATCTTGCTCAGGTTCATGGAGAGCACCCACTGCTCGATGAGCTCCTGCCCACCCAACAGCGCGAAGGCCGCGGAGAAGATGGCCGAGCCCACGAACAGCCAGCACACCATGGCCGAGGTCTTGGCCGTGAGGTACACCGACTCGCGCACCACATCCATGCTCAGACGCTTGTAGGCTGCGGCCAGCACGAAGCCGCCGAACGCCCCCATGGCCGCCGCCTCGGTCGGCGTCGCCAGACCGAACACGATGGAGCCCAGCACGGCCATGATCAGTGTCAGCAGCGGGAAGAACGAGCCCAGCAGCATCTTGAAGATTTCCAGCCGCGCGAAGCTCAGGAACAGATAGAAGAGCGCTGTGGCCGCACCCAGCACGCCAAACATGACCCACCACCAGGTGGGCGCGGGTTGCGTGGCGGCCTGGGGCGTGGCACCTGCGGTGGAGCCGGGCGGCTCCCCCACTGCGGATGGGGCGGACTGCGCGGGCTCGGCACCGGGGGGCTCGGCCAGCGCACCACTGTCCGCGCCCGGAGGCTCCTGCAGGCCCGTGGATTCCTGCGGCGGTTCTTGCAGGCCGCCCTCCACCGGCGGCTCCTGCAAGCCAAACTCCGACGCCACCCGGGGCGAGTTGTCGTTGAAGCCGATGGGTTGGATGCCGTACGCCTCCTCCACCGACACCGCGGTGACCGCACGCCAGCTGCTGGTGGCCAGCAGTACGAACAGCAGCCCCGGCATCACCACCAGTGCCAGTTGCCGCAGCACATAGGCCGTGGGTACCTGCGCATTGCGCTTGCCCTTGAGGGCATCCAGCAAGCGCACGGGGGCATATTGCTGCGTCTCGGCGGGCAGCGCGGCGGTCATGGCCGGCAGCACCACCTGCCGTTCCTCGGCCGACAGCGGCGGCGCCCAGGCCGGCTTGAGCTTGGCCATCAGAATCACGTACATCACATACAGGCCCGCCAGCATGATGCCGGGGAAGAAGGCGCCCGCGTACAGCTGCACCACCGATACGCCCGCCGTCGCGCCATACAGGATCAGCAGCACCGACGGCGGAATCAGGATGCCCAGGCAGCCACCCGCCGTGATCGCGCCGGCCGACATGGGCGTGCTGTAGCCCGCGCGCAGCATGGCCGGCAGCGCCAGCAGGCCCATCAGCGTGACCACCGCGCCCACGATGCCCGTGGCGGTGGCAAAGATGGCGCAGGTGATCAGCGTGGCCACGGCCAGCGAACCCGGCACGCGCGCCATGGCCAGGTGCAGGCTCTTGAAAAGCTTTTCGATCAGGTTGGCCCGCTCGACCAGATAGCCCATGAACACGAACAACGGGATGGCGATGAGCACGTCGTTGGCCATGCTCTTGTAAGCCGCCTGCACCATCAGATCCAGCGTGCGCGTGATGTCGCGGTCGTACGCCAGCCAGGTGAAGATCATGCCCATGCCCATGAGCGTGAACGCGGTGGGAAAACCCAGCATGATGGCCACCACCACCAGCGACAGCATCAGCAAGCCCAGGTGGCCGCGCGTGATCGTCTCCACGCCCAGCAGCATCCCGACGGCGCCGGCCACCACCAGCGCCATGATGGCAAAGCCGAACCACAGTTCCTTGCGCATCTTCATGGCTTGCCCCCCTGTGCGGCGGATGCGGGAGCCGGCACCTGCAGGTCGCTGTCGTTCACGTGCACCATCTCCTTGAGCTTCTCGACGTCCACCTCTTCCACGTCCTCGCCGCGCCGGGGCCATGCGCCCTGGCGCAGGCAGATCACGCAGCGCGCGATCTCCGCCAGCCCCTGCAGCAGCAGCACCGCGCCTGCCAGGGGAATCACGAACTTGAAGGGGTACAGCGGCAGCGGCGTGGCGGAGAACGTCTGCTCGCGGATGGCCAGCGATTCCTGCGCATAGGTCCAGCCGGCCCAGGTCATGGCCAGCACACCCGGCAGGAAGAACAGGATGTAGAGCAGCAGGTCCAGCCCGGCCTGCACGCGCGGGCTGAAGAAGCCGTACAGCACGTCGCCGCGCACGTGGCCGTTCTTGGCCAGGGTGTAGGCGCCGGCCAGCATGAACATGGTGCCGTACAGCATGATCTGTGCGTCCAGCACCCAGGCATGGGGGTTGTTCAGCGCATAGCGCGAGAAGACCTCCCAGCAGATCAGGGCCGTCAGGCCCACGACGGCCCAGGCCGCCGCCTTGCCGATGAAGGTGGACACGGCATCGATGCCGAGTAAGAGTTTTTGCATGGCTGGAAGAGAACGCTGCGGCCCCGCGGGGCAATGAACGGATACACGCTGACCCGGGCGGCACCGCCTGCGCGTGCCCCCGGCCCTCGTCAGAATGAAAGGCAGGCCCGCCGGGCCTGCCGCGGCATCAGCTCTTGCGCTGCGCGAAGTAGTGGTTCCAGGCCATCTTGAAGTCGACGTCGGTGTCGTTCTTCCAGCGGCCACTCCTCTGCGCAAAGGTGCGCATGGAGTCCATCACCTTCTTGAACATGGCGTTCTCTTCGGCTTTCTTGGTCGTGACCTTGTCCCAGGCGGCCAACTGCGCGCGCAGGATGGCGTCCGGCGTCTTGTAGAACTTCACCCCCTGCTTGGATTGCATCTCGGCATAGTCCTTGGCGTAGCGGTCGGCGGCCTTCCAGCTCATGTCGGCGCTGGCGGCCTGCACGGCGTAGTCGATGACCGCCTTCAGCTCCGACGACAGCGCGTCGTACTTGCTCTTGTTGAACAGCACTTCAAACTGCTCGCTGGACTGGTGGAAGCTGTGCAGCATGCAGTTCTTGGCCACGTCGGGAAAGCCCAGCACGCGGTCGCTGGAGGCGTTGTTGAACTCGGCCGCATCCAGCAGGCCGCGGTCCAGCGCGGGCACGATCTCGCCGCCGGGCAGCGGGTTCACGGCCACGCCCATCTCGGTGAACACGTCCACCGCCAGCCCCACGGTGCGGAACTTCAGGCCCTTGAGGTCTTCCACGCGTGCCACCGGCTTCTTGAACCAGCCCAGCGGCTGCGTGGGCATGGGGCCGTAGAGCTTGGAGACCACGTCCAGGTTCAGGCTCTTGTAGATCTCGTCGAGCAGCTCCTTACCGCCGCCGTAGTAATGCCACGCGAGCACGCCGTTGGCATCCAGGCCAAAGGCCGGGCCCGAGCCCCACAGCGCCACGGCTTGGTTCTTGCCGTACCAGTAGGCCACCACGCCGTGGCCACCGTCCAGCGTGCCCTTGGCCACGGCATCCAGCAACTGGAAGGCCGGCACCACGGCACCCGCGGGCAACACCTCGATCTTCAGGCGGCTGCCCGCCATGTCGTTGATCTTCTTGGCCAGGTCTCCCGCGAACTCGTGAAAGATATCCTTGGCGGGCCAGGTGCTCTGGAATCGGAACACCGTGGTCTGGGCCGTGCTGATCATGGGCACGGACATGGCTCCCGCGGCAACCGCAGCACCCTTGAGTAGGTTTCGGCGGCCTGGGGTCTTGGTCTGCTCTGTCATCTACTTCACTCCTTGATTGGGATGCCTGGACAATCCAGACCTGCATCTTTGGCGGGTTGCAAATGCATACCAAAGAGGGTTTACGCGAAGCATCGCGCACCCCACCACGGCGTTCCGCCGCTTTTTGCGCAGTGCACACCTGCGCAGCTCCAGCGCACCGCACCTGTGCAATGCCCTTCATATCTGGCGCAGAGCGCTACGAATTGCGAAGCATGGTGGTGGGGTATGGCCCTGCAATTACTGCGGCGCAGCACGCAGGACCCACTCGGCGTTTAGCGGCATGCGCACCACACGCGCCCCAGCGGGGCGGATCATGCGAAGATTGAAGCAAAAACACCGTTAACCCCATAGTGGGAGAGCGCGAGAAGCTATGCTTTTGGAAGCAAGACCCCCCTGCACACCACTTACGCGCCCCACACAGGAGACCTCTGCATGCCCCTTTCTCACACCGCCAGCGGCGACGTCCAGCACGTGCCTTTCGATGACCTGCGCGGCACGCTCGCGCGCATCTTCGAGCGGCATGGCACCAGCGCCGAAGTGGCCGCCGTGCTGGCCCACAACTGCGCCAGCGCCGAACGCGACGGCGCGCACAGCCATGGCGTGTTCCGCATCCCCGGCTACCTGTCGACATTGGCCAGCGGCTGGGTGGACGGCCGCGCCGTGCCGCGTGTGGAGGATGTGGCACCCGGTTACCTGGCGGTGGATGCCGGCAATGGCTTCGCCCAACCCGCCTACCGGGCCGCCTATTCGGCGCTGGTGGCCAAAGCGCGCGCGAACGGCGTGGCGCTGCTGGCAATCCGCAACTCGCACCACTTTGCGGCGCTGTGGCCCGACGTGGAGCCGCTGGCTGACGACGGGTTGGTGGCGCTGGCACTCGTCAACAGCATGGCCTGCGTGGTGCCCAGTGGCGGCACCAAGGCGCTCTTCGGCACCAACCCCATCGCCTTCGCCGCGCCCCGCGCGGGCCATGAGCCGCTGGTGTTCGACCTGGCAACCAGTGCCATCGCCCACGGCGACGTGCAGATCGCCGCGCGCGAGGGCCGCCTGCTGCCCGACGGCCACGGCGTGGACCGCCACGGCCAGCCCACGAACGACCCGCGCGCCATCCTGGACGGCGGCGCGCTGCTGCCTTTCGGCGGCGTGCACAGCAGCTACAAGGGCTCGGCCCTGTCGATGATGGTGGAGCTGCTGGCGGCCGCGCTCACGGGCGGCAACTTCTCGTTCGAGTTCGATTGGAGCGGCCACCCCGGCGCACAGACGCCCTGGACGGGCGAGCTGATCATCGCCATCGACCCAGCCAAGAGCGCGGGCCGCAGCTTTGCGCAGCGTTGCGAAGACCTGGTGCAGGCCATGGCGGCCGCGGGCCAGACGCGCCAGCCCGGCGAGCGCCGCTACCGCCAGCGCGCGCGGTCGCTGAAGGACGGCATACCGCTGCCTGCCACCACCTGGGCCGAGCTGCAGCGCCTCGCCGACGGGCCAATTTAGAAAATTGAATCAAATGGGCCTACAGCGCCCAAATAATAAGCGCCAACAGCTATTAAAACAATAGCATTCAGGGTTCACTCCGGAAACCGCGCGTCTACTCGCCGCGCGCCCGCTCGCCGCGCACCCGCTTCTCGCGCCGCAGCGCGAACTGCAGACACCCCTGCCCCACCAGCGCCGCGCCCAGCAGCACGCAGGACGAGGCCAGCGCCGGGTTGGAGCCCCAGCCCACCAGCAGGGTGAACAGCGCGCCCAGCGCCATCTGCGCAAAACCGTACAACCCGGCAGCCGCGCCGACGTGGCGCGCATCCACCGTCAGCACCTTGGACAGCGCCGCCGGGCTGGCCATGCCGGCACCCAGCACGAACAGCAGCATCAGCCCCACGGTGGCTTCCAGCGTCAGGTAGCCCAGCAGCTCCAGCGCCAGAAAGACCAGCGCGCAGGCCACGCTCACCGCGTTGCCCCAGACCAGCAGCCGGCCCAGCCGCATGCTCAGTGCCAGGCGCCGCGTGAGCGCATTGCCGATCGCCATGCCCACCATCACCACGCCCAGGGCAATGCCCACGTCGCGCAGCGGGTGCCCCAACTGCTCGGTGATGATGAACGGCGCCGCCGCGATGAAGGCATACACCGCCGTGGTCGCGCAACCACCGCCCACCGCATAGGCCAGGAAGGTGGGCGAGCGCAAGAGCGCGGCGTAGGCGCGTGCCAGCCGGCCCGGGCTCACACGGCCCGTGGGCGTACCCGTTTCGGGCACCTTGTGCCAGGAAAGCAGCAGCGTCGCCACACCGGCCAAGGCCAGTGCCACGAACACCGCCCGCCAGCCGCCCAGCGCCACCAGGCCCGAACCTACCAGCGGCGCCATGCCGGGGCCGACCATCATCATCAAGTTGAGCAGTGCCAGGGCGCGCACGGCCTCCACCGGGCCATTGGTGTCGCGCACCATGGCGCGTCCCAGCGCCAGCCCGGCGCAACCGCCCAGCGCCTGGATGAACCGCGCAGCGATCAGGGCCGGTGCGGTCGGCGCCAGCATGGCAGCGATGCTGCCCGCCGCGTACAGCGCCAGCCCGCCCAGCAGCAGGGGACGCCGTCCCAACGCATCGGACAAGGGGCCGTAGACCAGCTGCCCGAGCGCCAGCCCGACGATGTAGATGCTGATCGTGGCTTGCACCGCCGCGGGCCCCACGCCGAGCGCGCGCGCCGCGTCCGGCAACGCGGGCACGAACATGTGCATGGCCAGAGTGCCGCTCAGGGTGATGAGCACCAGCAGCCACAGCGGGGGTGCGCCGGCAGAAGGCGAAGGGGACGCGCGCATCGCGGAAGGTTAGCAGCCAGGCCGTGGCGCTGGCCGCCGCCGCCGGCCCTCGGCGGACGTCAGACGTCGATGGCCGCGGCCGATCCCGCCTGCTTGCGCAGCTCGAACTTCTGGATCTTGCCGGTGCTGGTCTTGGGCAGTTCGCCGAACACCACGGCGCGCGGCACCTTGAAGCCGGCCAGGTGCTTCTTGCAGTGCGCCACGATGTCCTCGGGCGTGGCCTGCGCGCCCGCCTTCAGCTCTACGAAGGCGCAGGGCGTCTCGCCCCACTTGGGGTCGGGCTTGGCGACCACGGCGGCGGCCAGCACGTCGGGGTGGCGGTAGAGCACGTCCTCCACCTCGATGGAGGAGATGTTCTCGCCGCCCGAGATGATGATGTCCTTGCTGCGGTCCTTGATCTTGATGTAGCCGTCGGGGTACTGCACCGCCAGGTCACCACTGTGGAACCAGCCGCCACGGAAGGCCTCCTCAGTGGCCTTGGGGTTCTTCAGGTAGCCCTTCATGGCGATGTTGCCGCGGAACATGATCTCGCCCATGGTCTCGCCGTCGTGCGGCACGGGCTCCATGGTGTCTGGGTTGAGCACCATGGCCGCGCGTTGCAGGTGGTAGCGCACGCCCTGGCGGGCATTGAGGCGCGCACGCTCGCCGATGTCCAGCGCGTCCCAGGCCGCGTGCTTGGCGCAGACGGTGGCCGGGCCATACACCTCCGTGAGGCCGTACACATGGGTCAGGTCGAACCCCATCTGCTCCATGCCCTCGATCATCGAGGCCGGCGGCGCTGCCCCGGCCACCATGGCCTTCACGCCCGCGGGAACGCCCTCCTTCATCGCCGCAGGCGCGTTGACCAGCAGGCCATGCACGATGGGCGCGCCGCAGTAGTGTGTGACGCCGTGGTTGCGGATGGCGTCGAAGATGGCCTGCGCCTCGACCCGGCGCAGGCACACATTGACGCCCGCGCGCGCCGCCACCGTCCAGGGAAAGCACCAGCCGTTGCAGTGGAACATGGGCAGCGTCCAGAGGTAGACGGCATGCTTGGGCATGTCCCACTCCAGCACGTTGCTGACGGCATTGGTGTGCGCGCCGCGGTGGTGGTAGACCACGCCCTTGGGGTTGCCCGTGGTGCCCGAGGTGTAGTTGAGTGCGATGGCGTCCCACTCGTCGCCGGGCAGTTCCCACGCGAACTGCGCGTCACCCTGCGCCAGGAAGTCCTCGTACGTCAGCGTGCCCAGGCGCTGCGCGGCCGGGCCGTACACGGCGTCTTCCACGTCGATGAGCAGCAGCGGCGCCTGCGACTGGCGCAGCGCCAGCGCCTTGGCCATCACGGGGGCGAATTCGGGGTCTACGATCACCGCCTTGGCCTCGCCGTGGTCCAGCATGAAGGCGATGGTCTCCGGGTCCAGCCGGGTATTCAGCGCATTGAGCACCGCACCCGCCATGGGCACGCCGAAGTGCGCCTCCACCATCGGCGGGGTGTTGGGCAGCATCACGGCCACGGTGTCGTTCTTGCCGATGCCCGCGCGGCGCAGGCTGCTGGCCAGGCGGCGGCAGCGCGCGTAGGTCTGCCCCCAGGTCTGGCGCAGCTCGCCATGCACGATGGCCAGGCGGTCGGGGTAGACCTCGGCCGTGCGTTCGATGAAGGACAGGGGCGACAGCGGCGCATGGTTGGCTTCGGTGCGCGGCAGATTCTGGTCGTACATGCTGGTCACGTGCGGGGCTCCTTTGTTTCTTGTTCAGGCCGGGAATGCAAGACCGTTCATTAGAGCAAAGCCAGCTGACGGCGGGCTGATGGAAAATACCCCGGTGTCCATCCCCCAGTCGTTCATCCAGGAGTTGCTTGCGCGCGTTGACGTCGTCGATGTGGTCGGCCGCTATGTGCAGCTCAAGAAGAGCGGCGCCAACTTCATGGGCCTGTGCCCCTTCCACGGGGAAAAATCGCCCTCGTTCAGCGTCAGCCCGTCCAAGCAGTTCTTCCACTGCTTTGGCTGTGGCAAGAACGGCAATGCGATCGGGTTTCTCATGGACCACGCGGGCATGGGCTTTCGCGAGGCCGTGCAGGACCTGGCCCAGCAGATCGGTATGCAGGTACCCGACGACGAGAACACCTCGCCCCAGGACCGCGAACGCGCCGCCGCCCAGCGCCAGAAGCAGGCCACGCTGACCGACGTGCTGGAGAAGGCCGGCGACGCCTGGCGACGCCACCTGCGCGAGTCGCCGCGCGCCGTCCAGTATTTCAAGGGCCGGGGCGTATCAGGCCAGGTGGCCAAGCGCTACGGCCTGGGCTACGCGCCGGAGGGCTGGCGGGGCTTGGCCAGCGTGTTCCCCGAGTACGACAGCCCGCTGCTGGAGGAAAGCGGCCTGGTGATCGTGAACGAGGAAGACGGCAAGCGCTACGACCGCTTCCGCGACCGCGTGATGTTCCCCATTCGCAACGTCAAGGGCGAGTGCATCGGCTTTGGCGGGCGCGTGCTGGGCGACGACAAGCCCAAGTACCTCAATTCGCCCGAAACCCCGGTGTTCCACAAGGGCCGCGAGCTCTACGGCCTGTACGAGGCGCGCAACGCCATCCGCGAACACGGCTACGCCCTGGTCACCGAAGGCTACATGGACGTGGTGGCGCTGGCGCAACTGGGCTTTCCCAATGCGGTGGCCACGCTGGGCACGGCATGTACGCCCGAGCATGTGCACAAGCTGTTTCGCTTCACCGACACGGTGGTGTTCAGCTTCGACGGCGACGCCGCCGGGCGGCGCGCGGCGCGCAAGGCGCTGGACGGCGCCCTGCCTTACGCCAGCGACACGCGCAGCGTGAAGTTCCTCTTCCTGCCGGCCGAGCACGACCCCGACAGCTTCGTGCGCGCCTATGGACCGGAGGCGTTCGCGCGCCATGTGGGCGACGCCGTGCCGCTGTCGCGCTTCCTGCTGGAGGCTGCGCGCGAGGGCTGCGACTTGGGAACGGCCGAGGGCCGCGCCCACATGCTGAGCAACGCGCGCCCGCTGTGGGCAGCGCTACCCGACGGCGCGCTCAAGCGCCAGTTGCTGACCGAGCTGGGCGAACTGGGCCAGTTGCCCGCGCCGGATCTGGCCCAGCTCTGGGCGCAGGAGAGCCCGCGCCCCGGCTCCGCCGCGCACCCGCCCGCGCACGACGGCGCACCCTTCGGCGACGAGCCGCCCTGGGGGCAGGAACCGCCGGGCATGGAATACGGCAGCCCCGCCGGTGGCGAGCCCGCACGCCGCTGGCGCAAGGGCGGCGAATGGAAGGGCGGGCGCTGGCGCCGCGAAGAGCAGCGCTCCCCACAGCCGCCGCTGCCGCGCCGCCCCCTCACGGGGCGCGCCGACCATGCCGCGCGCCTGCTGCTGTCGCACATGGAGTTCCTCGAAGAGCTGTCGCACGAAGATCACACCCTGCTGTGCGACCAGCCCGCGCCGCACGGCGCGCTGTTCGTCTGGCTGGAAGGGCAATTGCACGAGCACGGACCCCAGTCCTGGGCGGTGCTGCGCGAGGCCTTGGCAGGCCATGACTGCCAGGCCCTGGCCGAGCGGGTGATGACTGGCTCCCACGCCCAGACCGAGGGTGACGAGACCGAGTTGCGCGCCGAACTGCGTGGACTGCTCAACCGCATGCTCATCGAAGCCATCAAGCTGCAGCAGAACGCCCTGATCGCCGCGGCCTCACAGGACCCGGCGGCCATCGAGCGCTACCGGCAATTGCAGGAGCGCCGCCGCGCGCTGGAAGAGGGGCTTACAAAAATGACCTCGGGGGCTTGACAAAGCCCCTTGAATTTTGCTGCGCCGGTATAATGTACGGTTTGTCGGCAAGAGCGACAGCAGCACCTCCGGACCAGGCGACCGTGACAAACGCGCACAACCGCCCTCCCCCACCGCAAGGACTGCACACCAAATGTTCGCCCAGACATCTTGCCCCTGAGGGTTTTCCCCTCAAACCGCGAAGGCCCTTGCCGTCGCCGTGCCTGCCCGCGCCGGGTTCCTTGGCGCTTGTGTTTTCTTTGTGTGTCCGTTTTTGACCTTGAGGTTGTCCATGCCCGTTCAAAAGTCCGCGAAGTCGCCCAAGTCTGCCTCTGGCACCCCCGCGAAGGCCGCTTCCAAAGCCGCAACCACTGTGAAAGCCGCCGCCAAGGCGCCCGCGAAAGCCGCCCCTGTCAAGGCCGCTGCCGCCGCGCCCAAGGCTGCGCCGAAAGTCAAGACTGTGTCCACGCCGAAAACTGCTGCCGAGCTGAAAAAAGCCGCTGATGAACTGTTGAAGAAGAAGCCCGCGCGCGCCAAGGCGGCTGCTGCCGAGCCCGAAGTCGCCGAAGAGGCGCCCAAGAAGAAGCCCGGCCGCCCCGCCAAGGCCGCCGGCACCACCGCTGCCGCCAAGGCCCCTGCCAAGCGCGGCCGCAAGCCCAAGGCCAAGGAAGAAGGCCTGGAGGACGACGCCGACCTGTCCGACATCGAGTCCGACCTCGAAGGCGAGCCCGAAGCCGAGGTGGTTGAGGCCGCCGAAGCCGCCCCGGTCGAGAAGGCCAAGCCCCTGCGCATGAAGATCAGCAAGGCCAAGGAACGCGCCTTGATGAAGGAGTTCGGCCTGGACGAGACCGTGCTGTCCGAAGAGGACATGGCCAAGCGCCGCTCGCAGCTCAAGAAGCTGATCACGCTGGGCAAGACGCGCGGCTACCTCACGCAGGTGGAAATCTCCGACCACCTGCCCGACAAGCTGGTGGACGCCGAAACCATGGAAGTCGTGGTCGCCATGCTGGGCGACATGGGCGTGGCCGTGTACGAGCAAACGCCCGACGCGGAAACCCTGTTCCAGAACAACGTGACCCCCACGGCCACCACCGTGGAGGAGGCCGAGGAAGAAGCCGAGGCCGCCCTGTCCACCGTGGACTCGGAATTCGGCCGCACCACCGACCCCGTGCGCATGTACATGCGCGAGATGGGTACGGTGGAACTGCTCACGCGCGAAGGCGAAATCGAGATCGCCAAGCGCATCGAGGGCGGCCTGATGGACATGATGGAGGCCATCAGCGCCTCGCCCGCCACCATCGCCGAGATCCTCAACATGGGTGAGGAAATCCGCGAGGGCAAGGTCGTCATCTCCACCGTGGTGGACGGCTTCTCCAATCCCAACGAGGCCGACGACTACGTGGCCGAGGAAGACTTCGACGAGTTCGACGAGGAAGACGACGACGACGGCAAGGGCGGCTCCAAGGCGCTGACCAAGAAGCTGGAAGAGCTCAAGAACGAGGCCCTGCGCCGCTTCGACACGCTACGCGCGCTGTTCGAGAAGATGCACAAGATCTACGACAAGGACGGCTACGGCGGTCCCGCGTACATGAAGGTGCAGCACGAGATCTCGGCAGAACTGATGACCATCCGTTTCACGGCCAAGACCATCGAGAAGCTGTGCGACATGGTGCGCGCCCAGGTGGACGACGTGCGCAAGAAGGAGCGCGAGCTGCGCCGCATCATCGTGGACAAGTGCGGTATGCCCCAGGAGACCTTCATCAAGGACTTCCCGGCCAACCTGCTGAACCTGCAGTGGGTCGAGAAGCAGGCCGCCGCCGGCAAGCCCTGGAGCGCCGTGATGCAGCGCAACATCCCGCCGATCCAGGAACTGCAGCAAAAGCTGATGGACCTGCAGGCGCGCGTGGTGGTTCCGCTGTCCGAGCTCAAGGAGATCAACAAGCGCATGAACGCGGGTGAAGCCAGTTCGCGCGACGCCAAGAAGGAGATGATCGAGGCCAACCTGCGCCTGGTGATCTCGATCGCCAAGAAGTACACCAACCGCGGCCTGCAGTTCCTGGACCTGA
The DNA here is from genome assembly GCA_003755025.1 of Diaphorobacter nitroreducens. Lineage (GTDB taxonomy): Bacteria > Pseudomonadota > Gammaproteobacteria > Burkholderiales > Burkholderiaceae_C > Diaphorobacter > Diaphorobacter nitroreducens. The sequence continues at coordinate 243,767 of RJVL01000004.1, read as the reverse complement.
TCCAGGAGGGCAACATCGGCCTGATGAAGGCGGTGGACAAGTTCGAATACCGCCGCGGCTACAAGTTCTCGACCTACGCCACGTGGTGGATCCGCCAGGCGATCACACGATCCATCGCGGATCAAGCTCGAACCATCCGCATCCCGGTGCACATGATCGAGACCATCAACAAGATGAACCGCATCAGCCGCCAGCACCTGCAGGAGTTCGGCTTCGAGCCCGATGCGTCCATCCTGGCCGCGAAGATGGAGATCCCCGAGGACAAGATCCGCAAGATCATGAAGATCGCCAAGGAGCCGATCTCGATGGAAACCCCCATCGGCGACGACGACGACAGCCACCTGGGCGACTTCATCGAGGACAGCAACAACACCGCGCCCGTGGACGCCGCCATGCAGGCCGGCCTGCGCGACGTGGTGAAGGACATCCTCGACGGCCTGACCCCGCGCGAAGCCAAGGTGCTGCGCATGCGCTTCGGCATCGAAATGTCCACCGACCACACGCTGGAAGAAGTGGGCAAGCAGTTCGACGTGACGCGCGAGCGCATCCGCCAGATCGAGGCCAAGGCGCTGCGCAAGCTCAAGCACCCGAGCCGCTCGGACAAGCTGCGCAGCTTCATCGACTCGCTGTAAGCCACGCATCTTCCGCGCACACCTCGCGCTGCCAACGCCCCCGCCGCTCGGCCGGGGCGTTTTTTATTGCGCGTCGGGGTTTCAAGCCAAATCAGCTTTTCACGCTTATGCAGCAGGCGCCAGCAGCTATATTTTGAATAGCAAAACATGGAACGCCCGATCGGTGGACAATGGCCGTCCCGTCCTTCCTGAAAGCTCCCCGCCATGCCTCTGAACACCCCTTCGCACACCGGCCGCCTGCGCTTCGCCGTGATGGGCGCAGGCGCGGTAGGCTCCTACTTTGGCGCCCTGCTGGCGCGTGCGGGCCACGCGGTCACGCTCATCGGCCGCCCGGACCACGTGCAGGCGATCCAGGCCCACGGCCTGCGACTGCAAACCGCCACGCAGGACACCCATGTGCCACTGGAGGCCAGTACCGATGCCAGCGCCGTGCGTGGCGCCGACGTGGTGCTGCTGTGCGTGAAGTCCACCGACACCGAGGCAGCGGCACGCCAGATGCAGCCCTACCTGGCACCGGGCGCGCTGGTGCTCACGCTGCAAAACGGCGTGGACAACGACGAGCGCGCCCGCGCCGTGCTGGGCGCGGCGCACCCCGTGGCGGCCGCCGTGGTGTATGTGGCCACAGCCATGGCCGGGCCTGGGCACGTGCGTCACTTCGGGCGGGGTGAGCTGGTGATCGGCCCGTCGCCCGCCAGCGCGCGCGTGGCGCGGGAGCTGTGCGACGCGGGCATCCCCGCCGAGGTGTCGGACAACGTGCGCAGCGCCCTGTGGGCCAAGCTGGTCATCAACTGCGCCTACAACGCGCTGTCGGCCATCGTGCAGCAGCCCTACGGCTGGGTGGTGCAGCAGGACGGCGCGACCGATGTGATCGCCGACGTCGTGGCCGAATGCCTGGCCGTGGCGCAGGCGGACGGAGTGCACCTTCCCGCAGACATCCACGCGGCCGTGCGCGGCATCGCGCAGAGCATGGCGGGCCAACGGTCCTCCACCGCGCAGGACCTGGCACGGGGCCGCCCCACCGAGATCGGCCACCTGAATGGCTACGTGGTGCAGCGCGGCGCCGCGCTGGGTGTCGCCACGCCGGTCAACCGCGCGCTGCTGGTGCTGGTACGCATGGCCGAGGCCAGTGGCGTGCATGGCCCCCAGGACTATCAAAAAACATAGCTGCCAGCGCTTGATAGGCAAGCGCTGGAGGCCAAAAACACCCTGAATCGCCACAACGCAGACGCGCCGCACCGCGGGCTGGGCGCCGCCTCGGGACCGGCCTACACTGGCTGCGCGTGCGTCCACCACCTTTTCCGCTGCCGGGCGTCCGGCGGCCCACACCCATGCACTGGCTTGAACACAAGATCCCTCCGCCGCTCGTCGCCGCCCTTGCCGGCGTGGCGATGTGGTTCACCGCGCAGGCCAGCGGCGGAGTGACGGACAGCGCGCCGCGCACCGCGGCGGCCGTCCTGCTCGCGCTGGTGGGCCTGGCGTTCGACGTGGCCGGCCTGCACGCGTTTCGGCGCGCGCGCACCACCGTCAACCCGCTGCGGCCGGGCGGTGCCTCGGCGCTGGTGGTGGGCGGCGTGTACCGCGCCACGCGCAACCCGATGTACGTGGGCCTCGCCCTCCTGCTGCTCGCATGGACGGTGTACCTGGGTGCGCCGCTGGCGCTGCTGGGCGTTGCGGCGTTCGTGGCCTACATCACGCGCTTTCAGATCGTTCCGGAAGAGCGGGTGCTGGCGCAGAAGTTCGGTCCGGATTTCACCGCCTATCGATCCAGGGTGCGCAGGTGGCTGTAGCGCTTATCCAGCAAGCGCTGACAGCTCCTTGAACGATAGCAAAGTCAGTCCATCTTCACGCTGGCGCTCTTCACCACCTGCCCCATGCGCGCCAGTTCACTGCGAAAGAACGCGGCCGAGGCATCGGGCGGCGTGAGCTTGATCTCATAACCCTGCGCCACCAGCGCGTCGCGCGCCTCGGGCATGGCCAGCGCGGCCTTGAAGCCGTGGTACAGCCGCGCCACGTCCGCCGGGGGCACGCCGGCAGGCGCCACGGCGGCGATCCAGCCCTCCAGTTCATAGCGCGGCAGGCCCTGTTCGGCGAGGGTGGGCACGCCGGGCAGCGAGGGGACGCGGGCGGCCGTGGTCACGCCCAGCGCGCGCAGGCTGCCGGACTTGATGTGCGCGGCCGCCGGCGCCACGGCCACCACGCCCAGCTGCACCTGCCCGCCCAGGATGTCATTCATCAGCGGGCCCATGCCGCGGTAGGGGATGTGCTTGATGTCCAGCTGCGCCTGGTCCACGAACATGGCCGCGCCCAGGTGCAGGATGGTGCCGTTGCCCGACGAGCCGTAGTTGAGCACCCCGGGCCTGGCCTTGGCGAGCGCGATGAGTTCGCGCGCGTTCCGGGCCTGCACCGAGGGATGGGCGACGAGCACGAAGGGCGTGGCGCCGATCACGGTGATGGGCGTGATGTCCTCGATGGCATCGAACGGGGCCGATGGGTACACATGCGGGTTCACCACGTGGTTGTTGGACACCACGCCGATCACCGAGCCGTCCTTGGGCGCGCGCACGAGCTGCGTGGTGCCCGTGATGCCGCCCGCGCCGGGCAGGTTCTCTATCACCACCGGCTGGCCCAGCGCCTTGGACAGGCTGGCCTGAATGGCGCGGATGGCACCGTCCGCGCCCGAGCCGGCCGACAGCGGCAGGATCACGCGCAGCGGCCGGTCGGCCGCACCGGAGCCCTGCGCATGCGCCAGCGCGGGCGCACAGAGGGCAGCACTCCAGGCCAGCGCCTGGCGGCGCGTGAGGCGGCGGGGTGCGGGGAATGTATCGAGGGGCATGTGTGTCTCCGGTGGTTTTTATAGGGGTCTCAGCAAGCGCGGACTCAGGGATTGGCGGGCCACGCATGCACAAGGTCGTGGCCCGATTGCTCCCCCTCAGGCCACGGCTGCGGACGCGCGCAGCGCGGCCACCTGGTCGGCCGTGTAGCCCAGGCCTGCCAGCAGATCCTGCGTGTGCTGGCCGAGCCGCGGTGGGTCCAGGCGCACACCCATACGCTGGCCGTCCAGGCGCAGCGGCATGAGCGTGGTGCGCGCGGTGCCGCCCGCGCGCTCCCCGTCGGGCAGGGTGATCTCGGCCAGGCCGCCCGTGGCGTTGAGGTGCGGGTCGTCAAACAATTGCTCGGGCCGCAGGATGGGTGCGAACGGCAGGCCATGGCGCTCGAAGACCGCCGCCAGTGCATCGGCCGTGTGGGCGGCCAGGCGCTGGCGCAGCTCGGGCAACAGCGTGGGCCGCGCGCGCACGCGGTCGTTGTTGGTGGCATAGCGCGGGTCGGCCTTGAGGTCGGCATAGCCCATGGCGTCGCAGAAGGCCTGCCACTGCGCGTCGCTCACCGCGGCCAGGAAGATCTGGCCGCCGTCCTTGACGCTGAACACGTCGTACACCGCCCAGGACGAGATGCGGTCGGGCATGGGCGCGGCGGGCTGGCCGGTGACGGCGTACTGCATCATGTGCTGGCCCACGAGGAACACGTTGTTCTCGAACAGCGCCGAGTCCACCTCCTGGCCGCGCCCGGTCTGCTGGCGCTGCATGAGCGCCGCCATGGCGCCGATGGCGCCGAACATGCCGCCCATGATGTCGTTCACGCTGCTGCCGGCGCGCAGCGGGTCGCCCGGGCGGCCGGTCATGTAGGCCAGCCCCCCCATCATCTGCACCACCTCGTCCAGCGCCGTGCGGTGCTCGTAAGGGCCGGGCAGGAAACCCGTGTGGTTCACATACACCAGGCGCTCGTTCAAGCGCGACAGGGCCGCGTAGTCCAGGCCGTACTTGGCCATCACGCCGGGCTTGAAGTTCTGCGCCACCACGTCGGCCGACGAGGCCAGGCGGATGGCCACCTCCAGCCCCGCGGGGCTGCGCAGGTCGATGGCGATGCTCTTCTTGTTGCGGTTGAACATGGGAAAGAAGCCGGCACCCGCGCCCAGCAGGTGGCGTGTGCGGTCGCCATCCACGGGCTCGACCTTGATGACCTCGGCGCCCAGGTCGGCCAGCACCATGCCGCAGGTGGGGCCCATGACCATGTGGGTGAACTCCACCACGCGCAGGCCCTCCAGGGGCAGCCGGGACGAAGAGGAAGCGTTGGAATTCATGGTGTCCCAAAGAAGAAGCTAAAAACAGGCGCGCCCGCTCAGGCAGGCTGCGCCAGGGTGGAAACAGAAGCGCCCGTGTGGCGCGGCAGACCGGCCTGCCACAGCGTGCCATGCAGCGTCTCGCCCGCGAGCCAGCCCTGCACGCGCTGGCGCAGCGCGAGCAGCGCGGCCACGTCGAGTCCCGTGAACAGTCCCATGCGCTCCAGCATGAAGGCCAGGTCTTCGGTGGTCACGTTACCGCTGGCGCCGGGCGCATGCGGGCAGCCGCCAATGCCGGCCAGGCAGGCGTCGAAGCGGGTGATGCCCGCCTGCCAGGCGGCGTAGCAGTTGGCCAGCCCCATGCCGCGCGTGTCATGGAAATGCGCGGCGGCCAGGCGGTCGCCCACCAGCGCGCGCGCTTTCTCGAAGAGGCGCTGCACGCCGGCCGGATCGGCATAGCCCACGGTGTCGGCCAGGCTCACGCGGTCGGCGCCGGCATCCAGCAGCGCCTGCAGCAGGCGCAGCACCTCGTCCTCGGCCACGTCGCCCTGGAGCGTGCAGCCGAAGGCCGTGCCCACGCCGCCCTCGATGCGCGTCGCGCTGCCCGCTGCATCGCGGGTGGCGCGGATGCGGGCCACCTCCGCCACCACCTCGTCGGGCGTCTTGCGCAGGTTGGCCAGGCTGTGCGCATGGCTGGCCGACAGAGGCACGATCATCCAGTGCGCACCCGCGTCGATGGCGCGCTCGGCCCCCTTGAGGTTGGGCACCAGCACAGAGGCCACCAACCCCGGCAGCGTGAGCGCATGCGCGAGCACCTCGGCGGTGTCGGCCAGTTGCGGCAGCAGGCGCGCGGGCACGAAGGAGCCCACCTCGATCTCGCGCTGGCCGGAGGCATAGGCGGCGTCCAGCCACGCGATCTTGTGTGCTGTCGGCAGCGTGGTGGCGATGCTCTGCAGGCCATCGCGCAGGCCCACCTCGCGCACGGTGGCGTGGCCGGGGCGCGGGTCGCAGAGGGTGGGTAGCGAAGCCATGGAATTGCCTGGAGGGTTGATGTGCGTCAGTGCCGTTGTGGATTTTAAAAATTCCAGCACACTACGAAACCTCAATTTAGGAACCCCAAGCGTTCCCAAACGGAAATTCTCATGCGTCTGCCCGACCTGCTCTCGCTCAAGCTGTTCGTCGCCGTGTGCGAGCACCGCAACATTGCGCGTGCCGCGCAGCAGGAGGCCATCGTGGGCTCGGCCGTCAGCAAACGGCTGGCGCAACTGGAAGACACCGTGGGCGCGCGCCTGCTGGTGCGCCGCCGGCATGGCGTGGCGCCCACCCCGGCGGGTGAGGCGCTGCTGGAGCATGCGCGCGAGATGCTGGCCAGCGTGGGGCGCATCGAGCGGGACATGGCCGCGTTCAACACCGGCATCCGCGGACAGGTGCGCATGCTGGTCACGGCCTCGGTCATGGCCGAGTCGCTGGCCGACGACGTAGCAGCGTTCCTGCAGGACGCCGCGCACCGCGACATCCAGGTGAGCATGGAGGAGCGCGTGAGCCCCGAGGTGGTGCGCGGCATCCGCGAGGGCAGCGCCACCGTGGGCATCTGCTGGGACGCGGCGGACCTGCAGGGGCTGCAGACCCGCAGCTACCGCCACGACCATCTGGCCATCGTCGCCCACCCCGATCACCCCGTGGCCCAGTCAGCGCGCGTGCGCTTTGCCGACGTGCTGGGGCATGAGTTCGTCAGCATGCCGGCGCTGAGCGCCGTACAGGTGCTGCTGGCGCGCGCCGCGGCCGTGGAGGGCAAGATGCTGGCACACCGCGTGCAGGTGTCCAACTTCGACGCTGCGCTGCGCGTGGTGCGCGCCAACCTGGCCATCAGCGTGATCCCACGCGAAGTGGCCGAGCCGTTTGCCGCCGCCACCGGCGTGCGCGTGATTCCGCTGGCCGACGGCTGGGCACGGCGGCGCTTTGCCATCTGCTTTCGCAGCGAGGATGGCCTGTCACCCGCCGCCCGGCTGCTGGTGGAGCACCTCGTGCGCAGGGCCCCGGAGTGAGCCGCATGGCTACCCCATTTTTCAGGGTTTGCACATGTCAGCCGGACGCAACGAGCTACTAAACTTGTAGCAGGTACATTTCCAGGCTATATTGCTATCGTTTTTTGCAACCACCGCCGCTCCGCCCCTGCGCGGCGCGGCACCCCACCACCCTATGCGCAAGGAGAAGCGTTCATGAGCTCCAAGGAAAACGCCGCCGTCAACCAGCTGTTCGAGAAACTCGAATGCCGTTATGCGCTGCGCGTGCTGTGGGCCCTGCGCGACGGCCATCCGCAGACGTTCCGCTTGCTGCAAGACAGCGTCGGCGGCATCACGCCCAACACGCTCAACACCCGCATCAAGGAACTGCGCGAGTGCGGACTGCTGGACCACGGCAGCGACGGCTACACCGTCACCCCCGTGGGCCAGGATCTGCTCAAGCGCCTGTCCGATGTGCAGGCTTTTGCCACCCGCTGGTCCGCCGCGCGCGTGAAGAAGTAAAGCGCCCCGCAAGCCCTTAGGCCCCCACCAGCCCGCCGTGTGCGGGTTTTGGTCTTTTTGGCCCCTAGCGCTTATTGGATAAGCGCTAACAGCTATCTTTTTTGAATCAAATCAAGGAACCGTTCACCATGGCATTCACCACCACCGCCTCCGGCCTGCAGTATGAAGACACCGTCGTCGGCACCGGCGCGCAGGCCACGCGCGGCCAGTCGGTGCGCGTGCACTACACCGGCTGGCTCTACAACGACGGCCAGCAAGGCGCCAAGTTCGATTCCAGCCGCGACCGCAACGACCCGTTCGAGTTTCCCCTGGGCGCGGGCATGGTCATCAAGGGCTGGGACGAGGGCGTGCAAGGCATGCAGATCGGCGGCCAGCGCACACTGATCATCCCGGCAGCCCTGGGCTACGGCGCACGCGGCGCCGGCGGCGTGATCCCGCCCAACGCCACGCTGAAGTTCGACGTGGAGCTGCTGGCCGTCGGCGTCTGACGGAACTCCGCGCCCCGCTGGCGGGGCGCCCGGAAAAAAAGGGAACGTGGTTCGCACGTTCCCTTTTTTGTGGGCGCTGTATGGCCGCCGTTGATTACACCGGCACGCCCACCAGGTCATGCCCCTGCGTTCCCACGATGCGCGCCTTCACGAAGTCGCCCACCTTGTAGGTCTTGCTGAATTTCTCGGGCGGCAGCAGGTGCACCACGCCGTCGATCTCGGGCGCATCGGCGTAGCTGCGGCCCACGCCGCCCTTCTTGCCCAGGCCCACGGCCTGGTCCACCAGCACCTGCATGGTCTGGCCCACGCGGCGCTGCAGCTTGGCGGTGGAGACTTCCTCCGCCACCGCCATGAAGCGCGCACGGCGCTCCTCGCGCAGTTCCATGGGCAGCAGGCCCGGCAGCTCGTTGGCGGCGGCGCCCTCCACGTCGCTGTAGGCAAAGCAGCCCGCACGGTCGATCTGCGCCTCGCGCACGAAGTCCAGCAGGTGCTGGAACTCTTCTTCCGTCTCGCCGGGGAAGCCCGCGATGAAGGTGCTGCGGATCACGATCTCTGGGCAGGCCTCGCGCCAGCGCAGGATGCGCTCCAGATTCTTCTCGCCGCTGGCGGGGCGCTTCATGCGCTTGAGCACGTCGGGGTGGCTGTGCTGGAAGGGCACATCCAGGTATGGCAGCACCAAGCCCTGCGCCATCAGCGGAATGATGTCGTCCACGCTCGGGTAGGGGTAGACATAGTGCAGGCGCACCCACGCGCCGTAGGTGGCGGCCATCTCGCCCAGCGTCTGCACCAGCTCCAGCGTGCGCGTCTTGACGGGCTTGCCGTCCCAGAAGCCCGTGCGGTACTTCACGTCCACGCCATAGGCCGATGTGTCCTGGCTGATGACCAGCAGTTCCTTCACCCCACCCTCGAACAGCGCCTTGGCTTCCTTGAGCACATCGCCCACCGGGCGGGACACCAGGTCGCCGCGCATCGAGGGGATGATGCAGAAGGTGCAGCGGTGGTTGCAGCCCTCGCTGATCTTCAGGTAGGCATAGTGGCGCGGCGTGAGCTTGATGCCCGCCTCGCCGAAGCTGCCCGGCACCAGGTCAAGGAAGGGGTCGTGCGGCTTGGGGCAGTGGGTATGCACGACCTCCATCACTTCCTGCGCCGCATGCGGCCCGGTCACGGCCAGCACGCTGGGGTGTACCTCTTTCACGAGGTTGCCGCCCGTCTCGCCGGCGCGCGCGCCCAGGCAGCCGGTAACGATCACCTTGCCGTTCTCGGCCAAGGCCTCGCCAATGGTGTCCAGGCTTTCCTTCACGGCTTCATCGATGAAGCCGCAGGTGTTGACGATGACGAGGTCTGCGCCCTCGAAGGTCTTGGAGGTTTCGTAGCCCTCGGCGCTGAGTTGCGTGAGGAGGAGTTCGGAGTCGGTGAGGTTCTTGGGGCAGCCGAGGCTGACGAACCCGATTTTGGGGGTCTTGGCGGGGGAGAGTGCTTGGCTCATCCCCGCATTTTCCCAGTTCTGCCGGGCTCAGCGCTTTTTGAGGCCAAACGCGCCCAGCATCTGCTCGGTCTGCTTCTGCATCTGGTCCTGCATCTGCAGGAACATGTTCTGCGACTGCTCCACGTAGTTGCCCATCAGCCCCTTCATCATGGGCGATTGCAGATTCATGAATTGCGTCCACATCTCGGGCGTGAGGCCTTGCGACTGCTCGGCCAGCTTGGCCTGGATCTCGGTGAACATCTGCACGTTCTTTTCTAGGTACGCACCCATGAAGCCCTGCATGGCGTGGCCATAGAAGCGGATGATGTTGGCCAGCGCCGCCTCGCTGAACATCGGCGCGCCGCCTGCCTCCTCCTCCAGGATGATCTGCAGCAGGATGCTGCGCGTGAGGTCTTCGCTGGTCTTGGCGTCGCGCACCACGACGGATTCGCCCTGCATCACCAGCTGCTTGACCTCGGCCAGCGTGACATAGGTGGAGGTCGACGTGTCGTACAGCCGGCGGTTGGGGTACTTCTTGATCACGCGCTGGGCGGTTTTTGGGTCAGGTGCTGGGTTCTTGTCTGGCACAGGCGGCTCCTCGGGTACATGGCCCGTCATGGCTTGTATTGCAGTGCAGCAGATTCTAGGCAGGCCGCACCCGCGCAGCGCGCAGGAATACCCTGATGGCCTGCACGACCGCCTGCTCCAGGCTGAATGCGGGGGATCCGGAAACAAAAAAGCCGCTCTGTCGAGCGGCGTTTTGTACAGAATTTCTCTCTTTGCATGCTGAAGTCTGGGTGGCTTCCGCAGAGAGAAATGGTAGGCGCGATTGGACTCGAACCAACGACCCCCACCATGTCAAGGTGGTGCTCTAACCAGCTGAGCTACGCGCCTGTGTTTGTTCGAGAAGCGGGAGTATAGCAGCAAAAAATGCCGCCTCGGCCCTGGCGGCCGTCATCGCCGGCGCGCCGACCGCACCCCCTGCACCGCGGCCACGATACCCAGCACCTTGTTGAGCCGCCCCGCATCGGACACCTCCACGGTGAAGGTCATCCATGCCGTTCCCTTGACGGACTGTGTTTGCACGCCGATGACGTTGGTCTTCTCGCGCGCGAACACTTCCGAGATGTCGCGCAGCAGGCCCTGGCGGTCCGAGGCTTCCACCGCCACGTCCACGGGGTAGACGGCGGCTTCTCCAGCGACGCGCTGCGACTTTCCCCACTCCACGTCGATCACGCGCTCCGCATTGCGCGCCGCCATCTCGCGGAAGTTGCTGCAGTCGGCGCGGTGCACGCTCACGCCCTTGCCGCGCGTGACGAAACCGCGGATCTCATCGGGCGGCGCGGGCTTGCAGCACTTGGCCAACTGCGTCATGAGGGAATCCACGCCCACCACCAGCACGCCGCCCTTGGGCGCGCCGTCGGGTGTGCGCGCCTTCTTGAGCAGCACGTCAGGCTCGTCGACCGCCGGCTCGGGTGGGCGCAACAAGGTCTCGATGCTGCGCAGCGAGAATTCGTCCTTGCCCACCACTTCGAACAAGGCCTCGGCCGACTTGAAGCCCAGCTGCACCGCCAGGTCGTCAAGCTTGAGGGCCGTCTTGCCCTCGCGCTGCAGCAGCTTTTCCACCAGCTCGCGGCCGCGCGCCACCGTGGCATGGGTGGCCTGTGCGTTGAACCACGCGCGCACCTTGGCCTTCGCGCGGTTGCTGGTGAGGTAGCCCAGTTCCGGGTTGAGCCAGTCGCGCGAAGGACGCCCTTCCTTCACGGTGGTGATCTCCACCGTCTGGCCGTTTTGCAGCGGCGTGTTCAGCGGAACCATGTTGCCGTCGACACGCGCACCCCGGCAGCGATGGCCGACGCTGGTGTGCACGGCATAGGCGAAGTCCACGGGCGTGGCGCCCTGGGGCAGTTCCACCACGGCCGCGTCCGGGGTCAGCACATAGATGCGGTCTTCGAACAACCCGCTGCGGCTGGCGGAGCCCACCAGGTCGCGCTCCCACGCCAGCAGCTGGCGCAGTACGGCGATCTTGGCGTCGTACTCGCTGCTGGCCGACACGCCAGCGTAGCCCTTGGTGCCCGCCTCCTTGTAGGCCCAGTGCGCGGCCACGCCATGCTCGGCATGGTCGTGCATGGCCTGGGTGCGGATCTGTATCTCGATGGCCTTGCCCGCCTCGTCGCGCACCACGGTGTGCAGCGACTGGTAGCCGTTGGGCTTGGGGCGGGCGATGTAGTCGTCGAACTCCGCCTCGATGGGCTTGAACTGGCTGTGCACCCAGCTCAAAGCCGCGTAGCAGTCCTTGACGCTCGGCACCACCACACGCAGCGCACGGATATCGAACACCTGGTCGAAGTTCAGCGACTTGCCGCGCATCTTCTTGACGATGCTGTAGATGTGCTTGGGCCGGCCCTGCACGCTGGCGCTGATGCTGCGCGCGCGCAACTCGGACTCCAGCCGGCTGCGCACCTGCTCCATGTACAGCTCGCGCTCCACGCGCTTCTCGTCGAGCAGGCGGGCCACTTCCTTGTAGGTCTCGGGCTCCAGGAAGCGGAAGGCCAGGTCTTCCAGCTCCCACTTCATCTGCCAGATGCCCAGGCGGTTGGCCAGCGGCGCGAACACCTGCAGCGCCTCGCGCGCGATGGCCGGCGATACCGGGCGCTTGGCTGCGGCGTAAAAGCGCAGCGTCTGCAGGCGGGACGCCAGGCGCAGCATCACCACGCGCAGGTCGCGCGAGAAGGCCAGCAGCATCTTGCGCACGTTCTCGGTCTGCGTGGCCGCATCGTCCACCTGCTGGCCCGTCACCTGCGCCTCGCGCGCCTGCAGTTGCACGCGCATGAGCTTGGTGGTCTCCAGCGCCAGCGCGGCGAAATTGCTGCCGAAGGCCTTGGTGATCACTTCCTCGGGCTTGTTCAGGTGCGAGCAGGCATACACCAGATAGGCCGCCGCCTGCATGGTTTCCGAGCCGCCCAGGTGCTTGAGGATGGCGGACACCGCATCGGCATGGACGAGGGTGTTCTCTCCGGTTTCCAACGTTTCGCCGATCAAGAGCGGCTCGGCAAAGGCGCGGGCGCGTACCAGGGCGTCGGCATGCTCCGGCCCCGCCTGCGCGGTGGCTGCGATGAGCTGCGGCACCGCCTCGGGTCGGGGCCCGGCGGCCGCGCCCTGCCCCATGGGCAGATGGCCGATGGAACTGCTCTTCATGCTGTCAACTCCTCCTGCCGCTTCAGCAGGAACTGCGCGACCACGGCCACCTGGTCCGGCTGCACCAGCGTCGGCGCGTGGCCCACGCCGGCGAACTCCACCAGCCGCGCACGCGGGCCGCGCGCGGTCATCTCGCGCGCCGTGGCGCTGGACAGCAGGTCCGACTCCGCACCGCGCAGCAGCAACACCTGGGCCGGGATCTGGTCGTACAGCTGCCATAGCTGCTGCTCACCCGCCAGCGCGGCCTCGGGCGTGAGGGCGCGAAAGGGCACGGCGATCGCCGGGTCGTAGTGCAGGGCCAAGCCCCCTTGGGGCGCCTCGCGCACCATGGCGCGAGACAGTTCCAGCCACTGCGCAGGTGTGTGCGGCCCGAAGCTGCGCGACACCGCCCACAGCGCGTCGGCCGCCTGCTGCAGCGTCGCGAAATGCGCGGGCTGCCCCAGGTACTGGCCGATGCGCGCGAGCGCCTGCCACTCCACCCGCGGCCCCACATCGTTGAGCACCAGGCGCCGCACAGGTACCGGCAACGCCCCCGTCTGGCCGCACAGGCCCATGCCGATGAGCCCGCCCATGCTCGTGCCCACCCAATCCAGGGTGGCGATGGGGCCTTGCGCGTGCAGTTGCGCCAGCAAGGCCAGCATGTCGGCCGCGTACACCGGCAATTGGTATTGCATCGGATCGGCCAGCCAATCGCTGCGTCCGCGCCCCACGACATCGGGGCAGACCACGCGCGCATGGCGGGCCAGCGCGCGAGCCAGGGTGTCGAAGTCCCGCCCCTGGCGTGCCAGCCCGTGGACGCAGACGATCACATGGGGATGGGCCGCGTCGCCCGTCTCGTTCCACTCCCAGTAGGCCATGCGATGGCCTTGTTCCGGGTGGCCGGCGGCCACGGGGCCGGGGCACGGTACGTATTTCAGCGTAGGTTGAATCATGGAAACGGTACCGTCATGCAGCGCTCGATAATGCCTGCGCTGCATCCTAATTCATTCGGAGAGACTCTCATGCTGAACGGCAAAACCGCCCTCGTCACCGGCTCCACCAGCGGCATCGGGCTGGGCATCGCCAAGGCGCTCGCGCGCCAGGGGGCGAACATCGTGCTCAACGGCTTTGGCGACGTGGACGGTCCGCGCGCTGAGGTGCTGGCCGCCGGCGAGGCCGCAGGCGCCCGCGTGGCCTACCACGGCGCGGACATGAGCCGCCCCGCGGAGATCGAGGACATGCTCAAGTACGCCGCATCCCAGTTCGGCCGCGTGGACATCCTGGTCAACAACGCCGGCATCCAGCACGTGGCCAGCGTGCAGGACTTCCCGGTGGAGAAGTGGGACGCCATCATCGCCATCAACTTGACCAGCGCCTTCCACACCACGCGCCTGGCGCTGCCCGGCATGCTGGCCAATGACTGGGGCCGCATCATCAACGTGGCGTCGGTGCACGGCCTGGTGGGATCGGCGCAGAAGTCGGCCTACGTGGCGGCCAAGCACGGCATCGTGGGCCTGACCAAGGTGACTGCGCTGGAGACCGCCCCGACGGGCGTGACCTGCAACGCGATCTGCCCCGGCTGGGTGCTCACACCGCTGGTGCAAAAGCAGGTGGACGCCAAGGCCGCCGCGCTGGGCATCTCCAACGAAGAAGCCAAGAAAGTGCTGCTGGGCGAGAAGGAGCCCTCCATGCAGTTCACCACACCCGAAGAGCTGGGTGAACTGGCCGTGTTCTTCTGCTCGGCCGCCGCCAACAACGTGCGCGGCGTGGCATGGAATATGGACGGCGGCTGGGTGGCGCAGTAAGCCCGCTATTAATAAAGTAGCTTGCAACGCCCGACTGGCGGGCGCTGCAGGCCAAAATGGCTGATAGCGACCGCTGGGGTCACTTGAGCTGTACCGAGCCAGCCACCGTCACCACCACCTGGGCCTTGCCGGCCTCCACAGGCACGGGAGCGTCGGACGCATAGGATGCCGCCTTGGCCTCCATGGCCATCATGCGCGGGCGCGGGCCGGGCGACATCTCGTTGCTGTTCACCGCCACCTCGCGCAGCGTGTAGCCGCCAAAACCAAAGCCGCGCGCCAGTTCGGAGGCGCGTGCCTTGAAGGCCTCGATGGCCTGCGCCTGGGCCTCGGTCTCCACCTTGGCCCGCGCCTCGCGCGACAGGTCGAATGCGATCTGGCTGATGGACATGCTCTGGATCTTGCCCGCCGTGGCCGTGATGCGCGGGAAGTCGCGCCCTTCCAGCACCAGCTCGGCGCGGCCCTGCCAGCCGGTGATCTTGCCGTCCTTGCCATAGCGCGGGTACATGCCGAAGGCCCCCGTGCGCACGTCCATCTGCTGCGGCTGGGCGGCGCGGCGGGCTTCGGCCAACGCGGCGTCCAGCGCCTGTTTGAGTTGCGTTTGCACGCCTGCGGCGTCCGCGGCTTCCTTGGTGGCGGCCAGCGTCAGCACCAGCAAGTCCTGCTGCACCTGCACCGTGCCCGATGCGGAGAGCTGCAGCACGTTCTGCGGCGGCGCCGAAGGATTCTGAGCGTAAGCGGCCACAGCGCCCGCCATCAGTGCGCAAGCAGCTATTGTTTTTATAGTTCTTTGCATGGTGTTCCTTTTCTTGGGTTGACGTTGTACAGGCATGTGCAGCATGCCCCAGGACCGACGCTAACTGCGTCAGCGCAGCGCTGGCATGAATGCCGGGTAATGTCGTTGCGAGGTGTCGCAAAACCTGTAACAGTTGGTCAGACCCCGGGGTAAAACCGGACTTTCCGTTCGCAAGCTGGTCAGAATCGGCTCTGTTACAAATTGGACTGGGAAAGAAAGCATGGCTTCAACAACCAACCGTACCGACAAAGTTCTCGTGGTGGATGACGATGCGCGCATCCGCGACCTGCTGCGCCGCTACCTCACCCAGGAAGGCTTTGAAGTTATGGTCGCGGAAGATGGCAAGGCCCTCAACCGCATCCTGCTGCGCGAGACCGTGGACCTGATCGTGCTGGACCTGATGATGCCGGGGGAAGACGGCCTGTCGATCTGCCGGCGCCTGCGCGCGGCCAATGACCGCACGCCCATCATCATGCTCACCGCAAAGGGCGAGGACGTGGACCGCATCGTGGGCCTGGAAGTGGGCGCCGACGACTACCTGGGCAAGCCCTTCAACCCGCGCGAACTGCTAGCCCGCATCCACGCCGTGCTGCGCCGCCGCCCGCCGCAGGAGGCCCCGGGCGCACCGTCGGGCGACAACGAAGTGGTGACCTTTGGCCCCTTCACCTTCGACCTGGGCACGCGCGCGCTGCAAAAGAACGGCGAGGAACTGCCGCTGACCACGGGCGAATTCGCCATGCTGAAAGCCCTGGTGCGCCACCCGCGCCAGCCGCTGTCGCGCGAAAAGCTCGCGCTGCTGGCACGCGGACGCGAGTTCGAGCCGTTCGACCGCAGCCTGGACGTGCAGATCTCGCGCCTGCGCAAGCTGGTCGAGGTGGACGCCGCCGCGCCGCGCTACATCCAGACCGTGTGGGGCGTGGGCTACGTGTTCGTGCCGGACGGCACGAACTGACCAGGGCCTCCCTGCGAAAGGAACGGCGGCCCCACTCCACCGGCACGCCGTGCCCTGCATGACCGCTTGCACGCCACCTTGACATGAGCGCCACCCACGACGCGCCTTCCGATGCCACCAGCCCCGCGCCGCTGGAAACGTCCGCCAGCCGGCGGGCCCAGCGTGCACGCGTGGGGCTGAACCTCTTCTGGCGCACCTTCTTCCTGCTGGCCGTGCTGCTGATCGGCAGCATCATGGCGTGGCTGCAGACGCTGCGCGCGCTGGAGTTCGAGCCCCGCGCCCTGCAGACGGCGCAGCAGATTGCATCGCTGGTCAACCTGAGCCGCGCGGCGCTCATCCACTCCGACGCCATCGCGCGCGTGTCGCTGCTCAAGACCATGGCCGACCAGGAGGGCGTGCGCATCCTGCCGCGCGAGCCGGGTGACAAGTTCGAGCTGCTCTCGCCCTCCCCGCTCGGCTCGCGCCTGACCGAAGAACTCACCCAGCGCCTGGGGCCCGGCACCATCGTGGCCGCCAGCGTGAATGGCGAGACGGGGCTGTGGGTGGGCTTCACCATCAATGGCGACCCGAACTGGATGCTGATGGACCGTTCGCGCCTGAGTGCCGCTGGCGGCAAGACCTGGATGATCTGGTTGATCACCGCGGGCGCGCTGTCGCTGGCGGGTGCCGCCGTCATCGCGCGGCTGATCAACCGCCCGCTCAAGCAGCTCAGCGACGCGGCCAACCGCGTGCGCGACGGCGACTTTGCCAACAGCCGCCTGGACGAAGAGGCCGTGACCAGCGAGATCCGCGAGGTCAACATCGGCTTCAACCGCATGGCGCAAAAGCTCGCCAAGCTGGAGCAGGACCGCGCGGTGATGCTGGCCGGCATCTCGCACGACCTGCGCACGCCGCTGGCGCGGCTGCGCCTGGAAACCGAGATGAGCGTCACCGACGACGTGGCGCGCGAGCACATGGTGGCCGACATCGTGCAGCTGGACGCCACCATCGACAAGTTCCTGGACTATGCGCGGCCCGACACCACGGTGGCCCTGAGCCCCGTCAACCTGCATGGCGTGGTGTCGTCCTGCGTGTACGCGGTGCAGGACCACCGCGAGTTGCAGATCTCGATGAACGTGCCCGAGGACCTGATCGTGATGGCCGACGAGGTGGAGCTGGCGCGCGTGATCTCCAACCTGCTGGAGAACGCCCGCCGCTACGGCAAGAACCGCGAAACCGGCATCACCACCGTGGACATCGCCGCCAAGGCGCGCGAGAAGTGGGTGCTGGTGAAGCTGCGCGACCACGGGCCCGGCGCGCCACCGGAGCAACTGGCCAACCTCACCAAGCCGTTCTTTCGCGGCGACTCCGCGCGCACGGCCGCCGCTGGCGCGGGCCTGGGCCTGTCGATCGTGGACAAGACCGTGCAGCGCATGGGCGGCATCTTCGCGCTGGCCAACTCGGGCTCGGGCGGGCTGGTGGCCCACATCCAGTTGCAGCGCGCGATGAATCTACGGCAGGGCCAGGACCCCCAGCAGCGCCTGCAGCGCCCGCAGATCAAGCGCCACCTGCCACCGCGCAGCGGTGTGCCGACATCCCAGCAAAATCGATAGCAGCCAGCGCTTGCTGCGCGGCCGATTTACAGCGTTTTCTGCCGGAAACCGGCACTCTTCCAGCGCAAGCAGCTATTTTTTGAATAGCAACACGGCGGCGCGCGCCTCGATGGACAGGCCCTGCCCCACGGGGCCCAGGCGCTCGGCGGTCTTGGCCTTCACGTTCACTTGGTCCAGCACCAGGCCCAGCGCGGCGGCGATGCGCTCGCGCATGGCGGGGATGTGCGTCGCCAGGCGCGGCGCCTGCGCAACGACTGTGCTGTCGATGTTGCCGATGGCGTAGCCCTTGTCGCCCACGCGGCGCGCCGCCTCCTCCAGCAACGCCACCGAGTCCGCGCCCTTGAAGCGCGCGTCGGTGTCGGGGAAGTGGCTGCCGATGTCGCCCAGCGCCGCAGCACCCAGCAGCGCATCGGTGATGGCATGCAGCAGCACATCGGCATCGGAATGGCCCAGCAAGCCCATGGTGTGCGGGATCTCCACCCCGCCGATGACCAGGCGCCGCCCGGGCACCAGCGCATGCACGTCCCACCCTTCGCCGATTCTGAAATTCATGCCCATTGCGTCCGCCGCCCTCATGCCTTGGAAGAAAAGAAAGTCTTGACCGGGTCGCTCGCCGCGGCGCCGCGCTCGCCGCCAAAGCGCTCCAGCGTGGCGCCGTGCATGCGCTGGGCCAGCACGGCCTCGGCCAGCGCGAAGTCCTCGGGGTAGGTCACCTTGAAGTTCTGCGCGCCGCCAGGCACCAGGCGCGGGCGCAGGCCCATGGCCTCCATGGCACTGGCCTCGTCGGTGGCGGTGGCGCCCACCCGCTCCAGCGCATGGCGCAGCGCACCGATGCGGAACATCTGCGGCGTCTGCGCCAGCCATTTGTCGCTGCGGTCCACGGTGGCGGCCACGCGCACGCCGCCGGGGCCGTCGCTCGCCACCTTGAGCGTGTCCGCGAGCTTGTGCGCCAGCAGCCCACCCACGCTGTCGTGCTGGCAGGCGTCGATGAGCGCATCGATCTGCTGCGCCGTCACCAGGCAGCGCGCCGCATCGTGCACCAGCGCCCAGTCCTCGTCCTGCGCGCCGCGCGCCTGCAGGGCCTTCAGGCCGCCCAGCACCGTGTCGGCGCGCGTGGGCCCGCCGCAGGGCACGGCAAAGAAGGCCGGGTGGGGGTGACCGTCGAAGAAGGTGTCGCCCGCGGCCACGGCCACCAGCGTGCCCGCCAGGCGCGCCACGCCCGCAAAGGCCGCCAGCGTGTGCAGCACCATCGGGTGGCCGGCCACCGTGTGGTACTGCTTGGGCAGCACGGGGGGGCCGTCCTGCCCGCCCCTGCGCACGGCGCGCGTGCCGGTGCCGGCGCAGGGCACCAGCCCCCAGAAGCGCCCGGCCACAGGGCGAGCAGGGGTAGTGGGCGGCAGCAGGTCGGTCATGGGCGGGCATTCTAAAATCCCCGATCGTCGTCTTGAGCCTCGTGGCGCACACTGCTCCGTGTCCTGCGCCCTATCCCACACCATGGGGCGACGCCACCTGCATGCAGCTGCCCAAACTCTCCCCCGGAAAACGATTCACCCTGCCCCGCCCCGTGGGCAGCGCCGACGCCTTGCTGCTGGCCCGCCTGGGCGAGCGTGAAAAGGCCGCGGGCCGCACCACCGCCATCGTCACCGCCGATGCAACCGACGCCCAGCGCCTCATCGACGAGATGGCCTTCTTCGCGCCCGAGTTGCGCTGCGCGCTGTTTCCCGACTGGGAAACGCTGCCCTACGACAGCTTCTCGCCGCACCAGGACCTGATCAGCGAGCGGCTGGCCACACTCTGGCGCATCCAGCAGCGCGACAAGGACACGGGCGCCGACGTGGTGCTGGTGCCGGCCACCACGGCGCTGTACCGGCTGGCGCCGCCGTCGTTCCTCGCGGGCTACACCTTCCATTTCAAGGTCAAGCAGAAGCTGGACGAGGCCAAGCTGCGCGCCCAGCTCACGCTCGCGGGCTACCAGCATGTGTCCCAGGTGGTGGGCCATGGCGAATACGCGGTGCGCGGCGGGTTGATCGACCTGTTCCCGATGGGTTCGGCCGTGCCGTACCGGGTGGACCTGTTCGACGACGAGATCGACTCCATCCGCACGTTCGACCCCGACAGCCAGCGCAGCCTCTACCCGGTGCCCGAGGTGCGCTTGCTGCCCGGGCGCGAGTTCCCCATGGACGACGCGGCGCGCGCCAAGTTCCGCCAGCGCTGGCGCGAGCTGCTGGAGGGCGACCCCACGCGCAGCCGCATCTACAAGGACATGGGCAACGGCGTGGCCACCGCCGGCATCGAGTACTACCTGCCGCTGTTCTTCGACGAGACGGCCACCGTGTTCGATTACCTGGGTAACGAGGCCACCGTGGTGCTGCACGGCGACCTGGAGACGGCCTTCCAGCGCTTCTGGCAGGACACGCGCGACCGCTACCGCCTGATCCAGGGCGACCCGGACCACCCCACCCTGCCGCCGGAGGCGCTGTTCCTGGGCGCCGAGCAGTTCTACGCCCAGGCCAACCAGCACGCCCAGTTGTCGCTGCGTCCCGGTGTGGAAGACGTGGCGGACAACGCGCAGTTCCAGAAGCTGCCCGACCTGTCCGTGGTGCGCGGCGCCGAGGACCCGCTGGCGCGGCTGCAGGCCCACATCCGAGCCACGGCGCAGCGCGTGCTGCTGCTGGCTGAAAGCGACGGCCGGCGCGAGAGCCTGCTGGATTTCCTGCGGGCCTCGGGGTTGAACCCGCCGGCTTTCGATTCGCTGGTCGAATTTCAGGGGACGCCCGAAGAACGCGTCGGCATCGCCACGGCGGCGCTGGCCTCGGGCTTCGCGTGGATGGAAGAAGGCCTGGACCTGGTCACCGAGACCGAACTGTTCGCCGCCGGCTCCACCACGCGCCGGCGCAAGAAGCAGGAGCAGGCCAGCGACGTCGAAGCGCTGATCAAGGACCTGTCCGAGCTGAAGGTGGGCGACCCCGTGGTGCACAACCAGCACGGCATCGGGCGCTACCGCGGCCTCATCCACATGGATGTGGGCAACAAGAACCCCGACGGCAGCCCCGCGCTGCAGGAGTTCCTGCACCTGGAATACGCCGACAAGGCCGTGCTCTACGTGCCCGTGAGTCAGCTGCAACTTATCGGCCGCTACACGGGCGTGTCTGCCGACGAGGCCCCGCTGCACAAGCTGGGCAGTGGCCAGTGGGAAAAGGCCAAGCGCAAGGCCGCCGAGCAGGTGCGCGACGCCGCAGCCGAGCTGCTCAACATCTACGCCCGCCGCGCCGCGCGGGAGGGGCATGCCTTCCGCTACTCGCCCAACGACTACGAGCAGTTCGCCAACGACTTCGGCTTCGAGGAGACCGCGGACCAGAAGGCCGCGATCCACGCCGTGGTGCAGGACATGATCAGCCCGCGCCCCATGGACCGGCTGGTCTGCGGCGACGTCGGCTTTGGCAAGACCGAGGTCGCACTGCGTGCCTGCTTCGTGGCCGTGGCCGGGGGCAAGCAGGTGGCGTTCCTGGCGCCCACCACGCTGCTGGCCGAGCAGCACTACCGCACGCTGAGCGACCGCTTCAGCAAGTGGCCCGTGAAGGTGGCCGAGGTCTCGCGCTTTCGCTCGGGCAAGGAGATCACCGCCGCCGTCAAGGGCATTGCCGACGGCACGGTGGACATCGTCGTGGGCACGCACAAGCTGCTCAGCGAATCGACCCAGTTCAAGAACCTGGGCCTGCTCATCATCGACGAAGAACACCGCTTCGGCGTGCGCCACAAGGAGGCGATGAAGCAGTTCCGCGCCGAGGTGGATGTGCTCACGCTCACCGCCACGCCGATCCCGCGCACCATGGGCATGGCGCTGGAGGGGCTGCGCGACCTGTCCGTGATCGCCACCGCGCCGCAGCGGCGCCTGGCCATCAAGACCTTCGTGCGCAACGAAGGCACGGGCGTGATCCGCGAGGCCGTGCTGCGCGAGCTCAAGCGCGGCGGCCAGTGCTACTTCCTGCACAACGAGGTCGAGACCATCGAGAACCGGCGCCAGAAGCTCGAAGAGATATTGCCCGAGGCGCGCATCGCCGTGGCCCACGGCCAGATGCCTGAGCGCGAGCTGGAGCGCGTGATGCGCGACTTCGTGGCCCAGCGCTACAACATCCTGCTGTGCTCGACCATCATCGAGACCGGCATCGACGTGCCCACGGCCAACACCATCATCATCAGCCGCGCCGACAAGTTCGGCCTGGCGCAGCTGCACCAGTTGCGCGGGCGCGTGGGCCGCAGCCACCACCAGGCCTACGCCTACCTGATGGTGCCCGACATCGACGGCCTGACCAAACAGGCGCAGCAGCGCCTGGACGCCATCCAGCAGATGGAGGAGCTGGGCTCGGGCTTTTACCTCGCCATGCACGACCTGGAGATCCGCGGCGCGGGCGAGGTGCTGGGCGAGAGCCAGAGCGGCAACATGATGGAGATCGGCTTCCAGCTCTACAACGAGATGCTGGCCGAGGCGGTGAAGCAACTCAAGGCCGGCAAGGAACCCGATCTGCTCGCCCCCATGCAGGCCGCCACCGACATCAATCTGCACGCCCCGGCCCTGCTGCCCGACGACTATTGCGGCGACGTGCACCTGCGCCTGTCGTTCTACAAGAAGCTGGCCACGGCCAAGACCGGCGACCAGATCGATGGCCTGCTCGAAGAGATCGTGGACCGCTTCGGCAAGCTGCCGCCGCAGGCGCAGACGCTGATCGACGTGCACCGCCTGCGCGTGCTGTCCGCGCCCTACGGCGTCGTGAAGGTGGATGCCGCCCCCGGCGTGATCACCATCACCTTCAAGCCGCAGCCCCCGGTGGACCCGATGGCCATCATCCACCTGATCCAGAAAAACAAGCACATCAAGCTGGCGGGCAACGAGAAGCTGCGTATCGAGCGCGAGCTGCCCGACCCCGCCGCGCGCGCCCAGATGGTGCGCGACGTGCTGCGCAGCCTGGGCCAGCCGCTGGCCGAGGCGCAGGCCGCCGTCCCCGCCTAGGCAGATCCATGGCACTGGAAGCCGCCCTCGCCCTGCTGGCACTGGCCTTCGCGCTGGCCGCGCGGCCCTGGCGGCTGCTGGGCAGCCGCAAACCGTTGGCGCACGAGGCCCATGGCGCACCTGCCACGCTGTGGACGCCGCTGCTCGCCACGCTCGTGCTGCTGCCCTGGGCCTGGGCCCTGCCTACGCTGCACCGCATGCCGCTGCAGCTGCAGTGGTCAGGCGCCTGCCTGGTGCTGCTCATGCTGGGCTGGCCGCTGGCGGTTCCGGCCCTGCTGGCCGTCGGCACGATCGCCGCGCTGGTCTCGCCCAGCCTGGGCTGGGGCGACGCGCTGGGCCTGGCCGTGTGGCAGGGCATCGTCCCCGCCACGCTCGCGCTGCTCGTGGGCGTGCTGCTGCGGCGCCTGGCGGGCGCGCGTGCGCTCACCGGCGTGCGCATCTTCGTCTATGTGCTGGGCCGGGGCTTCCTGGGCACGGCGCTGTGCGTGTTCGTGGCAGGCTCGCTGTCGCAATGGGCGGGCCATGTGCTGCCGGGCGTGGGTGAACAGTTGTCGCTGGTGGCGCGCTGGCTCATGGCCTGGGGCGATGGCATGGTCACGGGCATGCTGTGCGCGGTGTTCGTGGCCTTCAAGCCCGGGTGGCTGGCCACCTGGTCCGACCAGCTGTACCTGCCCAAGCCCTGAACGACAATCCCTCTTTTTCGCATCCGCTCTACTCCGCTTCCATGTCCCAGACTCCTTTTGAATTTGCCCCCGGTCTCGTCGTGCAGGGCATCACGCCGCCGCTGCGGCTGGCCGACTACAAGCTCATCGCCTTCGACATGGACTCCACGCTCATCAGCATCGAATGCGTGGACGAGATCGCCGACGCCGCCGGCCGCAAGGCCGAGGTGGCCGCCATCACCGAGGCCGCCATGCAGGGCCTGATCGCCGACTACAAGGAAAGCCTGCGCCAGCGCGTGGCGCTGCTCAAGGGCGTGGGCACGGACCACCTGGAGCGCGTGTTCACCGAGCGCCTGCGCTTCAATCCCGGCGCGGCCGAACTCATCGCCGCCGCCAAGGCCGCGGGGCTGGCCACGCTGCTCGTTTCGGGTGGGTTCACTTTCTTCTCCGACCGCGTGAAGGCGCACTTGGGGATCGACTTCGCACGCTCCAACGTGCTGGAGATCGAGAACGGCCTGCTCACCGGCCGCATGGTGGACCAGGCCTGGGGCGACATCTGCGACGGCGCGGAAAAACGCCGCACCCTGCTGGAGGTCGCCTCGCTGATGGGCATCGACGCGCGCCAGACCATCGCCGTGGGCGACGGGGCCAACGACCTGCCCATGATGGGCGCGGCCGGGCTGTCCGTGGCCTACCACGCCAAGCCCGCCGTGCGCGCACAGGCCCGCGTGGCCATCAACCAGGGTGGACTGGACCGGCTGCTGGAAGTGCTGCGCTGAGCACCCATACCGCAGCCCCATTCGCGCTCCCATATTCATAGCTTCTAGCGCTTGTCAAATGGGCGCTAGTGCGGTTTTTTATCAAAATAACAAAAGATAAAGAACCTACTTCATATATGAATATGAAAATAAAAACGACTTGCGGCTGAGTCGTCCCGCTTACACTTCACACCCTGGTCATCGCCCTCTTGCACAGGGCGGTGCTCTCAAGTCACCGCTATAAGGAAACCGTTCTCCATGCTGAAGAAAACCCTGTCTGCCATTGCCCTGGCCGCTGCCGCGCTGGGCGCGCAAGCCGCCGACGTGCTCAAGGTAGCCGCCACGGCCGTGCCGCACGCGGAGATCCTGAACTTCGTGAAGCCCCAGCTCAAGGCCCAGGGCCTGGACCTGCAGGTCAAGGAATTCAGCGATTACGTGCAGCCCAACGCCGCCGTCGAAGACAAGCAGCTGGACGCCAACTTCTTCCAGCACCAGCCCTACCTGGACAGCTACAACAAGGACCGCAAGAGCAGCCTGGTGGCCGTGCCCAACGGCAAGATCCACGTGGAGCCTTTTGGTGCCTACTCCAACAAGATCAAGAACGTGAAGGACTTGAAGGATGGCGCCACCGTGGCCATCCCCAACGATCCCTCCAACGGCGGCCGCGCCCTGATCCTGCTGGCCAAGCAGGGCCTGATCGAGCTGAAGGACCCCAAGAGCCTCACGCCCACGCCGCTGGACGTGGTGAAGAACCCCAAGAAGCTCAAGTTCAAGGAGCTCGAAGCCCCGCTGCTGCCGCGCGCGCTGGCCGATGTGGACCTGGCCCTGATCAACACCAACTACGCGATCGAAGCCAAGCTCAACCCCACCAAGGATGCGCTGTTCATCGAAGGCGCCGACTCGCCCTACACCAACATCGTGGCGGCCCGTGCCGACCGCGCCAACGACCCCAACATCGCCAAGCTGATCAAGGCGCTGCACACGCCCGAGGTGAAGAAGTTCATCCAGGACAAGTACAAGGGCGCCGTGGTCCCCGCGTTCTGACCGCGCACCGCGCAGCGGCAACGCTGTACGAAGAAAAGCGCTGCCGCGGCAGCGCTTTTTTTATGGGTGAGGGCACGACGTCAGGCACCCTGCCACACCCACCAGGCCAACACGAACATCATCGCGCCCGTCAGCGTGTCCAGCACGCGCCAGGCGCGAGGGTTGGCAAACACGCCCTGCAGGCGCCGCCCGGCGAAAGCCAGCACCACGAACCAGGTCAGGCTGGCCGACGCCGCCCCCAGCACGAACACCCACTTGAGCCAACCATCCTGACGCGCACCGATGGAGCCGATCAGCACCACCGTGTCCAGGTACACATGCGGGTTGAGCAGCGTGATGACGGCCAGGCCGCTGAGCACACCCAGCACCCCGCGCGCCACGCGTTCGCCACCCGAGGCGTTCAGCCCCGCATCCGGTGCAAAGAAAGCGCGATGCCAGGCAAACAAGCCGTAGGCCAGCAGGAACAGCGCACCGCCCAGTTGCAGCGCATGCGCCAGCGTGGGCGAACGGCCCAGCACCTGCGCCATGCCGGCCACGCCCAGCGCCACCAGCAGCGCGTCGCTCGCCACGCACCACGCCACGCAGGCGCGCACGTGTTGACCCTGCACGGCCTGGCGCAGCACGTACAGGTTCTGCGCTCCGATGGAGACGATGAGCGACAGGCACACGGTGAAGCCCGTGAGCCAGGAGGAAGCGGCGGCGTGTTGAGTGAACATGCGCCCGATGGTAGGCCGCGCATTCATTTAAGTACACTTCAAACTTCTAACCGATATTAAGTAAAACTGAATGCTGGACTACGCTGGACTGGAAGCCTTGGCCGCCGTGGTGCGCGAAGGCAGCTTTGAGCGGGCGGCGCGCCGCCTGCACGTAACGCCATCGGCCGTGTCGCAGCGCATCAAGCAGTTGGAGGAGCGCGTGGGACAGGTGCTGGTGCAGCGCGGCAGCCCCTGCACCGGCACCGACGCCGGACGCCGGCTGTGCCTGCACCTGGAACAGGTGGCGCTGCTGGAAAACCAGTTGCGCCGTACCAACCCCGACCTGCTGCCCGACATGCCCGCGCCGGCACCAACGCTCAAGCTGGCCGTCAACGCGGATTCGCTGTCCACCTGGTTCATGGACGCCATGGCCGCCTTCACCGCGGGCGGCAACGAACTGCTGGACCTGCGCATCGACGACCAGGAGCACACGGGCGAGCGGCTGCGCCAGGGCGAGGTGATTGCCGCCGTCACCGCCACGGGCACGGCCATCGCCGGCTGCAACACCTGGCCGCTGGGCACCATGCGCTATGTGGCTGCCGCCAGCCCCGGGTTCATTGCGCGGCACTTTGCTGACGGTGTGACGGCCGCCACGCTGGCGCGCGCGCCGATCATGACCTTCGACCGCAAGGACCGTCTGCAAGACCAATGGATGCAGGCGCACGGCCTCACGTCGCGCACGCATGCGCCCAGGCACTTCCTGCCGTCCAACTTTGGCTACGTGCGCGCCTGCGAGGTGGGCATGGGGTGGGGCATGCACCCGCTGACGCTGATCGGCCAGCAACTGACCGAGGGCCGTCTGGTGCAGTTGCTGCCGAACACCGCCATGGACGTGCCGCTGTACTGGGCCCACCCGCGCACGGCGCAGGTGGCGCTGGAGCGCCTCACCCAGTGCGTGATGGCGGCGGCGCGCCAGTGGCTGGAGCCGCCGCTGGCGGCCTGAATCATCAAAAAGTAGAGCGCTTCGCGCTTGCAGGTAAAGCGCTGGAGCCCATTTTTACGCCAATGTCTCGGGGCGGGTGATGGGCAACCCTGGCACCCAGCGCATGGACTGCACCAGCGCCGCCCCGCCCTGCCGCTGCGCAGCGATGGACGGGGTGACCAGATCGGCCACGGTGAGGCTGTCCAGCACCGCAAGATAGGCCCGCGTGGCGTCGGACAGCACGGCTTGCAGGCGGCAGTGGCTGCTCATGCGGCACTGGTTCAACTCGGCATTGAAGCACTCGACCATATCGAAGTCGGTCTCCGTCATGCGCACGATCTGGCCCAGGTTGATCTCGCTGGCCGGCTTCATCAAGCGCATGCCGCCGCCACGCCCGCGCGTGGTGTCCAGCAGCCCCTGGGCCGCGAGTTGCTGCACGATCTTCGTGAGATGGCTGCGCGAGATGCCGTGTGCCTCGGCCACCTCGCTGATGGTCACGGGCTGCTCGCGCTCCTGGCAGGCGGCGCAGTACATGAGCACGCGCAGCGTGTAGTCGGTCCACTGGGTCAGTCGCATGGTTGCACCAAGGGTTCACACAAAGATTCACTTTATGTGGATTTTAATGAATAAAATATTCATCACAAGTGAACCTTTAAGGAAGCCCCATGAATACCGCCACCACTCCCTCCCTCGACCCCCGTCAGGCCATCGGCCAGATTGCCGTTGAACTGCCTGGCGCGACCGCCGTGTTCCGCCGCCTGAAGCTGGACTTCTGCTGCGGCGGCCAAGTGCCGCTGGAGCAGGCGGCCGCGGACAAGGGCCTGGACCTGCAGGCCGTGGTGGATGAGCTTTCCGCCCTGCAACGCCCCAACGAGCTGCCCGACGCGGGCACACCCACGGAACTGATCGACCACATCGTCGCGCGCTACCACGAGGTGCACCGCGCCCAGTTGCCCGAGCTGGTGCGCATGGCGCGCCGCGTGGAAGCCGTGCACCGCGACAACCCCAACACGCCGCACGGCCTGGCCGACGCGCTGGAAGAGATGCAGCAGGAGCTGCTGACCCACATGCACAAGGAGGAAGCCATCCTGTTCCCCATGCTGCGCAGCGGCGGCAACGCCTTCGTGACCCAACCCATTGGCATGATGCGCAGCGAGCACGTGGACCACGGCGAGGCACTGGAGCAGATCGCGCGCCTGACCAACGACATCACCCCGCCCATGGGCGCCTGCAACACCTGGCGCGCGCTGTATGCGGGCCTCGCGCAGCTCAGCGACGACCTGGTGAACCACATCCACCTGGAGAACAACGTGCTGTTCCCGCAGTTCGAGGCCGGCGCCTCGCAAGGCTGCGGCAGCGGCTCGGCATGTTCGTGCAGCGGCGGCTGATGCCCTTCAGCGGCGCGCGCCAACGGGCGTGAGCCGCTAGGCGCGGACGGGGCCCGCATGGCGGCGCTCCGCGCCCTCGCGTGAACAGCGTGAAAGCGGCCCGCGACCGCCGCTCACCGCCCTGGCGCAGCGCGCAGCGGGGCCAGCAGATCGCGCAAGCCGTTATGGTCCAGCTCGTACATCAGAGCGAGAAGCTGGCCGATCTCGCCGCGCGGAAACCCCTCGCGGGCGAACCAATGCAGGTAGTTGGCGGGCAGATCGGCAATCACCGTGCCACGGTGTTTGCCAAACGGCATCTCGCGCGTCAGCAGCAACTGCAGGCGCCGCGCATCGCAGCCCGGCACCGCAGGGCCCGCCCCTTCCATCACATTCCCAGTCCGCCGTAGCGGAACGCGATGCCCGTGAGCACGAAGCCCACCGACAGCAGCGTGACGGCCGCCACGTGCCACGCCATCAGCGGCAGCGTGCGTGCGCTCAGCGTGGGAATGACGCGCAACCGCGCATGGGCGGCCACCAACAGCGTGGCGGCCAGCAGCGCGAGCTTGAGCGACACGGCGCGTTCCAGCGGCGCATCAGGGCTGAACCACTGCCCCCAGTCGGGCACGAGTTGCAAGGCCATCCACAGCCCGGTGGCGACCTGGATGAGCAGCGCGGGCATGCCCACGTGTTCGTAGCCCTGCTCGAAGTCCAGCAGCACCTGGGGCGACCGCTGGCGCAGCGCGCGCGGCAACACGGTGAATGCCAGCACCAGATGGCCGCCGGTCCAGACGGTGGCGGCCAGCAGGTGCAATGCAAAGACGTAGGGATACATGGCGCCGGTCCTCGGGCGTCAGGCGCGGCGCGCCTGCAGCGGATAGGCCGGGTCGGTGAAGCCCGGCGTCGACGGATGGCCGGGGGCCACCAGGCTGTCGATGAGCGCCTCGTCCTCGGGCGTGACTCCATAGTCGAGCGCCGGCAGGTAGTCCTGCCACTGCGCCAGCGTGCGCGGCCCGGCGATGACGGAGCTGACGCCGCGGTGCGCCAGCACCCAGGCCGTGGCGAACTGCGCAAGCGTGATGCCCCGGGCCTCGGCATGCAGCTTGAGCTGCTGGGCGATCTGGAGCGACTCCTCGCGGAACTCGGTCTCGCCCATGCGCCGGTCGCCGCGCCCGGCACGTGTGCCTTGCTGGGGTGCCTGGCCTGGCAGGTACTTGCCGGTCAACACACCGCGCGCCACAGGGCTGTAGGGCGTCACGCCCAGCCCGTAATGCTGGCAGGCCGGCAGGATCTCCACCTCGGGCATGCGGTTGAGCAGGTTGTAGTACGGCTGGCACACGACGGGGCCGGGCATGCCGATGCGGCGCGCACCGTGCACCAGCTCGGCAATGCGCCAGCCGCGGAAATTGGACACGCCCCAGTAGCGGATCTTGCCCGCGCGCAGCAGCGCATCGATGGCGAACAGCGGCTCCTCCAGGTCCATGCCCTCGTAGTCGCGGTGCAGGTAGAGGATGTCCACATGGTCCGTCTGCAGCCGCGTCAGGCTGGCTTCCACCTCGCGCAGCATCCAGGCGCGCGAGTAGCGGCCCTCGTTGGGCCGCTCGGACATCTTGTTGCCCAGCTTGGTGGCCAGCACCCAGTCGTGGCGCTGGCCCTGCAGCAGCGTGCCCAGCATGCGCTCGGACGCGCCCTTGGTGTACACGTCGGCCGTGTCCATGTAGTTCACGCCATGCGCACGCGCGTGGGCGACGATGGAAGCGGCCTCGGCCTTATCCGTCTGGTCGCCGAACATCATCGTGCCCAGGCACAGCGTGGACACCTGGAGCTGGCTCTTGCCAAGAAAGCGGTATTGCATGGGGCAGCCTTCGCTATTGAAATAAGAGCTGCTAGCGCTTGATGGACGGGCGCTAGCGACCAATTTGACGTAAACCTCAGTAATGCGGCGGCAGTTCGTCGCGCAGGCTGCGCACGGTGGCGCCGCCCCCCTCGGGCACCTGCTGGCGCAACTGCGCCACGGTGCGCGCCAGCTCGTCGATCTGTTGCTGCTGGCGGTAGATGGTCAGGTTGAGCTGCTCCAGCAGGTCTTCGGTGAAGGCGGCCTTGACCTCCAGAGCTTCCACCCGCTCCTGCGTGCGTGCGTCCACCATCGCCTTCAACCCTTGAGCGCCTGCCCGAGGCGCGCCACGCCTTCGCGGATCTTGGCCACATCGGCCGTGGCGAACGACAGGCGCAGCGTGGCCGCATCGGGGTTCTGGCTGAAGAACGGCGTGCCGGGCACAAAGGCCACGCCCTTGTCGATCGCGCGTTTGGCCAATGCGCCGGCATCACGCTCCTGCCCGCGCGCCCCTGTCAGGCGCACCCACAGGAACAGGCCGCCGCGCGGCTGCACGAACTCCACCGCGTCGCCCAGTTCCGCACGCAGCGCATCGCCCATGGCCTGCGCGCGCTCGGCATACACGGTGCGCACATGGGCCAGCGTCGCGGGCATGGCGCCGCTCTTGAGGTACTGCGCGGCCGTGGCCTGGGCAAAGGTGCTGGTATGCGCATCGCTGAACTGCTTGCACATCACGGCGCGCGCCAACAGCTCGGGCGGTGCGATCAGCCAGCCTACGCGCAGGCCGGGGGACAACACCTTGCTCAGGCTGCCGCAGTGCGCCAGCCACTCCCGACTGCCCGGCACCTGGGCCGAGAGCGCCAGCAGGCTGGCCGGCGGCGCCTCGCCGAAGTACAGGTCGCCATAGGGGTCGTCCTCCACCACCAGCACCTGGTGCCGCGCGGCCAGCTCCAGCACGCGCTTGCGGCGCTCCAGGCTCAAGGTGGCGCCGCTGGGGTTGCCAAAGGTAGGAATCAGGTAGACGAGCTTGGGGCGGTGCTCGACGATCAGCCGCTCCAGCGCATCGGGCTGCACGCCCTCGCCGTCCACGGGCGCGCTGATCACCTCGGCGCCATAGAGGCGAAAGCACTGGATGGTCGCAAGAAAGGTGGGGCCCTCGACGATCACCTTGTCACCGGGGTCGATCATGGTCTTGCCGAGCAGGTCCAGCGCCTGCTGGCTGCCCGTGGTGACGATGAGCTGCTCGGGCGCCAGCCCCGCCACGCCCTTGCCTTGCATGAAGGTGGCCAGTTGCTCGCGCAGCGGCTGGTAGCCCTCGGTGGCGCCGTACTGCAGCGCGGCGCCGGGCTCCTCGGCCAGCACGCGCTCGCTGGCGGCGCGGATGCCGGCCACGTCGAACATGGCGCTGTCCGGGAAGCCGCCCGCAAAACTGATGATGCCGGGCTTGCCCAGCAGCTTGAACAGTTCGCGAATGGCGGAGGTTTCAACGTTATTCAGGCGGTCGGCAAAGGCAAGCGGCATAGACGGCAATCGGGTCGATGGGTGAAAGACGGTAGCCCCCATTGTCGCCAATTGCCGCGCAGCTTTCCTGCGGCGCGCCCACAGCCGGCGACAATCGCCGCCCATGAAGCCCCAGGACATCGAGCCCTTCTTCGCGGCGCTGCAGGCCGCCAACCCGCAGCCCAACACCGAGCTGGAATACACCAACGTGTTCGAGCTGCTGGCCGCCGTCCTGCTGTCGGCGCAGGCCACCGACGTGGGTGTGAACAAGGCCACGCGCCGGCTGTTTCCGGTCGCCAATACACCGCAGGCCGTTCTGGAGCTGGGCCTGGACGGCCTGGAGGGCTATATCAAGACCATCGGCCTGTACCGCACCAAGGCGAAGAACCTGATGCAGACCTGCCGCATCCTGGTGGAGCAGCACGGCGGCCAAGTGCCGCGCACGCGCGAGGC
Source organism: Diaphorobacter nitroreducens (assembly GCA_003755025.1). Classification (GTDB taxonomy): domain Bacteria; phylum Pseudomonadota; class Gammaproteobacteria; order Burkholderiales; family Burkholderiaceae_C; genus Diaphorobacter; species Diaphorobacter nitroreducens. Next base: position 211,921 of record RJVL01000004.1, on the reverse strand, counting down.
GCTGGAAGCCCTGCCCGGCGTGGGCCGCAAGACCGCCAACGTGGTGCTGAACGTGGCGTTCGGCCAGCCCACCATGGCGGTGGACACGCACATCTTCCGCGTGGGCAATCGCACCGGCCTGGCGCCCGGCAAGAACCCGCTGGCCGTGGAGATGCAGCTGCTGCAGCGCGTGCCACCGCAGTATCTGGTGGACGCCCACCACTGGCTGATTCTGCTGGGCCGCTACGTGTGCCAGGCACGCAAACCGCGCTGCTGGGAATGCGTGGTCGCACCCTGGTGCGACTACGAGCCGAAGACGCCGGCGCCGTTCAACGCGGGTTGATCATCTTTACGGGGTGCTGCCGCGGCAGCCGCCGGCATCAGCGCACGCCCTGCGCCACCAGCTCAGCCACCAGCGGCTCTCCCAGGTAGTGCGGGCCGTCGAAGGCCAGCACCTCCCACCCCTTGTAGGCATCGATCTGCGGCAGGAACTCCGCCGCCGTGGCGCTGCGGAACCCGCCTTCTGGCGCGGGGCGAAAAGCCTCGGCAATCATCTGCACGCGCGCCTGACCCAGGCGGTAGGTCAGCACCTGCAAGTACTTCAGCGCAACCTCCGGACTGCGCGCATGCACGCCCACGCCGTCCTGGAAGAACACCCCTACATCGGCCGGCAGCCAGCGCTCGATCCAGTCCGCCAGCGCGTGCGGACCAAGGTTGGCACTGTCATAGGCGCTGATCCACAGCGGGCGTGGCAACTGCGCCAGGCCCTGGGACCACTCTGGCCCCGGCAGCCAGGTGGGATCCACCTCCAGGGGGAAATACCAGCCACCCAGCTTCAGCGGGAGCCGCTGCACGATGGGCACCAGGGCGTGCGCCTGCTCCACCAGCAGCGCCACCGAGGCACGTGCCTGCGCCTCGCCATGCATGGCCGCCAGGCCCACGATCACCTCCTGGGCCCAGGGCTCGGCGGCGATGCGCTCCCAGTCGGGTAGCTCAGCCGCGATCGGAGGCAGGCCGGTGCCCGGCACAAAAGCCTGTGAATCCACCGCCGTCCATTGCACCAACAGGCGGCGAACGCCCAGTTGCGCCCAGTTGCCCTGGGGGCGCAGCGTGCGCAGGCTGGGCTGCCACACCATGCCGCCGAGGTGGCGCAATAGCGCGCCGGACGACGGCGGCAAAGACACCGCGCACGGCAGCATGGCCGCCATGGCCGCGCGCCGTGTCAGGGTCAGGGCTTGCGCTGGCGGCTGGGTGAGGTCCACGTGTAGCCTATGGCCGTCAGGCCATCCACGATTTCCTTCAGGTGCGTATAACCGCGCCCGTCATACTTCTGCTCCTGGGACTCAACCGCCAGGAAGGGGTGGAAGAAGAACGAGGCAAAGCCGTCACGCACGACCTTCTGGTAGCGCGCGTTTTCCAGCACCTCCTTGGATGTCAGCTCCTCATCCGCCCCGAACTCGAAATACTGCAGGTTGCCCAGGTTCTCCGGCAGCACGCGCAGGCCGTAGCGGTCGCGCTCGATGACGAAGGGGAAGAACTGGTCCACCATGTAGTCCCCGGCCTTGAGGTCGGGCTGGTCGGACGTGTAGTACGTGTGCCGCTGGTAGCCCATCTCGTAGATCTGCGCGACGGCCTGCAGGGTGGACGGCGAGCCCACGTAGTGCGGCGTCTCCCACGCCACGGGCATATAGCCCAGGTCCAGCATCTGGCGCAGGCCGTTGTTGATGCGGTTCTTCGCCCAGTCCACGGAATCACCGGGCAGCGGGCGGTCGTTGACGGTGTCCCAGAACTCGTAGTCGATGCCCGTGGCACCCGATGCATTGTTGATCATGCCTTCGGTCTGGTGCGTGGTGCCGTGCTGCAGGATCTCACCGCCACGTGCCAGCGCGTAGTCCAGCGCCAGCCGCAGGTTGAGGGCGTTTGCCATGGGAATGTCGGTGGGCACGCCCGCGCTTTGGGCGCCCAGCGGGTCCTTGTAGTGCGGTACCACCCCCACCGAGAAAGGCACCTTGCGCTCAAACGCCAGGTCCACCACCCGCTTGAAGGCGACCGGGTTCACCTTCGCGTCCGCATCCTCAAAACGCATCATCGCCTGGTGGTTCTCGGCATGGTCGATGCCCAGCATGTCGTGCAGCAAGTCCGAGAAGATCACGTACCGGTCGCGCGGACCCGCGTAATCGAAGGGCGTATCGGCCACGAACCAGAAGTTGCCCGACTGCAGCACATAGGGCCCCTGCTCGTTCGATGCCGGGTTGATGATGTCCGCATGCACGAGCGCCTTGGCGCCGTCGGTCACCTGGGTCATGAACATGTCCCACGCGGCGGCAGGCTCCCCGTTGATCGTCTTGACCGCCTTCTGGAACAACAGGCCCGGGTGCTTGCGGTAGTAGACATCGCTGAAAAAGCTCGGCTCCACGCCGGCCGGTGCGTTGTCCTTCGTGCGCGGCCCCACGGGCTGAAAGCCGCGCTGGCTCACGAATGCCGCGCCCTGCTCATCCGCCAGTTGCTGCAAGTTGCGACCCAGCCAGATCACGCGCTGGCTGGCCGCGGCCACGTCCTGCAAGAACGCTGCGGGAATGCTGTCGCTTTCGGCCCAGCCGATGTAGAACGTAGCCTGGTAGCCCGCCAGGCTTTGCGCCGCGTATTGCTCCACGGGGCGCATGTCCACCGACGCATCGAAATGTCCCAGCAGGTTCTGCAGCATGATCGCGTAGCCCACGCCCATCTTGGCGAAGGGGCTGCCAGGCGGCTGGTCGTAGAGCACCAGCACGCGCGGCCCGGCCGGCTGCGCGCGCACGGGCGCCGGCATCGAGGCGATGGGGTCGCGCCGGACGGGGTCGTTGGTGCCAAACGGCGAGAGCGGCACGCTCGGCGCGCTGTAGAACGGATCACTTCCGCCACCACACGCGTGCAGCGCGAGGGCGCCCAGTACCACAAGGGTGTATCGCAACAGTCGGTTCATGGTCTCCTCCCGCGGCAGCCAAGGTTGAACAAAACGAATAGCAGCTCGCGCTCTTCCATCAAAGGTTTCATGCATAAAACACCTTGAAACCGTTTTGGATCAAGCGCTCCCAGCTATATTTATTGAAGCAAAATAAAACCTATCGGTCGCTGCCGTCAGAAGACCAGCGCAGCGCGCAGGAACACGCCCTTGCCCCGCTCGTCGCCCGCAAGGCGCGCGCGGTACTGCAGCGACAGGTCCAGGTACGAACGCGGCGCGTTGTAGCGGTCCTCGTGGAACCAGCGGCGCAGCGCAATGCCCACGCCCGCGCCCGCAGCGCCGTTGTAGCCCGCGGCCGTGCGTGCGGAGTTGTAGTCCACGCCCACCACCGCGTGCGGGAACAGCACCAGGCGCGAGTCCGCATCCCCCATGCGGAAGCTGCGCCCGGCCTGCGCCTCGAAGGTCACGTAGTCCTGCTTGCGCTGCAGGAACCGCCCCGCCTCGGCATAGACGTTGAACGTGAACCAGTCCGGAACGTCCACGCGCAGGTCGGTGCCCACGCCGTAGGAATAACCGGCGCGCAGCAGCCAGTCGCTGAAGGACAACGAGCCGATACGGATGCGCCGCTCGGCGGACAACACGAGGTTGTGGTCGCGCAAAGGCTTGGCGCGCACGCCCAGCGCGCCTTGCGTGGTGTCGCTGCCGCTCGTGCCGCCGTGGCGGCTGTAGACCGTCTGCACCACGCCGCCATAGATTTCCCAGAAGCTGCCGTCGCGATAGCCCTGCGGGCGCCAATAGGCCTCCCCCACCAGTTGGGCGGCATCCCGGTACAGGCCCGGCACGGGCGAGATGGAGCCGGGAGACATGCCCCGGTAACCCAGCAACGCATTGATGCCCCAGGTGCGGGTACGGTCTGCCAGCTCGCGCCGGGTGGCGAACTGCTGGCGGGGCGTCTGCTCCAGCCGTCCCGCCTCCACCGCATCGATGGTCTGCTGCAGGTAGTAGATGGCGCGGTCGTTCTCGGCCAGGCGGCTCGCGGTGTAGGCGCCGTCGGGTAACGCGGCGGCCGGCAGCGCGTCGTTGGCGTGCGCGCGGTCGAACACGGCCAGCGCGGTGCGGTCGTCGCCCACCCGGGCAGCGAGGTAGGCCAGATCGGGGTCTGCGCTGCCCGCGAAATCCGGCCCCGCCATCGCGTGTGCGAACTGCTGCACGGCCTCGTCGCGCCGGCCTTCCTGCAGCAGCAGGTTGATTTCACTCGACAGGGACAGGCCACCTGCCTGCAGGGCCGCGCGCGCATCGGCAGAGGCCTGCTCGCGCCGCCCCAGGTCGTGGTACACCCGGCTGCGCAGGGCCAGCACCTCCGCCCCGTCGGCGCGCGACTGCAGGGTGTCGTCGGCCTCGCGCAGAGCCTGCTCCACCTGGCCCGCGGCCACCAAGGCCTGCAGCCGCAACAGACGGTACGGCAAATGCGCAGGCTGCAGCCGCGCGGCTTCCTCGGCCTTGGCCGCGGCCAGTCCATAGTCGCGCTCGGTATAGGCGCGGAACGCCTCCTGCGCCACGGCACGCGCAGGGTCCGGCGCGTCCTGCCCGGGCCACACTTCGCAGCCGGGCGCCTGGGCGCTGCCAAAGCAATTGACAACCGGCAAGCGCAGGGAGAACGTCTGCAGGGATGCGGCCGAGATCGGCCGGCGCGTGGCGGCCCGTATCTCAGCCTCTCGCCCCGACACATCCACGGCGCCGCCTTGCGCCAGCGGCTGCAGCAGGGCTTTAGCGCGTTCGGGCTGGCGCGCCGCGAGCGCCGCATCGGCGGCGATCACCCGGTAGTTCTGCTGCTCGTGCGGCGCAAGATCCGGCCTGCCAATCACACCGTCGAAAACCCGCGCCGCATCGTCCGTCTGCCCCTGCGCCTGCAACGCCGCGCCGCGCAGGACCTGCAGTGCCGCGCCATCGCCCTGGGCCAGGCCCTGCTCGGCCACCTGCTGCGCCTGCGCATGGCGGCCCGCGGCCAACAGCAGGCCTACCCACTGCAGGCGATACGCCGGCACACCCGGGGCTTGTTCCGCTGCCGCCTGCGCATGGGCAAGGGCATCGCTGGCGCGGCCCCGCCGCTGCGCTTGCGATGCGGCTTCGAACTGCGCATAGGCGTGGCGCTGCCGCGCGGTGTCGCCCAAGGCCTGCCATTGCGTATCGCCTTGCGGGGCGAAAGTCAGTTCCGCCTCCCGTGCCTTGGTCTGTGCCTCCTCGTACAACCCGTTCTCGATCAGCAGGTAGGTCAGCAGGCGCTGGTAGTCAGCATTGGCAGGGGCGGCCTGCGCGGCCTCGCGCGCCCACGCCAGGGCGGCGGGCAACTCTGCACGCTCCACCGCTTCGTAGGCACGGCTGGCAGCGGCATAGCCCGGGGCGCCGTCGGCCCGCCGAGGCCGTGGCACCTGCGCCATGCGCCGCTGCGCACGCACCGCAGGCGCAGGCTTGGCAAGCTGATCGGGCGGCGCCGCAATGGCCGGAGCCGCCGCAGGCGTGCCGTGTTCTGACGCAGGTTCGGGCGCAGTTGCGGAAGGCGCAGCGGCGAGCACTGGCGCGGCGGGTGCTGCCTCGGGCTGCGCGACGACCGTGGCGCTTTCCTGCACGGTTGCGGGTGGGGGCTGCAATTCGCGCAGTGCCTGGGCGATGCGCGCATCGCCCGGGTGCCGTGACCGCTGGGCCCGCAGCAACGCCGCGGCACGCGCGGGCTGGCCAAAGCGCTGGTACGCCTGGGCCAGGTGCAGCGCAATCGCGGTGTTCTCTGGGGCGAGCCGGTGGGCATGTTCCAGCTCGGCAATCGCGCGCGTGCCGTCGCCGCGGGCCATCGCCTCGAAGGCCTTGTCGATGTGGGGATAGACCTGGAACCGCTTCAGCGGACTGATGTCGGGGCCCAGGTCCAGGGTCTGCGCCGGGGCGCCCGTGGAGGCCAGCATGACGGCGAGGGCAAGAATGCGGGGGGCGAAATTCATGATGACGGCCTTCTCAAGCAATGGCCCGGACGGTGGGCTGCGCATTGGCGCGGCACAGCAGTTGCTCCATGGTGACCTGCAGCTGCTGCTGCAGCTGCAGCGCCTCCTGCACGGCCGCCTCTGTCAGAACGCCATGCTCCACGAGGAAGGCGCCCAGGCTGGCATCAGACTTCTCCTTTTGCAGCAGCAGGGCACCCAGCACCGCCTGGTCAATCTTGCCCACGGCCAGAAGCACGTCGCCCAGCAGCAACTGACGCGAGAGATAGCGGGCCCAGATGCCCCGCGCCTCTTCGGCGGTAACGCGCTGCTGCTGCACGGCCTGCGCCAGCAGGTCGCGTGCGGGTTCTGTGCCGTGGTGTGCATACAGGCGCCGCAGTTCCACGGTGACCTCGCCCTTGGGCACGATGACGTAGCGCACGGTACGTCCCAGCTTGCGCTCGATGGCGGCCAGCGACACCGGGTCGATCGCCGCCTCGCTGGCCACCACCAGGACCCGTCCCTGCTCGCGCAGCGGCACGACGCTATAGCGCAGCGCCACGGCCGCAGGCACCAGTGCCGCCAGGTCGCTGTCCACGGCCTGCCCTCCCAGGGTTTCCCATGGCACACCGGCCTGCTCGGCAACCGCCGCAGCCAACTGCTGGGGCGTGATGACGTCACGGTGCACAAGCGCTGCACCCAGACGCAGTCCGCGCACGGGATGCTCCAGCGCATCAAGCAGTTGCGCTTCGGTCAGGGCGCCTTGGTGGACCAGGATCTGCCCCAGTGCGCGATGCTGACGCGGCCCTTCGCCCAGGAGGGGAAACTCGTGGTCCGTCTTGACCCAGGCCATGCGCCGCAGGTCCTTGGCGCGCCATGCCTGGGCCAGCGCCCGCCAGGCGGCAAGGAAGTTGATGAAGTTGCCCCACAGCAGCCGAGGCACCGACAGCAATCCCTGCACCACGCCGTAGTAGCTGGTGACGAAGAACACGCGCTGCACGATGCGGTTGAACATGAGCACCAGGTTGGCCAAGAGCAGTGCATGGAACCACCAGTCGCCTTCGAAGACCGAGAGGAACCGGTAGGCATCCGGCACCAGTCGCTGGTAGAGCCAGATGCCGATCAGCTGCATGGCCAGCAGCGTGGCCGTGAAGCTGGCGAAATTGGTGATGATTCCCTTGCGGTCGCGCCAGAGGAAGTAGTTCAGCACGGCACTGTGCGTCCAGCGCAGCGTACGAAAACCCTGGATGACGATGCCCGTGATCCAGCGGGACTTCTGCCGGACGGCGGCGGCCACGGTGTCAGGGAAAAATTCGCGCACGGAGATGACGCTGGCCTCGCGTTCGCTGCGCAGGGGCACGCGCTCCGGCGAGGGCGCGCGACCAATGTGATCGTCCTCCTCGACGGGAAAGCGCACGAACACCTCCTGCATGCCCAGCTGCTTGAGGCGAAAGCCGATGTCGTAGTCCTCGGTCAGGCTCTGCGTGTCAAAGGCAATGCCATCGCCCTGTTGCAGCAGGGCCATGATGGCGCGACGGCTGAAGCACGTCCCTACGCCCGCGCTTGGCACCTGGCCGACCAGGGCCTCGCGCACCACGATGTCCTTGCCGTGCAGCTCCGCAAACTCGTCAAGGTAGTGCCCGCCGGTGAAATCGTTCCAGGGCCGCTCCAGCGGGTACACGGGCAGCTGGATGAGGTCCTTGCGGTTGACCAGGTAGTTGAACAGCCGCAGTTCCAACTTGGAGAGCACGTCCTCGGCATCGTGCAGGATGAAGCCGGCAAAGCGCACGCCAGAACGCTTCTCGAACTGCAGGATGGCGTCCACCACATTGTTCAGGCAGTCGGCCTTGCTGGTCGGTCCGGGACGCGCGCAGACCACCGTGTGCACGTTGGGAAAGCGTGCACGCACCTGCTCCACGTCGGCATGCGTTTGCGGGTCGTTGGGATAAGTGCCGATGAAGATGTGGTAGTTCTCGTAGTCCAGCGTGGTGGCGGCCAGTTGCGCCATCTGGCCAATCACGCCGTGCTCCTGCCAGGCGGGCACCATGATGGCCAGCGGCTTCTCCTCGGCGTCGTAGAGCGTCTTGTAGTTCAGCGGCGCGTGGCGTGCGTACACCGTGAAGGCGCGCCAGACGCGGCGGACCCAGTAGGCGATATCGATGAACAGGTCATCCAGGCTGCTGATGAAGATGACGACAGCCACCCCGATCGCCACCATCTTGAGCAGGTAGAGATAGGCGGTAAAAACATCTATCCAGGACATGGTGCGGCTCCTCTAGATACTCAGGGCCGCAACCGCGGGCGCAGCCGCATGTGCGGGCGCGGGCGCGGGGGGCGCCAGCATCTGCTCCAGCCGTGCCACGATGCGCTGGGACGCCTGGCCATCCCCAAAGGGGTTGGCTGCGGCCTGCATGCGGCCGTAAGCCTCTCCGTCGTCCATCAGATGGCGCAGGGAGTGCACGATCAACTGGCGGTCGGCCCCGACCAGCGCGGCGCAGCCCGCATCGATGACCTCCGGCCGCTCGGTTTCTTCACGCAGTACCAGCAGCGGCACCTTGAAGGTCGGCGCCTCTTCCTGCAGACCACCCGAGTCCGTGAGCAGCAGCCAGGCATCGGCAATCGCCTGCTGCATGGCCAGGTAGTCCAGCGGCGCCGTCAGGTGCACATTGGGCAGCGCGCCCAGGTGCCGGTGCACGGGGTCGCGTACCACGGGGTTGAGGTGCACCGGGAACAGCACGGTCATCCACGGGAATTCACGGGCGATGTCGGCAATGGCCGCACACACGTTGTCGATGTCCGGCCCCCAGTTCTCGCGCCGGTGCATGGTGACGAGGATATGGCCGCGACCTTGCACCCGACGGCGGATGTGATGGCGCTCGCACACCCACAATTGCGCGTCCACCACCGTATTGCCGGTCACCAGGATGTCGCGCGAGGCGATCCCCTCACGCTCCAGCGCCTGCGCTGCACGCAAAGTGGGCGCGAAGTGCAGGCGGCTGATGCGGCTGATCATCTGCCGCAGTCCTTCCTCGGGGAACGGGCGGCGCAGGTTGTAGGTACGCAGCCCAGCCTCGACATGCAACACCGGCACCCCATGGGAAAAGCCCGCCAGCGCTCCCTGGAAGGCGCTTTCGGTATCACCCTGCACGATGACGGCGCTCCAGGGCTGCTGCCCCATCACGCCCTCCAGTTGGCGGCGGCACCCGAGGCTGAAATCCAGGAGCGTGCTTCCCTGGCGCTCGAGCACATGGTCGGGCCGGATATCGAAGCAGTCCAGCATCTGCACGGCCATGTCGCTGTGCTGGCCGGTATGCAGCCACACGGGGCAAACACTTTCCGCGCCTCGCAGGGCGTGATATACCGGTGCCAGCTTGATGATCTCGGGGCGTGTGCCGGAAATGATCAGGACGGGAGCGGGCTGTTCATCGATGCAAGTCATAAGGTGCCTCTCTTCCCTCAACCTATCGATCGGCAGCCCCGGGGCCGCTGCCGTGTAGCCCCTGGCGACACGCGCCGTGATCTTCACGCACCCTTACCAGAGTTTCAATAGGTCACTTTGGTGGAGAAGATTCTTACCGCATTTTCATCAATTGGCAAATTTGATCGATAGCATTTAACTATTTACCCAGTGCGTGATAGGACGGCGTCTGGTTGCACAGCCCCTTCGAATTCCTCATGCGCCCGTCCTGAAGATGGCAAGTGCCGGCAAGACACTTAGCGCATCGCTCCGTCCACCCCGGCCGCTTGAAAACTTGCCATCTCGCGCAGCACGCGGCATGCCGACTCCAGCAACGGCCAAGCCAGAGCGGCACCTGAGCCTTCTCCCAGGCGCAGCCCCAGGTCCAGCAGCGGCTGCGCCTGCAAAGCCTGCAGCATGTGGCCATGGCCCCGTTCGCCGGAGCGATGGGCAAACACACAGCGCTGCAGCACGGCAGGCGCCAGGCGCGCGGCCACCAGCACAGCCGCGCAGGTGATAAAGCCGTCGACCACGATCACACGCCGCTCGGCGGCGGCCTGCAGCACGGCGCCGGTGAGCGTGGCGACTTCAAAACCCCCCAGGGCGGCCAGGGCCTCCAAGGGCTGCGTAGCACCGGCGTTGGCCGCCAGCGCCTGCTCCAGCACGGCCTGCTTGCGCGCGATGCCTGCCGCATCCAGTCCCGTACCGGCACCCGTGCACTCGGCCAGCGGCACGCCCGCCAGACGCGCCAACAGCAGCGACGCCACGGACGTGTTGCCAATACCCATCTCGCCCAGCAGCAGCGCGTTGCCGGGCATGGCGCGCACGATATCCATGCCGTTGCGCAGCGCTTGGGCGCACTGCGCCTCGGTCATCGCAGGGCCGACGCTCGCGTCCTGCGTGCCCGCCGCCACGCGGCAGTGCACCAGGCGGGGCGCACCGGGAACGACGTCGCGCGCGGGTACTTCGCGCGCCACGCCGCAGTCGGCCACGGTGAGCTGAAGGCCGTGCTGGCGCGCCAGCACGCTCACGGCTGCGCCGCCTGCCAGAAAGTTCTCGACCATCTGCCAGGTCACGTCGCTCGGGTAGGCCGATACGCCCTTGGCCGCCAGGCCATGGTCGCCCGCGCACACCAGCATCTGCGGCGCCTGCAGCATGGGTGATTCGGTACCTTGGATCTGGCCCAGACGGAGGGCGAGTTGCTCCAGGCGCCCCAACGCACCCAGTGGTTTGGTCTTGTTGTCCAGCTTGTGTTGCAGGGCCTGCGTCAGCGGCAGATCGGTGAGGTCAGCAACGAAAGGCAGGTCGATGATCATGGCGTGTTTCGATTGTCAAAAAAAGGTCCAGCGCGGCCCCGACTCACGGGGCGCACATCAAGAGGTGGCCGTATTGCGGGGCGGGCCCCATGCGTTGTGGCTGGCTTATGCCGGTGCGGTCTGGCGACTGCACTGCGCCGCAGCCTGGTCGCACCGCAGATGCGCGATGAGCGGCTGCTGGTCGTCGCGCTGCCCCCATTGCTCGAAGTACACCAGGTCTTCCACGGGCAGGCGCGGAAGCCAGCCAGCGGTTTCCAGTTCGGGCTTGGCATGGAAGTGGCTGACGTAGCCGACACACAGGTAGGCGATGGGGGTGATGCCCTTGGGAATACCCAGCGCCTGCTGCAGGTCGGCCTGGTGAAAGATGCTCACCCATCCCACCCCAAGCCCTTCGGCGCGCGCGGCGAGCCACAGGTTTTGCACGGCACAGACGCTGCTGTACAGGTCCATGGTTTTCATGTGGGTACGCCCTACCACCACCGGACCGGTGCGCTCGCGGTCGCACGTGATGCAGAGGCCGATGGGCGACTCCAGAATGCCCTCGAGCTTGAGACGCTGGTATACCGCGCGCTTGTCGCCCTCGAACATACCGGCCGCTTCGGCATGGGCCTTGGCGAAGGCATCATGCACCCGGCGCTTGGTGTCCTGCGAACGGACCACGAGGAAGTTCCATGGCTGCATGAAGCCTACGGAAGGCGCATAGTGCGCCGCGGTCAGGATGCGGCTGAGCACCTCGTCCGGTACCGGGGTGGGCAGAAACTGCCCCCGCACATCACGGCGTGAAAAAATGGTGTGGTAAATGGCGTCGCGGGCCTCTTGCGTAAAGGCGTGAACGCTTTGCGTGGCTTGCGCCTGCGCGGTATTCATGGCAGTCCCCTGTGCGTGAATAGGTCGCACGCTGCCTGGCCTTGCAGCGCGATGAACGTTCAGGCCGGTCTTCTGGCTTGGATTCATCTGACCCGCCGCGCCTTCCCAGCCTTGGCGGCCAGTGGCATTGAGCGGGGGTCATCTTCCTTACAGCGTTGGGCACGCGGCGGACTCCAACCGCCTTCCCGATTCTCCCTTTGCCTTGCGGCAGCGGGCACCTGAGGACGGGGATGATAACAACCGCAGTTATCGTCCTTTACTGCACAGCGAGGGCATCCAACGTCCCGGGCTCGAAGTGCCGTGCGATGCCGGCGGCCAGCCCCTCAAACACCGCATCCAGCGTCGGAGCATCGGCACCGAACAGCGCCCGCAGCACGGCTGCGTCCTCGAACAGGCCGTGCAGGTACAGGCCCAGCACATTGCCCCCGGGGTTCTGCCACGCCAACCCGGGCATGAGTTCGCGCGCTACATCGCCGCTGGCTGCCATGGCCGGGTGCTGCGCAGTCTGGCCGTGGTGGATTTCGTAGCCTTGCACAGCCACGCCGGCGAGATGCCGCCAGACGCCTTGTACGGCGCCGAAGCACTGGCGCGTGGGCCGCACGGTCTTGGTGGCCTCGAAGCTCGTCACCAACGGCAGCAGGCCCAGGCCGGGGCCATTGCCGTCCACCCCCACGGTGTCGATCAACGCCTCGCCGAGCATCTGCAGTCCACCGCAGACTCCGAGCACACGGCCACCGCGTGCCGCATGGGCAGCAATCGCCGCGTCCAACCCCTGTGCGCGCAGCCAGGCCAGGTCAGCCGCCGTGGCCTTGCTGCCGGGCAGGACGATCCAGTCGGCGCCCTCCACATCCGCTGGGCTGCGCGCCCAGGACAGACGCACACCCGGCACATTTTTGAGCGGCTGGAATTCGTCCAGATTGCTGATGCGCGGATACGCCACCACGGCGATGCGCGTATGCACGGCACCGACGGCGGTGGAGCGCATGTCGAACACGCCGTCCTCCTCGGGCAGGCCATGGTTCCACTGCATCGGAATGGTGGCGACGACGGGCACGCCGGTCTTGTCCTGCAGCATTTGCGGCGCGGGCGCCAGCAGTGCCTCGTCGCCACGGAACTTGTTGAGCACGAAGCCAGCGATGAGCGCGCGTTCTTCCTCGGGCAGCAACGCCCATGTGCCAAACAGGTGGGCAAAGGCGCCACCGCGGTCGATATCCGTCACCAGCAGGCAGCGCGCCTCAGCATGGCGCGCCACGCGCATGTTGACCACGTCGCTGGCGTGCAGATTGATCTCTGCCGGCGAGCCCGCGCCTTCGATGACCACCACGTCGTTCTCTGCCCGCAGTGCGTCCAGCGCCGCCGCGATCTGCGGCCACACACGCTGGCTGCGGCCGCGCCATGGCAGTTGCGAAAGCTCATCGCTCACCTGTCCCAGCAGCACCACCTGGCTCTTCGTGTCCGCTTCGGGCTTGAGCAGCAGCGGGTTCATGCGCACGTCGGGCACGGCCCGCGCTGCCAGCGCCTGGAAATACTGGGCACTGCCAATCTCGCCGAACTGCTCGCCCGGTGCAGCCACCACGCGCGCGTTGTTGCTCATGTTCTGCGCCTTGAAAGGCGCCACCTTCAGGCCCTGGTTGCTGTAGTAGCGGCACAGCGCGGTGGCCAGCCAGCTCTTGCCCGCGCCGCTGGTGGTGCCCAGCACCATGACGCAGCGCGCCGGCCCGGGTCGGGTCTTGTTCATTGCGATTCCTTGTAGAGGCGCCACGATACCTCCAACGCCCGCTGCGACTGCGGTGGCAGCACGCCCAGGCGCACATGCCCGGGCAGGCCAAACGAGGTGCAGTCGCGCAGCTTGACGCCACGCGAGCGCAGCCATTGCAGGAAGGTCCCCACATCTTGCACCGGCGGACATGCCGTGAAGAAGTTGGCGAGACTGCCCGGCGCAACGGCCCAGCCCAGGGCCGCGCACAGCGCCAGTTGCGCGGCCTTCCATTCGCGCAGGGTCGCCAGCGATTGCGCGAGCCATGCCTGCGTATCCGGCCGGACCCAGGCCGCCAACAGGGCAACACCGTCGGCACCGACCGGCCAGGAGGCCGCCAGCGCCTGCACAGCGGCGACACTGCCATCGGCGACCGCGGCACTCGGCGCAATGGCATAGGCCGCGCGTACGCCGGTCAGGCCCAGCGCCTTGTTGGGCGTCAACATCTGCCAGGCGGCATCAGGCGCTACGGTGGCGGCTCCCTCCAGGCGCAGGGGTGCATAGGCGCAGTCCAGTATGCGCAACACGCCGACAGGGGCCGGGGCGCACCACGCCGTCAGTGCAGCATCGGTCGTTCCCAACGGGCTGGCGGGTTCGCACGCCCAGTGCAGCGCCGGCTCAGAAGAAGGTGTGTGGCGGCAGTCCAGCCCCCACACTTGGGCCGCGCGGGTGTAGTCGCCGTAGCCATGCGCGGGCACAGCGACCTGGCGCACGCCGCTGCGTGCCGCGTGCGTGGTGATGCGATGAATGAACTCGCTGGCGCTGGCGGCGAGCACCACGCGCTGCACCGCCACGCCGTGGAACGTGGCAATCTGCGCGCGCAGCGCGGTGTAGGCCGGGTCGGGGTAGTGGATGAAGTCACTCTGCCGGAGCGCCGCGATGGCCTGCGGACAAGGACCGCAGGCGTTGGCGTTGGTGGAGAAGTCATGCAGCGGCACACCCAGCGCATCCGGGCCGCCGTGCTGTGGCGCATGGTCAGACATGGGTGTGCACTATAGCTATCAATAACAGAGCTGTTACCGCAAGCACCACAAGCGCTAGCAGTGTTTTTGATGCCAAATGCACCGCACGCTGCGTGTCCGCGGCCTGGGGCGCACGCCCGGGGGCGTTCAACACGTACACACCTGGTTTGGACAGGCGCACCCCCAACGCCAGCGCCATCGCCCCCATAGGCCACCCGCCGTTGGGCGACGGCGTGAGGCGCGACTGCGCGCGCAGATCACTCCAGCGGGCGCCGTTGCCACGCGACACACCCCACAACAGCACCGCCGTGATGCGCGCGGGCAGCCAGGACAGCACATCGTCCGCACGCGCCGCCCACTTGCCCGCCCATTGCCAGTAGCGCCCACCGCGCATGCCGGGGTATCCCCACATCGCGTCGGCCGTATTGGCAAAGCGGTAAAGCGCCGCACCGGGCAGGCCCAGCAGCACGAACCAGAACAGCGGCGCAATCACGGAGTCGCTGAGGTTCTCGGCCAGGGATTCAATGGCGCTCTCGCGCACGGCCGCCGCATCGAGCCCTTGCACATCACGGCTGACCAGCCAGGACAGTCGCTCGCGCCCCGCATCTAGCGACTGCGCGAGCGCATCTTCCACCGCCAGCACTTCCCCGCGCAGCATGCGCCAGGCCAGCATAGGTTTCAGCAGCAATCCCACTACGAGCGCTGCACCCCAGACGGGAAGCAACGCGATGGCGACCCACTGCAAAGCGCTGGATACTATTAAAACGATAGCTGCTAGCGCACACCAGACAAGCGTTGCAGCGCAAAAAGACCGTATATCCCGGCCTGTGGCCTGCAGCGGCGCGATGCGCATCCCTGCCCACCCCAGCGCCCGCCCCATCCACACGACGGGGTGAAAGGCAGCAGGGGGCTCGCCCCAGCGGCCGTCGATGGCCAGCGCCAGCGGTAGGGCGCAAGCCAGGAGGAAAGGATCCAAAGTCCAGAGCGGCATGGGGCGAGCCTAACGTGAATACAAGCGATACACGGAAGCCGCGCGGTTCGCGCTAACTCATGCTTTGTCGGACACCGGATCTGCTGACCACACGTCTCAATGCGCCGTCTGTCGGCACTAACCCCCCGCTCATCCTTCGTTCCAAACACATGCAATGAATTCTGCCTAGCATGCCGGCATGCAACTCCCGCACGCACCTTCCAGACAGCACTGGCCTCAGACTGCCGAACGCGGTTTCACCGTCATCGAGCTGATGGTGGTGGTGACCATCATGGCCGTCCTTGCAGCGCTTGCTACGCCTAGTTTCACTCCGATCATTGAAGGATGGCGCGTGCGGCAGGCAGCCAACGGCCTGGAATCCACACTGTATTACGCGCGATCCGAAGCTATCAAGCGGGGGGGCAATGTCGTCATACAGAAGTTGCCCAGCAGCACGAGTTGCACGGCAGACAATGTGGACGACTGGAACTGCGGCTGGCAAGTTTTGTCCTGCAGCAGTATCAACGCCAGCGGCACCTGCGCTGACCCTGAAGTGCTTCAGAGCTTTGAAACACCTGCCAGGCTAGAGGTCACGCGAAGCAGCGGTGGCGCGCGCATCCAACTCAACCGCTGGGGCTTGGTGGATGGCACCTGGCTTGGGTTCAGTCTGGTTCCACTGGGCAAGAGCCTTTCCAACTCCGCCGCACGAGGCGTCTGCATGAGCTCGGGCGGGCGAGTCCGAATCATCCCCCCCGAGGATATCCCTTGCACCGGGTAACACCCATGAAAACACCTTTTCCAACCCAACGCCAGCGCGGGATCACACTGATCGAGTCCCTGGTCGCTATCGTCATTGCTGCCCTGGGCATCCTGGGCATCCTTGGCGTGCAATTGCGTACTTTGAGCGATACGCAAACGACAGTACGACGGGCGCAGGCTATACGCTTGATTGAAGATCTGAGCGAGCGCTTGAAGGTACACCCCAATGCTCTAGGCAACGTGGGCGACTACACCTCCGGTTATACCGATGTACCCACCACTGGCGACTGCGCAAGCGCCGCATGCACCCGCGATCAACTGGCGAACTACGACCTGCGCGTATGGAAGCAGGCCGTCGCCAACACCCTTCCCCTGGGCCGTGCCAGCATCTTCACGGCTGCCGCCGAGCCCGCGGCGGGCAATCAGCGCCAGCTTGGCGTGATCATCGCCTGGCGCGAGAACGAACGCAGCACCGAAGACGCCTACAAAGACGAGATCAACGCCAGCAAGATCAAGCAGAGCGACGGATCGTTTGCCGATGCCACGGGAGGCGGCACAAATACTTGCCCCGATGGTTTTACCTGCCACCTGCAGTACATCCCCGTTTCTGCGCGCTGCGCACCCTATCTGGGTGGAGGCTTCACGCAATATTTCTGCCCGGGGGCCTGACACATGCGTACCCAAACTATCCTTTCAGCGGCCGGTCCATTGAAACAGCGTGGTGTCACGCTAATCGAACTGATGGTCGGCCTTTCGATCGGCCTGTTGGTAGTGGCAGTGGCCCTCGGCGCGCTGATGGTCTCGCGTGGTGTGACAGGCACTGTCAGCGACGCCAGCGGCATACAGCAACAAGCCTCTTATGCCATGCGCATCATTGGGCAGCAATTACGCCAGTCGGGTTCGTTATTTCTGGATCTGAATCCCAGCGGCGCCACTACCGAGGCTGCAGGCAGCCTGGCTCTTGTTCCGGTGGGGTTTGTGGCCACGATCGGCACCCCTGGTGGAGGTTTGGACACATTCGATCCGGCTACCAACGCACTTGGCGGAACTGCCAGCCCGGTAGCACTCACCGCGGGCTACAGCCGCTATATGGAGCCCCTGTTTCCTGGCGGCACGGCCCAGTACACCGGACGCAATTGTCTGGGCGGGCCGGCCGATACCAATACCACTCATCAACGAATCGAAAGCACCTTCTCCTTGAATGGCAGTGAACTGCGCTGCAGAGGCAACGGTGCGACGGCCCAACCCCTCGTGCAAAACGTTGCCAATTTCCAGGTGCGCTACCTGCTACAGGACAACACATCCACGCCGGGTAACCCACAAATCCGCTATTTCACGGCGGACAACATCCCAGACGCCGACGGCAATGGCCAACCCGACTGGTCTCGAATACAAGCCGTGGAGGTTTGCCTAGTACTCTACGGCAACGAGGCCATCGACATGCCCCCAGGCAGTAGCTACACGGACTGCGACGGTTCTACGCAGGTCAACATGACTTCTCTGACCGGAGCGCGCGCGCGGCGCATGCACATCCCGTTCCGTAACGTTTTCCAATTGCGCAGCCAAGGGCTGGTCGGCTCCGCGCTTTAACTTTTCATCACCATGCCACACGTGCCATACACCGTGCGTCGCTTCCAAGACGGAGTTGCGCTCTTCACGGTCATTGTGTTCATCATGCTCTCGATGCTACTGGCCCTGTGGGCATCGCGCACCTCGCTCTTTAATGAGATGGTAGTGAGTAACGATGCCGACTACCAGCGTGCCTTCGAGGCCGCGCAAGCCTTGCTGCAAGACGCCGAACTGGACATCCGCGGTGAAAACCCGGACGGGAGCATGTGTGTCGGCGCTGGAAACGTGTGCCGCACGGCCACGGCAGAAAAAATTCCGCTGGAGGCGAAGGACATTGGCCCGCTACTAAGCAGCCTGGAGGCCCACCTCGGCCAATGCCGTAATGGTTTGTGCGCCAAGCGCACCGGCAGCCAGGATTTTTGGAATAACAAGGACAGTACCAAAGGCATCACGCTCGGGCAAATGACGACGGCCCGGCCGGACGGCACAACCGCCGGTGCGCGCTACGGGCAGTTCACGGGCGCGCAGTGGGAGAGTTCAAGTGACAAACCTATTAATCCCATTTTGGCAGATCGCTCCTCCTCCGGAAGGGGAGGTTGGTACTGGATTGAAGTATTGCCCTATGACGAAAGCAGCAAAAATTCTGGAGTGATCGTAGGCACAGCCAACAATCTGCTGCCATTGAACCTGACACCTAGTGTCATCTACCGTATTACAGCCGTGGCCCAAGGTCTCAAGTCCAGCACTCAAGTGGTATTGCAACAGTCATACGCACAGCAAAAGCTCAAGGATTAATTTTCGTTATTAACGAATGAGCATCACGCATTTGTTCCGCAAGTGCCTAACGCAGTATTCAACTTCAAATGTCATCCAACAGGAGGGCACCCATGATTCGCAACACTACGCCCCATTTCCGCAAGACCTTGCTAGCGCTGGCCGCCAGCGCCGCGCTGGCGCCGCATGGCGCATGGGCTTTGGACCTTGCAACCGCGCCACCTGGTACTAAAGAGCCTTATGTCACGCCTAACGTCATCATTTCAGTGGATGACTCGGGTAGTATGGGCTACCGTCTGGACAGCGAAAGCAGCAACAACGTATCCAATACTTCGGTACCGAATGCCGATGGGTCATGGCCTGTCAACGCAAAGCGCATCAACGTGCTGAAGTACGCACTGATCGGTAACAACGGCGCGGGCGGCGTCTTCCGCGACACCACGCTGCTGCCGGACGGGAAAATCCGCCTTGCATGGCAAGCGATGTGGAACAACGGTAAGGCTTCTGGAGCGGGCAGCGTGAATAGCGCCAGCATGAATACCAACTCCATGCGGCCGTTGGAAGCCACGCACCGCGCCAACTTTGTGAGCTTCGTTAATGGCCTGGTGGCAAACAACGGCACGCCATCGCACAAGATGTTCAGCCAGGCCGACGCCTACATGCGACAGCCGTTGAGCGAAAACAGCCCTTGGGCATCCAAGCCTGGCACTACGGGAGCCCCCTATCTGGCTTGCCGCCGCAGCTACCACATCATCATGACGGACGGCCGGTGGAACAACACCCCTTCCACACCAGGCCAAACCGACAACGCCAACAGCTTAACCCTGCCTGATGGAACGGTATTTGGTGGTTCTACTGCTGCAGCTAGATCCAAGACTGCCTTGTATCGCGACTCCTACACCAACACCCTGGCCGACTGGGCTTTCAACAGTTGGGCAGTGCCACCCCACACCACGGGCATGACTGGCACCATGCAGCCCACAGCGGAATACCGCAAAGCACCCGCGACAGAAACCTTTACAAACAGTAGCGGCACGTCCGCCACGCTGGAACGCTACTGGAACCCAAAATACAACCCTGCCACTTGGCCACACATGGTCACTTACACCATCGGTTTCAGCGCGATGGCCTATACGTGGAAGCAGAATTACAGCGACGCCAAGTTCAACATCTCACCGCCCACCAGCATGGTGCCGTTTGGCTACGATGGCAGTTTCCCCAACCTGGCGAATGGCACCAAGACTTGGCCCGACATGAACGGCGGCGGCGAGGCCGTACGGGCACTGGACCTGTGGCACGCCGCTTTGAACGGCCGCGGCCGCTTTTACGCGGTAGAAAAAGGCGAAGATTTGGAAAAGGCCTTCCGTGAAATCTTCGGTCAGATCAGTACTGAAACAGCACCAGACCTGACATCCACGGCAACCAGCGGTTCCAACAACACTCGCAGCAACGTAGGCAAGTTCATCGGCGCTTATGAACCCACGAATGCCTGGAAAGGCTTCGTGACTGCGGAGACAGTGAAAACCGATGGTTCCATCATTTCAGCCGCAGGATGGGAGGGGAAAAATACAGCCGATCGGCTGGATGCCATCGCAGACCTTTCCACACGCTTTATCCTGAGTTGGAGTGATCAATGGATCGCCGCTAACAACGCTCCGAAGGGCGGCGTGTTGTTTCAGTGGGCGAGTGATCAGACCTATCTGAGCACAGCACAAAAAGCCGCTCTAGGCCTAAATACCACCAGCCCCGTAACCACCAGCGGACAGCACCTGTTGAACTACGTGCGGGGTGATCGCACCCAGGAAGGCTCAACCAAATTGCGCGAACGCAAGAGCCGCCAGGGAGACATTATCAATTCCGTAGTCTGGTACACCGGAGCACCGGCCAGCAATTACCCACTGAAGGGATACTCTGCCTACACCAAGGCACAAAAGGATCGGGATCCTGTGATCTATGTGGGCGGCAATGACGGCATGTTGCATGGATTCTCTGCCGCCGACGGAAAGGAACGCATTGCCTACGTACCTCGCGGCATTATTGGGAAGTTGAAGGATTTGGCCAGCCAGGACTACAACAACAAACACGCGTATTTCGTGGATGGGTCGCCCATGACTGGCGACGTGGATACTGGCTCAACAGATACACCAAATTGGCGCACAGTGTTGGTCGGGTCGCTAGGCCTGGGCGGCAAAGGCTACTTTGTGCTGGACGTGACTGATCCGTCGGCCACCGCCGGCTTCATCAATGCCAATGCCAGCCAGTTAGTGCAAATGGATCGCACTCGCGGCTCCAGCGAGACCGCAAACGACTGCACAACTTTGACTGGAACCCAAAAAACGGCCTGCGAAACCGCCGTTGAAGAAGACAAGGACATCGGCCACATCACTGCACAACCCGTGCTGGACGAGAACAATCCTGCGCGCACTGCACAGATCACCCGTTTAAACAACGGTCGCTGGGCCGCAGTGCTAGGTAACGGCTACAACAGCACCAATCAACGCCCAGTGCTGCTGATCCAGTACCTAGACGGCAACAAAGAACTGAAACGCTTGGCTACCACCAATGACCAAGCCGGTACCGGGAACGCGGCAGACAACGGTCTGTCTGCCCCGCGCTTGATGGATTTCAATGGCGACGGGATGCCAGATGTAGCCTATGCAGGCGACAACCTGGGCAACATGTGGAAATTTGACCTGACCAGTGAGAATGAGGCCAACTGGAACGTAGCCTTCGGCGGCCAGCCGTTGTTCACGGCCGCAGGGCCTACAGCACTCAACGGGACGAGCCGACCCAACGCGCAATCCATCACCATCGCTCCAACCGTGCGCGCCAACGACCGCACAATGACCGTTGGCTCCGGTAGCAGCGCGAAGACCGTGCGCGTTGGTGGTGTGATGGTGTCCTTCGGCACCGGTCGCAATGTCACCAAGGATGACCAGAATGACGTGAAGGTGCAGACGCTGTATTCAGTCCTGGATAACACGCGGTACAAGGTTGTCAGCACTACCATGGGCAAGCGCCTACAAGTGCACCCAGGCGGCGGCACTTGTGCCCCCGTTCCTGCGGACGACTGCGTGCCTGTTCCGACGCCGCTGGGATCTGGCGTGACCAATGCAAAACTTGCACAGCGCAAGATCGACATCAATGGCGACAATGGAGTCATCGTCGAAGTTGACGAACTAACCAAAGACACGTGGTCCAACTTCAACGGCTGGTATGTAGACTTTCCTTCGGTTGGCCAACGTTTGCTCAAACCGATGGAGATTTATGACGGCAGCAACATCATGGTGGCTTGGCCACAGGTGCCTGCCAAGGGAGCGCTGGTGGAGTCCACCACGGAAAGCTGCGAGTCCACGTCGGTGGACGAAGAGCGCCAGGCGCGTCTGCTCATCAACATCATGGACGGTAAAGCCCCATCGGTTCAGTTGGTAGATGCGAACAAAGACGGTTTGTATAACAGTGACGATGGCGGCGTTTCGTATTCAGTCGTCAGTAAAGGATCCCACATCCTCATCAAGCAGGGCAATAAGATGAATGACATTGATACCAAGAACAACAAGGAAGCCCTGGCCTTGATGCCCGAGCAAACACTGCGTCCGAGCTGGCGTCAGGTGAAATGACGAGGTTGCGATGATTTATCACAATGTTGCGCAACAGAAGCATCGGGGCTTCACATTGATCGAGTTGATGATCGTGGTAGCCATCGTGGGCATTCTCTCGGCCATTGCCTACCCCAGCTATTCCGAGTATGTGCGCCGTGGTCACCGGGCAGATGCACGCGCGGGGCTGTTGCAGGCACAGCAGTGGTTGGAGCGTGCCGCCACTGCTAACGGCCTCTATCCCACGGCACTGCCTGCGGCCTTTACTTGGAATGGCGATACCACTAAACGCTACGACATTGCTTTTCAAGCAGGTAATACAACCGCTGCGTTCACTCTCACTGCCACGCCAAAGGGCGCACAGACAGGGGACAAATGCGGCACCTATACCCTCAGCAATACCGGCGTGCGGGGAGCCGCCGGCAAGAAGTCCGGAGAGAGCGGCTACGACCCCGACTGCTGGGGCAAATAAATTCAGCCCGGGGCGCTACCATCGCGGCGCCATGACTGAGATTTCTCCCTCCATGAACCAAGCGCTTGGGCTCGCCGCCCAGGCGCTTTTTCTTTCCAATCCCAACCCCCGCGTGGGATGCGTCATCACCGACGTTAACGGCAACATGCTGGGCCAGGGCTTTACCCAGCGCGCAGGGGCGCCCCATGCCGAGGTGATGGCCTTGCGTGACGCAACCGCGCGGGGATGCGACGTGCGCGGCGCCACCGCATACGTCACGCTGGAGCCGTGCGCACACCAGGGGCGCACCGGTCCCTGTTGCGATGCGCTCATTCAGGCCGGGATTGCACACGTAGTGGCATCCATCGCCGACCCCAATCCGCTGGTGGCGGGTCAAGGGTTCGCGCGGCTGAGGGCTGCGGGAGTGCAGGTGGAGGTGGGCCCCGGCGGTACGCAATCGCGCGATCTGAATATCGGCTTCTTCAGCCGCATGGTGCGCGGCATCCCCTGGGTGCGCATGAAGGCCGCGGCCTCGCTCGATGGCGTGACCGCATTGGCCAATGGCACCAGCCAATGGATCACATCCCCGGCGGCCCGTGCCGACGGGCATGCCTGGCGTGCCCGCGCCTGCGCCGTGTTGACAGGCATCGGCACCGTGTTGGCGGATGACCCGCGCCTGGATGTGCGGGAGATCGCCACCCCACGCCAGCCGCATCTGGTGATTGTCGACAGCCTGCTGCAGACGCCTGCGAATGCCCGGCTGTTCAACGTTGCCGACCGGCGTGTACTGATCTACACCGCCCGGCCAGATGCCGCTGGCGCCACGTCGCTGCGGGCACGCGGCGCCACGGTCATCGAACTGCCCAATGACCAGGGCAAGGTGGATCTGCCCGCCCTGTTGCACGACCTGGCCCGCGAAGGCGTGAATGAACTGCACCTGGAGGCCGGTCACAAGCTCAACGGCTCCTTCCTGCGGGAAGGGCTCGTGGATGAGCTGCTGCTCTATCTGGCCCCGCTCATGCTGGGCCAGGGAGCCCAGGGCCTGTCCAACTGGGGGCCGTTGCAGACGCTGGCCGACGGGATTCCGATGCAATTCCAAACCGTGCAGCAGGTGGGGCCCGATCTACGGGTGGTGTCCCGCATCGCGGGGCGCGCAGACTTCTGAATCCCCCCTGCGCGGTCCAGGCGATGCGCCACACGCCCGCGTGCTTGCATGCCGTTGTCCGACAGTCGCGCAGCCGAGTTTCGCGCTATACCCCTGTCGTCACCTCACTTTATTGCGTTCGATGTCCTTCATAGACCTGCTCCGCCACCTTCGCCATCGCACCTGGTCGCGCTGGCCAATCATGGCTTTGCTGGTCCTGGCCTTCGGCGGTTGCGGTGGGTTGCCCAAGGATGTGGACCGGCCCGTGTCCACGGCGTTGGACACGGCGGGCGAGCGTACGGAGCTAGCCACCATGGTGCAACAGCTGCGCCAGAAGGCAGGCGCCCGCCATGCGTCAGGATTCTCCCTCTTGAGCGGCCCGCAGGAGGCCTATGGCAGCCGGCTCGCGCTGGTGCAATCGGCGCAGAAGACGTTGGACCTGCAGTACTACGCCATCCATGCCGATGCCAGTTCCGCGCACCTGCTGCGCAGCGTGGTGAACGCAGCGCGGCGCGGCGTACGCGTGCGCATCCTGCTCGACGATTTCCACAGCACGGGGCGCAACGCGCTGGTCATGCGCATGGCGTTCGAGCCGAACATCGAAATGCGCATGTTCAACCCGGTGGCGGGCCCCCGCGCATCGTTCCTGGGCCGGATGTGGGGCGCGGTCAGCGATTTTTCGCGTGTGCAGCAGCGCATGCACAACAAGCTGTTCCTGGCCGACAACATGATGGGCGTGACCGGAGGGCGCAATCTGGGCGACGCGTACTTCGGCAAGGCAGAGGCCGAGAATTTTGTTGACCTGGACGTGCTGGCCGTCGGCCCCATCGTGGCCGACATGTCGCGCAGTTTTGACAGCTACTGGAACAACCCGCGCGCCTATCCCGTGCAGTCGCTCGTCAGCCGAGAAGAGCTGGACCGTTTGCGTGCGCAGGTGCGCAGCAGTGGCGAGAAGGCAGGCGCGGAAGCCGGCTCGCCCGGCTCCACCGCCCCTGCAGACCGCTCCCTCGCCTCATCGCCCCAGTGGGACACGCAGCCCATGGACCTGCGCACCGTCGATTTCATATGGGCGCCCGCCGCCATGCTGGTGGACGAGCCGACCAAGATTCCGCTGGAGGGTGACGAACCGGCACCGTCCGCCGCGATACGCGTGGGCACAACGCCGGGCGCCCATCCGGAAGCCAGCGACACGCCCCAGGCACCGCCGGCGCCCGCAGCGCCCGTGTCCAGCGGGGACACGGTGGTGGACGGGCTGCTCACCCTCATGGACCGTACACGGCGCGAGCTGCTCATCATCTCACCCTACTTCGTTCCAGGCGACGACATGAAGCGCGCCTTTGCACGTGCGCGCCAGCGCGGCGTGCGTGTGCGGTTGCTCACCAATTCGCTAGCGTCCAATGACGCGCCCATTGCCCACGTGGGCTATGCCCGCCACCGCGAAGACCTGTTGGCCATGGGTGTGGAGCTGTACGAACTGCGCAGCGAGCAGGCCGGCCTGCGCTCGGCCTTTGGCAGTTCGGGTGCCAGCGCGGCGGGGGCTTCGCGCTCCATGCTGCATTCGAAGGTCATGGTCGTGGACGGCCGCATGGTGGTGGTCGGCTCCATGAACCTGGATCTGCGCTCCCAGCTGCACAACACCGAGATCGCCCTGCTGATTCGCAGCCGCGCCCTGGCCGCCGAAGCAGCGCAGCAGATCGACACCGCCATGCGCGAGGGGGCGTGGCACCTGCAACGCAGCGCCGACGGTGACCTGGTCTGGCGCGCGCCGCAGGGCAGCGGCTTGGAGGATGCGCACACCGACCCCGACAGCAGCCTGGCCTTGCGGCTGTTGCTCAAGCTGCTGGGGCCGCTGGCGCCCGACCACCTGCTGTGACAGATGCCCCAGCGCAGACACGCGCCACCCAGGCGGTAATGGCCTGCTGGTCGGTCATCACGCGCACCTCGTCGAACGCGGCCTGCGCCTGCGGGTAACGGCGGCGCAGCAGGTTCAGCCACTGCTTGAGCCGGCCGGCGCGCTGGCGCGGCTCCAGGTCTTCGCACACCAGATGCCAGAAGCGCGCCATGTGCGGCAGCAGGTCTTCCCAGGGCAGGCCCAGTGCAGGCGCACCGCGGTCGTGAGCGCGGATAGACAGTGCCAGGCCCGGGTCTGCCACGATGCCGCGGCCCAGCATAAGAGCGTCGCAGCCCGACACGCTGCGGCACCGCAGTGCGTCCTGCACGGTCCAGATCTCGCCGTTGGCCACCACCGGAATGCCCACCGCCTCGCGAATCGCGGGGATCTGCTCCCAGTATGCGGGCGGGCGGTAGCCGTCGGCCTTCGTGCGCGCATGCACCACCAGCTCGCAGGCGCCGCCGCGTGCCATGGCCCGCGCGCATTCACGCGCCAGGCCTGCATCGTCGTAGCCCAGGCGCATCTTGGCGGACACCGGCACATGCGCGGGCACGGCGCGGCGCACCGCCTCCACCACCGCCGCGATGCGCTCGGGCTCGCGCAACAGGGCCGCGCCACCCCCATGGCGGTTCACCGTCTTGGCGGGGCAACCGAAATTCAGGTCAATGCCTTCCGGACCCAGCTCTGCCAGCCGGGCCGCGTTCTCGGCCATGCTGACCGGGTCCGATCCCAGCAGCTGCGCCCGCACGGGCACCCCTGCCAGCGTGCGGCCGCCGTGGTTCAGCTCGGGTATGTAACGCAGGAACACCTTGTCCGGCAGCAGGCTGCCGGTGACGCGGATGAACTCGGACACACAGCGGTCCACCCCGCCCACCCGTGTGAGCACGTCGCGCAGCACGAAGTCGAGCAGCCCTTCCATGGGGGCGAGCAGCAGTGGTGCGGGCGTGCTCATCAGCAGCTTATGGGTCAAACAAGCCTCTAGCGCTTACTGTTCAAGGGCTGTAAGCTATAAAAACAGGAGCGCCATATCGCCCGAGCGCATGCGATTCAGGACTGTTGCGTCGGGCTTGCCAAACCCAGGCGCCACAGCGACGTGACCTCGGCCGCGCGCGCGTCGGCCAGTGCATCGCCACCGGCGGTGGCCTTGGCGTGGCGCGGGCGGATGTCGTGGCGGCCCAGCACCCGCAACCCCGCGGCGCCAATCCAGCCCAGCAGTGCGTCGCGGGTGCGCAGGCGCAAATGCTCCGCCAGGTCCGACAGGATGAGCCATCCCTCGCCGTGCGGCGCCAGGTGCGCAGGCAACCCCGTCAGAAAACCACGCAGCATGCGACTGTCTTCGTCATACACCGCGCGCTCGATGGGCGCGCTGGCCTTGGCCGGCAGCCAGGGCGGGTTGCAGACGATGAGTGGCGCCCGCCCGAAGGTGGTCGCGGGCGGGAACAGATCGGTCTGCAGCAACTGCACGCGGTCCTCCAGGCCCAGCCGCGTCAGGTTGTCCCGCGCACAGGCCAGGGCACGCGGGTCCAACTCGGTCGCCACCACGCGGGCCACGCCACGCCGTGCCAGCACGGCGGCCAGCACGCCGGTGCCGGTGCCGATCTCGAAAGCGAGCGCATCCGCGCCCGGCGGCAGCGGGGCCTGGGCGACCAGGTCCACATACTCGCCCCGCACGGGCGAAAACACGCCGTAATGCGGGTAAATGCATGCGCCCAGAGCGGGCACATCCACCCCCTTGCGGCGCCATTCGTGCGCCCCCACGGCGCCCAGCAACTCGCGCAGCGAGACAACGGTGGACTCCTGCAGCGCCGGGCCCCAGGCCTCGGCGCAGGCCGCGCGCCAGTCGGGGGCGCGGCGCAGGGCGATGCTCCAGTCGGGCTGCAGCTCGATCAGCAGCAGCCCCAGCAGGCGGGCGCGCTGTGCCTGCGCCTGGCGATGCAAATGAAAGGCGTGCGGGAACTCCGCCGCGGGCACGGCGCTGTTCCGACCGCCTTTGCCGCTCTTGCGCGGACGTTCGATACGGCGCTTGAGCGCGTCCAGCAGATGGCGCGCGTTCTGAAAGTCGCCGCGCCACAGCAGGGCCGTGCCTTCGCATACCAGGCGATAGGCCGCATCGGCAGCCAGCGTGTCGTCAGCCAACACCACCCGGCGCGGCGCGCTGGCGCCGCTTTCGGAGCGCCACGGCGCGCTGCGGTCCTCGCCGTGTTCGCTCCAGTGGATCATGGCGGGGCTCAGTTGATCGGGCGCTTGAGGCGCACTTCCTCGATCTTCACGCCGCCGACCACAGCGGTCTTGGCGGTCGTCATCTCGCGCTTGAAGCCGGCAAGTTCATGAAAGCGCAGGGCACGCTCATTGCGCAGCGGCACCCAGGCCGTCACGGTGGTGCAGCCCTCTTCGTGCAGGCCGTCGCGCGCGGCGTCCCACAGGGCCACGCCCACACCCTTGTTCCAATGCGAGGGGGCCGCGTAGATGGCCCAGATTTCACCGGTGGTGTTGCGCGTCTTTTCATCACGCGAGCGGTCGAAGCCGACGAAACCGACGATCTTGTCGCCGTCCACGGCCACCTGGACCTGGGGCTCGCAATACTCGATCGCCTCGCGCCAGTAGGCTTGGCGCTTCTCGACGGACGACATGGACTTCAACTGATCGTCAGGCAGCAGCCCTCGGTAAGCTTCCAACGCGGCGGAGGTATGAACCTGGGCAATGGCTTTGGCATCGCGAAGGGTGGCGGGACGAACCTGGATACTGGACATGGGAAAACGAAAGCAGGTGAAAAGCGAAAAACCCAGCATTTTCGCGCAAATACCGCTTCGCCTCTCATGCCCCGCAGTTTCCACCTTGCCAACCCCACCATTGCACGCAAACGCGGCCATCTGTGGCATAGCGCGCATGCCACGGCTACGCCGCGCTACATCAGGCGGCGCAGCAGCGCCATCACTTGGTCGAAACGCGCGCCATAGGGCGGGTATAGCAGGTGTCCCAGCGACCAGCGCGACTGCGCCAGCACCGACTTCTGGTGGCAAAAGCGCAGAAAGCCGGCCTCGCCATGGTAGGCGCCCCAGCCGCTGTCACCCACGCCGCCAAAAGGCAGCGCGTCGTGCGCGATGTGCATCAGCGTGTCGTTCACCGAGACGCCGCCACTCACGGTGCGCCGCAGCACATCGTCGCGCACCGCCTCGCTGCGCCCGAACCAATACAGCGCCAACGGACGCGGGTGCGCGTTGATGTGGGCAATGGCATCGTCCAGGCGCTCGTAGCTGAGCACGGGCAGCACGGGCCCGAAGATTTCTTCCTGCATGAGCTGCATGTTCGGGCTGGCACCGAACACCAGCGTTGGCGCCATCTGCCGCCCTACGCCGTCGCCGATACCCGGAGGCGGTGGCGGGGGCGAGCCCGGCACGGGTTGCAGCACGTGTACCTCCGCCCCTTGCGTCTGGGCTTGCTGCAGCATGGTGCGCAGCCGTGCGAGGTGGCGCGTGCTGATGATGGAGGCGTAGTCCGGGTTGCCCTCGAAGTACGGAAACAGCCGCGCCACCGCCACGCGGAACGCTTCGGCAAAGGCCGCCTCGTTGCCACGCGGCAGCAGCACGTAGTCGGGTGCGATGCAGGTCTGGCCCGCGTTGAGCAGCTTGCCATGGGCGATCTTGAGCGCTGCCTCCTGCATGTCGCAGTCCGCATCGATGATGCACGGCGACTTGCCGCCCAGCTCCAGCGTGGTCGGCGTGAGATTGGCCGCCGCCGCCTGCGCCACCTTGCGCCCCACGGCGGTGGAGCCGGTGAACACCAGATGGTCGAATGGCAGCGATGCCACGAGCGCGGCCGTGGCCGCGTCGCCCTGCACCACGCAGAACTCTTCGGGTGCGAAGAACTGCGCCACCAGCGCGGCCAGTTGGGCGGACGTGTGGGGCGTGAGCTCACTCGGCTTGAGCATCACCCGGTTGCCCGCGGCCAGCGCACCAATGGCCGGCCCCAGCGCCAGCTGCACCGGGTAGTTCCACGGCGAGATGATGCCCACCACGCCCAGCGGCTGGCGCTCGATCCAGCCACGCGCTGGCTGCAGGAACAGCGGCGTGCGCACCCTCGTGCGCCGGCTCCAGCGCGCCAGATGCCTGAGCGTATGCCCCAGTTCCGCGCGCAGCACGAAAAGGTCGGCCACCTCCGTCAGGCGCTGCGAGCGCATGCCAAAGTCCGCCTGCACCGCCGCCGCCAGCACCGGCCCATGTTCGTCCAGCATCTTGGACAGCCGCAGCAAACGCTCTCGACGCACCATCAAGGGCACATCGGGGTGGGCGCGGCTGGCTTGGCGTTGGAGGTCGAACAGGTGGCGGATGTCATCAGGGCTCATGCCGTGCATGATAGGGCTCGCCGCCCCACCGCCAGACCGAGCCGCGCGTGACATTGTGTTGCCGCCCTGCCCCCGTAAGATGCGCCCCTGCCCTTCCGATTGAAAGGAACACGAGATGAACGGTCATTGTCTTTGCGGCGCAGTCCACTTCACGTCCCCCGCGGCCAAGGAAATCGGCGCCTGCCATTGCGGCTTCTGCCGCCGCTGGGGTGGCGGGCCGCTGCTGGCCGTGCATTGCGGGCCGGATGTGGAGTTCACGGGTGAGGAGCATATCGGCGTGTATGCGTCCTCTGATTGGGCACAGCGGGCCTTCTGCACGCGCTGCGGAACACACCTGTACTACAAGCTGCTGGCGACGGGCGAATATTTCATTCCCGCCGGGGCCTTCGAGACGCAGGACTTCGAACTGGCCAGCCAGATCTACATCGACAAGAAGCCCGCGTACTACGCCTTCGCGAACCAGACGCCGACGCTCACCGAGCAGCAGGTGATCGCGCAATACGGGCCGCCCAACGGCTGAATGCACGGGGCGGAGAGTGTTATAGCCTTTTGAGCCTCCGGCGCTTATCCAGCAAGCGCCAGCAGCTCATATTTCAATAGCAATCAATGCACTTCGCGCGGCACGACGTCGGTGACGTCCGTGCTGCGCTGCGGGGCATGCGCCGTCGGGCCGGGCGCCGTCCAGCGTGCCGTGCTGCGGTACACGGTGCTCCACCCCTCGCGCGGGTTCATGCGCATGGCCCAGGGCATGACCGGGCGGCCCGTGAGGCGCGCCCACACGGCGCGTGCGCCCCACACGAGTGCCAGAACGGCGGCCGCGGCCAGCAGACTCAGGAAAAAAAGTGCACCCATGGCGACGACCACGAGCCGCAACGTCCACCGGATCGCACCGGCCACAATTTCGTTCAAACCATGCCCCTTTCTGGTAGATGAAGGCGCGGGAAAGGCCCGCGCCCTCGATCAATGGTAGACCTCACCCCGCGGGGCGGGCCTCGCCGAAGTGGAATACCCCTGGGTCTGTCACAGGATCGACATCCACCGGAATCACGCTCTTGGGCGGGTAGCGGCCCTCCAGCAGCAGCTTGGACAGCGGGTTCTCGATGCGCTGCTGGATGGCGCGCTTGAGCGGACGTGCCCCGAACACCGGGTCGAACCCCACCTTGGCCAGTTCGCCCATCGCTGCCGGCGACACCTGCAGGGCCAGGTCCATTTTTGCCAGCCGCGCCTCCAGCAGACGCAACTGAATGCGTGCAATCGCTTCGATGTGCTTGGCATCCAGCCCGTGGAACACCACCGTCTCGTCGATGCGGTTGAGGAATTCGGGTCGGAAATGGCCCTTGAGTTCCCCCCACACGGCTTCCTTGATGTCCTCGGCATCCTGGCCCACCATGGCCTGAATCAGGTGCGAGCCAATGTTGCTGGTCATCACGATCACCGTGTTCTTGAAATCCACGGTGCGCCCCTGGCCATCGGTCAGGCGGCCGTCGTCCAGCACCTGAAGCAGCACGTTGAACACGTCGGGGTGGGCCTTTTCCACCTCATCCAGCAGCAGCACGCTGTAGGGCTTGCGGCGCACAGCCTCGGTCAGGTAGCCGCCCTCTTCATAGCCCACATAGCCGGGAGGCGCACCAATCAAGCGCGCGACGCTATGCTTTTCCATGAACTCGCTCATGTCGATGCGCACCAGATGCTCTTCACTGTCGAAGAGAAACCCGGCCAGCGCCTTGCACAGCTCGGTCTTGCCCACGCCCGTGGGCCCCAGGAACAGGAAGCTGCCCAGCGGCCGGTTGGGGTCTGATAGGCCCGAGCGCGAGCGGCGGATGGCATTGGCCACGGCGGAGATCGCCTCGTCCTGGCCCACCACGCGCTCGTGCAGCTTTTCCTCCATGTGCAGCAGCTTGTCCTTCTCGCCCTGCATCATCTTGGCCACGGGAATGCCGGTGGCGCGGCTGACCACCTCGGCGATTTCCTCGGCACCCACCTGGGTGCGCAGCAGCTTGTGCTTGGTGCCGGTCCCGCCGGCCTCGCTGTCCTGCGCTTCCTTCAGGCGCTTTTCCAGTTCTGGCAGCGTGCCGTACTGCAGCTCGGCGACCTTGTTGAAATCGCCCTTGCGCTTCAGGTCGTCGATCTGCGTGCGGATGGCATCGATGTCCTTGCGGATCTGTTCGGAGCCCTGCGCGCTGGCCTTCTCGGCTTTCCAGACCTCTTCCAGATCGGCGTACTCGCGCTCCACATTGCCCAACTCTTCCTCGATGAGCTGCAGGCGTTTTTGCGAGGCCTCATCGGTCTCTTTCTTCATCGCCTCGCGCTCGATCTTGAGCTGGATCATGCGGCGCTCGAGCTTGTCCATCGACTCGGGCTTGGAGTCGATCTCGATCTTGATCTTGGCCGCGGCCTCGTCGATCAGATCGATGGCCTTGTCAGGCAAAAAACGGTCGGTGATGTAGCGGTGCGACAGCTCGGCCGCGGCCACGATGGCCGGGTCGGTGATGTCCACGCCGTGGTGCGCCTCGTAGCGCACCTGCAGGCCGCGCAGGATGGCGATGGTGTCTTCCACGCTGGGCTCGTCCACCAGCACCTTCTGAAAGCGCCGCTCCAGCGCCGCATCCTTCTCGATGTACTTGCGGTACTCGTCCAGCGTGGTCGCGC
This sequence comes from Diaphorobacter nitroreducens, assembly GCA_003755025.1. Lineage (GTDB taxonomy): Bacteria > Pseudomonadota > Gammaproteobacteria > Burkholderiales > Burkholderiaceae_C > Diaphorobacter > Diaphorobacter nitroreducens. The sequence goes on along the minus strand of RJVL01000004.1, from coordinate 179,529 downwards.
CGATGCAGTGCAGCTCGCCGCGCGCCAGTGCGGGTTTCAGCATGTTGCCCGCGTCCATGGCGCCTTCGGCCTTGCCGGCGCCGACCATGGTGTGGATCTCGTCGATGAAGAGGATGATGCGGCCTTCCTCGTGCGCCACTTCCTTCAGCACGGACTTCAGGCGTTCCTCGAACTCGCCGCGGTACTTGGCACCCGCCAACAGGCCGGCCATGTCCAGCACCAGCACGCGCTTGTTCTTCAGCGTCTCGGGCACTTCGCCCTCGACGATGCGCTGGGCCAGCCCCTCGACGATGGCGGTCTTGCCCACGCCGGGCTCGCCGATCAGCACGGGGTTGTTCTTGCTGCGCCGCTGCAGCACCTGGATGGCGCGGCGGATCTCGTCGTCGCGGCCGATCACCGGGTCCAGCTTGCCCTGGCGGGCGCGCTCGGTCAGGTCCAGCGTGTATTTCTTCAGCGCCTCGCGCTGCCCCTCGGCTTCGGCGCTGTCCACCTTCTGGCCGCCACGCACGGCGTCGATGGCCGCCTCCAGGCTCTTGCGGGTCACGCCGTTGTCCTTGGCCAGCTGCGCGGCCTCGCCCTTGCTGTCGACCAGCGCCAGCAAAAACAATTCGCTGGCGATGAACTGGTCGCCGCGCTTGATGGCCTCCTTCTCGGTGGCCTGCAGCACACGGCCCAGCTCGGGGCTGCCCTGCACCTGGTCCTGGCCCTGCACCTGGGGCAGGCGCTTGACGGCGGCCTCGGCCGCAGCCAGCAGGCCCGGCACATTGGCGCCGGCACGCTGCAGCAGCGCGCGCGGGCCTTCATCTTGGCGCAGCATGGCCACCAGCATGTGCACGGGCTCTATGTAGGCGTTGTCATGTCCCAGGGCCAGCGACTGTGCATCAGACAGCGCTTCTTGGAACTTCGTGGTGAATTTATCAAGACGCATGTGAAACCTCCAACTTGTCGCTAGCTAGGGCTCCGGGGCCTCGATTTCAAGCCGCCGGACGATAAAAGTCAGCCCACCTGGGGCGGCGCGGCGATGCCCCAGCGCGCCAGCGCCGCATCGTCGCTTACGCGCGCATCCACCCAGCGCGCACCATCTGGCGTCTGCTCCTTCTTCCAGAACGGCGCCTGGGTCTTGAGGTAGTCCATGACGAACTCGCAGGCCTGAAAGCTCTCGCCGCGGTGCGCCGAGGTCACGGCCACCATCACGATCTGGTCCATGGGCGCGAGCAGCCCCACGCGGTGGATCACGCGCACGCCATAGAGGTTAAAACGTGCAAACGCCGCATCCACCATGGCCTCGATGGATTTCTCGGTCATGCCCGGGTAGTGCTCCAGCTCCATGGAGGCCACGCTGTCCCCTTCGTTGCGGTCGCGCACCGTGCCCACGAAGCAGCACACCGCCCCCACGCGCGCGTCCCGCGCACGCAGCGCCTCCAGCTCGGTGGAAACGTCGAAGTCATGGGTCTGGATGGAAACGCGGTGCATGGCAGTGGTCAGCGGCAGAATTGCGGGATTGACGGCACTTTAACGCCCACCCCACACTTGCACACCATGGCCCTGCAGACCATCACCACCGACGACTACCTGCTCTACCCCTCGCCGCGCAATGCGCACCGTGTGGTGTTTGAGTTCCAGACTTTCGTGCCCCACCCCTATGCCTTGGTCGATCTGCCCAGCTTCGACCTGGCGGGCCGCTACAGCCTGTTCTCCGCCCACCGCAAGGCTGACGCGAAGATGGGCCAGCTCGTGACCTTCGAGCTGGAAGGCGACCAGCAGCGCTTTGAGCGCCTGTTCGTGCCTGATTGAAGGTACTTGACGACAATAGTGGGGTATACCCGGATTTTTGACTTGTCTCAAAGGGGCTCCCGCCGGGCTGCGCTGCAATGGCTCCATCACATAACGACGGAGGAAAAATGCCATGCAACTGCTCAAGCAACTCTTCACCACCGAGGTGGGTCTGTTCAGCGCCATAGGCATCGGTTTCATGCTGTGCATGGGGGGCTTTTTCATCTGGCTGTTCACGCGCAACGATGCGCCCCCGGCAAAGCAAAAGCGCTGATCCGCTCCAGACCCGCGCGGGCGCCGTCTCCGGCAAGAGCGGCGCCTGTGTTTTTTCGCCGTGCCAGACAATAGGCAGATGCACGACGACAACCAGATCCTGGTCCCGCCCTCCTTCATCGCGCTGTACAGCGACACACGCGCACGCCTGCAGGCGCCTGCCGCCGAGGTGCGGGCGCGCTACGAGTGGTGCGAGGACCTGGCCTGCCACTTGGTGGAACAGGCGCAGCAGCTGTACCACGGCGGTGCGCGGTCGGAAGAAGGGGTGCTGCTGGGCATCCACGCCGGCCTGGCCGGCCCGGACGCGGGCGTGACCCCAGCCGAGGCGCGCTGGATCACGCTGCGCCTGGCCGAGTTGCTGGGGTGGCGCAGCCCCGAGCTGCCCGCCCTGGCGGTGCAGCAGCCTTGAACGCCGTCAGCCGCCCGTGACGGGCGGAAAGAACGCCGCCTCGGCGCCTGCCGCCAACGGCGTGGCGTCATGCGCCATGGTCTGGTCGAGGGCCACGCGCACGGCGCGCCCGCGCGAGAGGCAGGTGGCCCAGGGCTCGCCACGGGCGATGAGTTCATCGCGCAAGGCGCCCAGCGTGGTGGCGCCGGTCTGCACCGTCTCCTGCCCCGTGCCCACGGCCTCGCGGATGGAGGCGAAGTAGCGCACCGTGATCGTGAAGGGCGTGGTCATGACAGCAACTCCGCAAATGGCAGGAAGCGCACGGTGTCGCCGCGCGCAATGGTCTGGCCGGCGGGGTTGTCCACCACGCCGTCCGCCCAGGCGGCCGAGGTAAGCACGCCCGAGCTTTGGTTGGGAAACAGCTCCAGCGTGCCATCGGCGCCCTGGCGCACGCGCAGGAATTCACGGCGTTTATCGGCCCGGGGCCAGTCGAATCCAGCGTTAGCAGCTATCGCTTTAGGAGCAACATCACGCACGCCCTGCAGGCGCAACAGGAAGGGGCGCACCAGCAGGCCGAAGGTGACGAAGCTGGACACGGGGTTGCCCGGCAGGCCCATGAAGTGTGCACTGCCGCCCGCGTGGGGAATCTGGCCGTAGGCGAAGGGCTTGCCCGGCTTCATGGCGATCTGCCAGAGCTGCAGCGTGCCCAAGCGCTCTACCGCCGGCTTGATGTGGTCTTCCTCGCCCACACTCACGCCGCCGCTGGTCAGGATCAGGTCATGTCCCTGGGCAGCCTCGCGCAGCGCGGCCACGGTGGCCTCGCGCCGGTCGGGCACGATGCCCAAGTCGCTCACCTCGCAGCCCAGGCGCAGCAGCATGGCGCGCAGGAAGAAACGGTTGCTGTTGTAGATGGCGCCCGGCTTCATCTGCGCGGGCGGCACTTCACCCGGCATGACGAGTTCGTCGCCCGTGGAAAAAAGCGCCACGCGGGGCCGGCGCGCCACCTGCAGGGTGCCCAAGCCGATACTGGCAGCCAGGCCCAGCTCTGCGGGGGTGAGGCGCGTGCCAGCGGCCAGCACCTCAGCACCCCGGGTGATGTCCTCGCCCGCGCGCCGAATCCACTGACCCTGGGCCGGTACGGCATTCACGCGCACGCGATCCCCGTCGAGCGCCTCGCAGTCTTCCTGCATCACGATGGCATCGGCCCCCTCGGGCACCGGCGCGCCCGTGAAGATGCGCGCCGCCGTCCCCGCCGCCAGCGGCACGCCGAAGGCGCCCGCGGGAATACGCTGCGCCACCGGCAACTCCACCCCCGCTGCCGGCACGTCGGCGCAGCGCACGGCGTAGCCGTCCATCGAGCTGTTGTCGTTGGGCGGCACCTGCAGCGGCGAGGTGGCGGCCTGCGCGAGCACGCGACCGTCGGCGTCGAAGGTGTTGACGGTGTCGGTGCCTGCCAGCGGGGCGGCCTGCGCCAGCAGTTCGGCCAGGGCTTCGTCCAGTGGCTTGAGGGGTGCACGCGCTTGGGGTTTCATTCGCAGGCCTCCGCCCGGTCGGGCACATAGTCAAAACGCGCGCCCTGTGCCAGCAACCATTGCACCACGGCGTGAGGGTCGTCCAGGTTGAGCACCGGCAGCGCGGTGGGCACCGGCGGCAGCGGCGCGTCGGTGGCCACGGCGATGATGCAGGGATCGTGCGGATAGAGTGCGGGCCGTTCGCGGTAATCGGGTGATGCGGCGCGCCAGATCTCGATCTTGGGCAGGTCGCTTTCCTTGAAGCCTTCCACCAGCACCCAGTCCACGCGCGGATCCAGCTCGGCCAGCAGTTCGTGCACGCTGGGCGTGTGCTCCTGCTCGAATTCGCGCATCAGCGCCATGCGCCGGTCGGAGGCCACGGCCACTTCATAGGCGCCGGCCTCGCGGTGGCGCCAGGTGTCCTTGCCCACATGGTCGATGTCGAACTTGTGGTGCGCATGCTTGACCACCGACACGCGCAGGCCGTGCAGGCGCAGTTCGGGAATCAGCTGCTCCACCAGCGTGGTCTTGCCGCTGCCTGAATAGCCGGCAAAGCCAACCACCTTCATCCCGACACTCCTTCAGTTTCACTCATCTATTAATAGCTACCAGCGCTTGATGGATAATCGCCAGAGGCCGATTTGATCCCTAATCGCAATGGGCTGCGATATAGGCCTTGACCTGCTCGGCATCGGCCGCCAGCACCTGCAGGCGCTTGGGCAATTGCTCGATGCCCTCGAACCTGGCCGGGCGCTCGGGTGCGCGGCCCAGGGCTTCCTGGATGGTCTCGGCGAACTTGATGGGCAGGGCCGTCTCCAGCACGATCATGGGCACAGCGGGATCGCCACGGTGCTCGCGCGCCACCTTCACGCCGTCGGCGGTGTGGGTATCGATGATCTGGCCGAAGCGCTCGTACGTGTCGCGGATGGTGGCCAGGCGGTCGGCGTGCGTGCTCTTGCCGCTCTCGAAGCCGTACTTGGCGCGTGCGTCTCGGAACACGGGGTCGCTCCCCAGGTCGAAGAAGCCCTGTTTGGCCACGCCCTCGGCGAACAGCTCGCGCGTGCGCTCCGCATTGCGCCCCAGCAGGTCGAACACGAAACGCTCGAAGTTGCTGGCCTTGCTGATGTCCATGCTGGGGCTGCTGGTCTCGTGCGTGTCGGCCGCGCCGCGCACGCGGTAGGCGCCGGTGCGGAAGAACTCGTCGAGCACATCGTTCTCGTTGGTGGCAACGATCAGGCGATCGATAGGCAGGCCCATCTGGCGCGCCACATGGCCGGCGCAGATGTTGCCGAAGTTGCCGCTGGGCACGGTGAAGCTGACCTTCTGGCCGTTCGTCTCCGTCGCCTGGATGTAGCCCGCGAAGTAGTACACCACCTGCGCCAGCAGGCGCGCCCAGTTGATCGAGTTGACGGTGCCGATCTTGTATTGGGCCTTGAAAGCGTGGTCGTTGCTCACCGCCTTGACGATGTCCTGGCAGTCGTCGAATACGCCTTCGATGGCCAGGTTGTGGATGTTCGCGTCCTGCAGGCTGAACATCTGCGCCTGCTGGAACGGGCTCATGCGACCGTGCGGGCTGGTCATGAACACGCGCACGCCCTGCTTGCCGCGCATGGCGTACTCGGCCGCGCTGCCGGTGTCGCCGCTGGTGGCGCCCAGGATGTTGAGCTGCTCGCCACGGCGGGCCAGTTCGTACTCGAACAGGTTGCCCAGCAGTTGCATGGCCATGTCCTTGAAGGCCAGCGTGGGGCCGCTGGACAGGGCCTCGATCCACAGGCCGTCTTCCAGGTGGCGCAGCGGCACGATCTCGCCCGTGCCGAACACTTCGGCGGTGTACGTCTTCTCGCACAGGCGCTTCAGGTCCGCGGGCGGGATGTCGTCGATGTACAGCGACAGGATGCGGAAGGCCAGCTCGGCATAGCCTTGCGTGTGATAGGCGGTGCGCAGCGCGGTCAGCTCGGCGTCGCTGATCTGCGGGTAGCGCTCGGGCAGGTACAGGCCGCCGTCGGGCGCCAGCCCTTCGAGCAGGATGTCGCAGAAATGCTTGCGGTCCGGGTGGCCGCGGGTGGACAGGTACAGCATGGCGTGCAGCCCCTCTTAGTTGTTGAGCTCTTCCTTGCGGATGCGCGTGATGCTGGCCAGCACCGTGGGCAGGCCCTGGATTTGGGCGAGCGCGGCGTCCATGTCGCCCTCGCGCGTGTCATGCGTGAGGATGATCAGGTCGGTCTGCGTGCTGCCTTCGCCGCCCACCTCGTCGGCCTCGCGCTGCAGCACGGCGTCGATGCTGATGCCCGCGCCGGCCAGGATGCCGGTGATCTTGGCCAGCACGCCGGCCTCGTCGGCCACGCGGATGCGCAGGTAGTAGCTGGTGACCACGTCGGCCATGGGCAGCACGGGCAGCTCCTGCCCCGCCTCGCGCAGCGTGTGGCTCTGGAAGGCCAGCGGCGGCACGCGGTGCGCGGGGTCGGCCTCGATCAGGCGGGTGATGTCCACCAGGTCGGCGATCACGGCGCTGGCGGTGGGCTCGCTGCCCGCACCCTTGCCGTAGTACAGCGTGGTGCCCACGGCGTCCCCGTGCACCACCACGGCGTTCATCGCGCCTTCGACATTGGCGATCAGGCGCTTGGCCGGCACCAGCGCGGGGTGCACGCGCAGCTCCACGCCATCGGGCGTGCGCTTGGTCGCGTCGCCCTGGCGGCGCTTGGCGATCCCCAGCAGCTTGATGCGGTAGCCCAGTTGCTCGGCATAGCGGATGTCGACGGCGGACAACTTGGTGATGCCCTCCACGTAGGCCTTGTCGAACTGCACCGGAATGCCGAAGGCGATGGCGCTCATGATGGTGGCCTTGTGCGCGGCGTCCACGCCCTCGATGTCGAAGGTGGGGTCGGCCTCGGCGTAGCCCAACGCTTGCGCTTCTTTGAGCACCACGTCGAAGTCCAGGCCCTTGTCGCGCATCTCGGACAGGATGAAGTTGGTGGTGCCGTTGATGATGCCGGCCACCCACTGGATCTGGTTGGCCGCCAGGCCTTCGCGCAGCGCCTTGATGATCGGGATGCCGCCGGCCACCGCCGCCTCGTAGGCGACCACCACACCCTTCTCGGCCGCGGCCTTGAAGATCTCTGTGCCATGCACGGCCAGCAGGGCCTTGTTGGCCGTCACGACATGCTTGCCGGCGGCGATCGCCTCCAGCACCAGCTGCTTGGCGATGCCGTAGCCGCCGATCAGCTCGACCACGATGTCGATCTCAGGGTTGGCGATCACTTCGCGCGCGTCGCCCACCACGCGGGCGTTCTCGCCCACGATGGAGCGTGCGCGGGCGGTGTCCAGGTCGGCCACACAAGCAATCTCGATGCCGCGGCCGGCGCGGCGGCGGATTTCTTCCTGGTTGCGCGACAGGACGTTGAACACGCCGCTGCCCACGGTGCCAATGCCCAGCAGGCCCACTTGGATCGGTTTCATATCAGGGTTATCCGTCAAAAAAGGCTCCAGCGCCCTGTTGACGGGCGCTGGCAGCTATCAAAAATGAAGTTCACGCCGCCTTGGCGTGGCGCTGCCGGTAGGCGGCCAGGAAGCCCGCCAGCCGGCCGATGGCCTCGCGCAGGTCGTCTTCGTGCGGCAGGAACACGATGCGAAAGTGCTGGTTGTCGGGGTAATTGAAGCCCGATCCCTGCACCAGCATGACCCGCGTGGCGCGCAGCACTTCCATAAAGAACTGGCGGTCGTCCGCGATGGGGTACATCTCGGGGTCCAGGCGGGGGAACATGTACAGCGCCGCCTGCGGCTTGACGCAGGTGACGCCGGGGATGGCGGTGATCAGCTCGTAGGCCAGGTCGCGCTGGCGGCACAGGCGCCCGCCGGGTTTGACCAGGTCGTTGATGCTCTGGTAGCCGCCCAGCGCGGTCTGGATGGCCCACTGGCCCGGCACGTTGGAGCCGAGCTTGATGTTGGCCAGCATGTTGATGCCCTCGATGTAGTCGCGCGCGGCCGTCTTGTCGCCCGAGATCACCATCCACCCGGCGCGGTAGCCGCAGGAGCGGTAGGCCTTGGAGAGCGAGTTGAACGTGAGCGTGACCACGTCGGTCGACAGGCTGGCCATGGCCGTGTGCTTGACGCCGTCGTACAGCACCTTGTCGTACACCTCGTCGGCGAACAGCACCAGGTTGTGCTCGCGCGCGATCTGCACGATGCCCTTGAGCAGCTCATCCGAGTACAGCGCGCCCGTGGGGTTGTTGGGGTTGATGACCACGATGCCGCGCGTGCGCGGGGTGATCTTGGCGCGGATGTCCGTCAGGCTGGGCATCCAGCCGTTGTCTTCATCGCACAGGTAGTGCACAGGCCGACCGCCCGACAGGCTGGCCGCCGCCGTCCACAGCGGGTAGTCGGGTGCGGGCACCAGCAGCTCGTCGCCGTCGTCGAGCAGCGCGTTGGTGGCCATGGTGATCAGGTCGCTCGCGCCGTTGCCCAGGTAAATATCGTCCAGCGTCACGCCGGCCACGCCCTGCTGCTGGCTGTAGTGCATCACGGCCTTGCGTGCCGCAAAGATGCCCTTGCTGTCCGAGTAGCCCGCCGAGTTGGGCAGGTTGCGGATCATGTCCTGCTGGATCTCCTCGGGCGCGTCAAAGCCGAACGGCGCCAGGTTGCCGATGTTCAGCTTGATGATCTTCTGGCCCTCGTCCTCCATCTGCTTGGCCGCGTCCACGATGGGGCCCCGGACATCGTAGAGAACATTGTTGAGCTTGGCGGATTTGCGGATGGGCTTCATGTGCGGGCAGGCGTGAGGAGAGGGGCACAAGTGGGGCTGCGGCCCCGCCGGGCGCAGGGCGCCTCGGTGAAACCTATAATTTGACCACAGTTCCACCCAAGGCCCCGGCCGCCCCACAACCGCGCAGGGTGCGGGCAGCCTCCGCAACGCCCATGAAATTCCAGCCCGAACGCCCCGATACCCAGTCCATCACCGCCTACGGGCCGGACTGGATCGGCGTGGACGCCGATCGGGTGACCGAGAGCGTCATCATCGGTGCGCGCGGCCAGCGCATCGCCTGGAACTGCCGCCGCTTCGAGGACCTGACTGCCGCGCACTTCGCGCAACTCGCCGAACTGGACGCCGAGGTGGTGATCTTCGGCAGCGGCCTGCGCAACCGCTTTCCACCGCCCGCCTGGTTGCAGCCACTGATGGCGCGGCGCATCGGCCTGGAAACCATGGACACCCAGGCCGCCTGCCGGACCTACAACGTCCTGGCGGGCGAAGGGCGCAACGTGGTCGCGGCCCTGCTGTTGGAAACCGAGTAACAGCAGATTTCCCCTGTCGCCGTATCCGGGTGCCAGTGCGGCCGGTTCTCCTGGAGGGGGTTTCGGGGTAAAATAGCCTGTTGCGGTCGGGGGCACCACCCAAAAAAGAGTACACCCCCACTCCCCCGGCTTTTCTTCGACTAATTCGTGAGAGATAGAAGTGCCATGGCGATCGTTGTCAACAAACCCCTTCCTGAATTTGAAGCCAACGCGACTGGCGGAATCAAGGTTTCCAACGTCTCGCACCAGGGCCAGATTCTGATTCTGTATTTCTACCCGAAGGACAACACCCCGGGCTGCACCACCGAGGCCATGCAGTTCCGCGACAAGTTCAAGGATTTCGAGAAGGCCGGTGCTGTGGTCTTCGGCGTGTCGCGCGACAACATGAAGTCGCATGACGACTTCAAGGAAAAGCTGGAGCTGCCCTTCGAGCTGATCGCCGACACCGAAGAGAAGATGTGCCACATGTTCGGCGTAGTGAAGAACAAGATCATGTACGGCAAGAAGGTCAAGGGCATCGAGCGCAGCACCTTCCTCGTCAATCCCGAAGGCATTCTGGTGCAGGAATGGCGCGGCCTGAAGGTACCCGGCCATGTGGACGAGGTATTGAAGGCCGTGAAGGCGATCAAAGCCCCTGTCAAGAAAGCCGCTTGAACACCCAACGGCTCTACCGTGGGCCGTCACGGGGAGCATGCATAATGGGTCAATGCTGCTGAGAAACGCAACACGCTCCCCGCAATCCAAAGCCGCCTCGGTCTCCTAGGCGGCTTTGTGCTTTTTGAACGTTACTTTCCTCAAGGCTCCCTGCAATGCCCCTGCCCCCCGCCCCGACCCAGCGCGCCGCCCTGCTCAAACCAGACGCCTATCGCATGACGGTTTTCGAGGATGACGAGGCCGCGGAGGCTTCCGCGGCCCCGCCCGCTACAGCGGCCGCCCCCACTCGCAAGCGCGCGGCCACCAAGACCAGCGCCGCCAAGAAAGCCGCCGCACCTGATACCGCCATCCCATCCAGTGCAGGCCGCTCAACCAAAGCGGGGGTATCTGCTGCACCCGCCCATTCGCGCGCACGCCCTGCGGATGAGGGCGCAGTGCGCATGAGGCCCCCCGTCACCGCAGTGCCCCCGGCTGCCGCGCCGCGCGCCGCACCGGACGCTGCACTGCGCAAGAAGCGTGCTGCCGGGCCGAAGAAGATGTTCGTGCTCGACACCAACGTGCTGCTGCACGATCCCACGAGCCTGTTCCGCTTCGAAGAACACGACATCTTCCTGCCAATGATCGTGCTGGAGGAACTCGACGGCCACAAGAAGGGCATGACCGAAGTGGCCCGCAACGGCCGCCAGGCCAGCCGTACGCTGGATGCGCTGGCGGCAGCCCATGGCAGCGCCGACATGGCCTTGGGCTTGCGCCTGGATTCCACGGGCCAGCGCGCCGCCGGCGGTTGCCTGTATTTCCAGACTGCCCCGCTGAACTACCAGTTGCCCTCCAGCCTGCCACAGGGCAAGGCCGACAACCAGATCCTGGGCGTGGTGGAAGCGCTGCGCAAGCTGCATGCGCCGCGCGAGGTGGTGCTGGTGTCCAAGGACATCAACATGCGCGTGAAGGCGCGCGCCCTGGGCCTGGTCGCGGAGGATTACCAGAACGACAAGACGCTGGAAGACGGCGACCTGCTCTATTCAGGCAGCCTTGCGCTGCCAACGGACTTCTGGACCAAGGCCGGCAAGAACGTCGAAAGCTGGCAGAGCGGCGTGCACATGTACTACCGCATCAGCGGCCCCGTGGTGGCGCAGCTGATGATCAACCAGTTTGTGTATTTCGAGGCGCCGGGCGAACCCAGCCTGTATGCGCGCGTGACCGAGATCCGGGACAAGACGGCGGTGCTGGAGACGCTCAAGGACTACGGCTCGTCCAAGAATACGGTCTGGGGTGTGAACACCCGCAACCGCGAGCAGAACTTCGCCATGAACCTGCTCATGGACCCCGACGTGGACTTCGTGACGCTGACCGGCACGGCCGGCACCGGCAAAACGCTGATGGCGCTGGCCGCGGGCCTGACCCAGGTGCTGGACGAGCGCCGCTATACCGAGATCATCATGACCCGCGCCACGGTGAGCGTGGGCGAGGACATCGGCTTCCTGCCCGGTACGGAGGAAGAAAAGATGGGCCCCTGGATGGGCGCGCTGGACGACAACCTGGAATTTCTTGCCAAGGGCGACGGGGGCAATGCTGGCGAGTGGGGTCGCGCGGCCACCAACGAGCTGATCCGCAGCCGCATCAAGATCAAGAGCATGAACTTCATGCGCGGGCGTACCTTTCTGAACAAGTACGTCATCATCGACGAGGCGCAGAATCTGACGCCCAAGCAGATGAAGACGCTGGTCACCCGCGCGGGCCCCGGCACCAAAATCATCTGCATGGGCAACCTGGCACAGATCGACACGCCCTACCTCACGGAAGGCTCCTCCGGCCTGACCTATGCGGTGGACCGGTTCAAGGGCTGGCCGCACAGCGGGCATATCCTGCTCGCGCGCGGCGAGCGCTCGCGCCTGGCCGACTTCGCCAGCGAGGTGCTCTGATGGCCGTGGGCTGGATGTCCGCGCTGAAGCTTGTGCCCTGGGGCGACGTGATCGAGGCCACGCCCCAGATCATGCAGGCCGCGCGCAAACTCATCAGCAACACGCGCAAAGCCCCACCGCCCGAGGCGCCCGCGCAGCGGATCGACAGCACGCCCGATCAACTGGCAGTACTGCAAGCGCGGATGGCCCAGTTGGAAGAAGACCAGCGCGCGTCCGCCGCGCTGATCGAATCGCTGGCCGAGCAGAACGCCCAACTGGTGCGCGCCGTCGATGGGTTGCGCCGGCGCAGCCTGCACCTGCTGCTCGCCGTCTGCGGGCTCGGCGTATGCACGCTGGCGCTGCTCGCCTGGGCACTGTCGCGTTGAGACCGCTCAATCACTACTAAATAAATAGCTACTAGCGCTTACCCAGTAAGCGCTAGAGCCATTTTTGACTCTTAATAGTAATCGTCACCTGCGCCCACCGCCAGGTTCTCAAAGCGCGTCTGGTTCTTCTGGAAGAACAGCTTCACCGTGCCCGTGGGGCCGTTACGCTGCTTGCCGATGATGACTTCGGCAATGTTCGGCTCCTTGGACTCCTTGTTGTAGTAGTCGTCGCGGTAGATGAACATGATGATGTCCGCGTCCTGTTCGATGGCGCCCGATTCGCGCAGGTCACTCATCATGGGACGCTTGTCGGTGCGCTGCTCCACCGAACGGTTGAGCTGCGACAGCGCGATCACCGGGCACTGCAGCTCCTTGGCCAGCATCTTCAGGCCCCGCGATATCTCGCCCAGCTCGGTGGCGCGGTTGTCGGAGCTGTTGCTGCCCGAGCCGCTCATGAGCTGCAGATAGTCCACCACGATCAGGCCCAGTTTGCCGCACTGGCGCGCCAAGCGGCGCGCGTTGGCGCGCAGCTCGGATGGGGTCAGGCCCGGCGTCTCGTCGATGTGCAGGCTCACGGTGCGCAGCCGCTCGATGGCTTCGGTCAGGCGCGGCCACTCCTCGTCGCTGAGCTTGCCGGTGCGCAGGTTGCCCTGGTTCACGCGCCCGATCGAGCCCACGATACGCACCGCCAGTTGGGCGGCGCCCATTTCCATCGAGAAGATGGCCACCGGCAGGCCCTCGTTGAGCGCCACATGCTCGGCAATGTTCACCGCGAACGAGGTCTTGCCCATGGAGGGGCGTGCCGCGAGCACCACCAAGTCGCCTGCCTGCAGACCGCTGGTCATGCGGTCCAGGTCGGCGAAGCCCGTGGGCACGCCGGTCACGTCCATGGGGTTGTCGGCCATCTCCTGTACGCGGTCCAGCAGGTCGATCACGAGCGAGTCGAGCGACTGGAAGCCCTGCTTCATCCGCGAGCCCTCTTCGCCGATGGCGAAGATCTTCTGCTCAGCCTCGTCCAGGATGCGCTCCACCGGCCGGCCCTGGGGATTGAAGGCGTTGGTGGCGATGTCGTCGCTGGCGGTCACCAGCTTGCGCAGGATGGCGCGCTCGCGCACGATCTCCGCGTAGCGGCGGATGTTGCTGGCGCTGGGCACGTACTGGGCCAGGCTGTTCAGATAGGCCAGCCCGCCGATCTCCTCGGCCTTGCCCATGCCCTGCAGATGCTCGTAGACCGTGATCACGTCCGCAGGCTTGCTGGCGTTGATCAGCGCGCCGATGGCGGCGTAGATCTGCTGGTGCTCGTGGCGGTAGAAATCGCCATCCACCAGCAGGTCACCCACGCGGTCCCACGCCATGTTGTCCAGCAACAGGCCGCCCAGCACGCTGGACTCTGCCTCGATGGAATGGGGCGGAACGCGCAACTGGGCCACCTCGCGATCCAGCGATGGGACGGCATAACCGTCAGGAAGGGTGGGCACAACGGCAGACATGGGACTCAGGGGCTTTCAGGAGGGCAAGCAGACGATGCTAGCGGGCGGTGCCATGCCCGTCATTGCACAACTCTGTGGATAAGGCGTGCAAAGGCAGTGGGCAGCAGGTGCACAGGTGCGGGTGAAAAAACAAAAGCCGCCCAAGGGCGGCTTTGTATGGCAGAGCCAGGGTGTGAACCGCTCAGGCCGTTTCGCCGTAGACGGACACGGTGACTTCAACGGCCACGTCGGTGTGCAGGGCCACCGTGACGGTGTTGTCGCCCACGACCTTGATAGGGCCGTTGGGCAGGCGGACTTGCGACTTCACCACGTTGTAGCCTTGCTTGTTCAGCTCTTCGGCGATGTCATGGTTGGTCACGGAGCCGAACAGACGGCCGTCCACGCCAGCCTTCTGCGTCAGCTTGACGGTGGTGCCGGCCAGCTTTTCGCCTTGTGCCTGGGCGGCAGCCAGCTTCTCGGCGGCGGCCTTTTCAAGTTCGGCGCGCTTGGCCTCGAACTCGGCCTTGGCGGCTTCGGTGGCGCGGCGGGCGCGGCCCGTGGGGATCAGGAAGTTGCGGGCGTAACCGTCCTTGACCTTGACGATCTCGCCGAGGTTACCGAGGTTCACGACCTTGTCGAGCAGGATGATTTGCATGGTAATCGTGCTCCTTAGATCTTGTGCTGGTCGCTGTAGGGCAACAGGGCCAGGAAGCGGGCGCGCTTGATGGCGGTGTTGAGCTGGCGCTGGTAGATCGCGCGCGTGCCGGTCAGGCGCGCGGGGATGATCTTGCCGTTCTCTGCGATGAAGTCACGCAGGGTGTCGACATCCTTGTAGTCGATTTCTTCGACGCCTGCGACCGTGAAGCGGCAGAAGCGCTTGCGCTTGAACAGCAGCGACTGGGTGTTGCGCTTCGGGCGCTTGTCCTTGTTGAATTTCTTGAACGTGGCCATTTTCGGACCTCTTGAAAATTAATCTTGTTGAATATCCTGGATGTGGAACACCAATCCCTTGCCGCCGCGCCCCGTGGCCAAGAAGCCCTGGAACTTCCAGACGCTTCCCAGTGCTTGCCGGGCCAGACGCTCCGCAAGAGCGCCAAATGCGAGGGCTTTCACGCTGGCCTTGACCTGCCGATCCGCCCCGGCTTCCCGCTGGAGCGACTCGTGCTCGAGTCGTATATCCAGCGCCGGCAGGCCGGCGGGCGTGTAGCGCAGAGGCTGGACCTCGGCGATACAGGCTGTCAGGACCCAATGGTTGTTCACACCTCCTGGCTGACAGGCTGGTCGATCAGCGCTCGTTCGAAGCGGCAAACTCGGCCTGGCTGGCCTTGCGTGCTTCTTCGCGCTCGACGGTCTTCATCATGGAGGACGCGCCCGTTTCGGCCTTCTTCTTCTGCACCGTCAGGTGACGCAGCACGGCGTCGTTGAACTTGAAGGCGTGCTCGAGTTCGGCCATCACAGCCTGGTCGGCTTCGATGTTCAGGCACAGGTAGTGGGCCTTGGCCAGCTTGTTGATCAGGTAAGCCAGTTGACGGCGACCCCAATCTTCCACACGGTGCACCTGGCCGCCGCCGGCAACGATCATGCCCTTGTAGCGCTCCAGCATGGCCGGAACCTGTTCGCTCTGATCCGGATGGATCAACAAAATGATTTCGTAGTGACGCATGCAAACTCCTTTTGGATGACACCACCCGCCGCGTCGTGTAGCGGTGTGGCAAGGCAAAGCGCAAGATTATAGCAACGCGCGCTCACCTTGTACACTGCGCACCGTCCACACTCCTGCACGCGGCACGCCAAAGCCCCCGCGTTGCCCGCAAAGAACGCCATTTGCACCATTCGCGCTTGAAAACCGCGGATACGCCCCTAACTGGCGCGCACAAGCATTCCAATTCAACCCGAGTCGACATGTCCGAGAACCAGAATCCCCCTCCCTCTCCTGAAGAGATTGAAGCGGCGATGTCCGCCAATGCCGCCGACGAACTGAACCGCCTGCAGGGCGAACTGGCCGAACTCAAAGCCAAGAGCGCCGACCTGGCCGATCAATTTTTGCGCGCCAAAGCCGAGGCCGAGAATGCCCGCCGGCGTGCGGAGGATGAGGTAGCCAAGGCCCGCAAGTTCGGCATTGAGAGCTTCGCCGAAAGCCTGCTGCCTGTCTGCGACAGCCTGGACGCCGCCCTGGCCATCGAGAACGCCACGGCCGAGCAACTGCGCGAGGGTTCGGACGCCACCCTGCGCCAGCTGATGTCGGCGCTGGAGCGCAACAAGGTGGTCATCGTGAACCCCGAGACCGGCACCAAGTTCGACCCGCACCAGCACCAGGCCATCAGCATGGTGCCCGCCGACCAGGAAGCCAACACCGTCGTGAGCGTGCTGCAAAAGGGCTATCTGATCTTTGACCGCGTCCTGCGCCCAGCGCTGGTCACGGTGGCCGCGCCCAAGTAAATAAATCTCAGCACCGCCGCTTGAAGACGGGCAAGTTATCCACAAGTTACTGGCTATCCAGCCATTTCAGACATCACGGAGAAAAACATGGGAAAAATCATCGGTATTGACCTGGGCACCACCAACAGCTGCGTGGCCATCATGGAAGGCAACAACACGCGCGTGATCGAGAACAGCGAAGGCGCGCGCACTACGCCGTCCATCATCGCGTACCAGGAAGACGGTGAGATTCTGGTGGGCGCCTCTGCCAAGCGCCAGGCCGTGACCAACCCCAAGAACACCATCTACGCCGCCAAGCGCTTGATCGGCCGCAAGTTCGACGAGAAGGAAGTGCAGAAGGACATCGACCTGATGCCCTTCACCATCACCCGCGCCGACAACGGCGACGCCTGGGTGGAAGTGCGCGGCCAGAAGCTGGCCCCCCCGCAGATCTCCGCGGAAGTGCTGCGCAAGATGAAGAAGACTGCCGAGGACTTCCTGGGCGAACCGGTGACCGAGGCCGTGATCACGGTTCCCGCATACTTCAACGACGCTCAGCGTCAGGCCACCAAGGACGCCGGCCGTATCGCGGGCCTGGATGTGAAGCGCATCATCAATGAGCCTACCGCCGCCGCGCTGGCTTTCGGCCTGGACAAGCAGGACAAGGGCGACCGCAAGATCGCCGTGTATGACCTGGGTGGCGGCACGTTCGACGTGTCCATCATCGAGATCGCCGACGTCGATGGCGAGAAGCAGTTCGAAGTGCTGTCCACCAATGGCGACACCTTCCTGGGCGGCGAAGACTTCGACCAGCGCATCATCGACTACATCATCGGCGAGTTCAAGAAAGAGCAAGGCGTGGACCTGTCCAAGGACGTGCTGGCCCTGCAGCGCCTGAAGGAAGCCGCCGAAAAGGCCAAGATCGAGCTGTCCAACAGCGCGCAAACCGACATCAACCTGCCCTACATCACCGCCGATGCGTCGGGCCCGAAGCACCTGAACATCAAGCTCACCCGCGCCAAGCTGGAAAGCCTGGTGGACGAGCTGATCGAGCGCACCATCGCCCCCTGCCGCACGGCCATCAAGGACGCCGGCATCTCCGTGTCCGACATCGACGACGTGATCCTGGTCGGTGGCATGAGCCGCATGCCCAAGGTGCAGGAAAAGGTCAAGGAGTTCTTTGGCAAAGATCCGCGCAAGGACGTGAATCCTGACGAGGCCGTGGCCGTGGGCGCAGCCATCCAGGGTCAGGTGTTGTCGGGCGACCGCAAGGACGTGCTGCTGCTGGACGTGACGCCGCTGTCCCTGGGCATCGAGACCCTGGGCGGCGTGATGACCAAGATGATCACGAAGAACACCACGATCCCGACGAAGTTCGCGCAGACCTTCTCGACGGCCGAGGACAACCAGCCCGCCGTGACGATCAAGGTGTTCCAGGGCGAGCGCGAGATTGCCAGCGCCAACAAGCTGCTGGGCGAGTTCAATCTGGAAGGCATTCCCCCGGCGTCGCGCGGCACGCCCCAGATCGAAGTGACCTTTGACATCGACGCCAACGGCATCCTGCACGTGGGCGCCAAGGACAAGGGCACGGGCAAGGAGAACAAGATCACCATCAAGGCCAACTCCGGCCTGTCCGAGGACGAGATCCAGAAGATGGTGAAGGACGCCGAGCTCAACGCCGCCGACGACAAGAAGAAGCTGGAGCTGGTGCAGGCCCGCAACCAGGGTGAGGCCGCCGTGCACACCGTGAACAAGAGCCTGTCCGAGCACGGCGACAAGCTGGACGCCGGTGAGAAGGAAAAGATCGAGGCCGCCGTCAAGGACCTGGAAGCTGCCCTGAAGACCGAGGACAAGGCCGCCATCGACGAGAAGACCACCGCACTGATGGCTGCCAGCCAGAAGCTCGGCGAGAAGATGTACGGCGATGCGCAGGCCGCTCAAGGGGCCGAGGCTGCCGGCGCGCAAGCTGCCGCCGGTGGCTCCGCCGGTGCTGCCGCGCAGGACGACAACGTGGTGGATGCCGAGGTCAAGGAAGTCAAGAAGGGCTGATCGCGCCAGCGCATCCCGTGCCTAGCCGCCGCGTCGGGCCCCGCCAGCCGGGGTTCGCGCGGCGTTCGTGCTCCCAACCGGCCTGAAGATTGCCCATGTCCAAGAGAGATTTTTACGAGGTCCTTGGCGTTCCCAAGAACGCCTCGGACGACGAGCTCAAGAAAGCCTATCGCAAGCTCGCCATGAAGTACCACCCTGACCGCAACCAGGGTGACGCTGCCAAGCCCGCCGAGGAGAAGTTCAAGGAGGCCAAGGAGGCCTACGAGATCCTGTCCGACGCACAGAAACGCGCCGCCTACGACCAGTACGGCCACGCGGGCGTAGACCCCAACATGCGTGGCGGCATGGGTGGCGCCGAGGGCTTTGGTGGCTTTGCCGAAGCCTTCGGAGACATCTTCGGCGACATGTTCGGCGGCGCGCGCGGGCGCGGCGGCCGGCAGGTGTACCGCGGCAACGACCTGTCCTACGCCATGGACGTCACGCTCGAAGAGGCTGCCAAGGGCAAGGAAGCGCAGATCCGCATTCCCAGTTGGGAAAGCTGCGAGACCTGCCACGGCAGCGGCGCCAAACCCGGCACCAGCGCCAAGACCTGCGGCACCTGCCAGGGCTCAGGCACGGTGCAGATGCGCCAGGGTTTCTTCAGCGTGCAGCAGACCTGCCCCCACTGCCGCGGCACGGGCAAGATCATTCCCGAGCCCTGCACGGCCTGCCACGGCCAGGGCCGGGTCAAGAAACAAAAGACGCTGGAGGTGAAGATCCCCGCCGGCATCGACGACGGCATGCGCATCCGCTCCACCGGCAACGGGGAACCGGGCACCAATGGCGGACCGCCGGGCGACCTGTACATCGAGATTCGCATCAGGAAGCACGACATCTTCGAGCGCGACGGCGACGATCTGCACTGCCAGGTTCCGGTGAGCTTCATCACCGCGGCGCTGGGTGGAGAGATCGAGGTGCCCACGCTGCAGGGCAAGGCGGCCATCGATATCCCCGAAGGCACACAGGCCGGCAAACAGTTTCGCCTGCGGGGCAAGGGCATCAAGGGGGTGCGCGCCAGCTACCCCGGCGATCTGTACTGCCACATCATCGTGGAAACCCCGGTCAAGCTCACCGAGCACCAGCGCAAGCTGCTCAAGGAACTGGACGAGTCGCTCAAGAAGGGCGGCGCCAAGCATTCGCCGTCCACCGAGAGCTGGACCGACCGGCTCAAGAGCTTCTTCAGCTGACCCCCTGGACAAGGCCCGCGGACAGCGGGCCTTTTTTTGCCTGGGCTTTGGTCAATCCCGATCTGTTTATTCAGGAACGACCGGCCCATCGTTGACAAAAATCAGGTTATGGGTATTCACCGCGACCTAAGGTACGCAGCCTGCGCAGGATCAGACGATCCGCGCACAAGCCAGCCGAAAGAGCGCCCCCGTGACCGACCCAGCCCGCCAACCGACTTCCCCCGACATCCCTTCCGCACCCGAACTGGTCTGCCCCGCCGGCAGCCTGCCTGCACTCAAGGCGGCCGTTGACGGCGGAGCCGACTGCGTCTACCTCGGCCTGCGCGACGCGACGAATGCACGCAATTTCGCGGGTCTGAACTTCGATGAGGCGGCCATTCAGAACGGCATTGCCTACGCCCATGCGCGCGGGCGCAAGGTGCTGCTGGCACTCAACACCTACCCGCAGGCCGCCAACCCCGCCCCCTGGCGCGCCGCCCTGGACCGCGCGGCCGCCTGGGGGATCGACGCCGTGATCATGGCCGATCCCGGCCTCATGCAATACGCCATGCGCCACCATCCGCAGCTGCGGCTGCACCTGTCGGTGCAGGGCTCGGCCACCAACCACGACGCCATCAACTTCTACCACCAGCAGTTCGGCATCCAGCGCGCCGTACTGCCGCGCGTGCTCTCGCTGGAGCAGGTGCGCCAGGTGATCGACCGCACGCCGGTGGAGATCGAGGTGTTCGCCTTCGGCAGCCTGTGCGTGATGGTCGAAGGGCGCTGCGCGCTGTCGTCCTATGCCACGGGTGAGTCGCCCAACACGCACGGCGTGTGCTCACCCGCGAAGTTCGTGCGCTGGCAGGAGACGCCCAAGGGCCTGGAGTCGCGCCTGAATGGCGTGCTCATCGATCGCTACGGCAACGGCGAGAACGCTGGCTACCCCACGCTCTGCAAGGGCCGCTTCGACGTGGGCGACGAGAGCAACTACTACGCGCTGGAGGAACCCACCAGCCTCAACACGCTGGAACTGCTGCCCAAGCTTGTGAAGATGGGCGTGCGTGCCTTCAAGATCGAGGGCCGTCAGCGCAGCCCCGCGTACGTGGCCCAGGTGACCAAGGTCTGGCGCGAGGCCATCGACCACTGCATGGCGCAAGGCCACCTGTACAGCCCCAAGACCGCCTGGATGGCCAGCCTGGACCAGGTGGCCGAGGGCCAGCAGCACACGCTGGGCGCCTACCACCGCCCCTGGAAATGAAGTGCGAAGAACACCCCCTGTGCCGTTGCCCGGCAGCCTGGGCCTGGGTCACGCCGATTTATGCGGCGGGGACTGCGCTTGGCCCCCTGAAGAACTGAGAGCATCAAGATGAAACTAGCCCTGGGCCCGCTGCAGTACTACTGGCCGCGCGATACCGTTTTTGATTTTTACCAGGCCATGGCCGAGACGCCGGTGGACGTCGTCTACCTTGGCGAAGCCGTGTGCTCGCGCCGCCGCGAGCTGCGCCAGAGCGACTGGATCGACATCGCACGCATGCTGCGCGACGCCGGCAAGCAGGCGGTGCTCTCCACCATGGTGCTGCTGGAATCCACGTCCGACGTATCCGCCATGCACAAGATCGCCCAGGACGAGGAATTCCTCATCGAGGCGAACGACATGGGCGCCGTGCACCAGCTCGCAGGCAAGCGCGCCTTCGTCGCCGGCCCCCAGCTCAACCTGTTCAATGCCGATTCGCTGAACTGGATGGTCGGCCTGGGCGCCAGCCGCTGGGTCATGCCATTGGAGATGCGCCAGGCCGACCTGGCCGTGCTGCAGCAACACAAACCCGCGGGGCTGGAGACCGAAGTCTTCGCCTACGGCCGCATGCCCTTGGCGTTCTCGGCGCGCTGCTTCACGGCACGCCACTACAACCTGCCCAAGGACGACTGCGGTTTTCGCTGCATCGAGCACCCGGACGGCCAGCTGCTGGCCACCCGCGAAGGCGAGGGCTTCCTGGTGCTCAACGGCATCCAGACCCAGTCGGCGCGCGTGCACAACCTCATCCAGGACGTACCTGCGCTGCGCGCGCTGGGCGTGGAACTGCTGCGCCTGTCCCCCCAATCGCAGCACATGGCAGAGGTTATCGCCGCCTTCGACGCAGCCCGCAAGGCGCCCCAACCCGATGCAGGTGCCCTTGACCGCATGCGCCCCCTGATGCCCGAGGCCCCCTGCAACGGTTACTGGCACGGCAAGCCCGGACTGGATCTGGTGCAGCCCGCCGTGACATCCTGAGCCACCGCACTTACTCCTTCAAGCCATGACCGCTACCCCACCCGCACCGTTCACCCTGCCGCGCCCCGTGGGCGCCGTGCTCTCGCGTCTGCCCGCCTATCCGGGCTCGGTCCTGCTGGTTACAGCCATCAACCTGGCCCTGTCGCACCATCTGCCTCAGGACGTGAAGGACCTGCTCAAGGACAAGCGCCTGTCCATCCGCGTGCGCGACGCGCGCGTGGCCTTCGACTTCACCTGGAACGGCCAGCGCTTTGCGCCCAGCGCGCCGCAGGCCAACCCGGACCTCGCGATCAGCGCCAATGCGCAGGACTTCGTGCTGCTGGCGCAACGCCGCCAGGACCCGGACACGCTGTTCTTCAACCGCCGCCTGGTGATGGAGGGCGACACCGAGCTGGGCCTGGTGGTCAAGAACGCGCTGGACGCCATCGACCTGCCCGTGCTCGACCCGCGCCACTGGGCGCCGCGCGCCGTGCTCTCGCGCTGGGCCCCGCAGCTTGCGCGACAATTGCCGCCTCTTCCGCCCTTCTTTGGAGGTCGTTCGTGACGGAACCTGCCCCTTGCGATGTCCACCCGCTGGTCTATTCCTGCTCCGGCTGCTCCAGCGCCGCGCAGCTGGCCAACCATGTCGCCGTGCGGCTGGACCGTGAGGGCGTGGCGGAGATGTCGTGCATCGCTGGCGTAGGGGGCGACGTGCCCAAGCTGGTCAAGCTGGCGCGCTCGGGCCGTCCCATCATCGCGCTCGACGGCTGCCCCCTGGTGTGCGTGAAGAGCAGCCTGGCGCGCCACGGCATTACGCCGGCACGCCACTTCCAGTTGCATGAGTACGGCGTGAAGAAGCGCAACCACCAGGACTTCGACCCGGCCGAGGCCGCCCAGGTGCTGGCGCGCATCCAGGCCGACCTGCACGACCATCCCCTGCGCTCCAAGGCCGCCGCATGAGCCCGCCGCCCCGCCGCGTGATCGTGGGCATCTCGGGCGCCAGCGGCGCCGTGTACGGCGCACGCCTGCTGCAGGCGCTGCAGGACATGCCCAATGTGGAATCCCACCTCGTTGTTTCCGACGCCGGCTGGCGCAACCTGCGCCACGAGCTGGATATGGACCGCGCCAGCGTCGAGGCGCTGGCGGACGTGGTGCACGACCTCGCCAACGTGGGCGCCAGCATTGCCAGCGGCTCGTTCGCCGCGCACGGCATGGTGGTGGCGCCCTGCTCCATGCGCACGCTGGCGGCCGTGGCCCACGGCCTGGCGGACAACCTGCTCACGCGCGCGGCCGACGTGGTGCTCAAGGAGCGGCGCCGCCTGGTGCTGATGGTGCGCGAATCCCCTCTGCACCTGGTGCACCTGCGCAACATGGCGACGGTGACCGAGATGGGCGGCATCGTGTGCCCGCCCATGCCCGCGTTCTACCAGCGCCCCACCAGCGTGGGCGAGATCGTGGACCACAGCGTGGCCCGCGTGCTGGACCTGCTGGGGCTGGAGCACGCCCTGGCGCCGCAATGGCAGGGTCTGCCGTTGGACTCCTGAAACAATAGCTGCTAGCGCTTGTTGGATAAGCGCTGGAGCCTGATTTCATTCAAAGCATGCATTACCGCGACCTGCGCGACTTCATGGCCCAGCTGGAGGCCGCGGGCGAATTGCGCCGCATTGCCGAGCCCGTATCCCCTCACCTGGAAATGACCGCGCTGGCCGACCGCGTACTGCGCGCGGGCGGCCCCGCATTGCTGTTCGAGCACCCCACGGGCCATACCATGCCGGTGCTCGCCAACCTGTTCGGCACGCCCGGGCGCGTGGCCCGCGCATTGGGCGTGGCGGGGCTGCCGGAGATCCGCGCCTTTGGTGAGGTGCTGGCACAGCTAAAGGAGCCCGAGCCGCCACGCGGCATGAAGGACCTGTGGGGCAAGCGCGATCTGCTCAAGACGCTGTGGAGCATGGCCCCGGCCACCGTGCGCCGCCCGCCCTGCCAGGAGGTGGTGTGGGAGGGCAGCGACGTCGACCTGACCCGCCTGCCCATCCAGCACTGCTGGCCTGGCGACGTGGCGCCATTGGTCACCTGGGGCCTCACCATCACGCGCGGCCCGCGCAAGGCACGCCAGAACTTAGGGATATACCGCCAGCAGCTGCTGGGCAAAAACCAGCTCATCATGCGCTGGCTGTCGCACCGCGGCGGTGCGCTGGACTTTGCCGACCACTGCCGGCTCAACCCCGGCCAGCCCTACCCGGTGGCCGTGGCCATCGGGGCCGACCCGGCCACCATCCTGGGCGCCGTCACACCCGTGCCCGACACGCTGTCGGAATACCAGTTCGCCGGCCTGCTGCGCGGCGCGCGCACCGAGGTGGCGCCCGCTTTAGGAGTGCCGCTGTCGGTACCGGCCAGCGCCGAGATCGTGCTGGAAGGCCACATCCATCCCGATGCCAACCACAAGAGCGGCTGGCAGCACGCGCTGGAAGGCCCCTACGGCGACCACACTGGCTACTACAACGAGTGCGCCGAGTTCCCGGTGTTCACCGTCGAGCGCATCACGCAGCGCCAGGACGCCCTGTACCACAGCACCTACACCGGCAAACCACCCGACGAGCCGGCCATGCTGGGCCTGGCGCTCAACGAACTGTTCGTGCCGCTGCTGCAGCGCGCCTTCCCGGAGATCATCGACTTCTACCTGCCGCCCGAGGCCTGCAGCTATCGCATGGCGGTAGTGCGCATCCGCAAGGCCTATGCGGGCCATGCACGGCGCGTGATGATGGGCGTGTGGAGCCACCTGCGCCAGTTTCTGTACACCAAGTTCATCGTGGTGGTGGACGAGGACGTGGACGCGCGCGACTGGAAGGAAGTCATCTGGGCCCTGACCACACGCATGGACCCGGCGCGCGACACCCTGTTGATCGAGCACACGCCCATCGACTACCTGGACTTCGCTTCACCCGTGGCAGGCCTGGGCAGCAAGATGGGACTGGACGCCACCAACAAATGGCCCGGGGAGACCCAGCGCGAATGGGGCCGCCCCATGGCCATGGATGCCGGCGTGAGCCAGCGCATGAACGCGCTGGCCGACGCGCTGGGACTGTAGAACCCGTCTGCGATCGCCTCGCCGGGTGGGCGAAGCCGCAGGAAGCCTTCCAAGGAGACTGCCATGACCACGACACCGCCCCGCTGGGACCCGCAAGCGCCCGAAGTCCTGCGCGACCAGCGCGCCGCCTACGACCAGCTGCGCGAGCGCTGCCCGCTGGCGCACAGCGACGCGCAGCACTGGTCCGTGCTGCGCCACGCCGAGGTCATGCAGGTGCTGCAGGATCACGCCACCTTCAGCAGCGCGGTGTCGGCCCACCCGGCCGTGCCCAACGGCTACGACCAGCCCCTGCACACGCAGTACCGCCGCGCGCTCGACCCGTTCTTCGCCCCCGAGCGCATGGCGCACTTCGAGCCCGTGTGTCGCGCGCTGTCGGCCGCCACGGTGCAGGAGGCCCTGGCCCTGGGCGGCGAGCTGGAGATCACCCACGAGTTCGCCCTGCCCTTCGCGGTGCGCGTGCAGTCCGCGTTCCTCGGCTGGCCCACGCTGCTGCAAGACGAGCTGCTCGGCTGGCTGCGCCGCAGCCAGGCCGCCACCCGCTCGGGCGACCGCACGCAGACCTCGGCCGTTGCGCAGGAGTTCGAAGACCTGGTCGGGCGCGTGCGCCAGGCCCGCCTGGAGGCGCCGCCCACGCAGGACATCACCAGCGAACTGATGCACACCCGTGTGGAGGGCCGTCTGCTGGACCTGCGCGAGCTTGCCAGCGTGCTGCGCAACTGGACGGTGGGCGAGGTCGGCACGATTGCCGCCTCCATCGGCATCCTGCTGCACTGGCTGGCGAGCCACCCCGACTGGCAGCAACGCCTGCGCGCGCAGCCCGGCCTCTTGCCCACGGCCATCGACGAGGTGCTGCGCATCGACGGCCCGCTCGTGGCCAACCGCCGCATCACCACCCGCGACGTGACGCTGGGCGGCTGCCCCGTGCCGATGGGCGAGCGCCTGTCCATCCACTGGATCGCCGCCAACCGCGACCCACGGGTGTTCGGCGACCCGGATGAATTTCGCATGGACCGCGATCCCGCGCTCAACCTGCTGTACGGGGCGGGCATCCACGTCTGCCCCGGCGCGCCGCTGGCGCGGCTGGAGTTGCGGGTGCTGATGGAGGAATTGCTGGCGCGCACCAGCGCCATCGCGCTGCCCGCCGGCCATGCGCCTACGCGGGCCACAGCCCCGGACGCCGGCTACGCCGCGCTGCGGGTGCGTTTGCATCAAACACCCGCGTAGCGCCGCCTGCTACGCTGACGGTCGTCACTTCACAAAGCCATTCCATGTCCGTCAGCATCACTTTCCTCGGCGGGGCCGGCACCGTCACCGGCTCCAAATACCTCGTACGCCACGGCGGCCAGGCGCTGCTCGTGGACTGCGGCCTGTTCCAGGGCTACAAGCCGCTGCGCCTGCGCAACTGGAACCCGCTGCCGGTGGCGCCGCAGGACGTTGACGCCGTGCTGCTCACCCATGCCCACCTGGACCACTCGGGCTACCTGCCGCTGCTGGCCAAGGACGGCTTTGGCGGGCCGGTGTTCTGCACGGCCGGCACGCGCGATCTATGCGCCATCCTGCTGCCCGACAGCGGCCATCTGCAGGAAGAAGACGCGGCTTTCCTCAACCGGCACAAGCTCAGCAAGCACGAACCCGCCCTGCCGCTGTACACGCGCCTGGACGCGCAGCACTGCCTGTCGCTGCTGCAAGTGCAGCCCACGCACCAGACCTTCGAGCCCCTGCGCGGCTGGCGCGCCACCTTCCAGAATGCAGGCCACATCCTGGGTGCGGCCAGCGTGCTGCTGGAGGTGGGAGGGCGGCGCATCCTGTTCTCGGGCGACCTGGGCCGCCCGGACGACCTGCTGATGCATACGCCCGACGCGCCGCCCGCGGCCGACACCGTGCTCATCGAGTCCACCTACGGCGACCGCAGCCACCCGCCCGGCACGGTGCTGGACGAGCTGGGGCCCGCACTGGCACGCCTGGCCGCGCGTGGCGGCGTGGCGGTGGTGCCGGTATTCGCCGTGGGGCGCGCGCAGACGGTGATGTACGCCATCGCCCAGCTGAAGGCCCGCGGCGAAGTGCCTTCCGGACTGCGCGTGTACCTGGACAGCCCCATGGCCGTGAGCGCCACGGAGCTGTTCCAGAACCACCTGAGCGAGACCCGGATCAACCGCTCCGAACTGCACGCCATGGCGCGCGGCACGACGCTGGTGCACAGCGTGGACGAGTCCAAGGCGCTGGCCCGCCTGCACGGGCCGCGCGTGATCCTGTCGGCCAGCGGCATGGCCACCGGCGGGCGCGTGCTGCACCATTTGGCGCTGCACGCGGGCGACCATCGCAACATGATCATCCTCACCGGGCACCAGGCGGGCGGCACGCGCGGCGCCCGCATCGCCGCGGGCGAAAAAACCATCCGCATCCACGGGCGCGACGTGGCCATCCGTGCTGAGGTGGTGCAATTGGCCACGGCCTCGGCCCACGCCGATGGCGACCAATTGGTGGCCTGGTTGCGCTCCATGCCCTCCACACCCCGGCAGGTTTACGTGGTGCATGGGGAGATGGCAGCGGCCGACATGCTGCGTCAGCGCATCGACCACGCGCTGGGCTGCCCCGTGGAGGTTCCCGAGCATGGCGACAGCGTGACGCTCTAATACAAGAGCCAAAACAGCCTCCAGCGCTTATTTGATGAGCGCTGGAAGCTATATTTTTCATAGCAAATCCGCCGCTACGCCCCATCCAGCGGCATGTGAGCCATCGCGTATCGCGATGACAACCGGCAGATATACAGGGGAAAATAGGGGACTCACCTCGTCAAACGAGAAGTCGCTCCACCCCCGATGAAAAGCTCAGAGCGCAGCTTTGCGCGCCGCATTGACCTCACCTCGCTGCAACTGTTCGTGGCCGTCTGCGAACTGGGCAGCATCGGCCGCGCGGCCGAGCGGGAGTTCATCGCCGCCTCGGCGGTGAGCAAGCGCCTGTCCGACCTGGAGGCTGCGGTCGACACGGCCCTGCTGTACCGCCACAGCCGCGGCGTGACGCTGACCCCCGCTGGCGAAAGCCTGCTGCACCACGCGCGCAACGTGCTGTTCGGGCTGGAGCGCATGCAGGGTGAGCTTTCCGAGTACGCCGACGGCGTGCGCGGCCATGTGCGCATGCACGCCAACATCTCTGCCATCGTGCAGTTCCTGCCCGAGGACCTGGGCGCGTTCGCCCAGGCACACAGCCAGATCAAGATCGATCTGCAGGAGCACCTCTCGCCCGACGTGCTGCAGGCCGTGCACGAAGGCGCGGCGGATCTGGGGATCTGCAACGTACCCGCCACGGCCGCCCACGAAGGCCTGCAAAGCCGCCCCTACCGCAGCGACCGGCTGGTGCTGGTCGTGCCCCAGACGCACGCCCTGTCGACCCGCGCATCGATCCGCTTTGAAGAAGTGCTGGACTGGGACATCGTCGGGCTGCACGCGGGCAGCAGCATCAGCCTGGCCATGCGCCAGGCCGCCGCGCAGGCCGCGCGCCCGCTGCGCCAGCGCATCCAGGTCACCAGCCTGGACGCGATGTGCCGCATGATCGACAACGGCCTGGGCGTGGGCCTGCTGCCCGACCGGGCGTTTTCGCTGATGCGCGGCGTGGGGCAACTGGCCGCCGTGCCGCTGGACGAGCCCTGGGCCCGGCGCGCGCTGCGCCTGGTGGCGCGCGACTTCGAGGCCCTGCCCGTCACGGCACGGCTGCTGGTCGAACACCTGGCGCCCGCGCCTGCCGTGACGCCCGCCGAGGACGGCGACACCCCCACCTAGAATTCTCACCACCCCACTGAACCCAAGAAACGAGACTGCCATGGGACGCACCCTGTACGACAAGATCTTCGACGAGCACGTCGTCCACACGGAAGAGGACGGCACCGCCGTGCTCTACATCGACCGCCACCTGGTGCATGAGGTGACCAGCCCGCAGGCCTTCGAGGGTCTGCGCGAGGCGGGCCGCAAGGTCTGGCGCGTGAGCTCCATCGTGGCCACGGCCGACCACAACACCCCCACCACCGGTTGGGAGCGCGGCTACGACGGCATTGCCGACCCGATCAGCAAGGAGCAGATCGTCACGCTGGACAAGAACATCCAGGAGTCCGGTGCGGCGGCGTTCTTCCCGTTCCTGTCCAAGCGCCAGGGCATCGTGCACGTGATCGGCCCCGAGAACGGCGCCACCCTCCCGGGCATGACCGTGGTCTGCGGCGACAGCCACACCAGCACCCACGGCGCGTTCGGCGCGCTGGCCCACGGCATCGGCACCAGCGAGGTGGAGCACGTGATGGCCACGCAGACCCTGCTGGCCAAGAAGGCCAAGAACATGCTGGTCAAAGTGAATGGCAAGGTCGCCCCTGGCATCACGGCCAAGGACATCGTGCTGGCCATCATCGGCAAGATCGGCACCGCCGGCGGCACGGGTTACACGATTGAATTTGCCGGTGAAGCCATCCGCGACCTGAGCATGGAAGGCCGCATGACCGTGTGCAACATGGCCATCGAAGCCGGCGCCCGCGCGGGCCTGGTGGCAGTGGACGACAAGACGATCAACTACGTGAAGGGCCGCCCGCTCGCACCCACGGGCGTGGAGTGGGACCAGGCCGTGGCGTACTGGAAGACGCTGCACTCGGACGCGGACGCCAAGTTCGACGCGGTGGTGGAGTTGAACGCCGCCGAGATCGTGCCGCAGGTCACCTGGGGCACCAGCCCCGAGATGGTGCTGGGCATCGACGCCGTGGTGCCAGACCCGGACAAGGAGAAGGACCCGTCCAAGCGCGGCGCCATCGAGCGTGCGCTGACCTACATGGGCCTGCAGCCCGGCAAGCCGATGGATGACATCTTCGTGGACAAGGTGTTCATCGGCTCGTGCACCAACAGCCGCATCGAGGACATGCGCGAAGCCGCCGCCGTGGTGAAGAAGCTCGGCCAGAAGGTCGCCAAAAACATCAAGCTGGCCATGGTGGTACCTGGCTCAGGCCTGGTGAAGGAACAGGCCGAACGCGAGGGGCTGGATGCGATTTTCAAGGCCGCGGGCTTTGAATGGCGCGAGCCCGGTTGCTCCATGTGCCTGGCCATGAATGCCGACCGCCTGGAGCCCGGCGAGCGCTGCGCTTCCACGTCCAACCGCAACTTCGAAGGCCGCCAGGGCGCGGGCGGGCGCACGCACCTCGTGAGCCCCGCCATGGCCGCGGCCGCCGCCATCCATGGCCACTTCGTGGACATCCGCCAGTTCGCTTAAGGAGCCTCCCACCATGAACAAGTCTCTCGCCGCCCTGCTCGCGCTGGCCTTCGTGCTGGCCGGCTGCAACACCGTCAAGGGCATGGGCCAGGACGTGCAGCGCGCCGGCAGCGCCATCGAACGCGCCGCCAAGTAAGCCCCTCCACACCGTCATCCCAGGAGCTCCGCATGAAGAAAGCCCTCGCCTGCCTCGCCACCACGCTGCTGCTGGCCACCCCCGCCCTGTCGTGGGCCGCCAACCGCGCCTGCGTCATCGAAGGCAGCATCACCTTCAGTGGCAAGACCACGCAGGTCAAGGACTGCATGGAATTCGCCGCCGGCGTGCCCGACGACCAGATCAAGGGCAGCTGCGGCGGCCTGGCGCAGATGTCCGCCCAACTGGGCGGCAAGCCCGGCAAGGTGAGCTACCTGCCGCAGTGCCCGCGCCCGGCCAGCGGCGCCTGCAAGGGGCTGATGGGTCAGCCCGTGGATGCCTACTACTACAACCTGACCGCCGATGCGCTGCAGGACAAGCGCAAGGCCTGCGAAACCTCCAGCGCACAGATCAAGGCCGGCACTTGGACCAACGGCCAGTAAGCACGCTGGCCCCAACGCCACTTCTTTCCGGACACACCACCATGCAGAAATTCACCCTCCACAAGGGCCTCGTCGCTCCCATGGACCGCGAGAACGTCGATACCGACGCCATCATCCCCAAGCAGTTCCTCAAGTCGATCAAGAAGACGGGCTTCGGCCCCAACCTGTTCGACGAGTGGCGCTACCTCGACAAGGGCGAGCCGGGCGTGCCCGAATCGCAGCGCAAGCCCAACCCCGACTTCGTGCTGAACCAGCCGCGCTACCAGGGCGCGAGCATCCTGCTGGCGCGCAAAAACTTCGGCTGCGGCTCCAGCCGCGAGCACGCGCCCTGGGCGCTGGACCAATACGGTTTTCGCGCCATCATCGCGCCGAGCTTCGCCGACATCTTCTTCAACAACTGCTTCAAGAACGGCCTGCTGCCCATCGTGCTGCCCGAAGCCACGGTGGACCAGCTGTTCAACGAAGCGGCCGCCTTCCCCGGCTACCAGCTCACCGTGGACCTGGAGCGCCAGGTGGTGGTGCGTCCCCAGGGCGAGGAGATCCCCTTCGACGTGGTGCCGTTTCGCAAGTACTGCCTGCTCAACGGCTTTGACGACATCGGCCTGACGCTGCGCCATGCCGACAAGATCCGCGCGTTCGAAGCCGCACGCCTGGCCAGCAAGCCGTGGCTGAGCCACACCATGGCCGCGTGACCTGCCACCGGCCCTGGCCGACAGATAGATTACAAGCAAAATCAGCCTCTAGCACTTACCTATCAAGCGCTGACAGCTATCAAAACAGAAGTGAATGACCATGAAAATCGCAGTTCTGCCGGGTGACGGCATTGGCCCCGAGATCGTCGCCGAGGCCGTCAAGGTGCTCGAAGCCCTGGACCTGAAGCTGGAGATGGAGACGGCACCCGTGGGCGGCGCCGCCTACGAGGCCGCGGGCCACCCGCTGCCGGAGTCCACGTTGAATCTTGCCAAGAGTGCCGACGCCATCCTGTTCGGCGCCGTGGGCGACTGGAAGTACGACACGTTGGCGCGCCCGCTGCGCCCCGAGCAGGCCATCCTGGGCCTGCGCAAGCACCTGGGCCTGTTCGCCAACTTCCGTCCCGCGATCTGCTACGAGCAGCTCACGCACGCCTCTAGCCTCAAGCCCGAGCTGGTGGCCGGCCTGGACATCCTCATCATCCGCGAGCTGACCGGCGACATCTACTTCGGCCAGCCGCGCGGGCGTCGCACCGCCGCCGACGGCCACTTCCCCGGCGCCGAGGAAGCATTCGACACCATGCGCTACAGCAAGCCCGAGATCGAGCGCATCGCCCGCGTCGCGTTCGAGGCCGCGCGCAAGCGCAACAAGAAGGTGACCAGCGTGGACAAGGCCAACGTGCTGGAAACCTTCCAGTTCTGGAAGGACGTCGTGACCGAGGTGCACAAGGACTATCCCGACGTGGAGCTGCAGCACATGTACGTGGACAACGCGGCCATGCAGCTGGTGAAAGCGCCCAAGGCGTTCGACGTGATCGTCACCGGCAACATGTTCGGCGACATCCTCTCCGACGAAGCCTCCATGCTCACCGGCTCCATCGGCATGCTGCCCTCGGCCAGCCTGAACGACAAGAAGCAAGGCCTGTACGAGCCCAGCCACGGCAGCGCCCCGGACATCGCCGGCAAGGGCGTGGCCAACCCCCTGGCCACCATCCTCAGCGCCGCCATGATGCTGCGCTTCAGCCTGAACCAGGAAGAAGCCGCGCGCCGCATCGAAGCCGCGGTGCAGCAGGTGCTGGCCCAAGGCCTGCGCACGCCTGACATCTACAGCGACGGCACCACCAAGGTGGGCACGGCACAGATGGGCGATGCCGTGGTGAAGGCCCTCGCTGCCTGACGGGCGGCCTCCCGCACAACGCGCCAGCGGCCCTTCGGGGCCGCTTTTTCGTGGCGCGCAAGCAGCACCAGCGGCACAAGCGGCATCGCAAGTCCGGATCCGGCCAGACGCGTCGCCCGCGGGCCGGGAGACTCTTCCTTCACCCAACCCGAAGGAGCGTCCCATGTCCCACCAACCGTCCCTCTCCCATCGCGTCGCCATCGTCACCGGCGCCAGTTCCGGCATCGGCCGCGCAGCGGCCCTGCTTTTCGCGGAGGCCGGCGCGGCCGTCGTCGTGGGCGCACGGCGCCAAGCGGAGCTGGACCAACTCGTCGCTGCCATCACCCAGCAGGGAGGGTCGGCTGCGGCAGTGGCCGGCGACGTGCGCGACGAGGCCTACGCACAAGCGCTCGTCGCCACTGCCGTGGAGCGTTTTGGCGGCCTCGATATCGCCTTCAACAATGCGGGCACCATGGGGCCGCTGCAACCCACGCCGGACGTGCAGTCGAGCGATTGGCGCGACACCCTGGAGACCAACCTCACCAGTGCCTTCCTGGGCGCCAAGCACCAGATTCCCGCAATACTGGCGCGCGGAGGTGGCTCGATCATCCTCACCTCCACCTTCGTGGGGTATACCGCCGCATTTGCGGGCACGGCCGCGTATGCCGCGAGCAAGGCCGGCCTGATCGGCCTGACCCAGGCACTGGCCACGGAGTTCGGAGCGAAGGCCATCCGTGTGAATGCCTTGCTGCCCGGCGGCACCCTCACCCCCATGGCGCGCGCTATGAACGGAACACCCGAGGCGCTGGCCCAGGTCGCCCAACTGCATGCACTCAAGCGCCTGGCGCAGCCCCGGGAAATTGCCCAGGCCGCGTTGTACCTGGCGTCCGACGCGGCATCGTTCGTCACCGGGACAGCCATGCTGGTGGATGGTGGGGTGTCCATCCAGCGGGGATGACCACAGCGCAGCGGCGATGGCGGCGGCATGCCCAGCCATGGCCTGCATGGGTTCCGCTACAATGCCCAGCTATGTTTGCCGCCCGCCCGTTCGCCCTGAACACCGCCTCTGCCGTCAAGGCACGCAAGGCTGCGCGCGCAATCACCAAAACCACGACCATTACGGGCTGATCCAGCTCCGGCATCGTCGTGCGCCCTCCCTGGCCTAGACGAGCCGGGGGCGGAAGAAAGCAGCCACCGGTCGCGTGCGTACTGTTTTTTACTTTGAAAGGGCGATGAAATGAGCAAGTTGGTAGGTTTGGTCGGCTGGCGCGGCATGGTCGGCTCGGTCCTGATGGACCGCATGACGCAGGAAAAGGACTTCGATCTGATCGAGCCCCTGTTCTTTTCCACCTCGAACGCAGGCGGCAAGGCGCCCACCCAGGCCAAGAACGAGACCACGCTGCAGGACGCGTTCGACATCGAACAACTCAAGCGCTGCGACATCATCCTCACCGCACAGGGCGGCGACTACACCAACGAGGTGTACCCCAAGCTGCGCGCGGCCGGCTGGAACGGCCACTGGATCGACGCCGCTTCCGCCCTGCGCATGGAAAAGAACGCGGTCATCGTGCTCGACCCGGTGAACATGCCCGTCATCAAGAACGCGCTGGCGAACGGCGGCAAGGATTGGATAGGCGGCAACTGCACCGTGTCCTGCATGCTGATGGGCGTGGGTGCGCTGTACAAGGCCGGGCTCGTCGAGTGGATGAGCACCCAGACCTACCAGGCGGCCAGCGGCGGCGGCGCGCAGCACATGCGCGAACTGCTGACGCAGTACGGCACGCTGAATGCCGAGGTGAAGGCCCTGCTCGACGACCCCAAGAGCGCCATCCTGGAAATCGACCGCAAGGTCATCGCCAAGCAGCGCAGCCTGTCGGGCGCGGAGACGGCCAATTTCGGCGTGCCGCTGGGCGGCTCGCTCATCCCGTGGATCGACAAGGACCTGGGCAACGGCATGTCCAAGGAAGAGTGGAAGGGCATGGCCGAGACCAACAAGATCCTGGGCCAGGGGGAAGGCTTCAACACCGCCGCAGTGCCGGTGGACGGTTTCTGCGTGCGCGTAGGCGCCATGCGGTGCCACAGCCAAGCACTGACCTTCAAGCTCAAGAAGGATGTGCCCGTAGCCGACATCGAGGCCATGATCGCTGCTGACAACGAGTGGGTGAAGGTGGTTCCCAATACGCGTGAGGCGACGCTGAAGGACCTGACTCCCGTGGCCGTCACCGGCACCATGACCATTCCCGTCGGCCGCATCCGCAAGCTGGCCATGGGTCCGGAGTATGTGGGCGCGTTCACCATCGGCGACCAGTTGCTGTGGGGCGCCGCCGAGCCGCTGCGCCGCATGCTGCGCATCCTGCTGGACGCCTGACGCCGATTCAACGCCACCTTCGGGTGGCGTTTTTTCAAGGTCATAGATTGATACGGCCTGTTACCGATCGTTGTCCATTACCAACAGGAATAAGGCCGTCCCGGCCTCTTCCTGCACCGTATAAAACGTGGCGCGGCACCTCAGCTTGTCAGTGCAAAACATTGATGCTATGGTGCTTTTTACATATTTTCACGCGCCTGGGCGGCTCGATCACGACCAGAAAAAT
This sequence comes from Diaphorobacter nitroreducens, assembly GCA_003755025.1. Taxonomy (GTDB): domain Bacteria; phylum Pseudomonadota; class Gammaproteobacteria; order Burkholderiales; family Burkholderiaceae_C; genus Diaphorobacter; species Diaphorobacter nitroreducens. The sequence goes on along the minus strand of RJVL01000004.1, from coordinate 144,633 downwards.
ACCGCCCCCTCGGCACCATCCATCTCTTCATTCGTCGCACACATGCATCGCTGGAAATTTTCTGTCCTGGCCACCGCGGCCATCCTCTCGGCTGGTCTTTACACCACCGATGCAAGTGCTCTCGCCCTGGGCCGCGTGAATGTCCAGTCGGCACTTGGCGAGCCCCTGCGCGCGGAGGTCGAACTGCCCCAGATCACTGCTGCCGAGGCCGAATCGCTGCGCGTGAGCACCGCCAGCCCTGAAGTTTTCCGCAGCCAGGGCATGGAATATTCCCCCGCTGCGCACAGCGTGCAAGTGCAACTGCACCGCCGCACGAATGGCTCCATGGTGCTGCGCTTGAGCAGTACCCGCCCGGTCAACGATCCTTTCGTGGATTTGGTTATCGATGCGACCTGGAGTTCCGGCCATATCGTGCGTAGCTACACGATGCTGTTCGACCCGCCGGCGAGCCGCCCGCAGGCGGCGGTGACCGCAGCCCCTCAGGTAACGTCACCCCGTGCCGCGGCAACTGCGCCGCGCGCCCCCGCCACTACCGCGGCGCCCGCGCCTACCGCACGCCCAGCAACCCCTCCCGCACCCGCCGTAGCCGGCCGTCCCACCCCCGCAGACGCACCCGCGTCCGCTGGCGGTGACGAGATTCGCGTGCGCCCCGGTGACACGGCCGGCCGCATCGCGGAAGCCCATCGCCCCGCTGGCGTCTCGCTGGACCAGATGCTGGTAGCAATGATGCGCGCCAATCCGGACGCGTTCGTCAACAGCAATGTGAATCGTCTGCGTTCCGGCGCAGTGCTGCAGATGCCTAGCGAAACGGAGGCGCAAGCCACGGACGCCACCGAAGCTCGCAAGATCGTCGCCGCGCAAAGCCGCGATTTCAATGAATTCCGCCGCCGCATGGCTGCGACAGCTCCCAAGGCCGAGGTTGCGGCCGCAGAGCGCTCCGCGCGCGGCACTGTGCAGACCCAGGTGGACGAGAGCAAGCCCGCCGCTGCCGGCCCCGATAAGCTCACTCTCTCCAAAGGCAGCGTTCAGGCCCAGAAGACCGAGGAGCAGATGGCCCGCGACAAGCAGGCCGAACAGAACAGCGCCCGCATGGCGGAGCTGTCCAAGAACATCTCCGACCTGAACCAGCTCAGCGGCGCCTCCGCGCCAGCCGGCGCTGGCGCAGCTGCGCCAGGAGCCACGGCGCCTTCCGCCCCTGCCAGCCAGCCGGCGGTGGCAGTACCCGCCGCCGGGGGGTTGCCCGCACCCGCTACCGCGGCTGCAAGCGCCGACATGAGCACTGCCACGGCAGAAGCTGCCGCACCAGCGCCCGAGGCCTCTGCCGCCGAGGCGGCTGTTCCCGCCGAAGCAGCATCCCAGGCCTCTGCCGCAGCACCCGCTCCCGCCGCCGTGGCCCCGCGTCCAGCCCCCCAGCCCGTTCCCTACGAAGAGCCCAGCTTCCTGGATGCCCTCACGGAGGACCCGCTGCTGGCAGGAGGCGCACTGGCGCTCGTACTTGCGTTGCTGGGCTATGGCGGCTACCGCGTGGTCCAAAGCCGCCGCAACCAGGGTGCCCTGGACAGTTCGTTCTCGGAAAGCAGCCTGCAGCCGGATTCCTTCTTCGGCGCCAGTGGCGGCCAGCGTGTGGACACGGCCAACAGCGAACTCACGACCGGCTCCTCGTCCATGACCTATTCGCCCAGCCAACTGGATGCCGGTGGCGATGTGGATCCGGTGGCGGAAGCCGACGTCTACCTCGCCTACGGCCGTGACCTGCAGGCGGAGGAAATTCTCAAGGAGGCGCTGCGCCACCATCCGGAGCGCGTCTCCATCCCCGCCAAACTGGCCGAGATTTATGCCAAGCGCCAGGACCGCAAGGCGCTGGAGTCCGTCGCCAACGACGTGTTCAGGCTCACCAACGGCCAGGGGCCCGACTGGACCCGCGTGTCCGACCTGGGCCGTACGCTCGACCCCGAAAATCCGCTGTACCAGCCCGGTGGCCGTCCTGCCGTTGCCGCCAGCGCCACAGCGGCCGCTGCATCGACCGCGGCCTTTGCAAGCACGCTGGGCGCAGCAACTGCTCCCGCGGCACCCACGGGCGGACCGGACTCTGTGCTGCCAGACCTCGATCTGGACTTGGATCTCGATCTGCACGAAGCACCGTCGGCCCCGGCCCCGGCGCCAAGCACGTTTGCCATGGCCGCAGCCAACAACACCGCCGCAGCCGCGCCGGTAGTGCCAACCGCCCAGGCGCCCGTCCCGTCCCTGGATCTAGGCGACCTGGAACTACCCCAGGCCTCCTGGGACGAGCCAGCGGTGACGCCGCAGGCGACGACAGAGCCCGACGTGCAAAGCGCGCCTCTTCCGTTGAACCTGGACGATGACTTGTCCCTGATGGACTCCGGCGTCGCCCCCCTGACCAGCCGCGACGCGAAGGCCGCCACCTCGGAATCCCTGGAGTTCGACCTCGGCGATCTGTCGCTGGACCTTGACACCCCCACGGCGGCCGCTCCCGTCGCGCCCTCCGTCGCCGCCAAGGCAGCGTCCTCCGCTGCCGACGCGCTGCCGGACGACCCTCTGGCCACCAAGCTCGCACTGGCGGAAGAGTTCAACACCATTGGCGACAGCGAAGGCGCGCGGGCCCTGGTGGAAGAGGTCATCGCCGAATCGTCCGGTGAGCTGAAGGCCCGCGCCCAGCGACTGCTCGCCGAACTGGGCTGATGTCCATGCGGCGGTGGGCACGCGGCCATTGCCGCGCTGACGTGCCATTGCCCTCCGAAAGGAGCATCCGATGAGGATGGCCCTGGGCGTCAGTTACAACGGCCAGGCGTACAACGGCTGGCAGAGTCAGCCCTCTGGCAACACGGTGCAAGACCGTCTGGAAGCGGCCCTGGGCCGCTTTGCCACGCAGGAGGTGCACACGATCTGTGCCGGGCGCACCGACGCCGGCGTGCACGGGCTGATGCAGGTGGTGCACTTCGACACCGAACTCCAGCGTGCGCCGTTTTCATGGGTCCGCGGCACCAACACCTTCCTGCCGGCGGACATCGCCGTGCAGTGGGCGCAACCCGTTCCCGATGCCTTTCATTCCCGCGCCTGCGCCGTGGCCCGGCGCTACGCCTACGTATTGCTGCAATCGCCCGTACGCCCTAGCGTTGATGCCGGGCGCGTGGGCTGGGTGTTTCATGCCCTCGATGAGCAGGCCATGCACAGGGCCGTGCAGCAGTTGCTGGGCGAGCATGACTTCACGTCATTTCGCGCCTCGGCCTGCCAGGCCAAGTCGCCGGTGAAGACATTGCACCGCATCGACATCACACGCCGGGCTCCGCCAGCGGGCGAGTCCACCGGCACCCACGGGTGTGTCCCCTGCTACTGGCGCTTTGAATTCGAAGGCAATGCGTTCCTGCACCACATGATCCGCAACATCATGGGCTGCATCGTCGCCATCGGCCAGGGGCTGTATCCGCCCGAATGGATGCGCACGGTGCTGGAGGCGCGGTCGCGCGACGCGGCTGCTCCTACCTTTTCGCCCGATGGCCTGTACTTCCAGGGCCCGGTATACGGCGCGGAATGGGGCCTGCCGACGCGCACGGCTGCGTATGATTGGCTGCCATGAGCAGCCCGACCGCAGCACTGAGCACCCCCGTCCACTCCACCGCGCGCACACGCATCAAGATCTGCGGCCTCACGCGCGAGCAGGACGTGGACGCGGCCGTCGCCAGCGGTGCCGACGCGGTCGGCTTCGTGCTCTATCCCGCGAGCCAGCGCGCCGTCACCCCAGAGCGCGCAGCACAACTGGCCCGGCGGCTGCCGCCCTTTGTCACGCCAGTGCTGTTGTTCGTGAATGCCCATGCTACTGATGTGATAGCTGCCTGCGCTTCTGTACCGGGCGCCACAGCGCAATTCCATGGTGACGAAACACCCGAGGACTGCCTGCGCTCCAGCGACGGGGGCCGCATTCCCTTCCTGCGCGCCGCGCGCATTCCCCTGGGCGAAGGTGCGGCACGGTTCGACCTCGTAAAATACGCCCACGATCACTCTCACGCCCGCGCCATCCTGCTCGACGCCCATGTCGAGGGCTATGGCGGCGGTGGCAAGGCATTCAATTGGTCACTCCTTCCAACAAACGTCGACTGTCATCTCGTTTTGTCTGGTGGACTCACGCCTGCAAACGTGACCGATGGCATACGGCAAGTGCGCCCGCGTTGCCGGGCGCTGGCCGTTGATGTCAGTTCCGGCGTGGAGGCCACGGGCCCCGATGGTCTGCCCCTGAAGGGGATCAAGGACGCCGGCAAGATCGACCGCTTCATCGCCGCCGTACGCGCGGCCGATGCAGCACCAGTTCCTTATTTGTAAATGCCTGCATATACCCAACCCGATGCTTCGGGCCATTTTGGCCCCTATGGCGGCAGCTTCGTCTCCGAGACGCTGACGCACGCCATCAATGAACTGCGCGAAGCCTATGCGCGCTACCAGAACGACCCGGAGTTCCTCAAGGAATTCCACTATGAGCTTGCGCACTTCGTGGGCCGCCCCTCGCCGGTTTACCACGCGGCGCGCACCAGCCGCGAGATGGGCGGCGCGCAGATCTACCTCAAGCGCGAAGACCTGAACCACACCGGCGCACACAAGATCAACAACGTGATCGGCCAGGCCATGCTCGCCAAGCGCATGGGCAAGCCGCGCATCATTGCCGAGACCGGCGCCGGCCAGCACGGCGTGGCCACCGCCACCATCTGCGCGCGCTATGGCCTGGAGTGCGTGGTGTACATGGGCGCCGAGGACGTCAAGCGCCAAAGCCCCAACGTCTACCGCATGAAGCTGCTGGGTGCCACCGTGGTGCCCGTCGAGTCGGGTAGCAAGACGCTGAAAGATGCGCTCAACGAGGCCATGCGGGACTGGGTGGCCAACGTGGACAACACCTTCTACATCATCGGCACCGTGGCCGGCCCCCACCCCTATCCCATGATGGTGCGTGACTTCCAAAGCGTGATCGGCAAGGAATGCCTCACGCAGATGCCCGCCATGCTGGCCGAACAGAAGATCGCCGCCGAGCAACCCGACGCCGTCGTGGCCTGCGTGGGCGGTGGCAGCAATGCCATGGGCATCTTCCACCCCTACATCCCGTTCGAGAAAACCCGCCTGATCGGCGTGGAAGCCGCAGGCGAAGGCCTGGACAGCGGCAAGCATTCCGCCAGCCTGCAGCGCGGCTCCAGTGGCGTGCTGCACGGCAACCGCACCTTCATCCTGCAAGATGAGAATGGCCAGATCACGGAGACGCACAGCATCAGCGCCGGCCTGGACTACCCCGGAGTGGGCCCCGAGCACGCCTGGCTGCAGGAAATCAAGCGAGCCGAGTACGTGGGCATCACCGATACCGAAGCGTTGGAAGCCTTTCACTACCTGTGCCGCACCGAGGGCATCATCCCGGCCCTGGAATCCAGCCACGCCGTGGCCTACGCGCTCAAGCTCGCCAAGACCATGACGCCCCAGCAATCCATCCTCGTGAACCTGTCCGGCCGCGGCGACAAGGACATCGGCACCGTGGCCGACCTGTCTGGCGTGGACTTCTACGACCGTCCTTCCATGCGCGGGTTGACCGTCAAGGGAGGACCCGCCGCATGAGCCGCATCGCTGACACTTTTGCAGAGCTGCAGTCCAAGGGCCGCAAGGCGCTCATCCCCTACGTCACAGCAGGCTTTCCCTTCGTCGACATCACACCGGCCCTGATGCACGGCATGGTCGAGGCCGGCGCCGATGTGATCGAACTGGGCGTGCCCTTTTCCGACCCGATGGCCGACGGCCCCGTCATCCAGAAGGCGGGCGAGAAGGCCCTGGCACTGGGCGTGGGCCTGGCCCAGGTGCTGGAGATGGTGCGCAGCTTCCGCCTGCGCAACAGCACCACGCCCGTGGTGCTGATGGGCTACGCGAATCCGGTGGAGCGCTACGAGCAACGCCACGGCAAGGGCGCCTTCGCCCGCGACGCGGGCGAAGCCGGCGTGGACGGTGTGCTGATCGTGGACTACCCGCCCGAGGAGTGCGAGCAGTTCGCCGCCGACCTGCGCGGCCACGGCATCGACCTGATCTTCCTGCTGGCGCCTACCTCCACGGCGGAACGCATGCAGCAGGTGGCTCGCGTAGCCAGCGGCTACGTCTACTACGTTTCGCTCAAGGGCGTGACCGGCTCCGGCGCGCTGGACACGGCCGCCGTCGAGGCCATGCTGCCGCGCATCCGCGAGCATGTGAAGGTCCCCGTCGGCGTGGGCTTTGGCATTCGCGATGCCGCCACCGCGCAGGCCATCGGCCGCGTGGCCGATGCGGTGGTCATCGGCAGCCGCATCATCCAGCTCATCGAAGACCAGCCCCATGAGAAAGTGGTCGGTATCACCGTGGACTTTCTGCGTGGGGTGCGCAAGGCGCTGGACGCATAATGACGGCCCTGCGCGCCGGCCACGGCCCGCGCGCAGCCGCGATCTGAACAGAGGAAACCTATGTCCTGGCTCGAAAAACTCCTGCCTTCCAAAATCCAGCAGACCGACCCTACCGAGCGTCGCCAGATGCCCGAGGGCCTGTGGATCAAGTGCCCGAGCTGCGAGAACGTGCTCTATAAGACCGATCTGGAGCACAACGAAAACGTCTGTCCCCAGTGCGGCCACCACCACCGCATCGGTGCCCGTGCGCGGCTCAACGCCTTTCTGGACGGCGAGGGACGCTATGAGATCGGCCAGGAAGTGCTGCCGGTCGACGCTCTCAAGTTCAAGGACAGCCGCAAGTATCCCGAACGCCTGAAAGAAGCCCTGGAGAACACCGGCGAAACCGACGCGCTCATCGTGATGGGCGGCGCGGTCAAGAGCATCAACGTCGTGGTGGCCTGCTTCGAATTCGATTTCATGGGCGGCTCCATGGGTTCCGTGGTGGGCGAGCGCTTCGTCCGCGGCGTGGAAACCGCCATCGAGCAGAAGGTGCCCTTCATCTGCTTCACCGCCACGGGCGGCGCACGCATGCAGGAAGGCCTGCTCAGCCTGATGCAGATGGCCAAGACCAATGCGGCCCTCACCCGTTTGGCCAAGAAAGGCCTGCCCTACATCAGCGTGCTGACCGACCCTACCATGGGTGGCGTGTCGGCCGGCTTCGCCTTCGTGGGGGATATCGTGATCGCCGAGCCCAAGGCCCTGATCGGCTTTGCCGGCCCGCGCGTGATCGAATCCACCGTGCGCGTCACGTTGCCCGAGGGTTTCCAGCGCGCGGAGTTCCTGCAGACCAAGGGCGCTGTGGACTTCATCTGCGACCGCCGCGAACTGCGCCAGACCGTGGCGCAATGCCTGTCCATGCTGCAGCGCCTGCCGGCCGACGCGGTAGCCTGAACCACGGACATCAAAAACAATAGCTGCTAGCGCTTGCTGGACGGGCGCTAGCAGCTATTTTTATTGAGAACAATGTCGCTACATCATGACGCTGGCCTGCAGATGCCCCAGCACGATCATCATGACCTGCAGCAGCACCAGCACCACCAACGGCGACAGATCCACCCCCCCCAGTAGCGGCAGAACACGGCGCACGGGGCGCAACAACGGCTCGCACAGGCGGGTGATCACATCGCTGATGGGCGATCGCGTCTGCACCCACGAGAGCACGGCATAAACGATCAGCAAGCCCATCAGTCCCGACACGGCCACGCGCGCCAGGCCAAAAAGCGCCATCCACGGCAGCCAGGCCAGTCCCATCCCCCCGCCCACCAGAAGCCACAGCAGCAGATACTGGACCAGTTGCAGCAGCAGCGCCGCCGCAAGGCAGGACAGATCCCACCGCCCCACCGACGGAACGAGCTTGCGCAGTGGCAGCACAAGCCAGTCGCTCAGGGCAAACACGAGACGGCCCACGGGATTGGCAAACGACACCCGCTGCAGCTGCATGTACAGCCGCAACAGGCAAGCCCCGGTAAGCAGGCCGCTGGCAACGTCGAGGAGAAAAGACAGAATTTGAAACAGCATGGCCGATTAGCAAATAGGTCGACCCCGTTGCAGTGCGCCGCACACGGGTTCAACGTGGGATGATAGCGACGCTACGCATGCCGCCATGTCCGATCCCCTCACGCTGACCTCCCTGCCCCTGTTTCCGCTCAACACCGTGCTGTTTCCCGGTGGTGTTCTACCGCTGCGTGTGTTCGAGGTGCGTTACCTGGACATAGTGCGCAAATGCCACCGCACGGGTGCCCCCTTCGGCGTCGTGGCCCTGGCCCGCGGCCATGAGGTGCGCCAGGCGGGAGCCCTGCCGGAAAGCCTGTACAGCGTCGGCACATTGGCCATGATCGAGCATTTAGAAGAACTGCAAGCGGGGCTGATGCACGTACGTTGCCGGGGGATCGCCCGCTTTCGTGTCCTGCGCCAACAACTGCTGCCCCACGGGCTGTGGACCGCCAATGTGGAACAGATCCCTTGCGACACGCCGGTCCAAGTTCCCCCAGACTTGCAGCGTGCAGCTAGCACACTGACGCAGGTGTTGTCGTCATTGCGCGAGCAGGCGGCAGGAGCAGCCGGGGGACCAACCGCACACGCACAGCCCTCACGCACAGATCTCCAAGACTGCGGTTGGCTTGCCAATCGCTGGTGCGAGTTATTGCCCATTCCGTTGGAACTCAAGCAGCAGCTCATGCAACTGGACAACCCGCTGGTGCGGCTGGAGCTGGTGAGTGACATCCTGGAACGTACCGGCATTTCTGGCTAGCGTTGCATGCAGGCCAAACTGAAGGTGATGCAAGTGATCACCAAGGGCGAACGAGGAGGTGCCCAGACCCATGTGCGCACCTTGTGCCAGGCTCTGGCCTCCCGCATCCATTTCAGCGCTGTCATTGGCGGCACGGGTCCCACGCCGCTCGAAAGCGACCTACACACGCTGGGACTGCCGATTTACCGCCTGCCAAGCCTGCGCAATTCGCTGGCGCCCTGGCATCTGTTCCGTTCGGTACTGCAACTGCGCGCCCTTATCCGCGAGCACGAACCCGACATGTTGCACGCGCACAGCGCCGTATCGGGCGTAGTCGCACGCCTGGCGGGCAGACTGTGCCGCAAGCCCGTGATCTACACAGTGCATGGCTTCGCTTTCAAACCCGAAGTACCCCGGGTACGCCGCACAGTGGCGTGGTGCTGTGAATGGTTGCTGGCGCGTTGGACGGAGCACATGGTGTGTGTATCGCAGCACGAGCGACAACTTGCCCGAGGTTTGCCGATTCGCGCTGACCGGCTGACCGTCGTACCCAATGCCATAGAAAACAATAGCCAACGCGCTCAGCCTGGGCTGGAACCCGTGCGCGTCGCCATGGTAGCCCGGCTGGCCGCACCCAAGCGCCCCGACCTGCTCCTGCATGCCCTGGTCCGGCTGCGCGATGGCCTGGGGCATGAGGTAGCGGCTAGCATCATTGGCGATGGCCCGGATCGCACGGCCTTGCAGGCGCTGGCATCCGGGTTGGGCTTATTTCAAGTGAGTTTCGTGGGCGACGTGGATGATGTGCCCCAGCGCCTCGCGCATCACCACCTTTTCGTGTTGCTGTCTGACCACGAAGGGCTTCCCATCTCCGTGATCGAAGCCATGCGGGCGGGGCTGCCCGTCGTGGTCAGTCGACTGCCTGGGATGGCGGAATTGCTCCCCTCCGAACAATACGGATTCCTGGTGTCCAATAACGTGGAGGCCATCGCTCAAGCCATGGAGCGCCTAATCCGCAGCCCCGCGCTGCGCGAGCAAATGGGCCGAATGGCCCGCCGCCATTACGAAGAACATCATGCCCCGGAACGCATGGCGTCGGCCATACTCGCCATCTACACCCAGGTCCGTGCATGACCCAGCCTGTTGTCACCTCCCGACCCTGCGCCGAACCCGACCCGGCACGGCGTGATGGCGCGCTGTTGTGGTGGAGCCTGCTCGGCCTGTTGCCTCAAGCGCTGGGTTACGCCATAGCGCACAAGATGCAACACGCAGGCTGGGTCACACCGCTGTTCCCCGCCACCGTGCTGTGGTGTGCGGTGTCCTACCTGTTGGCAACACGCTGGCTGCACCAGGGCGCCCATCTACCGCCGCGGGAGCAGGGTGGCTTTTTGCTGGTGGTGATCACGGTGGCCTTTCTGCTCACCCCGTTGGGCTTTGCACTGCTGCAAGCGCCCTATTCGCGCGGCGCCGTATTGATGGCCTACATGCTGGCCTTGGCTTGGCTGCTGTGCGGGCATGCGCTGTGGGGGACCCGTCGTACGCTGCACCTGGCCTACGTGGATGCCGACTTACCCTACGTCCTGCGCCAAATGCTGCGCCCGCAGGAGCAAGGCGATGACCGACTGCGCCTGACCAGCTGGGTGGCCGGACTACCAGCGCGAAAACAGCGCGTAGCCGTGGACGGTGTGGTGCTAGACCGGCTGGCTGATCCCGACCCGCAACGCCAACAATGGATCAGCGAGCTCAAACTCCAGCGCATCCCTCTCTACAGCGCAGAAGCGGCAGCGGAAATGCTGTCGGGCCGCAAAATCACCGGGACGCTGGGCGAGCAAGATCTATGGCAACTGACCAATTACCCTGCTTACGACATCGCCAAGCGCATGCTGGACTTGGGCCTGACCCTCATCACGGTGCCGCTATGGGTTCCGCTGTGTATGGCCGCGGGGCTGGCAGTGAAGTTCGATTCACCCGGCCCCATGTTGTACTCGCAGCAGCGCATGGGTCGCCACGGACGCAGCTTCCGCATATGGAAGCTGCGCAGCATGCGTCACGAGCCTGCCAGCCACATCGTTCAGTTCGCCAAACAGCAGGACGACCGTATCACGTCAGTTGGCCGCTTCATCCGCCGCACGCGGCTCGATGAACTACCCCAGCTCTGGAACGTACTGCGCGGAGAAATGAGCCTCATCGGCCCGCGTCCCGAGCAGGCAGAGTTCGCGCACCACTTTGCCGCAGCCATGCCCGCCTACCCCTACCGCCACTTGGTGCGCCCCGGTCTCACGGGCTGGGCGCAGGTGCAGCATGGCTATACCGATAGCGCCGAGCAGACCGCTATCAAGCTGAGCTATGACCTGTATTACGTGACGCACTGCTCCATGGCTCTGGATCTGCTCATTGCCTACAAGACGGTGCGCACGGTGCTCACAGGTTTCGGAGCGCGCTAGTTGTCAACGTGCCTTCACTCGCGCAACCAGCACATCCGCCCACAACGGCCTGCGCACTGCCAGCCGATGCAACAGGCATCCCTTCATCGTCCCCGGTGCCGCCACCTGGCAGCTGTGCAGTTCGGCGCCCACTAGCCCTGCATCCGCCAGCACCTTCAGTAGTGTGAAGGGTGAAAACCACGCCCGATGGTCGGTGTTGACATGCTCCACCCCGCACACGCCGTGAAGCGCATTGCGCAGGGACAACGCATTGGGCACACTGACGACGAACTCCGCCTGTGGCAGGCACTGCGCCAGCCGCCGCAGGAACGCGGCGGGGTCAGGCAGGTGTTCAATTACATCAGGCACCAGCACCATGTCGGGCGCACACCGGGCCAGCACCTGCGGGGCCTCGGGAGCGAACACGTCGAGCTGCTGCACGTGGTCAAAACCCAGGCTGCGCGCCGTGTCCACAGCGGTGGCGTTGATGTCGATACCATGGCAGATCCGTGCGCTGCGGCTGAGAAGCGCGTGCAACCAACTGCCGTCGGAGGCGCGACGTGCAATCAGCGGTGCATGGTCGGCAAAGCCCACATGCAGCACGCACTGCTGCGCGACCCAGCCGGCCAGCAAATCACCGCGTGGCTGGGCATGTCCGATAATCCCCGGCCTGAAAGGCAAATCGTCGCTGAAAGCCTCGCCCAGCAAATAGGTTTCAATGTGTGGCATCGTGCGATTATTGGCGCGCCCTCCACCAGAATGCACACGCGCTACATCCTGCTGTTGCAAGAAGACATGGCCGTTGGCGGTATTCACACCGCCACACAGGCGCTGGCGAATGCACTGCGGTGCGCAGGCCAGATACCGGTCGCCTTGGCTCTGCGCAATACGCGCATCGGAGCGCTTCTGCGTGCCGTTTGGCGGGCCGACATCATCGTAGCCACGAACGGCTTTCTACCGTCCTATGCAGCCTGGCTGCTGGGCATGCTGCTGCGCCGGCCCGTGGTGGCATGGCTTCACGGCCCCACGCAGGAGGTGCTGGAGCACGCCCATGCCAGTGCTGCCAAACGCGCCTGGCTGCGCTGGCTGTATCGCCGACTACGCTGGGTGGTGTTCGTCTCAGCCCACACACGCGACTCGTTCCTTGAATTCACGGGCGGTGCAGCGGCAGGGCAACGCCTGGAGGTGATTCCTAACGCCCATCCTGATTGGCAGCCCGCGCCAATGGGCGCGTCACCGCAATACCTGGGTTTCGTGGGTAGGCTTGCGCCGGAGAAGCAGCCCGAATTGCTGGTGCAGATGCTGCGCTTGCTGCCGACTACTTATCGGCTTTGCATGGTAGGCGATGGCCCTTCACAACCGGCGCTGTGTGCAGCCGGTGCTGACCTGCAGCAAGTCGGTCGGCTGGAGTTGCGCCCTTTTCACCTCGTACAGGCCACGGTGTACGCCCCATGGCAAGTTACCGTGCTCGCATCGCTCTACGAAGGCTGCCCCATGGCAGCGCTGGAATCGCTGGCCGCTGGCAGGCCCTGCGTAGGCCTGCCTATCCCCGCGCTGCGCGAAATGTTGGGGCCAGACATGCCCTATGCGCTGGCCCACGACTGCAGCGCGGCTGCGCTCGCTCGCGCCGTGCAAACCGTGTGCGCCATGCCACCCGAACAACTGGCGCACGACATGGCCCAGGTGCTGCGCCGCTACAGTCCTGAGCGCTTTTCGCATAACTGGCAACGCGTGCTGCAGGAGGCGGCGTGCTGATCCACTTCATTCACCCCGGCAGCGCTTACCTGCCCGAACTGGCGGCATATGGCGACTTCCTTGCGGCGCTGGGGCACAGCGCGCAGGTGCATTCCCGCCCTGCGAGCGTGCCTGCAGATGCGGTCATCTGCTGGTGGATGTGCGGCCGCGTGCCGCACGACGCGGCGCGGCGGCTCAGCCATGCCTTTCACATCCATGAATACGCATCGGCTTCAGTGCCGCCCTGGCCCAAGGTCAAGGACCGGGCCAAGCGCGCCCTGCAGCCCGTGCCGCAGTACCGCCTTTTCCAGAATACCTGGGTGCGCGATCGGCTGGGATTTTCCGACGGCGTGCCGTACGAGTTCCGTGACATGGGCGTGGAGCCATCCTTTCTTGCCACGTGTGCGAGACGGGCTGCGCCCGAGTTCGACGGAGTCTATCTGGGGGACATGCAACGCCTGCGGCAGTTTGTGCCACTCTTGACCGCACTACAACAGGCAGGCCAGCGCACTCTGCTGATTGGCGAGCCGCCTGTCGATCTGCGTAAAACACTGCACACCTTGGGGCACGTCACGGGTCGCGTTCCGCACGGTCAGGTACCCACCCTGCTGCGCCGCGCGCGCTACGGACTGAACCTGGTTCCTGACCAATTGCCGTACAGCCAACAGACGTCCACCAAACTCATCGAATACTGCGCGGCAGGTTTGCCAGTGGTCAGCACCGACTACGACTGGGTGCGGGCCTTCGAAGCGCGGCACGGAGCGCGCTTTGCCTACCTGCCCATACCAGACATGGCTGGCTGCGTGGTGCCTGATGTATCCACACTGGCATGGCCGCGCGTACTTGAACGACTGGCACTCTGGCGCCGCCTGGGGCTGTGCCCGTGAACCGCACCTCGCTGCTGATGGCCGGAGCCAGCCTGATCGCGCTGATCGCACAAGCGCTCATGGGTGCGGCCATGCTCCACTTCTTCACGCCCACGGCGGCAGGCCACTTCGCCGTCGTAGCACAAGTGGCGTTTTTCTGGGTCACGCTGGCACTGGCACAAAGCCCACTTCAGTTCCTTGCCGACGCACACCTGCCCCCACAGCGGGCGCTTCGTGCTGCTCTGCGCGCCAGCCTGTTGCGCTGGATACTGCTGCTGCCCCTGGTGGCCGCAGCCCTATGGTGGTCGAGTCCCGTCCTCCCTTTGACCACCGTGGTGGCCTGGGCCGGGCTGCTAGCGCTGTTGCAAATGGGCTGGTACCTGGCCCAGCCCTGGGTATTGCGCACGGCATCACCGATGTCCGCCGCCTGCGTACGCACAGCCCCCCCCTTGCTGGCGCTGGCGCTGGCCGCCGGGCTGGGTATGCGTGGAAACGCTGACAACGCCACCGGCCTACTGGCCGCGGCGGCGTGCGGCTATGCAGTGGGGGCGCTCTGGTTGCTTCACGGTAGCCGCACCGACCATCCACCTCAATCCGCAGCAAGGCAATCCGACGGCCGCAGCGCTCTCTTGCGCATGGCGCACGCGGTAATGGATGCCGTGGCCGGCGTAGCTCTGGTGTTGGCCTGGCAGCGGCAGCATGGCACGGCGGACGCCAGCTATCTGGCAGTGCTGCTACGGCTGTTCGGCTTAATGCCCGCCATCGTGCACGCGGCTTGGTCACAAGTGCTGCTGGCACAAGCGCGGCCCTCACGCTTGAAGTCGCTGGGCGTAGGGATGGGAGCTGCCCTGGTCACAGGGCTGATCGGTCTGGGGAGCGCCGCCGTACTGCAGACCACACTGCTGGCGCCTACATGGCAGGGCCTGCTGCCCTATATCCTGCCCATCATGCTGTGGCAGGGTAGCGCATGCATCTTCGCGGCACTGAGCCATCGGCCCTTCCAGCAGGGACTGGCGCGCCGCTACTCATTGCTGACCATAGGTTTCAATATCATGCAGATAATGGTGCTGCTCGCCCCCCTGGGTTGGACGCCGCAGGTGCACCTGTGGTGGCTCGCCGGCCTTTGCACCACTGGGCTGCTGATGCTGTCGGCCTGGATGGCAAAATAGAGGGTTTCTGCCCAAGTTCCAGCCAGCACTCCGCCATGTCCACTGAAGCCACTCCTGCACCAGCCCCCCAGGACGAAAACCAACTCATCGCCGAACGCCGTGAAAAGCTCAAGGCTCTGCGCGAGAACCAGGCCCAGGGCCAAGGCGTGGCATTTCCCAATGACTACAAGCCCCAGCACCATGCCGCAGTGCTGCAGCAGCAGTACGGCACATTGGATGGAGAAGCGCTCGAAGCCCAGACGATCACAGTGAGCGTGGCCGGCCGCATGATGCTCAAGCGCGTCATGGGCAAGGCCAGCTTCGCGACCCTGCAGGATGGATCGCTGGGTGACACCGGCGGGCGCATCCAGCTCTACGTGACACGCGATGCCATTGGCGAAGAAGCCTATTCCGACTTCAAGCGCTGGGACCTCGGCGACATCCTGGGTGCCGAAGGCACACTGATGAAGACCAAGACCGGCGAGCTATCGGTCAAGGTGTCGCGCCTGCGCCTGCTCACCAAGAGCCTGCGCCCCATGCCCGACAAGTTCCACGGTGTGGCCGACCAAGAGGTCAAGTACCGCCAGCGCTACGTGGACCTGATGACCGACGAGGCCGCGCGCCGCCGCTTCGTCGCGCGCAGCAAGGCTGTGGGCAGCATCCGCTCTTTCATGGTGGAGCACGGCTTCCTGGAGGTGGAAACGCCCATGCTGCACCCCATTCCCGGCGGCGCCAACGCCAAGCCCTTCGTCACCCACCACAATGCGCTGGAGCAGGAGATGTTCCTGCGCATCGCGCCCGAGCTGTACCTCAAGCGCCTGATCGTCGGCGGCTTCGAGCGCGTGTTCGAGATCAACCGCAACTTCCGCAACGAAGGCATCTCGGTGCGCCACAACCCCGAGTTCACGATGATGGAGTTTTATGCGGCCTACTGGAACTACCGCGATCTGATGGATTTCACCGAGGCGCTGGTGCGCGATGCCGCACTCAAGGCCACGGGCACGCTGCAGCTCACCTACGGTGGCCGCGCGGTGGATCTGGCCCAGCCCTTCCAGCGCCTCACGATCCGCGAGGCCATCTACCAGCACACCGAGGCCGGCGCACATGTGGACGATGCCGCCTGGCTCATCAGCGCGCTCAAGAAACTGGGCATGACCGAGGAGAAGGACCGCCTGTCCACCCGGACCCTCGCCAGCCTGCAGGTGCTCTACTTCGAGGAAGAGGTGGAGGACAAGCTCTGGCAGCCGACCTTCATCATGGAGCACCCGACCGAGATCAGCCCTCTGGCGCGCGCCAACGACCTGCGCCCCGAGGTGACGGAACGCTTCGAGCTCTACATCACCGGCCGCGAGTTCGGCAATGGCTTCTCGGAGCTGAACGACGCCGAAGACCAGGCCGCCCGCTTTCATGCGCAGGTCGCTGCCAAGGACGCGGGCGATGACGAGGCCATGTTCTTCGACCACGACTTCGTACGTGCGCTGGAATACGGCATGCCGCCCACAGGTGGTTGCGGCATCGGCATCGACCGGCTGATGATGCTGCTCACCGACAGCCCGAGCATCCGTGACGTAATCCTGTTCCCGGCCCTGCGGCGCGAGCACTGACCCGTGGGCATGCGTGGCCGTACGTGGCCACGCTGACATCCCGCCGCACCAGCGGCCTCCACTGCGCCACCTCATGAGCCCTCCTGCCAGCGCCAACGCATTTCCGCAGTTCCTGCTTGAGCCCTTCAGCGTGCTGCTGGTGGAGGACCAGGCGTCCGTGCGCGCCACACTGGCAGGCGAGCTGCGCCATGTGGGGGTGTCGGAGGTACTGGAGGCCGCCTCGGCCGACGCGGCGCTACAGCTGTTCAAGCTGCGGCGTCCCGACCTGGTGCTGCTGGACATACGCCTGCCTGGCGGCAACGACGGCTACTGGGTGGCTCAGCGCATGCGCGAGGCAGAACCCGGCGGCTGGACGCCCATCATCTTCCTCTCGGGGCTGGATGGCGACCTGGATGTGTGGCGCGGCATCGAAGCCGGCGGAGACGACTACCTCGTCAAGCCCGTCAAGCCGATCGTTCTGGCCGCCAAGCTGCGCGCCATGCGCCGGCTGCGCGACATGCGCAGGCGCCTCGTGGAACTGACCGAAGAGCTGCACGTGGCCAACCAGCACCTCAACGAGATGGTGGAGATGGACCCGCTCACGGGGCTGGTCAACCGCCGCGGCTTCGACCGCATCCTGCACAGCGAGATCCTCGCCGCGCGGCGCGACGGAGTGCCGCTCACGCTGATGCTGTGCGACCTGGACCATTTCAAGAGATACAACGACACCCTGGGCCATGTGCAGGGCGATGCCTGCCTGAAGGAGGTCGGCCGCGTGCTGCACGACGTCTGCATGCGCCCGCGCGACGTGGCCTCGCGCTATGGCGGCGAAGAATTTGCACTGATCCTGCCCAACACGCCGCGCTCGGGTGCCATGACGTTCGCGCGCGCGCTGGGCAAGCTGTTGAAGTCCCGCGCCATCGCCCATCCGGGCTCGCCCAACGGCGAAACGCTCACGCTGTCGGGTGGCATTACCACGTGCGTGCCCGACGACGGTACCAGCGCCGAGACCATGCTCATGCGCGCCGACGAGGCCCTGTATGCCGCCAAGGCCCAGGGCCGGGACCGCTTCTTCAGCTTCGAGATGCAGATGGACACCATCGAGCAGCGGCAGATTTGAGCCGCGCCAGCGCTTGCCCACCCGTTCATTGCCCATGACATGCTGCCGCGACTGAAAACCGCCCTTCCCGTCTGGATGCACGACTGGCTCGACATCATCGTGCCCGGTGTGCAGATTGTGCTCATCGTCCTGGCCGCGCTGCTGCTGCAGCGCCTGCTGCTGCGCATCATCATGCGGGCCAGCGACCACTACCAGTTCCCGCACGAACTGCTCACACCCATCAACGCCGTGGTGCGCTGGCTCATCCTGGGCAGCGCCGGCCTGCTGGTGCTGGAGCGCCTGGGGGTGTCAGCGGCCGTGCTGTGGACGGCCTTCACCGGCTTCGCCACAGTGGGCGCGGTGGCGTTCTTCGCGGCATGGAGCGTGCTGTCCAATCTGTTTTGCGCCTTTCTGATCTTCACCGTCGGCCCGTTCCGCGTGGGAGACCACATCGAACTGCTGGACACCGCCGACAAGCCCGGCGCCCTGGGCCGCGTGATGGACATCAACTTGCTTTACACCACGCTGGAGGACGCCACCGCCCCCGAGCCTGGCACGCTGCTGCAGATTCCCAACACACTGATCTTCCAGCGCGTGGTGCGCCGCTGGCGTGCCGGCACGCCGGTGCCGGAGTCACGGCTACATCCTGCTCCGGATTCCGCTGCCTGCGCCGCCACCGCTCGCGAACCCGCCAGCACGCCCGCGCCCAAGCCGGCGAGCTTTCCTTGATGGCCCAAGTGCCTCGACGGGGTTGATGCTCATCAAAATATAGCTGTCCGCGCTTGATGGGCGGACGCTGCAGGCCTTTTTGACATATATTCGGGCACCCCACGGCCGCACAGCGCGGTCACTGCGCCCCGGGTGACGGGCAAAACCCTATCGCCCCCGCGCATGTCAGTCCGCCGTAAGCCCCGCGGACAACGCTGCCCGTCTTTCGGCAACAGCCCTAGCAAAAACCTTCCGGCAGGGCCACCCCCGGTTACCCTGTTGCCAACGCCACACATCCCGTTAATCTTTGCGGCCTACGTCTCAGGCCCCCACCGGGGCCTGTTGATTTTTCAGACCGCTTTACCCAAAGTTGAAAGAGTCCTATGAGCATTCCGTTCCGCATGCACACCGTCGTTGCCGCACTGGGTCTGGCCGGTGCCGCTTTGTTCTCCACCGCGCATGCACAAGTCAAGATCGCCATGGTGATGCCCACCACTGGCCCGCTGACGCAGTACGGTGACATGGTCAAGGAAGGCGTGACCACGGCCGTCGAGATGGCCAACGCCGCTGGCGGCGTGGGCGGCAAGAAGATCGAGCTGGTCTCCATCGACGATGCCTGCGAACCCAAGCAAGGCCCCGTGGCCGCCAACCGTGTGGTGAATGCCAAGATCGGCTACGTGATCGGCCCGGTGTGCTCGGGTGCCTCCATCGCTGCCGCTCCCATCTACAACAACGAGGGCGTGGTCGTCATCACCCCGTCGGCCACCTCCCCGGCGCTCACCGACGGCAAGAACTACCACTTCATCTTCCGCACCATCGGCCGTGACGACCAACAAGGCCCTGCCGCTGCCAAGTTCATCGCTGAAAAGGCCAAGCCCAAGAAGGTCGCCGTGCTGCACGACAAGCAGTCCTATGGCCAGGGCATCGCCTCCTCCGTGCGTGACGACCTGAAGAAGGCCGGCATCACCGTGGCGCTGTTCGAAGGCATCAACGCCGGCGACAGCGACTACTCCGCCGTCATCACCAAGCTCAAGAGCGCTGGCGTGGACTTCGTGTACTACGGCGGCTACCACCCCGAGATGGGCCTGCTGCTGCGCCAGGCCGGCGAGCAAGGCCTGAAGGTGCGCATGATGGGCCCCGAGGGCGTGGGCAACCCCGAGGTGAACGCCATTGCGGGTAACGCCGTGGAAGGTATGCTGGTGACGCTGCCGGCCGACTTCGCTGCCAACCCGAAGAACGCTGCCGTCGTGGCCGCCTTCAAGGACAAGAAGCGCAATGCGTCCGGCGCCTTCCAACTGACCTCGTTCGCCGCCACCCAGGCACTGCTGGACAGCATCAAGGCCGTGGGCGACAACCCTGCCAAGGTGGCCGACCACCTGCACAAGAGCACCATCGAAACGGTGCTGGGCCCCGTGTCCTGGAACAAGCAGGGCGACCTGAACAGCTTCGACTTCCAGGTCTTCCAGTGGCACAAGGACGGCAGCAAGAGCCTGGCCGCCAAGTAAACCCACCTCCCCGTCCCAAGGGTGCGTTGCGCAAGCCACGCACCCTTGGTCCATTGCATTCGGCCCCTGGAGGGGCCTTTTCCTGTTGAGGGGTGGCATGCATGTCTGATCTCATACCCCAGCTGGTACAACAGCTGTTCAATGGTCTTTCGCTGGGCGCCATCTACGCGCTGATCGCGATCGGCTACACGATGGTCTACGGCATCATCGGAATGATCAACTTCGCCCATGGCGACATCTACATGATCGGCGCCTACATCGGCCTGGTCACGCTGTCGGCCGTCGGCGTGCAGAGTGGCCTGCCGGTGTGGGCGATCATCGCCCTGATGCTGGTGGTAGCGGTGGCCATCACGGGCGTCTACGGCTTCGTGGTGGAGCAGGTGGCCTACAAGCCGCTGCGCAGCAGCCCGCGCCTGGTGGCGCTGATCTCGGCCATCGGCATGTCCATCTTCCTGCAGAACTGGGTGGCGCTGGGCCAGGGCGCGCGCGACATGGCCGTGCCCTCGCTGATCCCCGGCGCGCTGCGCTTTGGCAGCGAAGGCGGCTTCGAGGTCTACGTGCCCTACTCGCGCATCCTCATCATCGCCGTGGCGGTGGTGCTGATGATTGCGCTCACGCTGTACATCCAGCACTCGCGCATGGGCCGCGCCTCGCGCGCCTGCTCGCAGGACATGCACATGGCCAACCTGCTGGGCATCGACACCAACCGCGTGATCTCGTTCACCTTCATCCTGGGCGCCATGCTGGCGGCCGTGGGCGGCGTGCTGATCGCGCTCGCCGTGGGCAAGCTCAACCCCTTCATCGGGTTCATCGCAGGCATCAAGGCGTTCACGGCGGCCGTCCTCGGGGGCATCGGCTCCATTCCCGGCGCCATGCTGGGCGGGGTGATCCTGGGCGTGGCCGAGACCTTCGCCGCCGCCTACATCTCGTCGGAGTACAAGGACATCGTGGCCTTCGGCCTGCTGGTGCTCATCCTGCTGGTGCGCCCCACGGGCCTGCTGGGCAAGCCTGAAGTGGAGAAAGTCTGATGCACGCCACCGGTTTTTCTTCCCATCTCAAGAACGCGCTGATCGCCACCTTTCTGGCGGCCATCGTGGTACTGCCCATCTTCACGCTGCACCTGGAGCGCGCAGGCACGCGCACCATCATCGTGCCCGAGTGGCGCACGCTGCTGTGGGGGTGCCTCGCCGTGTTCGTGGTGCAACTGCTGCGCCCGCTGCTGGGTGCGCGGCTGCCCAAGCTGTCGCTGCCCAGCCTGCCTCAGGCGGCGCCGGGCCAGCGCAAGGTGCTGATCTTCGTGGCGCTGATGATCGCGGCATCGTGGCCGTTCTTCGCCGGCCGCAACGCCGTGGACATCGCCACGCTGGCCATGATCTACGTGATGCTGGGCCTCGGTCTGAACATCGTGGTGGGCTTCGCCGGCCTGTTGGACCTGGGCTTCGTGGGCTTCTATGCCGTGGGTGCCTACACCTATGCGCTGCTGTTCCACTGGGCCGGCTGGAGCTTCTGGGAAGCCCTTCCCCTGGCCGGCGCGGCGGCGGCGCTGTTCGGCTTCGTGCTGGGCTTTCCAGTGCTGCGCCTGCGGGGTGACTATCTGGCCATCGTGACGCTGGGCTTTGGCGAAATCATCCGGCTGCTGCTGGTCAACCTGACCGACTGGACGGGTGGACCGGACGGCATCTCCAGCATTCCCAAGCCGTCCGTGCTGGGCCTGGAGATGACGCGCTCGCCCACCGTGGAGGGCGGCACCACCTTCCACCAGTTCTTCGGGATGGAGTTCAACTCCCTGCACATGGTGATCGCCCTGTACCTGATGGCGCTGCTGCTCGCGGTGGTCACGCTGTTCATCAGCAACCGCCTGATCCGCATGCCCATCGGCCGCGCCTGGGAGGCACTGCGCGAGGACGAGATCGCCTGCCGGTCGCTGGGCCTAAACCCCATGAAGATCAAGCTCTCGGCCTTCACGCTGGGCGCCATGTTCGCGGGCTTCGGCGGCGCGTTCTTCGCGGCGCGCCAGGGCATCGTGAACCCCGAGTCGTTCACCTTCATCGAGTCTGCGCTGATCCTGGCCATCGTGGTGCTGGGCGGCATGGGCTCGCAGCTGGGCGTAATCGTGGCGGCCATCATCCTCACCGTGTTGCCCGAACTGGCACGCGAATTCTCCGAGTACCGCATGCTGATCTTCGGCCTGGTCATGATCCTGATGATGGTGTGGCGCCCGCAGGGCCTGCTGCCCATGAAACGCCACCATGTGGAGGTGCCCGCATGAGCGCCCCCCTGCTTGAGGTCAAGGACCTGTGCATGCGCTTCGGCGGCCTGCTGGCGGTGGACCATGTGGCCTTCGACGTGAAACCGCAGGAGGTGTTTGCCATCATCGGCCCCAACGGTGCGGGCAAGACCACGGTGTTCAACTGCATCAGCGGCTTCTACCAACCGAGCAGCGGCCAGATCGCGCTGCAGGGCCAGGCCATCGCGGGCTACACCAGCCACCAGGTCGCGCGCCAGGGCGTGGTGCGCACGTTCCAGAACGTGCGCCTGTTCAAGGGCATGACGGTGCTGGAGAACCTGCTGGTGGCCCAGCACCACCAGTCACAGGCGCCGCTGCTGGCGGGCCTGTTCAACACCGCGCGCTACCGCCGGAGCGAGGCCGAGAAGATCGATCAAGCCATGCACTGGCTGGACGTCATGGGCCTGCGCGAGTTCGTGAACCGCGAGGCCGGCAACCTGGCCTACGGGCACCAGCGCCGCCTGGAGATCGCGCGCTGCATGATCACCAAGCCGCGCCTGCTCATGCTGGACGAGCCCGCCGCGGGCCTGAATCCGCAGGAGAAGAAGGACCTGCAGGCGCTGATCGACCAATTGCGCCGCCAGTACGGAGTGACGGTGCTGCTCATCGAGCACGACATGGGGCTGGTGATGGGCGTTTCCGAGCGCATCCTGGTCATGGAATACGGCAAGCCCATCGCCATGGGCACGCCCGACGCCATCCGCAACGACGAACGGGTCATCAAGGCCTATCTGGGGGAAGCGTGATGGCCCAGCCCATGCTGCAAGTAGAAAACCTGTCCACGCACTACGGCGCGATCTGCGCCGTGAATGGCGTGAGCCTGCACGTGAACCAGGGCGAAATCGTCTCGCTAATCGGCTCCAATGGCGCGGGCAAGACCTCGCTGCTCATGACCCTGTGCGGCACGCCGCGCGCCAGCGGTGGCACCGTGCGCTTCGAGGGCGAGGACATCACCCAGCAACCCACACACCTCATCATGCGCAAGGGCATCGCCGTCTCGCCCGAGGGACGCCGCATCTTCTCGAACCTGACCGTGGTCGAGAACCTGAAGATGGGCGGCTTCTTCCAGGACGGCGCTGCCATTGAGGAGGGCATGGAACACGTGTTCAAGCTGTTTCCGCGCCTGAAGGACCGCGCAGCGCAGCGTGCCGGCACCATGTCGGGTGGCGAGCAGCAGATGCTGGCCATCGGCCGCGCGCTGATGAGCAAGCCCCGCCTGCTGCTGCTGGACGAGCCCACGCTGGGCCTGGCGCCGCTGATCATTGCGCAGATCTTCGAGATCATCCAGGCCATCCGTGCCGAGGGCGTGACCGTGTTTCTGGTGGAGCAGAACGCCAACCGCGCCCTGCAGATCGCCGACCGCGGCTACGTGCTGGAAAACGGCCGCGTGGTGCTGGAGGACACAGGCGCCGCCCTGCTCACCAATGCGGACGTGCGCAAGGCCTATCTGGGCGCTTGACGCAAAGCTGGTGCGACACGAAAGCGGCCTACAGGCCGCTTTTCTTTTGATAGCTGCTCGCGCTTACCCCATAAGGCTTGGAATCATATTTTCTTCAGATTCCACCTGAACGACAAGCGCGCCCCGCTTGCAACGCGTGCGGTGCTGAGGCCCCCGCGTTTCCCGTGGCAAGTGCCGGGACTGCTCCACGTCGCAGCCCAAAGAATGGCCGCCGCAGTAGCGTGCCTCCTACCACGCAGGTAGGAAACCGCTGACCTGTTTCCCTGTACGCGACCATTTCAATGGACCTGCAGGCAATCCCGCCTGTCCACCTCTTTGGAGAACGACCATGGCACAGCAAGGCAACCAAACCCAGAATCAGCAACAACAACAGCAGCAAAACCAGCAAAACCAGCAAAACCAGCAGAACCAACAGCAGGGCCAACAAGGCCAGCAGGATCCGAGCCGGCAGCAGAACCTGAACCAGCAAGATCAGCGAGATCAGCAGAAATTGCAGAGCCAGCAGAGCCCCAACCAAATGGGCGGCAAGCAGAACCAGCAGGATCGCTGAATGTGGTAACCCCAACGGTGCCTGGGCGCGCAAGCGCTTTCGGCACCTGCGGGCAGGCACCGCCGCTGCCGCCGTCTACCAATCTCCCGAACGGGTTTCCCGGCCCCAACAGCGCGGCCGATTACCGCCCACCGCTGGCTTGGCACCCAGCGCACAGCTCCGCGGCACCCTCGTCATTCGCACCAAAGGCGCGGTGAGTGCGTTCAGGCCCACCTGATGCGTGTGAACATCCTTCCCCATCCAGCCATGCCGCCGCCCGCAGGGCGTGTCGTCCCCACGCGCGCTTGTCCAGGGCCCGCACCGTGCGGCGGACTTCACGTAAGGGCATAGGCCGCTGCGGCGGCCCGCCGCCGTCAGGCCCTGACCGGGTAGCGGCTGGAGATGGCGATCCGGTTCCAGGCGTTGATGACCACCGCCAGCCATTCAACGGCGGCTATCTCCTCCTTGGACAAGACGCCTGCTGCCTGCGCGTAAACGGCATCGGGCACCTGCCCGTCCGCGACCAAGGTGACGGCTTCCACCAGTTCCAGAGCGGCGCGCTCCTTCGGGCTGAAGTAATCGGTCTCACGCCACGCGGGCAGCACCGCAATGCGGTCGCCGCTCTCCTGGCTGGCCAGCGCGTCCCGTGCGTGCAGCCTGACACAGAAGGCGCACTGGTTGAGCTGGGATGCCCGCAGGCGCAGGAGGTGCGCGAACCCCGTCGCGATGCCGGCCTGTGCCGCAGCCTCGGACGCCAACCGGTCCAACTCCACCACCGCCTGATACAGCGCGGGGGCGCTCTTTCCAAGATTCACTCGTTCACGCATACCGCTCCCGATGCCTGTCCGGCAGAAAAACGGCGCCAGCGATGGGCTACCGCGGGCTGGCCCGACAGTGCCGGCCAGCCCTGATCGTCTCAGATGCGCGGCAGAACACCCGGCCGGCACGGTCATAAGACCGCAATGGCATGCAGGACAAAATGCGAATCGAATTTGCCTCTAAGCCTTGCGCATCAAGCGCGAGCAGCTCCTAAACATGAAGCACAACCGGCCTATCTACTCCCCCAGGCACACGTCGATCGCCCGCGCGATGGCGATCAGTTCATGGTCCAGCGGCACCTTGCGCTGGGTGTTGGCCACCTGGGCGATGGGGACACTGGCGATGTGCCCGCCCTGTAGCGTGACCATGTGGCCGAACTGGCCATCGATCACCAGTTGCGCCGCCCGGTGACCGAAGCGCGTGGCCAGCACCCGATCGAACGCGGTCGGGTCGCCCCCGCGCTGCACATGGCCCAGCACGGTGGTGCGCACCTCGCTTTGCAGATGCGGCTGCAGCCGCTGGCGCAGCACATGGCCCACGCCACCCAAGCGCACCGGGTCGGGGCTGTGGGCCACCTGCTCGCGTACCGTGAGGCCGGCGCCACGCTCCTTGGCGCCTTCGCCGATGCAGATGATGGTGTAGCGCTGGCGCTGCTCGCGCCGACGGCAGCGCTCGATGATGGGCTGCAGGTCGTAGTCGACCTCGGGCAGCAGGATCACGTCGGCCGCGGCGGCAATGCCGCTCTCTAGGGCCAGCCAGCCCGCATGGCGACCCATGGTCTCGACGATCATGACGCGGTGGTGGCTGTAAGCCGTGCTCTCGATGCGGCGCATCGCGTCGGTGGCCGTGGCCACGGCGGTGTCAAAGCCGAAGCTGCGCTCGCACAGGGCAATGTCGTTGTCGATGGTCTTGGGCACGCCCACGCATTGCAGCCCGATCCGCGCCAGGCCATGGGCCAGGCTCATGGTGCCGTCGCCGCCAATGGCCACCACCACGTCCAGGCCCAGCGCGCGCACGTTGCGCTCCACCTGGGCCAGCGTCGCTTCGTCCTTCAGCGGGTTGGCGCTGTTGCTCGTGCCCAGGATGGTGCCGCCCATGTGCACGATGCCCGAGACCTGGTCCCAGGTGAGCAGCCGCGCGCGCGACGCTTCGCCCATCAGGCCCTCGAAGCCGTCTTCGATGCCCAGTACCTCGCAGTGTCCGTGGTGGATCAGCGACTTGGTGACCGCGCGGATCACCGCGTTCAGCCCCGGGCAGTCGCCCCCGCCGGTGAGTACGCCGACACGCATCGCCGCCACCCGTTTTAAGGCAACAGGTCCAGCGCGTGCATGTACGCTGGCTGCACCATGAGGTCGTCCCACGGCTGGGGCAGTGTCTCGGGCAGCAGGGCCAGGCGGCGCGCCTCGCTCGCACCGCTGGCCTGCCAGCGGCCCGCGGCCTGCGCGGCGGCCAGGCCATCGATGAGTTCGTCCACCGCCGCGCCGCCGCCCAGGCTCTGGTTGCACAGCAGCACCAGGTCGCAGCCAGCATTGAGCGCGGCTACACCGGCGTCGGTGTAGCTGACCACCTCGCCGTCCAGGCCGTTCAAACGACGGGCGCCCTCCATGCTCAGGTCGTCGCTGAAGATGGCGCCGTCAAAGCGCAGCCGTCCGCGCAGGATGTCCTGCAGCCACTTGGTGGAGAAGCCCGCCGGGCGGTTGTCCACCTTGGGGTAGATCACATGCGCGGGCATCACGCTGGTGAGCACCGTGGACAGCCACGGGTACGGCGCCGCGTCGTCGGCCAGGATCGCCGTGAGGCTGCGGCGGTCCACCGGAATCTCGGTGTGCGAATCGGCCTTGACGAAGCCATGGCCGGGAAAATGCTTGCCGCAGTTGGCCATGCCCGCCTGCAGCAGGCCCTGCATGAGCGCGCGCGCCAGCATGGCGACCACGCGCGGGTCGCGGGCAAAGGCCCGGTCACCGATCACGCCGCTGGCGCCGTAGTCCAGGTCGAGCACCGGCGTGAAGGAGAAGTCCACACCGCAGGCGCGCAGCTCACTGCCCAGCACGTAGCCCGCCGCCGTGGCGGCGTCCATGGCGCGCAGGGCGCCGCTGCCTTCGCGGTGCTTGCTGCCCTTGCCGTCGTCCATCCACAGCTCGCCGAAGGCACGCATGGGCGGGATGTGCGTGAAGCCATCGGTCTTGAAGCGCTGCACGCGACCGCCCTCATGGTCCACGCAGATCAGCAGGTCGCCCCGCACGGCCTTGATGGCGGCGGTGAGTTCCAGCAACTGCGCGCGGTGCTCCCAGTTGCGCGCGAACAGGATCACGCCGCCCACGAGCGGGTGGGCCAAGCGCTGGCGATCGGTGGCGGTGAGCTGCGTGCCGGCCACATCGATGATGAGGGGTGCGTGTTCTGTCATGGGTTGCATGCTTTCATTTTGATAGCTACCAGCGCTTGCCACACAAGCGCTGCGGGCTGATTTGGCTTCAATCTTTCTCGACCACGCAGAAGCTGGCGGCGTAGTCGCTCTCGTCAGTCACGCTCAGGTGGCAGCGCAGGCCGCGCGCGGCAAACCAGTCCTGCAGCGCGCCGTGCAGCACGATCATGGGCTGGCCGCTGGGCAGGTTGGCCACTTCGCAGTGCCGCCAGGTCATGGGCATGTGCATGCCCAGGCCAATGGCCTTGCTGAAGGCCTCCTTGGCAGAAAAGCGCGTGGCCAGGTAGCGCACGCCGCGCTCGGGCCAGCGCGCCGAGCGTGCGCGCCAGGTGGCCAGTTCGCCATCGGCCAGCACCTTTTCGGCGAAGCGATCGCCATGGCGCGCCAGGCTGGCGCGGATGCGGCGCACGTCGCAGATGTCGGTACCGATGCCGTAGATCATGGGGTAATGAGTCAAATAGGTCTCTAGCGCTTATCCAACAAGCGCCAGCAGCTATGGTTTCAGGAGTCCCCGCTCCGTCATGCCCTGGGCGATGCAGCGCTGGTAGGCGCGCACTGTGTCGCCGTAGCCCAACTCCAGCGCATCGGCGATCAGCGCATGGCCGATGGACACCTCCAGCACGCCGGGCACGTGGGCCAGGAAGTCCGCCAGGTTGTCGCGGCTGAGGTCGTGGCCCGCGTTCACCCCCAGGCCGACATCCAGCGCGGCCTGGGCGGCAGCGCGGTAGCGCTCCAGTTGCGCTGCCTGCTGCGGCGTGCCCCAGGCGGCGGCGTAAGGCTCGGTGTACAGCTCCACGCGGTCGGCCCCCACGGCGCGCGCGGCGGCCATTTGCTCGGGCACGGGGTCCATGAACAGGCTCACGCGCACGCCCAACTGCCGGCATTCGGCAATCAGGGGCGCCAGGCGCTCGGCATCTTGCGGAAAGCTCCAGCCGTGGTCGCTGGTGAACTGGTCCTGGCTGTCGGGCACGAAGGTGGCCTGGTGCGGGCGCACCTGGCGGATGAACTCCATCAGGTTGTGCGTGGGGTTGCCCTCGATGTTGTACTCGGCCTGCGGCCATTGCTTGAGCAGCTCGGCCAGTTGGTACACATCGTGCGCACGGATGTGCCGCTCGTCGGGGCGCGGATGGACGGTGATGCCCTGCGCCCCCGCCTCCAGGCACAGCTGCGCGGCGCGCAGCACGCTGGGAATGCCCAGATGGCGCGTGTTGCGCACCAGCGCCACTTTGTTGACGTTCACGGAGAGGGCGGTGCGCGCGTGGGAGGTGGTCATGGGATGCGAAGCGGTGGCGTGAAGCTAGGCAATATAGCAATCTGCGACGGGGGCGGGGACGACGCTGCGCAAGGCCGCGGCGCGCGGCGGCGCGGGTTGCGGCCGCGCCGGGGCGCCTGCGCAACGCCGCCGGGCCACCTCAGTCCGTCTCGCGCACCGAGTAGCGCTCGCCGCCGATCACCAGGTCGCGCCAGCGGGGCGGCTGGGTCTGGACGCCCTGCTCCACCCACTGCCCGGCCCGCGCGCCCTGCACATGCCGGAGGTTGCCCTGCAGACGCCCCACCGTCCGCCACTGCGCACCGTCCCGCGCGAACACCTGGCTCGCATAGCCGCTGAGCAGCACCTGCTCCGCCTGCCCGTCACCGTCCAGGTCGATGCGCAGCACGGGACAGGGCGCGGCCTCGGTGCAGGTCAGCGACAGCTGGTTCCCCCGCAGCTGGGTGAGCAGGAATTCAAGCCATGCGGCATCGGGCGCCGCGTCGGCGGGAAACGGCTGCAACCGGGCGCGCAGGGTCTCGGCGGTCCAAACAGGCGTTCCACGGCCCCGCGCGTACCGGTGCGTGTCCTGCTGGGCGGCCTGGGCCTGTTCCCGGATCTGCGCGGCCTGGGGGTGGCTCTGCTCCTGCGCCAACTGCTCCAACGCCGCGCGACCGGCCCGGCCCGCGTCCCAGCGCAGGTAGCGGAAGTCGAAGGCCTGCACGTCCACGCGCTGCGCCTGCAGGCGCGCCAGCTGGCTGGCGACAGCGATGCGCGCCGGGTCCAGCACGGGCGTGCAGGTCAACAAGGCCAGCGCAACGGCCAGCCAGGCCGCCGCCACGTTCACCCGCCGCGCCAGCGCCATCCAGGGCGCACCGCGCCGCAGTGCGGCCACCGCATACCCGACGGCGTAGACCGCCATCAGAGCCACGGCCAGCGCGGCCCAGACGCGGTCCGCGCTCCAGCCGTACTGCGTCACCCGCAGTCCCAGCGCATAGGCGCACAGCGCGGCATACACGGGCATTGCCAGCAGGCCGGCCGCGCAAAAGCGCTGCAGCCCGGGGCTGAAGCGCTGGCTTTCCGCCCGGCCGTCGCTCCAGGCCACGTTGAACAGAAACACCAGCCACGCCATGAGACCGAGCATGAGCGCCGTGGCGTGCCCGGTCTTCCACAGCGGTGCCAGGCCGCGCACCGGCAGCGCCACGAGGAACAGCAAAGCGATCAGGCAGGCCAGCGGCAACAGCCAGCCCAGCACCTGTAGCATCGAACGCCAGAAACCCGCCAACGCTTCTTCCCGCGCCGCGTACAGCGACAACCCTATGCTGAACGCCATCGGGGTAGCCATGTAGACGAACGGGCGGCTGGTGAATGTGTCCAGAAATAGCGACACGCCCAGCACCTTGAACAGCCCGGCCAGCAGGAACAGCAGCGCCCAGAACAGCCCGGCGAACAGGCCCGCCAACAGCAACTGGAAGGCATGGCGCCAGGCCGTGGCGAAGAGCCGGGCGTAGTCGCGCGCCCAGGTGCCGCTGGCCAGGCGTTGCTCGGCAAAAGGCAGCAGCACGAACCAGCTGCAGGACAGCAGCACCCCCAGGGCCATGGCGGCGCGGCCGCGGTTCTCACCCAGCGAGGCATGGCCCGCATAAGCCGCGGCCGCGGCGAACACCATGGCCAGGGCCGCTGCGTGCACCCACAGCAGGCGGCGTGCACGGTGCGCTGCCAGCAGTTGCAGGGTCGGCGGCACCGCCAGCACCACGGCGTAGAGCGGCCAGAGCACAGCGGCGTCGCCCTTCGGCAGCAGCCCGTGCAACGCCCACAATGCGGCGCCCTGCGCGATCGCCCAGCCGATCATCCACCCTCTTGCCCTGCCATGCTCCATGCCCTGTTCCCTCCCGTTGTCTGTGTTTCAGAAGCTGCCCTCAAACCCATCGCGGAAGCGATTCTCGCGGACTGGCCCGTCTGCACGGCACATCGGGCGCCGACAGCGCGTGCCATTGGCAAGATATGCCACGCCGCCGGGTGCGGTGCCAAGCGCCGCGAGGAAAGCCTGAGGACAGCCTCTCAGAGTTTCTGCAGATCCATCATCAACTGGCGCGTGCGCAGCAAGGGGCTGCCGCAGTGGTATTGCAGCAGCGCACGCAACTGCGTCTTGAGATCGGCCGCCACCGGCGCCTCGGCTGTCGCGATGGCCCGCAGCGTGGCGGTGTAGCGCGCGGGCTCGTCCAGCGCGCCCTGCAGGGCCAGCCACTGGCCTCCCGAAAGCGCCGCCCGGTCGGCCGGCACGGCCGGGCGCAGGCCGGCCTCCGGTACGAGCGCGTAGCGCGCCGCCGCGTGCAGCGGAGCAAGCGTGGAGGTCTCGGCATCCAGGCCCGGCAGCAGGCCGATCTCGCGCAGCAGCAGCAGCTCGAAGCTGCGCAGCACGGGCTCCAGCGCATCGCCATGTTCCCCCTCGTGGTCCACGGTTGCCAGCACGCGCACCACGCCGGCATAGGTATCGAACAGCGGCGCGTGGGTGTCCTCACGCGCCAGCAGCCGCAGGAGCAGTTCGTTGAGGTACAGGCCCGATAGCAACGCATCGCCCGTCGGCATGACATGGCCACCCGCCCACTCCGCGCCCTTGAGCGCATGGATCTCGCCATGCCCCTCGCCGCCCAGCGTGTAGGTCACCCGCAGCGGCTGCAGCGGCAGCAGCACGGGCCGAAAGTTGGAGGTGGGCTTCTTCGCCCCTTTGGCGACCAGCGCCACGCGGCCGTAATGGCGCGTGAACGTCTCCAGGATCAGGCTGGATTCGCTCCAGTCGTAGCTGTGGAGTACGTAGGCGGGCTCGTCGGCGATGCGGCGGGCGGCCATGAATTGCTATTTTTTTAATAGCTCCCAGCGCTTGACAGATGAGCGCTGGAGGCTGATTTGCTTGAAAATCCGCGTGCAAGCATCACCCGCGCCGCGTGACGTCGCCACTGCACCACCCGTCAGAGCGCAGCGAAACGGGCCACGCCAGAAGCCTGCGCGGAGCGAGCCTTGCCCAGCCACCGCGTCACTCCTGTGCCCGCGAAACGCAGCGCCGCGCGCAGGGGAAGACGGCACAGCCGTTCACGGGACGGTCCTATTCATAACCGAAGGAGCGCACGCGCGCTTCATCATCGGCCCAGCCGGAACGTACCTTGACCCAGACCTCCAGAAACACCTTGGCATCCATGAGCTTTTCAAGCTCCTGCCGCGCCTCGGTGCTGATGCGCTTCAGGCGTTCGCCCTTTTCGCCGATCACCATGGCCTTGTGGCCGTCGCGCTCCACCACGATGGTCGCCGCGATGCGGATGAAGCGCTTGTGCTGCTTGCTCTTTTCCTCATCGAACTTGTCGATGACCACCGTGGAGGTGTAGGGCAATTCGTCGCCCGTGAAGCGGAACAGCTTCTCGCGCACGGTTTCAGAGGCGAGGAATTTCTCGCTGCGGTCGGTCAACTCGTCCTCGGCATACCACCAGGGCTGCTCGGGCAGGTACTTTTCGCAGATGCCGTAAAGGCGCTCGATATCGCCCTTGTTCTTGGCCGACATGGGCACGAACTCCGCGAACGGGTGCCGGCCCTGCATGTCCCGCAGCCAGGGTGCGATCTCGGCGCGGCGATGCACGGTATCGAGCTTGTTGGCGATGAGCAGCGTGGGGATGCCCGGCTTGAACAGCGACAGCACCTTGGCGTCGGCCAGCGTGAAGCTGCCGGCCTCGACCACGAAGAGAATCAGGTCCACGTCGCCAATCGCGCCCATCACGGTCTTGTTGAGCGACTTGTTGAGCGCGGTGGAATGCCGGGTCTGAAAGCCCGGCGTGTCCACGAACACGAACTGCGTGGCGCCGCGTGTGCGGATGCCCGTGATACGGTGCCGCGTTGTCTGCGCCTTGCGACTGGTGATGGAAATCTTCTGCCCCACCAGCGCATTCATCAGCGTGGACTTGCCCACATTGGGTTTGCCCACGATGGCGATCAGCCCGCAGCGCTGCCCGCTGGCCTCGGCCGGGGCATCGCCGCCGGGGCGCGCGGCCGCCAGCATGGCTTCCAGGTCATTTTGGCCGCTAGCGCCCGAATCGTCTGCGCTACCAGCTACGGTTTCAGTAGCATTCATACGTTTTTCGCTTTCAACTGGGCCAGCATGGCACCGGCGGCGGCCTGCTCAGCGGCGCGGCGCGATGCGCCGCTGCCGCGCTCCACGCGCTGCAACTCGACCACCTCGCACTCCACATGGAACACCTGGTTGTGCGCTGCGCCCGTGGTGGAGACGACCCGGTACTGAGGCAGATTCATTTTGCGGCCCTGCAGCCACTCCTGCAACGCGGTCTTGGCATCCTTCGCAGCCTCCTGCAAGCGCGGACTCAACTCCACGCCCTCGAACAGGCGGTGCACCAGCCGTTCGGCGCACTCATAGCCCGCATCCAGGTACACCGCGCCGATGATCGCCTCCAATGCATCGGCCAGGATGGACGGGCGCAGCTTGCCGCCGGACTTGGCCTCGCCCTCCCCCAGGCGCAGCACCGGCGGCAACTGCAGCCGCACGGCGATCTGGTGTAGCGAGTCCTGCTTGACGAGCAGTGCACGCACGCGCGACAACTCCCCTTCGGGCAGGTCGCGCATGCGGCGAAACAGCAGGCTGGAGACCGCGAGGCTCAGCACCGAGTCGCCCAGGAATTCCAGGCGTTCGTTGTGGTCCGCGCTGAAGCTGCGGTGGGTGAGCGCGCGCTGCAGCAGCGACGCATCGGAGAACTGATGCTGCAGGCGTTGCTGCAGCGTGGAGAGACTGGCCGGTTGCACTAAGACTAGTAATTCGGGGGTTGGGTCGATTCCTGGAAGCGGTAGACCAGGAAGGCCGGTCCCGCCAGGGCAATTTCACGCGAATAGCTGAATGACACCACGATCTTGTCATTGCGCTTGGTGATTTCCAGGTCCTTGCCGGCAATGGAATGGATGTCGTCAATGGCTGCTGCCCGGTCGAACGCTGCGCGGATCTCGGGCACCGTCGAGCCGTCGCGCGCCGCCTTCACCGCGGCCTTCTTGATCGCGAAGTATTCGAGGAAGATGGGTACGGACTGCCCGCCAATCGCGAATGCGGCCACGGCGATCAGGCCCACGAAAATCACGCCGATGAACGACAGCCCCCGCTGACGCGAACGAGTGGTGGTGCGTTGTGCTCCCATGTCTGCTTCCCTCTCTGCCAATACTGGTTAGTTGAACGGTCCGATGCGCTTGAGATTACCGAAGTTCATCCACACGAAGAAGGCCTTGCCTACGATGTTCCCGTCCGGCACGAACCCCCAGTAGCGCGAATCGAGCGAATTATCGCGGTTGTCACCCATCATGAAGTAGTGCCCTTCAGGCACCTTGCAGGTCACGCCCTCGACGCTGTAGCGGCACTGATCGCGGAATTGGTAATTGCTCGCACCCTGCACGAACGCCGGAACTTCGGGGTTGTTGAGAAGACGGTGCGGGTGTGCCCCCAGTTGCTCCTCGAACTGCTTGAAATAGCGCATCGCGTCCGGGTCGAAGAAGTCCGGTAGTGCCGTGGTGGGCACCGGCGTGCCATTCACCGTCAGGCGCTTGTTCAGGTAGGCCACTTCATCCCCTGGGATACCCACCACGCGCTTGATGTAGTCCATGTTGGGTTGCGGCGGGTAGCGGAACACCACCACGTCACCACGCTGCAGCGGATTGCCTTCAGTGATCTTGGTGTTGATCACGGGCAGGCGCAGGCCATAGGTGAACTTGTTCACCAGGATCAGGTCGCCCACGAGCAGCGTCGGGATCATCGAACCCGAGGGAATCTTGAAGGGCTCGAACAGGAACGAGCGCAGCAGAAAGACGATGGCGATCACGGGGAAGAGCCCCGCCGTCCAGTCCAGCCACCAGGGTTGCATGAGGATGCGCCCCTTGGCTTCCTGGAGGTCGTCCTGGTCCACCTTCTGGATGCCCATGCGATCCAACTCGGCGCGGCGCTGGGCCGCTGCGGCCTCCAGTGCCTGCGCGGCCTGGCGGCGCCGGGGCAGGAAGATGAAGCGCTCGGCCAGCCAGTACGCCCCGGTCACCACCGTGGCCAGGAACAGCAGCAGCGCGAAGTTGCCCTCAAGCGCGCCGAAATACCACGCGCCCACATAGCCCACGAATGCCGCGAGCACCGCGGCCGTGATGTATTGCATGACTTGCACAGCGATCAATCCTCAACCTGCAGAATCGCCAGGAAGGCCTCTTGCGGCACCTCCACCGAACCAATCTGCTTCATGCGTTTCTTGCCTGCCTTCTGCTTTTCCAGCAGCTTGCGCTTGCGGGTAATGTCGCCGCCGTAGCACTTGGCCAGCACGTTCTTGCGCAATGCCTTGATGGTCTCGCGCGCGATGATGTTGGCGCCGATGGCCGCCTGGATGGCCACGTCGAACATCTGACGCGAGATGATCTCGCGCATCTTCGCCGCCACCGCGCGGCCGCGGTATTGCGACTGGCTGCGGTGGACGATGATGGACAGCGCGTCCACCTTTTCGCCGTTGAGCAGGATGTCCACCTTGACCACGTCGGAAGGGCGGTACTCCTTGAACTCATAGTCCATCGAGGCATAGCCGCGCGAGACGCTCTTGAGCTTATCGAAGAAGTCCAGCACGATCTCGCCCAGCGGCAGTTCGTAGGTCAGCATGACCTGGCGGCCGTGGTACTGCATGTTCATCTGCACGCCGCGCTTCTGGTTGGCCAGCGTCATGACCGGGCCCACGTAGTCCTGCGGCATATACAGGTGCACGGTCACGATGGGCTCGCGGATCTCCTGAATCTTGCCCTGGTCGGGCATCTTGGACGGGTTCTCGACCATAATGACCTCGCCGTCGCCCTTGACCACCTCGTACACCACGCTGGGCGCGGTGGTGATCAGGTCCTGGTCGAATTCGCGCTCCAGGCGTTCCTGCACGATCTCCATGTGCAGCAGCCCCAGGAAGCCGCACCGGAAGCCGAAGCCCAGCGCCTGCGAAACCTCGGGCTCGAAGTGCAGCGACGCATCGTTGAGCTGCAGCTTTTCCAGGGCGTCGCGCAGCGCGTCGTATTGGTTGGCTTCCGTCGGGTACAGGCCGGCAAACACCTGGGGCTGAATTTCCTTGAAGCCCGGCAGCGCCTCCGTGGCGGGGCCCAGGTTGTTGGGCAGCTTCTTTTCCAGCGTGATGGTGTCGCCCACCTTCGCTGCCTTCAGTTCCTTGATGCCGGCGATGATGTAGCCCACCTCGCCCGCCTCCAACGCATCGCGCGACTGCTGCGCGGGCGTGAACACACCGAGGTTGTTCGCCTCGTAGGCCGCGCCGCTGGCCATCATCTTGAAGCGTTCGCCCTTCTGCAGCCGGCCATCGACCACACGGACCAGCATGACGACGCCCACGTAGGAGTCAAACCAACTATCGATGATCATCGCGCGCAGCGGCGCCTCGGACTGGCCGCGCGGGGCCGGCACCTTGGCAACGATCTGCTCCAGCACGTCGTCGATGCCCATGCCTGTCTTGGCCGAAATGGCAATGGCTTCGCTTGCGTCGATGCCAATTACATCCTCGATCTCGGCCTTGGCGGTGTCTGGATCGGCCTGGGGCAGATCCATCTTGTTGAGCACGGGCAGCACTTCCACACCCAGATCCAGCGCGGTGTAGCAGTTGGCCACGGTCTGCGCCTCGACGCCCTGCGATGCATCGACCACCAGCAATGCACCCTCACACGCCGAAAGCGAGCGCGACACCTCATAAGAGAAGTCCACGTGGCCCGGCGTATCGATCAGGTTCAGGTTGTAGACCTTGCCATCACGCGCTTTGTATTGCAGTGCCGCGGTCTGCGCCTTGATGGTGATCCCGCGCTCCTTCTCGATGTCCATCGAGTCGAGCACCTGTGCTTCCATCTCCCGGTCGGCCAGTCCCCCGCAGCGTTGGATGATGCGGTCAGCAAGCGTGGACTTGCCGTGGTCAATGTGCGCAATGATCGAAAAATTTCTGATGTGGTTCATCAACGGGATACGACAAGTATTTGAACTGCAAGGCTCATGACAAGAAAAAAGGGCGCGTCAAACAAGCGACGCGCCCTGAACCAACAATCTTTGGCAACTGCGATAGTTGGAGCTTCATTGTAGGCAAAAAGGCCCCGACAAGGGGTGCGTCCTACAAGCGCCCGGGGTCGTTGCCGGGCTGCAACGAGGCACTTATCCACATCTTATTCAACCAACACATCTCAAATTGCTGAATAACAAGTGAACAAGCCATGGAAAACCTGTGCATGACTTAGCGCGTTTTCCGCATGGCGACGTCCAAGGTGGAGTTATATTGATTGGCGCCTTTGAAACGCACTTATTCTATCAATAAGTACATAGCGCCCCGTTGATACCGACCCTGCGAAAGAGCGTCCCCCGCTATAGCATCGCAGGGCTCCAGCGAGCCCTGGCGACGCTGCCTAGCGGTTCGGGCGGATCAGTGCATATTGCGCCCATTCGCCGCGACGGAAAAGCACGTTGATGGGTTTACCCATGTCAGCCTTCGCTAGTACCGCTTCGAAATCCTTGAGGTTACGGACTTCGGTGTTAGCCAGCGCGACGATCACATCGTCTGCCCGCAGGCCGGCACGCGCCGCCGCGTCGTTGGCAGAGACCACGCGCACCCCCCCCTTCACCTTCAGCTCCTTCGCCTGCGCAGCGGTCAGGTCGGCAACGACCAAGCCGATCTGCTGAGCCGCTGTCGAGGACTTGCCCTTGCCTTCTGCTTCGGCTGCCTTGGCTGCCACCTTTTCATCAGGCTCCACCTCGGCGATGGTGATCGACAGGTCGCGCAATGCGCCACGGCGGAACACCGTGATATGGGTCTTGGTTCCTGGCTTGGTGTTGCCCACCAAGCGGGGAAGGTCAGACACCTTCTCGACGGCCTTGCCGTCATAGCGCGTGATCACGTCGCCCGCCTCGATGCCAGCCTTCTCCGCGGGGGATCCAGTCTCCACGCCGCGCACCAGCGCGCCGTCGGTTTTGCCAAGCCCGATGGACTCCGCCACATCCTTGGGAACCGAGCCAATCTGAACACCAATGCGGCCACGGCTCACGCGACCGCTCACGCGCAGTTGCTCGCTCACGCGCATAGCCTCGTCAATGGGAATGGCGAACGAGATACCCATGAATCCGCCGGAGCGGGAGTAGATCTGGCTGTTGATGCCCACCACCTCACCCCGCATGTTGATCAGAGGGCCGCCGGAGTTACCGGGATTGATGGCCACATCCGTCTGAATGAAGGGCAGATAGTCACCCGTATCGCGCTGCTTGGCACTCACGATGCCGGCGGTCACGGTGTTTTCCAGGCCAAAGGGAGAGCCGATTGCCATGACCCATTCACCCGCCTTAAGACGACCGACGTCACCCACCTTTACCGCGGGCAGTCCCGTGGCGTCGATCTTGACGACGGCAACGTCGGTGCGCTTGTCCGAGCCAATGATCTTGGCCTTGAACTCCCGCTTGTCCGTCAGCGTCACAATCACTTCGTCCGCCCCCTCCACCACGTGGGCGTTGGTCATGACATAGCCGTCAGGACTCAGAATGAACCCCGATCCCACGCCACGCGGCTGCTCTTCGGGCTGCGGACGCTGCGGCCCCTGCTGGCGTGGAATGTTGGGCACCGGGACACCAAAACGCCGGAAGAACTCCAGCATGTCTTCATCCATGCCCCCGATGGAGGGCCTCGCCGTCACCTTCTCGGTTGTGCGAATGTTCACCACGGACGGTCCCACCTGCTCGACCAGTTCGGTGAAGTCAGGCAGGCCACGCACCACGGCAGCAGGCTGGGCCTGCACCGAAGCGGGCGCCGCCACCAAGCCTGCGCCGCCCATGGCCAAGGCGATGGCCATAGCGCAGGGCCACCATGCGCGCTTTGCACGGAGTTTCGTCATCATCAGCCTTTCTTTTCCAGACAACCCGCAACAGCGGGAATAGCGGTTTGTGAGAAAGCCGCACGCATTGGTTCCCGTACACCGGGAACGGAACGCATCACTCGTCCTTGCGTCGGACGGACTCGATGAACCGCTGGAGCGTGCGAGCAGGAACTTCCCCCACAGCGGTCACCCAGGCAGTTTTGTGCACCTGCCGGCCCACCACTTGTGTGGCGCCCATACTGGCACTGCGCACAGATGCAGCATGGCGTGCGGCATCGAACGGCTCCACAAAGACGGAAAGCGTGGCCAAGCCGTCTGAGTAAATGCACTGCAATAGCGGGCCGGACGCCATGGCCATCACGTCTTTGCGATAGCAGCCCTGGGAGACGAATCCGGCCACAGCCTTGCCCATGGTCCAGCCTTGCGCTTCGGCCGTCGTCCGCTGAAGAGGGACCTTCACGAGACGATACCCCTGCAAGTCCTCCATCATCTGTTCGATGCGCGACAGATCCGCCGGGACATCCAGATTCAGTTCCGAAAACGCCGCCTGCTCCAGGAGCCGACCTTCGCCGTCCAAGGTCTGCATCTTGACAACCAGTCCAGACACACGATCCACCCAGATCTGGTAGCCGAATCGCCAGGCATCACGGGGCTGGAATAAAAGCCGATCGGCATCCCTCCCGGCCACGCGCTCCTGCCCGAGGGCCCGCAGCGCGTAATGCTGCGAAGGATGGACACCCTTGGCATCGGCAACACGCGGAAAAGCACCGGGCACGTCGCGCAGTTCGCTGCGTACCACACGGGCATGCGGAAGGAAGGTGCGGACCTCCTCTTCGCGCCGGAAGACCACCCGTGGTGTTCCGCTCAGCGCCTCGACACGCTCAATTTGCCGCGCACCCTCGCAGGCATGCCAGATCCGGGAACTGACCATGGCCCCATTGGAAGAAAGAACCACGAACGTGCCACGG
Source organism: Diaphorobacter nitroreducens (assembly GCA_003755025.1). Classification (GTDB taxonomy): domain Bacteria; phylum Pseudomonadota; class Gammaproteobacteria; order Burkholderiales; family Burkholderiaceae_C; genus Diaphorobacter; species Diaphorobacter nitroreducens. The sequence continues at coordinate 105,258 of RJVL01000004.1, read as the reverse complement.
TAGCTGCGAAACAGCGAAGCATGGTGCATGCGCGCAACCCACTCCGCCACGTCGCGTGGTTCGCCAGGGGTCGTTGGTGCGGGGCCTGACATGCAGTTCGCCGCAGCCACGCCACAGAGCATCAAACCGCCACACACCAACCACCATGACCGCAACCTGCGGCAGCACTGCATTACTCGCCACCGAATCACGCGCCTGGACTCCCTCGCCTAGACATTCCAACGATGAGCCCGACCCTTTAGCGCGCAGGCGCTTCAAACGTGGCGTTCCGCAGGAAGCCTGCCGGCATCTGCAGTGCAGTCGTGCTGCCAAACTGCTTGTGCGCCGCGAGCAACTCATCCAGACGCGGATCACGCAACATGACCTGTTGCCCATCAGGGCCGGCGGCTGTGGCCAGCAGAGCGGGCGCCGGGGCCGTCATGGCTGGCTGGGCCGCCGCCAACTGCGCGCCTGCCGCGCGGCCGTCACCTTCGGCGCCCAGATAAACACTCCATCCAACAGCCGCGACTGCGGCAAACGACGCGAACCCTGCCGCCACCTTCCAGCGGAACACTGCGGCGTTGGCTGCGTTGTCTTTCGTCCGCCCCGCCTTCATAGAGGCCACGTGACCTACTTCCACGGCCGCCAAGCGAGGCGCCGGTTCGCGCGCCAGTTGCGTGCGCAGGCGGTCTACGAGTTCAAGGTCTCCCATACCCGCTGCTTCAGAACTGCGCAGGGTGTCACCTATCAAATGGTAGAGCTGCCACGTCGCCCGCCCCTCGGCGTTCGCGGCATAGGTGAGCGCGTGCGCAAATTCTTCGCCCTGCAACTCCCCATCGGCCAAAGCCGACAGCTGTTCTCGCATCATCATGTCGTCGTTCATGGTGTTTACTCGCCAAACCGCGCCATTGCCATTCACACGCCTACCACCGCTTGCCGGAGCGCTTCTCCAGCAAAGGCTTGACCCGCGCGGAAATTGCCTCGCGCGCACGGAAGATCCGCGAGCGCACCGTACCGATGGGGCATTCCATGGCTACGGCAATTTCCTCGTAACTCAACCCCTCGATCTCCCGCAGAGTCACGGCCTGCCGCAAATCCTCGGGCAATGCCTCCATGGCCGCATTGACAGCGGCAGCGATTTCCTGGGCCGCCAACACGGTTTCGGGGGTTTCGTCGCTGATTAGTTCACGATCCAGGAAGGAAGTTTCATCTTCGGAGTCGTTGCTGCCGCGAAGAGCGCTCTCCGTGACAACCGGATTGCGTTTCATGTCTACCAGCGCCTTCTTGGCGGTGTTCACGGCGATGCGGTAGAGCCAGGTGTAGAACTGTGCCTCTCCACGGAACTGGTGCAAGGCTCGGTAGGCACGCAGAAAGGTTTCCTGCGTGATGTCGGCCACCAGATCGGTATCGCGCACCATACGCCCCACTAGGCGCTCAATGCGCCGCTGGTATTTGATGACCAGAAGTTCATAAGCGCGCTGGTCCCCCGCGACGGTGCGCTCGACCAATCGCAGATCACTGTCGGCGGGCTCTTGGGGCGCGGGCGATGGGGTCGTCATGTCTTGTGGGATGCTCCGCCACCCTGCGGGGGTGGCATTCCGTCGGTTGTCTGCTTCGCGGGCGCGCTAGCGAGGGGGCCGCCACGGGCGCGCGAATATACCGCACGCCGCAGAGCCGGCCATTGGAGAGGGTCGCTCCTGCATTCCATCCACAGCCATTGCCGTGTGTGGGATGCCCCTTGCACGGAAAGCATCAGGATGGTCTGAAAGTCAAGATGCACCGCGGGTGACTGATCCACGGGCACACGCATGCCCGTTCGCCCAGTCTCCAACCACCACAGGCTGCCATCCCACACCAAAAAGCCTTCCGGCAGGCGGTGCCAGAAGCGCCAGGCCGCCGCCGTACCCAACACCCAGGCCACAGCACCAACCCAGGCGCGCATGGCCAGGTCGGGCTGACGTCCATGGGATAGCAACCAGACCGACAGACAGGCCATGCCGGCCAGCGCCAACACGACAAGGGTGCGGGCCACCACGAGCGAGCGGCCATAGAGGTAGCGAACGGCGGGAGCGTGCAAGGACTCACGCATGGCGGACGTTAGCCAAACACTGGTGAGGACGAGCCCGCCCGATGATCCAGAGACTCGAGGACGCGCCGACCGCCGCGCCAGGCCCGATCAATCAGACGCGCCGAAACACCAGCGTTCCGTTGGTGCCACCAAAGCCAAAATTGTTCTTGACTGCGATGTCGATCTTCATGTCCCGCGCCGTGTTGGCACAGTAGTCCAGATCGCACTCCGGATCCTGCTCGAAGATATTCGTGGTAGGAGGCACCTTCTGCTGGTGCAAAGCGAGTACGGTGAACACACTCTCAATGCCTCCCGCTCCACCAAGCAAATGCCCGGTCATCGATTTGGTCGAACTCACCACCATCTTCTTGGCATGGTCACCCAGTGCCGCCTTGATGGCATTGGTTTCGTTGAGATCCCCCAGCGGCGTGGACGTACCGTGCGCATTGAGGTAATCCACCTCGTCGGCATTCACGCCGGCATTGCGCAGTGCGGCAACCATGGCACGCCGCGGGCCATCCATATTGGGTGCCGTCATGTGCCCGGCGTCGGCGCTCATGCCATAGCCCAACACCTCGGCGTAGATGCGCGCGCCACGCGCCTTGGCGTGTTCGTACTCTTCCAGCACCAGAACCCCCGCACCCTCGCCGAGAACGAAGCCATCGCGGTCCTTATCCCAGGGGCGTGACGCCGTCTGCGGATCATCGTTGCGCGTGGACAGGGCACGCATGGCTGCGAAGCCGCCCACACCCAGGGGCGAGACGGTGGACTCCGTACCGCCAGCGACGATCACATCGGCGTCCCCGTATTCGATCTTGCGGGCCGCTTCGCCGATGCAGTGCAGGCCCGTGGTGCAGGCTGTGACCACCGACAGGTTCGGTCCCTTAAAGCCGAAGCGCATCGACACCTGGCCAGCCACCATGTTGATGATGGATGCAGGGACGAAAAACGGCGTGATGCGGCGCGGCCCCCGGTTGGTCAACTCCGCATGCGTGTTCTCGATCAGCGGCAGTCCGCCGATGCCGGAACCAATGATGCAGCCGATGCGGGTGGCCAATTCATCGTCCAGCGCCTCGCCCGTGGGCAGACCAGCGTCGCGCACTGCCTCTTCGGCCGCCGCGATACCGTAATGGATGAACGTATCCATCGTGCGCGCATCTTTGGCACTGATGAGGGAGTCCAGGTCAAAACCCTTGACCTCGCCAGCTATCTTGCAGGCAAAGTTCGTCGTATCGAACTTGGTGATGAGGTCTATGCCGGATTTCCCGGCGAGGATGTTGGCCCAGGCATCGGCCACCGTATTGCCAACGGGGGTGATGCAACCCAGGCCGGTCACGACAACGCGACGACGGCTCATGCGCTAAACCTTTTGCTGATGGGATGCCGCGCCCCAGGGAGTGCGGGGCGGCAGCGACTTAGGCCTTCTGGTGGGTATTGGCGTAGTCGATGGCGTTTTGCACCGTCGTGATCTTCTCTGCGTCTTCGTCAGGGATCTCGATGCCGAACTCGTCTTCCAGCGCCATCACCAGTTCCACCGTGTCCAGCGAGTCGGCACCCAGATCTGCCACGAAGGCTTTTTCGTTGGTGACTTGGGACTCTTCCACGCCGAGTTGTTCGGCAATGATTTTTTTGACACGTGCTTCGATATCGCTCATGGTTTCCCTCAGGGGGTTGTGAATGAATCCGCGATTCTAGCCGCTCCGGGTAAAGCCCCGTAGCAGCCCGCCGTACGGACAAAACGGCGCCAACTGACTTTAATTACATGTACATGCCGCCATTGACATGCAACTCTTGTCCCGTCACATAACCTGCACCAGCCGATGCAAGGTAAGCCACGGCATGGGCGATGTCACTGGGCTGCCCCAATTCGCCCATGGCGATCTGGGATTTCAGCGCTTTTTTCTGCTCTTCCGGCAGATCGGCAGTCATGTCGGTAGCAATGAAACCCGGAGCCACGCAGTTCACCGTGATACCGCGGCTGCCCAGTTCACGCGCCAACGCGCGGGTCATACCTGCCACACCAGCCTTCGCGGCCGCGTAGTTGGCCTGTCCGGGGTTGCCCGATGCGCCCACCACGCTGGTGATACTGATGATGCGCCCAAAGCGCTGTTTCATCATGGGCCGAATAGCCGCACGGCTGACGCGGAAAACGGCCTTGAGATTGGTGTCAAGCACGGCATCCCAGTCGTCGTCCTTCATGCGCATGGCCAGCGTGTCACGCGTGATGCCCGCGTTGTTCACCAGCACATGCAGGCCTCCATGCTCCTTGACGATGGCATCCACCAGCGTGTCCACGGCTGCGCCGTCGGTCACATTCAGTTTGACGCCCTTGCCGCCGTGGGCCGCCAGGGCCTGGCCGATGCGCTGCGCGCCTTCATCCGTGGTGGCCGTACCAATCACGCGCAAGCCCCGCTGGGCGAGCTCGGCGGCAATGGCGGCTCCGATGCCGCGGGTGGCGCCGGTAACCAGCGCAATCTGGGGAGAGGCGGATTCACTCATGCCAGCAGTTCCTTGGTTTCGGCCAGCGTGGCCGGGTCAAACAGTGAGGCGCCGACCAGTTCGGGGTCGATGCGCTTGGTCATCCCGGCCAGCACCTTGCCGGGCCCGCATTCGATCACATGCGTCACGCCACGCGCCTTCAGCGCCTGCACACACTCCACCCAGCGCACCGGGCCGAAGGCCTGCCGATAGAGTGCATCGCGGATGGCATCTGCGTCTTGCTGCACCGCGACGTCCACATTGTTGACCACGGGAATGCGCGGAGCGCCCAATTCCAGTGCAGCGAGCGCGGCACGCAGTTTTTCTGCGGCGGGCTTCATCAGGCTGGAGTGGAAGGGCGCCGACACCGGCAGTGGCAGTGCGCGCTTGGCGCCCGCTGCCTTGAGCACTTCGCAGGCTTTCTCCACGCCCGCCTTGGTACCCGCAATCACGGTCTGAGCGGGATCGTTGAAATTCACGGCTTCCACCACATCGGTGGATCCAGCACCAAAGCTGGCCGCAGCATCGGCGCAACCGGCGATCACCTTGGCTGACTCCAGCCCGAGGATGGCCGCCATGGCGCCAACCCCCACGGGCACGGCCTCCTGCATGGCAGCGGCACGCAGGCGCACCAGCGGGGCTGCCTGGGCCAGACTCAAAACCCCCGAGGCCACCAACGCGGAGTATTCGCCCAGGGAGTGCCCGGCCACGGCAGCCGGCAGTGCCCCGCCCTCAGCGCACCACACGCGCCAAGCCGCAATCCCGGCCACCAGCATCACCGGCTGGGTGTTGGTGGTAAGGGCCAGCGCCTCCTTGGGCCCCGCATGAATCAACGCACCGACGTCTTCGCCGAGCGCCTCTGAAGCCTCGCGCAGCGTCTCGGCCACCACGGGATGGTCACCCCAAGCGTCCAGCACGCCCACCGACTGCGAGCCTTGGCCGGGGAACACAAATGCAAAAGTTTTCGACATGGTCAAACAGTTCAAGACAAAAAGTGGCTCCAGCGCTTGCACAGCAAGCGCCAGTAGCTACATTTTCAGGAGCACCGCACCCCAGGTGAAGCCGCCGCCCACCCCTTCCAGCAGCACCGTCTGGCCCGGCTGGACCTGGCCATTGCGCACGCCATGGTCCAGTGCCAAGGGAATGGAGGCGGCCGACGTATTGCCGTGCTGATCCACCGTGACCACCACCTTGTCCATGGACAGCTTCAGCTTACGCGCCGTGCTCTGCATGATGCGAATGTTGGCCTGGTGGGGAATCAGCCAGTCGATATCGGCGTCGGTCATGCCCGCCTTGTCCAGCGTGGCCCGCGCCGCTTTCTCCAGCACGCCGACGGCCAGCTTGAAGACGGCCTGGCCATCCATCTTGAGCAAAGGGTCGCCCAGAATCTGGCCGCCGTAGACGTTGCCCGGCACGCAGAGGATGCCGACATGGCTGCCATCGGCATGCAGGTCGCTCGCAAGGATGCCGGGCGCTTCCGAGGCCTCCAGCACCACTGCGCCGGCGCCGTCGCCGAACAGCACACAGGTGGTGCGGTCGTTGAAATCCAGAATGCGGCTGAAGACCTCGGACCCCACGACCAGCGCGCGGCGCGCTCCCCCGGAGCGGATCATGGCATCGGCCACCGTGAGTGCATAGACGAAGCCGCTGCACACGGCCTGCACGTCGAAGGCGGGGCAGCCATTGGCACCCAGCTTGTTTTGCAGAATGCAGGCGGTGGAGGGAAACACCATGTCCGGTGTGGACGTGGCGACGATGATCAGGTCAAGATCTTGCGCCTGGCAACCGGCGGCCTCCAGCGCGCGGCGCGATGCCTCCAACGCCAGGTCGCTGCTGGTGACGTCCCGGTCGGCGAAATGGCGTGCGCGGATGCCCGTGCGCTCCACGATCCATTCATCGGAGGTCTCGATGCCCTGCTGCGCCAGCTGGGCCACCAGGTCATCATTGGTTACCCGGTGCGGCGGCAAATAGCTGCCGGTGCCGGTAATGCGTGAATAGCGTGTCATTGGGGGAGGCACGGCCGGTCAGGAAGCGGGCTGGGCGTCTGCGGCTGCCAGCAAAGGCGCCGCATGCGCAACCCGCGCGCGGACGCGGTCGAGCAGGTTGTTGCGGGCCGCATCATACGCCCGGATCAAAGCCTGCTCGAAAGCCAGCGCGTCGGCCGAACCATGGCTCTTGAACACGAGCCCCCGCAGTCCGAGCAGGGCGGCTCCGTTATAACGCCGGTGATCCATGCGCCTCATGATGGCAGATAGCACCGGATAAGCGACGATGGCAGCAATTTTCGTGAAAATGTTGCGCGAGAACTCCTGTTTGAGCGCTCCCGCAATCATCGATGCCACGCCCTCACTGGCCTTGAGTGCCACATTGCCAACGAAACCGTCACACACCACGATGTCCACAGTGCCCTTGAAGATGTCGTTGCCTTCCACATTACCGTGAAAGTTTAGGTCGCGGGATTTGGCCGCAGAACGCAGCAGTTCGCCGGCTTTCTTGATGACATCGTTGCCCTTGATGACCTCTTCGCCAATGTTCAGCAATCCTACGAGCGGTTCATCGCGGTCCTGCAGCACCGACACCAACGCAGATCCCATGACAGCGAATTGCAGCAAATGCTCGGCCGTGCAATCGACATTCGCGCCCAGGTCCAGCACGGTAGTGGCACCGCCTTGCGCATTGGGCATCTGGGTGGCGATGGCCGGGCGGTCGATGCCGTCCAGCGTCTTGAGCAGATAGCGCGCGATGGCCATCAGCGCGCCAGTGTTACCGGCGGAGATGGCCGCATGCGCCACGCCATCCTTGACTTGCTGGATGGCCACGCGCATGGAGGAGTCCTTCTTGCGACGCAGCGCGACCTCCACCGCATCGTCCATCGTGACCACCTCCGATGCCACGACATGCGTCACGCGCTCGTGTACCAGACCCTGCAGGCTGTCCTGCCCACCCACCAGGATCAGGCGTGCGTCAGGGTGATGCTCCAGGAACTGTCGGCACGCGGGAAGCGTGACGCCGGGGCCATGATCGCCCCCCATGCAGTCAACAGCCAGTGTGATCATCGGCAAATCGTCAAGCCGTCAGGCGGCCGTTAAATAAAAGGGCCATTTTGGCGCATGCCAAAACGACAAAGGCCCGCGCTACATTTTTCGTAGCAGCGGGCCCGGAGGGTGCGCAGCCTGGATCAGGCTTCGGATTTGTTCTTCAGTACCTGACGGCCGCGGTAGAAGCCGTTGGGGCTGATGTGGTGGCGCATATGGGTTTCGCCGGTCGTGGGCTCCACGGCGATGCCAGGCACCGTCAGGGCATTGTGCGAACGGTGCATGCCGCGCTTGGAGGGAGACTTCTTGTTTTGCTGAACAGCCATGATCGGCTCCTAGGGTCTTGAAAGGGTTGGTGAAAAACGCGATCAGCCCATTGAAGACACGAGGGGATTCGCGCGAAGCCCTCGATTATATCTCAAATGGTTTTTGATCGAAACCGCCGAACGGGCCGTTTCTCAGGCGTCCGGATTGTCCTTGCGAAGCCCAGCCAGGGCTGCGAACGGATTGGGCTTGTCGGCACTGGCCTGCTCGAAGTCCTCGTCGCTGGAGGCCAGCGTGACATCTGTCGGGCATTCCTCATGGCGCGGCACCACCGGCAGGGCCATGAGCAGTTCGTCTTCGATCAGCTCGCGCAGATCGAACTCGCGGCTCAATGCCAGCAGATCCTCATCGCTGTCGCCATCCAGTGCCTCGGCGGTGGCTTCATCGGCCACGAAGCGGAATTCGCGCTCCACCTCCAGGGGCACGTCCACGGAATGCAGGCAGCGCTGGCAGGTCATCGGCAAGGTGGCGCTGGCTTTCAGACGCAGCCAGACCTGGCCGCCTACGCCGTGCGTGGTGCGCACTTCGCCGTCCGCCGCCCAATCCACGCGCAGATCCGGGTGCAGCCCCTGCGCCTCCTCGGCCAGACGCTTGTATTTGAGCAGCGTGTCATGACCGGACAGGTGAGCGCCGGCCTGTGCAAAAGCCTTGACGTCCAGCCGGTCGGGGGAGTGTTCCTTGGTCATGCTGGGCAGTGTAAGAGAATCCAGGCATGCCGGATTCCTCCCCCCTGTCCCGCTCCCTGGTATTGGGATCGACCTCGCGCTACCGGCGCGAACTCCTGGCCCGACTGGGCCTGCCCTTCGACGTGGCTGCCCCCGCGGTGGACGAGACACCGCGGCCGGACGAAGCCCCGCGCGCGCTGGCACTGCGCCTGGCGCTGGCCAAGGCGCGCGCCGTGGCCGGCCTGCATCCGCAGGCCATCGTGATCGGCTCCGACCAAGTGGCAGACCTGGACGGCGAGCCGCTGGGCAAGCCCGGCGACCACGAACACGCCACCGTCCAGTTGCGCCGCATGCGCGGCAAGACCGTGGTGTTCCACACCGCCGTGGCGGTGGTCTGCCAGGACTGCGGTTTCGAGCAGGTGGACCTGGCGCCGGTGCGGGTGCGCTTTCGTGACCTTTCGGACGACGAGATCGAGCGCTATCTGCGTGCCGAGCAGCCGTACGATTGCGCCGGAAGCGCCAAGAGCGAGAGCCTGGGCATCGCGTTACTCGACGCGATCGACAGCGACGACCCCACCGCCCTGATCGGGCTGCCCTTGATACGCACCTGCCGCATGCTGCGCGCCGCGGGGCTGGTGCTGCCATGAGCGAAAGCACTGCAACGGTTGGCTCGACCCCGGCTCGGGGCACCCTGTATCTGGTGCCCGCGCCGCTGGATTTCGGCTGCGAGAGCCAGGCACCCCTGACCGAAGCCCTACCGGAGGGCACGTTGCGCCAGGCCGCACGCCTCACCCATTGGATTTGCGAGAACGCCAAGAGCTGCCGCGCCTACCTCAAGCGTGTGGACGCTCTGCACCCGCTGGGGGCGCCGCTGCAGGCGCAGCAGATCACCGAACTGCCGCGCGAAGTGCACAAGAAGGGCGACCACGGCGCCCGGGGCCATGCATCGTTCGACGCACGTCCGCTGCTGGCGCCGGCATTGGCAGGGCACGATATGGGCCTGGTCAGCGAGGCGGGCATGCCCGCCGTCGCCGACCCCGGCAGCTCTGTGGTGCGCGCGGCGCATGACCTGGGGCTGCGCGTGGTACCGCTGGTGGGACCGGTGTCGCTATTGCTGGCACTGGCAGCCAGCGGACTCAACGGCCAGAACTTCGCCTTCGTGGGCTATCTGCCGCAGGACGCAGGCGAGCGCACCAAACGCCTGCGCGAGCTGGAAACTCTGGCCCACAAGCAGGGCCAGACACAGCTTTTCATCGAGACGCCTTACCGCAACGCCGCACTGTGGCAGGCGCTGCTGCAGGGGCTGCAGCCGCAGACCCGGCTGGCGCGCGCAAGCGGCCTGACGCTGACCGATGCGCAAGTTGCCAGCCACACGGTGCGCGAATGGCGCCACCACACCGCCGGCACGCCGGACAACCGCGTACCCACGGTCTTCGCCATCGGTGCGTAGGCCGCACGTACGGCCCCGGTTGATTCAAAAATAATAGCTTGCAGCGCTTGATGGATAAGCGCTGGAGCCTGATTTAACCCAATATCAGCGCAGCTGCGGCAACTGCAGCGCAGCCAGGCCCTTCACGGCGCCCATGCCTACCGCGGCGCCAAACTTCTTGGCCAGGCGCTCGGCCACGTTGTCGCGGCGGGTGTAGTCGATCACGTCTTCGGCCTTGACCACCTCGCGCGCCACGTAGTCCAGGTTGCCCAGTTGGTCGGCCAGTCCCATCTCCACCGCCTGCTGACCCGTCCAGAACAGGCCGCTGAAGGTTTCGGGCGTGACCTTGAGCCGGTCGCCCCGCCCCTGCTTCACCACGCCGATGAACTGCTGGTGGATCTGGTCGAGCATGGCCTGGGCGTATGCGCGCTGGGTTTCGGTCTGGGGGCTGAACGGATCGAGAAACCCCTTGTTCTCACCGGCGGTGAGCAGGCGGCGTTCCACCCCCAGTTTTTCCATGGCGCCGGTGAAGCCGAAGCCGTCCATCAGCACGCCGATGCTGCCCACGATGCTGGCCTTGTCCACGAAGATGCCGTCCGCCGCCGCGGCGATGTAGTAGGCCGCCGAGGCACAGGTTTCCTCGACCACGGCATAGACGGGCTTGTTGTACTTGGCCTTCAGGCGCACGATCTCGTCGTTGATGATGCCCGCCTGCACCGGACTGCCGCCCGGCGAGTTGATGAGCAGCACCACGGCCTGCGAACCCGAATCCTCGAATGCGCTGCGCATGGCGGCTACGACAAATTCGGCGCTGGCCTCGGCGCCCGCGGCGATCTCGCCCTTCACGTCCACCACGGCCGTATGCGGCGTGCTCTTGCTGGCGGCGGTCATTTCGCGCGAAAGCGCGGCCCAGATCACCGCGCCCGCCAACAGGACCCACGCCAGGCGCCAGAAGTTGCGCCAGCGGCGCGCCGCGCGCTGCTCGGCCAGGGTGCCGAGCACCAGCTTCTCCAGCGTCTCGCGCTCCCAGCCGGGGGCGGCTGCGGCCTTGCTCGCTTCATTTTTTGTAGCTTGTTGCGCCCACAGGTCGGGCGCTGCGGGCGGATTTCCCTCGAATCCCGTGGGTTCGGTGCGGTTGGGATCGGTCATGGAGTCAAAACTCTACGGTGTGCAGATGGAGGGCAGTATGCCAGCGCACCCGGCCCCCTTCCTCGGACAAGGCGATCTTCACCAGCCCGCCGCGGCACGGACCGCCAGCGCAGGCTCCCGTGTCGGGCTGGTAGGCCGCGCCATGTGTGGCACACAGCAGCCAGCGGCCGGTGTCGTCGAAAAACTGACCTTCCTGGTAGTCCATCTCCATCGGTACATGGGTACAGCGGTTCAGGTAGGCGTGCACGCGGCCCTGATAGCGGATGGCGAAAGCGCGGCAGATCTGGCCGCAGTAGCGCACGTCGAACGCCACGGCGCGGCCGCCATCCACCAGTGCCTCGCTGGGGCAGAGGTCGATGCGTTGCTCCACCGGGGCCGCCATTACGCGTGCTCCTGCAGCCAACGGTGCAGATCGGCCACGGACGAAGCCACGCACAGCGGCCCCAGTTCGGCAAAGCCCGCCGTGTCGTGCGCGCCATAGCCCACGCCCACGCTGGCACAGCCCGCGGCGCGGGCCATTGCGAGGTCGTGCGTGGTGTCGCCGATCATCAGCAGGCGCTCGGGCTCCACGCCGAACTCGGCCATCAGCTCCTGCAGCATCAGCGGGTGCGGTTTGCCGGCGGTTTCGTCCGCGGTGCGCGAACCGTCGAACATGCCACGCAACTGCACCTGGTGCAGCACCTGGTCCAGGCCGCGTCGGCTCTTGCCCGTGGCTACGGCCAGCAGGTGGCCGCGCGTGCGCAGGCCCTCCAGCATGGGCAGCACGCCGTCGAACAGGCTCAGGTCGTCCTGGTGCTGCAGGTAGTGGTAGCGGTAGCGGTTGCCCAACTCCGTATAGCGCTCGCGCGGCACGTCGGGGGCTGCATGTGCCAGGGCCTGCGGAAGCGCCATGCCGATCACCCAGGCGGCGGCTTCATCCGTAGGCACGGTGCCGCCCACATCGCGCACCGCATCCTGAATGCTGCGCACGATGATGGCGGTGGAGTCAAACAGCGTGCCATCCCAGTCGAAGGCAATGAGATCGAATCGGCGCGGGCGGAAATCAGGCATGTGCGGGGTCGTCGGAAAGAAAAGCGGTCAGTTCGGGCGGCAATTCGGCGCGCAATTCCAGGCGCTCACTGCTGGCCGGGTGGTCAAACTGTAGCCGCCATGCGTGAAGGAACATGCGCTTCAAGCCTTGCTTCTGCAGGCGCCGGTTCAGGTCGAAGTCGCCGTACTTGTCGTCGCCCGCGATCGGGTGGCCCTGGGAGGACAGGTGCACGCGGATCTGGTGCGTGCGCCCGGTCTTGATGGTCACCTCCAGCAGGCTCATCGCCGGCAGGCCCTGCAAGGGGCGCGGCGCGAGCTGGCTGCGCACCTTGACCAGGGTGACGGAGCGCATGCCGTCCGGGTCGTCGGGCGTGGTCACGCGCACGCGGCGCTCGCCATCCTCCTGCAGGTATTTGTGCAGCGGCGTGTCGATGACCTTCTTGTTGGCGGGCCAGTGGCCGGTGACCAGCGCCAGATAGGTCTTGCCCGTCTCGCGCCCCCGGAACTGGTCCTGCAGATGTGTGAGCGCCGAGCGCTTTTTGGCCACCAGCAAAATGCCCGAGGTTTCCCGGTCCAGCCGGTGCACCAGTTCCAGGAAGCGCGCCTGCGGGCGCGCCTGGCGCAACTGTTCGATCACGCCAAAGCTCACGCCGCTGCCGCCGTGCACGGCCGTGCCGGCGGGCTTGTCGATGGCGATCAGGTGCTCGTCTTCCAGCAGGATGGGGAATTCGCGCGCGGGCGCGGGGCGCTCCGCCTTGTCCAGCACCTTGTCGGACACGCGCACGGGGGGCAGACGCACCAGGTCGCCCGGTGCCACGCGCGCGTCGGCGCTGGTGCGCCCCTTGTTCAGGCGGACCTCGCCGCTGCGGATGATGCGGTAGACGTGGGTCTTGGGCACGCCCTTCAGATGGCGGATGAGGAAATTGTCGAGCCGCTGGCCCGCGGATTCGGCGTCGACCTCGACGATGCGGGCCGCCGGGGCTTCTGGCGGGGTGCGGCCTGCGGCCGGTTTGCCCCCTATAATGTGTTTCACCTGCGCGACGAATGTGTAAGTGGTTGATTTGTCTGGAGTTTAATGGACCCGGCCCGGCTCGGCGCGCAGCATGGTTGATGCCAACGGGCGTCATGCGCGCAGATTGCAGGCCGGTTGCCTGCGAAGGTCCGCATGCCGGCCGTGCAGGCTGACAAATCGAAACACTGAATCTACGGAATCCCAAGCTGGCCGCTCACCCCACCCGGGCACTGCGGCCAGCGGATCAAAGCGAAAATCATGTGGGTGTTGCTGGCATGGATGGTGTCATTGTGGCGAGGGCGTCAGCCTTTGCCACGTGCACGCAAATCGCCACCAACACCCGCCGGTCAAGCGCCAACGGCTACATTTTTAGTAGCACGCCTGCGCGCTGACCGGCTCGCCCCCATCCACGCGCCACCACCCCGCCTGCTGAGTTAGCCAACCCAGCAGCCGTGGTGCATCCCGGCAATTCCCTCGTTTCGATGCGTCAGTCCAGGCATTTCCGGCTCGTGTAGAGCCTGTTTGGTTTGGAACCGGCGGTACGCGCCGCTGCAGCCCTGAGAGAGCGCTGCGCGCGGGCCGCCACGACACAACGAAAAGGAATTGCATCATGAAGCGGATGCTCATCAATGCCACGCAGCCCGAGGAGCGGCGCCTGGCCATCGTGGACGGCCAGAAGCTGCTGGACTACGAGATCGAGATCGAAGGGCGCGAGCAGCGCAAGGGCAACATCTACAAAGCCGTCGTCACGCGCGTGGAACCGTCGCTGGAGGCCTGCTTCGTTGACTATGGCGAAGACCGCCACGGCTTCCTGCCGTTCAAGGAAATCTCCAAACAGTACTTCGCCGAGGGCGTATCACCCAGCCAGGCCAGGATCCAGGACGTGATCAAGGAAGGCCAGGAGCTGATCGTCCAGGTCGAGAAGGAAGAGCGCGGCAACAAGGGCGCGGCCCTGACCACCTTCATCAGCCTGGCCGGCCGCTATGTGGTGCTGATGCCCAACAACCCACGCGGCGGGGGCGTGTCGCGCCGCATCGAGGGCGAGGACCGCGCCGAGCTCAAGGAGGCGATGGACCAGTTGGAGTACCCCAAGGGCATGAGCATCATCGCGCGCACCGCCGGCATCGGCCGTTCCGCGCCCGAGTTGCAATGGGACCTGAACTACCTGCTCAAGCTGTGGACCGCCATCGACGGCGCCGCCAAGGCCGGCAAGGGCGCCTTCCTCATCTACCAGGAATCCAGCCTGGTGATCCGCGCCATCCGCGACTACTTCAACAGCGACATCGGTGACATCCTCATCGACACTGACGACATCTACGAGCAGGCGCACCAGTTCATGGCGCACGTCATGCCCGAGCATGCCGGCAAGGTCAAGCGCTACCGCGACGACGCACCGCTGTTCTCGCGCTTCCAGATCGAGCACCAGATCGAGTCCGCCTACGCGCGCACCGTGACCCTGCCCTCGGGCGGCGCCATCGTGATCGACCACACCGAGGCTCTGGTCAGCGTGGACGTGAACTCGGCACGCGCCATCAAGGGCGGCGACATCGAGGAAACCGCCACGCGCACCAACCTGGAGGCCGCCGACGAGGTGGCGCGCCAGATGCGCCTGCGCGACCTGGGCGGCCTGATCGTGATCGACTTCATCGACATGGAGGAGAGCAAGAACCGCCGCGAAGTGGAAAACCGCCTGCGCGACGCGCTGCGCCAGGACCGCGCCCGCGTGCAGTTCGGCACCATCAGCAAGTTCGGCCTCATGGAGATGAGCCGCCAGCGCCTGAAGCCGTCGCTGTCCGAAGGCGCGCATATCCGTTGCCCGCTGTGCGACGGCACCGGCCACGTGCGCGACACGGAAGGCTTCTCGCTGCAGATGCTGCGCATGATCCAAGAAGAGTCCATGAAGGACAGCACCGCCGCCGTGCACTGCCAGGTGCCGGTGGAGGTGGCCAGCTTCCTGCTGAACGAAAAGCGCACCGAGATCGCCAAGATCGAACTCAAGCAGCGCGTCTCCGTGGTGCTGATCCCCAACAAGTCGCTGGAAACGCCGCACTACAAGCTGGAGCGCCTCAAGCACGACGACCCGCGCCTGGAAAACCTGGACGCCAGCTACAAGCTGGCCGACGTGGAGGAAGACCAGACCAAGGTCACGCGCCGCTCGCAGGAGCCCACCAACAAGCAGACGCCCGTGATCAAGGGCGTGTTGCCCGACGCGCCGGCCCCTGTGGCCGAGCCGCGCCCCGAAGGCGCCGCCCGCGGCGCCACGCGCCCGCAGGGCCAGGGCCAGCAGCGCCCGGCAACGGCCCCCACGCCCGCGCCCCAGCGCCCGGCCGCCGCACCGGCTCCCGAGCAGGGCTTCTTCGCATGGATCAAGAGCCTGTTCGGCTTTGGCGCCGCACCCGCGCCCGCACCTGTGGCCGCCCCCGCGCAGACTCCGGCAGAACCCGGCGCACGCGGCGAAGGGCGTCGCGGTGAGCGCGGCGGTCGCCGTGGCGAACGCACTGGTGAACGCAGCGGCGAGCGTGGCGGTGAGCGCAACGGCAACCGCGAAGGCGGCGAAGGCCGCGGCCGCCGTGGCGAGGGCCGTGGCGGCGAGCGCAGCGCCGAGGGCCGCGAGAACCGCGAACCGCGTGAGCCACGCAATGGCCGCGACGGCGAACGCCGTGGCGAGCGCGCGGAAGGCGAGAGCCGCCGCGAGCCGCGCGAAGGCCGTGGCGGCCGCGAGCGCGGTGAGCGCAACGCACAGCCGCCCGTGCAGTCTGCGGCCGACCTGGCCAACACCCCGGTCACGACCGATGCCGACGTGGCAGTGACCGAGGAGCGCGCGGCACGCACCGGCGAGCGCGGTGAACGCCGCGAACGGGGTGAACGAGGCGAGCGCCGTGAGCGCGGTGGCGAGCGCCGCGAACGCGGCCCGCGCACCATCGACGCCAACGCCCCCGCCGCTGGCGCCGACTTTGCCGACACTGCGCCCCTGGCCGCATTGCCGGACCTGGACCTGTCCGGCGCTGAAGTCGGTACTTCCGGCGCCGAGGCCCCCGCCGGCGAGGAGCGCCGCGAGCGCCGTTCGCGCGACCGCTATGGACGCGACCGCCGCGAACGTGGCGAGCGCGGCCCGCGCAATGCCGAGGCCAGCGCCACCGGTGCCGATGCCGAAGCGCCTGCCGCGCCGCTGATGGACCTGGACCTCCCCGCTCCCGCTGCGGCGGCCGAGGAAGACTCCGCCCCCGCACGCCGCAGCTATTTCGCCTCCGCTCCGGCATCTGCCCCGGCGGCAACGCCGCAGGCCGCGCCCGAAGCCACGGCCGCAGTGACGCCACCCCCGGCCGCCGTGGCAGCCCCCGCACCGGCGCCCGCGCCCGTTGCAGCGGCACCTGTGCCCGCACCGGCTCCGGCTGCCACCGCGGTGGCGCCGGCAACCGGTGGCATGCCGCGCGTGCAGGCATTCACGCTGCCCGTGGACACGCTGCAGCAGGTGGCGCAGGCTTCGGGCCTGCAATGGGTGAATTCCGACGCCCAGAAGATCGCCGCCGCGCAGGCCGCGATTGCGGCCGAGCCCAAGCCCGTCCACGTGCCGCGCGAGCGTGCGCCCGTGGTGGTGCTGGATGAAGGTCCGCTGGTGCTGGTGGAAACCCGCCGCGACCTGGGTGCGATGCAGCTGCCGTTCGACCAGGACAACGCGGCCGCCTAAGCCCGCGCCATGGCAGAACACCGGGGGCGTCATGCCCCCGGTGGCGTTTTATGCTATCGATAAATGAGCTGCTGGCGCTTGATGGATAAGCCTTAGAGGCATATTCAGCTGATAGCCACGGCAGCTCGCACATTGGGAGTAATGACCGTGCTGTTCCTGCTGTCGCCCGCCAAGTCGCTGGACTACGACACCCCCCTGCCCGCCGGCCTGCCGCACACGCTGCCCGCGTTCGTGCCCGACGCACAGCGCCTGATCGCGGTGCTGCGCGAGAAGTCGCCGCAGGAAGTGGCCGCGCTGATGTCGATCAGCGACCCGCTGGCCGCCCTCAACGTGGCGCGCTATGCGGCCTGGCAGCCGCGCTTCACGGCCGCCAACGCGCGCCAGGCCGTGATGGCCTTCAACGGCGACGTGTACGAAGGGCTGCAGGCGCAGTCGCTCTCCCTCGAAGACCTGCAGTGGGCGCAGCAGCATGTCGCCATCCTGAGCGGCCTGTACGGTGTGCTGCGACCGCTGGACCGCATGCAGCCCTATCGCCTGGAGATGGGCACGCGCCTGGCGACCGATGCCGGCGCCAACCTCTACCAGTTCTGGGGCGCGCGCATCGCCGAACACCTGAACCAGCGACTGGCCGCGGACGCCACGCCGGTGGTGGTCAACCTGGCTTCGCAGGAGTACTTCAAGTCCGTGGACCGCAAGGTGCTCAAGGCGCGCGTGATCGAATGCGTGTTCGAGGACCACAAGGCCGGCCAGTACAAGATCATCAGCTTCTACGCCAAGCGCGCGCGCGGCCTGATGGCGCGCTGGGCCATCCAGCAGCGCGCGGCCACCCCGCGGCGGCTGGAGGAATTCGACCTGGAAGGCTATGCTTTCCACCCGGCCTCGTCCCAGCCCGACCGGCTCGTGTTCCGCCGCCACGCCGCCGGCAGCTAGACGGGTTCCCCTCCTTTCCTGGACGCCCCCCATGAACCACGCCGTCGAAACCGCGCACTACCCCGCCACCCAAGCCGTCGACCAGCCCTTCGAGGCCACCGTGCGCGAAGGCTGGGGCGTGTGGATCACGTTCATGCGTGAAGAATTCCTGAAAGCCACCTTCACCCGGCGCGCCGATGCGGAGGCGTTTGCCGCCCAGCACACGCATGGCGGCCAGCGGGGCCAGGTGCGGCGCATGTGGCTGCTGGTGAACGAGACAGCCGGCGAGGCTTATGCGCTCGCGTCCGACGGCGTGCAGCCGCTGCAGGGTGTAGACCTGGACTTTCGCCACCACCAGCGCCTGCAGACGCTGCGCAGCGACGTGCTGTCGCGCTTGAGCGATGCCGAACTGCAGGTGCTGGGCCTCAAGCGCACCTGAAACCCTGCCCCAACGAAAGCCCATGCCTGATCACAGCTTCGCCTCCTCCCAGTCCGTTACGCCCGAGCTGCGCCAGTGGATCCTCGACCAGTCCGGCGCCGGCATCGCCACGCCCGCACTGATCGAGGCCATGCGCAACGCGGGCTGGGCCGATAGCGTTGCCGTGCGCGCGGTGGAGGAGGTACTGCGCGCGCATCTGGACGGCGCGGTGCAGCCGCAAGGCCTGCCGCCCGCCGTGCCGGTGCCCGAGCCCGACATCGCCGACGCGCCGCTCTTCATCGACGTGGGCGACCGCCAGGTCGAGGTGCTGATGTCGATGGCCCACCCGCGCGTGGTGCTGTTCGGCAACCTGCTGTCGCCCGAGGAATGCCAGGCCATCATCGACGCTGCACAGCCACGCATGGCGCGCTCGCTCACCGTGCAGACCACCACCGGCGGCGAAGAGGTGAACGCGGACCGCACCAGCGACGGCATGTTCTTTCAGCGCGGCGAGACGCCGGTGGTGCAGCGGCTGGAAGAGCGCATCGCCCGCCTGGTGCGCTGGCCCATCCAGAACGGCGAAGGCCTGCAGGTGCTGCATTACCGCCCCGGCGCGGAATACAAGCCGCACTACGACTACTTCGACCCCGACCAGCCCGGCACCTCCACCATCGTGCGCCGCGGCGGCCAGCGCGTGGCAACGCTGGTGATCTACCTGAACAACCCGCTCAAGGGCGGCGGCACCACCTTCCCCGACGTGCCCCTGGAGGTGGCGCCGCGCCAGGGTAATGCGGTGTTCTTCAGCTACGAGCGGCCCCACCCCAGCACGCGCACGCTGCACGGCGGCGCCTCGGTGATCGAGGGCGAGAAGTGGATCGCCACCAAATGGCTGCGCGAACGGGAATTCAAATGAAATGAGCCTCTAGCGCTTATTCGATAAGCGCTAGCAGCTATCCAATCCATAGCACACCATGAACACCCCGGAACACTCCCAGCTCGGCAAGGCCTCGGCCTATGCCGACCAGTACGACGCGTCGCTGCTGTTTCCCATTCCGCGCGCGGACAAGCGCGCCGAGATCGGCATCGACGGCAACGCCCCCTTCTTCGGCGCGGACCTGTGGACGGCGTTCGAGCTGTCGTGGCTCAACCTGCGCGGCAAGCCGCAGGTGGCCATCGCCCACATCACCGTGCCCTGCGAGACGCCCCACATCGTCGAGAGCAAGTCGTTCAAGCTGTACCTGAACAGCTTCAACAACACCCGCTTTGCCAGCGAGGCCGAAGTGCGTGCGCGCATCCGCGCCGACGTGAGCGAAGCCGTGTGGCGCGGCGCCGAGCATCCCGGCACCGTGGGCGTGACGCTGCTGCTGCCCGAGGCCTTCGACCGCGAGCCCATCCACGAGCTGGACGGCCTGCTGCTGGACCGCCTGGACGTGGAATGCACGCGCTACCAGCCCGCACCCGAGCTGCTGGCCGCCCACCATGACGAGGCCCCGGTGACCGAGACGCTGGTCAGCCACCTGCTCAAGAGCAACTGCCTGGTGACCGGCCAGCCCGACTGGGGCAGCGTGCAGATCACCTACAGCGGCGCGCAGATCGACCAGGCCGGCCTGCTGCAGTACCTGGTGAGCTTTCGCAACCACAACGAATTCCACGAGCAGTGCGTGGAGCGCATCTTCATGGACATCTGGACGCGCTGCCGCCCCATCAAGCTGGCCGTGTACGCGCGCTACACACGCCGCGGCGGGCTGGACATCAACCCCCTGCGCACCAGCCACCCGCAGCAGCTGCCGCGCAACGTGCGCACCGCGCGGCAATAAAGCGGCCCTGGCAGGGCAGCAGCGCGCCCGTAGCAGCACAGGGCCCGGCACCGCCACGGCCCCATGCAGCCAGTAGCCGCGCGTGCCTTTCACCGAAAGCGCCACGCGCTGGACAGCCCGTCAGCCCAGGCGGAACACATCCACGCTGCGGCCCAACGAGGTCACGCCTGCGCGCAGCGCCTGGGCCGCGGCGGCCGACTCCTCCACCAACGCGGCATTCTGCTGCGTCACGCTGTCGAGCTGGACGATGGCCTCGTTCACCTGGCCGATGCCTTCGGACTGCTCGCGCGTGGCGGTCGTGATCTCCTGCACCTGGGTGCTCACGCGCCGCACCGCATCCACCATCTCCTCGATGGTGCGGCCCGCCTGCGCCATGCGCCGGTTGCCATCGGCGATGCCATCCACCGTCTGGCCGATCAGGCCGCTGATCTCCTTGGCGGCGGTGGCACTGCGCTGCGCCAGCGCGCGCACCTCGCCCGCCACCACGGCAAAGCCGCGGCCCTGCTCGCCCGCACGCGCGGCCTCCACCGCGGCGTTGAGTGCCAGCAGGTTGGTCTGGAAGGCAATGCTCTCGATCACGCCGATGATCTCGCCCATGCGCGCCGACGAGCGGCGGATGTGCTCCATGGACTGCGCCACCTCGGCGATGGCGGCGCCGCCGCGGCTGGCCACGGCCATATTGCGCTCGCTCTCGCTCGCCATCTGCGCCGCCGCATCCGCCGTGTGGGCCACGGTGCTGGCCAGTTCCTCCATGGCGGCTGCAGTCTGCTGCAGGCTGCCGGCCTGCGCTTCGGTGCGCGCCGACAGTTCGCGTCCGCCCTGCGCCACCTGCGTGGCGGCGGAAGAAAAGCCCTGCACTTCGGTGCGCACATCGCCCACCACAGCACGCAGGTTGATCTGGATCTGCACCAGACGGCGCATGAGCGCGCCCAGCGACGCCGAATAGTCGGTGCGCGCCGTGGTGGCCAGGTTGCAGCCCGCGATGTCGCCGGCAAACCGCTCGGCCTCCTCCAGCGCGGTCGAGAAGTGGCGGTGAAAGTAGTTCAGCATGACGCCCGCGCCCAGCCCCAGCGCGGCGGCCCGCCATGCCACGGCCGCCCAGCCCGCAAGGCCCAGCGCGTCGGGCAACAGTACCGCGATGGACAGCACCGCCAACGTAAGGGCCATGCGGGCCGTAAGACCCAGGCGTACCAGACGCTCCACCCAGCCGCGTGCGCCGGCGTGCAGCAGCTCGCCCTCGCGCAGCACCAGCGTGACGCGGCCGGACTGTGCCTCGGCGCGCATGCGCGCATACAGAGCGTCGGCCGCGGCCACCTCGTCGGCCGATGGCTTCACCCGCACCGACATGTAGCCCACGGGCTTGCCGCGTTCCAGCACCGGCACCACGTTGGCGCGCACCCAGTAGTGGTCGCCGTTCTTGCGGCGGTTCTTGACCAGCCCCGTCCAGGGCTTGCCGCGGCCGATGGTGGACCACAGGTCCTTGAAGGCCGCCGGGGGCATGTCGGGATGGCGGACGAGGTTGTGCGGCTGGCCCATGAGTTCTTCATGGGAATAGCCGCTCACCCGCGCAAACGCGGGATTGCAGTGGGTGATTTCACCCCGGGTATTGGTGAGAGACACCAGCAACTCATCGGCGGGATAGTCATACCCGCGGCCCGTGACCGGGACGTTCACACGCATGCAGAACCTCTGAAAGGACGAACGGCCCCTATGCGGGGCCGTCAGGAATGTGAGTAAACGAGTGTAACTTTTATGAATTACCCCCTAGATTTACGTCAAGCAAATTCGCACCAACATGGTGCGACATCCCGCCCCGATCAGAACAACGGCGCGCTTTCACCCCAACCCGCCGCCTGCTGGGCAACGGCTGCCTGGGGCAGCAGGTTGCCCACGCGCACGCCCAGCAGGCGCAGGCGCTTGGTCAAGGGCACGCGTTTGAGGCACAGGCCCGCCACGCGGCGGATGGTGGCCGCGTCCTGGGTGAAGTCCGCCACCGTCTGGTCGCGGGTGGCGATCTTGAAGTCGTCGTAGCGCAGCTTGATGCCGATGGTGCGGCCCGCGTAGCCCTTGCGCTGCAGGTCCCCCGCCACCTGCTCGCACAGTGCGGTGAAGATGCGGCCCAGTTCTGCCCGGTCGTGCACCGCGTGCAGGTCGCGCTCAAAGGTGGTTTCGCGGCTCATGGAGACGGGCTCGCTCTCGGTCACCACCGCGCGCTCGTCGCGCCCCCAGGCCGCGTCGTGCAGCCAGGCACCGTAGGAACGCCCGAACTGCTGCATCAGCCACGGCAGCGGCCGCTGGGCCAGTTCGCCAATGGTGCGGATGCCGTGGGCGAGCAGTCTGGCCTCGGCCTTGGGGCCCACGCCGTTGATCTTGCGGCAGTCCAGCGGCCAGATCAGGTCTTGCAGGTCGCCTGGCTGCACGATGGAGATGCCATTGGGCTTGTTGAACTCGCTCGCCATCTTGGCGATGAGCTTGTTGGGCGCCACGCCGATCGAGCAGGTCAGCCCCGTGGCGTCGAAGATGCTCTTCTGGATCAGCCGCGCCAGCACCCGCCCGCCGTCGCGCTGGCCGCCGGGCACTTGCGTAAAGTCGATGTACACCTCGTCCACGCCGCGGTCTTCCATGACCGGCGCGATGGAGAGGATTACCTCTTTGAAAAGCCTGGAGTAGCGACGGTAGGCAGCAAAGTCCACCGGCAGCAGCACGGCCTGCGGACACAGGCGCGCGGCCTTCATCAACCCCATGGCCGAGCCCACGCCGAACTGGCGCGCCGCATAGGTGGCGGTGGTGATCACGCCGCGGCCCGCGTAGTCCTTCAGCAGCGCAAACGCCGCCACCGGAATATCCCCCAGCCGCCCGGCGTAGGCAGCGGTCAGCGCTTCGTCCTGCGGGCGCCGGCCGCCACCGATCACCACGGGCAGCCCCTTGAGTTGCGGGTAGCGCAGGAGTTCGACGGAGGCGTAGAACGCATCCATGTCGAGGTGGGCGATGCGGCGATCAGAGGCAGTAGCGGTCACGGCGCCAATTGTCGCGCGCTGCGCGAGTCGTGCCGCCTAGGAAACTGGCGCGCCCCCCGGCGTGGGCCACCGCGCAAGGGCCGCCCCGCCGCGCTGGTGGCGTCCCCCTGCCCGCATTGCGCAGCAATGCGAGAGCGGGGGGAAGGCGCGAAGCGACTCAGGGAGGTGATCCAATTTGCGAGCAGATCAGCACCAACCCCACCAGCATCAACGCCATGCCGATCTTCTCGGGCCGCGTGAAAGACTCGCTGAACAGGCGGCGCGACACCAGGTAGCTGAACGCCACCTCCACCATGCCCAGCGTGCGCACTGCGCCCGTGGTCTGCATGGCATAGGCGGTGAACCACGCCAGCGACGCGGCCGCACCCATGCTGCCCGCCACCAGCGACATGCGCCACGCCGGCCACAGCGGCGCCAGGCCCCGCTCGGTCTTGAGCGCCACCCAGGCGCCCAGGCCCAGCGTCTGCAGCGTCTGCGCGATCAGCACGCCCCAGGCGCCCGACAGCCACGGCGTCTCGGCCCCCAGCGCCAGCGCCCCGCCGCGAAAGCCCACCGAGGCGATCGCAAAGCTGGCGCCGCAGGCCAGGCCATAGAGGGCCGGGCGGCTCAGCCAGGCTGCAGGCGACAGCAGCTGTCCGCGCGGGGGCAGCGACAGCAGCAGCACGCCCAGCGTGGCCACCACCATCGCCAGCAGCGCGAGCGGCGTGGGCAGTTCGTGCAGGAACACGCTGGCGAACAGCGCCACCTGCAGCACCTCGGTCTTGGACAGGGTCACGGCCACGGCGAAGTTGCGCTCGGCCATGGCCAGCAGCAGGAAAGCCGTGCCCGCGATCTGGAAGAACGCGCCCAGCGCGATCCAGCCCAGGTAGGCGGCGCTGAAATGCGGCACGGCCGGCGGCTGCGCGGGCCAGGCGTACAGCAACGCCAGCCACACGCCGGCAAACGGCAGGCCGTAGAGAAAGCGCACCAGCGTGGCGGGCAGCGTGCCCAGCTCGGCGGTCAGGGAGCGCTGCGCGGTGTTGCGCACGGTCTGCGCCAGCGCGGCAAACAGCACCACGGGCACCCAGAGCCAGGGTGCAACGGCGGTCAGGGAGGAGGTCATGCGCCGCCGAGCATAGCCAGCGCCATCGCCGCGCAGCCCCTGCGATTGGCGAGGGGCGCCTCAGCCCATGGCGATGGCCATCCTGAATACCCGAAGCCAAATCGGCCGCCAGCGCTTATCTACCAAGCGCCAGCAGCAATTAAAACAATAGTGCGCGTCAGCTCTGCGGCGCGGTGGGATAGGTGCCGGGCACGAGGATGGAGCGGTCCACGTTCTGGATGTTGGTGTGGCCGCAGAAGGCCATGGTCACGTCCAGCTCCTTGTGGAGGATCTGCAGCGCCTTGGTCACGCCCGCCTCGCCGAATGCGCCCAGGCCGTACACCATGGCGCGGCCGATCATGGTGCCGCGCGCGCCCAGCGCCCAGGCCTTGAGCACGTCCTGGCCGCTGCGGATGCCGCCGTCCATCCACACCTCGGTCTGCGAGCCCACGGCATCCACGATGGCTGGCAGCGCGTGGATGGCGGACGGCGCGCCGTCCAGCTGGCGCCCGCCGTGGTTGCTGACCACGATGGCGTCGGCGCCGTGCTGCACGGCCAGGCGCGCGTCCTCCTCGACCATGATGCCCTTGAGGATCAGCTTGCCGCCCCACTGCTCCTTCACCCAGGCCACGTCGGCCCAGGACAGGCGCGGGTCGAACTGCTCGTTGGTCCAGGCGGCGAGCGAACTCATGTCCGACACGCCCTTCACATGCCCCACCAGGTTGCGGAAGGTGCGCCGGCGCGTGCCGGCCATGCCCAGGCACCACTGGGGCTTGGTCATGAGGTTGATGATGTTGGCCAGCGTGGGCTTCGGCGGCGCGGTCAGGCCGTTCTTGATGTCCTTGTGGCGCTGGCCGATCACCTGCAGGTCCAGCGTGAGTACCAGGGCGCTGCACTTGGCGTCCTTGGCGCGCTGGATCATGCGGGCCATGGCATCGCGGTCACGCATCATGTACAGCTGGAACCAGAACGGCGCGCTGGTGTTCTCGGCAATGTCCTCGATGGAGCAGATGCTCATCGTGGACAGCGTGAACGGAATGCCGAACTTCTCGGCCGCGCGCGCGGCGTGGATCTCGCCGTCGGCATGCTGCATGCCTGTGAGGCCCACGGGCGCGATGCACACGGGCATCTTGGCCTGCTGCCCCACCAGCGTGGTGGCCGTGGTACGCCCTTCCATGTTCACCGCCACGCGCTGGCGCAGCTTGATGGGGTGGAAGTCGTCTTCGTTGGCGCGGTAGGTGCCCTCGGTCCAGGCGCCCGAGTCGGCGTAGTCATAGAACATGCGCGGCACGCGGCGTTCAGCGACCACGCGCAGGTCTTCGATGCAGGTGATTTTGGACAGGTCGGCCACGGCAAATCCCTCGGGCTGTGCGAGCGTACCGCGCCTGGAGCGCCAGCGAATGGCCGGCGCCTTCCCAGTCCGGCAGGCTCTTGGTGAGTGCGTTGACGGAAAACCGTGGATCGTAGTCCCAGCCCGGCGCCGCGTGCTTGAAGGATTTGAGCGCACTGTGAAAATTTTGCAGCGCGGGCGCGGGCGCCAGGCGCCGGGCTCGCACGTGCCGCTGCGTCAGCGCCGCGCCCGCACGCCCGCGCCGCGCACCTCGATCTGCACCTGGTCCAGTACCTTACCCTGGGCGTCCACCAGCTCCACGCGGTGGCGGCCCGGCCAAGGCAGCCATGCCCACTGCGCGCCGCTGCCGGCCATCCGCCCGTCGATGCGCCAGCGCACCGCCGCGCGGCCCACACCGCCCGCCGTGAATTGCAGGCGCTGGTGCGCGGGCGGAATGTCCGGGTCCAGCGCCACCACGGTGCCCGACGCCGGCGCCAGGATGCGCGCCGCTACCGCCTCAGGACTTGCATCATTTGTGCCTGTAACGCCCGTCTCGCTTGCGCCACCAGCTTCACTTTCAATAGCAAATAACGCTTGCTGCGTGCCGCCCATGAACCACTCCTGCCGCGCACCCTCCAGCGGCTGGCCGCCGTCGCCCGGCCCGAAGCGCACCGCCTGCCGCACCAGGCCCTGTGGCGGGCGCGGCGCGCGGCTGGGCGTGCTGCGATGCAGCCAGCCCATGACCTCGGCCCAGATGGGCGCTGCGCCGCTGGTGCCGCTCACGTCATGCATAGCGGCGCCGCTGGCGTTGCCCACCCACACGCCCACGGTGTAGCGCTGCGACCAGCCCACGGCCCAGTTGTCGCGCATGTCCTTGCTGGTGCCGGTTTTCACCGCCGTCCAGAAGCGCGTGGCCAGCACGCTGTCGGTGCCAAAGGTGCGCACGCGCGCGTTGGCATCCGACAGGATGTCCCCCACGATGAAGGCCGCGCCGGCATCCAGCGCCGGCGTGAACGCCGGGCGCTGCGCAGGCGCATAGGCCACGGGGCTCAGGCGCCCGCCGTTGGCCAGCGCACGGTAGGCATTGGTCAGGTGCAGCAGCGGCACCTCGCTGCTGCCCAGCGCCAGGCTGTAGCCGTAGTAGCCGCCGGACTCAGTCAGCGGCAGCCCCAGGCGCCGCAGTTGCTCGAAGAAGGCGTCGGGCGTCACCATCACCAGCGTGCGTACCGCCGGCACGTTCAGCGAGGCGGCCAGCGCGGTGCGCGCGGACACCCAGCCCTTGAACTGGCGGTCGTAGTTTTGCGGGATGTACAGCCCGCCGGCGGTGGCGATGTGCGCGGGCGAATCGTGCACCAGCGAGGCGGCCGTGAGCCGCCGCTCGGCAATCGCCTGCGCGTACAGGAAGGGCTTGAGCGTGGAGCCAGGCTGGCGCAGGGCCAGCACGCCATCCACCTCGGCCGCCTGGCTCAAGGGGCCGGACGAGCCCACCCAGGCCAGCACCTCGCCCGTGGCGTTGTCCAGCACCACCAGCGCGGCGTCTTCCACGTTGCGCCCGCGCAGCTCGCGCAGGTGGCGCGTGAGCGTGTCCACCGACATGCGCTGCAGCGGCGCGCTGAGCGTGGAGCGCACGCGCTGCGCGGCAGTGCCATCCCGCGATGCACCATCTTGCGACACGCGCTCGTGCGCGCGCCCAGCCTGGCGCAGCAGCTGGCGCGCAAAGTGCGGCGCGATGCCCTCGCTGGCGTCGAACGCGCGGCGCTGCAACGCGGCGGTGGTGAACAGGTCCAGCGCGTCGCAATCGGCACCCTGCGCGCCGCTGTGGCCCGCCCGTCGCATGTCGCGCAGCACGCCGCAGGCGCGCCGGGCCACCAATGCGGGCCGCGCATTGGGCGCGCGCACCAGGGCCGCGGCCACGGCGGCCTCGCGCTCATCCAGGCCGTGCGCGGCCTTGCCGAACAGAGTGCGCGCCAGCGCGTCGATGCCCACGATCTCCCCGCGAAACGGCACCAGGTTCAGGTATGCCTCCAGGATCTGGTCCTTGCGCCAGCGGCGGTCCAGCACCTGCGCGGCCACGGCCTGCCCCAGCTTCTGCGGCACGCTGCGCCCACCGGGGCCCTGGCGCAAGAAATCGGCATCCGGGCCGTCGAGCAGCCCCGCGAGCTGCATGGTCAGCGTGCTGGCGCCGCGCGTGCGCTGGTTCCACAGGTTGCCCCAGGCGGCGGCCGACACCGCGGCCCAGTCCACGCCGCTGTGTTCGTAAAAGCGCCGGTCCTCGCTCAGCACCAGCGCCTGGCGCAGCGCGGGCGACACATCGGCCAGGCCCAGCCACTGGCCGCGGCGCACGGTGGCGTCGGTACGCAGGCGCTGCAGCACCTCACCCTCACGCGAGAGCACCAGGGTCTCGGACGAGCGGAAATCGGCGCGCACCTCATCGAACGTGGGCAGCGCCAGGCTGACGGTGCTGGCCAGCGCCAGACACGCCGCCGCGAGGGCGCGTTGCCACCTCACAGACGCGTCACCGCGTGGCGCGCAGTGCGGCCGCATCGCACCAGCGCTGCGCCACCTGCGGCGAGGTGGTGCATACCGCGTCGTGCGTGGCGGTGGTCACGGCGCGCTCCAGCAACTGGATGTCGGCCTCGTGCTGGCGCGCCACGTGCGGGTCCTCGAAGAAGATGGCGCGGTGGCAGCGCCGCTGCAGCACCCAGTCGGCAATCTGCGCGTCGCCGCCCAGCGGGCCGCTGTTGAAGCGCTGCACCCAGGGCGTATCGGCGGGCCAGCCGCGCGCCCAGGCCAGCTCGTTCAGGCGTTGGCCCGTGGTGCCCGTGGCCACGCGCTGGCGAAAGCGCGAGAGCAGCTCGAAGTTGCGCGCCGCAAAGTCCAGCATGGCGGACTTCATCGCATCGTGGGCGATCAGCGCCAGCGTCTGCGCGCCGTAGTCATGGAAGCGGTCGGCGTTGCGGTCGACCGGCAGGCCGGCATGCATGCGCTCCATCTCCACCCAGTCGCGCGCGCTGGCCACGGTAGACAGGAACGGCTTGCCGTGAATCACGCACTGGCGCTTGAGCGCCAGCGCCTCCGGGAAGATGGACGACGGATCCACCGGGTCGATGAGGTAGATGGCGCCGTCCAGCGTGCGGCCCGGCTCGGGCATGCCCACCACCTCGGCCACGAGCTTCATCAGCCCGCCCTCGCGCCCATAGGGGTAGCGCACCAGCGGTCGGTAGCCCTGCAGCATGCCGGCGGCGGCGATCGCATCATGGGTGCGGCCCACGGTGTGCAGGCCCAGCCGCAGTTCGCGTATGCCCGCCTCGCAGGCGCGCAGGAAGGCGAACAGCGCACCGTCTTCGGTATGGTGGTGCAAACGGTTGGCGGCTAGACCCATCAGCATGTGCAAAGGCTTTCAGACGAAGAAGAGGGACAACTGCCGAGCATAGTCGCAGCCGCACACGCCACCGCTGCCGCGGCCTTACCGGCCACGCCACCAGGCGAAGAGCAGCACAGCCAGCAGCACCGACAGCATGATGATGAGCGCCGCGGCCAGCCAGCTACGCGGGCGCGCCAGCATTCGCGCGGCACGCTCGCGCGCGGCCAGCAGCACCGGCCGCGGCAGCAGGCGCAGCACCAGGGCCAGGCCCAGGGGCACGATGAGCAGATCGTCCAGATAGCCCAGCACGGGAATGAAATCGGGCACCAGGTCAATGGGGCTCAGCGCATAGGCGGCCACGGCCAGCGCCAGCAGACGCAGCGCCCCGGGGGTACGCGGATCGCGCGCGGCCAGGTAGACGACGAGCACGTCGCGCTTGAGCGCACGCGCCCATTGCTTGGCGGTTTGCAGCAGTCCCATGGCGTGTTCAGGGGGGGTGATTCAGCGAAAGGGCTGCATCGTACGAGCTGCCCCGCGCGGAAATGGCTTGATGTACATCAAAACCCTACCGGGATCGGGTGACGACAGTGACTGCTTCCCCTTGATAACTGCCCTGCCCCATGGCCAAGAAGTTTCCGCTGAACCCCGCACATCCCGAACGCACGTGCTGGGGCTGCGACCGCTACTGCGCCGCCGATGCCATGCAGTGCGGCAACGGATCGGAACGCAGCCAGCATCCGGCGGAGCTGTTCGGCCCCGACTGGGCCGAGTGGGAGCCGCCTTCGGCCGGCGAGGCGCCTGCACAGCAGCAGCCCGCCGCATCACAGCCGGCCTGACCGCGCGGCCACTCATTCCAGCTCCAGCAGCACGGGCTGGTGGTCTGATGCCTGCGTCACGCCATCGACCCGCACCGCGCGCACCCGGCTCCTCAGCGAATCACTGACCCAGATGAAGTCACAGGCCAGCGGCTGCGGCGCATAGGTCTGGTCGAACACGCAAAACGTGGGCGGCTGCGGCGTGCCGGGGTGCAGCAGTCGCCATGCATCCCACAACGGGGGCTGGCCCGCCTGACCCATGGTCGCGCCCTCCTCGTCCGCCAGCGCAGCGGCCAGCACGGCGTATTCAGGCTCGTGCGCCTGCAGGTTGAAGTCGCCGCACAGCACGGCATGGGGCGTGTGCGCCTTGGGCTGGAACGGCGAGCCGTCGGCCAGGCCCTGCGGCGGCTGCGCAGCCTGCGCGCAGGCCTGCAGGTGCAGCGCACGCAGCGCCAACGCCTGCGCCATGCGCTGGGGCTTGGAGTAGTACTCCAGGTGCGTGGTCATCACGCGCACCGGGCCTAGCGCGGGGTCCTGCACGGTGAGCACGCTGCACAGGCGCGGCATGCTGCGCACGCCGGCATCGGGCGGGTATGGCAGCGGGTGGTGCTGCAGCTGCATCACGGGCAGGCGCGTGGCGATCAGGTTGCCAAAGCGCTGGCGGCCCGCGGCGGTCCACTCATCCACCGCCGCGCCAAAGAACACCTGCCAGCCTGCGGGCAGCGCGGACTGCACCTGCGCCACCTGGTCGCCGGGCGCACCGGCCAAGCCGGGGTAGTTCACCGCGATCTCCTGCAGGCACAGCACATCCACGTCGCCCAGCGCCAATGCGTATTGCACGATGCGCGCGGGGTCCACGCGGCCGTCCAGGCCGCGGCACCACTGGGTGTTCCAGGTGACGAGCTGCATGGTTTACTCCTGAAAACAGAGCTGCTCGCGCTTGCTGCACGGGCGCTGGAGGCTGATTTGGTTTGAATTGCTACTTGATGCCCGCGCGCATGAAGCTTTGCACGAACTGGCGCTGAAAGAGTATGAACCCGATGAGCAGCGGCGCGGTGGACATCAGCGTGGCCGCGGTGATGAGCGACCATTCCACGCCCTGCTCCACCGACGAGAACACCTGCAGCCCCACGGTGAGCGGGCGGGATTCCACGCTGTTGGTGATGATGAGCGGCCACAGAAAGTTGTTCCAGTGAAAGCTCACCGACACCAGCGCAAACGCGGTGTACACCGGCCGCGCCAGCGGCACGTATACGCGCCACAGGATCTGCAGGGCGCTGGCACCCTCCACGCGCGCGGCTTCATCCAGCTCCTTGGGAATGCCCATGAAGGTCTGGCGCAGCAGGAAGATGGCAAACGCCGAGGCGAAGTACGGCAGCCCGATGGCCACCAGCGAATCCACCAGGCCCAGGCGGCCCATGGTCTTGTAGTTCTCGACCAGCAGGATGTCGGGCATGACCATGAGCTGCACCAGCACCAGCGCGAAGGCCACGTTCTGGCCGCGAAAGCGATAGCGCGCGAAGGCATAGGCCGCCAGCGTGGACAGCACCAGCTGCGCGGCCAGGATCATCGCCACCAGCACGGTGGTGTTGAGGAAGTAGCGCGCGAAGGGCGCGGCCTCCCAGGCGCGGCGGAAGTTCTCCAGCGTCCAGGGCGCCAGCAGGTCGAAGCGCGTGGCGTACTCCGCGGGGTGAAAGGCCGTCCACACCGCATAGGCCAGCGGCAGCAGCCACAGCAGGGCCAGCGTCCAGGCGGCCAGGGTGTCCAGCAGGGTGACCTGGTACAGCGTATTGGTTCTCATGGCGCGTCGCGCCCTCCTAAGGGATGAAACCGGCACCACCTAAGCCAGGGCCGCCGTGCAAGGGCCGCCCCACCGCACGGGCAGCGTCCTCCTTCCCACGCGCAGCGTGAGAGAAGGGGGAAGCGGCGCAGCCGCTCAGGGGGGTGTTTCACTGGTAATGCACCCGTTTGTCGAACACGAAGAACTGCACCAGCGCCACGCCGGCCAGCGCCACCACCAGCACCACCGTGAGCGCCGCGGCATAGCCCGTGTCCCAGAACTTGAAGCCCACCTCGTACAGGTGGTACAGCAGCAGCGTGGAAGCGTTGTCCGGCCCGCCGCGCGTGAGGATGAAGAGATGGTCCACCAGACGGAAGGCGTTGATCACGGCATTGACCAGCACGAACAGCGTGGTGGGCATGAGCAGCGGCCACTGCACGCGGCGAAAGAAGTACCAGCGCGACGCGCCCTCGATGGCCGCGGCCTCCTTCAGGCTGGGATTCAGCGTCTGCAGCGCGGCCAGGTAGAAGATCATGAAGAAGCCCGCCTCCTTCCACACCGCCACCACCGTGACGCAGGCCAGCGCCGTGGCCGGGTCGCCCAGCCAGTTGCGCGACGGCAGCCCGAGCAGGCTGGTGATCTGCTCCAGCAGCCCGTACTGCGGCGTGTAGAAGAACAACCAGACGTTGGCCACGGCGATCATCGGCAGCACGGTGGGCGTGAAGTACGCCATGCGCACCCACGTGCGTCCCGGCATGCGCTCATTCACCCACAGCGCCATGATCAGCGCCAAGCCGATGGACAGCGGAATGGTCGCGCCAGCGAACCACAGGTTGTTGCGCACGGCCTGCCAGAACACGGGGTCGTCCGCCATGGCCGCATAGTTCTCCAGCCCCACCCACACCCCCGCACGGCCGCCGCGGGGCGTGGAATGGAAGCTATCGATCAGCGTGGCCAGCGTGGGCCAGTGCGTGAAGGCCGCCAATAGGACCAGGGCCGGAAGCAGCAGCAGCCAGGCGTGCATGGCACGCTGGCTGCTGCCCGCATCCGGCGTGCTGCGCATCACCGGCATGGGAGGCTCGCCCTTACTTGTAGCTGCGCAGAATGCGGTCGGCCTCGCGCTGAGCGTCCTTCATCGCTTGCGCCGAGGTCTTGGTGCCGTTCAGCGCGGCCTGGATGGCGTCGTTGAGCACCTTGGTCACACGCTGGTTGTCGTGCGTGGAGAACTCGGCCACCGATACCGGCAGTTGGTCGCGCGCCACCAGCGCGGGCGGGAAGTCCTGGCCGTACTTCTTGAGGGCAGGCGTGTCATAGGCGGCCTGCGACACGGCCACGTAGCCGCTGTCCATGCTCCACTGCGCAGCGCGCTCGGGCTGGGTGATCCACTTGGCGAACTCGAACGCGGCCTGCTGCTGCTCTTGCGGCGCCTTCTTGAAGATGTAGAAGTTGCCGCCGCCCGTGGGCGAGCCCTTGCGCAGGTTGCCGGCAATTTGGGCCACGCCGAAGTCGAACTTGGCGTTGTTCTTCACGTTGGTCAGGTTGCCCGTGGTCGTGATGATGATCGCAGCCTTTTTCTCGAAGAAGTCCTTGGGCGTCGTGCCCCACTCCACCACGCCCTTGGGGTGCACGCCTTCCTTGGCCAGGTTGACCCAGAAGTCCAGCGCCTCGATGACCTTGGGGTGGTCGAAGGTGACCTGGGTGCCGGCCCCGTTGGCCAGCAGCACGTCGTTGGGCGTGGTCAGCGTCTGCAGCATCCAGTAGGCAAAGCCGGTGGACGGGATCTGGATGCCGTACTGCGTCACGTTGCCGCTGGCGTCCTTCTTGGTGAGCTTGTGCGCCGCTTCCTTCAGTTCCTTCCAGTTCTGGGGCGCCTTGTTCGGGTCCAGGCCGGCGTCCTTGAACGCGTCCTTGTTGTAGTACATGACCACCGTGGAGCGCTGGAACGGCACGCCCCAGGTCTTGCCGCCCGTCTGGCTGTTGGCCATGAAGGCCGGGTAGAAGCCCTTGATCCAGGCACGGTCGGCGTCGGTCTTCACGAAGTCGTCGATGGGGGCGATGGCGTCCTCGTCGATCAGCGTGAACATGTCGGTGGACAGCAGCACCGAAGTGGCCGGCGCCTTGCCGGACTTGTGCGCGGTGAGCGCCTTGACGATGGTCTCCTGGTACGTGCCGGCATAGATGGGCACCACCCTGTACTGCGGATGCGCCTTGTTGAAATCGGCCGCGTAGCCGTCGATCACCTTGGTGATGGGGCCGCCCACGGCCACGGGGTAGTAGAACGGCACCTCCACCGGGGCCTGCGCATGGGCAGTAACGGCACACAGCGCCATGGCCGCGAGGGCGGGCGCAGCCAAGGTCTTCAAAAACATCTTGCGTTGCATTGCGAAAGCTCCTGAGGTCTGGAAAGAGTGGGGAGAGGAAACGAAAGGCAGCGCCGTGCACGCGCATGCGGCGCAGGCTGTGTAAGAAGTGGCTCAAGCCGCCAGGCGCTGGCCCTGGGCGTCAAAGAAATGCTGGTCGTGCCCGCACCACCGCAGGCGCACACCCTGGCCGTTGGCTGCGGGGGCGTGCTGCCCCGGCGCGCGCACGGTGATGAATTCGGTGCCGATGGCGCAGCGCAGCACGGCATCCGCGCCCAGGTATTCCTGGCTGTGCACGGAGGCGGCCACGCCGCTCGACCCACCGCTGCCATCGTCCAGGGCCACGGCCTCGGGACGCAGGCCGAGCCAGTGCGCCTGCGTGCGACCCACGGCGATATCGGTGCCCGCGATGCGGCCCTGTTCCAGGCGCACCAGGTTCATGGCGGGCGTGCCGATGAAGCGCGCGGCAAAGGTGGAAGCGGGTGCGGCGTACACATCGCGCGGCGGCGCGCACTGCTCCACGCGCCCCTGGTGCAGCAGCACCACCTGGTCGGCCATGCTCATGGCCTCGGCCTGGTCGTGCGTCACGTACACCACGGTGAGGCCCAGGCGCTGCTGCAGCTCGCGCAGCTCGGTGCGCATCTCCTGGCGCAATTGCGCATCCAGGTTGGACAGCGGCTCGTCCATCAGGCACACGCGGGCCTGGGCCACCAGGGCGCGGCCCAGCGCCACGCGCTGCTGCTGCCCGCCGGACAACTGTGCGGGCCGGCGCTCCAGCAGCGGGGCCAGGCCGAGCAGCTCGGCGGCTTGCGCCACGCGCTGCGCGGCCTCGGCCTTGGGCACCTTGCGCACCGCCAGTCCAAAGCCGATGTTCTGCGCCACGCTCAGATGCGGAAACAGCGCATAGTTCTGAAACACCATCGCGATGCCGCGCCGCGCAGGCGGCAGCTGCGTGACGTCCTGCCCGTCGATGCGCACGCTGCCCGATGTGGGTGACTCCAGCCCCGCAATGATGCGCAGCGTGGTCGATTTGCCGCAGCCCGAGGGTCCCAGCAGCACGCAGAAAGAACCGGGCTCAATGCGCAGGTTCATGGACTGCAATGCCGTGGTGCTCCCCCAGGACTTGGCAACCGCATCAAGTTCGATCAGTGACATCGTGGCAGTGTAGGGACCGCTTGTGACGCTGGCGTTACGCACAAGCGCACTGCCAGGGCCCCTGCGGTCCTAGTCCTTTGCCCGCCGCGCTTTCATTACCAGCAACGGGGAATGCAGAGGGTGATCGCCAGGTGCGGCCGCATGACTTGCCACGATCCACATAGCCACCTGCGATTCGTGCACAGGCCCTGCGGACCTATTGGGCCCCATTGGCTGCATACCTCAGATACACCGCCCCTTTCTCTCGGGCTGAGCCTTCCTCAGGCCCGTGGCGAACAGGGGCAGGTCTGGCGTATGCATCCCATCACGCGGGTTGGGTTCTGTTCACACGGGCCCGTCGTGGCCCGGGGCGCGGTTGAGCAGCTGCGTGCTTTGGCTGGCACTGGCCGACAGATAGCGCTCGTAATGCCGAAGGATGTCCGCAATGACCTCTTCGCCACGCAGGTACTGGATGTCGTAGCCCGATCGCCCGTCGGCAAAAAAGGTGATGGGCTCCACCACGTAGAGCCGCTCCTTGTCCTGCGGCGCCACCTCGGCCAGCATGAAGCCCGGCAGCTTGCGCCGCACGGGGCGCACGCCATAGACGAAATCGCGCAGCTCGGGCATGGGGATGGTCAGGCGGATCTGGGCGGCATCGGGGTCGGCAACGGCGGTGTCGTCCTGCACATGCGCCTGCACGCCGCGGCGGCCCAACTCTGCCACCACATCGCGCATGGCGGGCAGCACCGTGGCCTGCATGAAGCGCAGCACGTCAGCGCGCGTGGGCTGGTGCACGATCTGCTCCAGCCGCTTGCGCCAGTGCTGCCCGCTCCAGAAGTTGGTGGCCATGGCCAGATCTTGCGAGGCATGGGCGCGGTCGGCCTGCATGGCGCGCCACAGACCCCAGCACAGCGCCACCATGATGGCCGCCACGGGCAGGGCAGCCGCCAGCGTCAAGGCCTGCAGCGCCTTGAGGCCGCCCGCCACCAGCAGCACCGCCGCCGTCACGCCCAGCACGGCGGCCCAGAACAGCCGCTGCCACACCGGCGAGCGCGGGTTGCCTCGCGTTGCGATCGCGTCCAGCACGTACGCGCCCGAGTCGGCAGATGTGATGAAGAACACCGAGATCAGCACGATGGCCAGCCACGAAACGATTTTCACGAACGGCAGGTACTCGAAGAAGCGAAACAACAGCGCATCCACGTTACCAGCCGTCAGGGCCAGCGCGCCCTGCGCCATATGGGTGTCAATCCAGATGGCACTGTTGCCAAACGCCGTCATCCACAGCAGGTTGAATGCGGTGGGCACGAGCAGCACGCCGACGATGAATTCGCGCACAGTACGCCCGCGTGAGATGCGCGCAATGAACATGCCCACGAAGGGCGACCAGGAGATCCACCATGCCCAGTACAGCACCGTCCAGTCGCCGTACCAGCCGGGCTGCTGCGGTGCCTCGTAGGCAAAGGTGCGCAGCGACATCTGCACCAGGCCGGAGAAATAGTTGCCGACGTTCTCGCTCAGCGCCTGGAACAGATGGACGGTGGGCCCGAAAGCGATGACGAAAGCCAGTAGCACGAAGGACAGCGCCAGGTTGAACTCGGACAGAACGCGCACCCCTTTGTCCAAACCCGTGACGGCTGACAGCCCGGCCAGGATCGCCACCACGGCGACCACGGCCACGCGAAACAGCGCGGTGTTGGTGTCCCAGCCGGTCAACAGTCCAATGCCTGCAGCCAGCTGCAGCGCGCCATAACCCAGCGTGGTGGCAATGCCCGCGATGGTACCCACGAGCGCGAAAGCATCCACCGTATGTCCGATGGGCCCGTTGATGCGCTGCTGCAGCAGCGGGTACAGGCCCGACCGCATGGTCAGCGGCAGGTT
Source organism: Diaphorobacter nitroreducens (assembly GCA_003755025.1). GTDB lineage: Bacteria > Pseudomonadota > Gammaproteobacteria > Burkholderiales > Burkholderiaceae_C > Diaphorobacter > Diaphorobacter nitroreducens. The sequence continues at coordinate 68,496 of RJVL01000004.1, read as the reverse complement.
GTAGCGAAAGCCGAAATACGCCAGCACCAGTCCCATGGTGCCGTACACCGCCCAGGCATGAAACCCCCAGTGAAAAAACGTGGACTGCAGGGCCTCGCGCGCCGCGTTGGCCGTGCCTGCCGGCGCCATGGGCGGTTTGATGTAGTGCTGCAGCGGCTCGCCCACGCCAAAGTACATGAGCCCGATGCCCATGCCTGCGGCAAACAGCATCGCGGTCCACGACAGAAAGCTGAAATCGGGCTTCGCATCATCGGGGCCCAGGCGGATGTCGCCAAAACTGCTGGCCGCCACCAGCGCCAGAAAGACCAGGAACAGCGTTACCGCTGCGCTGTAAAACCAGTCAAAGTGGCCCACCACCCAGACCTGCACACCGGTGAAAAAGCGGACAGCCTGCTGCGGGAACATGCCGCACAGCACCAGCAGCAAGCCCAGCACCAGCAATGACGGAACCACCACCGGAGCCGAAAACGTAAACCGTGGGCCTGCCTCGGAGCCGGCCGCAGGCGGCTGCCCCTGCGGCCCAGAGCCGTGACCGCCAGAGAGGGAGCGTTCATTCGACATAGGAACTCCTTGGAGCAGTGCATGACGAGCAGCAGGCGTGCATCGCGGCACGCGCCAGTCAGCATACAGCGCCCCGAAGCGATGCGCACGCCGTCAGTCAAGGTACTCCAACTCGGTGCGAGCGACGCGCCCCTGGCGGGCCGTCACCTACCCAATGTGGCGCGAGAACGTCTGGGCATCGCCAAGGATGGCGGACAGCCGTGCATCCCCACCGTCCGGGGTCATCCCGCCCGTCAGCGCCCTCTGCACACACCCGTCCGCACCGTCCCCTCGATGTCAACTCTGGCGAAGGCTGCACCTCGAAAGGCCGGAGCCTTGCCCAAGGCGCCGCACGCCAAATACGCCCAATGGACCGTAAACAGCCTGAGCAGCGCCGCCCGCGCCGGCCTGGGCGGAGGGAACGGCAGGCACGGCAGCAGCCAGACGCCCGACCAGGCCAGCGACCGGCAACGGCGGCGCCGCGAATGGGCCTGTAAACGGCCTCACCGATCGCCAACACAGCGCCTGAAGCAACCAAATATTGCCTCAGCCACTGCTGCCCTATTTCGCCGCCTCGACCTTCACCCGCGCATTCGGTGCCTCGCCGAACATCTCGGGCGCGTACAGTGCCTCGACGCGGCTGGGCGGCAGCGCAAAGTCGCCCGCATTGTTCAGGCGCACGGTGTACTGCATCGTCACCGTGCCTTTGGGCAGGTACTCGTAGTAGCTGCGGAAGGACTCGAAGCCGCGCTCCTCGAACGCGGGCCAGCCCCGGCCCTCGCGCTTTTCGCCCTGCGTGGCGATCTCGGAGTCGCGTCCCAGGCCGCTGCCCAGGATGGTCGCCCCTGCGGGGATGGGATCGGTGATCGCCACCCAGGTCATGTCGGCCGTACTGGTCACCTCCAGCGTCACGCGCAGCACGTCGCCGCGCGAGTAGCTGCCCGCGGGCAGTGCCTTGTCGGCCTGCTCAACCGGCGTGACCGTGCGCTTGAGGGTGTAGCCCGCGCTGAACGGCTGCTGGCGCGGCACGGCCGCCACCGACTGCAGCGTGAGCCACGGCTTGCCCGGCCCCTGGTGCGTGACCACGAGCGGCTGCGCCGCGCCAGCGCCCGTGCCCCACGGCAGGAACATGCCGTTGTTCTTGAGCATGCCGGGCGCCGCTGGCGCGCCGAACCAGCGGGTCTGGTGCGCGGCGCCCGCGGCGTCGCTGGCCTTGGCCGGCTCCACCTTGGCCCAGTCCACGCTGGCGCTGTGGCCGCCGAGCGTGGCGCGGGTGGTGCCGGCCACGGGCGTGGCTTCAAAGCGGGCGCTGAACTTCTCCAGCGCCAGCCCGCCCCACAGGTTGGCCGTGGTGGTGTGCCATGCGCCGCCCTGCTGGCGCGCGATGAAGCCGCTGGCCAGGCGCCCCATGTCGTCCTTCCACGCGGGGTCGTCCAGCACGGCCAGCATCAGGCGCGCGGTGTTCACGTCGCCGTTCTGCATCAGCCACCACCAGTAGTCGTGCTGCTCGGTGCTGAACAGCAGCTTGGTGCCCTGGTAGGACAGGCGGCCCCTGAGGATCTGCATCGCCTCGGCCAGGCGCTGCTCGCGCTGCGGCACGCCCTGCACCCGCTTGAGCACGTTGATCCAGTCGATCACCGCGTGCGTCGGCCACTGGTTGGGCGCGATGGTGATGCTCTCTAGCAGCCGCGCCGGGGCATGGCCCGTGCGCGACAGCGCCTCGATGGCCGCCAGCTTGCGCAGGTCCATATCCTTGCGCGGGCTCCAGAAGTCGCGTTGGATGCGCCCTTCCACGAAGGCCGTCAGCCCGCGCTCCATGGCCTCGCGCACTTCGACAGGCAGCGTGAACTCGGGGTACAGCGCGGCCGCTTCGTGCGTGGCGGCCAGCAGGTAGGCGGTGAGCGTGTCGCTGCCCCGGTTCGCGCTGCCTTCGCTCGGCGGGAAGTAGTAGGCCAGGCCGTCGCCGTCCAGGTAAGTGGGCATCTGCGCGGCCACGCTGCGCCACAGCGCGGCATCGCGCAGGCCGATGGCCTTGCTGGCCTTTTGCTCCAGGCAGGCGAACGGGTAGTTGGCCCACCAGTCGCGCACGCCGGGCAGGCCCTCGGCCAGCCGGGGCTGCAGCGCCAGCTTGAGGCCGCCGCGCCCCTGCAGCGCACCGGCGGGCGGCGCCGCCTCCGTCTGGAAGCTGCCGTCCAGTTGCACCAGCGTGGCCTGCTGCACGGCCAGCGGCACGGCCGGCACCAGCCGCTGGGTCACCTTGAGCGCATCGCGTGCGCCGCTCACCGTATCGCGCGCCTCGATCTCCCACAGCAGCGCCTGGGCACGCGTCTGCGCCAGCTGCGCGGGCGCGGTGACGGACCACGCCACCTCGCGCGACTCGCCCGCGGGGATCTCTACGGTCTGCTGGTTCAGCTGCAGCAGCGTGGCACGCGGCGTGACCTCGACCTTCATCGCCGCCTTGGTGGTGTTGCGCAGCGTGAGCTGGGCGCGGAACTGGTCCTCCTCGCGCACCAGCGGCGGCAGGCCGCTGATGATCTGCAGGTCCTGCGTGGCGCGGATGCTCGTGGCGCCGGTGCCGAACAGGCCCGTTCCCGCATCCGCCACCGCCACCACCCTGAAGGTGGTGAGCGCGTCGTTGAGCGGCACGGTCACCTGCGCCCGGCCGTTCGCGTCCAGCTGAATGGCGGGCTTCCATAGCAGCAGCGTGTCCAGCAGCTCGCGCGTGGCCGTGTGGCCGCCGCCGCCGCCCGCGGGCACGGCCTTCTTGCCGTAGTGGCGCCGGCCGATGATCTCCATCTGCGCGGTGGAAGTCTCCACGCCCCACGCCCGGCGCTGCAGCATGGCCTCCAGCAGGTTCCAGCTGGTGTTGGGCATCAGTTCCAGCAGCGCCTGGTCTACGGCGGCCAGCGCCACCTCGGCGCCGGCAGCGGGCTTGCCGTCCGGCAGCGTGGCGGTGATGGTGACCTGCGCCTTGCCGCGCACCGGGTAGCTGTCCTTGTCGGCCTTGACCTGCACCGCGATCTGGTGCGCGGCATGGCCCACACGCAGCTCGGCCACGCCCAGCCGGTAGGCGGGCTTGGACAGGTCCACCATCGCCGTGGGGGCGACGTACTCGCGGCCCTCGTACCAGAAGGCGTTCCACCATTCGCGCGGCGCCTTGAAGCCCCAGGTGAAGAAGCTGTACCAGGGCACCTCGCGCAAACGCCCGCGCAGCGCCAGCACGCTCACGTAGACGTTGGGGCTCCAGTCCTGCCCGATCTGTACCTGCACCGTGGGGTCCTGGCCATTGAGCTGCACCACGCGCGTGTCGATGATGCCCTCGCGTTCCACGCTGACCAGCGCCGTGGCATGGCGGAACGGCATGCGCACCTGCAGCCGCGCGGTCTCGCCGGGCTGGTAACTCTTCTTCTCAGGCAGCACGTCGATGCGGTCATGGTCCTCGCCGCCAAACCACAGCTCGCCGCGCCGCGTGACCCAGACGGAGGACGCGGCCTGGGCCTCGTTGCCGTCCTTGTCGCGCGCAGTGACCACCAGCTCCACCTCGCCGGGCTCGTCCAGCTTGGCGTCGCACAGCAGCAGGCCGCGGCTGTCGCTTTTGCCGGTGCACACGGTGCCCAGGTCCTTGGTCTCGGTCTTGTTGTCGTAGCTGTAAAAGCCTCCCACCATGCGCTTGCGGCTGGTGGTGGTGACATGCGCGATGGCCTGCACGGCCAGGGGCACACCGGCCTGGGGCTGGCCCTGCAGCGACAGCGCCAGCGCCTGGAAGCGCACGCGGCTCGCAGCCGATGCCCAGCCCTCGGTCTTCACGCCCGCCACCACGGCGGCCGGCCACAGCGTGTGCGTGCTGCGCACCGTCTGCACCTCGCCATTGGGGTCGGCATAGGTGGCCTCCAGCACCAGGTCCTGCGCCTGGCGGGCCGGGGGCAGTTCTTCGATGGTCACGCGACCCGCGCCGCTCTTGTCCAGCGTGAGCGCCAGCTTGTCGGCCACCACGCGCGTGTCCTGCCGCGCCGCGGGCTCCTCGTCGTCATCGCCCGCCTGCGCGCCGCGCTTGCGGGGCGGCTGGAAGCTGAAGGCGTCGAAGTCGCCGAACTGCAGGAACTTGCCGCGCACCATGGCCGACACGCGCACTGGCAACTGGCCGGCAGGGCCGCCAGACACGTAGCCCACCCGCACGTCGGCCGGCACCGAGCGCACGCGCACCAGCGGCTTGCTGTCCGCGGGCGCGATACGCCCTTCCAGCACCGGCAGGCGGAACTCTTCCACGCGGAAGCTCCCGGACTCGAACGAGCGCTCGCCCCCATTGACGTCAGCGCCGCGCAGTTCCACCTGGTACAGGCCCAGCTTGGCGGCCGGCGGCACCGCGAACTCGCTGGTGGCCGACAGACCGCCCGTGCCCGTCTTGCGCCACTGCAGCGGCTGGGTGAACTGCTGGCCGCTGCCGACGTGGGTGATCGCCAGTTCCGACGGCCGCTCCTGCGGCAGCGCAAAGCCCTGGCGGTTCTGCAGACGCAGCACGTGCTTCATGGACACGGTCTCGCCCGCGCGCAGCAGCGTGCGGTCGAAGATGGTGTGGGCCACGGTATCCGGGCGCGGGTCGCTGCTGGTGGGCAGGTTGAAGCGCCAGGGCTCGATGCCGCGCTGCCAGTCGCTCCAGGCAAAGGCCAGATCCTCCACCCCGTCCGCGCCGCGGTGGCGCGCGCTCACGAAGTAGGCCTGCGAGCCATCGCCGTAGTCGTCGTAGCCGTCTGCGTCGCCGCAGCGCGGCGGCTCGGGCGACAGTCCGTCAAAGCGCGCAATACCCTGCGCATCGGTCTGCGCCTGGGCCAGCAGGCGGCCCCGGCAATCGGACACGCGCACGCTCGCGCCCGGCACGGGCTGCCCTTTGTCCAGCGTGGTCACCCAGGCCAGCGCGTTCTCGCGGCCCAGCTTGAAATGCACACCCAGGTTGGTCACCAGCGCCGCCGTGCGCACATACATGGTGCGGCCGGCGCCGTGGCGCTCGTCCAGCAGCGCGCCGCCCAGCGCCTGCGACGCCACCTCCACCACATGGAAACCCGGCGCCAGCGGTATGCCCACGACCTCGAACGGCCGCGGGTCCGCTGCCGCGGCGCGGGGCAGCTCCAGCGCCTTGGCGCCGCTCTGGCCGGCCAGCAGCGACAGCATGCGGGTCTGCACGTACTCCTTGTTCTCCTGCCCCTGCAGCGGCTGGGGCAGGGTGCTCACGCCGTCCCTGCGGGCCTGCCCACGCTCCACCAGCGCGCCGTGGTAGCGGCGCACCTTGCGCATCCAGGCGATGATCTCCGCATCGCCGCCGGGCTGCAGCGTGCGCACCCGGCCTGCCGGCGCCTCGGGGGTGGACGCGGGTTGCAGGCCCTGCACGCGCAGCGCGGGTTCCACCTTGCGCAGCGTCACGGGCAGCAGCGCGGGCGGGTGGTCCTCGGCCGGGCCTTCGGCAAAGCGCTCGACGATGCCAAAAGGCGCCGCCGCAAACTTGGCCAGCGGCGGCATGCCGCCCGTGGCCACCTTGAGCGGGAAGCTCGCCACATTGCGCGGCGCGCGCCCCGCGGCATCGCGAAAGTCCGCCGGCAGCTCCACCGTGAAGGACGTGCTCTCGGCCAGCGGCACGCCGAAGCGCACGGCATTCACCAGCGTGTCGCCCGGCTGCGCGGCCGTGCCCTCCCCTTCGCCCTCAAAACGCGGCAGCAGCGTTTCGTAGCTGGACTTCAGACGTATGCCCGCCGCCACCTTGCGCGACACGGGTGCGTTGAACGACAGCACCATGGGACGGATCGGCAGGCACGCGGCCTGGGCGTTCTCGCGCTCGCACTGGAACTCCACGGCAAAGGGCTCGCGCACCTGGAAGGCAAAGCGCTTTTCCACCGTGTTCGCCACGCCGCTGGGCGTGGCCACGCCCTTGCCAAAGACAAGCTGCATGCGCGTGCCCGAGGTCAGGCGGCGGTTGCATGCCAGCGTGGCGTATTGCAGCGGCGCCTGCGCGGCGCGCTTGTCCAGCCCGAGGGCCTTGAGGATGTCGCCGCGCTGCGCACCTTCGACCAGGCGCACAGGCACGCGCTCGCCCACGCCGTCCAGCGCGCACCAGGCATGGCTGCGCAGGCTGTCCTGCGTGGCCGCGCCGTTCAGCTGCAGCACGAACACCTGCTCCTCGTCGATGGACTGGTAGGTGCCGGGCAGGATGCGCTGGACAAACGGGCCGCCACTATTGAATTGATAGCTTTTCGCGCCCGACAGCTCTGCGCCAGAGGCCGATTTGAACCCCGACCTGGCGGTGGCCGTGCAGCGCACGCCCGGCGGCAGGTCGCGCGCGAAGTCGAACACCCATTCGCGCTCGCCCGTCCAGCGGCCCGTGCCCTTGGCTGCATCGGCGTCGCTGCACTGCACCGTGAAGGGAGCCGGCGCCTGTGGGTCGCCAAAGCGCACGGCGGCCGCGTCAAACCGCGCCACCACCTGGCGCACCTGCGCCACCTCGCCCTGGGGCGAAAAGCTGCTCACCTGCAGCGCCTGCGCGCCGCCCGCCAGCAGTGCGCCACCCGCGGCAACCCACCGTATCCATGTATTCAAGAGATCCCCCCTGCAGTGCTTTGGCCGAGCGTATCAAAGCGCTCCATGCGCCACGCGGCTGTTGCATGCGCTTACAGCCTGGGCAGACCCCGTCCCGTGCGGTGGCGCATGACGACGCGCAAAGGGGCGCAAGTCCTACCCAGGCGCCGCAAAACCGCGCGAAACATGGCGGCTCGCCGCAGCGCGGCCCCCGTGCAACACCCACCGCCATTTCGCCCAAGGAGCGTCCATGCCACGAACCCCCGCCACCAAGCAACCCCTACCCGCCCGCCAGGCCGCGGCCCATGCGGACAGCTACCGCGGCCATGCCGGAGAACTGCAGCAGCAGGCCGCCGGCCAACACCCGGTGCTGACCACTCAGCAGGGCATTGCCGTGCCCGACAACCAGAACACCCTGCGCCCCTCGCCGCACGGGCCGGCGCTGCTGGAAGACTTCATCCTGCGCGAGAAGATCACCCACTTCGACCACGAGCGCATTCCCGAGCGCGTGGTGCACGCGCGCGGCTCCGCAGCGCACGGTTTCTTCGAGCTCACGCACTCCCTCGCGGACTACACCACGGCACGGGTACTGACCGAAGTCGGCACGCGCACGCCCGTGTTCACGCGCTTTTCCACGGTGGCCGGTGGCGCCGGATCGGTGGACACGCCGCGCGACGTGCGGGGCTTTGCCGTGAAGTTCTACACGCCCGAGGGCAACTGGGACCTGGTGGGCAACAACGTCCCGGTGTTCTTCATCCAGGACGCGATGAAGTTCCCCGACCTCGTGCACGCCGTGAAGATGGAGCCCGACCGCGCCTTCCCGCAGGCCGCCAGCGCGCACGACACGTTCTGGGACTTCATCTCGCTCATGCCCGAATCCATGCACATGGTGATGTGGATCATGAGCGACCGCACCATTCCGCGCAGCCTGCGCATGATCGAGGGCTTTGGCGTGCACAGCTTCCGGCTGGTGAATGCCGCGGGCGAAAGCACCTTCGTCAAGTTCCACTGGCGGCCCAAGCTGGGCATTCAGTCCACCGTGTGGGACGAGGCGATGAAGCTGCAGGCGGCGGACAACGACTTCCACCGCCGCGACCTGTTCGAGGCCATCGAGGCGGGCGACTACCCCGAGTGGGAGCTGTCCGTGCAGCTGTTCACCGAGGAAGAGGCCGGCACGTTCCCCTTCGACCACCTGGACCCGACCAAGCTCATCCCCGAAGAGCTGGTGCCGCTGCGGCCCATCGGGCGCATGGTGCTCAACCGCTGGCCCGACAACTTCTTCGCCGAGACCGAGCAGGTCGCCTTCTGCCCGGCCAACCTGCCGCCGGGCATCGACTTCAGCAACGACCCGCTGCTGCAGGGGCGCCTGTTCAGCTACCTGGACACGCAACTGCTGCGCCTGGGCGGCCCCAACTTCGTGCAGATCCCCATCAACGCGCCCAAGTGCCCCTTCGCCCACAACCAGCGCGACGGCCACATGCAGATGCTCGTGCCGCAGGGCCGCGTGAACTACGAGCCCAGCAGCCTGCAGGCCGACTCGCCCCGCGCATCGCAGGCGGCGGGTTTTCGGCACGTGGCGCAGACCGACGAAGGCAGCGGCAAGGGGCGCATCCGCCCCGAGAGCTTTGCCGACCACTACAGCCAGGCGCGCATGTTCTACCGCAGCCAGAGCCCGCTGGAGCAGGCGCACCTGGCGTCGGCGCTGGTGTTCGAGCTGTCCAAGGTACAGACGCTGCATGTGCGCGAAGGCGTGGTGGGCCATCTGCTGCACATCGATACGGAGTTGGCCCAGCGCGTGGCCGATGGCCTGGCGCTGCCGCAGCTGCCGCCCGCCCCCCCGCTGGCCGTGCCGGTGCAGGACCTGCCGCCCTCGCCCGCCCTGCGGATCATCGACCGCATGAAGCCCACGCTGCAGGGCCGCTGCGTGGGCATTCTGGTGGCCGACGGCTCCAACGGCACCACCGTGGCCAACCTGCGCAAGGCGCTGGAGAAGGCGGGCGCGCAGGTGAAGATCGTCGCGCCCAAGGTGGGTGGCGCGCTGCTCAAGGACGGCACGCAGTTGCCTGCCGACGGGCAGCTGGCAGGCACGCCCTCGGCGGTGTTCGACGCGGTGGCCTCGGTGCTGTCGCCGGAGATGGGCGCGCAGCTGGCGCGCGAGGCCGTGGCGGTGGACTGGTTCCGCGACGCCTTCGGCCACCTCAAGGCCATCGCTGCCTGCAAGGGCACGCAGGCCATCCTGCAGGCCGGCGGCATCGAACCCGACGCGGGCGTGGTGGACCCGGCCGACGCGCAGGGCTTCATCGCCGCCGCGCAGACGCGCCAGTGGGCGCGCGAGCCGCAGGTGCGCACGCTGGCGTGAACGCGGGCCTGCGCTGGCCTGCGGGGCAGCGGCCGGGGTGCGCCCCTACCGCGCCCCTACCGCGCGGCTACTGCACGCCTACTGCGCCGTGAAGCCGCTGTTGCGGATGATGCGCGCCCAGGCTGCGGTGTAGGCCTTCTGGCGCGCGGCCAGTTGCCCGGGCGCCATGTGGCCCACGGTGAGGCCCAGGGTGGTGAGCTGCTCATGCACCGCGGGCTGCGCCAGCACCTGCGCCAGTGCGGCGGAGAACTGCGCGATGAAAGCGCCGGGCGTGCCGGCCGGCGCGTAGATGCCGTAGTACGGCAGGTCCTCGAAGCCCTTGAGGCCCAGTTCGTCGAACGTGGGCACATCGGGCAGCGCGGCCTGGCGCTGCGTGCCCAGCACGCCCACCACGCGCAGCTTGCCGCCGCGGTGGTGCTCGATGAAGTCCTGCACCGATCCCACGCCCGCCGCGATCTGGTTGCCCAGCATGTCGCCGATCATGGGCGCGCTGCCGCGGTAGGGCGCGGCCACCAGGTCCAGCCGGTACTTGCGGCCCAGCAGCTTGACCAGAAACTCCGGCGTGGACGCCGGCGCCGGCACGCCCACCGCGCCCTGGCCACCCCGCGCGGCCTGGAGCCACTGCACATACTCGTTGAACGAACGCGCGGGCGTGCCACCCGAAACGGCAAACGCGTTCACGAAGGTGGCAAAGCCCGCCACCGGCACGAAGTCGCTCACCGGGTCGAAGCCGGGGTTCTTCACCACCAGCGGCAGGATGGAGATGGTGTGGTCGTGCGTGAGGAACAGCGTGGTCCCGTCGGCCGGCGCGGCCTTGAGCACCTGCGCCGCGATCTGCCCGCCCGCGCCGGGTCGGTTGTCCACCACCACGGGGACGCCCAGCACGTCCTTGAGCTTGTCGGCCAGCAGGCGGGCGATGGCATCCGAGCCGCCTCCGGGCGGAAAGCCCACCAGGATGCGCACCGGCTTGGTGCCGTCGGCCCAGGCGGGCAACGCCGGCAGCACGCTGGCGGCAAGGGCGCGGGCCAGCAGGTGGCGGCGGTGCAGGTTCATGGTGGCTCTCCTGGGGCAGCAGGTCGATACAAATTCAGGAGCTGCTCGCGCCTGCCAGTAAAGCGTTTCAGCATCAAAACATACTGAAAACCGCCTACATCAAGCGCTGCCAGCTCCTATTTTTGATGAGCAATCAGGCAGACAGCCGTGCACGGTGGCGCGCCAACTGCGTGCGCACCTGCGCGGGCGCGGTGCCGCCCAGGGTGTTGCGCGCGTTCAGCGAGCCCTGCAGGCTCAGAGCATCGAACACGTCCTTCTCGATCGCCGGGTGAAAGCCCTGCAGCACGGCCAGCGGCAGCTCCGACAGGTCCACGCTGTGCGACACGGCGGCCTTCACCGCGTGGGCCACGGTCTCGTGCGCGTCGCGGAACGGCAGGCCCTTCTTGACGAGGTAGTCGGCCAGGTCGGTCGCCGTGGCGTAGCCCTTGAGCGCCGCGGCGCGCATGGCCTCGGCGTTCACGGTGATGCCGCCGTCCTTGCAGCCGGTGGCGGGGTTCATCTGGCCGCCGATCATTTCGGCGAAGATGCGCAGCGTGTCCTTCAGCGTGTCCACCGTGTCGAACAGCGGCTCCTTGTCTTCCTGGTTGTCCTTGTTGTAGGCCAGGGGCTGGCCCTTCATCAGCGTGATCAGGCCCATCAGGTGGCCCACCACGCGGCCGGTCTTGCCGCGCGCCAGCTCCGGCACGTCGGGGTTCTTCTTCTGCGGCATGATCGACGAGCCGGTGGTGAAGCGGTCGGCGATGCGGATGAAGCCGAAGTTCTGGCTCATCCAGATGATGAGTTCTTCGGACAGGCGGCTCACGTGCACCATGCACAGGCTGGCGGCGGCCGTGAACTCGATGGCGAAGTCGCGGTCGCTCACGCCGTCCAGGCTGTTCTGGCACACGCCCTCCATGCCCAGCGTCTTGGCCACGCGCTCGCGGTCCAGCGGGTAGGTGGTGCCGGCCAGCGCGGCGGAGCCCAGCGGCAGCACGTTCACCCGGCGGCGCACGTCGCGCATGCGCTCGGCATCGCGTGCAAACATCTCCACGTAAGCCAGCAGGTGGTGCGCAAAGCTCACGGGCTGCGCCACCTGCAGGTGGGTGAAGCCGGGCAGGATCACCTCGACGTTCTGCTCGGCCACCTCGACCAGCGACAGCTGCAGCTCGCTCAGCAGGCCCTCGATCAGGTCGATCTCGCCGCGCAGCCACAGGCGCACGTCGGTGGCCACCTGGTCGTTGCGGCTGCGGCCGGTGTGCAGGCGCTTGCCGGCGTCGCCCACCAGCTGGGTCAGGCGCGCCTCGATGTTCAGGTGCACGTCCTCCAGGTCCAGCTTCCACTCGAACGCGCCGGACGCGATCTCCTGCGTGATCTGGGCCATGCCCTTCTGAATGTCGGCGTGGTCCTGCGCGCTGATGATGCCTTGCGCGGCCAGCATCTCGGCATGGGCCAGGCTGCCCGCGATGTCGGCCTGCCACAGGCGCTTGTCGAAGAACACGCTCGACGTATAGCGCTTGACCAGATCGCTCATGGGCTCGGAGAACAAGGCCGACCAGGCCTGGGCCTTGGTGGCGAGCTGGTCGTGGGACGGTTGCGAGGCGGAAGAAGAGGACATGGGGGCAATAATCCGGGGGTTTCGACACCCGGAACGCCCGGATGCCGCAATGCAAGAGACGCAAATTTTATCGACCCGCCCCGCCGCCCTGCCCGAAGCCGCACCGCGCAGTGCGGTACGCGGCCGCGCGCTGGTGTTCGACGCCTGCCAGGTGGGCGTGGTGCTGCGCGCCGTGCTGTTCGTGGAACTGGTGCTGGGCGTGGGCGCCTTGTTCGGCGCGGGCAGCCTGGCCGAATGGCTGGCGCGCCTGGCGTTGCTCACGGGCGGCGCGCTGCCGGCCACCCTCGCCTGGCTGATCACGGCCTGCAGCCTCAAGACGGCGCTGCAGCGCCTTCAGGAGCCGCTGCAGTACGCCGCCGGCGTGCTGCTGGGCGCACTGGCCGGCCTGCTGGCCTGCGCCATGCTGGCCCTGGCCAGCGGCCCCGCGGGCGCCCCGCCGCCGTGGCTGGCCAGCGCCGCCAGCGGCGCGCTGCTGGCGGCGCTGCTGGTCACCGCGCTGAAAATGCGCGCCCGCGCGCGCACGCCCGCCGCCACCACCGCGCGCCTGACCGAGTTGCAGGCGCGCATCCGCCCACACTTCCTGTTCAACACGCTCAACAGCGCCATTGCCCTGGTGCGCGACGAACCCGCCAAGGCCGAGGCGCTGCTGGAAGACCTGAGCGACCTGTTCCGCCACGCCCTGGTGGAGCAGGGCGAGTCCGCCACACTGGAGGAAGAGATCGTGCTGGCGCGCCGCTACCTGGACATCGAGCAGGTGCGCTTTGGCGAACGCATGCGCGTGCAATGGGTGCTGGATGCGCGCGCCAACGCCGCGCGCCTGCCGCCGCTCTTGCTGCAGCCGCTGGTGGAAAACGCGGTCAAGCACGGCGTGGAGCCCAGCGCGCGCGGGGGCAAGCTGCGCATCGCCACCGAGCGGCGCGGCGGCCGCGTGGTGCTGACCATCACCAACACCCTGCCCACCGATCGCCCCACGGCCGAGGACGCGCCACGCGGCCACGGCATCGCACAGGCGAACGTGCGCGACCGCCTGCGCCTGCTGCACGACGTGGACTGCGACTTCAGCGCCGGCGTACAGGGCGGCCTGTACCAGGTGCGCATCTCGCTGCCCGCACCCTGAATCCCCGGGCCACGCGGCACGCCACATCCACTACAGTCGACGCCCCATGCACATCCTGATCGTGGACGACGAACTCCTGGCCCGCAGCCGCCTGCGCACGCTGCTGGCCGACTGCGACCCCCGCCACAGCGTGACGGAGGCCGCGCACGCCGCGGACGCGCTGGCACAGCTCGAGGCCAGCGGCGGCCGCGCGGTGGACGTGGTACTGCTGGACATCCACATGCCCGGCCAGGACGGCCTGGGACTGGCGCACCACATCCAGCGCCTGCCGCACCCGCCGGCCATCGTGTTCGTGACCGCCCACGCGGACCATGCGCTGTCGGCCTTCGAACTGGATGCCGTGGACTACCTGACCAAGCCCGTGCGCCTGCAGCGCCTGCAGCAGGCACTGGCCAAGGCGCAGCGCGCCGCCGCCCCCAGCGCCGCTCCCACGCGCTCGCCGCTGCCGGCGCCCAGCTGCGAGGTGCTGCTGATCCAGGAGCGCGGGCGCACCGAGCGCGTGCCGCTGGACGACGTGCTGTTCCTGCGCGCCGAGCAGAAATACGTGACGGTGCGCACCCTCACGCGCAGCTTCGTCATCGACAGCGCGCTGTCCGACCTGGAGGCGCGCCACGCGGGCCACTTTCTGCGCGTGCACCGCAGCACGCTGGTGGCACGCCGCGCCATGCGCGCGCTGGAGCGCTATTACGACGCCGAGGAGGGCGAAGGCTGGGCCGTGCGCCTGCACGGACTCACCGAGCCCCTGCCGGTCTCGCGCCGCCAGGTGGCCGGGGTGCGCGAGGCGCTGGCCACGGGTTGATACGGCTGCGGCGTTCACGGCGTTCCAGGCGCCCACACGCCCGCACCCTCTAAACGCCTGCACCCTCTGCGCGGCCGCCGGCCCTTGGACTGGCGCCGCGGTCCTCCCCGGGCAGGCATGCGCGGCGCGCACACCGGCGAACGCCCCGCCGTGCTCAATGCGCGTGCGCCAGCCCGCTCACAAAGGTCACCACCGCGATGCCGGCCGCCAGCCAGGCGATCTGCGCCAGCGTCTGCGCGGCCGAGAGGCGTTTTTGCAGCTGCGGAATCAGGTCGGCCAGTGCCACGTACACGAAGCTGCTGGAGGCGATGGCCAGGAAATACGGCAGCCCGCCGTCCCACAGCCCCACCAGGTAGTAGCCCACCAGGCCGCCCAGCGCCGTCAGCGCGCCCGCCAGCGAGACCTTGAGCAGCGCCGCGTTGCGGTGGCGGGTGCTGTGGCGCAGCACCACCAGGTCGCCGATGTGGTGCGGCACCTCGTGCGCCAGCACCGACAGCGCGGCCACCACGCCCAGCCGCATGTCCGCCATGAAGGCCGAGGCGATCAACACGCCGTCGCCAAAGCAGTGCACGCTGTCGCCGGTCAGCAACGCCCAGCCGCCATGCCCGTGCTGGCCCGGGCCATGGTGGTGGTCGTGCGCGTGGTCAGGGTGGTGGTCGTGGTGGCCCTGGCCATGGATGTGCCGCTCGGACGGGCTGTGCTCATGGCCGTGGTGCCACAGCTCGGCCTTGTCCAGCAGGAAGAAGAACACCAGCCCCAGCAGCAGCGTGGCAAACAGGTCGTGCGCACTGGCCTGGCTCTCGAACGCCTCGGGCAGCAGATGCATGAAGGCGGTGGCCAGCAGCGCGCCCGCGGCCAGGCTCAGCAGGTGCTGCGGCCCCACGCGCTGGCGCGTGCGCATGCCCAGGCGCAGCAGCGCCGCCGCCACCCACACACTGCCAATGCCCGCGGCCAACGTGGCCAGGATGATCGCTATCAATGTCATAGCTGCTTGCGCTTTCTCTTATTGGCTTAGATGCCAATTTCATTCAAAACCAAACTCTCGCCGCGCCATCAAAAAAAGCCCCGAAGGGCTTGTGTGCGTGCTGGCTGCCGCGGCTCACGCCACGCCGTGCTGCTTGAACCAGGCCAGCGTGCGCTTCCAGCCGTCCTGCGCGGCTTCCTTGCGAAAGCTCGGGCGGTAGTCGGCATGGAAGGCATGCGGCGCGTCCGGGTAGACCACGAACCGCGAGGCTTTCGCTGCGGCAGACCCTTCTGACAGGGCGCTTTTCATCTTATCAATCGTGTCAAGAGGTATGCCGGCATCTTTTTCGCCATACAGACCCAGCACGGGTGCCTTGAGGATGGGCGCCAGGTCCACGGGGTGCTTGGGATTCAGGGCGCTGGCCTGCCCCACCAGACGGCCATACCAGGCCACCCCGGCCTTCACCGGGCCATGCGCGGCGTAGAGCCAGGTGATGCGGCCGCCCCAGCAAAAGCCGGTGATGCCCACGCGCTGGAGGTCACCGCCATGGGCTCCGGCCCATTGCACGGCGCCGTCCAGGTCGGCCATGACCTGGGCATCGGGCACCTTGGACACCAGCTCGCTCATGAGCTTGGCGACTTCACTGTAGGCGCGCGGGTCGCCCTGGCGCGCGAACAGGTCGGGGGCAACGGCAAGGTAGCCCTGGTGCGCCAGGCGGCGGCAAACGTCGGCAATGTACTCGTGCACGCCGAAGATCTCTGAAATCACCAGCACCACGGGCAGCCCCGTCTTGCCCTGCGGCGCCGCGCGGTAGGCGCGCACGTCAAAGCCGTTCACCGCAAAGTGCACCTCCCCCGCCGTGAGCCCGTCGGCCGGGGTGGAGACCGCCGTCTGCGCCATCACCGGCGCGGCCGCGGCGGCATAGCCAGCCCCCAGCATGACGCCCAGCGCGGTGCGGCGGCTGGCGGCCGCTGCCGTGCTACGGCCGGGGACGAGTGCATCGAAGTCGTTCTGGAGATCGCTGTGCATGACGGAGGCTCCTGGCAAAGGGTGGCAAGGGTTGGGGGACGGACGCCCCCCGGCGCTGGCCAGGAGGCATGGCGTGCCAATGTAGCGGCAATGGCCGTTTTGCGCATGCGACCCGCCCGCGCCACCGTGCCACCGGGCTACAAGCGCTATCAGTGCGCCTTGTCCCAGTCGGGCCCCACGCCCACTTCGGCCAGCAGCGGTACCTGCAGCGCGGCCACGCCGGCCATCAGGCGCGGGATCTCACGGCGCAGCCAGTCCACCTCGCCCTCGGGCAGCTCGAAAACCAGTTCGTCGTGCACCTGCATGATCATGAGCACCTCGGGCTTGCGCGCGTCCAGCTCGCCCTGCACGGCCACCATGGCCTTCTTGATGAGGTCGGCCGCCGTGCCCTGCATGGGCGCGTTGATGGCGGTGCGCTCGGCCGCGCCGCGGCGCGGGCCGTTGGGCGAGTTGATCTCCGGCAGGTACAGGCGCCGGCCGAACACGGTCTCCACGTAGCCGCGCGCCTTGGCCTGGGCCTTGGTCTCTTCCATGTACTGCTTCACGCCGGGGTAGCGCTGGAAGTAGCGGTCGATGTAGGCCGCCGCCGCCTTGGTCTCGATGCCCAGGTTCTTGGCCAGGCCGAAACTGCTCATGCCGTAGATCAGGCCGAAGTTGATGACCTTGGCGTAGCGGCGCTGCTCGCTGCTGACCTGGTCCAGCGCCACGCCGAACACCTCGGCCGCCGTGGCGCGGTGCACGTCCAGGCCCTCGCGGAAGGCGTGCAGCAGCGCCTCGTCGCCGCTGATGTGCGCCATGATGCGCAGCTCGATCTGGCTGTAGTCAGCACTGGCAATCACGCGGCCCGCGGGTGCCACGAAGGCCTCGCGCACGCGCCGGCCCTCCGGCGTGCGGATGGGGATGTTCTGCAGGTTGGGCTCGTTGCTGGACAGCCGCCCGGTGACGGCCACGGCCTGCGCGTAGTGGGTGTGGACGCGGCCGGTGCGCGGGTCCGCCAGCGTGCTGAGTTTGTCGGTGTAGGTGCCCTTGAGCTTGCACAGGCTGCGGTGTTCCAGCAGTTTGGCGGGCAGGGGGTAGTCCTCGGCCAGCTTCTCCAGCACCTCTTCGTCGGTGCTGCGCGCGCCGGTGGCGGTCTTCTTCACCACGGGCATGCCCAGCTTGTCGAAGAAGATTTCACCCAATTGCTTGGGCGAGCCCAGGTTGAAGGGCTGGCCGGCGATGGCGTACGCCTCCTGCTCCAGCTGCAGGATGCGCTGGCCCAGCGCGTGGCTCTGGGAGGCCAGCTTGCCCGCGTCGATCAGCACGCCATTGCGCTCGATGCGAAACAAGGTCTCGCTGCAGGCCATCTCCAGCTCGTAGATGCCGCGCAGCTTGTCGTCGGCCTGCAGCTGGGGCCATAGCACGCGGTGCACATCCAGCGTCTGGTCGGAGTCCTCGCACGAGTAGGCCGCAGCCTTGTCCACCGGGACCTGTGCAAACGGGATCTGCTTGGCCCCCTTGCCGCACAGGTCTTCGTAGCTGATGCCGGTGCGGCCCGTGTGGCGCTCGGCCAGGCTGGTCAGGCCATGGGGCTTGTGCACTTCCAGCACGTAGCTTTGCAGCATGGTGTCGTGCGCATAGCCGCGCACCTGGATGCCGTGGTTGGCGAACACATGCCGGTCGTACTTCACGTGCTGGCCCAGCTTGGGGCAGGCCGGGTCTTCCAGCCAGGGGCGCAGGCGCTCCAGCACCTCGGCCAACGGCAGCTGCGGCGGCGCGTCAGGGCCGTTGTGCGCCAGCGGGATGTAAGCGGCGGCTCCGGGCTCAACGCTGAAGGACACGCCCACGATCTCGGCCCGCAACTCGTCCAGCGACGTGGTCTCGGTGTCCAGCGCCGCCAGCGGCGCGGCCTTCAGGCGCGCGAGCCAGCCGTCGAGCTGCTCCCACGTGAGGATGGTGTCGTAGACCACCTCGCGCTGTTGCGCCTGCACGGCGACGGCGCTGGCGTCGGGCGTGGCGAAGAGGTCTCCGCTGGCGCCAGCGTCCGCCGCCACAGAGGACGGCAGCGCGCGTGCCAGGCTCTTGAAGCCATACTTTTGATAAAAATCGCGCAACGCGTCCGCCTGCTCAGCGCCAACAGCTATCGCATCGATAGCAGGCAGACCATCGAGGTGGCCCGCCAGGTCGCAGTCGGTCTTGATGGTGACCAGCGTGCGCGCGGTGGGCAGCCAGTCCAGCGCCCCGCGCAGGTTCTCGCCGGCCACGCCCTTGATGGCGCCCGCGTTGGCCAGCAGCGCATCCAGCGAACCGTATTCCGTGAGCCATTTGGCGGCGGTCTTGGGGCCGACCTTGGGCACGCCGGGCACGTTGTCCACGGCATCGCCCACCAGGGCCTGGTAGTCCACCATAAGCGTCGGGGGCACGCCGAACTCGGCGGTCACGCCGGCCACGTCCCGCTTCTTGCCGTTCATGGTGTCGATGATGGTGATGTGTTCGTTCACCAGCTGGCTCAGGTCCTTGTCGCCGCTGGAGATCACCACCTGCATGCCCTGGCCGGCCGCGGTAGCAGCCAGCGTGCCGATCACGTCGTCGGCCTCCACGCCGGGGATACACAGCACCGGCCAGCCCAGCAGCCGCACCACCTCGTGGATGGGCTCGATCTGCGCACGCAGGTCATCGGGCATGGGCGCGCGGTGCTGCTTGTACTCGGGGTACAGCGCATCGCGAAAAGTGGGGCCGCTGGCATCGAAAACGCAGGCGGCGTAGTCGGCCGGGACTTCTTTCTTGAGCGCCTGCAGCATGTTGATCATGCCGCGGATGGCCCCCGTGGGTGCGCTGGCGGGATCGCCCGGCACGGCGCGCAGGTCGGGCATGGCATGGAATGCGCGGTACAGGTAGCTGGAGCCATCCACCAGCACCAGGGTCTTGGGGCGTGTCATCGGCGAATTCTCCCACGCTCATCGGCCGTGGCCGCCATCGCAATCAGCACCCCGCACGCGGGCAGGTGCAGTGGAAAGCGGCACAATCCGTCGCCATGGCCCGGCGGTGCGCCGCGCCCTCCCCTCTCCCCAAGGCTGCCCCATGAAACACCACCTGCTCGCACTCGTCGCCTGCGCCACCACCACCCTGGCGTGGGCCAACCCGGACTTCAAGAACGTGCCGCCTTCGATGCAGAAGTCGCTGCACGGCATCAGTGCCGCACAGTTTGACGGCGGCGTGCTGCGCGCGCAGATGAACAAGCCCGAGGTCACCGAGCTGGTGTACAACACCTTCGTCTTCCACAACATCTGCGCGCAGCAGTGGCACGACCCTGCGCAGTTCGCGCGCCTGGGCCTCACGCGCGTGGAGCTGTTCAACGCCGCTGGCACGCAGGGCTTTGCCTTCGATGCGCGCGGCGACGTGTGCGAGGAGATGGGCAAGCTCGGCAAGAACTTCCGCACCTTCATCGGCAAGTACACGCAGGCCTGCAGCGCCAGCACCTGCCCGCCGCAGCGCTGAGCGCGCACGCCGGCGCACGGCGCCTACAATCGCGCCATGCGCGCTCTCCACTCCACCTTCCTGCTGCTGGCCCTGGCCAGTGCTCCCGCCCTGGCTCAGAATGCAAGCCAAAATGCCATTCAGCCCAGTACGGACGGGCGCGGCCAGCTATTGGAAAGAGAGCAGCAGACTGAAGGGCGCCACAACCAGCGCGTAGAGCACATCGTGGTGGAGGACGCCGGCAGCCGCGTGCAAGAGTTGCGCGTGGGCGGGCAGACGCAGAGCATCACCGTGCAACCCAAGACCGGCACGCCGCTGCCCGCGTATGAAGTGCGCTCCAACGACGGAGCCCGCGCACGCCCCGGCAACTTCAACGAGTCGGACACCGTGACCGCACCGCGCGTGTGGAACTTGCGCAATTTCTGACCGCAGCCAACGCGGCATTCCTGGGCGGCCCGTATCGCCCGCTCCTTCCCCCGCTTTTTTCAGCACGCCGAGTGCACTGACGTACTGACCGATGGCCGTTTTCACCGAAGTCTCCACCAAAGAGGCGCGCGAATTGCTGCGCCGGCTGCAGCTGGGCAAGCTGCTTGAGCTGCGCGGCATCGAGGGCGGCATCGAGAACACCAACTACTTCGTCACCTGCGAGCAGGGCGAGTACGTACTCACGCTGTTCGAGCGCCTCACCGCAGAGCAGCTGCCGTTCTACCTGCACCTGATGAAGCATCTGGCGCACGCGGGCATCCCCGTGCCGGACCCGCAGGCCGACAAGCATGGCGAGATCCTGCACCAGGTGTGCGGCAAGCCCGCTGCGCTGGCCACCAAGCTGCGCGGCAAAAGCCAGCTCAGCCCCCAGGAAGCGCACTGCGCGGCCGTGGGCACCATGCTGGCGCGCATGCACCTGGCCGCAAGCGGCTATGAACGCCAGCAGCCCAACCTGCGCGGCCTGCCCTGGTGGAACGAGACCGTGCCGGTGGTACTGCCGCACATCGGCGCCGAGCCGGCGGCGCTGCTGCAGTCCGAACTGGCCTACCAGAACCATGTGGCGGCCTCCAGCGCCTACGCAGCGCTGCCGCGCGGCCCCATCCATGCCGATCTGTTCCGCGACAACGTGATGTTCGAAGGCGAGGAACTCACGGGCCTCTTCGACTTCTATTTCGCGGGCGTGGACACCTTCCTCTTCGACCTGGCCGTGTGCCTGAACGACTGGTGCATCGACCTGCCCACCGGCGCGCACGCCGCACCGCGCGCCCAGGCCATGATCGACGCCTACCAGGCCGTGCGCCCGCTCACCGCGCATGAACGCGCCCTGCTGCCCGCCATGCTGCGCGCCGGGGCGCTGCGCTTCTGGATCTCGCGCCTGTGGGACTTCTACCTGCCGCGCGAGGCCGCCATGCTCAAGCCCCACGACCCCACACATTTTGAGCGCGTGCTACGCCAGCGCGCGGCCCATCCGGTGACTCTGTAGCCACCATGGTGCGCCGCGCGCCCCGCAACAGCCACTCCACACATAACCGTTGGTTTCATCCACCGCTGCGGCCTGTGCAGCGGCAACTGGGGTAAATTCCCCCATGCGCCCGCACCGCTGCCGCGGCGCTCCACCTTCGATTTCCAATCCATGAAACTGCACATCGTCCCCGCGCGCGCGGGCCTGGAATGGGTACGCCTGGGCATTCGCGTGTTCTGGCGCCAGCCCATGGCGCTGGCCGCGCTGTTTTTCATGACCATGGCGGCGATGTCGCTGGCCACCATGCTGCCGCTGATCGGCCCCGCCGTGGCACTGGGCCTGCTGCCCTCGGCCACGCTGGCCATGATGGTGGCCGCGGCCGAGGCCAGCCAGGACCGCGTGCCCACGCCCGCACTGCTGCTGGTGGCGTTTCGCACCGGCAAGCAGCGGCTGAACCACATGCTGACCCTGGGCGCGCTCTACGCCGTGGGCTTCCTCGGCCTGATGGGGCTGTCGGCCCTGGTGGACGGCGGGCAGTTCGCTCGCGTGTACCTGGGCGGCGAGCCGCTGACGCGCGAGATGGCCGAGTCGGGCAGCTTCCAGGCGGCCATGTGGCTGTCGCTGCTGCTGTACGTGCCGCTGTCGCTGCTGTTCTGGCACGCTCCTGGCCTGGTGCACTGGCACAACGTGCCGCCCGTGAAGGCGCTGTTTTTCAGCATCGTCGCCTGCCTGCGCAACTTCGGGGCCTTCACGGTGTATGGGCTGTCGTGGATGGGCGTGTTCCTCGGCGCAGGCGTGGTCATCAGCCTGCTGGTCACGATGCTGAGCGCCATCGGCCTGGGCGCCGGCATGGCCGGCGGCATCATGGTGGCGACGGCGATGATGCTGGCCGCCATGTTCTTCTCGTCGGTGGTGTTCACGTTCCGCGACAGCTTCGACGCGCCCCACCACGACCACGGCGACTCGCCCGCTGCGGCGCCACCCGAGCAGGATTCATAAAGCTGCGCCAGCGGAGTCGTCGGGGCGCTCCGCCCGTTCCCGTGCTTCCAGATATTCCGACGGAGCGGGCCGAGTCCCCGCGCGCTTCGGCGCACCCGGGCGTGCCCCGAGCCAAACAGTGCGCTTGGGGTGCACTGCTCCTCAGCGAATAAGGTTCCACCCGCACCCTCGCCCTGAACAGGCAAGAAAAAACCCGCCAGAGGCGGGTTGGAAGTGCCGCGGAGCCGTCCTGCGCGCAAGGCGAGAGACAGCTCCCGTGCAAGCCGGTTAGATACCGATCGTGCCGCCGTCCTTGCGCGTCACCACCACGGTGGCCGAGCGCGGACGCTTGAGGCCCTTGTGGCTGCTGGTGATCCCAGGCTGGTTGCCGGGCCAGTAGCTGGTGAAGGTGCTGGTGGCGAAGTTGGCCTTCTCAGCGTCCTCGCCCGGGTGCTGCACGTTGAAGAACAGCGTCTTGCCGTCGGGCGTGACCACCACGCCCGTGATCTCGCAGTCGAACGGGCCGACCAGGAAGCGGCGCACCGTGGCCTCGGTGGGCTTAGAGCCCATGATCGTGGCCTGGCCCTCCTTGGTGGTGACCTTGCCGCCATCGCCGACCTTGCCGGGAATGGCGGCCAGCATCATGCAGTTGGTCACATCGGTGTAGGAACCGTCGTCGGTCTGGATCCACAGCAGGCCGCCGGCATTGGCGCTGCGCTGGTCGAAATGCAGGCCGTCGGGGCTGGAGAAATCGTTCACGGCGGTCAGGCCCGACAGGTTCTCGCTCTGCTTGTTGTCGCTGCGCGCGCCGAACAGGTACACGTCCCACTGGAACTTGGTACCCGCCTGGCCGCCCTCTTCCTTCCAGCGGATGATGTGGCCATTGGTGTTGCCCACGCGCGGGTTGGCGGCGTTCAGCGTGGCGGCCGTGCGCTGCGAGTTGTTGGTCATGGTCATGTACACCTCGTTGTTCAACGGGTTCACGCCACCCCACTCGGGACGGTCCATCTTGGTCGCGCCGCGGGCGTCGGCCGCCAGGCGGCAGTGCATGAGCACGTCGGCCTGGTCGGCGAACGGGTACAGCGCGTTGGTGGCGTCGATGCCGTTCTTGCCGAACGTCAGCTCCAGCCACTCGCCGCTGCCATCGTTGTTGAACTTGGCGGCGTACAGGGTGCCCTTGTCCAGGTACTTGGCACCGGCGGCCACGCCGCCGTTGATGTCCTTGGGGTCCCACTTGGCATCGGACACGAACTTGAACACGTACTCGTTGCGCGCATCGTCGCCAGAGTAGATGACGATCGGCTCGCCGGCCTTGGCGGGCGCCGGCCATGCCCCTTCATGGTTGAAGCGGCCCAGTGCCGTGCGCTTGACGGGCTTGCTGTCGGGGCGGAAGGGGTCGATCTCCACCACCCAGCCGAAGGTGTTGAAGATGTTGCGATAGTCCTCAGCGGCGCTGGCGGCGCTCACCTTGCTGTTCCAGCGCTGGTACTGCTCGCCCTCGGCGGTGTCCCACAGGTAAGGGCTCTTGCGGTTCTCGGGCAAGCCATAGCGCTTCAGGGCCACGATTTCGGTGGCGGAGCGTTGGGCGTCGTCGCCAGCAGCACGGCCGATGACGTTCAGGAAGTTCTCCTCGCACGTCAGGTAGGTGCCCCAGGGCGTATAGCCGTTGGCACAGTTGTTGTTCATCCCGAAGGCCTGCTTGCCGTCCGGCGAGAGCTTGTTGAACAGCTTGGCGTTGCCGGCGGCGGGGCCGCCAAAGTCCATCGGCGTGGCCGAGGTGATGCGGCGGTTGTATTTGGAGCCGCGCACCATTTCCATCTCGTTGCTGCCGCTCTTGCGCTTGACTTCCACCACGCTGGCACCGTGGGCGCGGATTTCCTTGTCCACCTGCTCGGCCGGGCGCTTGCCGTCCACCGTGATGCGGCCCGTGGGATGCAGACCATAAGGCGCAACCACATACTCATGGTTCACGCACAGCAGGCCGCGGTCGGAGCGGCTGGGGTCGAACTTACCGTCGTCGGACATGCCGAAGTAGTACATGCCGTCGTGGCCGTCGCCGATGCGGCGGTCATAGGACTCGGCCGTCTCGGAGCCATCGTCCTTCCAGGACTCGTCGCCATAGTGGATCGGGTCGCCCAGGGCGTGCAGGATGCTGACCTGGTAACCCTCGGGTACCGTTACCAGGTCGGCGTTGCTCTTGGCGACGGCATTGAAGTTGAGGCGGATCGGCTCGGGTGCGGGAGTTTCGTCATCGTCGCTGCCGCCGCCGCAGGCACTCAGGCTCACGCCGCCCAGCAGAGCCGCAGTGGTGGCGCCGACACCGCCCTTGAGGGCGCTGCGACGGCTCAGGCGCGCGGCCAGGACGCTGTCGATGTGCTGGTTGGACGAATGGTTGACGATTTCATTGTCGTCGTACTCGGAAACGATCGTGGTGTTCATGGGTCGTTGGACTCGGTAGTGGCAATCAAGGTCCCGCGATCCTGGAGTACGTCTGTTGCGCCCGCATGACGTGTACATGACATCTTCAAGACATTGCTTCGCACGCCGGGCCTTCCGTGCACACGCGAGGCCACATAGACCCACAGCGCCTGAGCGACGCGCGGGCCCGCGTCCCATCCCCTACCGCACCGGCAATGCCCCGATCACGATCTGCACGCGCCGGTTGCGCTGGCGCCCATCGGGATCGTCCCGCCCATCCGGCGTGGTATTGGGCGCGACAGGCTGGCGTTTGCCCATGCCGCGCGTGGCGATCGGCCGCCCCGTGCGCGACTGCAGCGCGGCGGCGACGGCGGCGGCGCGGCGCTGCGACAAGGCGTCGTTGTAGGCATCGCCCCCCTTGCCGTCTGTGTGTCCCACCACGTCGATGGGCGCCTGGGGGTAGCTCTTGAGCAGCTCGGCCGCCTTGTCAAGCGAGCGCGCGGCATCGGCCCGCAACTCGGCCTTGTCAAAGTCAAACAACACATCGGCAGGCAGGTCGATGGAGATGGCCTGCTCGGGCGTGGGCTGGGCCTGCAGTTCCACCAGCAGCGCGCGGGTCTGCTCCAGCCGCTGCGGCGGCACCTCGGCCGCGCGCAGCAGCGTGGCCGGCCCTGCCGCCGCCTGCAGCCGGGTTTCGGTCTCGCGCGGCACCAGGCCGCCGTGCGTCACGTGCGGCTGCAATTGGGTCAGCGGGGCAGCGTCCGCTGGTTGCAAATGGGTGGGCGTCGCCGCGAGCGACTGGCTGCTGCGCCGCACTTCCAATGTCTGCGCCGCAGAGGCCACGGCGGCGCAGCACGCGGCCCACAGGACAGCCCGCCAGGCTGGCGAACACCGCACCGCCATCAGCCCGCCTGCAGCGGCAGGTCCATGGACAGCCCCGGCGCCACGATGTTGTCGCCATCGTTGCCGTCATTGAAGACCAGCTTGAGCGTGCGCGCGGTGGGCAGCACGCGGCCCAGGAAAACCAGTTGCCCATCCAGGGTCTGGCCTTCGCGGATGGTGATGTCCCGGTTGTGGTCCGGCCGCTTGACGTGCAGGCGCGCGCCGCTTTCGTCCTGCAGGTAGGTATCGGCCAGCGCCAGCATGGTGGAGTCGGTGATGCGGTTGGCAAAGGAGATGCTCACATCCAGCACCGTGGCGTCCCCCCCGATCTGCACGCTCTTGACGCGTACCGTCACCCCCGCCGGTGCCACGCCTTGCACGCCCAGCGGCAAGGTGCGTGGCGTGGCCGGAGCAGCACCAGGGGGAGCCGCAACCACCGCTGCTGCGGCAGGCGCCGCCGTGGCTGTCGCCGCCGGCGCCGCAGCCGTGGCGGAGGGTGGAACCGTGGCCGGAGTCGGTGTGGAGGCCTGCACCGCCGCCGTGCCCGCCGGATCCTTGCAGCCCGCGAGCCACACCGCCGCCATGGCCACCGCCATCCAACCCAGGGTTCCTCTGTGTTCCATCCCCATCTCTACTCCTTGCGTGGTGCTTGACAGTGAACGCGCATCACAGGGGCGCTGGCGGCGTTCATTCCCAAGGAGCAATTTATTCGCGGCAATGCGTGCCAGCGGGGTTTCCTGTAATCAAAAGTTATCCCGAAAAATCGATGAGGGACATGCGCTGGCCCCATACGTCTCAAGCCCCACGCGGCATTCCCTGGGCGTGAAGCCCGCGCTGCCTCCCGATGTCGGGGAAATTTCAAGTTACTTTTGAATAAGCAAGACAGAAGGCCGCGGTCTCTGGGCGAGCACTTATTCGACGATGGTGAGCTTGGCCACCGACAGCGCCAGCCACTTGGTGCCGTGGCGCGGAAAGTGCACCTGCGCCCGCGCGTCGGCGTCCGCGCCCTCGATGGCCAGCACCTTGCCCTCGCCGAACTTGGTGTGGAACACCGCCAGCCCCACGCGCAGGCCATGGCCCGGCGCCGCCTTGACCGGGGGTACGGGGGGACTGGCGAACACTTCGGTCTTGAAGCCAAATTGACCTCTAGCGCCCGACTGGTAAGCGCTAGCAGCTCCTGAATCAGGAGCAAAAGATCCAAACCCTGCCTGGCGCGGTGTGATCCATTTGAGCGCCTCCTCGGGTAGCTCATCAAAGAAGCGGCTCTTGACGTTGTAGCGCGTCTGCCCGTGCAGCATGCGCGTCTGCGAATGGCTCAGGTACAGACGCTTGCGCGCGCGGGTGATGGCCACGTACATCAGGCGGCGTTCTTCCTCCAGGCCGTCGCGGTCGCTCATGGAGTTCTCATGCGGGAACAGCCCTTCCTCCATGCCGCCGATGAACACGCAGTCGAACTCCAACCCCTTGCTGGCATGCACGGTCATGAGCTGCACCGCATCCTGCCCCGCCTGGGCCTGGTTGTCCCCCGCCTCCAATGCGGCGTGGGTCAGGAAGGCCGCCAGCGGCGACAGCGTTTCGCCGGTGTCGGCATCCACGTTGCCAGGGGCATTCAGCATCGGCGCGTCGGGGTCCAGCCCCTGGCTGGCCGGGCTTTGCGTGAGGGCATTGCCGTGCTCGTCCAGCGGCAGCGCGACCGCATCGCGGCCAAAGCCCTCCTGGGTGACGAAGCTCTCGGCCGCGTTGATGAGCTCGTCCAGGTTCTCCAGCCGGTCCGCGCCTTCCTTTTCGTGGCGGTAATGCTCCAGCAGGCCGCTGGATTCCAGCACCTGGCCGATGATGCCGCGCAGGTTCTGGCCCTGCGTCTGCTCGCGCAGCACTTGAACCAGGGCCACGAAGGCCCCCAGGTTGGTGCCGGCCTTGCCAGGCACCGCACTCACCGCGTCGTGCAGCGAGCAGCCACTGCTGCGCGCCGCATCCTGCAGCACCTCCAGCGTGCGCGCACCAATGCCGCGCGGCGGGAAGTTCACCACGCGCAGAAAGCTGGTGTCGTCGTGCGGGTTCTCCAGCAGGCGCAGGTAGGCCAGCGCATGCTTGATCTCGGCGCGCTCGAAAAAGCGCAACCCGCCGTACACGCGGTAGGGCACGCTGGCGTTGAACAGGGCCGATTCGATCACCCGGCTCTGCGCATTGCTGCGGTAGAGCACAGCGATCTCCTTGCGCGGCATCTCGCCGTCCCGCACGAGCTGCTTGATCTCATCGACCATCCACTGCGCCTCAGCCAGATCGCTGTTGGCCTCGTAGATGCGCACGGGCTCGCCCGGGCCCTGCGTGGTGCGCAGGTTTTTTCCCAAGCGCCGGCTGTTGTGGCTGATCAGCGCGTTGGCCGAGTCCAGGATGTTGCTGTAGCTGCGGTAGTTCTGCTCCAGCTTGATCTGGTGCTGCACGTCGAACTCGCGCACAAAGTCCTGCATGTTGCCCACGCGCGCCCCGCGAAAGGCGTAGATGCTCTGGTCGTCGTCACCCACGGCCAGCACGCTGCCCTGCGTGTGCAGGCGTCCGTCCACCACGTCGCCCGCCATCTGCTTGAGCCAGGCGTATTGCAGCTTGTTGGTGTCCTGGAACTCGTCCACCAAAATGTGCGCAAAGCGCCGCTGGTAATGCGCCCGCACGGGGTCGTTGTCGCGCAGCAGCTCAAAGCTGCGCAGCATCAGCTCGCCAAAGTCCACCACGCCCTCGCGCTGGCACTGCTCCTCGTACAGCTGGTACAGCTCCACCTTCTTGCGCGTGTCGGCATCGTGCGCCGGCACGTCGCGCGGGCGCATGCCCTCTTCCTTGCAGCCAGCGATGAAGTAGGCCAGCTGCTTGGGTGGGAAGCGCTCCTCGTCCACGTTGAACTGCTTGCACAGCCGCTTGATGGCCGAGAGCTGGTCCTGCGTGTCCAGGATCTGGAAGGCCTGCGGCAGGCCTGCCAGCTTGTGGTGCGCGCGCAGCAGGCGGTTGCACAGGCCGTGGAACGTGCCGATCCACATGCCCCGCACATTGATGGGCAGCATGGCTGAGAGGCGCGTCAGCATCTCCTTGGCCGCCTTGTTGGTGAAGGTGACGGCCAGGATGCCGCCCGGAGTGGCCAGACCGTTCTGCAGCAGCCAGGCAATGCGCGTGGTGAGCACCCGGGTCTTGCCGGAGCCGGCGCCCGCCAGGATGAGCGCATGGCCGGCAGGCAGCGTCACGGCGGCCAGTTGCTCGGGGTTGAGGTTTTGCAGCAGCGGCTGCACCGCCTGGGACGAAACCCCGGTAGCGCCGGCACCATTGCCAGTGCCAAAAGGCGCTGGCGCGCCGGAAAACAGGTCGTGTGGGAGCATTCCGCCATTGTAGGAACGCGACCGGCGCATGCAGCCGCTCGGGCTTTGTGGAACCATGGCACCCATGCGCTATCCACTGCTCACCCTGCTTGCCTGTCTCGCCATGCCCCTGGCGATGGCGCAGCCGCGCGCCTCCTGCTCCAGCGACGCCCAGCCCAAGCCCACGGTGCTGGTGGAGCGCTTTCTCAACGCCGACTGCGCCAGCTGCTGGGCGGAGCCGCCGGCGGTCGCGGCTGCTGGCCGGGATGCGCTGGTGCTCGACTGGATCGTGCCCGGCACGCATGGCGAAGATGCCCCGCTGTCTGCCGCGGCCACGCCCGATGCATTGGAACGTCTGCGGTCACTGGGACGCGAGGTGCCGCAGCGCAGCGACACCTTCGTGAGCAGCCTGCCCACGCTGCCCACCACCGCCCTGCTGCGCGTGGCCCACGGGCCCGCAGTGGCGGACTACGTGGGCGCGCATCTGCGCTTCATTCCCCCGCATGGCAAGACTCCGCGCCGCCTTCAGGTCACGCTGCTCATGCTGGAGGAAATACCCCCAGGCACCGAGGGCAGCCCGGTCACGCGCCACCTGGTGCGCAATGTCTTTCGGGGCGTGTGGGACGCGCGGGGACAGCGCCCCCCACAGGAGCGGGGCGGCTGGCTGGAGATACGCCCCATGCGCATACCCCACGGAGCGCAGCCCGAGCGCCTGCGCATGGCGGCCTGGGTGCAGGGCGATGGTGGCGACTGGGTAGGCGCCGCACACACCTACTGCGGCACGGGTCATTAAGGCAAAGGCAGCGCGGCGGGTAGAATCAATCACCGGGCCCAAGTTTCTTGCGCCCGGTTTTTTTGTGCCTGCGCACTGCAGGGACCGGCCCGGCCATCACGCCTGCGGCCCGCAAAAGCCGGAAAGCAAGCCAAGCGCCCCATCGCCCGCGAAATCCCTCGCGCGCGACCTCTACAGGAGCTTGGAACCTCATGGAAATCTTCGACTACGACAACATCCTGCTGCTGCCGCGCAAGTGCCGCGTGGAAAGCCGCTCGGAGTGCGACACCAGCGTGGAGCTGGGCGGGCGCCGCTTTCGCCTGCCCGTGGTGCCCGCCAACATGAAGACGGTGGTCGACGAGAAGATCTGCACCTGGCTGGCGCAGAACGGCTACTTCTACGTCATGCACCGCTTTGACCTGGACAACGTGCAATTCGTCAAGGACATGCATGCGCAAGGGTGCTTCGCATCGATCTCGCTCGGGGTGAAGCAACCCGACTACGACACGGTGGACCGCTTTGTGGCCGAGGGCATCTGCCCCGAGTACATCACCATCGACATCGCGCACGGCCACGCCGACAGCGTGAAGAACATGATCACGTACCTGAAGGCCAAGATCCCCGCGGCCTTTGTGATCGCCGGCAACGTGGGCACGCCCGAGGCCGTGATCGACCTGGAGAACTGGGGCGCGGACGCGACCAAGGTGGGTATCGGCCCCGGCAAGGTGTGCATCACCAAGCTCAAGACCGGCTTCGGCACGGGCGGCTGGCAGTTGTCGGCGCTGAAGTGGTGCGCGCGCGTGGCCACCAAGCCCATCATTGCCGACGGCGGCATCCGCAGCCACGGCGATATTGCCAAAAGCGTGCGCTTTGGCGCCACGATGGTGATGGTGGGCTCGCTGTTCGCGGGCCACGAAGAATCGCCCGGCAAGACCGTGGAAGTGGACGGCGAGCTGTACAAGGAGTACTACGGCTCGGCATCCGACTTCAACAAGGGCGAGTACAAGCACGTCGAGGGCAAGCGCATCCTGGAGCCCATCAAGGGCAAGCTGGCGGACACCCTGACCGAGATGGAACAGGACATCCAGAGCTCCATCAGCTATTCGGGCGGCAAAAAGCTCATGGACATCCGCAAGGTGAATTACGTGATCCTGGGCGGCGACAACGCCGGCGAGCACCTGTTGATGTAAATTTTTCGGCCGATGTCGCAGCGAGGCGAAAAAAATGGTGCATAATCCATGGCTGTGCTGCAACGCGGCACCTCTGAAAAGAGAGGGCTCTTAGCTCAGTTGGTAGAGCAGCGGACTCTTAATCCGTTGGTCGAGTGTTCGAGTCACTCAGGGCCCACCAAAGACAGCCAAGCCGAATCCGCACCGCGGATTCGGCTTTTTTCATGGCGATCTGGGCTCCACGCCAGCCCGGCTCTCCCGCCCCTTTGCCCGTTTGATGCGGGCCTTCTCCTCCCCACCTATTCAGGCCCATCGCACCCCTGGCGCCCATCGCTGCGCGGCCGCCACAGCGGCGGGCCGATGCGCCACAGAACCGCCAGGAAGGCCAGGCACCAACCTGCAGCCGCCAGGGCCAGCCAACCACCTCCCCCGCCCATCCCGCCAGCGGCCGCACGCACGGCCGTCGCCACCAGCAGCGCGGCCGCGCCCAGGGGCACCCACCGCCCGGGGTCCGGTGCCAGACCGGCGTGGGCACGCCCGGCGATGGCGATCACCACGTAAATGCCCAGCCCCACGGTGCCCATGCCCATCAGGTGCCGGCCTGCAGCGGTGCCGGGAAGGACACCCAGATGCGCCAGCCCCAGCGCGCCATAGCCCAGGGCCATGCAGGCGTACATGGCGTAGAGCAGCAGCGGAAACCGCCGACGCCACAGGGCGGCACCGACGTGCCAGTCACCCATCAGGTGAAAGACCGCCGCCGAGGCAGCCAGCGCCAGCCAGCCCGCCAGCGCGCTCGCCGGGCGCAGGAACTCGGCCGCGGTGTACAACGTGATGCACAGTGCCGCCAGGTGGCGCCGCGGCGGGCGGGCCACGTAGGGAGCGGCACCCGGCGTGACCTCCTCGATGGCGCGGTTCACGATGCGCATCGAAATGCGGCTGGCCGCCACCACGATGAGCAACATGAGCACGCCCAGCGCCGCATGCAGCCACCGCAGCCCCGCCATGCCGCGCAGCGCATCGGCGTAGAAGCCCGCCGCCGTTCCTGCCAGAGCCAGCAGCAGCACGCCAAACGACCCGTGCCGTCGCCCTTGCGGGCTGCGCAGCGCGGGTGCCAACACCGCCAGCAGCGCCAGCGGCAGGCCCACTTGCGCCGCGGCCGCCAGCCACAACGCCACACCGCCGGCATGGCCTGACACCCAGAACCCCAGCCGACCGCACAGCCACAGCAGCACCAGCGCGCGCAACTGGCTTCGCGTGGCGCCAGGCCTGCCGGTGAACTCCGGCAGCGCCGTCAACGCAAAGCCCGCCACCGCCGCCATGGCAAAGCCGTAGACCAGCTCATGCACATGCCACACCAGCGGCCCGCCGACCACCCGGGGCACGGGCCAGCCCAGGGCCAGCACGAAGGCCCACCAGCCCAGCAAGCCGATGGCCGACGCCATGGTCAATACAAAGAAGGGGCGCATGCCGCACATCCAGATGGGGTGGCCGCTGCGCAGCAGGTTCGCGGGGTGATTCATTTCAAAAAAAGGAGCTGCTCGCGCTTGCCCTGCAATGGCTGGCGGCATTTTTCATATCAAATTCAACAACCACTGCGCTGCGGCCCGCCGACCATGGCGGCGGTGGCGTGCCACGTGCCCGCAGCCGCCACGCTGTCCTCCGCGTCCGTGGCGGAGCCCGCCCTGTCGGGCAACCCGAACGCGGCACGCACCGCGGGATGCTGCTGCAACTCCGCCGCGCAGCGGTGCACCAGCGCGTCGCCACGCGCTACCGCCGCGCCGGGCGGGTGGTAGCGCGCCACGATGCGGCCCGGCGATGCGGCCATCACCAGCACCTCGTCCGCCAGCCGAACGGCTTCCATCAGGTCGTGGGTAATCAGCAGCACGGCCATGCCCGTGTGTGCCTGCCGGGCCAGCAGCAACTGGTGCAACTGGCTGCGCAAGCCCACATCCAGCGCGGCAAAGGGCTCGTCCATCAGCAGCAGCGCAGGTGCCAGTACCAGCGCGCGCGCCAGCGCGGCACGGCTTTGCATGCCGCCCGACAACTCGGCCGGGTACTGCGCCAGCGCCGCAACCGGCAGACCCAGCGCCTGCGCCATCTCGGCGGCCTGGCGGTGGCGCTCGGCTCGCGCGACCCCTCGGGCCTTCAGGCCCAGTGCAATGTTGTCGCGGGTGGTCATCCACGGCAGCAGCCGCGGCTGCTGGAACATCACCGCGGTGGGCTGCAGGGGCTGCTCGATGCGGCCCTGCTGCGGCGCCAGCAAGCCGGCGCACAGGTGCAGCAGCGTGGTCTTGCCGCAGCCCGAGGGGCCCACCAGCGCAACGATGCGCCCTGGTGGCACCTGCAAATCGATGCCTTGCAACACCATCGCCGGCCCGTAGGCGTGGTGCAGCGCCTCAATCTGCAGGCCGCTCATGTGCCCGCTCCCCGCCAACGCTCCAGCTCGCGCTTGACGGGCTCCAGCAGCGCGTACTCCAGCACCAGCAGGCTGCCCACGACGGCGCAGATCCAGGCCAGCGATGCGCCCGTGTCCAGGTGCGAGCGCGTCACCGCCAGCGCCGCGCCCACGCCGTCGCTGGTGGCCAGCAGTTCGGCCATCACGGCCACTTTCCACGACGAGCCCAGCGCCGTGATCCACGCGGGGAAGAGGTACGCCGCCACATGCGGCAGGTACAGATCGGTGAGGCGCATGCGCCAGGGCAGGCGATAGGCGCGCGCCATGTCCTTGAGGTGGTGGTCCAGCGTGCGCGTGCCCTGCAGCGCGCCGATGAACACCACCGGCAGGCAGGCCACGAACACCGTGAACACCGGCGTGCCATCCCCCGCGCCGAACCACAGCATGGCCAGCACCAGCCAGGCGATGGGCGGCATGCCCAGCAGCAGCGTGACCCAGGGCCGCGCCATCATCGAGGCCGTCATCGACAGCCCCGCCAGCAGCCCCAGCGCACTGCCCACGGTCACCGCCAGCAGCAGGCCGGCAAGCGCACGCCGCGCGGTCACGGCCAGCTCGGGCCAGGCAACGCCCGATTGCACCAGGCCCCAGAGGGTGGCGAAGGTGGTCATCGGGTCGGGCAGGATCAGCGGGCCATACAAGCCCGCGCCCAGCTCCCACAGCGCCACGAACAGCAGCAGGCTGGCAACCGCGCCCCAGCCGCTCCAGAGGTACGCGGGAATGCCGCGCAGCCAGCGCCAGGCAAGACCCATGTCAGCCGCCCTCCCCCGGCTCGGGCACGTAGACCATGGAGCCGTCCTTGAGCCGGTAGGCCACGCCGGCCTTGGCGCCCTCGCCCTCCCCGATCTCGCCGCTGGCGCGGTAGCGGTCGATCTTGCGGCCGTCCTTCACGATCACCTCCATGCTGGGCTGGCCGGGGTTCTTGATGACGGTGACCGATTCGCTGCCAAAGGGATTGACCGCACTGTTGGCCACCGCCAGCAGCAGCGCCGCGATGATGACCAGGAACACATCGATGAGGTTGACGACCGAGAGGATGGGGTCATCCGTCTCCGTGTCGTCCAGCAGGCGCAGGCGGCTCATTGCACCCCCTCCATCGCCAGCGCGGCCACGGGGTCGTGCACGGGCGCCGGCGCGGGCGGCTGCACCGGCGCACGCTGTTCGATGAGGGCCAGGTCCACGGCATACCAGCGCCGGCGCACGTTGACCACGGCATAACTGATGGCCGCCGCCAGCAGCGCAAGGATCACCGCCGAGAACGCCACCATGAGGTTGCGCGAGACGTCGGCCAGTTGCCCGTCGGCCAGTGCCATGAGCGCAGGCCCCATGGGGATCATGGTGGCCACCAGGCCCAGCATGGGCGCCACGCGGGTGGCAATGCGGGCGAACTCCAGCCGCTTCGTGGCCAGCGCCTCCAGGTCGATCAGCGAAAGCGCCGGATTGCGCGCCCGCGCGGCGGCCAGTTCAAACCCCCCGGGCTGGCCCCGGTGGCGCTGCCACGCCTGCCATGCGAAGGCCCCCAGCGCATAGAACGCATGCACGAACAGCAGCGCGATGGCGATGAGCACGGGATAGAGGAAAAGCTGGCTGGCGACGTACATCGCCGATTCGATCGGATTGGTCATGGTGTATCGAGGTTCAATGGGATGGAACAAGGGTGCGCCGGCGCTGGCGCAGGGCGCCCGCCGCGGTGATGGCCGCAAGCAGCAGCCCCAGCGCGACCGTGGCCAGCGTAGGTCGGGGGGGCTGCACCGGCTCCACGGGTGCCAGGCGCATGCCCGTTACCGTGGGCGGTGGCGGCACGGGTTCGGGGGCCGGATCGGGCGGGGCCTGCGGCTCAGGCACCGTCGGCGCTTGCGGGGCCACGGATGGCGTTGCCGTGGGACGCGCGGCGCGCGCAGGCGACTGCAGGCCGAAGCCCATCGCGGCGGCCTGCGGCGCCCCCTCGGCAACGAAGGACGCAAAGTGCGCGTTGTCGCTGCGCACGTCGAAGCGCCGCGACAGGTCGCGCCAGCGGCTCTTGAGGGTCTGCAGCGTTTGCGCATCGGCCTGCCAGTAGCCCTGGCGCGCGGCCTCCAGCATGCGCTCGATGGTCTGCGCCAGGGCGTGCGGGTTGTGCTGCTCGAACCAGGCATCCAGGCCCAGGCGGTGCTTGTCGCGCACGTAGACGTCGGCCATCTCCTGCCACTGGTCGTCGCGCACGATCTCACGCGCTACGGCCGTCCAGCCCCAGAAGTTGTTGGTGGCGTCCAGCACCTGCAGCGTGCCCGCGTAGCCTTCCTTCATCAGGCCCTGGATGTAGCCGGGGTGGAACTGGCGCGTCGCCAGCTCCTTGGCGAGAAACTGCGCCGCGCCTTCCACGCGCCCGCTGCCCGGCCCGCGCAGGTTGCTGATGAGCAGCTGCGGAGCCTTGCCGTCGAGGTGGCGCACGGCCAGCGCAATGCCGCCCAGGTACTGGAACGGGTCGTCGGTGGTCAGCATGCCGTAGGTATTGGAGCTGCGCGAGAGCACGGCGGCCTGCGTGCCGCGCAGGTGCTCGGCATAGAGGTTGCCCGTCCCGTCCTTGCCGCCGCGTTGCGCGGCAGGCAGGCTGCCCCACTCGGACTCGTCGGGCCCGTAGGCGTACTGCATGCGCGAGAGATAGAGCTGCGCGAGCTTGCGGTCGCCCTCGGCGTTGCCCTGCCAGGTGTCGGTGGCCAGCACCGCGTCGTCCAGCCCCGTGCCGTAGCGGCCCGACTCGGAAGAGAAGATACGTGTCTGGCCCGCGCGCAGCGCCGCGCCCTCCGCCATGCCGCGCGCGCGCAGCCGCTCGGCGATGGCGCGGGCGTTGGCCGCCACGGGGTTGTCGGGCTCGTCGGCCTGCGCGGCCAGCTGCGCGGCGCGCGCAAGCTGCTGCATGGCGTTGGGGAAATGGTCGCGATACAGGCCGGTGGCCGACAGCACCACGTCCACCCGCGGGCGGGCGAGCTGCTTGCGCGGCACCAGCCGCATGCCGGTGACGCGCCCGCCCTGGTCCCACACCGGCTCCACCCCCATGAGCCACAGCGCCTGCGCCTCCAGCAGGCCCTGGTGGCGCATGGTTTCCACCGACCAGAGCGAGAAGGTGACCTTGGTGGGCGCGGTGCCGCCATGCTGTTCGCGGTAGGCGGCAATGAGCTGCTCGGCGGCCTGCTTGCCGGCCTCCCAGGCCTGCGGGGTAGGCACGCGCGAAGGGTCGAAGCCATACAGGTTGCGGCCCGTCGGGTAGGCGTCGGGGTTCTTGAGCGGATCGCCGCCGTAGGACGTGGGCAGGTGCCGCCCCGCCAGCACGGCGAGCAGCGCCGGCAGTTCGTTCTGTGCGCCGATGGCCTGCCACCACTGCCGCGCCTGGGCCATGTGGTCTCGCAGCGGCGCGGGCAGCGCGTCGTCGGCTTCGCCCTCCAGCAGATGGCGCGCCAGCAGGCGGTAGGGCACGGTCTGCGCCATGCGCTCGTAGTCGCCCACCAGGGCTTCGTCGATGTCCTCGGCCGGTGTGCCCGCATGGCGCGCGGCAGCCTCCCAGTAGGGGCGGCCCAGCATCAGCAGTACGGTGCCCAGGCGGTGCGCGTCGGCCGGCGCGGTGCCCAGCGCGTGCAGGCCCAGGGGCTGGGCGGTCTCGGCCAGTTCGTGCAGGTGCGCATGCAACTGGTTGACGAAGCCCGCGAAGTCGGCGCGCGCCTGCGCGGCGGTGAGCCCCATGTCGGCCACGATGCGCTGCTTCTCGGCGCCCCCCAGCAGATCGGCGGCGATGCGCTCCTTCACCGCACCCTCGTCCTGCGCCACCCAGGCGTGCAGCAGGTCGTGCAGCGCGGTGAGCTGCGCATGCAGCCCCGCGGGCTGAAACGGCGGCGTCTGGTGGCTCACGATCACCGCGCGCCCGCGCCGGCGCGCCTGCTGCGCCTCGCCGATGTTGTCGGCGATGTAGGGGTAGGCCACGGGCACATCACCCACGGCCAGCATGCCAGGGTCGGTCACGGCCAGGCCGCGCTCCTTGCCCGGCAGCCATTCCTGGCTGCCGTGCGTGCCGAAGTGCACGAAGGCATCGCCCACGTTCCGCCGCGCCCACAGGTACACGGCCAGGTAGTGGTGGGAAGGCCAGGCGCTGGTGGAGTGGTAGAGCGACTTCTCCTTGTCTGCCCACTTTTCGCCGCGCGGCGGCTGCGGCAGCAGCGCCACTTTGCCCAGCATGAGGCGCGGGATGACGAAGAACGCCTGGCCGCCTTCGCGCACCACCATCGACGAGTCCTCGGGCGCCCCCCAGCTCTTGTGCAGCGCATTGCGCGTGGCCGCGGGCAGCGTGGCGAGCCAGGCGCGGTATTCCTGCATCGGCAGGCGGTCGGCCAGACCATCGCGCAGCAAGGGCGCCAACATATCGTCGCGGTAGGCGGGCGCGAGCAGGCGCTGCAACTGCGCGATCAGCGGCTGCTCGTCCGCGGCCTGGGTGTCGTAGCCCGCGCCGCGCAGCGCGGCCAGCGTGGCCTGCAGGCTGCGCGGGACGTTGAGGAACGAGGCCGACAGGTTCTTCTCCCCCGGCGGGTAATTCCAGAAGAACACGGCGATGCGCTTGTCGGCGTTCGCCTTGCGCTGCAGCGCCACCAGGTTGATCGCCTTGCCGACGACGGCGGCGGCCTGCGCGGCGATGGGCACGACCTGCTCGTCCCCCGCGCGCGTGGCGGCGGCCACCTGGATGTCCACCACGCCCGCGTACTCGGCCTGGGCCAGGTAGAAGGGCACGTCCATGAGGGCCACGCCCTGCGGGCTGTCGGCCCACTGGGCCTCGTCGCCCCGCCGGTAGGGCATGGCCTGCAGCACGGGCATGCCCAGCCGCGTGAACTCGGCGCGCCGCTCGTCGGCGTTCAACATGATCTGCGTGTTGATGAGCACGTCGGCCAGCACCGGCGTGCCCGCGCCGCCGGGCTGCAGCACGCGCGTGACGCCGCCCGGGTCGAGCATGGGCGTGTAGAACGCCAGCGCCGTGGCGCCGGCGGCTTCGATGCGCGCGATGAGGTCGTCGATGAATGCCGTCTGCATCGAGGCGATGTACTGCTGGTGCAGGGCGATGGCGACCACGGGGCGGCGCTGGCCGTCCGTGGGGTCGACGCCCTGCGCGCGCAGGTAGGCGGCGGGGTCGGCCGTCACCAGGCCCGGCGCGCGCGGGTGGTAGATGCCGGTTTTGGGGAACACCACGGGCGGCGCAGCGGCGGCCAGCGCGTCGCGCCCCTGCAGCTGCGCCGCCAGCGTGGCGAAGAACCCCTCGAAGTTCTGGCGCCCGCCGCTGGCGTAGTAGCGCACGAGCCGCTGCGCCACGGCCTCGGGCAGGCCGCCGCCCCAGGCGGGACGCGCGTCGTACAGCCAGGCATGCGGCACTGCCAGGGCGGGCAGCGCGCGCGTGAGCCGCGCGCGCACCTCGTCCTGCAGGTAGCTGTCGAAGAACACCGCGTCATGCCCACGCCACAGCCCGCCGTCCACGTCGGCGGGCAGGCTGCCCAGGAAGCGCACCTCCACGGTCAGCCCGTGCGGGCGCGCGATCTCGGCCAACTGATGGAACTTGCCAGCCGGTACGTTGCCCGTGGCAATGAACAGCACCGATGCCGCCTGCGCCGCGCCCGTAAGCAGCAGCATCAGGCCCATCAACCATTTTTTAAGCAAATCGGCCTCCAGCCCTTGTGTATCAAGCGCGAACAGCTATCAAAACAATACCGCCCGCGCAAAGCGTTCAGAAATCCAGCCGCGCACTCACGAAGACGCGGCGGCCCTGCTCGGCATAGCCGAACGCGGGGGACTTCTCCGCCAGGCGCAGGTCGCCCAGGTTCTCCAGGCCGGCGCGCAGGTTCAGACGTTGGTGCGCGCCCAGCGCCCAGGCGCGCCCCACGCTCGCGTTCCACAGCGTGTAAGCGGGCAGGCGCTGACCGGAGCTGGTCTGGCGGCCCGTGTACTCGGCGCCCAGCTGCGCGTCCCAGCCCGCCACGCGCCATGCCAGGCGCGAGGCCACGCTGGTGTCGGGCCGGTCGGACAGGCGCTCGCCCGTGGCCTTGTCACGGGTGCGCAGCAGCGTGGCGTCCATGCTCCAGCGCAGCGCGTCGGTGATGGCCCAGGTGAAGCCGGCCTCCAGGCCCTGGATGCGCGCCGCGTCCACGTTGTCGTAGAGGTAGGTGCGGCGCGTGCCCACCTGCTGGATCAGGCGGTAGGTGATGAGCTGCTTGACCTCGGTATGGAACGCGGTGGCGCGCAGCGACCAAGCGGGGCTGACCTGCCAGTCGGCCCCGATCTCGAAGGAGTTGGAGGTCTCCGGCTGGATGTCGGCGTTGCCCCGGAAGGTGTGCGGCCCCTCGGCGCCCACGTAGTTCGGCGAGATCTGCTTGAGCGTGGGCGCCTTGAAGGCGTGTCCCAGGCCGCCCTTGACCACCAGCGCGGGGCTGGCTTCCCACACCAGGTAGGCGCGGGGGCTCAGCTCGGAGCCGAAGATGCCGTGGTGGTCCGCGCGCAGGCCCAGCGTGGCCAGCAGGTTCGTGCCCAGCGCGAACTCGTCCTGCACGAACAGGGCCTTGTGCGACACGTCGTCGCGGCCGTTCAGCAGGCCGGAATTCACCAGCTCTTCATTGCGCCACTCGCCGCCCACGGTGACCTGGTGGCCACCCCAGCGGGTGGTGGCGTGGCCGTCCACCACATCGTCCGTCATGTCCTGCGCCCGCGTGGGGCTGACGCCGTTGGTGCGGCTGTTGCGCACGCTGATCTCGCTGCGGTAGGCGCGTGCCTGCGCCTTCCAGGCGCCTATCTCGCCCTTCCACCCCACGTGCGTCTGGCGGCGGTCGAGGTCATAGCGGTTGGCATAGGGGCGCGCGCCGCTCACGTCGTCGTAAAAGCGCCGTTCCTCGCCATCGGTCACGCCGGCCTCCAGCCGGTGGCCGGGCGCCAGGTCCAGCTCGGCGTTCAGCCCCAGGCTGCGCGGCTTGCGCCCCTCGATCTCGCTGTAGCGCGGGTCCTCGCGCTGCGCCACGGCGTCGCGGTGGGCGTACTCGGCATTCACCGACAGGCGCAGCCGGTCGTTCAGTGGGCCCGCCGCAAACAGCGAGGCGCCCCCTTCGGCCGCGGCCTCGCCGCCGGCGGGGAAGGCGGCGTTGAAGCCCAGCGAGCCGATCCAGCGGTCGCCCGGCTTGCGCGTGATGATGTTGACCACGCCGCCCAGCGCCTCGGACCCGTACAGCGCCGACATCGGCCCGCGGATGATTTCCACACGCTCGATGGCCGACACCGGCAGCCAGCCGTACTGGTAGTCGGAATGGCCGATCACGTCGTCGCTCGCGCTGATGCGCCGCCCGTCGATGAGTGTGAGCGTGTGCTTGCCCTCCAGCCCGCGCAGCGCGAGCGTCTTGCGCCCGCCCACCTGGCGCGCGCTGAAGGTGATGCCCGGCGCGCCGCGCACGGCGTCCAGCAGGTCGGCCGCGTTGCGCTCGGCGAGGTCCTGCGCGGTGATCACGGTGACGCTGGCGGGCGCCGTGCGGGCGTCCTGCTCGGTCAGTGTTGCGGTCACGGTGACGGGCGCCAGGGCGGTGGCGGCCGGGGCCTCGGCCGCGGCCTGGGCACGCGCGGCGCCCGACAGGCACAGCAAGGCGGCCAGGGCCAGCGGATGGCGACGGCAAAGGGTCACATGGATCAAGTGGTGTGGCATGAACGTCCTGAGGAAAGACCGCAGTGGCTGGACGCTGGCGCCGCATTGCTGGCGTGGGGCTGGGCGGGAGAGTGGAAGAAACCGGAGTCGGGCAGCCGCCCGCCCAGCAGCGCAGGGTCGCGCGCGAGCAGTTGCTGGAAGAAGAAGTCGACCTCGGCGCGCGCCCGCTGCGCCGGGACTGCGTCCAGCTGGCTGGTGGCCAGCGCGTCGGCCACGGCGTCGGGGGTCAGCAGGTCGATGCGTGCGGCCACCATGCGGCCGCACTCCTGGGGATGGGCGCGACACCAGGCGACGGAGCGCGCATAGGCTGCGTCCACGGCCGCGAGCGCGGCGCCTTGCCCGCGCAGGGCGCCCACGGCGGCAATGCCCGCCTGCGGGATGCGCGGCGCGCGCTGGAACACACGGCCCCATTCCTGCTGCAGGTCGGCGCCGCGGTGCAGCTCGGGCGCCACCAGCCCGAGGGGAAAGGACTGCGTCTTGCGCAGCGCCAGGGACACGGCGGGCTCCGACAGCAGCGCATGGCGCACCCGGCGTGTGATGAGCAACTGCATGGCTTCCATGGGCGTGGGCACGTAGCGCACGCGGAAGTCGCGCCGCACGTCCAGCCCCTGCCGGGCTGTAAGCAGTTGCAGCATCAGATCCGGCATGTCGCCGCGGAAAGGCACGGCGATTTCCTCGCCGCGAAAATCCGCCAGCGTGCGCCGCGCGCCATCACGCGTGACGATCCACAGCGCGCCCCAGGTGGAGATGCTCAGCAGCGTGACGCCCGCGCCACGGTTGTAGAGGTTGGCCGCCACGTTGCTGGGCATGGCCAGCACATCCGCCTTGCGGCCCAAGGCCATCACGCGCAGCTGGTCGGGGTCGCGCCAGGGGGTGAACTCCACACGCTCGGCCACGCCCGCCAGCGCCTGAGTCTCGGCCATGTGGATCAGGGGCGCCGAGACGATGGCTGGCGGCCCGGCCAGCACCAGGCGGGCCAGCGGCGCGGCAGGAGCGGCAGGCGCAGCGGGAGCCGCCGCGCCCCATGCCGGCAACCCGGCGAGCGCGAACGCACCCGAGGTCTGCAGCAGGCGGCGGCGGCCCTGGTCAACGGACTGCACAGGGTTCGTCAGCATCGCATCGCCCTCAGAACTGGTAGCTCACGCCCGCCGCCACGTTGCGGCCCAGGCCCGGCAGGTAGCCCGGCTGCGCGGCCGTGGCCTGGTTGCGAATGGCATAGCTGCTGGCGTAGCGCCGGTCGGTGAGGTTGTCGGCCTGCAGGTAGGCCGTCCAGGGGCCGCTCTTCCATTCCAGCTTGAAG
Organism: Diaphorobacter nitroreducens; assembly: GCA_003755025.1. Taxonomy (GTDB): domain Bacteria; phylum Pseudomonadota; class Gammaproteobacteria; order Burkholderiales; family Burkholderiaceae_C; genus Diaphorobacter; species Diaphorobacter nitroreducens. The sequence continues at coordinate 26,578 of RJVL01000004.1, read as the reverse complement.
CCCAGCAGCGCGTAGGTGTCCTGCTCGCTGCCGGCGGTGTTGGCGTGGTCGGTGGGCGTGTCGGTGGGCATCCAGCGCAGGCTGGGACCCATGCGCCAGACACCCGCACCCGTGGCGACGCGCCACAGCACCTCGGCATTGATCAAGTGGCGCGGCACGCCGGCGATGCGGTTGCCGGCGTAGATGCCGTCTTTGAAGCGGAAGTCGCTGTACGTCCAGGAGCCACGCCAGTCGAGTGCGCCCATGCCCAGCGGCCAACTGCCCGACAGCCCTGCCTCCACGCCCTGGTGGCGCGTGCCGCCGGCGTAGTTGTAGGTGCCCACCTTGATGCCGTTGGCATCGGTGGTGCTCATGAGTTCGCCGGCCACCTGGCTGCGGTACACGGCAGCCGTCCAGTGCAGGGCACGGGCACCCTCGCCCCAGCGGCCTTGCCCACCGACCTCGAAGGTGGTGGCGCGCTGCAGGTCCAGCCGCACCAGCTCGCTGCTGGCCGCCGCGGGGGCGTTGGGCGCTACGGTGGCGGAGACGATCTCCCAGAATGTGGGCGCCTCCTGGCTGCGGCTCAAGTTGGCCCACCAGCGCACGGCCGGCGTGGGCGTCCAGTTCACCCCCACCTTGGGCGTGGAAAAGCTCCACTGCTGTTGCAGCGTGCGGCCGTCCAGGCGGCTGGCGGCGTCGCGTGTCTGGTGGCTCCAGCCCCACTGACCGACCAGCGTCCATGCCGGCGCCAGGCGCCAGTCGGCCGCCAGCAGCGCCTGCAGGTTGTCGGCCGTGAGGTCATAGGCGCCAAAGCGCTGCAGCGCTGCCCCGTTCACGGGGCTGGTGGCATCCAGATCACGGTCCATGCGGCTGCGCGACCAGCCCAGCGCCGCGCGCCAGGCCAGGGGACCGGCCGTCTGCCCGCTGGCCTGCCACTGCGCACCTGCCGTGCGGCTGCGGGTGATGGTGTAGCTGGTCTGGTTGTTGAACAGGTCGTCCGTGTCCTGCCAGTAGACGCCCAGCTCCTGGCGCAGCGCATCGTCACCCCAGCGCGAGCGGTTGGCCAGGCGCAGCTGCGTGGCTTCACGGCGCGGGTCGCGGCGGTAGACGTTGAGCAACTGGTCCTGCGGCGTGGCGCCGTCGCCCATCACACCGCGCGGCTGGGTGCGCACGCGGTCCTTGGGCACGACGGTGGGGATGTCGAAGTCCAGATCGGTCCACGACAGGTAGGTGCGGTTCTCGAACCCGCCGGCGGCCTGGAACCCCACGTTGGCATGCAGCGCATCGCGCTGCGACGCCGAATGGTGGCGGTAGCCGTCGTAACGGTCGCCGCTCACGCTGATGCGCCCATCCCACTGCGCGCCCTGCAGGCCCACGGCGCCCTGCAGCGCCTGGCGGCCAAAGCTGCCCACCTCGGTGCGCACGCGGCCCCGCTCGTCGGCGCCCGTGAGCGACTGGAAGTCCAACTCGCCCCCGAGCGTGGTCGCGCCCGGCGTGAGCGTGTTGGCGCCGCGGCGCACGCTGACCAACGCGGCATTGCGCGGCTCCACCAGGCCGATGATGAAGGAGCCATCGGCGTCGTTCAGCGGCAGTCCGTCCTGCAGCAGCAGCACGCCGCGGTTCAGCGGGTTGCTCTGGATGCCCGACCCGCGTATGGACAGGCGCGGCTGGTCCGTGGCACCAAAGAAGTCCTGGATCACGATGCCCGGCTGGTAGTCCAGGGCGTCGCGCAGCGTGGCCAGGCGCGTCTCCTGCTGCGGAGTGGCCAGGTTGGTCCCGCCGGGAACGCGGTCCAGTCGCTGCTGCTCCGCCGCCACGGAGGGGCGCAGCGGCGCGGCCGCATCGGCATCGCCCTCGGCACGCACGGTCACCGTGGGCAGTTGCGCCGGAGCAGGCTCGGCCGCCATCGCCAGCGGGCACAGCAGCGCCAGGGCGGGGGCCGTCGTGCGGGTCCATGCACGAAGACTGGAGCGAAGGGAAGGAAGGTGGTGCGGCGGCATGAAAGTGAGAGAATTTGAAATAAATGCGATTCATTCGTATTCTCAAAGCATGCCACCACATAACCGGAATATGAAATGACTTTTATCAACGCGACCCCGGGCGGCGCGGCGGACGCGCAACAGAGCGGCTTCAGAGAGGCGAGCAGCCTGTTGGGCACGAACGCGCTGCTGCAGGGCTTGCCGGCGCCGGCATTGCAGGATCTGGCCCAGCATGCCCTCGCGCGCACGCACTCTGATGGGGAAACGCTGTTCCACGAAGGCGAAGCCGCCTGCCACTGCCTGCTGGTGGCGCAAGGTGCCGTGGAAGTGCTGCGCTATGACGCCACGGGCGAGGAGCGCATGCTGCACTGTTTCACCCCCGGGCAGTGGGTGGCCGAGGCGGCCATGTTCATGCCGCACGGGCTCTATCCGATGACGGCGCGCGCGCAAGGCGCCACGCGGGTCTGGCGCATTCCCCGGCAGGCGTTGCGCACGGCGTGCGAGCGCCACCCGCTGCTGGCGCTGCGGCTGCTGGAATCGCTGAGCCTGCGCCTGTACCACTGCGTGAACGAGGTGGACTGGCTCACCAGCAGCAATGCGCAGCAGCGCCTGGCCGCCTACCTGGTGGCGCGGTGCAGCGAGGGCGGCGAGCCGGTCGAGCTGCCCACCAGCCAGCGGCACCTGGCAGCGCGCCTGGGCATCCGCGCCGAGACGCTGAACCGCCTGCTCGCCCAGTGGCAGGCCAAAGGCTGGATCCGCGGCGAGCGGCGCACCTGGCGCCTGTGCGATGCGCACCAGTTGCGACAACTCGCCGCGCCCGGCACGCGCACGTTCTGACGCTCTGGCCGCGGGACCGCAACTTGGGTGGCTGGCGGCTGGCCGGCGCGCCCTCACCCACCGATAATGCGCCCAGCATGCACATCCTGCGCAACGCCCATCACCTGGCACGCCTGTTGTTGGCGTGCTTTGCCGTGTCGCTGGGCGTGGCGACGGCAGCGCCCTTCGTGCAGGCAGGCCATTTAGAGCGCGTCTGCACTGCCTCGGGCGAGGAGCGCTGGGTTGCCGCCAGCGGCAACAGCGCGGTGGGCACCAACGATGCCTCCCACCCCGCGCATGCGCTGGACTGCGCCCTGTGCCTGCCGCCCCTGCTGCCCGCTCTGGATGCACCCCCGTGGCGCGGCCTGCAGCAGCTCCCGCATGTCCCATCTGCGGATGTGGTGCGCCAGACCCATGTACCGGCGCTCAGCCGCGCGCCTTTCCCGCCGCGCGCCCCGCCTGCGGCGCCACTCGCCCTCGCACCGTTTTGAAAACGGCGGGCACGGGCCACCGTGCACCCGCACTCTTCTCGCATACCACGGCAGCGCTGCCCGCCTGCCCCATCGTTTATTCAAGGATTTTTCATGTTCTCCCAATCGCTCGTCTCCCGCATCGCAATCGCCGCCACCCTGCTCGTGGCCGGCGCAGCCCACGCCCAGGTCACCGTGCAGGACGCCTGGGTGCGCGCCACGGTGCCGCAGCAAAAGGCCACCGGCGCCTTCATGCGCCTGACGGCCGCGCAGGATGCCCGCCTGGTCAGCGCCAGCAGCCCGGTGGCCGGCGTCACCGAAGTCCATGAAATGAAGCTCGTGGACAACGTGATGAAGATGCGCCCACTGCCCGCGCTGGATCTGCCAGCCGGCCAGGCCGTGGAACTCAAGCCCGGCGGCTACCACATCATGCTGCTGGACCTGAAGCAGCCCGTCGCCCAAGGCTCGACCGTGCCCCTGACGCTGGTTTTCGAAGCCAAGGACGGCCAACGCACGACACAGGAGTTGCAGGCGCCCGTGCGCGCTGTCAGCGCCACGGCCGCGCCGGCCATGGGCCATGGCAAGCCGCACGGCGGCCATTGAGGCTCATCCAGTACGGCTGAAGGCTTTTTAGACCTCTAGCGCTTGCACAGCAAGCGCTGACAGCTATCAATAGCATAGCTTCCACACGCACCCATCGCGGGCGCGGACGAGGGGGTTGGCCGATAATGCGGCGCTTTGCACGGCGCCTGCGTTGCGCGCCCTCCCCCGATTTCCCACACCATGCACTCTGACGCGGAACACCTGTGGCGCGCGCCGCGCTGGGCACTGGCCATCCTGCTGGCTCTGCTGGGCATGGTGGGGCCGTTCGCCATCGACACGTACCTGCCCGCCTTCCCCGCCATCGCGGGCGCGCTGCAGGCCACACCGGTGCAGATGCAGCAGACGCTGTCGGCCTACCTGTTCGCGTTCGCCTTCATGACGTTGTTCCATGGCTCCCTGTCCGACAGCTTCGGGCGTCGGCCCGTGGTGCTGTGCGGCCTGGCCGTTTTCACGCTCGCTTCCCTGGGCTGCGCGCTGTCGCAGAGCATCGGACAGTTGGTAGCGTTCCGTGCGCTGCAGGGCCTGTCGGCCGGCGCGGGCATCGTGGTGTCGCGCGCCGTGATCCGCGACATGTTCCCGCCCACGCAGGCGCAGCGCGTCATGGCGCAGGTGACGATTTTCTTCGGCGTGGCGCCGGCCATCGCGCCCATCGTGGGCGGCTGGCTGTCGGTGCACCTGGGCTGGCACAGCGTGTTCTGGTTTTTGACGGGCGTGGGCGTGCTGCTGTGGGTGGCCAACTGGCGCCTGCTGCCCGAGTCGCTGCCCGTGCACAAGCGCCAGCCGATCCACATGGGCCACCTGCTGCGCGGCTACTGGGAACTGGGCACCAGCCCACGCTTCATCCTGCTGGCGCTGGCCAGCGGCGTGCCGTTCAACGGCATGTTCCTGTACGTGCTGTCGGCCCCGGCCTTCCTGGGTGAGCTGCTGGGCCTGGGGCCCACGGAGTTCTTCTGGTTCTTCGTGATCAACATCGCCGGCATCATGGGCGGCGCCTGGGCCAGCGGCCGGCTGGCCGGTCGCATCCCGCCCAAGCGCCAGATCCGCCACGGCTTCGTGATCATGCTGGCGATGGCGCTGCTCAACCTGGGCGCCAACCTGGCGCTGGCGCCGCATGTGTCGTGGGCGCTGTGGCCCATCGGCATTTTCTCGTTCGGCTGGGCCCTGATGGTGCCCGTGGTCACGCTGCTGGTGCTGGACCTGTACCCGCAGCGCCGGGGCATGGCCTCGTCGCTGCAGGCATTCGTGGGCGCCACGGCCAACGGCCTGGTGGCGGGCGTAGTGGCGCCGCTGGTCATGCATTCGGCCCTGGCGCTGGCGGCGGCCTCACTGCTGCTGATGCTGGTGGGGCTGGTGTCCTGGATCTACCTGCACCACCGCTGGCCGGACATCGGCCGCCACACCATGCACGTGGGCTGAGAGCGGCGCGCGGCCTCATGTGCAGCGACGACCGGCGCCCCTGGCGCCGCAGTCGTGCAGCTTCTGCGTCTACCTCCCCGGGCCGGCTCGGTGCACGGCAACGTCCAGCAGCTCACCCCTCAAGCCGCAATGGCCTACCTTCGAGAGGCCCAGGGCCTGGCTCCGATGGAAAGGGTGGCGAATCTGCAGCGCGGCCCCGGTGCGCTTCGCGGGGAGTTGGCGCGCAATAAAAAGCCAGCCCCGGACGAGAGGGCTGGCTTGTCATGGGGTCCGCGCCGCCGGCTTAGCGGTCGTTGCGCGCCGGGCGCTTTCCGGCACCGTGGGGTACGAACGGCTTGCCCGCGCCCTGCGGCTTGGCAAACGCGGGCTTGCGGCCAAAGTCTGCGCGGGGTGCTGCAGCGTCACCGCGGCCACCACCATGGCGGCCGGCGTCGCCAAACCGGGAGGCTTCGCCAAACCCGCTCTTGCGGCCATAGCCTTCACCGTCGCGGCGGCCGCCGAAGCTGTTGCCACGATCGCCACCGCGCGGTGCGCCATAGCCCTCACCGGAACGGGGGGCTGCGCCGCGCGGGCCGCGGTCGGCAAAGCCGCCACGGTCATTGAAGCCGCCACGGTCGCCGAAGCTGCCACGTGGGTCACGGTCGCCATAGCCACCACGATCACCAAAGCCGCGCTCGCTGCCGCCGCGGCCAAAGCGCTGCTCGCGCGGGCCACGGTGACCATCACGCCCGCCACGACCGCCGAAGTCGGCGCGGCCGCCTTGCGGGAAGCGCTGGGTAGGCTCCAGGCCCGCGACCACCTCGGCCTTGAACTGCTGGCGGCTGTAGCCCTCGATGTCGAAGATCTTGCGGCGGTCGCGGAACTCGGCAAAGGTCACGGCCAAACCGTCGCGGCCGGCGCGGCCCGTACGGCCGATGCGGTGCGTGTAGTCCTCAGCCTTCATGGGCAGGCCGAAGTTGAAGACGTGGGTGATGGTCGGTACGTCGATGCCGCGCGCGGCCACGTCGGTCGCCACCAGGATCTGCACCTGGCCATTGCGCAGCGCCATTAGGCGGCGGTTGCGCAGGCCCTGGCTCAGGGCGCCGTGCAAAGCCACGGCACTGAAACCTTCCTGCTGCAGGTCATTGGCCAGACCATCGCACTCCACCTGGGTGCTGGCAAACACGATGGCCTGGTCGATGGAGGCATCGCGCAGCCAGTGGTCCAGCAGCTTGCGCTTGTGCTGCGCGTTGTCGGCCCAGTACAGCATCTGCTTGATGTTGGCGTGCTTTTCCTGCGGCGTGTCGATCTGGATCTTCTTCACCGACGCGCCGTTGTCGTGCATCACCCGCATGGCGAGCTGCTGGATGCGCGGCGCGAAGGTGGCGCTGAACATCATGGTCTGCTTGCGCTGGGCGGTGAGCTGGTTGATCTCGGCCAGGTCGTCGGAGAAGCCCAGATCCAGCATGCGATCGGCCTCATCAACCACCAGGAACTGCACTTGGTCCAGCTTGATCTGCTGCGACCGCTGCAGGTCCAGCAGGCGGCCCGGCGTCGCCACCACCAGGTTGGCATTCTGCAGCTTGGCGATCTGCAACTGGTAGGGCATGCCACCTACCACGTTGGCGATGCGCAGGCCCTTGCAGTGCTTGACCAGATCGATGGCATCGTGCGCCACCTGTTGCGCCAGTTCGCGCGTGGGGCACAGCACCAGCGCACCGGGCGTCGCCGCCTTGAAGTTGCGCGCCTGCGTGGGGTTCTTGCGCTTGGGGCGCTTTGGGGGAGCCTCGCCACGCGCGGCCGCCTCGGCGGCGGCGCGCTCGAAGGCGGCGCGCTCAGCGACTTCGGCCTCGGCCTGTTGGCGAATCAGCGTGTGCAGCACGGGCAGCAGGAAGGCCGCAGTCTTGCCGCTGCCAGTCTGGCTGGAGACCATCAGATCGATGAAGCTCGCGTCATCGCCCGAGCCCATGGCCAAAGGAATCGCTCGAGTCTGCACCTGCGTGGGCTCGGTGTAGCCGAGGTCGGCCACAGCCTGCACCAGTTCGGGCGCAAGGCCCAGTTCGATGAAGCCGGCGGGCAGAGCGGGCGCGGCGGTGGTCGGAGAAACAGGCGCCTCAATCGAAGCGGCCATAGGGGATTGGGCAGGCGCGATCTCGCCCTGCACGTGCATGGTGTCTGTCATGTCGTATGTATGAAGCGCGCGGGTGCAACCCGCGGCGGCTTCGTCAGTGGTTCATCAAAACATCAACCATCCAACGAAACCTGCACCAGCAGTGAGAGCTGGGCGGGTGGGTCATTGACGCAGGCACTGGAACGCTGGAAACCGTTCAAGGCCCGCAACCCATTGTGAGAAGGGAGATGCGCAAGGGCTGCGCGATGCGGCCAAACCTTCAGTCGGGTTTGGGAGTCGTTTTCACGCAAGCCTGTAATTGTCGCACGATTCGGGTTTTCCCGCAAACGGGGATCAAACGGCCAGCAGATGCGTGCGGTAGTGCAGTAGTTCGTCGATGGATTCGTGCACATCGGCCAGGGCCGTGTGGCGCTGCGCCTTCTTGAACGAGCTGTAGGCCTCGGGCTTCCAGCGCTTGGCCAGCTCCTTCAGCGTGCTCACGTCAACATTGCGGTAGTGGAAGAACGCCTCCAGCTTGGGCATGTACTTCACCAGGAAGCGCCGGTCCTGCCCAATGCTGTTGCCGCACATCGGCACCACGCCCTTGGGTACATAGCGCGACAGGAAGGCGAGCAGCTCGCGCTCGGCATCGGCCTCGGTGACCGTGGAGGCCCGCACCTTGTCAATGAGGCCGCTGCGGCCATGCGTGCCCTTGTTCCAGGCGTCCATGCCGTCCAGCACCGCGTCCGCCTGGTGAATGGCGAACACCGGCCCTTCGACGCGCAGCGTGAGGTCGGCACTGGTGACGACCACGGCGATCTCCAGCAGGCGTTCGGTTTCGGGGTTGAGGCCGCTCATTTCACAGTCCAGCCAGACAAGGTTCTGGTCGGATTTGGCAAGCGCGGGAGCAGTAGGGTTGGCAGTGTCAGACATGCCGGGAATTGTCGCCGATGGCCTAAACTCGCGCGCAGATGCAGCCTCCTTCCGCCTCCCTCCTCTCGCCATCCCACCTGACCACACTGGTGTTCGCCGGACTGCTGCTCGCAGGCCTTGCCTTGCGCCTGTGGCTGGCCACGCGCCAGATCCGCCACGTGGCGCAGCACCGCGGCGCCGTGCCCACGGCCTTCGCCCACCGCATTCCGCTCGCCGCGCACCAGAAGGCAGCCGACTACACCATTGCCAAGGCGCGCTTCGGCCTGCTGGAAATGGCGCTGGCTACCGCCGTGGTGCTGGGCTGGACGCTGCTGGGTGGGCTGGATGCGCTGAACCAGGCGCTGCTGTCCTGGCTGGGCGGTGGCATGCTGCAGCAGTTGGCGCTGCTGGCCTGCTTCGTGCTCATCGGGGGTGCCATCGACCTGCCCGTCGCGCTGTACCAGACCTTCGTGATCGAACAGCGCTTCGGCTTCAACCAGATGACCCCGCGCCTGTGGCTGGCCGACCTGCTCAAGTCCACGCTGCTGGGCGCGGTGATCGGCCTACCGATCGCGGCGCTGATTCTGTGGCTCATGGGCGCCGCCGGACCGCTGTGGTGGCTGTGGGCCTGGGGCACGTGGATGGGCTTCAATCTGCTGCTGATGGTGGTCTTCCCGCTGTTCATCGCGCCGCTGTTCAACAAGTTCCAGCCGCTGGAGGACGAATCGCTCAAGGCGCGCGTCACCGCGCTGATGCAACGCTGCGGCTTCGCAGCCAAGGGCCTGTTCGTGATGGACGGCAGCCGCCGCAGCGCGCACGCCAACGCCTATTTCACCGGCGTGGGCAAGGCCAAGCGCGTGGTGTTCTACGACACGCTGCTCAAACAGCTGTCGCCCGGCGAAGTGGAAGCCGTGCTCGCGCACGAACTGGGCCACTTCAAGCACAAGCACATCACGCGGCGCCTGGTCGGCATGTTCGCCATCAGCCTGGCGGGCTTTGCGTTGCTGGGCTGGCTGTCCACGCGCGCGTGGTTCTACACGGGCCTGGGCGTGCAACCCAACCTGATGCTGCCCGGCCTGCCCGGCGCCGCGCCCAACGACGCGCTGGCGCTGCTGCTGTTCCTGCTTGCAGCGCCCGTGTTCACGCTGTTCGTCACGCCCGTACTGGCACAGCTCTCGCGGCGCCATGAGTTCCAGGCCGACGCCTACGCCGCGGCCCAGAGCAGCGGCGGCGACCTGGCGTCCGCCCTGCTCAAGCTCTACGAAGACAACGCCTCCACGCTCACGCCCGATCCGGTGTTTGCGAAGTTCTACTACTCCCACCCTCCCGCCACGGAGCGCCTGGCGCGTCTGCCCGTGGCCTTGCAGCCATGAATTCGATGTTCCCCAAGAAAGACTGGTCCACACAAACCAGGCGCGCGCTGACAGCTACTGAAATAGTAGCAAAACTGGTCGATCTGCCGGGCTGGCAACTGTCCGGCGACGGCGCCGATGTCGCCATCGAGAAGACCTACCGCTTCGCCAATTACCACGAGACCATGGCCTTCGTGAATGCCGTGGCCTTCATTGCCCATGCGCAGGACCACCACCCCGATCTGTCGGTGCACTACAGCCGCTGCGTGGTGCGCCTGAATACGCATGATGTGGCCGGCATTTCGGCGACCGACATCGATTGCGCGACGCGCATCGATGCACTGCTCGCACCCTGAGCCCATGGCCCAAGCCCCTGCGCGCCTTGAAGGCCTGGTGGTCGCCAGCCACGGCCGCCATTGCGTGGTGGAGAGCGCGGGCGGCGAGCGCCGCATCTGCCATCCGCGCGGCAAGAAGAGCCAGGCCGTGGTGGGCGACCGCGTGCTGTGGCAGCCCGCCGCGCCCGGCCAGGGCCGCGGCCATGGCGACGAGGGCACCATCGAAAAGGTGCTGGAACGGCGCAACTTGCTGTACCGCCAAGACGAGGTGCGCACCAAGTCATTCGCCGCCAATTTGGACCAGGTGCTGATCCTGATCGCGGCCGAGCCTGTGTTCTCCGAAAGCCAACTCGCGCGCGCTCTCATCGCCGCAGAAGCGGCGCGCATCACGCCGTTGATCGCGCTCAACAAGAGCGACCTGGTCGAGCCGTTCGCGCGCGCCTGGGAGCGCCTGTGGCCCTACCGCCATATGGGGGGCGAGCAGGACACGCAGCACCACTACCGCGTGCTGCCGCTGTCACTCAGCGAATCGGGGGCGGTGGACCGCGACATGCTGATGCACCTGCTGGCCGGCAAGACCACGCTGGTGCTGGGCCCCTCGGGCGCCGGCAAGAGCACGCTGGTCAACCTGCTGGTGCCCGGCGCCTCGGCACAGACGGGCGAGATCTCGCAGGCCCTCAATTCGGGCCGCCACACCACCACCACCACCACGCTGTACTGGATCGACCCGCAGCGCACCACGGCGCTCATCGATTCGCCCGGCTTTCAGGAATTTGGATTGCGCCACCTCGCGCCCACCGATCTGGCGCGCTACATGCCCGACATCGCAGCCCATGCCGAGGGTTGTCGCTTCTACAACTGCACCCACCTGCACGAGCCCGGGTGCGCGGTGCAGGCCCAGGTGCGTGACGAACAAGACGCGCAGGCCATCAGCCCCCAGCGCTACCGCATCTACGGCGAGTTGTTCGCGGAGTTGAGCGAGAGCCCCTACTGAGTTTGAAGTAAAAATTGGCTTCCGCGCTTATCCAGCAAGCGCTGACAGCTATTAAATAAGGAGCATCACCCCAGCAGCCGCGCGAAGGTGAGCAAGGCCAGCAGCAGCATCCATACCACGACCGAGCGCCACACCAGCCCCACCACGCTGCGCAGGTGGCCTACCTCGGGCTCGCGGCCAGGAGTACTGTCGCTGTCGCCAATGTCGGCGTCCACCTCGAAGCCCGGCTGCACCTGCGCACCTGCGCGGCTGCGCAGCGCCTCGCCGCCCAGGCGTACATTGATGGCCCCGGCGGTTGCCGCCAGCACCACGCCATCGTTGTCGTTGGGGAAGCGCTGTGCGTGGAAGCGCCAGCCCTCGATGGCCTCCTCGAAGCTGCCCACCACGGCAAAAGACAACGCCGTCAGCCGTGCGGGAAGCCAATCGATCACCGTCCATGCCTGGGCCGCAGCCTGCTGCAGCGACTCGCTGGGCGGCTGCGTCGTCTCGCGCGCACGCGCGCCCCAGTAGCGCGACACGAACTCCGCCAGGCGGTAGAGCACCGCCCCGGTCGGGCCCAACCCCAGCGCCGCAAGGATGGAGAACCACGCCAGCACGCCAAACACATGGCGGTGCGCCGCAATCACCGAGTACTCGATCACGTGGCGCACGATCTCGCTGCGTGGCAGCTCGCTCACCTCCACCTGCTTCCACTGCGCCAGGCGCGCCCGCGCATCGGCCGCGTCGCCCTCCTCCAGCGCGTCGCGTATCCCCGTGAAATGGTGGCTGAACTGGCGAAAGCCCAGTGTCACGTAGAGCACGGCCACGTTCCAGACCAGGGCGAACGGCCACCCCAGCCAGTGCAGTAGCGCCAGGTGCACCGCCAACACCACCAGCGGCGGCACCAGCACGGCCAGTCCCCAGGCCACCCAGCCGTGGTGCGACTGCCCCGCGTCGAAGTTGCGGTTCACCGACACCGCCCAGGCACGCAGTCCTGCATGGATGGGGTTGCTGCGCGCGAGCGGTCTCGCCTGCTCGATCAGCAATGCGAACAGGATGGCAAAGAAACTCATGCGGCAATCATACTGGCGCTTGTTACAAGGCCCAACACCACGAGCGACAGCGCGGCAGCCTCGCTGCGGCGCCCCCCTTCAGGCCATCATGAAGCGGTAGAAGTTGCGCAGCATGCCGGCCGTGGCACCCCAGATGTAGCGCGTCGTCGCGCCGTCCTGGTAGGGCATGGCAAACCATTCGCGCTGCGCGCCTTGCCACTGCAGCCGGTGACGCTCGTGGTGCGCGGGGTTGAGCAGGAAGTCCAGCGGCACCTCGAACACGTCAGCCACCTCGTACGGGTTGGGCTGGAGCGCGAAGCCCGGCCGCACCAGCGCGACCACCGGCGTGACGAGGAACGAGGTGCCGGTCACATACATCGACAGGTTGCCCAGCACCTCGACCCAGTGCGGCTCCAGGCCTACCTCCTCCTGCGCCTCGCGCAGCGCGGTGGCGGCGGCATCGCGGTCTTCGGGATCGGTGCGCCCCCCCGGAAAGGCCACCTGGCCGGAATGCGTGGACAGGTGCGCCGTGCGCTCGGTGAGCAATACCGTGGGCCGATCGCGCAGCACGATGGGCACGAGGACGGCGGCGTGCGCGGGCTCGCGTTCCGCGAACTTCTTCTCGCGCTGCACCTCGGGCGTCCAGGGCGGCGGCGCGGCAAAGCGCAGGCGCAGTGCCTCCGGCGTCTGCGCATGCGGGGGCACGGCGGGTAAATGGTCGTCCACCCCTACGAGCGGCACGGTGCGCGGATCGAAGTGAGGCAGCGAGGACAGCGAAGGCAGGGCCGCCGCAGAGGACGCGCCGACAGGACGATGAGAACTCACGGGGGTTCAAAAAGAAAAAACCGCTACAGGCTTTCGCACTGTAGCGGTTTCGAGTCGCGCGGTGAGCGCAGCCGTATTTATGCGGCCACTGCAGCTGCCTTGACGCGCGAAGGCAGCTTTTCCTTGATACGCGCCGACTTGCCGCTGCGCTCGCGCAGGTAGTACAGCTTGGCGCGGCGCACGTCGCCGCGGCGCTTCACTTCGATGCTGGCGATCAGCGGGCTGTAGGTCTGGAACGTGCGCTCCACGCCTTCGCCGCTGGAGATCTTGCGCACGGTGAAGCCGCTGTTCAGGCCACGGTTGCGCTTGGCGATCACGACGCCTTCGTAGGCCTGCACGCGCTTGCGGGTGCCTTCCACCACGTTCACGTTCACGATGACGGTATCGCCAGGCGCGAACGAGGGAATGGTCTTGTTCAAGCGGGCGATTTCTTCCTGCTCGAGGATCTGGATCAGGTTCATGGTTGGTTTCCGACGATCATGTCCGCGCCAGGATTGGCAGGGCGCCCCTATTGGCGCCTTTGTGGCTATGGTTCAGGCCCACAGCGGCCGGCCAGAGGATCGAGAACAGGCGATTATAGCAAGCTTGCGTTTTGCGCCAAGAGGGCCTCGTCCGCGCGCGTGAGCTGCCCGCGCTCGCGCGCGGCCTGCAGCAGGTCCGGGCGGTGGCGCGCGGTGATGAGCAGGCGCTGATCGCGCCGCCAGCGCTCGATTTGCGCATGGTGGCCGGACAGCAGCGGCGCGGGCACGGCGCGGCCGGCCCATTCCTCGGGGCGCGTGTAGTGCGGACAGTCCAGCAGCCCGTCCAGCGCGGGGTTGAAGCTGTCGAGCTGATGGCTGCCCTCGTCGTGCAGCACGCCCGGCTGCAGGCGCGCCACGGCGTCCAGCAGCGCCATGGCCGCGATCTCGCCGCCCGAAAGCACGAAGTCGCCCAGGCTGATCTGCGCATCCACGTAGGCGTCGATGAAACGCTGGTCCACGCCTTCGTAGCGTCCGCACAGCAAGATGGCACCCACGCCAGCGGACCAGTCCTGCACCGCGGCATGGTCCAGCCGGCGGCCGATGGGGGAGAACAGCACCAGGGGCGCCCGCGCCTGCTCGGCCTCGCCACGATCGGCGCGGATGGCGGCCAGGCAGCGCGCCAGCGGCTCGGCCAGCATGACCATGCCGGGGCCGCCGCCAAAGGGCCGGTCATCCACGCGGCGGTAGTTGCCCTCCGCATGGTCGCGCGGGTTCCACAGCCGCACCTCTACCTGGCCCGACGCGTAGGCGCGCCTCGTCACGCCGCTGGCAAGAAACGGCTCGAACAGCTCGGGAAACAGGGTGATGACATCGAAACGCATGGCACGCGGACAACCGCCTCAATAGTCGGGTTGCCAGTCCACAATGATGCAGCGCCCCGCCAGGTCCACTTTGTCCACATAGGCCGACACAAAGGGAATCATGCGCTCGTGCGGCTTGCCTTCGTGCTCGTAGGCTAGCACCAGCGTGGTCTGCGGCCCCGTGGGCAGCAGGTCGCGCACGGTGCCCAGCGCCACGCCCTCGCGGTTGACCACAGGCAGGCCGATCAGGTCCACCCAGTAGTACTCGTCATCGCCCGCCACCGGGAAGTTGGCGCGGGGCACGAAGATGCGCGCGCCGCGCAGCGCCTCTGCTGCGTCACGGTCGTCCACACCCTGCGCCCAGGCGACCACGGAGTCCGAATGCGTGCGCGCCTGCCGGATGGGCAGCAGCACGGTGCCGGTAAAAAAACTCTTGGCGCCCTTTTCCGCCGGTTGCAACAGCCAGGACTTGGCGGCGAGCAGGGCCTCGGGGTTGCTGCTGTAGGGCAGGACCTTGAACCACCCTTTCACGCCCCAGGCATCGGTGATGCGGCCCACCTCCACGGCGTCGGAGGGCAGTTCGGCGGTTTCCAGGACAGGCAGCTGAGGCATGGCGGCGGGATGGGAGGGTGAGGCAAAGAAAAAAGGCGGGGTCCGTCAGTTGCACCAACGGAGCCCGCCCTTTTCGGGAGTGCGAACGATCAGGCGGCCTTCTGGGCGGCTTGCTTGATCAGACGGTCCACGGTGGGAGAGGGTTGTGCGCCCACGCCCTTCCAGTACGTCAGGCGGTCCTGGGCGATGCGCAGGCCTTCTTCGCCTTCCTTGGCGGAAGGGTTGTAGAAGCCCAGGCGCTCGATGAAGCGGCCGTCGCGGCGCACGCGCTTGTCGGCAACGACGATGTTGAAGAACGGACGGCCCTTGGAGCCGCCGCGGGAGAGTCGAATCACGACCATAATGAATCCTTCGGGTGGTTACACAGCAGTGGCTGCGCTCTGTTTTGCGGCGTTTGAGACACGCGACTTGGCCACCCGGCCAGCGACACGCTGCAAAGTCCGCGATTATATCCACAACACAAAAAAGATGCCCCTCATCCGCGCCAGCCGGGACGAAGACGTCGCCGCCATCACCGCCATCTACACCCACCATGTGCTGCACGGCACGGGCACCTTCGAGATCGACCCGCCCACGGCGCTGGACATGGCGGCGCGGCGCGCGGATGTGCTGGCCAAGGGCCTGCCCTACCTGGTGGCCGAAGAAGCGGGCCAGGTCCTGGGCTTTGCCTACTGCAACTGGTTCAAGCCCCGCCCGGCCTACCGCTTCTCGGCCGAGGATTCGATCTATGTCGCCGACGCGGCACGCGGCCGGGGCCTGGGACGGCAGTTGCTGGAGGCCCTCGCCGTGCAGGCCGAGGCCGCCGGCGTACGCAAACTCCTGGCAGTGATCGGCGACTCGGCCAATGCGGGCTCCATCGGCGTGCACCGGGCCGCAGGTTTCACCGATGTGGGCGTGATGCGCTCCGTGGGCTGGAAGTTCGGCGCCTGGCGCGACATCGTGCTCATGGAAAAGCCCCTGGGCGCGGGCGATACCACCGCCCCCGAATGAAGGCGCGCCAATAATCGCGGCCATGAAGAACAAGACTGTTGCCGCGTGGCTGGCGTTCCTGGGCGGCCCGCTGGGGATGCACCGCTTTTACCTGTACGGACTGGGCGACTGGATCGGCTGGCTGCTGCCGATCCCCACGGCCCTCGGCGTGTACGGCATCCAGCGCGTGCAGCAATGGGGGCAGGACGATCAGCTGAGCTGGATGCTGATTCCGCTGCTGGGATTCACGATCGCAGGCTGCGCACTGCGCGCGATTCTCTACGGTCTGATGACGCCCGAGCGGTGGAACGCGCGCTTCAACCCCGCTGCGGCGCCCGACGCCGCGCCGGGGCGGACGCACTGGTTCACGGTGTTTGCCATTGCGACATCGCTGCTGGTGGGCACGGCCGTGCTGATGGCCAGCATTGCCTTCAGCTTCCAGCGCTACTTTGAATACCAGATCGAGGAAGCGCGCAAGATTTCACAATGAGATCAGGCTCCAGCGCTTGATGGACAAGCGCGAGCAGCTACTCAAACGATAGCAAAACCACTCCAGCCTGGCAGATCGCGGCGCCGCGCACTGCGGCGCAAAGCTGGCGCCCACCGGCTCCGCCGCCCCGCGAAGGTCAATAGAGCTGCAGGCTCACCCAATAAGCGATCGCCGCCACGAAGGCGCTGGCGGGGATGGTCAGGATCCACGCCCAGACGATGTTGCCGGCCACACCCCATCGCACGGCGCTGGCGCGCTGGGTGGAACCCACGCCCACGATCGCGCCCGTGATGGTGTGGGTGGTCGATACGGGGATGCCCAGCGCAGTGGCGATGAACAGCGTCATCGCGCCGCCGGTCTCGGCGCAGAAGCCCCCCACGGGCTTGAGCTTGGTGATTTTCTGGCCCATGGTCTTCACGATGCGCCAGCCGCCGAACATGGTGCCCATGCCGATGGCCGCGTAGCACGAGATGATGACCCACATGGGGGGCGAGGCATCGCCCGCCGAGGCGTAGCCCGTGGCGATCAGCAGCAGCCAGATGATGCCGATGGTCTTTTGCGCGTCGTTGCCGCCGTGGCCCAGGCTGTAGGCCCCGGCGGAGACGAGCTGCAGCCGGCGGAACCACTTGTCCACGCGGTTCGGACTGGTGCGACGGAAGACCCAGGCCACGATCAGCATCATCAACGAGCCCAGCAGGAAACCCAGCATGGGCGACACGAAGATGAAGGCCACGGTCTTGAAGATGCCGCTGGCCACCAGTGCGCCCGCGCCGGTCTTGGCGATCACCGCGCCCACGATGCCGCCGATCAGTGCATGCGATGAGCTGCTGGGGATGCCGTAGTACCAGGTGATGACGTTCCAGGTGATGGCCCCCACCAGCGCGCCGAAGATCACGTGGGTGTCCACCACGCTCGGGTCCACGATGCCCTTGCCGATGGTGGCCGCCACGCTCAGGTGGAACACGAAAATGGCGACGAAGTTGAAGAAGGCCGCGAAGACCACGGCCTGCGTGGGCTTGAGCACGCCCGTGGAGACCACGGTGGCGATGGAGTTGGCGGCGTCGTGGAACCCGTTCATGAAGTCGAACACGATGGCGAGCGCCACGAGCACGACCACGATCCACAGGGCGGTTTGTACTGTTTCCATGCTGGGAATGAGGGGGCGAGCCCTGCCAGGGATGCGAAGCGCAGGCCTGCGGCCGCGCCTCAGGAGTTCTCGAGGATGATGCCCTCGATGAGGTTGGCCACGTCTTCGCAGCGGTCGGTGATGGTCTCCAGCAGCTCGTAGATGGCCTTGAGCTTGATGACCTCGCGCACGTCCGGCTCCTCGCGGAACAGCTTGCTCATGGCGCTGCGCAGCACGCGGTCGGCGTCGCCCTCCAGGCGGTCGATTTCCTCGCAGGTCTTGAGCGCGGCCTCGGCCACGGCCGGATCTGCAATGCGCGACAGCAGCTTCACCGCGTCCTGCACGCGCTCGCAGCACTTGAGGCTGAGGTCCGTCAGGCGGGTGATCTCGTCCGTCATGTGGTGGATGTCGTACAGCGCCATGGTCTCGGCCGAGTCCTGGATCAGGTCGGCCACGTCGTCCATGGTGTTGATCAGCGAGTGGATCTGCTCACGGTCGATGGGCGTGATGAAGGTCTTGTGCAGCGTGCGGTTGACCTCGTGCGTCACGCGGTCGGCGGCGCGCTCGGCGTTGTCCACGTCCTGGTTGTACTGGTCGCGCAGGTGGGTGTCGCTGTAGTTCGCCACCAGTTGCGAGAACGCCCGCGCGGCCTCGACGATGCGGTCTGCATGCTGGTTGAACATCTCGAAAAAATTGCCCTCGCGGGGCAACAGCTTTCCAAACAACATGCCGACTCCTGATCGAACCTTCTGGCGATATATGTGACGCAGAGATGACCAAGACGTGACAAATCTGCGAAAACCGCGAGTTTAACCGGCGCCAGACAGCCGCCCGGCGCACCAGGTCAAAGCGGATGCGCAGAGACCGGCGCCCCCCGGCAGGGCCTGCGCGGCTCGGCTCCTACGCGCTGCGGAAGATGAAATACACCGCCCCGACGAGGCACAGACCCGCCCAGAGGTAGTCCCATTTGAGCGGCTCGTTCAGGTAGAACACGGCGAAGGGCACGAACAGCGTCAGCGTGATCACCTCCTGCATGATCTTGAGCTGCCCCACGCTGAACTGCGTATGCCCAATGCGGTTGGCCGGCACCTGCAACAGGTATTCGAACAGGGCGATGCCCCAGCTCACCAGCGCCGCCACGTACCACGGGGCGGTGGCCAGGTTCTTCAGGTGGCCGTACCAGGCCATGGTCATGAAGATGTTGCTGGCAACCAGCAGCAGGATGGTCTGGAGGGGGATGGGCAGGGATTGCAGAGCGTGCATGGCGCGGCGGATTTTATAAGCCAAATCACACTCTAGCGCATATCCATCAAGCGCTGGTAGCTATAAAAAACAAAGCACCGCCGCAGCGGTGCCTGTTCCAGCGGCCAGCGGCCGCCCTTTCACTCACCCAGGTAGGCGGCGCGCACGCGCGGATCGCTGAGCAGATCCCGTCCCCCGCCGGCCATGGTGATCAAGCCCGACTCCATCACGTAGCCGCGGTCGGCAATCGCCAGCGCGCGACTGGCGTTCTGCTCCACCAGCACGATGGTCACGCCCAGGGCATACACGTCGCGCACCACTTCGAAGATCTTGTCCACCATGATGGGCGACAGGCCCATGGAGGGCTCGTCCAGCAGCAGCACCTTGGGCTGGCTCATCAGCGCGCGGCCCATGGCCAGCATCTGCTGCTCGCCACCGGACATGGTGCCCGCCAGCTGGTCCTTGCGCTCGCGCAAGCGCGGGAAGATGGTGAACATCTTTTCGATGTCGGCGGCAATGCCCGCCTTGTCGTCGCGCGTGTAGGCGCCCATGAGCAGGTTCTCGGTGATGGTCATGCGCGCGAACACGCCGCGCCCCTCGGGCACCATCACCAGCCCCTGCTTGACCAGGTCCCACGCGCCCTTGCCCTTGATGCTCTGGCCCAGGTACTCGATGTCGCCATCGTTCATGCCCAGTGTGCCGGTGATGGCCTTCATGGTGGTGGTCTTGCCCGCCCCGTTGGAGCCGATCAACGTAACCAGCTCGCCCTCGCGCACCTCGAAGTCCACCCCCTTGACGGCCTGGATGCCGCCGTAGGCCACCTTCAGGCCCTTGACCTGCAATAGAACTTTGTTGGATTTTTCGGCCATGTCTTGCGTCCTTCAGTGCCCGCCGGTGCCCAGATAGGCCTCGATCACTTTTTCGTTCTTCTGCACGTCGGCAGGGGTTCCCTCGGCAATCTGCTTGCCGTAGTCCAGCACCGTGACACGGTCGCACAGGCCCATCACAAGCTTCACGTCATGCTCGATGAGCAAGATGGTGCGGTTGTCGTTGCGGATGCGGTCGATCAGCTCGCGCAGTTGCACCTTCTCGGTGGCGTTCATGCCGGCGGCGGGTTCGTCCAGCGCGATCAGTTGCGGATCGGTGGCCAGGGCGCGCGCGATCTCCAAGCGGCGCTGGTCGCCGTACGACAGCGTGCGCGCCTTGAAATCGGCGTACTTGCCGATGCCCACGTAGTCCAGCAGCTCCTGCGCGCGCTTGGCGATGGCCGCCTCCTCCTCCTTGAAGCTCTTGGTGCGGAAGATGGCCCCGAAGAGCCCGGAATGCGTGCGGATGTGCCGCCCCACCATCACGTTCTCCAGCGCCGTCATGTCGGCGAACAGCCGGATGTTCTGAAAGGTGCGCGCAATGCCCGCCTTGGCCACCAGGTGCACAGCGCGGGGCTCGTAGGGCTGGCCCGCCAGTTCAAAACTGCCCGCATCGGGCGTGTACAGGCCGGTGATGACGTTGAAGAACGTCGTCTTGCCCGCGCCGTTGGGGCCGATCAGGCCATAGACCTGGCCGCGCTGGATGGTGATGCCCACGTCGGACAACGCCTGCAGGCCGCCAAAACGCTTGGAGATGCCCGCGACCTTCAGCACCACTTCTTTCGATGTATCTGCCATGTTGTTGCTCTACCGGTGGTGTCAGGACTTCTGCGCAAGGCTCTTGCCATGCTCGGGCGCGGGCCACAGGCCCCGCGGGCGCAGCAGCATCACGATGATCATGGCCAAGGCGATCAACAGTTGGCGCAGGATGGACGAATCCAGGCGCCCGTCGGTCATCGCCTGCAGCGGGCCGGCCACGTAGCGCAGCACCTCGGGCAGCGCGGACAGCAGCACGGCACCCAGGATCACGCCGGGAATGTGGCCGATGCCGCCCAGCACCACCATGGCAACGATCATCACCGACTCCATCAGGCTGAACGACTCGGGCGAGACGAAGCCCTGGAACGCGCCGAACATGGCGCCGGCCACGCCGCCGAACGAAGCGCCCATGCCGAAGGCCAGCAGCTTCATGTTGCGCGTGTTGATGCCCATCGCCTTGGCGGCGATCTCATCTTCGCGGATGGCCATCCACGCGCGCCCGATGCGCGAATCCTGCAGGCGATAGCACACCAAAATGGTGACCAGCACCAAGAACAGGAACAGGTAGTAGTACAGCGTGACGGAGTTGATGTCGTAGCCGAACAGCTCCAGCCGCTTGCCCAGGTCCAACCCGAAGATCTTCACCGAATCGATCTGCCCCAGGCCCTTGGGGCCGTTGGTGATGTTGACCGGGTGGTCCAGGTTGTTCATGAAGATGCGGATGATTTCGCCAAAGCCCAGCGTCACGATGGCCAGGTAGTCGCCGCGCAGCTTGAGCACCGGTATGCCCAGCAGCACGCCGGTGCATGCCGCCAGCACCAGGGCCAGCGGGATCACCATCCACAGCGACATGTGCAACCCGGTGGGGAATTGCGCGGCGAACCACGCGAAGTTGTCCGCCAGGTGCGGCGAGGCCAGCAGGCCGAACATGTAGGCGCCCACGGCATAGAAGGCCACGTACCCCAGGTCGAGCAGGCCGGCGTAACCCACCACGATGTTCAGGCCCAGCGCCAGCATCACGTACAGCAGGGCCAAATCGGCGATGCGCACCCATGCGTTGCCGAAGTACTGCAGCACCAGGGGCAGAACCAGCAGCGCAATGCCGCCCAGGATCCATTGGATCTTGTGGTTTTTCATGGTCGTTGGCTCCTCAGGCGCGGTCGGCCACACGCTCACCCAGCAGGCCCGAGGGGCGCAGCGTCAGGATGATGATGAGCACGATAAAGGCGAAGATGTCGGTGTAGTGGCTGCCCAGCACGCCCCCGGTGAGGGTGCCGATGTAGCCGGAGCCGATGGCCTCGATGAGCCCCAGCAGAAGTCCGCCCACCACGGCGCCAGCCAGGTTGCCGATGCCGCCGAACACCGCCGCGGTGAACGCCTTCAGCCCCGGCAAGAAGCCCATGGTGTGCTGCGCCGTGCCGTAGTTGGAGGCCCACATGATGCCGGCGATGGCGGCCAGCACCGCGCCGATGATGAAGGTGGCCGAGATCACCATGTCGGGCTTCACGCCCATGAGCGCGGCCACGCGCGGGTTCTCTGCCGTGGCGCGCATGGCGCGGCCCAGCCGTGTGTAGTTGACCAGGTAGACCATGGAAGCCAGCGCCACCACCGTCACGCCCAGGATCAGCACCTGGGTGGTGGTGATCACCGCGCCGCCCACCTGGAACGGCTGGGTGGGCAGCAGCGTGGGGTACGGTTTGTAGTTGGGCTTCCAGATGATCATCGCCAGCGTCTGCAGCAGGATCGACATGCCGATGGCGGTGATCAAGGGGGCCAGGCGCGGGCTGTTGCGCAGCGGCCGGTAGGCGACTTTTTCGATGGCGAAATTGAGTACCGCCGCCACCACGCAGGCGATCAGCGTGGCCAGCAGCAGAATGAGCCAGCCGGGCGCGCCCGGCATGGCCTCCTGCATGAGGCCGATGCAGCTCCAGCTGGTCAGCGCGCCGACCATGAGCACTTCCCCGTGCGCGAAGTTGATGAGCTGGATGATGCCGTACACCATGGTGTAGCCCAAGGCTATCAAGGCGTACATGCTGCCCAGAACCAGACCATTGATGATCTGCTGCAGCAAGATGTCCATATGTTGAGTCCTTTGTATCGACTATTGACGTGCACACCAGCCAAGCACCGCGAATCGATGCAGCCTTGTGGGCCCGTTCGCCATCTAGCAAAAAACCCGCCAGGCAAGGGTCTGCGCGGGTTTGTGAAGAAATTGTAGTCAGAGGAAACACGCCGTCCCTACCACGTTTGGACGGGGTTTTCCCTTGATTGGAGGGCGCATCAGGCGGGTGCCACGCGCATTAGAAATATTGATGATTGCGACGCGATCAGGGAATGCGCTTATTCCCAACGGCCATGGATTGGGCTGAACAAAGCCGTGCAACGGGACCGTGGTCGGCCCGCCGCTAGCCCCTCACACAAGAAGCCACTCGAAGCCTAGGCGTCTGGGGGCACGTCGTCGGGGCCACGCTGCGCTGCCGCGTTGCGCGCGCGCAGTTCATCGAGCTTCTGGCCGATCTTGATCTCCAGCCCGCGCGTCACCGGTGCGTAAAAGCCTGGCGGATCCATGCCATCGGGCAGGTAGTTCTCGCCCGCGGCAAAGCCGCCCTCTTCGTCGTGCGCGTAGCGATAGTCCTTGCCGTAGTCCAACTGCTTCATGAGTTGGGTGGGCGCATTGCGCAGGTGCAGCGGCACGGGGCGCGTGCCGTCCTGCTTCACGAAGGCGCGGGCCTTGTTGTAGGCCATGTAGCCCGCATTGCTCTTGGGCGCCACGGCAAGGTAGATCACGGCCTGCGCCAGCGCGAGCTCGCCCTCAGGGCTGCCCAGGCGTTCGTAGGTCTGCGCAGCGTCGTGCGCGATCTGCATGGCGCGCGGATCGGCCAGACCGATGTCCTCCCAGGCCATGCGCACGATGCGCCGCGCCATATAGCGGGGGTCCGCCCCGCCGTCGAGCATGCGCACCAGCCAGTACAGCGCAGCATCAGGATCGGAGCCGCGCACCGACTTGTGCAGCGCGCTGATGGTGTCGTAGAACTGTTCGCCACCCTTGTCGTAGCGGCGCATGCGCTCGCCCAGCACCTGCAGCAGCCAGGCGTCTTCGATGCGCTCGATGCCCGCCTGGCTTGCGGTGACCTCCAGGGTTTCCAGCGTGTTGAGCAGGCGCCTCGCATCCCCGTCGGCATAGGCGATGAGACGCTCCAGCGCTGCATTTTCAATAGCTGGTAGCGCTTGCAGCGCCTGGGCCTTGGCCACAATTTGCTTCAAGTCGTCGCTGCCCAGAGGCTGCAGCACATAGACCGCGGCACGCGACAGCAGGGCCGAGTTGACCTCGAACGAAGGGTTCTCGGTGGTCGCCCCTACGAAAGTGAACAGGCCGCTTTCCACATGCGGCAAGAACGCGTCCTGCTGGCTCTTGTTGAAGCGGTGCACCTCGTCCACGAAGACGATGGTGCGCTGCTGCATCAGCCCGTCGCGTGCGCTCTCGGCCAGCTGCACGGCATCGCGGATGTCCTTCACGCCGCCCAGCACGGCACTGATGCTGATGAACTGCGCATCGAACGCCTCGGCCATCAGGCGCGCAATTGTGGTCTTGCCCACGCCGGGCGGCCCCCACAGGATGCAACTGTGCGGGCGGCCCGATTCAAACGCCAGCCGCAGCGGCATTCCCGGCCCCAGCACATGCTGCTGGCCAATGACCTCGGCCAGCGAACGCGGACGCAGGCGTTCGGCCAAGGGCTGGTGGGCCAGCGGGGAAGCGCGACTCATAGCGTATCGAGCGGGCTCAACACGCCGCGCCCGCCCTTGTTTAAGACATGGGTGTAGATCATGGTGGTACTCACATCCTTGTGACCCAGCAACTCCTGCACGGTACGGATGTCGTAACCTGCCTGCAGCATGTGGGTGGCAAAAGAATGCCGCAGCACATGCGGTGTGCAGGGCTTGTCGATGCCCGCGCGGCGCGCTGCCAACGCCACGGCCTTCTGCACCGACTGCTCCAGCAGGTGATGGCGCCGCTGCACGCCCGAGCGCGGATCCACCGAACGCACCGCGCTGGGGAATACGTACTGCCATCCCCAGGCCGTGGCTGCATTCGCGTACTTTATGGCCAACGCATCAGGCAACCACACGGCACCAAGACCCGCATCCAAGTCCTTGCGGTGCAGCGCACGGGCGCGCTCCATCTGCTCGCGCAACGGTGTGATCAGATTCTCGGGCAGGACGGTCACACGATCCTTGTTCCCCTTGCCTTCGCGCACGATCAGTTCACGCCGTTCGAACTCCACATCCTTCACGCGCAGGCGCAGTGCCTCCAGAATGCGCATCCCCGTGCCGTACAGCAGCGAGGCAACCAGCCACTGCGTGCCCTGCAGGTGCATCAGCAGCTCGCGCACTTCGCGCTGCGTCAACACCACCGGCAGGCGGCGCGCCTTGCGGGCCGAAACAATCTCATCCAGCCAGGGCAAGTCTTGCTGCAGCACCTCTTTGTAGAGAAACAAAATGGCGGCCTTGGCTTGGTTCTGCGTAGAGGCGGACACATTGCGCTCAACAGCCAGGTGGGTCAGAAAAGCGGTGACCTCCGGTGCCCCCATCTCGCGCGGATGGCGCTTGTCATGGAACAAGATGAAACGGCGCGCCCAATCCACGTAAGCCTGCTCGGTGCGAATGGAATAGTGCAGCACCCGGATGCGCTCACGCATCGACTCCAGCAGCCGAGGCGGCTGTCGCACGGCGGGTTGGCGTGAAACGGAAGGCGCATCCATCCGTGAAATTTTAGGCGGTCTAAATTACCGCTGCCATGGGCGTTTATGGAGAGGCTTGACAGCCTGCTTGACTTAGGCCGCGGCGGGTCGATAGCATGCAGAGATCTAATTCTAGTTAGCCTGCTTTTTATTCCTGCTCATTTCGGCCCATGAATATTCAAACGCCATTTACCCTCGCAAGCGTTTATCCGCTGGGTGTTTGGCGTTCGCTCGGGCTTCGCCTGCGTGGGTTGCGCCAGTTTCAATCCTTTTTGGCCTCTAGCCCTTGTGCAGCAAGCGCAAGCAGCTATTTTTTTCGTAGTCCGTGGCCTGTGCGGTCACTTTCGTTTTTGCGCTTTGGGTCTAACCCGGCGCTCAAGCCGACCCGCATACTGCGGGCGGCTTACCTAGCCCGTTAGCCTGCTTTTTATTCCTGCTCATTTCGGCCCATGAATATTCAAACGCCATTTACCCTCGCAAGCGTTTATCCGCTGGGTGTTTGGCGTTCGCTCGGGCTTCGCCTGCGTGGGTTGCGCCAGTTTCAATCCTTTTTGGCCTCTAACCCTTGTGCAGCAAGCGCAAGCAGCTATTTTTTTCGTAGTCCGTGGCCTGTGCGGTCACTTTCGTTTTTGCGCTTTGGGTCTAACCCGGCGCTCAAGCCGACCCGCATACTGCGGGCGGCTTACCTAGCCCGTTAGTCCCATCAACCGCTTTATGCGCGCAGTCACTTGTTCCAGCACTCGGCCCTGTTCCACGGGCTTTGAAGTCTTTTTGGCCTCCAGCGCTTTTGCAGCAAGCGCCATCAGCTATCATTCTTGTAGCGCTGCGCCGCTTTCGTGGCCCAGCGCTTTTTCGTGGGCTGCGCCTTTGTCCAAGTCCGGGCGCTCCCTTTTGGCCTTCGGGTCTAACCCAGCGTTCAAGCCGACCCGCCTGCGGCGGGCGGCTTACCTTGGCCGTTAGTCCCATCACCCGCTCTATGCGCGCAGCCACTTGTTCCAGCGCTCGGCCCTGTTTTAAGGGCTTTCACGCCTTTTTGGCCCCCAGCGCTTGCGTATCAAGCGCTACCAGCTATCAATCTTGCAGCGCTGCGCCGCTCTCGTGGCCCAGCGCTTTTTCGTGGGCTGCGCGCTTGTCCAATTCTGGGCGCTCCCTGTTGGCCTTCGGGTCTAACTCTGCGTTCAAGCCGACCCGCCTGCGGCGGGCGGCTTACCTGGGCCGTTAGCCAGTCAACAGGAGAGAATGTGTTCCGTATCCTTCTCATTGCTCTGCTCGCCTTTGGCGTTTGGAAGGGCTATGAAAAATACCAATCTCAACGCCCAGCACAGCAATTTCAAGAAATTGATATTTCAAGTGGTTCTTCCAGGAGAAACCGAAGCATTGATCTAACACCAAAATTTCAGTGCGATGGACGAACCCATTGCTCTCAAATGACTTCTTGTGAAGAAGCCACCTTCTTTCTTAAAAATTGCCCGGGCACAAAAATGGACGGGAACAATGATGGTGTCCCGTGCGAGCAGCAGTGGTGCAAATAAATCAAGCCATTGGGGCTAACAATTCGTCGCAGCCGACCGCCTACGGCGGCGGCTGAACTCAGGGCGTTAGCCATTACCCACCATGCGCTTCGTTGTCATCGCTCTTGCCCTGATTGCAATT